>NZ_JAHLPN010000055.1 GCF_018917935.1 Kineothrix sp. MSJ-39 | reverse complement strand
TGAATAATCCAGTGCTCGTGTCCCTGCTGTCCGGTGACAGGAAACCGCAAATCTGTTTTTTAGGAAACCACCATTCCAGTAATGGAAACCTTTATCATAAATCCTTTAGAATGTAATCATGCACCAGCCGGTGTAAATTCATTCAAAGGAGGTCATGACCATGACCAAGTATCGAGAGATTCTCAGGCTAAAAAGTCTGGGACTCAGTCAGCAGAGCATTGCCGACAGCTGCAATGTCTCCAAGAAAACGGTCAATCGCGTTTTGAAGCGTGCAAAGGAATTAGATATTTCCTGGCCACTTGATAAAAGCGATACCAATGCCATTCTTGCAGAAAAGTTTTTTCCTTCTGCAAAGCAAGTCAAATCCAATAAAAGGATGCCTGACTACGATTATGTCCACAAAGAATTACTCCGTAACGGAGTCTGTAAGAAACTCCTGTGGACTGAATACATGGAAGACTGCCGTGCCAACGGCGATGCTCCGCTCATGTATTCTCAATTCTGCTATCACATCCAACAGGACGAGCAGAAACGACGTGCTACCATGCA
>NZ_JAHLPN010000054.1 GCF_018917935.1 Kineothrix sp. MSJ-39 | reverse complement strand
CTTCCTCCGGCTACTTAGATGTTTCAGTTCACCGGGTTCCCTCCGTTAACCTATGGATTCAGTTAACGGTGACTGAGGTTTCCTCAGCCGGGTTTCCCCATTCAGATATCTGTGGATCACGGGATATTTGCTCCTCCCCACAGCTTTTCGCAGCTTATCACGTCTTTCATCGGCTCTTAGTGCCAAGGCATCCACCCTGCGCTCTTATCAGCTTAACCTTTTTAGTCTCGCTCGATTTCATTAGCGTTTGAAATCTTTTCTCATGAGTTTTGAGTTTGTTAAGATTTGTCATATTTGCTATGACTGTTTTCTTTTCGATGTCTTGTTATCATTTCTGATATTTTTAAGATTAATTTCTGTATTCGGTTTTCAAGGTACGACTTTGACTGAATTTTATCAGTCATTCAAGAACAAATATTGATTTGTGCTTGAATCACTGGTAAACCAGCAATTTCTTTTTAAATCTGGCAGCCACCTACTCTCCCACATCGTCTCCAATGCAGTACCATCGGCCGCTTAAGTCTTAACCATCGTGTTCGGGATGGGAACGGGTGTGTCCCTTAAGCGCATCGCCACCAGA
>NZ_JAHLPN010000053.1 GCF_018917935.1 Kineothrix sp. MSJ-39 | reverse complement strand
GGGATATTTGCTCCTCCCCACAGCTTTTCGCAGCTTATCACGTCTTTCGTCGGCTCTTAGTGCCAAGGCATCCACCCTGCGCTCTTATCAGCTTAACCTTTTTAGTCTCGCTCGATTTCATTAGCGTTTGAAATCTTCTCTTATGAGTTTTGAGTTTGTTAAGATCGTCATATGTTACTATGACTGTTTTCTTTTCGATGTCTTGTTATCATTTCTGATATTTTTAAGATTAATTTCTGTATTCGGTTTTCAAGGTACGACTTTGACTGAATTTTTTCAGTCTATCAAGCGTTTTTCCTCGACTACGCACTCGCGACCTTCGGTTGCTCGTTCTTAAGTCGATTCAAATGCTTTTCGCTTCGTCTTCGCATATCTGAAAGTAAACTTTCATATGCTCTTCCTCGCGAAAAACGCTTGAATGGAGACGGAGAGATTCGAACTCTTGACCCCCTGCTTGCAAGGCAGGTGCTCTCCCAACTGAGCTACGCCCCCATATAATCTGGCAGCCACCTACTCTCCCACATCGTCTCCAATGCAGTACCATCGGCCGCTTAAGTCTTAACCATCGTGTTCGGGATGGGAACGGGTGTGCCCCTTAAGCGCATTGCCACCAGAATCTTTCATCTGTCCTTGACAGATCAACAGCAATCCAACCCTTACTTATTCTTTCCTTAGAAAGGAGGTGATCCAGCCGCACCTTCCGATACGGCTACCTTGTTACGACTTCACCCCAGTTATCAGACCTGCCTTCGACGGCTC
>NZ_JAHLPN010000052.1 GCF_018917935.1 Kineothrix sp. MSJ-39 | reverse complement strand
AGGTTTATGGATTAGCCAAGACATTACGCGAGTAAACTCGCATAAGCGGTTCCCACCAGCCCGGACAGACGGTTTCCCGTCTACCGGACTGGCGGTGTTACCGCACAAGAATATTCAGTGTGCCTTCATTTACTTTGATAGTGGCGCTACCAAGATGAATGCTGACTGTAGCCTTAGTATTCGGAACTAGTGTTGATATTTCGAGTTTTTTGAATGCAGTTGGCTTGTTATCATCTTAAATAATAGGAGCGGGAAGAAATTTCAACATTTCTTCTTGTAGATTTTTTAGATTTTTATGGTATGTCTGTTCAACACTGTCATGATCTTTATATCAGACTTTGACGGTCATACCATTTGCGCTACATTTGCTGATAATGGACATCCACTCCTCGTGTTTTAACTGCAGACGAAATTTAGTGACTTGATCCATGACTAACCTCCCCGTGTTACTACGCATTAATATATGGGGTTTATTATCCCATGGATTTAATCGTGGCATAGATGTTGATTTATAAGATTTTACTGTGATATCTATCGAATTACATAAAAGGAAGCTACAACTGAGTCAGCATTTGTAGATATATTATGTTGAGAAAGCAGAAAAATGTGATAATATAAAACAAAAGCAATAAATATAATTAAAATACGAAATAATTCAGATATATTAAATATATAATTGCGAGGAGCATTCCTGTAATTCATTAAAAGCGCCAATTGAATAAAAAAGAACCTCAAGGTAAGATTGAGTTGCATCTTGGCGGATGTAAACAAAACAATCAGACCGGAGGTTCAACATGAAT
>NZ_JAHLPN010000051.1 GCF_018917935.1 Kineothrix sp. MSJ-39 | reverse complement strand
CGCTTTATAATCGTAGAGATTACAACAATTTCCCTATGCACCCATTAAACTGGAAAACTCCCAAACAAGTGCTTATGGATTATCTTGCGTCAATGTAACACATGTTTGACAAACCTACAGTAGTCTGTCTTGTAACTCATTTTTAAGGTATATGCAATAGCATATAATACGCTAATTGCTTGCTGATATGCCCCGCCTTCTTCGTTTGGATTGCCTTTTCCTCTGACTGCAATATAATTTGCTTTCGGAACAGTTACAATCTCCGGTTTATTTTTAGGCATATAAAATTCTTTGTATTCTTTCTTAAAATCAAAAGCAATAACTACCTCTTTAAATTCCGATTGAGATTTCACCTGTTTTAAGAGATTTAATTAAAGTGTACCCTTTGTCAAGGACACTATGACTTTTCCTTTTCAGATTTCTATTTTATATTTTTTGTTGGTTGTGTAGAGGCATCAAAGTGATGCCTCTGATTGATGGTTTTCATCTTTTGCTTTAGGGATTATCAGTGGATAAATTCCTGTTGTCAGATATTGATAATATTCAACAGGTGACAACCTTGCTAAGGGCAAATACAAGGGCACAAGATGTCCAGTGGACATCTGCTCTGTACCGACCGAAGCGGCAGCGGAGACCAAGAAAAATCCATAAAACAGTATAACACAAAATAAAAGTGACATGGTGAACTGATTGAAATGCTTCCGATTTTTGTAATTGATGATTGATTGAACGATAAAGAGATTCGATACCATGAGAACAATATTTGCAGAATACAATCCACAACGCAATAGTATTGATATTTATACCAGCGCAGTTTACATGCTTCGCATTGACTGCTGGGAAGCCGAAAAGAACTTAAAAAGAGTCTGTGAAACTTTTTCTGTAAATAGGTATTAGCTAATAGGTCTTCTATGATAAAATCTAAATCATAGGAGGCCTATTATTATGGCAAGAGAAAAGAAACCTGTTCACAAAGTACAA
>NZ_JAHLPN010000050.1 GCF_018917935.1 Kineothrix sp. MSJ-39 | reverse complement strand
ATTGAAGCTACTTCATATCCAGAAAACTCTAGTTTGAAGATATATGTAACTTGTAAACCGTTCAACAAATCCAGTAAAATCAAGGCTTTTGTTGAACATGCACTAAAAAGAATAGAGAGGTTAATTATGAATCACAATGATACAGTCAAAAATTCGTTCAAAAAACAGGCTAAAAAGTTTGCTGCTTATCATATGTCAAAAACAGAATATACCGATTACCTGATTAAACGAATTGGAGCAAAAGGAACAGAACATGCCCTGGAGGTGGCAGCCGGAACTTGTATTTGCGGCAGGGCACTGGCTCCTTTCGTAAAGGACATTACCTGCTTGGATCTGACGGAAGAAATGTTGGCACAGGGGAAACGACTTGCCGGCGAAAACCAGATAAACAACATTTATTTTCAAATAGGAAATGCAGAAGAACTTCCATACGACTCCGAAACATTTGATCTGGTGGTCACAAGGCTTTCTTTCCACCATTTTGACAATCCTAAGCAACCTTTTGGAGAGATGAACCGTGTCCTGAAAAAAGGGGGAAAGCTGGTGGTCTGGGATATGGAAGCTGCCGAAGAGCCTTTGCGTACAATGGATGATAAGATTGAGAAAATGCGCGATATGTCACACACCAGAATCCTCAGCAGGGAAGAATTTGAAAAACTGTTCGAAAAAGATTTTACATTGCAATGCGAAGAAACCACACTGGTGTCGGTGAATCTGAAAAGCTGGATGGAACTGACAGATACGCTAGAAGACGTACAAAAAGAGATAACCAATTTGATGAAAGCTGAACTGGCAGGCGGTAGTAAAACCGGTTTTTCACCATATAAGAAAGAGTCTCAAATTATGTTTGATCATAGATGGTTATTATTGATTGGCGAAAAAAATTAAGAGTAATAGGAATAAGCAGGAAACTTCTTCTGCGAGTGTGTGAAGAAAACTCTGTAAATACTTAGATCTTCTATGATAATGAATGGCGGAAGGCTTGAGATTAAGCTTTCCGCCTTGTTTTTATATATAACAGCGAAATGATTGCATGTCAA
>NZ_JAHLPN010000049.1 GCF_018917935.1 Kineothrix sp. MSJ-39 | reverse complement strand
TGTAGGATTACAATACATGTGTTACAACTGAATAATTAAAAAGCAGAGATACTCTCTTTGTGTTATATTTTAGTCACCACAACAAAAATTAACTTAAAAGGAGTTCTCTGCTATGGCTACTATAACACAAGATATGAGGTATCGTCTATCGCTTATTCATTACGCTGAAAAGTATGGTGTCACTAAAGCTGCTGTGAAATATAAAACCAACAGGCAGTACATTTATCGCTGGAAACGCCGCTTTGATGGTTCTCTGGAATCACTCCGCGACCATTCCCGCAGACCTCATCACCATCCTAACCAGCACACGCCTGAAGAAATCAAGCTTATTTTAAATATGCGCAAGCGTAATCCCGATGCCGGTTTGGTTATCTTCTGGGTAAAACTTATGCAGCGTGGCTATACTAGGTCTATTACCGGTCTATATCGTTTCCTTCGTAAACAGGGCATCATGGCTGTTAAACCTGCCAATCCCAAATATGTTGCTAAACCTTACGAACAGATGCAGTATCCGGGACAGCGCATTCAGATCGATGTGAAATTCGTTCCTTCTGTGTGTCTTGTAAATGAAGCTAAAGGGCAAAAATTTTATCAATATACCGCTATTGATGAATACTCCAGATGGCGTTTTGTTGAAGCTTTTGAAGAACACAGTTCTTATTCCTCAGCACTATTTCTTGAGCACTTAATCAAAGCTTTTCCCTGCCCAATCGAATGTGTTCAGACAGACAACGGGCAGGAATTCACCAAACGGTTCTGTTCTTATGGTGGTTCTGAAAAGCCTACTATTTTTCAGGTTAGGCTTTCAGAATACGGAATCAGACACAAACTGATCCGTCCCTTTACTCCGCGCCATAATGGTAAGGTTGAGAGAAGTCACAGGAAAGACAATGAACGTTTTTATGCCACTCACACCTTCTATTCTTTTGAGGACTTCAGTAAGCAGCTAACGCTTTATAATCGTAGAGATTACAACAATTTCCCTATGCACCCATTAAACTGGAAAACTCCCAAACAAGTGCTTATGGATTATCTTGCGTCAATGTAACACATGTTTGACAAACCTACA
>NZ_JAHLPN010000048.1 GCF_018917935.1 Kineothrix sp. MSJ-39 | reverse complement strand
TGTACATTAGTCAATGATGTGACACCAAGTTTTTAAAATAAAAAACGGTATGATCCTATAGATATATCACCTGATACAAATGGTTAGGTTTCCAGTTCATGGCGTTTTTCCAGTGGTGATTTCCATCCCAGTACCTGCATAGGTATGTTGTTTGAACGATTGAGATACCGTTTCATTTGTATCAGTAAGTCATTGTAATTATAGAAGGACATATGGTTATAGAAGCGTTCCTGATCGTTTCTGTGGCTGCGTTCTACCTTACCGTTATGACGTGGTGTGCGTGGACGGATCCTTTTATGGCTGATTTTCAGCTGTTCACACAAGATATCGAGTGGATGTATACGTTTGGTTTTCTGAACATGTGTAAATTCAACACCATTGTCGGTCTGAAGTATATCAGGCTGATATCCGAAGTAAAGGATAGCGCGTTTTAAAAAATCCACAGTTGAATAGCTGCTCTGCTCCATATAAGGGTATATGAAACGTTCTCTTGAGGCTTCGTCAATTACCGTATACTGGTAGAATCTTTGCGGTATGGAGCCGGAATAGCAGGCTGTCGGAACATATTTGACATCCATCTGCCATTTGACTCCAAGCCGTGTTGGGGTGTCATAAGGCTGAGGTCTGCGTCTGGTCTTGGTTGAAGGAGCGGAACTGGAATAACCAAGCTTACGATAAATGCGATATAGTGATCCGGGATGTCGAGAATAACCTTTGGCAGAGCGGAGTTTGCCATATAATTCGCAGACAGATATATTAGGATTACGTCTGTGATAATCTTGGATCCATTTCAATTCTTCATCAGAGTGGGCATTGGGATGTTTTGCATGCGGTCTGTGGGATTTATCACGCAGGGATTCTTTTGTACCATCAAACTTTTTGTTCCATCGCAAGAGAGAGGATTTTGAAATGTGATAGCGTCGGCAGACAAAAGAGACACCAACGCCAGAGCGATAGAGTTTGACTGCATAATATTTTGTTGAAAATTCATGTGGCAAATATCGTTGAGAATGTGTTATTGTATTCATGGCGGTTGAGAATCCTTTTCATTGGAGTTTTGGTTTGGCGATTAAAATTCTATAGGACTCAACCGTTTTTGTATAGTGGTAGGTGTCACATCAATTGTAACCCTACA
>NZ_JAHLPN010000047.1 GCF_018917935.1 Kineothrix sp. MSJ-39 | reverse complement strand
GAGCCGTCGAAGGCAGGTCTGATAACTGGGGTGAAGTCGTAACAAGGTAGCCGTATCGGAAGGTGCGGCTGGATCACCTCCTTTCTAAGGAAAGAATAAGTAAGGGTTGGATTGCTGTTTGGTTGTTGAGAGCCGGGTGCGCAGATGCGGGGCAGACCGCGAGCAAGCTTGCTTGCAGGAGCGGAGCTGGTGAAGCAGATGCATGAGAGGCCGGGTGCTCCATGAAATAGATCCGAAGGATTTATGAATGGACAGACGGCGCACGAGGAGAAAACAACAAAGATTATTCTGGTGGCGATGCGCTTAAGGGACACACCCGTTCCCATCCCGAACACGATGGTTAAGACTTAAGCGGCCGATGGTACTGCATTGGAGACGATGTGGGAGAGTAGGTGGCTGCCAGATTGAAATGGGCTTATAGCTCAGCTGGTTAGAGCGCACGCCTGATAAGCGTGAGGTCGGTGGTTCGAGTCCACTTAAGCCCAGTGGTCGGAAGACCTAATTAAATAACGAGATGAAGGAAAAGAACAAACAAGCTAAGCTGGAAACCTTCACCAACATGGGGGCGTAGCTCAGTTGGGAGAGCACCTGCCTTGCAAGCAGGGGGTCAAGAGTTCGAATCTCTCCGTCTCCATTCAAGCGTTTTTCGCGAGGAAGAGCATATGAAAGCCCGCTTTCAGATATGCGAAGACGAAGCGAAAAGCATTTGAATCGACTTAAGAACGAACAACCGAAGGTTGCGAGTGCGTAGTCGAGGCAAAACGCTTGATTGGCTGAAAAAACAGTCAAAGTCGTACCTTGAAAACCGAATACAGAAATTAATCTTAAAAATATCAGAAATGATAACAAGACATCGAAAAGAAAACAGTCATAGTAACATATGACAAATCTTAACAAACTCAAAACTCAAGAGAAAAGATTTCAAACGCTAATGAAATCGAGCGAGACTAAAAAGGTTAAGCTGATAAGAGCGCAGGGTGGATGCCTTGGCACTAAGAGCCGAAGAAAGACGTGATAAGCTGCGAAAAGCTGTGGGGAGGAGCAAATATCCCTTGATCCACAGATATCTGAATGGGGAAACCCGGCTGAGGAAACCTCAGTCACCGTTAACTGAATCCATAGGTTAACGGAGGGAACCCGGTGAACTGAAACATCTAAGTAGCCGGAGGAAG
>NZ_JAHLPN010000046.1 GCF_018917935.1 Kineothrix sp. MSJ-39 | reverse complement strand
CTCTCAAATGAGCATTCAGCCCTTGCTTTATATATAACAGTGTCGATTCGAGCATGTCAAGAGCAGGCGAAAATTTCCGCCTGTAAAACAAGCTTTAAAGTTACTATTCGGGCAATCGGTCTTCGTACATGATACTCAGTTCGCCATAAACCTGTCCCCAGTTCCGAAGTGGCATCGTCCATTTCTTGGTTGCCTCAAAAGTCGCTAAATAGAGAGCCTTTAATAGTGCGGTATCACTAGGAAAGACGCTTCTCTGGCGATTAAGTTTGCGATAGGTAGCATTCAGGCTTTCTATGGCATTTGTGGTATATATAACCTTTCTGACTTCTGCTGAAAATTTAAAGATTGGCGAGATAGCATCCCAGTTTTGTTTCCAGCTCTTCATGGAATTCGGATACTTTTCGCTCCATTTTTCGGTGACTCGCTCCAAAGCATCCAGTGCCTTTTCTTCGGTTGGAGCCTGATATATGGTTTTTAAATCAGCACAAAACGGTTTACGATCTTTGTCAGCAACGTATTTCATGGTGTTTCTGACCTGATGAACTATACAACGTTGATACTCTGTTTTAGGGTAAGCTGCTGCAATGGCTTCTTTGATGCCAGTTAGTCCATCTGCGCAGATGATCAGGATATCTCTAACTCCACGATTTTTTAGTCCGTTTAAAACAGAAAGCCAGTATTTTGAGCTTTCGTTCTCGCCAACTTCAATCGTTAAAACTTCTTTGTAACCATCCTGATTGATTCCCAGGATGACATAGGCAGCTAGTTTTCGAATAACTCCATTGTCACGGACAGAATAGTGGATTGCATCAATGTAAAGAACCGGATAAACTTCTGAAAGCGGTCGATTTTGCCAATCCTCAATCTGTGGCATGATTTTGTCTGTTACGTCTGAAATAAAGCCTTCTGAGGCTTCAAATCCATAAATATCCTCCAGAGTTTCAGATATTTGCCGGGTAGTCATACCTTTGGCATACATTGAAATAATCTTTTGGTCAATGTCTGAAATGTCTTTTTGACGTTTCTTTACTACTTGCGGTTCAAAAGTAGACTTACGATCCTGCGGAACCTCGATTTCCATGCTTCCGTATCTGCTGTTTACCTGTTTTGTCTTATAACCGTTACGGTAATCATCGCAGTCTGAACGTTCCGACTTAGAATAACCCAGATGATCATCCATTTCAGCTTCCATCATTTCTTTGATGGTTCCGCCAAGTAGATCTTTCAGGGCATCTTGAATGTCCTGTGCGGATTCAATGTCATACTCTTCGAGAAGCTGGCGAATGATATTTCTTTTCCCTTCGGTCATTTGTACTTTGTGTACTGGTTTCTTTTGTCTTGCCATAAAATAAGGCCTCCTATGATTTTATATTTTATCATAGAAGACCTTAAAATCCTATTTACAGAAAAACTTTCACAGACTC
>NZ_JAHLPN010000045.1 GCF_018917935.1 Kineothrix sp. MSJ-39 | reverse complement strand
CCGTTACTTGCACCATTACCTGCTACCCGCTTTGAACTGAGTGACTGGAAAACAGCCACCGTCCAGTTCAATTATCACATATCTGTGGACGGAATGCTATACTCAGTTCCGTACGAATACATCAAAAAGAAAGTTGATGTAAGGGTAACAGACACCACTATTGAAATTTTCTATAACCATAACCGCATTGCTTCCCATCGCCGTTTAAAAGGGCGCACCGGGCAGTACAGCACCATTACGGAGCACATGCCGGAAGACCACCAGAAATATTTAGAGTGGAATGGTGACCGTTTCCGCAAATGGGCTGAGCGGATTGGAATAAATACATACACCGCAGTAAATGCAATACTTACCTCTAAAAGAGTGGAACAGCAGACATATCGTAGTTGTATGGGGCTTTTAAAGCTTGCAGAGAAATACTCAGAAGCAAAGCTGGAAGCTGCCTGTAAAAGGGCTCTATCCTTTACAGCCTCCCCAAGTTATAAGAGTATCAACAACATCCTTGTAACCGGGGCTGACAAGCTTATAACGTCATCAGACGATACTGTTACCACACATAAATCACGCGGCATCACAAGAGGCGCCGACTATTATCGGAGGTAAAACATATGACCAATCAGAGTACAATTGATAAATTAATTGAAATGCGCCTTACTGCTATGGCAGATGCATTCCGTAACCAGACAAACGATCCTACTTTCAAGGAAATTCCTTTTGAAGACCGGTTTGGTATGCTGGTAGATATCGAATTTAACAGCAGAAAGAATAATCGTTTAAAGCGACTGATTCATAATGCTGGATTCGACCAGCCCGAAGCAAATATCATGGATATCAACTATACTTCAGGGCGCAAGCTCAACAAGGAGCTGATTAACAGACTTGCAACTTGCGAGTATATATCTGAACACCGCAATCTTTTTATTACCGGTGCAACAGGCTGTGGTAAGACCTACATGGCCTGCGCCTTCGGAATGGAGGCATGTAAGCAGTATTACAATACCAGGTATGTCCGTCTTCCAGATCTGCTTATTGATTTAGAAATCGCAAGGTCTGAGGGGAACTACAAGAAGGTAATGGCAAAGTATGCCAACCCACTGGTGTTGATACTAGATGAGTGGCTTCTGCTGAAACCTACGGAATCGGAACAGCGTGATATTTTTGAACTGCTCCACAGAAGACGTAAAAAGTCTACTACCATCTTCTGTTCTCAGTATGAATTTGAGGACTGGTACGACCAGCTTGGTGGCGATGCAAGCCCACTGGCAGATGCAATCATTGACCGCATTGCTCATGACAGCTACCGTATTAATATCACAAGTATTGATGCAGCACATGATATCTCTATGCGAGAGGTCTATGGTTTAGATAAAACATTACGCGAGTAAACTCGCACCTAGCGGTTTCCGTGTGCCGGACTGACGGTTTCCGTCACTCCGGACATGCGGTTTCACCGCACAGGAATATTCA
>NZ_JAHLPN010000044.1 GCF_018917935.1 Kineothrix sp. MSJ-39 | reverse complement strand
GAGTCTGTGAAACTTTTTCTGTAAATAGGTATTAGCTAATAGGTCTTCTATGATAAAATCTAAATCATAGGAGGCCTATTATTATGGCAAGAGAAAAGAAACCTGTTCACAAAGTACAAATGACCGAAGGAAAACGTAATATCATTCATCAGCTGTTAGAAGAATACGATATCCAGTCTGCTGAAGATATTCAGGAAGCTCTCAAAGATCTTCTGGGCGGCACAATCAAAGAAATGATGGAAGCCGAAATGGATGATCACCTTGGATATGAAAAATCCCAGCGTTCCGATAGTGATGATTACCGAAATGGATACAAAACTAAACGTGTCAACAGCAGTTATGGCGCTATGGAGATTGAGGTGCCACAGGATCGCAGATCATCTTTTGAGCCTAAAGTTGTTCAAAAACGCCAGAAAGATATTTCAGATATCGACAGTAAGATCATATCCATGTATGCAAAAGGAATGACTACCAGACAGATATCTGAAACGATTGAAGATATCTATGGTTTTGACGTGTCCGAAGGATTTATTTCCGATGTGACAGACAAGCTGTTGCCTCAGATTGAAGACTGGCAGAACCGCCCTCTGGATGAAATCTATCCGATCATCTACATTGATGCAATCCATTATTCTGTCCGTGATAATGGCATAATCCGGAAACTTGCTGCCTATGTTATTCTTGGCATTAATACCGAAGGAAAAAAGGAAGTACTTTCCATCAATGTAGGAGATAACGAAAGTGCAAAGTACTGGCTTTCTGTTTTAAATGAGCTAAAAAACCGTGGAGTAAGGGATATCCTTATTCTCTGTGCTGATGGACTTACAGGAATCAAGGAAGCAATTGCAGCAGCATTCCCCAAGACGGAATACCAGCGGTGCATTGTCCATCAGGTAAGAAACACGTTGAAATACGTCCCTGACAAAGACAGGAAGGCTTTTGCCACAGACCTGAAAACTATCTATCATGCTTCAGATGAATCGAAAGCCAGAGAGGCACTGGATAGAGTCAATGAAAAATGGTCTCCGAAATACCCTAATTCCATGAAACGCTGGTATGACAACTGGGATGCTGTTTCGCCTATTTTTAAGTTTTCCACAGTTGTCCGGAAGGTCATTTACACGACGAATTCCATTGAATCACTGAATGCAACATACCGCAAACTGAACCGTCAGAGGAGCGTATTTCCGAGCGATACAGCGTTGTTAAAGGCATTGTATCTGTCCACCTTTGAAGCTACTAAGAAATGGACCACAACGATTCGAAACTGGGCGCAGGTATATGGAGAACTGAGTATCATGTACGAGGGACGCCTTCCGGAATAATACCACAAAACGCAGGAATCAGGCCTGTGTTCTTGACATGCAATCATTTCGCTGTTATATATAAAAACAAGGCGGAAAGCTTAATCTCAAGCCTTCCGCCATTCATTATCATAGAAGATCTAAGTATTTACAGAGTTTTCTTCACACACTC
>NZ_JAHLPN010000043.1 GCF_018917935.1 Kineothrix sp. MSJ-39 | reverse complement strand
TAAAATGTACCCCTTGTCAAGGACAAATTAAGAAGAAGGGATTTTCTTTTTCTAACCAGTAGATGGCTATATCGTTTTGTCTAATTACCTTCTTCATGATCCATATCCGCAGAGGGAATTCTTCCCTTAATTGGATATATGCCTGTTATTATGTATTGATAGTATTCATTGGGAGAGAGTCTGGCTAATCCCCACTGATACCTGTCGTTATTATAATAATCCATCCAATCATCAATAATATTAAGAATCTCACTGTATGTTGAGCATTTCTTTATTCTTCCGCCTATATGATCCTTCATGCGGCCAAAAAAACTTTCCTGTGGTGCGTTATCCCAACAGTTTCCTCTCCTGGACATTGACTGTCTCAATCCTTTGTCTTTAACAAGCTGTATAAAGCTACAACTGGTGTAGTGACAACCCTGATCACTATGAATAATAGTTTCTGTTATAAGAGAAACTCCATGCTTTTCTATCATCAGATTGACTGTTTCCAGAACAAAGTCTACTTCTAATGATTCACTTAACACATACGATAAAATCTGTTTTGTAAATGCATCCATAATCGTTGATAGATAACAGAAGCGTCCATTAAATGGAATATATGTAATGTCCGTAAGCAATATCTTTCTCGGTCCATACTTTTCAAATTCGCGCTTCACAAGATTATCGGCAACGTTATTTGTCTTTATTGCTTTTGCCATTCTTCTGTAAGGATTCGCTTTCCTAACGTTACATATAAGACCGTATTTTTTCATCAACCTTCTTATTTTCTTAACGTTCATGACTATTGGCGGATCCATATGCAGAAGTCTCATATAGATGCCCTGTGCCCCTTTATCATACCCCCTGAAGCTGTATGCTTCTAATATCAGTTCAAAGTCAGCTCTGTCTTGTAGTTCCTTTTCGTTTCTTTTATCTGCTGAATGAACCCAGTTGTAATAGCCTGATCTCGATACTCTTGCTATTTCACAGAGCATCTTAACTGACAGTGTATTATTCGCTTTACTAATCGTCTCATGGATGATTTCAAATTTGTTTTCTGAAGTCTCCATGGCTAATCTTTCTTTCTGGAATTGTCCGCAATAATAATTTTTTTTAAAAATTCCACTTCCTGCCTCAAATATAGCAGTTCATTCTGCATACGTTCTATAGATTGAGGTGAAGCCAGTTCCTCGTCTGGAGCTGCTTTCATCGAAACTCGTCTTTGTCTGTTTTCACCTTCAGTAAATCCATTACCTGACAAAGCTTGCTTCTTTATATGTTGTACAAGAGAATCTATTTGTTTCTGTCCAAATATGTTAAGATCAAATCCAAAGTCCGTAAGGATTTTTCGTGGTGTATTTCCAGCTTGATAGTTGACCCAAAAATCCTCTTTAAATTTGGCAGTATAGTATAACTTATGTTTAGTCACTTTGAATACATAAGGATTTTTTTCAAGTTGTTTAATTTGTTTTTCTGTATACTCTTTCATATTTCCTCCAGTAGATGTTTTTATTATACATCATCTACCAGAAGAAATCCCCTTCTTTTACTGTCCATAATCCAGGTTTTTATCCCTTTTTCTTATGTCCATTTTTAAGGAACCCTTCTTCTTATTGCGTCCACTTTATTGGGTATATTTTAC
>NZ_JAHLPN010000042.1 GCF_018917935.1 Kineothrix sp. MSJ-39 | reverse complement strand
CTCCTCGAACTCATACTGGGAACAGAAAATCGTTGAAGATTTCTTGCGTCTACGATGGAGTAGCTCGAATATATCTCTTTGCTCTGATTCCGTTGGTTTCAATAGAAGCCATTCATCCAAAATCAGAACAACTGGATTGGCATACTTAGCCATTACCTTTTTGTAGTTGCCATCTGTCCGTGCCATCTCCAGATCAATAAGCAGATCAGGCAGGCGCACATATTTGGTATGGTAATACTGCTTACAGGCTTCCATGCCAAACGCACAGGCCATGTAAGTTTTACCGCAGCCTGTAGCACCGGTAATAAAAAGATTCCGGTGTTCAGATATATATTCGCAAGTAGCAAGTCTACGAATCAGTTCCTTGTTTAGCTTGCGCCCGGAAGTATAATTAATATCCATGATATTTGCTTCCGGCTGGTCGAATCCGGCATTCCTGGTCAGTCTTTTGAGACGGTTATTCTTGCGGCTGCTGTATTCGATGTCTACCAGCATTCCCAAGCGGTCTTCAAAAGGAACTTCCTTAAATTTAGGATCGTCAAGCTGGTTACGGAATGCATCTGCCATTGTGGTAAGGCGCATTTCAATAAGTTTATCTATTGTACTCTGATTTGTCATATGTGATTACCTCCGATAGTAGTCAGCACCTCTTGTGATGCCATGTGCTTTATGTGTGGTCTTGGATCCAGATAATTCTGGTTCCGTTTTTACAGAACCAGTTACAAGAATGTTTTTGATGCTCTTGTAACTGGGCGAAGCTGTATAGGATAATGCCTTTTTACAGGCGGCTTCAAGCAAAGCTTCTGAGTATTTTTCAGTAAGCTTCAGAAGTCCCATACAACTCCTATAAGTCTGTTGTTCCACACGCTTGGAGGTCAGTATTGCATTGACCACAGTGTACGTATTTATGCCAATCCGCTCAGCCCATTTGCGGAAGCGGTCGCCATTCCACTCTAAATACTTCTGGTGGTCTTCAGGCATATGCTCTGTAATGGTGCTGTACTGCCCGGGGCGTCCTTTCAGACGGCGATGGGAAGCAATGCGGTTATGGTTGTAAAAAATTTCAATGGTGGTATCTGATACCTTTACATCAACTTTCTTTTTGATGTATTCATATGGAACTGAGTATAGCATTCCATCCACAGATATGTGATAATTGAACTGGACGGTGGCTGTCTTCCAGTCACTCAGTTCAAAGCGGGTAGCAGGTAATGGCGAAAGTAACGGCTTTTCATCTTCAAGGAATAAGTCCAACCGGCTGCCCTCTTTCTTTTGAAAGAGCCTTCGATTGAATTGTTCCAGTTTTTCTCTGATTGCACGGTTTAATTCGGCAAGGGAGAAGAACTGTTCATCCCGAAGCGCTGCTGTAATCCAGGTAGAAATATTTCCTACCGTTCCCTCGGCATTCGGCTTATCTTTTGGAGCCCTGACACGTGCCGGGATAATGGCGGTGCCATAGTGTTCGGCCATCTCCTGATAGGTTTCATTGATTTGCTGGTCTTTAAAACCACCATTATGGACAACCGCAGTTTTACAGTTATCTGGTACGAGAATTCTGGCAACGCCACAAAAATATTCATACATATGGACATGAGCAGTGATCCATGATTTCTGCTTCATATCCAGAAAGGCTTCTACATACGCATACTGGCTGTAGGTCATTACACCTACGAATATGTAAGCCTTTAAAATTTCACCGGTATCCGGGTCGATGATTGTTGCAGGATCCCCTGCCCAGTCAACTTCAACCTGCTCACCGGGTTTGCGATTGATGTG
>NZ_JAHLPN010000041.1 GCF_018917935.1 Kineothrix sp. MSJ-39 | reverse complement strand
AAGGGGCTGTAAAATAAGTCCCTAACAAAGAAACGCCAACTCCGGCAAATGTCGGTTTTGGCGTTTCTTTGTATGATTTTTTCTATTTTTGAACAGGTCTGCATCTTTGGGTATAAAAAATGGTGCATTTAATAAAGCTCAGCTAATCACGCTTGAGTTTTATGCAACTTTCGTCTGTCGTTGCTTTTTATTATGATATTTATAAAGATTGAATCCACATGAAATCAGTGTGAGCTCGAGAATTACATTTTTCTCGCCTCTCCGAAATAATCTTTTATACGATTTATCCCACTTTAATACACCAAAAGTTCCCTCGGATTGAATACTTCGGTTCATTCTCAAGAGAGCACCGTGTATGGATTCAAGATTTTGCAGCACTTCCTGATGAATAGCAGTTAACTCCTGATTCATTCGGATCGTTCGGTTTTTGTGTGCTTTCGGGCAGCATTCTTGTTTATGCGGACACCCTTCACAGGATTCACATTCGTATAATTCTTCTGTTCTTCCATATTTATTATATTTCACATGCTGTGTTCTCTTGAAGATGAATTTTCGCCCGTTTGGGCATAAGAGATTTCCATCAGCATCTTTTGCAAAGTTTACAGCCCGATACGGATTCTCATGGTATTTTTTGTCCGTCGTTTCTTTTTTGTACATGGTAAATTTCATGTATTTTTCCATGCTGTGTTCTTCGCAATAAAGATAATTATTGTAAGAACCGTATCCGGCATCAGCAACCGGATATTTCGGATATTGACCATATGTGCGGTTGAATTTTTCCATCAAAGGCACAAAGCATTCCATATCGGATGCATATGGTTTTACGTCGATTACAGCTATGTATTCATCACAGATGGCTGCCTGAAGGTTGTAGGCGGGAAGTAGCTGATCGTTTCCCATGTAATCACGCTTTAAACGCATAAAAGTTGCATCATGGTCTGTTTTCGAATAACTGTTTCTTTCTTCTCCACAGGTCTCGATGTGATATGCATAGGATTTTAAACGTTCCAGATATTCATTCAGTTCTTCGTATTGCTTTTGCCGAATGCTTTTTCTATGACCACGTCCGAAAACAAAAGAAGTTTCATCCAGTCCGGTTGTTTCTTTGTATACCGTAAGTAATTCAGAGACGTAGTCAACCGCGTAAGCTTCTCGTTTTTCAAATTTTATTCCGAGATATCCAAGTACTTCCTGATTCATAGCATCAATCAAAAGTGAAATCTTATCAAAAACCTTTTGGCGATTTTTTACACAGGATTTTTTCCATACCCAGGTATATCGATTTGCATTTGCCTCGATTTTTGTCCCATCAATGTATGTATGCTGCAGATCCACGTGATCTCTGGAAAAAATATATGCATTAATGTCTGCGAATATCTGCTCGACAGAATCAGTTAATTCGTTTCGGATTAAGTTTCCGAATGTAGCAAAGGAAGGCGTTTTCATGCCATCGAGAAGATACATGTAACGAATGTCATTATGACAGAGCTTTTCAATCTCTCGTAAAGAACAGATGCCGTTTTCCATAAAAGCAAAAAGTATAACTTTAAGGAGTTTTTGAGTATCACATCTTGGACGACCTGTTTTGTAGCCTTTCTCTACAAAATATCTGGATAGGTCAATGTGATCCATAACCTCACAAAAAGTATATACCGGATCAGAAATATCGATCAATTTTTCGATTTCTAATGGTAATTTCAGCTGACGCATAGTATAATTACTATTGGTATTGTTATTTAGTAGCATAATTAATTATACCAAAAAATCGCTCAGACCTCACGGTCCGGGCGATTTTTCTGTCAGGGGAGTTTTTTTACAGCCCCT
>NZ_JAHLPN010000040.1 GCF_018917935.1 Kineothrix sp. MSJ-39 | reverse complement strand
CTCTCTATTCTTTTTAGTGCATGTTCAACAAAAGCCTTGATTTTACTGGATTTGTTGAACGGTTTACAAGTTACATATATCTTCAAACTAGAGTTTTCTGGATATGAAGTAGCTTCAATGAGCTCATTTCTGATGATTTTGAGTACAACAAACAAAACGTCTTTCGTTTTCTTTATGAAGGCTTTATCGTTTTCCCAAAATCCTCTACAGTAACTAACCTCTCATGTCTACCAGGATCACCAGCCTCTGCTAGGTCCTAAATTCCTTCGTTCTGCTTATCCATAGTTGGGTGCTGCTTATGCTCCTACGACAGGATCTATGTCCTAATTAAAATGTCAACGCAGCTACTAGCTCTACTTTGTTCTATATATTTTCTGCATTCCTGTATCACAGCACCATTGATGGCGGACGCTTTTCCTGTTTACAGTACTTCTTGCTTAAGCGGCTATAAGACCGCTTTCGTGATGGATATCTGACATCATTTTGAATCTGTCATAATCTACACCTTTTGTTAACACCACATAGAATACGCGGATTAACTTACAACTGACAGCAATCATTGCCTGTCTTCGTTTCAACGGATTCTTTACACGAGTCACATAATAATCATAGATTGTTCGAAACTCCTGATTTCTTGCAAGTAATGGAACCATTACCTGATACAAGATCTTTCTGAGTTTTCTTCTTCCTCGTTTGCTGATTCTTGATCTTCCTTTATGTTTTCCTGAACTGTTTTCCACTAATTCAAGACCTGCATACTTTTGAATCTGTTTTGGCGACTTAAAGCGTCTGATGTCACCGACTTCAGCAATGAATCCTGCGATTGTAACACTTCCTACTCCTTTAATGGCGAGTAACTTCTCCACATACTGTACCTTCTGAATCGTTTCTTCCAGTACTTTATTTATGGCTTCTAATTGTGAAGTCCATAATCGATGCTCTTCAAGCAGCATATATAATTCGCTTTTGGTTCCAAGTCCTCCATCTAGACCAACACTGTTATGCGCGGTTTCCACCAGGGTCTTTGCCCTATCTTCAGTAACACCTCTGCCACGCATCTTTTTTTCATGCCAAATCTTTCGAATTCCCTCTACCCCAAGTGCGATTACATCCTTTGGCAATGGAGCTTTTTCAAGCACTGCCAAGCCACTTGCTGCATCAAATCTTGTATAAAGTCCCAGGTATTCTGGAAAGTGTATTGCAAGCCATCTCTGAATTCTATTAGCAGATATATTGTGCTGCTTAATAATTCTGTCACGGCTGTATACCAAATCTCTTATTTCTGCATAAATGCCCTCTGGCATATATGGAATAGAATATCTTCCATCCACAACCAACTTAGCGATTGTTTTTGGATCCTTTGAATCAGTCTTCTTTGGACTGTTATCATCAAGTTCCTTGATTTTCTTAACCGAGAATGGATTGACCATTACTAACTTCATTTGATGATCCTGAACATACTTTGCAAATGCAAACCAGTAGTGTCCTGTTGGCTCACAGCCTATCATCACTTCGGCCTTACCATTGTCTTTTCTAAGTGTCTCTGTCCAAAGATAAAACGAATTGAATCCTTCTAGGTCATTCTTGAATGAAAAAACTCTTTTCGTAAGTTCGCGCCCGCGATTATCAAAAGCTCTAGCATAATGTGTCTGACTTCCGATATCAATACCTACTACCATTGTTGTATCTGTTACTTGCTCGATCTTTTCATTCTGTGTATAATTCATGTTGAACCTCCGGTCTGATTGTTTTGTTTACATCCGCCAAGATGCAACTCAATCTTACCTTGAGGTTCTTTTTTATTCAATTGGCGCTTTTAATGAATTACAGGAATGCTCCT
>NZ_JAHLPN010000039.1 GCF_018917935.1 Kineothrix sp. MSJ-39 | reverse complement strand
GTTTGACCAAGTTGGGAGGCAGGTCCTTAATTGTGAGCATCCTGGCAAGCTGCTTGGACATGTGGTCCATGGAAGAAGTAAACAATTCAGATAAAGGTAGAGGCAATACATTCACATTAAGTAGTCAAGTTATGGGATAAAATCAAAGATTAAAAGTATTTGAACTGTGTTGAACCACGATATTAAAAGAAAGGAGATGTTTGATAATTAACTTCCTAATTATCAAATAGAATATAATGAATAGTTTTTATGAAGAAAAAGAATTAGCGATATTAGGGTTTAAAGGTATTGGAAAAAATGTGAAAATTAGCAGGCACGCTTGTTTTTATGGAGCAGACAGAATGGAGATAGGGGATAATGTAAGAATTGATGATTTTTGTATCTTAAGCGGAGATATAAAAATAGGAAATAATGTGCATATTGCAGCAGGAGTATATTTGTTCGGTGGACATGCTGGAATTATATTGGATGATTTTACCGGAATTTCATCAAGGTCTGCTATCTATGCGGAGAGTGATGATTATTTAGGAGAGGCATTGACTAATCCAACTATTCCAGATAGGTTCAGAAAGGTATCTGGTGGAACAGTTACTCTTGAAAAACATGTTCTTATAGGAACTGGGTGTACAATTCTACCATCGGTAACTGTTAAAATAGGGACGGCAGTGGGAAGTATGTCTTTGGTAAATAAATCTTTACCAGAATGGGGAGTTTATATTGGTATTCCTTGTAAAAAGGTAAAGGATAGAAGTAAACAACTTTGTGAATTTGAGAGGGAATATTTAGATAGTCTAAAGTAATAAGGAAGATAACAAGTATTGAATTTTCAAGGTGCATAGCTAAAATCTATGTGCGAAGTTTGAGATAATAAGACATAAGAAATGTTGATACTAATTGAGATAGGGAGGTATGGTGTATGGAAGCAGAGGAGCTATTAAAGGATTCTTTAAATAACAGAACGCCCATTCTGTTTTTAGGAGCTGGATTTTCATTTAAGGCACTTAATCATCGCAATAAAACTATAGAATTGGCCGATGGTCTTAAGAAAAAGATATTTGAAGAATTTTATATAAAAAAGAAACCTGAGCATGTAGACACTAGGTATATATCAGATGTTGAAAATTACACTTTAAAAGATTTATGCATGACGATCAAACAAGAATCAACTGAAAGAAAGAAACAACTGTATGAGTTTCTTATTGATACATTTAAAGGAGCACATGCTGATCCCAATAATGATTTCCATATAAAAGTGCAAGAATATAACTGGACAAAAATATATACATTGAATATTGATGATTTAATAGAAAATATTTATGAACATGAAAAAAAACCAATTTTAGTACAAAATGAAAAAAGTATAAAAAATAATGATGAAATTGTCACTGAATTATATAAGCTTCATGGATGTGTAAATAAGCCGGAAAATGGTTTTATTTTTAGCACGGATGAATACATTTCTATGATTGAAAATGCTGATTTTAGGATGAAAGAATTTGCAAATGATTATTATAAAAATGATATTATTTTCATTGGTACTGAATTAGATGAAGATGATATCAGTTATATTTTGAAAAATTATTTGTCAGCGGGATATGAGCACAATACGAAATGTTTTTTTATTTGCCCAACAATAAAACCTAAATTGTTATCACAAATTCGTGGAGATAAAAATAGTTATATAATATATTGGGATACGGAAAAGTTTTTAAATTGGTTATCTGAAAATGTTCAAAAAAATCAGATTGAGGATGACAATTTAAAACATTTACATTTCCGAGGATTCCAAAATATAGAAGAAATACTGAAAAATAAGAGCAAATATTACGCGCCAGTATTATATAATGGGTATCCGCCTTTTTATGAGGATATTTTGGATGGTTGGGACATAATGTATCCTAAATATAAGGAAAATAGAGCTGAGATATTGGAAACAACAAAAAGTTCAGTTATTGCATTGTATGGAAAAATGTATGTAGGAAAAACATGCATTGCAAGAAGAATAATTGTAGATTTTTTTAATATTGGTTTTAATGCATTAGAATTTAAGATGGAAAATTCATTGGA
This sequence comes from Kineothrix sp. MSJ-39, assembly GCF_018917935.1. GTDB lineage: Bacteria > Bacillota > Clostridia > Lachnospirales > Lachnospiraceae > CAG-194. The sequence continues at coordinate 1,892 of NZ_JAHLPN010000039.1, read as the reverse complement.
CTTTGCAATGCTTTCAAAATATATATCAAATTATACGCCGGGATCTAAATTTGCAATTATGGTTGATGATGCCGCACAAATTTATAGAAGATTATATGAATTTATTGACAGTGAACAAATGAAAGATTACTTGATAATCTTTGTTACTACATCTAATATTTTACATCATATGTCGAAACGCCATGAACTATTGTTACATGATAGTAGAGAATTGTATATTAATCCGGAATTGAATTATCAATACAGTTATAATATTTATGAGAAATTAAATGAGAAGAATCGTTTAGGAGCATTGTCTAAGTATGCTGACACACGATCAAGTTCAATAAGATTTATAAAAGATAATAAAGATATTATAAATTTGCTCTATTTATTGACACACGGAAAGGGTTTTCAAGAATATTTTGAAAGCATGATTGAGCATATTGATACTTCAGCAGAATATTTCAATTTGTTTTATACAGTAGCTATTTTTAGTGTGTTGCAGATAGATGGATATCCGAAAGAATTTATTACTAATATTCACAAAAAGATACAAATTAAAGAACTGAAAATCCAATTTGGAGATTTATTATATTTTACTGAAGAAAATCGCTTCTTAAAAGTAAGATGTAGCAATCTGATGGAATCTGTTGTTGTTTCAAAATTGTCATATGAAAAGATAATAAATTACATTCTTCAAAATGTTTATTATTTGCAGGGGTTGTTCAATGAAAAGATAGAAAATATATATAGTGATTATTTTCATATTTTAGTGAAAGAAAATTTTTTGCATAAGAAATTGGGAATTCCATATGAGTTATTACGACAGTATTATAATGAAATTGAAAATAAATTTAAAGATATTAGCTATTATTGGATGCAACGTGCAATTTTAGAGCAACATGATAAACATTTTGAAGAGGCTGAGATTTTTATCAATAACGCAAAAAAAATACGTCCTGATTCATATCAGGCCCAACATGCATTAGCGAAAAATAGAATGGAAAGAGCGCTAAAGGAATTGGAAGATGGTTCATCTTATAGTGTAGTAGCATATTTGTTTGAAGAAGGTGAAACAGGAATTATTGATTTAATTAATAATCCTAAGTATAGTAGATCTTTTTGTTATTCAGTCCATGCATATTTAGATATGAAAATGAAATATTGTAAAAAAACACATAAAACTATTGAGAAAGAAAATGTTGTTTTATATTCAAAATGGATAATTCGTGGATTACAATTGAGTAATGATAAATATATGAATGATATTAGACGACGTTTTATTGAATTTGCATCCGAGTTGGGATATGAAAAAGAAATAGACGATTTGTGTAAGTATCATATAGAATATTCTAGTATTATTACTGAGGATATAGAAGAATATTTAGTGTCTGCTGATTAATAAAAACGGGAGCATGTTACTGACCTCATGAGATGTCACCGACTTGCTCGCATGAGGTCAGTAACAAATAAGGAATAAATTGCAACTGTTACAATTAAAATAAAATCCAATAAGGAGATGCATACCATCTAAAAGAAAACTTCTGAACTTCTGTGAGATAATGGTTGATATCGAGATAGATCAGAGTTTTAACATATAAGTCTTTTAATGAATTCCATATCCCGTAAGCGCCAAATCAGGCGTCTACGGGAATTATATGGGTTTCCAAAGTTTAGTGGGGGGTCCCAAAGTTTTTTAGGGTCAATTAGTAGGGACTGGCTAAAATTGAACAAAAGAGATATTATCAGGCAGGTCTTTTGACCTGCCTGATCTGCTGTGCAACGAAATGTAAATTTAAAGTAAGCGCAAAATAATTCGACGGATTGCATACCCCAACATTCAACTTCATAATAAGAAGCAGGAAATGCTAGTGTTTTACTCTATATGTTTGCGAGATGCTAGTATTTTA
>NZ_JAHLPN010000038.1 GCF_018917935.1 Kineothrix sp. MSJ-39 | reverse complement strand
TTGGGATATCTCATCTTGAGGGGGGCTTCACGCTTAGATGCCTTCAGCGTTTATCCCTGCCAGACTTGGCTACTCTGCCATGGTGTTGGTCACCAACAGATACACCAGCGGTCTGTCCATCCCGGTCCTCTCGTACTAAGGACAGCTCCTCTCAAATATCCTACGCCTGCGCCGGATAGGGACCGAACTGTCTCACGACGTTCTGAACCCAGCTCGCGTACCGCTTTAATGGGCGAACAGCCCAACCCTTGGGACCTGCTACAGCCCCAGGATGCGATGAGCCGACATCGAGGTGCCAAACCACTCCGTCGATGTGAACTCTTGGGAGTGATAAGCCTGTTATCCCCAGGGTAGCTTTTATCCGTTGAGCGATGGCAATCCCACTTTCATACCACCGGATCACTAAGTCCTACTTTCGTACCTGCTCCACCCGTCGGTGTCACAGTCAAGCTCCCTTCTGCCTTTGCACTCTGCGAATGGTTTCCAACCATTCTGAGGGAACCTTTGAGCGCCTCCGATACCCTTTCGGAGGCGACCGCCCCAGTCAAACTCCCCGTCAGACATTGTCCCCCGCCCGGGTCACGGGCGCAGGTTAGAAATCCAATACTCAAAGGGTGGTATCCCAACAGCGGCTCTGCGTAGACTGGCGTCCGCGCTTCTCAGCCTCCCACCTATCCTGTACATTCAGTATCGAATCCCAGTATCAAACTGGAGTAAAGCTCCATGGGGTCTTTCCGTCCTGGCGCAGGTAACCAGCATCTTCACTGGTACTTCAATTTCACCGGGTGCATTGTCGAGACAGTGCTCAAATCATTACGCCTTTCGTGCGGGTCGGAACTTACCCGACAAGGAATTTCGCTACCTTAGGACCGTTATAGTTACGGCCGCCGTTTACTGGGGCTTAAATTCGGAGCTTCGTTGCCTGACTCCTCCTCTTAACCTTCCAGCACCGGGCAGGCGTCAGCCCATATACCTCACCTTTCGGTTTCGCATAGACCTGTGTTTTTGCTAAACAGTTGCTTGAGCCTATTCTCTGCGGCCCACTCGCGTGGGCACCCCTTCTCCCGAAGTTACGGGGTCATTTTGCCGAGTTCCTTAACAATGCTTCTCCCGTCGGCCTTAGGATTCTCTCCTCATCTACCTGTGTCGGTTTACGGTACGGGTACGGTATGATTTATAGCGGCTTTTCTTGGCACATGGCTCACATGCTTCCCTACTTTATTTCGGTCCGCGTCACGTCTTCGTATTGCCACACGGATTTGCCTGCATGGCTACTACCTCGCTTGCACCGGTTTTTCCTTTCCCGGCTCATGCTCTCCACATGCGTCCCCACATTTCTTTCATATCGTAGTACAGGAATTTCAACCTGTTGTCCATCAGCTACGTCTTTCGACCTCGCCTTAGGTCCCGACTTACCCAGAGCAGATCAGCTTTACTCTGGAAACCTCGGATATTCGGCCGTAAGGATTCTCACCTTACTCTCGCTACTCATTCCGGCATTCTCTCTTCACAGCACTCCACTGCGCCTTTCGGTACAGCTTCGGCGCGCTGTCAATGCTCCTCTACCAATTCCTAAGAATTCCTAAGCTTCGGTGTCGTGTTTTAGCCCCGGACATTTTCGGCGCAGGACCTCTCGACTAGTGAGCTATTACGCACTCTTTGAATGTATGGCTGCTTCTGAGCCAACATCCTAGTTGTCTTCGAAATCCCACATCCTTTTCCACTTAACACGCACTTTGGGACCTTAGCTGTAGGTCTGGGCTCTTTCCCTTTTGACTACCCAACTTATCTCGTGCAGTCTGACTCCCGTTCATCATCTCCCTGGCATTCGTAGTTTGATAACCTTCGGTAGGCTTTGACGCCCCCTAGGGTATTCAGTGCTCTACCTCCAGGTGACTAAAACGAGGCTAGCCCTAAAGCTATTTCGAGGAGAACCAGCTATCTCCGGGTTCGATTGGAATTTCTCCCCTATCCACACCTCATCGCCACCCTTTTCAACGGATGTGCGTTCGGTCCTCCACCGCCTTTTACGACAGCTTCAACCTGGACATGGATAGATCACCCGGTTTCGGGTCTGCCATATCTGACTTCTCGCCCTGTTAAGACTCGTTTTCACTTCGGCTCCGTACCTTAAGTACTTAACCTCGCCAGATATTGCAACTCGCCGGACCGTTCTACAAAAAGTACGCGGTTGCACCTTCTTGTGCTTCCACAGCTTGTAAACACAGGGTTTCAGGTTCTCTTTCACTCCCCTCCCGGGGTCCTTTTCACCTTTCCTTCACAGTACTATGCTCTATCGGTCACTAAGGAGTATTTAGCCTTACGGGGTGGTCCCCGCTCCTTCAGACAAGGTTTCTCGTGTCTCGTCCTACTCTGGATACTGCCGAGCCATTTCCATTTTCACGTACAGGTCTTTCACCTTCTCTGGATGGTCTTTCCAGTGCCATTCTGTTAATGTCCATGGTCTCTTCTGCAGTCCGAACCCCGGATTGCACGCAACCCGGTTTGGGCTCTTTCGCTTTCGCTCGCCGCTACTCACAAAATCGATGTTTCTTTCTCTTCCTCCGGCTACTTAGATGTTTCAGTTCACCGGGTTCCCTCCGTTAACCTATGGATTCAGTTAACGGTGACTGAGGTTTCCTCAGCCGGGTTTCCCCATTCAGATATCTGTGGATCAC
>NZ_JAHLPN010000036.1 GCF_018917935.1 Kineothrix sp. MSJ-39 | reverse complement strand
CCGATTGCCCGAATAGTAACTTTAAAGCTTGTTTTACAGGCGGAAATTTTCGCCTGCTCTTGACATGCTCGAATCGACACTGTTATATATAAAGCAAGGGCTGAATGCTCATTTGAGAGCCTTCAGCCCAATCATTATCATAGAAGATTACATTTACAGAGTTTTATTCACACACTCATGGTTTCCACCTCCGGAATAGTGGTTTCCTAGAAAACGGAATCACGGTTTCCTTTCGCCGGACAGCATGGACACGGAAGCCGGATTATTCAATCTAATGTTACTCCTTTCATATCGTTTTCAAAAACTTTAGTAGCAAATTAGTTGCAATGATTCAATATTGCTTCCACGAAATCCATGGCAGATATAATCTACTTTTACTACTAAAAACGAATAATCAAATGTGGCTTGCGGGTGCTTAACTGTGCCTGCTGCCACACCCACTATGAAAGGAGCTTTTCTATGAGCAATCAACACAAACATCCAACTATAAGCTTTAGAATCAGCGATGCTGAACGCAAGCAAATCGAAGCTCGCATTCTTGCCAGTGGTATGATGAAGAAAGATTACTTTGTCCGTTCCTGCATCTATAACCGCATCTGCGTTGTCGGCAAGAAAGAAACTATATATCCTCTTGTGCAGACTGTTAATGCACTGTATCTACAATTACTTGAAATGCAGAAAGCATTTACTGAATGCTGTGAACATCAAACTTTAAACAATCTTCCTACAAGCAATGAAATCAAGGAACTACAGACCGACTATAACAATATGCTTACAGCCATCATTGATCTGCTTGATGGTGCTAAGTATCTGTGGGAAGGAGAACACCATGAAACAAAATAATCCTTGTTACCTGTTTGGCATGTATGAACCTGATACTAATTCCGTTATCATTAATGCTATCAATGATACATATACCGGCACGCCTCTTACTATTAGTTGTGAAGAATGCAGTTCATCTGTCTTGCTAGATACACCTGATGATATCGCATATCTATATCGGCTGGCGCAAGAAAATCCTCTGCTGTATGCTGAATTAGCTTGCAAGCCCAATGGGTTACAGGAATATGTGGATGCTATGAATGAATTCAATTAAACCTGCATAGCATCGCTATATCTTAAATTGCTTCGAGTTTTTCTCAGGAAAAACTCGAAGTGTTACCATAATCCTATAGAATGATATTATCGTGATAATTATGCTTCTATAATTAAATCATTTGTTGAATTTTACGATTTATGAAATCTATTTAATCCCTCCGATATATCAATAAAATCTTTATCTTCTATTCCACCAATTTTATCCTTAGACATAAATATCGTCTGAATTCCAATTCTGTCCGCCATATCTATTATTACTGGATAGACCTTTTCGAAGCTATCTACTCCCATAGGTTGGTTGGCAGAATCTATAACTAATAATGGCATATATATAAATCCCATAAAATTCTCTTTTAAATACTCAAACATTGTCAAATATACCAACATTTGAATATGCGTTTGACGTGCCATACTTCCCGGCATATAATTAACAATATTTTCGCCCACCTTATGTTTTGCAAACAAACACAGTCTAAATGGATCAAACTCTAATGAAAATCCATCTTCTTTCGCATCGTCCTGCAAGTGCTTTATATCTAAATCATTTCCAAGATAGTTTTCAGTCAATCTATTGTTAAAATCTTTTATCTTTTTTTGATTAAAAGATGCTTTTAATTCTTTTATTTCTTTTTTTAATTTATCAACCTCCTGAGATAAATTACTATATTTAACTATATCTACCTCTTCCTTTAAAACAATAAATAAATGTTCTAATAAACCGACTTTTTTCATAGCATCCTCATAAGAAAGTTTTTCCGAAGTTGCTTTCAAAACCTCGATTTGATTATCAAGTTGTTGTTTTTCCTTTTCTATATCTCTAATCGCTTTGTTATAATCAGACAATGATAAAATAACATTTTCTTCATCAAGCGTCCTTATCGTATCTTTAATAAAATTTGTATATGATTCATATTCAGGCTCGTCATTTACAATATCATTAATAATTGAAAGTAATCTCTTAATTCTCTCCTTGCGTGTAACCATATTATTAGATTGATTTTTCATAAAATTATAAATTTTTATTTCTTCAGCAAGCGAAAATGATGCCTGTGACAAATAAACTAAATCTTTTGATTTAGTTTTTGTTTTTCTTACATACGAATCTCTAAAGTCACAAAATGTTTTATAATCTGTAGCATACTTTCCAGTATAGTCCAACTGTAATTCTTTAAATATTTTCTTTTGCTCCGCCTTACTCCTATTATATTCTTGATATCCTGATGATAATTTATCTAATTCTCTATTTTTTGAATCAAGCAAAAGTTCTTTCTCATAAATCTGTTCAATATTTTCAAAGTTAAAGAAAAAATTCATAATATTTCTTATTCTAATATTATGTTTCAGTTCTTTTGCTTTTGTAAATACTGTACTTAAATCTCCAAGACCTTTTTCTTCTATATAATTCAAAAAATTAAAAGACCTAAATGATGGATGTTCATCAAACACTTTATTATAAATTTCTATAAATCTATTATTTCTAATATCAGTCAAAATCAAGCAAATATTGTCCTTATATGTATCTGAACTAATTTCAGAATATTCACTTTCTTCAGTTCTTTTATAAAAATACCCACTCTCGTTAACAGTTCTCTTAATCCATAAACTTGTCTTATCGTTTTTAAGCAATGCCTCCATGCTATCTATATTATCCAACCCTTGATATGTAAGTTTATCGCTACTTCCTAATATATAATCAATTGCTATTGTCAACGCTGTTTTTCCACGGGTATTTTTCCCATACACGAAACAATGCTCAGAAAACTTATATTCCTGCGTTTCTCCATTATGATTAAACCTAATCATATCTATTTTAAACATAACGTATTACCTCCTCAATTACAGCAGTAGCATCTAATTTATTAATTTCCAATATCGGATTAGGAGTTTTCCCATTACACATTTTTATAAATTCATTTTCCGTATTATAGCTAAACTCTTCTAAAATCTGTATAGAATCTTTATTAATTGCTATTTTTCTTGTTTTCTCAAGCATTCTTAAAACGCTCATAATTCTTTCTAGATCTTTATAATTAACATCTAATTTAAGAGATATATTTTCAAAAAATACATCTACAAAATCCCTGCTCCTCTTTCTATAAGACGCAAAGTTTTCCTCATATCTTATACAGAATGAAAAAAATATCATTTTAGTTACAGAATTTATTTCATAAGGTTCTGATAAAAGAGATAAAATTATATCAGCATACTCCGCCTCTTTAATTAAATCATTTAGATTCACTTTCTTCCCCCCATCCTATCTGTAAATCCTCATCTATCTCATCACTTGTTAAATATATATAGCAACCAGTTCTATACATTGATCCCTTTGGAAGAATATCACTATCTATAGGTGTTACTGTTGTTCTATCATATAATTTCTTTGGCGTACACTCCACTCCAAGTTCATCTTTTGCAATATCATAATTTTCTCTTGCAAATTCTTCAAGGTTTGATATATCAAGCGATTTCTGTTCGGCAAAAACCTCCCGAAAATCTTTGTAAAATATTTCGTTAACAATTCCTCTGAGAACAAATTCTTCTTTTGAATTAACCAAAAATAATTGATTAACTTCTCTTCTCTTTCTTTCATTTACAATCATTTTTGCTTTCTCAGCGAATACAGGTTTTAACAATTTTACATCCACAGTATATGATTTATCACTTATTTCTTCACTTACAGTAACTATTAATTTTATAAGTTCCGCAAACACTAATGAATATGTTTTTTTTCGCTTTATAGACTCATCTATTTGCTTATTTATGTCTTGTATAAATTTTTCTAATCTTTTTTTCTTTGCAATATCATATTCTAAAATATCTGTACAGTACTTTTCAAAGAAAACTGTTTCCAGTCTTAAATCCAATTCATCCATCGAGCATTTATCAATTGTAATCCTATTAACTATATTTCTAATATCATCTTTCAACTTATTTGATTCATTATCATTAACATCATCCTTATATTGCTCATAAATCTTATTTGCTATAGATGTTTTTTTCTTACTTTTCCCTTTTTCTACAAACGAAAGCATCTCGCATATTATACTGTCCATCGACATATCAATTTCCAATTCATTCTCGACAAACAATGTATATTTCTGTGACTTCACGCAATCTAATAGCAACCAATTCCCTATTACTTTAGAAAAACAGTTTTTGTCTACTTTTCCACTTTTCACTTGCACGCAATTACTTTCTGAAGAGTCTAATTCATATATTTTTTCATCTTCCGATATTTCAACATCATCTTTTCCTTCAAAACTAAATCGTTGCTTAACATTCATATTTTCTAACACGTATAATACAAATACTTTCCTTTGAAAAAGAAAACCATACTGTGATGTTATCCCACTTTCATTCACTATATACACCTCAAATCCTTTTTTAGTAAGATAGAAAGCAAAAGATTCTTCGCTACCATCAAATATTATCTTCCACAATCTTTCTAAGTTCTTCAACTGATACCATATAACTTCTAAATCTATGTAACATCCTATGGCAATTTGAACATACACATATTAAATCTGTTTCAGGATTTACCACAACCTCTTCATTCAAATCGGAAAGCGGTTTAATATGATGTACTTCTATATACCCCTTACCTAATTCTCCATATTTCTTTTCGAAATCAAAACCACATATCATACACTTTGTTCCATGTATACGGATTGCTTCCTCTCGATTTTGAGCACTTCGTTCATACTTTGTTGTGTAGTAAGCAGTCTTCTTTCCCTCTGTGTGCGGTTGTAATTCCTCCTGTTTTGATTCTTCCGTCAAATTAATATCATACGCAGATATATTTCTCGCTCTCTTAACAACTTCACAATTCCAATGATATCCTCGATAAAAATCATTTTCATATTCTTTTGGCACTGTTTCCAAAACTTTTTCAAGAGACTCTTTGTATAGCCATTTAGTAAAATCACTTCCTGTGGGATCGACTTCCTTGATGAAATAATGATTTTCTTTTAGATTCCTTACATATTTTGTTTCGCTAATTCTTCCATCTAAACTTGTCTCAAATGCTTTCATTAAAGGTTCTGGTAAAGAACTAATATCCACATTTCTTAATACTAATCTCCCTTGTGGTGCCCATGCTCCAGATTTATCATTACTTTCCGTATAAACCCTTATATACTCTTCATCTTTTGCCAGAAATCCTAGTACTTCATAATACTCTCTCTCATCAGCAAATTTTAAAACATTACCCCAATCTAATTTCATAAATCTACCTATCCTCTGATTCCTAATTCTTTTGCAATTCTCTTTACCTGTAATATGAAACTATCACTTTTTCGTTCGTCTGTCATTTCTTTTGTTGTAGTTACCGACCATCTATAAATCTGTTCTATACTGCCATATCCTCTTTTAAATAACCTGGCATATTTCACACAATTTTCTTTCGTAGGTGCATCAGACAAAATTATTTTCAGTTCTTCATCCGTCCATTTACTGCCTTTATTGGAAGTATCTCGCTTTTCTTCATTATCCTTTTCATAATCCACTAACAAATTATGCACAAGTAGCATTTTATCGTCATATGACATTCCATCCACAACATTATTCAATGCCTCAAACAATACTTCCTTAAATTCTTTACGTTTCATTTCGTATCCTCACTAATAATACTTTTCAATTTTATTTAACAATCCGTCAAAATCCATTTCCTGCACTTCAAAGAATTCATCTGTTTCTAAACCTGTATTCAATACATTTTGATACAGATAAAAATCATATATTACAGGTTCATTCTTATGTCCAATTAAATTGTCTCTTATTGAACCAGTCTTTGCAATCAAACATAAATATTGGTACGCCCGGTCAATATACTGAGTATTATTATTCGGATGTGCATAAGTAAAATGTTGCGTAGGAGTTAATGCAATCAGATTTTCTAAATAATCTGCAATCTGTGGATATTCATTGGCAGGAAAAATATGATGCATCTGAGTTGCCGGATCATCTATGTGTCGCTCATCATACACTTCTGTTTTACTATTACGATATACATCATTAAATCTACGAAGATTTCTCTTGGCTCTGTTTATACGATATGTGGTCATATAGTCTTCATCCGGTTTTGGCAATGTAACTTCATAATCTACTCTAGTCATATCTTTAGGCTTCTCCGATAATATATCACGCCAATTTCTCTGGTTATACATAATTTTATCTTGAGTAATAATATCTTTTGAAATATGACCTCTTTCAGTTCCACACTTTTTGTATTTACAGGCTAATGGATTTAACACTTTTGTAAAAATACGTCCACATTCTGTTGCACCATTAATAGGTGTATTTTGTATAGTAAATGATGTATATGCATCTTTTAATTCTTTGAAACTATTCTTATCTTGTAAGCGGAAGAAATACTCAAACATTCTGTAGATTCCACTATCTCTAAGCACTTTTTCAATATAAAGACAAAGAAAATTATAGCAGTTTCGTTCTCTAAAACTTATATATTCTAATAAATCCTGGTTGACTATGAGTCTGTGAAAGTTTTTCTGTAAATAGGATTTTAAGGTCTTCTATGATAAAATATAAAATCATAGGAGGCCTTATTTTATGGCAAGACAAAAGAAACCAGTACACAAAGTACAAATGA
>NZ_JAHLPN010000035.1 GCF_018917935.1 Kineothrix sp. MSJ-39 | reverse complement strand
TTTTTATACCCAAAGATGCAGACCTGTTCAAAAATAGAAAAAATCATACAAAGAAACGCCAAAACCGACATTTGCCGGAGTTGGCGTTTCTTTGTTAGGGACTTATTTTACAGCCCCTTTGTTCTTGTTTGAAAACGCCGGAACGTGTATACTAAAAGGGAATATTGTTTAAAAACGAGGGAAATTATGGCATTTACGCATTTACATGTCCATACAGAGTACAGTCTGCTGGACGGTTCGAATAAAATTAAAGAGTGTGTGAAACGGGTAAAAGAGCTGGGCATGGATTCTGTGGCGATCACTGATCACGGTGTTATGTACGGTGTGATCGATTTTTACAGAGCTGCAAGAGCAGAAGGCATTAAACCGATTCTGGGCTGTGAAGTGTATGTGGCACCGAATTCCCGCTTTGATAAAGAACTGACAGGCGGCGAAGAACGATATCACCACCTTGTTTTGTTAGCAGAGAACAACCAGGGCTATGCCAACCTGATGAAGATCGTAAGCCGCGGCTTCACAGAAGGCTATTACTATAAGCCACGTGTTGATATGGAAGTGCTGCGTGAGTTTCATGAGGGTATTATTGCCCTGTCAGCCTGCCTGGCGGGCGAAGTACCGCGATACATAGAAAAAGGCATGATCGAAGAGGCAAAGCAGGCGGCACTCAAATATCAGGATTGTTTCGGAAAAGGCAACTATTTCCTGGAGCTGCAGGATCATGGCATTCCGATGCAGCAGACAGTCAATGCTGCACTCCTCTCCATGAGCAGAGAGCTTGATATCCCCCTTGTGGCAACAAACGACGTGCATTATACACGGGCGGAGGATGCACAGGCGCATGATATCCTGCTCTGTATCCAGACCGGTAAGGTCGTAACGGATGAAAACCGCATGCGTTATGAAGGCGGACAGTATTTTATCAAGAGCGAAGATCAGATGAAAGAACTGTTTCCTTATGCGCTGGAGGCCTTGGAGAATACGCACAAGATCGCGGAACGCTGCAATGTGGAAATCGAATTTGGCGTGACAAAGCTGCCAAAATTTGAAGTGCCGCAGGGCTATGATTCCTGGACATACTTAAATAAATTATGTATGGACGGTCTGAAGGAGCGTTACCCGGATGACGACGGAACGCTGAAGGAACGTCTGGACTATGAGCTGTCCACGATCCGGAGGATGGGATATGTAGATTATTTCCTGATCGTATGGGATTTTATCAATTATGCGAAAGAAAACGGAATCCCTGTTGGACCGGGACGAGGTTCCGCCGCGGGGGCGATCGTTTCCTACTGTCTGAAGATCACCGACATTGATCCGATCCGCTATAACCTGCTCTTTGAGCGTTTCCTGAACCCGGAGCGTGTGTCTATGCCCGATATTGATATTGATTTCTGCTATGAAAGAAGGCAGGAGGTCATCGATTATGTACGGCGCAAATATGGTGCGGACAAGGTTGTACAGATCGTTACCTTTGGTACGATGGCGGCAAAGGGTGTGATCCGTGATGTGGCGCGTGTGCTGGATCTGCCGTACAGCTTTGGCGATACCCTTGCCAAAATGATCCCGAATGAACTGAATATTACCCTGCAGAAAGCACTGGATATGAATCCGGAGCTTCGCAGCAGATATGATACAGAGGAGCAGGTGAAGAATCTGCTGGATATGTGTATGAAGCTTGAAGGTTTGCCGAGGCATACTTCCATGCATGCGGCTGGTGTCGTAATCTGTCAGAAACCGGCGGAGGAATTTGTACCGCTTTCCAGAGGCTCAGATGGTTCGATTACAACACAGTTCACAATGACGACGATCGAAGAACTCGGACTTCTGAAGATGGATTTTTTAGGACTGCGGACACTGACGGTTATCAAAGATGCAGTCGATCTTGTCAAACAGGATACGGGGAAAGAGTTATCCATGGGTAACATTGACTACAATGATCCCAAGGTGCTTGATTTTATCGGAACGGGAAAGACGGATGGCGTGTTCCAGCTGGAAAGCGGCGGTATGAAGAACTTCATGAAGGAGCTCCGCCCGCAGAGCCTGGAGGATATCATTGCCGGTATTTCCCTGTACCGTCCGGGCCCGATGGATTTCATTCCACGTTATATCAAAGGAAAGAACAATCCGGAAACCATTACCTATGAAACGCCGCTCTTAGAGCCGATCCTGTCACCAACCTACGGCTGTATCGTCTATCAGGAACAGGTTATGCAGATCGTGCGGGAACTTGGTGGATATACGCTGGGACGAAGCGATCTGGTCAGACGTGCCATGAGTAAGAAAAAGCAGGCAGTCATGGAGAAAGAGAAGGCTAACTTTGTATACGGTAACCCGGAGGAAGGCGTTCCGGGCTGTATCAGCCGTGGGATCAGTGAAGCGGTGGCAGATCATATTTATGAAGAAATGATGGATTTTGCCAAGTATGCGTTTAACAAGTCGCATGCAGCGTGCTATGCGGTTGTATCTTACCAGACCGCCTTTTTGAAATATTATTATCCGCTGGAATTTATGGCAGCACTTATGACGTCAGTCATAGACAACTCAGCAAAGGTAACGGAATATATCATGAGCTGCAGAAGCATGGGGATCGAAATACTGCCGCCGGATGTAAATTACAGTCTGGCAGGCTTCTCTGTGCAGGACGGCAAGATCCGTTTTGCCCTGACGGCGTTAAAGAGCGTTGGAAGACCGGTTATTGAAGGTATTGTTGCAGAGCGCGCAGCAAACGGCAACTATAAAACACTGGAAGATTTTATCACGAGAACGAGCGGGCTTGACATCAACAAGCGTGTGATCGAAAATCTGATCAAGGCAGGTGCGTTTGATTCCCTGCCGGGCAACAGGAAACAGAAGATGTTCGTATATGCGGGATTGGTTGACCGGCTTGTAAAGGATAAAAAGAATAATGTCGATGGACAGATGAGCCTGTTTGATCTGGCGAAAGGGGAAGATAAGAGCGACTTTCACACGCCACTTCCGGATGTCGATGAATTTGACAGACAGGAGCTTCTGGCGTATGAAAAAGAAGTGGTCGGCTTTTATATCAGCGGACATCCGCTGGAAGAATACAAAACATTTCTGGAACGGCGGATCACGGCGAAAACTTCTGATTTTTACAGAGACGAAGAAACCGGTGAACCAAAGGTAATGGATGGGCAAGAGGTCGTGATCGGCGGTATCTTAACGGATAAAAAGATCAAATATACAAAAAATAATAAGATCATGGCATTTCTGACGATCGAAGATCTGTATGGCAGTATTGAGGTGATCATATTCCCGCGGGATTATGAGAAAAACCAGAGCCGTCTGGAGGTGGACGGAAAGATCTTTGTACAGGGACGCGTACAGCTGGAAGATGAAAAGGACGGCAAACTGATCGGTTCTACGATCAGCAGGTTTGATGAAATGCCGCGTCGTCTGGCGATCGGTTTTGCGGATAAAGACAGCTACCTGCAGCAGGCAGATAAGCTGACAGAGCTCTTAAAGGGCTCGGAAGGAAAGGATTCTGTGCTGATTGTCTGCAAGAAGGAGCGTGTGCAGAAACTTCTGCCGCCGAACCAGAACATTCATATAGAAGAAACGCTGCTCGAAAGACTAAGTGAAACGTTCGGAAAAGACAATATAAAGGTTTTATAACAGAAATATTGCAATAGTAACAAAAAAATAATACAATAATAGTGCAAAACAGACAGGAGGATAAGCAAGTGGCAAATGAAATCAAAACAATTGGTGTTCTGACAAGCGGTGGTGATGCACCGGGCATGAATGCGGCTATCCGTGCGGTGGTCCGTAAAGCGATTGCCAATGGCGTTAAAGTCAAGGGCATCAAAAAGGGCTATCAGGGACTGTTAAACGAAGAAATTATAGATATGCAGAAAAAGGATGTATCCGATACGATCCAGCGTGGCGGTACGATCCTTGGAACAGCCAGATGTGCTGAGTTCCGTACACCGGAAGGGCAGCAGAAAGGTGCTGAAATCTGTCGTAAGCACGGGATCGACGGTATTGTCGTGATCGGTGGTGACGGTTCATACCGCGGAGCGCAGGCACTTTCCAAGCAGGGCATCAATACAATCGGTCTGCCGGGAACGATCGATCTGGATATTGCATGTACAGATTATACGATCGGATTTGATACTGCGATCAACACAGCAATGGAAGCGATTGATAAGGTAAGAGATACTTCCTCTTCCCACGAACGCTGCAGTATCATTGAGGTTATGGGCAGAAACGCCGGTTATATCGCACTCTGGTGTGGTGTTGCCAATGGCGCGGAAGATATTTTATTGCCTGAAAAATACGATTATAACGAGCAGAATATTATCAACAATATCATCAACAACCGTAAGCATGGTAAAACACATCACATTATCATCAATGCGGAAGGCATCGGACACTCCACATCCATGGCAAGACGGATCGAAGCTGCAACCGGTATTGAGACAAGAGCAACAATCTTGGGTTACATGCAGCGTGGCGGTAATCCGACCTGTAAGGATCGTTTCTATGCATCCATCATGGGTGCTTATGCAGCAGATATTCTCTGCGAAGGCAAGACAAACCGAGTTGTCGGCCATCAGGGCGGTAAGTTCGTAGATTTTGATATCGATGAAGCACTCGCCATGCAGAAGGACATTGACGATTACGAATACAGCGTCAGCAGAATCTTGTCCATGTGACGTATGTTCAGAGCCGTGCGAATTTATATAAAACATGTGGGGCATATTTATATGCGGCCACATGTTTTTATAAATTCATGCGGCGAGAGCCGCGACATGAGCAAATGGAAAGCCGCGAAGCAGCGGATTTGCGAATGGCGATGAGGCTCTGAACATATGAGACAGTAACAACGACATGAGAATATGGAAAGACGGGAAGGAACATTATGATCACGTCATCATCTAATAGTAAAATTAAACATGTCTGCCAGCTGGTCACCAAGGCAAAAGCGCGCCGCACGGAGCAGCTTTTCGTGGTAGAAGGGATCCGGATGGCAAAGGAAGCACCAAAGGAGCTGTTAAAGGAGGTCTATGTATCGACCTCCTTTTTGCAAAGAAAGGAACAAAGTAAGCTGCTGGCAACTCTCTCCGTACCTTATGAGGAAGTCAGCGATGATGTATTTGCCAAAATGAGTGATACGGTAACGCCGCAGGGGGTGTTATGTGTCCTCAGACAACCGTCCTATGATCTGGATGAGCTGCTTGGCAGAGACGGAACCTTTCTGGTACTGGAGGATATCCAGGATCCGGGCAACCTGGGTACGATGCTGCGGACGGGAGAGGGTGCAGGCATTACAGCGGTCATCATGAGTAAAAAAACAGCAGATCTGTTCAATCCAAAGACGATCCGTTCCACAATGGGATCTGTTTACAGAGTTCCGTTTTGTTATGTGGAGGATCTGAAGGCAGTGGTAGAACGAATGCACGCCGCCGGTATACAGACCTATGCAGCACATCTGCAGGGGAAAAACACCTATACACAGGAGTGCTACAGCGCAAAAACGGCATTTCTGATCGGTAATGAAGGGAACGGACTTTCCGATGAGATCACGGCACTTGCCACGAGTAAGATCCGGATTCCGATGGAAGGACAGGTAGAATCGTTAAATGCTGCTATTTCCGCAGCTATTTTAATGTATGAAGCAAAGAGACAGAACAACTAGAAACTGACATTGAACAGATATTTACCGGATGTAACGCAGAGCGGTACAGGAAAAAGAAACCGGTGGAAAAGGAGCGGGAAAATGAAGATAGGATTTATCGGACTTGGAAACATGGCAACAGCTATGATCGGCGGTATGATCAAACAAGAGATCGTAGGCGCAAAGGATATACTCGGATCAGCAAAAACAGAGCAATCCGTAAAGAAAGCAGAAGCTGCTTTTCATATCACAGGCTGCAAGGATAACGCAGAAGTGGCCGGGCAGGCGGATATTCTGTTTCTGGCTGTCAAACCACAGATGTATCCGGATGTGATCGGGCACATTAAGGACGCTGTAAAGCCGGAAACAATCGTGGTTTCCATTGCGCCGGGCAAGACGATCGCATGGCTGACAGAGCTGTTCGGAAAAGAAGTCAAACTTGTCAGATGTATGCCAAACACACCGGCGCTTGTCGGCGAAGGCTGTACAGGTGTTTGCAAGGCAGAAAACGTAACAGATGCGGAAATGGAACAGGTACTTTCCCTGTTGAACAGTTTTGGTAAAGCATATATCGTTCCGGAAAAACTGATGGATACGGTTGTAGGAGTTAGCGGCAGCTCACCAGCATATGTATTTATGTTTATAGAAGCAATGGCAGATGCGGCTGTCATGGATGGCATGCCAAGAACACAGGCATATGAATTTGCAGCGCAGTCTGTTCTCGGAAGTGCCAAAATGGTACTCGAAACAGGAATGCATCCGGGTGTATTAAAGGATATGGTATGTTCTCCTGCGGGAACAACGATCGAAGCTGTCAGAGTGCTGGAAAAATCAGGATTTCGCAGTGCTGTCATCGAAGCACAGAAGGCATGTGTGGAGAAGGCAAAAGGCGTCTGAAAGGGACGGACTGGGTTGAGGAGAGAATATGAAATTTCGAAGAAAGATAATTGTAATCGGTTATGGTTTGGCATTCATGGCTTTGTTCTTGTTTTACCAGCTTCAGATGCGCGAATATGCAGGCTTTCAAAAAATAGACATAGCCAATGCAGAAGATAAAACAGCTGAATTTCAATATGGTGTGGATGCACCAGTTGATTCAACATATATTGTGATTTCAGGATATGCTTATCAGACTTTTATGGATTATAAAACTATAGATTATAAAATCGTCCTACTCAATGAAAGAACAGGTGAGACCTTTTCCATTAAGACACAACCAGTTGAACGTCAGGATCTGTTAAAAAATGATACTGCACTTCATTTTGCAAAGGTTGGATTGTACGGAAGGGTTTCAAAGAAAGCAGGTGCGTTTTCTCAAAATTATTATGAAATCTGAGTGTGTGAATAAAACTCTGTAAATGTAATCTTCTATGATAATGATTGGGCTGAAGGCTCTCAAATGAGCATTCAGCCCTTGCTTTATATATAACAGTGTCGATTCGAGCATGTCAAGAGCAGGCGAAAATTTCCGCCTGTAAAACAAGCTTTAAAGTTACTATTCGGGCAATCGG
>NZ_JAHLPN010000034.1 GCF_018917935.1 Kineothrix sp. MSJ-39 | reverse complement strand
TCATTTGTACTTTGTGTACTGGTTTCTTTTGTCTTGCCATAAAATAAGGCCTCCTATGATTTTATATTTTATCATAGAAGACCTTAAAATCCTATTTACAGAAAAACTTTCACAGACTCCTTTTCCACCTATCCGCTGATATGTTCTGTTGATGGATATTATCTTGTTATCAAGGTCAATATCAGCAGGTGAGAGAGCAAGCAGTTCACCTTCCCGCATACCGGTCCAGTACAGGACTTCAAAGCATATATACGATAGAGGCTTGTCTTTTACACCCTCACGGAAAGCAATATATTCATCGTAGGTCCAGTAATCCATTTCCTCAGCCTTCGCTTTTCCAATGGTGCCTGCCTTGCCGCAGGGATTGGTGTTGAGATCATAGAATCGCTTGGCGTAATTAATGATGCTGTTAAGCTCCGTGTTAATCTTTTTCAGATAGGTCTGGGAGTAATTATTTGGCGAACTCATAAGCTTCGCCTGCCATCTTCGTACATCAGAGGCTTTGATCTCATTTATCGGTTTGTTACCGAAGAATGGAAGAATATGCGTCTGTAGTACCGTCTTTTTTGTCAGAAGAGTTGACTGCTTAAGCCTTGCAGCCATATCTTCCATATAAATTTCATAGAGGTTTTGAAATGTCATGTCAGGATTGGCAGACTGCTTTTCCAGAAAATCCCTTTCAAATCCTAAGGCTTCCTTTTTGGTGGCGAAGCCTCTTTTCCACTTCTGTTTTTTGATTCCCTGCCAGTTCGTATAATAGAACTTGGCGAACCATTTACCAGTTTTTTCATCTTTGTAAGCTGGCATAAATATCATCTCCTTTTTGTAAAATTGTTGTGCAATCATCAAAAGGCTATGATATAATCTACTTGTTCAGGGTGATTATAAAGCCTTCGGGTCAATCACTTACATAGCTTCGGTTATTCCTTTTGCGAGAAGGAGTGTGCCGGAGCTTTTTATTTACTAAAGGTGTAAGCCTGCAATTATTCATTTTTTGGATCGGCTTCATTATCCAGTCTGGAATCCTTATAATATGCTAACATATCTGATTTCCATGAATCAAACTTTTCTTTTGAAAGCTTTCCTGTCTGAAGCATGTTCTTCTTTGTTATCCAGTTTTCCATAAAGAGACAGAAGTCTGCATCATATTTTCCATTGCCTTTGCCATTAACCTTAATCCCGGCAGTCCATTCAGGACTTTCAGGAGGTTTTGTGTTGGTCAGTTCAAATGAAAAATCAGTAAGTTCGGTTATGGCAAAGAGAGCGTTGATTACATCTGACATAGTGTGGAATTCATATGCCGGATATTCAGCGGTCGTATTATCTTTTGGAGTATTAGTAACTTTTGTAAATAAAAGCTCCTGCCATGGAACATTTAATTCATTAGCAATCTGTTTTAAAACATCTATTTTTAATAGTATCTCACCAGATTCATATTTCTGGATAGTACGTTCTGATTTACCAAGCCGCTGTGCAAACTCCTTTTGCGTGATCTTCTGTGCCCTGCGCTGCTTCTGTATTGCCTTTCCGATATCCTCAGGAGAAGACATAGTAAGTTTAATGGAATCAGAGAAAGCCATTCTGTTCACCTTCCTTTATATGAAATAGTCCGTTACAAAGATGCGTATTGGATTGATATTAAATAAAATACGTATCAGTAAGTGACTTATTTATGATTGTACGATTACTTTATCATAAATAAAAACGAATTGCAAGTGCGTAATTACAAAAAGTTCTATTGACAAATTCTGAAAAGGATATTAAGATAAACACGAATTAACAATACGGACTAAATAAAGAACAGGATAGCTGCTTTGTGAAAATACGTATTTAAAATAACAATTTATGAAAGGAGGAGCTGCATGAAAGGTATAAAGGAAGCATTTATAGATGCAGGAGAGATAAGCCAGATGCTTGGTATCGGGATGACAAAGGCATATGCAATTATAAAGGAATATAATGCAGAGCTTGAGGCAAAAGGCTATTTCACCATGCGGGGCAAATGCCCACGGAAGTACTTTGAACAGAAAATCTATGGCTACGAAGATTATTACAATCCGGATTATGAGCCGCAGCGTAACCGGAGCAAGGTTGCAGAAGAAAAGGATTATGAAACTGCAGTTGGGGATTCTGTGATAAGTGAACTGGATGAAGTGGATATACAGCCCGAAACAAATGAGATGCCGGAAGCGGATTCAGATATAGCAGAAAATGTGATATCGGATGCGGATGAGATGGCAAAAGAGATAACTGAATAGGTGAATCCAGCGAGTGGGGGCAAAAAGCGCCCCCAAAACGTGAAAATGGGGGCAAAAAGCGCCTCCAAAACCACAAAGTGGGGGCAGAAAGCGCCCCCGCACAAATCAGAGCCGAAAAAGTGTGGGGGCAAAAAGTGCCGTCAAAATGCAAAAGTGGGGGCAAAAAGCGCCGTCAAAACAGCAAAGTGACGGCAAAAAGTGCCACCACTCGGATAAGCGAGAAAAAAGTCATGGTGGCGGAAAGTGCAATCAAAATGGAAAAGTGGTGGCGGAAAATGTCACCAAAACAGTAAAGTGATGACAAAAAGCGCCACCATATCAGTAATCGTGGTGGTACATTAACCACCACATATCATATACAGGGTGCAGGTGCTCCTGCCAAGACGAAAAATTATGTAAACGCTGATGCGTTTATATTTTTTTCGGGAAAAGGTCCGACCTTTTCCGCATCTTGCAAAACCAGTGAACACTAGTTTTAGAAAGGATGAAAAAAGCAATGGTACAGATAAAAAGAGATTGGTTTGATACAGCATTGGAAAGTTACGAAAGGGGAGAAACGTATGGCAGATGGAAAGCGAAGATACAAGTCTGACAGGAAAGATTATAAGATATCGGTGAAGCTGTCAGAAAAAGATATGGATATTCTGAAAGCGGCACTTAAGCGGACGGAAATGACAGCAAGCGCCTATATAAGAGAATTGATCCGGACAGGCGGTAACATTGATACAAGTTATCCTGAGGACAGGGCAAGAGCAATCCGTATCATAGCAGGTATTGCAAATAATATTAATCAGGCGGTAAAGCTTGGCAATTCACAGGGAAGATTGTATTACAGCGACATTGACAAGCTGCAGAACAGTCTGGATGAGGTAAAGAAAACATTCGGGGAGGTGCTGGAAGTATGGCGATTACAAAGATCTTAAACATACAGGAGTCAGAGGGCAGAAATCCGGCATCGCACCTGAAGAATGCTTTGGAATATATCCAGAATCCGGATAAGACAGAAGAATGCGTACTGGTGGGCGGTATCAACTGCCTGCCGGATACGGCATTTGAGCAGATGGAGGAGACAAAGAATATATTTCATAAGACCGGTAAAAGGCAGGGCTATCATGTGATCATATCGTTTTCACCGGAGGAAAAAGTAACAGCAGAACAGGCAATGTATGTGCTGGAGCACTTTGCAAAGGATGTGCTTGGTGATGATTATGAGGCGGTGTATGCGGTTCATACTGACAGGGAACATATGCATGGGCATCTGATCTGGAATAGTGTCAGCATAACGACCGGTAAGAAATATAATTCGCCTAAAAACAACTGGAAGAATCATCTCCAGCCGATTACAAATAAATATTGTGATGAACTTGGACTTTCCATTATGCCGGCAGAGTACAGCAGAAATCCAAAGAATATCAGCAGGGACAAGTGGGAAAAGGAAATGTCAATGAAAGAGATAATTCTAAGGGATGCCAAGATGTGTGCATATGCAGCCGGAAATGTGGAGCATTTTAAATATCTGATGAAAAGACTTGGATATGTATTTAAGAAAGGCGCATGGATGGAGGTGCAGGCACCGGGATTTCGGTATTATCATAAACTGGCAAAGCTGGACGAGATGTTTTCAGAAGATATGTTACGGCATTATGTGGATATGCCATGGATGGCAAAGCCTTACTTTTATTCGTCTGATATAAGGGGATTGCACAGGGCGAAGCTGTCACCATTTCAGAAGCAGTTTTATGCAAAGATGTATCGGTTAAGGATTGTAGAGCAGAAGCGTTTTGTAGTTGGTGGAGCAAAGTATGCAGAGGATTTGAAGAGGTTTCATCAGTTACAGGATGAATATCTGTTGCTTGTGAATAATGACATCAAAAGTATTGTGGATCTTGTGGATTTCATAAGTGAGCAGGAAGAAAAGATTCAGCAGATTGAGGACAGACAGCATGAGATATACAGAGAAAGCTCTAGCCGGAAACGGAATATTAAGAACGAGGAGCAGTACCGGGAATATCAGATATGGCATGTGGAAGTGCAGGAAGAACTGGACGAGCTGAAGAAGGAGAAAAAGGATATTAAGAGGCAGATACAGCTTGCTGATGACATTATAAAAGAAGATTTGTATACGGCTTATTATGCGGTGTCGGAGAAAGAAGAAATCGTTGCAGACAGGGATGTTGAGATACCGGGAATGGAAGAGAATATGCTGGCTGAGAGCACAGTGGAAACAGTTGTTGAGTCTGAGACGAATGTTGTGGTAATAAATTCAGATAATAATCAGAATGAAATAGGCAGACAGAAAGAGCAAGCTGATAGTGTGAGAAAACAAGAAATTTATAATTCGTCTGATGTGAATGTGGTAAGAGTTGGCGAAAGTATGAATGATGTGACAGGTAAAAGTGAATTTGTGGAAACTAGAGAAACTGAATCTGTGGACAAAGCTGACTGGATTGCCAGGAGAATATCAGAGCTCGGTGGTTATGAGAATGTCAGTGATTCTGTTAAGGCTGATGTATTCGGATTTGATATTGCTGATGTAGGCGGCAACATAAAGTTGTTCTCGGATGTGATGAAAAGGCTGGGAATAAAGCTGGATGGTGATGAACTTTATGAAGAGTTTCAGAGGATTTATGATGAGAGCGTTGGTAGAGAGGCTAATATGAAAAGGGAAGAAATAATGGAAAAGAACATGAAATTTAAAGGCAGATAATTTCAAGGAATAAAACATTAAAAGAACAAATGTTTGCTAAAAAGAACTTGTAATTATTCAGATAAGTGAATATAATAGGATATATGATTGGAGGAATACAATGAACTATTTAACTACCATAGAAATGTCAAAAAAATGGGGAATTACCTCGAGACGGATAGCAATTTTATGCGAGCAAGGTCGAATAGATGGCGTTGTGAAAAAGGGAAAAACATGGCTTATACCATGTGATGCAAAAAAACCTGAAGATGCAAGAAAAAGCAATCATAGTAAACGAGGTGTGTTGGTATGCTAAAGGATAAAACATTAACATATATAAGTCTTTTTAGTTGTGCTGGAGTTGGATGTTTTGGATTTAAAAAGGCTGGATTTGAGTGTATAGCTACAAATGAGCTGATAGAAAGAAGATTAAACGTTCAAAAATATAATAACAAGTGTAGGTTTGAATCAGGATATATCTGTGATGATATAACTACAGATGAGACTAAAAACAAAATATTTACAGAAATAGATAGATGGAAAGGCCTTGGAAATGATAGGGTGGATGTTTTAATTGCGACACCACCTTGTCAGGGTATGTCTGTTGCAAATCATAAAAAAGCAGAGAATGAAATAGTTCGTAATAGCTTGGTTGTTGAGTCAGTACATTTAATACAGAAAATTGCACCGAGATTTTTTATTTTTGAAAATGTAGCTGCATTTATGAAAACAGGTTGTACAGCACCTGATGGGACAGTTAAGGCGATAGGTGATGTGGTTTATGAGGAATTGAGTGATAAATATATTATTGTCAGTAGAATTCTTAATTTTAAAAACTATGGTTCAAATTCATCAAGAACGCGAACTGTTGTTATCGGTGTAAGTAAGGATATGGCAGAATATGTCGCACCAATTGAGTTGTATCCAACATATGTAGAAGAGAGAACTCTTAGAGATGTAATAGGTGACATGCCCAAATTGGAGTGGGGTGAAATTTGCCCAACAGATTTTTATCACTCATTTAGAACATATCCAGAAGAAATGCGTTGTTGGATTCATGATTTGAAGCAAGGACAAAGTGCATTTGATAATGAAGATGAATTGAAGCGTCCGCATAAGATTGTTGACGGGGTAGTAGTACCTAATAAACAAAAAAATGGAGATAAATATACTCGTCAATATTGGGATAAGGTTGCACCTTGTATTCATACAAGGAATGACCAATTGGCAAGTCAAAATACTGTACATCCAGAAGAAGACAGAGTATTTTCAATTCGTGAACTTATGAAAATTATGACAATTCCGCCGGAATTTAAGTGGATTGATAAGACTTTAGAGGAATTGAATGCTTTACCAGAAAAGAATAAAAGAGCTCTTTTGAAGAAAGAGGAGATAAAGATAAGGCAAAGCATAGGGGAGGCTGTACCTACAGAAATCTTTTTCCAAATTGCATGTAATATCAGAAGCTTTATGGAGCAGGAGCATTTTGACAACTCTATGATTAACAAAACAATTGAAGATTACCAGTTGGATAGTCCTGATAATTTAATTGATTTTATTGTAAACAATCCGCTTAATTTAGGAAGTGCCTCTTTGGCTAGAATAGCTGAATTGACAAATTCTAAAAGAGAGAACAATGCTGCATATTATACAAACAAGTTCATAGTGAATGAAATATATAAGCAACTTCCTGAATTTGAAAAGAATGAAATTAACATACTTGAGCCATCTGTAGGAGTGGGAAATTTTTTGCCATTTTTATTCAAAAAGTACGAGAATGTAAAAAGAGTTAATATTGATGTGGCTGATATTGATAGAAAGAATTTGCAGATTCTTCAGCTATTGTTGCAGAAGCAAAAAATGCCATCTAATGTAAATATAAATTATATTAATACAGATACATTATTGTATAATTTCAATAAGAGATATGATTTGGTTGTAGGAA
This sequence comes from Kineothrix sp. MSJ-39, assembly GCF_018917935.1. Taxonomy (GTDB): domain Bacteria; phylum Bacillota; class Clostridia; order Lachnospirales; family Lachnospiraceae; genus CAG-194. Next base: position 1,409 of record NZ_JAHLPN010000034.1, on the reverse strand, counting down.
ATCCACCATTTTCAAAACTGAAAGCAAAGGATGCAAAAAAGTACTTGGAAAATAATATAAATAAGAATACGACCAATACATTTGAATTTTTCTTGGAGAAAGCATTAGCTATTTCAGATTATGTATCAATGATAATGCCAAAGGCCATTTTAAACACACCAGAATTTAGTGATACAAGAGAAATTCTTTCACATAAGAAGATAGACTGTATTCAGGATTACGGAGAAAATGGGTTCAAAGGGGTATTGGTTGAGACAATATGTATGTTTATTGATACTGTTGGAGCACCTAATGAAACTAAAGTAGAATCATTGACATTGAAGCAGTCTGTCATACAAAAGCAAAAGTATATCACAGATACGAAATATCCGTACTGGATTATTTACAGAGATAAATTCTTTGATAATATCTCTCAAAGGCTTGAATTTGATAAGTTTACTGTGTTTAGAGATCGTCAAATAACAAATTCTAATACAACGCAGGAGAAAAAAGCTGATTGCTTAAGAGTTATTAAGTCAAGAAATATAAGTGATGATGGAAAAGAAATAGTTGATATACCAGGATATGACTCTTATATAAAAAAGGAAACAGTAGAGTCTTTGAGTGCTTATAAGTATGTTGGTAATCAAAATGTATATTTAACACCCAATATGACATATAAACCAAGAGTAATGCGTAATACAAAGAATGTTGTTGTAAATGGTTCTGTAGCTGTGTTAATTCCAAAGGAGGATATTCATTTAACAGAGAAACAGATGGAATATTTTTCGTCTGATGAATATAGAAAATTTTATCAAATAGCGAGAAATTACCAGACACGTTCTTTAAATGTAGATGCTACAAGTGTTTTTTTCTATGGTGTACTAAAGGAGAATTGTAATGGATAATGCAACTATACAAGAGTTTTTAGATGAACATGATTATGATATTAGAAAGACACATAATGGGCGTTGGATAGATCAAAAATGCACGATGGATGTTGTGTGTCTGGTATCAGACTGTATTGTTGAATATACAAGTAGTAGAAACAGAAAAAACTTTACTGTAAATGATATTTGGTACAATGATTATACAGTAGATAATGTACAACAAATATTTAGCAAGCCAAATCCAACAGAAAAGGCTTCCAATGAATATGATAAGTATTTCGGTCAGCCAATAAAATTATTAGACGCTGCTGGAATAATTCATGGGGAGAAAAGTGGACATGGGTATGTTTATTCTATAGTCAAGAGTGTGTGAATAAAACTCTGTAAATGTAATCTTCTATGATAATGATTGGGCTGAAGGCTCTCAAATGAGCATTCAGCCCTTGCTTTATATATAACAGTGTCGATTCGAGCATGTCAAGAGCAGGCGAAAATTTCCGCCTGTAAAACAAGCTTTAAAGTTACTATTCGGGCAATCGG
>NZ_JAHLPN010000033.1 GCF_018917935.1 Kineothrix sp. MSJ-39 | reverse complement strand
ATTGAAGCTACTTCATATCCAGAAAACTCTAGTTTGAAGATATATGTAACTTGTAAACCGTTCAACAAATCCAGTAAAATCAAGGCTTTTGTTGAACATGCACTAAAAAGAATAGAGAGTAATTTATGATTATAGCAATGATTTTGGCTGGAGGAGTCGGTTCAAGAGTCAATGCAGATAGACCCAAACAGTTTATTGAAGTTTTTGATAAACCTGTTTTGGCATATACAATTGATATTTTTGAAGAGAATGAACAAATTGATGCGATAGAAATTGTGTGTCACGATAATTGGATTCATTATTTGGAACAAATGGTAAGAAAATATAAATATACCAAAGTAAAATGGATTACACGGGGAGGAAGCACTTTCCAGAAATCAGTAATAAATGGAATTCAATGTTTGGACAAGAATATAAATAATAATGATTACGTTTTGATTCATTATGGAGCAGCACCATTTACAAGCAGTTATATTGTTGAGGATGTTATTCGTGTCATGAAGAAACGTGGCAACGCATTTTCTGCAACACCGTGTTATCAGTTGATGGGAACCAATGATGGTGAGGAAAGTAAAAAGTGGATAGACAGAGATTCCTGCTTGCAAATTGCAAGCCCATACGGTTTTAAGTTTGCATATTTAAAGAGTGTGTATGAAAGAGCAGATAAAGAAGGATTACTGGAAAAAATTGAGCCACATGTTACTTCGCTGATTTATGCTTTGGAAGATGTCCTTTATAAGGCATACGGAGATCAAACCAATATTAAGATAACAACGAAAGCGGATATAGAGTTATTTAAGGCATATGTTTTAATGAAACAAAAAGAAAAACAGGAGAGAGATTAATGCAGGTAGAATCATTCATTAAAGTGCTAGACAGTGATTTTTATACCGGTGTACCGGATTCACAATTAAAACCTTTATGTAATTATTTAATGAACACATATGGTATTGATCCACAGCATCATGTAATTGCTGCAAATGAAGGAAATTGTGTTGCGCTTGCTACAGGATATCATCTTGCAACAGGAAAAATTCCGGTTGTATATATGCAGAACAGTGGTGAAGGAAATGTGATTAATCCGATTGCGTCACTGACGAATGACAATGTTTATGCTGTGCCTATGGTGTTTATTGTAGGATGGAGAGGACAACCTGGAATTCATGATGAGCCGCAGCATGTGTATCAGGGGAAAATAACAAAACAGTTACTTGCAATTATGGATATAGAGTCTTTTGTTATTACAAAAAATACATCGTATGACGAATTAGAAATCGTAATGGCATATTACAGAACTTTGCTGGCTAAAGGCAAAAGTGTTGCATTTATAATAGAAAAGGGTGTATTAGAATATGACGCTTCGGTTGCATATGGCAATAATTATATAATATCCAGAGAAGAGGCATTAACATACATACTATCAGTTTCCGGGAATGATCCGGTGATCTGTACTACAGGGAAAGCAAGCAGAGAAGTTTATGAAATAAGAGAGAAAAGAAGACAGGGACATGGGTGTGATTTTCTGACTGTTGGTTCTATGGGGCATAGTTCCTCCATTGCTTTGGGGATAGCATTACAAAAGCCGGAAACAAAGATATGGTGTATAGATGGAGATGGCGCTGTATTGATGCATATGGGGGCAATTGCTGTCATAGGAGCGAATGCACCGCATAATATGGTGCATATTGTTATTAACAATGAGGCACATGAAACTGTTGGAGGAATGCCTACTGTAGCAGGAAAAACTGATTTTGTTGCAATGGTAATGGCATGTGGATACCAATATGCGGTTTGTGTACAAAGTGTACAAGAACTGGAAACGGAATTGAAAAGGGTAAAAACATATGAGGGCTTATGTTTATTGGAAATAAAGTGCAGACTAGGGGCAAGGGATGACTTAGGCCGTCCTGTTTCTTCTCCGATTGAAAATAAAGAAGCTTTTATGGATTTTTTGGATAAGAAAGTATAATAAGACTATGAAATTATTGCTTTATAAATGGAATTCTTATTTGCAATATGATATCAGGCAAATATGTAAAGAAAAGAAAATTGAAATAGAGTCCTTTTCCTGGGAGTTTTCTGATAAAAATACAGATGAACATTTTGTAAAATGGTTTCGGGAAAAAATAGACTTAAAGTGTTTTGACGCTGTTATAAGTATTAACTACTTTCCTCTACTTTCAAAGGTTTGTAAAGAGCAAAATAGACCCTATATTGCATGGTGTTATGACAATCCGTTAAATATATTGGATATTGAGGAAACGCTAGGCAATCAAAATAACTATGTATTCTTTTTTGATCAAATACAGGCACAAATATATATGAACAAAGGATTTGACACAGTTTATTATGCGCCTTTGGGGGTGAACAGAACACGTTTGAAGCGTCTTGTGCTAACAAGAGAAGATGCTGAAAAATATCAATGTGATGTATCTCTTGTAGGAAGTTTATATGAGTCAAAGATAAATGAAATCCTTGCGGTTGTGGGAGCATATGAAAAAGGATATTTGAAAGCACTTATGAATGTCCAACAGAACCTATATGGTTATTATATGCTTGATGAATTATTAACTGATGCTTTCATGCAGAAGCTGAATGAAGGAATTCACAGAGATAATCCCCAAACAGAGTTTACTCTTCGCAAGGAAGCTTTAACATTTGCTATGGCAAGTGAGATAACACGTAGGGAGAGATTGATTCTGCTTACGGTTTTGGGGAAACGCTACAATACAAGATTGTATTCTTTTCAAAACAGTGAATTAATTCAAGGCGTAAAAATGTATCCTCCAGTTGACTATGTCTCCCAGATGCCACTTGTTTTTAGAGCCAGTAAAATCAATTTAAATCCTATATTACGGTGTATACAGAGTGGCATACCGTTAAGAGCGCTGGATGTTATGGGAGCAGGAGGTTTTTTGCTTTCATCATATCAGCCAGAGCTTGTAGAGTATTTTGCGCCGGATAAAGAAATGGTTGTATATGAAAGCATAGAAGATGCAGTTGAAAAAGCAGCGTTTTACCTGAATCATGAAGCAAACAGAGACAGAATCTGCTGTGCAGCAAGAGAAAAAGTATTGAAGCTGTTTAGTTTGCAAGATAGATTTGATCAAATATTACAATTGGTTTTTGAGAACTCAAAAACCAATTGCGTTGTTATGAAGTAACAGGGTATTAAATACATAGACGAATTATTTCGGTAAGCCAGGCTTGCGTTTTGTGAGCCTGACTTACTTTTTTATAGCCATTTTTTGCAATTTTTTCTCTTATGCTGTCATGTGTCAAGTAGAAAGCACATTTTTCGTTTAATTCTTCAAGGCAGGTATAGGATTCCAGATCAACCCCTATTTCAAAATATTCAGGAAGTTCATTCTGATAGTTGGTCATGAGAAATCCACCACATCCCAGAATATCAAAAATACGCAAAGGAAGTCCATCCTGTATTGGTTTGATGGTCATGTTTAAATTAATCTTTGAAAGATGAAAGATTTTAGGCATTTCTGTAAGTGTGTCTGCTCCTAAATGGGTTGTCACATTTTTTAGAAGAGAGGTATCACTTCTGGTGTATAAATCAACAGAAAAATGGGAAGCCAGTGCATTCAGTGTTCGAATGCGTTCTTCTTGTGCGATATGCATACCAATGTAACAATTAGCGGCAATATAAGGATCCGGGTCAACAATAGGATCTGGAAGCTGATAAAAGGAAGGATCTGCCTTTTTGAATGCAGAAACAATTTCCGGAGTCATAGATTCTTGAATGAAATTTAATCCGCAAATTTGCAGAGATGCCTCTGTAATGGCGTGGATATAGCCTTGCATATAAGGAGACAACTGAGGTAAAAGCCTGCTTAAAGGATTTTTTTCTGTGTATAAAGACCCAACAAAAGAGATGTCATGGGAGTATTTCGAAATATCTGTTCCGGTTATGGAAGGAACCACTTTCTGAAAGCGGTCGACAGCGCTATACAGTGGTATGTGAAAAATATGTTCTTTATTGTATTTGGAAAAGTCTTTGTATTGCGCAGGATCAAATAAAAAAATTCTATTAGTGTCATATTGGATAGATTTAGAAAAAAGCTCCGGTACGGGGGAATCTACTGTAAGACATATATATATAATACGATAAATATGGCATACTTCAGCGATAACAGGATAGAAATTTATACTGAACACAAAAATGGGAGCATAATTTGAAAAAGCATTTTGCAGTAATAAAATACGATCTTCCGATGTTATATGTTTATTGATGATTTCTGTCTTCTCTTCATAAACATGGAGCCCTAATGATTTAAAACCTTCTATCAGATCAGGTTCACAAATACTGCCATAACGGTAAAAAAGCATGTTCATTGTTTCGTGTTCCTTTCCTTAATTATATTGCTATCTTAAAATATAATCGAAATAGAAATAAAAAACAATTATCTTAATAAAAGATTCTGGAATAAGGAAAGGAAATTGTGTTTTGACTGCAGTAATAGTATAATAAAATAAAAATATTTATATATTCCGAGAACGGATTGTGGTGATAATGATATGTTTATACCTGACATAAAAACAGATGAGAAGGAGTATAGATGCGTGACAACAAAAGATGAGTTGATTGCATTAATTAATAATGGGGAATGGGAAAAAGCAAAGAAGGTACTGGATTGCTATAAAAACATGCAGAATGAGCAGTTAGATGAATTGGCAATCTGCGCTGCGGAAATTTATCTGGGACTGGGCGATCGGGAAAAGGCTTACCAATATATTGCGGATGGAATGAAAAACAATCCGAATAATTATGAACTGTATTTTATGTTGGGAAATTACTATGCAGACCATAATATTGATCAGGCTGTGTTATGCTATGAAATGGCTGCATATTACGCAAAAGGAACAAATGACTACGAGTATCTTCTGCGTTATTATGAGGAATATAAACAATATAACGAAACGAATGTTTCTCCGGTGAGCATTGTAATTGTATCTTATAATAGTCAGGCAATTATGAAAAGCTGTATCAAAACCATTCAACTGTATAATCCCGGCACCTCATATGAGATTGTGGTTGTAGATAATAATTCTACGGATGGAATACGCGAGTGGTTAAAAGAACAAAAGGATATAAAATTAATATGTAATGATACGAATACCGGGTTTGCTTATGCGTGTAACCAGGGTGCTGAAGCAGCCTGTAAAAAGAATGATATATTTTTCCTGAATAATGATACATTGGTTCCGCAAAACGCCATTTTTTGGCTGCGTATGGGGTTGTATGAAAATAAACAGGTAGGGGCAACAGGAAGCGTCACCAATTATGCAGGAAATGGACAACGTGTAGAAGAAAACATAGCAGATGTGGAGGGATGGTTCCAATATGCCAGAAAAATAAATATTCCAATGCAAAATGCGTATGAGAAAAAGACATCATTGATTGGATTTGCGCTGCTTATTAAGAGACATGTGTTTGATCGGGTAGGTATGTTTGATCTCAGATTTGGAAAGGGGAATTATGAGGATAATGATTTGGGACTGCGAATTCTGCAGGCGGGTTATTTATTGAATTTATGCCATAATAGTTTTATTTATCATTTTGGCTCATTGGGATTCAGGCAGAATGATCTTCGTGAGTATGCTGAACTGCTAAAAGAGAATCAACAGAAAATAGCAGAAAAGTGGGGATTTGATATACCACGTTACATGAATGTAAAGACAGAGTTAATAGATTTTATATCAAATGAAAAAAATGAAGATATTCATGTTTTAGAAGTCGGTTGCGGATTGGGAGCAACGTTGGCCAGTATATTGTATCAATGGCCGAATGCAGATGTGAAAGGAATTGAAGCAGAAGAAAAAATTGCAAGTCTGGGAGCAAATTACTTGGATATCCGACAAGGAAATATAGAGAATTCTCCGTTAGAATACGAAGAAGAATATTTTGACTATATTATTTTAGGGGATACATTAGAACAAGTATATGATCCTGAGGGGATATTACAAAAAATGTTACCACTGTTAAAAAAAGATGGCAGTATAATAGCAAGCATATCAAACGTGCAACATGTTTCGGTATTACTGCCGTTATTGAGGGGAAACTTTGAGTATGCAGAGACGGGAATTATCGATAAAAATCATGTCAGATTTTTTACATTGAAGAGTATGGTAAATATGCTGAAACGTAATTGCTTTGAAATTGAAAAGCTTGTAAATATATACAGAGAAGAGGATATAATAGAACAGGAGAAAGAATTATATTCGATATTGGCTGGCTTGCTTGGAAAGCAGTTTGAGGAGCAAAGTAATGCATATAAATATGCTTTCAGGGCTAGAAGAATTGGATAAATAAGATAATGGTTTCAAATTTTGAGAACATTTCAAACCATTATCTTATTAGTGCTTTTATGAAAACTCTACTGCGTTGATGTAATCGTTTAGAGCTTCTTGATCAGAAACAGAAAGCCCGTTTTTGATAATATCTAAAATGTCCTGATTTTCGGGCAATTTTATGTAGATATTATTGTACCAGGTGGGGAGAAGGTTTTGGATGCTGTCTTTCATTATTTGAAAAAAATCAAAACCTATATATAAAGAACCGGATTTCGCAAAATAAATGGTTTCTACCCAAAAGCTAAACAGAAAATAATAATCAATCTCCTCTTTAAATTGATTGTAAATTTGGGAATCATTACGGATTTTTTCAAAAACGGAAAGCTGGACAAATGGATGATCATATAGTTTCCCTTTTTGAGAAACATAGGACTGCATGGTGCTGCCTGTGTGGATTCTGTAGTTGTATTTGGGCTTTTCATAGCAATAAATCCTGTTTACCTTTAATAGCAGAGGATAAACAAAGGATGGCTCCTCATATGCTACTTTGGGTATAAAGGAAGGTTGTAATTTTCTGATAAAGTCACCATTGTAAAATTTGGATTGACTTCCGCAATTTATCAATCTTCCATTTAAAAAATGCTTGCGATCATCGTTATTCTGTATAGAATAGTAGCCAACGTAGTTAGAATTTGGAATGATTTTTTCTTTTATAACTTTTCCGTCTTCATCTAATAAAACCCGACGAAATGGGAACTGTACAATTTCTGCATTGTATTTTCGGGCAATATGATAAAGGTCTTCATAAAAGTCGTTATCCACCCAATCATCAGCATCAAGAAAAGAAATATATTCTCCTGTAGCATATTGTAAGGCGATATTACGAGCACCGCCCTGTTTGATATTTTCGGTTAAATTGATAACCAGAACGGACTCGGGATATTCTTTCTCAAAAGCTAGAATATGTTCTAAGGTATTATCTGTTGAAGCGTCATTTACGATAATAATTTCTAAGGAATCCATATCGATTGTTTGTTTTTTTAGCGAATTAAAACAATCATCGATATATAATTCTACATTATAGCAGGGTATGATAATTGATATTTTTTTCATAGGGTCTCTCCTTCTCTGGAGTATTTTATCACAGAATTTGTTGGTTTGTAAGCGTAATGAATAGGAGATTATAATTATGAATGTAAGTATAAAGGCAAATCCGGGAGAACTTTTATATTGGACAAAATTTGATATGCCGGACAATCAATTTCCGTTATGCAGCATTGATAAAGGGAGTTACATCGATAGCGGAGAAATATTGACAGGGGTAAATTTTGATTGGGAAGAGCAATGCCATTCCATTCAGATTGGGAAATATTGTGCGCTGGCGGCTGATATTAAATTTATTGTGGATTTGAATCATGATATGGGTGGAGTGTATCAAGGGTATATTCCTGTTCTGGGCGGAGATACCCCCAGAAAAAATTTTAAAAGGAAACGTAAAGGTCAGATTATCATACAAAATGATTGCTGGGTCGGAAATGGTGCGACTATATTGAATGGTGTTACAATTCACAATGGGGGTGTAGTGGGAGCTGGATCCTGTGTGACCAAAGATGTACCACCTTATGCTATTGTGGCTGGTAATCCGGCAAAGATTATAGGATATCGATTTGATCAGGGAATGATTAATAAGCTGTTGCGAATAGCATGGTGGCATTGGTCGGATGAAAAAATAGTAAAGGAAAAGGATTGCTTGCAAGGTGATATAAAAGAGTTTGTGAAAAAACACGATATCGAACAAGATCAACATAAAGAGATATATCCACCGCTCATTGGAGGAAAGAGATATCTCTTTTATATGGATACTGAGGAAAGTTGGTCACTATGGAAGAAGGTAATAAGAAGTTTTGCTGTTAGTAAGAATAAGACAAGTGATGAACTGGTGATTTATTATCCGGAAAAGACAGAGGAATTTCAAAAATCTATAGATGAATTCACGGCATTCCTACATGAACTGGATGGATATGATGCATGTTTGAGAATATGTGGAAATACGTTAAAAAATCCGGAGGATTTGTTGACTGGTGCGGATTTTTATATAACGAATAGAAGTAAGGAAAACATTCGTAGAATGGAAAGGGCCTATTTAGAAGGCGTGGTATGCATATCTGGTGTGGATATCCCCTTACAATTTTAATTGACTTGTATTTAAAACAAAAAAATACACTACTTGTAAGTATACTACTTACAAGTGCAGGTTTCATGGAAAATGAATTAATGGGGGATAAGAGCCAGTTGTATGGCAGGATTACTGACAAACTGGAAGTAGAACCCTTTGATTATGTAGAGGATTTGCTGTCTGACACGAACTTTTGTATTGATAAATGAAAAGTGGAACTGAGATAGCATAGAAGTGGGAAAAGAACATTGTTCTTTTCCCACTTCTGTTTTATAATATTCTCAAAACAGCAAAGGGGAAAACGGTATGGAATTTGTAACTTCCGTAGAAAAAGCATCTGAGTGGGGCGTCACAAAGCGAATGGTAAATTATTGGTGTGCCATGGGAAAAATCCATGGTGTGCAGAAAGAGGGGATTCGATGGAAAATTCCGACGGATGCAGAAAGACCGGACAGATACGGAGAAGGTCCGGCTATGGTAGATTATGTAGTCAGAATTATGGGATATAAAGTAGGAGTTGGCATCCAAAGCTTTGAGGAGATCAGATCTGCAGGTGCGTTTTATGTGGATAAGACATCTTTCATCAGTCAGTGGTGGGAAAATGAGCATGATGTGACATTGATCACAAGACCCAGACGGTTTGGAAAAACATTGAATTTAAGTATGCTGGAGTGCTTTTTTTCTCAAAAATATGCCGGCAGGGAAGACCTTTTTACTGGTCTGAAAATCTGGGAAAACCAGGCATATCACAAGCTGCAGGGAACATATCCGGTAATCTTTCTGTCGCTTGCAGGGGTGAAAGAAGAGACATATGAGAGCGCCTTTCGTTCGTTGTGCTTTGAGGTCAAATATATGGTAGATAATATCAAGGCAGGGCTTGATATGGAGCGATTTTCGGAAGAGGAAAGAGCGCAGCTTGCCAGGATCAGCTGGGATATGGACGAAGCCGTTGCGGTTAAGTCGTTAAAGCTACTGACACAACTTATGTACAGATATTATGGGAAAAAACCGATTATTCTGTTGGATGAGTATGACACACCCATGCAGGAAGCATATTTTCACGGATATTGGGAACGTATGGCAGCATTCATGAGAGGATTTCTGAATAACATATTCAAAACAAATCCGCTGCTGGAAAAGGCACTTATGACAGGCATCACAAGAATTGGCAGGGAATCTATGTTTTCTGATATGAATCATATTGATGTAGCTACAATTACCACACACAAATATGAAACCGCGTTTGGATTTACGCAAAAAGAGGTATTTGCTGCGCTGGATCATGTGGGGCTGGGGAAATATAAAAAACAGGTGAAGCAGTGGTATGACGGTTTTATGATCGGCAGGTGTAAAGATATTTATAATCCGTGGTCTATCACAAAGTTTATAGATTCAGATGGCAGATTTGATACATACTGGGCAAATACCAGTAGTAATACATTGATTAACAGATTGATCGCCAAAGGATCCCGTTATGTAAAATGTAACATGGAGGATCTAATGAATGGAAAACAGATCCTGGCACATATAGACGAAATGATCGACTTTTCTCTGCTGGACACGGACGAAGATGCAATCTGGGGACTTTTGTTTACAACAGGATATCTGCGGGCGGATCACGTAGAAGAGGATTTATATACGCTGTCTTTTACCAATATTGAGATCAGAAAAATGTTTGTCAGAATGTTCAGAAAGTGGTTTTATCGCAGAGGAAGTGACTTCGGAGATTTTGAGTGTGTGAATAAAACTCTGTAAATGTAATCTTCTATGATAATGATTGGGCTGAAGGCTCTCAAATGAGCATTCAGCCCTTGCTTTATATATAACAGTGTCGATTCGAGCATGTCAAGAGCAGGCGAAAATTTCCGCCTGTAAAACAAGCTTTAAAGTTACTATTCGGGCAATCGG
>NZ_JAHLPN010000032.1 GCF_018917935.1 Kineothrix sp. MSJ-39 | reverse complement strand
TGGACAGACCGCTGGTGTATCTGTTGGTGACCAACACCATGGCAGAGTAGCCAAGTCTGGCAGGGATAAACGCTGAAGGCATCTAAGCGTGAAGCCCCCCTCAAGATGAGATATCCCAATAAGTAAGACCCCTTAGAGAGTATGAGGTAGATAGGCTTAAGGTGTAAGCACAGTAATGTGTTCAGCTGATAAGTACTAATAGGTCGAGGGCTTATCCATTGTGGTAAGGAGGGACCCACGGAGTGGGAGGATCCCTTACCGCCAAGTAACAGGCGCAGCCTGTTACAGAATGAAAATTTAGTCAAAAGAGTTTGCAGAAGATGTGAAGAAAGATTTCAGTATTCGGTTTTGAAGGCACGACTTGTAAAACATAATCCTCGATAGCTCAATGGTAGAGCACTCGGCTGTTAACCGAGTTGTTGCAGGTTCGAGCCCTGCTCGGGGAGCTAGAGCAAAAGAAGAAAAGCGGAGCGGCAGTTCCAAAGCTCAAAAGAATAAGGCTCCGTGGTCAAGCGGTTAAGACATCGCCCTTTCACGGCGGTAACACGGGTTCGATTCCCGTCGGAGTCATTTCAGTAATATCATATGCCGATGTGGCTCAATTGGCAGAGCAGCTGATTTGTAATCAGCAGGTTATCGGTTCGAGTCCGATCATCGGCTTTCAACCATAGGGTTAAGGACCTTTAGCTCAGTTGGTTAGAGCAACCGGCTCATAACCGGTCGGTCCTGGGTTCGAGTCCCCGAAGGTCCATTCTTTTATTTTAATATTTGTATATATGGCCTAGTGGCTCAGTTGGTTAGAGCGCCGCCCTGTCACGGCGGAGGTCGTCGGTTCGAGTCCGATCTGGGTCGTTTGTATGGAAACATACATGTTGTTGGGATCTTAGCTCAGCTGGGAGAGCATCTGCCTTACAAGCAGAGGGTCATAGGTTCGAGCCCTATAGGTCCCACGAAGCCCGCGTGGCGGAACTGGCAGACGCGCAGGACTTAAAATCCTGTTGTAGCGATACAGTACCGGTTCGATTCCGGTCGCGGGCACGATATTTTTAAGAAGAAACCTTGATATTTCAGGGTTTCTTTTTTCTTGGTTGTCTTCGCGGTTTGAAGACATTTGAAGACACTTTCTTTCTGTGCTTCAAAATGTCTCTTGGGTTTCTTCTTTTCCCTAATTTACATACATTTTTACATACATTTCATGCAAGTCTTTAGCTGACAGTTGACTTTCTTACATTTTAATCCAATACATTTTTCATTAGTTCTTTTGATGCATCATCCGGTCTTTGTTTCCGGATATATCCAAATGTCGTACGTGTATCGCTGTGACCTAATAACGTACTGATCTGATTGACCGGAATACCGGCTTCATAGAACATGGTGGCAGTCGTAAAGCGTATCTGATGGCTTGAACGGTATTTGATACCGAGTTCACTACATATACGCTTCAAATGGTCATTGAATGTGCTGCCATTGATTGGTTTCCCTTTGTTCATGAAAAGGTATTCACCGGTTGGATTGCGTGCAATGACTTTTTCGAGTATGGAAATAGCTTTCGGTGTAAGAGGAATATCCCGAAAACCATCTGCTGTATTCCCCTTAATACGTTCATCAATCTGATATTCAATCGGTGACAGCGACAGATCATCCCTCATTTCCTGCATGCGTCTGACAGAGCGATGGATGGAAAGAACACCATCATGATAATCTTCTTTTTTCAGAACCGTGAGTTCCCCAATACGAAGGCATAAATAAAATGCGAGCGAGATGGCAAGCTCATAAATGCCGGTTTCATTTTTGAGATGATTCAGAATCATATCGCGTTCTTCCTGCGAGTAATTGTCTTTGGATGTGTTCTTGGTCTTGTATCGGTTTCGATATTGTGCGAAATCAACATCATCCATCGGATTGGTCGCAAGGACTCCATTTGCCTTTGCTCTTTTAAACATCCCATTCAAAACAGTCTTTACATTAACCATCCGTTTCTGTGTGATAGCATGATTCTTTGTAATGTCAAAGAAGAAATCTTCTAAAATACCGGCATCCACTTTTGTGACCTGCATTTTTGCAAGGGTATGCTCTGATATGAAACGATTCCATTCATTTTTGTTTTCTGCTAATGTTTTTGGGGAGGTTCCAATCCTGATACGATAATGCATCCACTCTTCATAAAGAAGCTGCATGGTGATTTTTTGATTGGCGTGAGCAAGGATGATTTCCTTTGCGTGGTGAACGATTGCTTTCTCAACCTCTTCCCGAGTTGCTTTTGCAATCTGTTTGCGTTTTCCGGGATGGGCTGGATCTTCAACATAGGTTTTCCAACGTCCGTCTGCATACTGCGTGATCAGATGTGGATGTTTTTTAAGAATTGCTTGTCTGGTCATTTCATCAATATTTCCAAACACACTACCTGAATCTAATATATCCATTTGGCAGAGCGTTTGCAAGAGGAACATGTCAGAAAAGGGATTATTTTTTGAAGATGGCTTCATAGAGAGGCACCTCCTTTTGCATAAAGAAAAACACACCACAAAATGTGATGTGTATTTCAATCGGGGGATGCTTTCCAATGATGTAATAATCAATGGATGAAAAATTTATTATGTGTCAGGTTTCGTATGGATAATCCTCCAAATATGGAATGGTGGTGGAAAGTAATCGATTCAGTAGTTCCCAAATCTCTTTTTGTTGCTGCTGAATAATTTTTACTTCATCAGCAGAAATAGTTTGTGTCGCATTTGCAGCATGTGCAATCTGATTGATATTTACTCCAATCTTATGAAGCTCATAGGCGACCTTATCAATATGCTCGGAATCATCCACACAGAAAATGCATCCATCGATAGCCATGATGCGAATGTAATTGGATACAATTTTCATATGACATCGATTTGCCCTGCCTAAAATCATTTGCCTTTCTGCATCGGTCACACGAACATAGAATACATTTTTTCGAAATCTTTTTTATTACTTGTCATAGAATCAGTCCTTTCTTTTTTGATGGGTAGGGGTTTGGGGCTTGCCCCAAAAAGCATTGTGAAAAAGCGGAGCGTTTCACAACCGACAAGTGGTGGCTAGCCACTTGCTGTGCTTGCGATTTATGAAAAGAACAAAAACAGCAGGTAAATACAGAAGGTTAAGCACATAAAAAAGCCCGGTAAGAAACCGAGCGGTAGTGAAGCGGCGATGTACTTTTACAACTACAATATAGCATGGATGCAAAAGACAGAAAATGGACATGAAGTACGATGGTACAAAAATGCATACAATACTGTCAGAGGTAGTAAAAAAGGAGATTCACAAACCGATCCTTTCACCCGTTGATTACCAATATTTCGAAAACATCTGAAAAGTCAAGGTATGTTTTTAACGCCTTTACTTTTCGGATGGGTTCGGAAATAATAGGAATGGGTGGAAGGATGGAATATAAATTATTTCTTCAATCTGCTTATAATAGTAAGAATTAAAAGAATATCATCTTCACTTAATGATTCCATTTCAGAAATAGCTTTGACAATGAGAGTGGGACTTTTAATTTTAGAATCAAAGAACTCGGCAGGTGTTATTTTAAAATAATCACATATGGTAAAAAATTCACTCATAGAAGGAAGTGATTTTCCAGAAGAAATATTATTTATATAGCCTCTGCTATGGCCTAAATCATAGCTTAATTGGTATTCAGAAAGACCTTTGCTTATTCGCAACTGTGTTATTCGGTCACGTACAAATTGTTCCATAGAAATAATCTCCTTTTACAACATATTTTAGAAGATAATTTATATAAAATAGCCTAGTAAAAAATGACAATTAGTTTGAAATAACAACAATAAGATGTTATAATGATGCAAAAATATAAAATACAAGGATAAAAAATGGAAGGAGAAAAATTTACATGAAAAAGCTACAAATCAAAACAATTATTGGAGCTGTTTTATTAGCTTTGATACTTGCAGGGTGTGGAAATCAGGAGGCAACAACAGATTTGGAAAATCCTGTGAAGGAAGAAAGTGTAGAAGAAACTACATCGGAGAAAGTGAATGAAGAGAAACAAACGGAGGAAGAAGAATCTGCGCCGGAAACAGTAGAAGAGGAACAGACACAGGAAGAAGAATCTGTACCGGAAGTGGTAGAAGAGGTGGCAAAGATAGAGAAGTCTATTCCGAAACATTTGGAGATAAAATACGGAGATGGCGTTTTTTCTTATAATTATATAGAACAAGATGGGAAAGCTATATTAACTGACATGTCGAATGGTTTGGATGAAGTTCATTATAATTATATGACTGATGATAACGGAAAAATAAAATTTGGCTTGGGGCTTGATTATATGTTTGGGTATTTCAATAGAAGAATGCACAATTACTATGTGAATCGAGAGACAAATAGTAATTTGAGAAATGTATTCGGAGAATGGAATTTTGCTGATTGTCCGTTGCTTACTACTCAAGAAGAATATGTAAACTGGGATGATGGTTCAAGAGAATTGACCAGTCAACTGTCTTTCGAATATGATTCGAACGAGAAGCTAACGAGAATTATTGAAAATGCTGATAGAGATACAAGTGAAAGTTATGAAGTGGTTGATTTGGGAGATAATGTTTATTCTGCGACGTATAAATATAGTTCGGAACCATATTTCAGTGATTCTGGTGAGGAGACAGCTATTTTTACATTAGATGGAAATGGAAATGCATTACAGATTGAGGAAAAATGCTATTATAAAGATGATGAAGGTGAAAGAGAGTTTTCGTCGGTTACTAACGTAGCATATGATGCACAGAATAATATGGTTAGAGAAGAGTGTGATTTTGGTGATGGTATTTTTGAAATTCATGAGTATTCATATGATGAAAGTGGAAATGTAACTGAAATCAAACAATATCATTGTGAAGACAATGAACAAAATTTGACAGATAGTGCAATCATTTCATATGATGAAAACGGAAATGTATTGGAAGAAGTAGCTTTTCTGAAGGATGCGGAATATGATATTAGATATGAATATGAAGGAACTATGGTAACGGCGATTAATGTGAATGGGGAAATAGCTTATGAGTTTACTTATGATGAAAATAATCGCCTTTCTGCAATTTATAATAGGAGAGAAAATAATAATGGGCTCGGTTTATCGAAAGAATTTTCTGACCTGATAGGAAAATATACAGGAATATATAATGCTATAGTTTTGGGTATGCGTGATTGTATGGAAGTTCATTTCTATTATGAATAAAGGAGAAGCAGAATGAGAAAGAGGCTTATAGCATTTTTATGTGTGTTTTGTTTATGCTTATCTGGATGCGGACAAAATGGCACTAACTTACAAACTTCAACAGAACCATCAACAGAGGAAGATGGCTCTCAGGATATGGCGGAATCATCAACAGTTGCAAAAGATGAGACAAAAGAGAGTCAGAAAAAGGAATATTCCGAATTGACTGAAATGGATCTGAAAAAACTGCAGATGAAACTGGAGACTATTGAAGGCGTTTATGCCGGATATGCAAAGTCTACGGAGTATTATCAAGCTGTAATTGCTTATGATCCGAATGCAGTCAATTATGACGAATTGATTCAAAATCGTATTCTTTCTTGCTATGAAGAAAATGTGGCGTTAGCACTTGAAATGAAGACACTTCTAGTTGAAAGTGTTGGAGTAGAAGTGCCAGGAGTTGATACCGGCAATACTATGACAGAAGAATGGATTTCTTATGTGAAAGATAATGTGAAAGATGTCGTTCAGAACAGTGTTGCTTCTCCGGAAGTAGTTGAAGCTGTTCAAAATGGATTTAGCTTTGCCAAAGAAACATACGAAAATAATTATTCGGTGGAGGGAATGCTGGTTGATGTCAAAGATGCTGTAGTAAATGGTGTTACAGCCAAAATCGAAAACACTTTTTATGAGAAAACCAAGGAAGTGATGTCAGAAACAACAGGAGGTCTTTCCGACATTGCGACGGGTGTTCTTGAAGCGGGATCTGTTGAAGATTATATTCAGAATCAGGTAGATGAGAAAACGGGTGGTATACTGGGTACAGTGAACGATATATCCAACTTTGATTCTACCACACCGGTATATCTTAATAAGATGTCTGAGAGCGCGCAAGCTGCTTCAAATAATATGTTCAGTTTCTTAGAGAAAGAAAAAGTAAACTCTGAGGATATTATGGAAGTGATGTATCAATATTCTCAATATGGTAATACAATGAGCGTTTTAAGTGCATATGGAATAACAGGAACATTTGATTGGCAATCATATTATGAAAAAATGAATGCAATCTACAAGGAATTTGTAAACAATGAAATTATGATTGCAAAACTGCAGGAACGTCTTGAACAAGGCGGGGAGATTCGTGATTTCACCAAGAAATCTGAAAGCAATAATGAAAATAATGAAGACGAGATAGAATATGCACAGGAACTCAAGGAGTCGATTGAAAAATATGAAAGTGTTCTTTCGTCGGCAAATCCGGAAAATGAATTCTATGAGGAATATGCTAATAATTTACAGAAATTAAAAGAATATCAGGAAGGTTTCGATTTGTATTATTCTACAAAAGCACAATACAGGAAAAAATTCAACGAAATGCCGGATTATACGGAACAGACTATTGATTTGAAAAATCAAATCATAAATACTTTGTTGCGTTATAAAGTAGAGAATTTTGAAGTGGAATATGATTACAATACCATGGAATGGATTGAGAAAAACAATAAACTGAATTATGCCATTGGTGAATTTGCAAAGAGAACACCCTGGGGCGTGTCAGTCAATTTTTTGACATCACTTACAATTGACGACAATTCGAGATACTTTAATAGTATTGTGGAAGCAAATAATAATATCAGTGAAGCGTATGGTCCTGCTTTAGAGAGAGTAAGTAATTCATTGGAACGTGTTCGTGCAACATTGGAATACTATGAGCGTATGACAGAAGGTGGTGATCCACAAAAATATTATGAGAATTTTGCTCTTCTGTGTTATATACAACAGGGTGAAGATATTAACATAGATGATGTACTTTATGATGCATATAAGGATTTATATGTTTATGCGTTGGAAATGGAAGTTGCAGGTGATATTTTTGACACTATTTCTTCAAGTTCAGATGGGTCAAGTTACTATAATCAAAGTCGTCAGGCTATGGAACTGGTGGAAAAAAGCGGTTATAAAGAACAGATTCAGAGTGAATTGACAAGTGAAGATTATCAAGATTTATTAACTATCTATCAAGCAGCTCGGCAGGCAATTGCAAAGATAGAAAGTGTCTCAGAGACAGGAAGTATGTATAAAGACTATTTTGTTATGCATGCCGGCAGACTCGGTCGGGATTTTTGGGATGGAGGTGCAGAGATTCATCGATGTGTGATAGGGCAATATGCTGTTAATACGCGTGCGGAAGGATCTATTGTGATGGATATCTATTCACTAAAAAATCGTCCTTTTTACATAAATGGAGTTTATATACACCATGATCAAGTGTTGTATAGTGAGAATGAGAAACCAATCGATGGAAAAGTAGTTGCTGAAGAGGCAAATTGGATTATCCGACAAAATACAGAAATCGATGAATGGTATACGCATTTTGTTAGTATGATGAAAGAGATGGGAATGAGGTATTAACATACATGCTATGTTTTTCGTGAATCTGTTGCGGGGCTAAAGAATTGATGCATACTGATGTCACGTATTAATCCTTACATCCGTTGACTAACAAATTTTCGAAAGCAGCCCCAAAGTTAAGGTGTGTTTTTCGCCTTTATTATGGGGCTGCTCTCGGAAACAATGGAAGCGGTGGAAGGGATAGGGGGAGAAGAGTGTATATAGAGTAGTTAATAATTTAAAATTAGCAAGAACAAACATTCGAGAATAATATTGCAATAAGATATATGCATAGGTATAAAATATGTGCATGGTCGTACCATGAAGAAACACCCATGACAGGTGGCAGTCTCCCGAACCAATCACCTAGTATAGACTAGAGTACATAGGATGGGAGGTGGCGTGTATGACAAGTTATGAAATCATTATGATTTTGCTGGGAGTGATTGGATTGCTAATTTCTTTTGGCGGTTTGTTAATTGCGCTTACGAACTTTCTCGATAAGAGAAGTAAAAAGCGAAAATAAAAATGCCTATCCTGTCGGCCAACGGGATAGGCGGGTCTGATGACCTAAAACCTTTTTCGGGAGCATCCACTATGGAGTGGGTGCTTCTTCTTTATTTACTATATCATTCTTTTGTTGTTAATTCAATCGAAATTTTGGGACGAATTTAGGTATGATCATTAGGTATGATGATTATTATTTTGTTGGATAAACAATGAAATATTTGAAGACACCTTGAAGACAACCCATTAGGTAGTGGTTGGAAATCTCCTTTCTTGGCTACTTTCCGAGATCCCGTGATAGTTCGATTCCGGTCGCGGGCACGATTTAAAACAGCTTCAAATCCTTGTAAATCAAGGGTTTGGAGCTTTTTTCATGTTGGGAAATTTGTATGCAGGTGTATGCATAACGCAACTATACCAAGAATCTATTATTTGTGATAAAATATAGCAAATAAGAATGAACGGAAAGGCGGAAAAATATAGTATGGAATTTCGGGAATTACGATATTTCCTTGCTGTGGCAAGAGAAGAAAATATTACACGTGCAGCGGAAAGCCTGCATATTGCACAACCGTCATTATCAAAACAGCTTATGGAACTTGAAAAACAGCTGGGGAAGAAGTTATTGATCCGCGGAAAGAAAAAGATCACGCTGACAGAAGAAGGCGTTATCCTTCGGAAACGGGCAGAAGAAATTGTTGAACTGGTAGAAAAAACAGAACGGGAAATCAGTTATGATCTTGAAGAAGTGATGGGGGATATTTATATTGGTGGAAATGTTTCGGAAAGTGTTCTGTCTATAGCAGCAGAACTACGAAATAGATATCCCGGAATCCGATTCCATTTTTACAGCGGTGACGCGGTAGATGTATTGGAGCGATTGAATCATGGCAGTCTGGATTTTGCGGTCATACTTGAGCCGGTCGACAATATAAAATATGATTTCTTATCCCTTCCTGACAGTTCGGAATGGGGAATCCTTATGAAAAAAAGTGATCCGCTGGCAATGAAAAAAGCTTTGTCAAAAGAAGATATGAAAAGGATTCCGTTAATTATGCACCAGAGAATCGGTCTTCAAAATGAGATTGCGCACTGGGCAGGAACAGATCTTGAAAGTCTGAATATTGCAGCAACTTATAATGTTGTTCATGGAAGCCCTGTTCCGTTTGTTATGCAGGGGATGGGCTACTTTTTGACTACCAGAGATTTACTTGCCCCTACGCTTGACCCGGATGTGTGCTTTCTTCCATTAGAGCCTAAATTGCCAACTAGGTTAGCACTGGTATGGAAAAAACATGCTGTATTCAGTAAAGTGTCCGAAGCATTTATCAATACCTTAAAGCAGAAAATCTAATGCTTTTATTTTGCAATTATCTAACTTTATTCGAAAAAAGGAGAATGAAAGTGAGTTTTTTATTAGGAATTATTTATTTATCATTTATCAGTCTGGGACTTCCGGATGCGCTGCTTGGTGCAGCATGGCCTAATATGTATCCGGAATTTCAGGTTTCGGTGTCTTATGCAGGGGCGATCTCCATGATCATTGCATTTGGAACTATCATTTCCAGCCTGCAAAGTGACCGTCTCACAAGGAAGTTTGGAACCGGTAAGGTGACTGCAGCCAGTGTTGGGATTACAGCGTTGGCTCTATGGGGCTTTTCGATCAGTCACAGTTTTATTTTATTATGCCTGTGGGCAATTCCATATGGACTCGGTGCCGGTAGTGTGGATGCTTCTTTAAATAACTATGTTGCACTGCATTATGCCAGCAAGCATATGAGCTGGCTGCATTGTATGTGGGGAATCGGCGCAACACTTGGACCATATATTATGGGAGCTGCACTTACCGGTGGTGCCACATGGAATACGGGGTATCGGATTATTTCTGTATTGCAGATCGTACTGACAGCAGTTCTGGTATTTAGTCTTCCGAAGTGGGAAAAACCCGGTACATCCTCTGAAGAAGCAACCGTTGGGAAGGTGCTTTCACTAAAAGAGATCCTTGCAATCCCGGGGGCAAAAGCAGTCATGGTCTGTTTCTTTTGTTATTGCGGCGTAGAACAGACAACCATGCTCTGGGCAAGCAGCTATCTGAATCTGGCAAAAGGTGTAGATGCAAAAATAGCAGCCTCCTTTGCAGGTATGTTTTGTATCGGTATTACGATCGGACGTGGAATTAATGGCTTTATTGCCATGAAATTAAAAGACAGGCAGATGATCCGTATGGGCCAGGCAATTATTTTAACCGGTATTATCGTAATGGCTCTTCCATTTGGACAAGTAGCTCCACTGATCGGATTTTCATTGATCGGCTTAGGCTGCGCACCGGTATATCCCTGTATTATCCATTCCACGCCAGAGTATTTTGGCGCAGAACGATCACAGGCAATTATAGGGGTACAGATGGCAAGTGCCTATGTTGGCACGTGTCTGATGCCACCATTATTTGGTTTAATTGCTAATTACATTTCAATCAGATTATTACCGATATATTTGCTGATCTTACTTGGATTGATGGTATATATGCATGAAATGATGGCAAGAGTTAAGTAGACATAGAGTGTCAGGTAGTAAAAAAGTTGGATTTGTTTATCATCATACATATAACGAGTTAACTGCAGAAAAATTTTGATTTATACGGATATATAATAAAAGTAGCAGAATTGCAATTAACGGTTTATGTGATACAGGTTTAAAATACAGTACAATGATTGTGGAGGTGGTAAGAAATGAATTTTTCACAAAAACTACAATTACTTCGTAAGAATAAAGGCTGTACACAAGATGAACTGGCAGGAAAATTGGACGTATCCAGACAGGCTGTAGCAAAGTGGGAGTCCGGACAAGTATATCCGGACATCAGTAATCTTATTCAAATTAGCAGGCTATGTTGGAATCAGGTGGTATGTAAAGGGATGGCGGGAAACAAGAGGATATTATTAGTTATTTTTTTAGCATGAAATAAAAATTCTCTCGATATTCACTTGGCGAAAAACCAGTTTTTTCACGAAAACATTTTCCAAAGTAGCTGACATGATGAAATCCTACCTCAGAGGTGATATTTTCAATCAACTTATCTGTATTTTTCAGTAAATCAGCTGCTTTGGACAAACGGTACTCTATCAAATATTTATAAGGTGTCGTTTGAAGCGTAGTTTTAAAGCAACGAAGACATTCTGATTTACTTACATTTGCACTTTTGGCGAGTGATTCCAGCGTAACATCTTCCGGGTAATGAAGTTCGATATATTGAAGAAAAATAGCCATTCGATTTGTAATCTGGCTATTTTTTTTATGGGCTTCATTCTCAGAAATTTGGACAGCACGACAAAACTCTAACCAAAGAGTAGAGAGTGTTGACAACACCTCGTAAGGATATAGAGTAGTTTTATTCTGTTCAAGAGAGGATAATTTTCTCAAGGTATTTAATACAGCTATATTTTCCTTTACATTTACAATTGGAAAAATAGGAAAATCTTCCAGTCCAATGATCTGACGGACAATCTGTTCAGCAGGACTTCCCAGATAAAATCTTAAAAAATAGTCGGGAAATATAAAACTGTTATAATGACAGGCATCCACCTTATCAACTAAATGTACAACATTTTTGTTGATAAAAAAGCCATCTCCTTTGTGTAATACCGTTCGACTTTCTAAGGTAGCAATTTCAATCTCCCCGTCCAAAACATAAATAAACTGAATATCTTCATGCCAGTGCATAACACGAAATCCAGGATTTCTTGGATAACTGTTTCCATTGATCACATTTAATACCAGATATGGAAAGTTTGTGTTCTGGTTCAGGTTGACGGAATTTATATATTTATCATGATTCATGGATACACCTCTGCTCATCTTGACGATTTTGTTATATTATCTGGACATAATTTGATAATCATATCAAATAAATTGCGATATAATCATAGCATAGGGAGCAAAGAGATACAATAAGTAGTTTGGAGGTAAGATATGTATTTTGAATATGGAGAAAATGAAATTTTATATCTCAAAAGTAAGGATAGAAAACTTGCTGAAGTAATTGAGAAAATTGGTTTGATCAAAAGAGAAACAGATACAGATTTATTTTCTTCGGTTATTCATCATATTATTGGGCAACAGATATCTACAAAAGCACAGGCAACTATCTGGCAGCGAATGCAAAAAGATTTAACAGAGGTAAACGCTGAAACCATTCTATCGGTGGATATTTCCAAATTGCAGTCTTATGGTATGACGTTCCGAAAGGCGGAATATATTACAGATTTTTCCGAAAAAGTTCACAGTGACGCATTCAATCTGGATGCAGTCTGGCAAATGACAGACGAGGAAGCTATCCGGGAATTGAGCAGTTTGAAAGGTATTGGTATCTGGACTGCGGAGATGATTTTACTGTTTTGTATGCAACGCCCCAATATTTTTAGTTATGATGATCTTGCAATTCAAAGAGGATTACGAATGGTCTATCATCACCGTAATATTGACCGCAAACTATTTGAAAAGTATCGTCGGCGTTTCAGCCCCTATTGCAGTGTAGCAAGCCTGTATTTATGGGCAGTAGCAGGTGGAGCGATTCCTGAAATGAAAGATTATAAACCGAAAACAACAAAAAAGGAGAAAAAATGAAATGGCAAATATTATAGTATTGTTTGAAGTAACACCAACAAAAGAAGGAATGCAAAAATATCTGGATCTTGCAGCTATGCTGAAACCAATGCTTGCAGGATTTGAAGGATTTATACGTGCAGAAAGATTTTCCAGTTTAAATGAGGAAGGAAAATTGCTTTCCATGAATATCTGGACGGATGAAGCTGCCGTAGAACGCTGGCGTAACGTGATGCAGCATCGTATGAGCCAGAAAGAAGGAAGAGAAAAACTGTTTGAAAGCTATAAAATCACAGTTTGCTCAGAAATCCGCTCCTATACAGACAAAGACCGTTCACAGGCACCACAGGATTCAAATGCATTTTTTGAGGTATAAATATGGTATATACATGCAAATATAAATCACCGTTAGGGGATATTTTACTGGCGGCGGATGAAATCGGGCTTACCGGTTTGTGGTTTGAAGGGCAGAAATATTTTGCAAATACACTTCCGGATGAACATATTTTACGGGAAACGGAGATTCTGGCAGAGGCAAAAAAATGGCTGGATGTGTATTTTTCCAGTGAAGAACCCAAAGTTACTCCACCACTTCATCCCACCGGCTCAACATTCAGACAGGCAGTGTGGCAGATTTTATTACAGATTCCTTATGGACAAACGATTACATACGGAGAAATTGCTAGCAAAATGGCTGAGATAAAAAACACTTCCCGTATGTCGGCGCAGGCAGTTGGCGGTGCGGTTGGACATAATGAAATTTCCATTATTATTCCCTGTCATCGAGTCGTAGGTACAAACGGAAGTCTGACAGGATATGCTGGTGGAATTGACAAAAAAATTTCACTGCTTGAATTAGAACATGCAGATATGAGTCATTTATTTGTGCCAAAGAAAGGGACAGCATTGTAGGAGCATTCCTGTAATTCATTAAAAGCGCCAATTGAATAAAAAAGAACCTCAAGGTAAGATTGAGTTGCATCTTGGCGGATGTAAACAAAACAATCAGACCGGAGGTTCAACATGAAT
>NZ_JAHLPN010000031.1 GCF_018917935.1 Kineothrix sp. MSJ-39 | reverse complement strand
TCATTTGTACTTTGTGTACTGGTTTCTTTTGTCTTGCCATAAAATAAGGCCTCCTATGATTTTATATTTTATCATAGAAGACCTTAAAATCCTATTTACAGAAAAACTTTCACAGACTCGAGCTCGCATAGAAACGCAATCACGTTTGCCTACCCTGCGATTTGCTAGGAGCATATTTTGCACGAGCTCCAGCCGCCAAAAAGCGTGGCGGTCTCTCCGCTCGGCAAATGCTCCGCAAATCTCGGTCGGCTACACTATCGATTGCTTATTCTATGCGGTAATCCCTGTTTTTTATCCAGATAATTGCATAGGTGCAGGGTGTCATGTAGCATTAAATTCATTGCAAAATCAATGAAATATATATAAATATAAAGCTATTATAATCAAAATTATTACAATAGTTACCCACCCAGTACATTTTCTTTCATAGTCTGCTTTTGCTTTTCTATACCTTACATATTTCTCATATGCTTCATTATCTTTTTCTTGTTCGTTTTTCATTCAATCACTCCTCTGGAATATTAACATATCCAAAATGAAACTGTGAATTACTTATAACCTGCTTAAGATTACTACCCGTACTTCCAACAACCATCATATCAGCACTTAGCTTTGTCTCTTCACCGATATCAGTTATTTTTATCCATATCTTTCCAGTCTCGTTTTCTCCAAACTCCTCTGGGACAGCTTTTTTATCACCTGGACATCTAATATTATCTCTTGAAGAAACAATTTCAAGAATTTTTGCAGAGTATTTTATATCATTCTCATCACCACTAACTGCAAAAAGAATTTTTACAATTTCACCTTTTTTAATTATACGATTATAAAACTCGACCTTTTTCCTCTGCATTCCAGAATGAAGCGATTGTGTAGAAAACCAAGTATAT
The DNA here is from genome assembly GCF_018917935.1 of Kineothrix sp. MSJ-39. Classification (GTDB taxonomy): domain Bacteria; phylum Bacillota; class Clostridia; order Lachnospirales; family Lachnospiraceae; genus CAG-194. Next base: position 12,928 of record NZ_JAHLPN010000031.1, on the reverse strand, counting down.
CCCAAACCGTTATTATCACAGTTCCTAATATAAGCTTCAATCGTTTCTTTCCCATCAAGTGGATTTCCTTCTGTATCATAGGCTGTTGCCAGCTTCATGAAAACATAATCATTAACTTCCCTTACATCTGAGGCTCCTGCAACCATCTGTCTTGCTGATTCTATTCCAAGTGCCTTCTTTTTTAATTCCGTATATAGTTCTTCGTCTTGGCTCAACATATAAATATCTAACATTTCTGTTAGTGCAGTTGATTTCGTAATTCCTTTAATCCTACAAAATTCATCAAATATTCCTTGCGTTCGCTCATCAGCGTAAATTGACATATAACCGGGTCTAGCCATAGTAACACCTCCGTTTTTTGTACCGCATATCTCTATATAGGAATTATACAGTTTAACTTGGCTCATGTCAACAATAATGTACCGCAAAACTCTATCAATTAACAGCCGCCGATTCTGCTCTCTGCATTGGCTATGATTTATAAAGCGGCAGTTATGCTGTCGTTAAAAGAAAATAGAAAGGCATGGGAGATGCAGGTTTTGAAATTTCATGAAAAACTTCAGGAATTTAGAAAAAGCCGAGGTTTGATATGGGAAGAATGAGCCGAGGCAGGTCGATAGGATATTAATGAGGTCTTCCGTTAATCGGTCAATGGGTATATACTCGCATTAACCGAATCGGTTAACGGAGACAGCTTATGAATGATAAATTTTTTGCTTTGCCTGTAGAAAAACAATCGCAGATATTGAATGCTGCATATAAAGTATTTGCAACGAATCAATATAAGAAGGCACCAACTTCAGAAATTGCGGCAGAAGCCGGAATTTCTAAATCACTTTTGTTTCACTATTTTCATAACAAGCAGGAGCTGTATCTTTTTTTGTGGAAGCATGCAGCAGATTTGACAAGAAAATACATGTGTAAATATAAGGTATATGAAACAGATGATTTTTTTGAAATGATGCGTCGAAGTCTGATGGCTAAGTGTGCAGTGATGAGAAAATATACATTTTTATCCCTGTTTTCCATTAATTCATACTTTGAAACAGAGCCGGATATTCAATCAATCATCCAACCGGATGTACAGGATGCTGCCCAAACGACATTGGAAATGCTTTTGTCAATTTTGAATCTCGATTTCGTCCGTAAGGATATAGAGTTTACAAGTATATATAAAGAAATTCTATATGCTTCAGAAGGGATGCTGAAGTATTGGTACAGAACAGGGAATTATGATGTAACTGCTTTTGAGCAGGAGTATCTGGAAATGATAAATCATTGGGAAACGGTTTATGGAAAGGGGACGGAAAATGACAGAAAACAGTTATGAGACACCCTGTGGCTGCATTCATTATTTTGTAAATATAATAGATAAACAGAGAATTACGTTAGTGTTTTTGCCGGGACTTACAGCAGATCACAGGCTTTTTGAGAAGCAGATAGAATATTTTGAGAAGAAACAGAATGTGTTTGTATGGGATGCACCATCACATGCGTTATCCAGACCATTTACAAATAATTACAGTCTGTCCGATATGGCACAATGGCTTTATGAAATCTTAGCAAAAGAAGAAATTTATAATCCCATCATTATCGGTCAGTCTATGGGTGGATATCTGGCTCAAATGTATATGGAATTATATCCGGATAAGATAAAAGGCTTTATCTCTATTGATTCTGCACCACTTCAAAAGTCTTATATGACTGCAATGGAAATACGGCTTCTTGAAAGAGCAGAGCCATTATATAGAATATATCCATGGAAAGCTCTTCTTAAGGCTGGTTCAAGAGGGTGTGCAGAGACGGACTATGGTCAGAAGCTTATGCGAGAGATGATGATGTCCTATGATGCGGATCATAAAGAATATGCAAGACTTGCTGGTTTTGGCTATAGAATGCTTGCTGAAGCAATCAAAGCAGATCTGCCATATCGTATCAGTTGTCCGGCATTACTTATCTGTGGAGAAAAGGATAAAGCGGGCTCGGCAAAAAGCTATAATAAGAAATGGCATCAGAGAGAAGGTTTACCGCTCATATGGATAAAAAATGCCGGTCATAATTCCAATACTGACCAGCCGGATGAAGTAAACAGACTTATAGAAGAATTTATCGGCGAGGTAGATAGGAAAGGGTGCAGGGTGTCATGTACGAGTAAATGACACATGTTTCCAGGAATTCAGGAAGAACTAAAAAGGAGATCGCATAGAATAAGCAATCGATAGTGTAGCCGACCGAGATTTGCGGAGCATTTGCCGAGCGGAGAGACCGCCACGCTTTTTGGCGGCTGGAGCTCGTGCAAAATATGCTCCTAGCAAATCGCAGGGTAGGCAAACGTGATTGCGTTTCTATGCGATCTCCTTTTGTTGTTATTACTTTGTGATTACCAAATCTGTTTATTTTGTATCATGCTATTTATTGTTTTTTTCAGTGCTTACCGTTACATCTTCTTCATCTTCATCCTCATCCTCGTCATCATCCTCTGCGCGGGCGATGGTGAAGATAAACTCCGTGCCGACGCCTTCCGTACTGATGACATTGATGTTCTCGCCGTGGGAATGAATGATCTCCTTGGCAATACTTAGACCGAGACCGGTTCCTTTCTTGTCCTTGCCACGGGAAAGATCTGTCTTGTAAAAACGGTCGAAGATCAGGTTGAGGCTGTCCTTCGGAATACCGATTCCTGTATCCTTAACGGAAACAAACAACTTATTTTTCTTTTCTCTTGTCTCGATCGTGATCGTAGAGTTGTTGTGAGAAAACTTGATGGCATTATCGAGCAGATTGTATAAAACCTGCTGGATCTTACTCTTGTCGCCAACCACGTGCATCACATTTCCTGTCAGCGTGAGTGCAATACTGATCTGCCGCTGTTCGCAGGAACCCTCAAAGGTTGCGACCGTATCACGGATCACCTGATTCATATCAAATACAGACTTTTCCAACACCATTCCCTTTGTATTTAAGTTGTTGAGCTGCAGCAGACTGTTTGTCAGCTTGGTCAGACGTTCTGTTTCGTTTAATACGATGTGCAGATACTTTTCGTGCATTTCCGGCGGGATCGTTCCGTCCAGCATTGCTTCAAGGTAACCCTTGATTGAAGTCAGCGGAGAGCGGAAATCATGGGAAACATTTGCCACAAATTTCTTCTGGTTGTCTTCCGATCTGGCAATCTCACTTGCCATATAGTTCAGTGTTCCGGCAAGATAGCCCATTTCATCACTGCTTTCAACAGTAAATTCATAGTGCATGTTACCGCTGGCATACTGCTCTGTAGCGTAAATGACCTTACGCAGCGGAATGTAAAACATTTCCGTAAAAAACAGAAGAATGATCAAAGACAGTAAAAGCAGCAGTACCATGGTAATGTACATGATCGTCAGATAGCCATTTCCCTGTTCATTTAAAAGTGAAACCGGCTTTGCAATGATCACATATCCCTGAATTTTATAATTGGACGTGATCGGACTGAAAACGATCAGCATATTCTGGTCATATTCTCCGAAGAAACTGCCCGTCGTGTAATAAGAATCCGCAGTAATGGAAGGCGTAAAATCATCAATGATCTGTGGATTTGCCACATCCGGCTGCTTGTCGGAATTGACCAGCACCGTTCCGGAAGGATTGACGACCCAGATCGTTGAAGATAAGTAGGTTCCGAGCGCGTGCAGCTGATGATAGGCGGATTCGATCGTTATTTCATTGTTATAAAGCTCGCTTGCATATGTTTTGGATACCATGGAGGCTTCCGCATAAAGTGATTCCGCATTTTCCCGTTTTACTCTTTCGTTGATGAGAGAGGAGGAGAAAGTGGCAACGACAATAAAGCTGAAAAATCCAAAAATGACATAAGCAAGGACAAATTTCAGGTAAAGCGTTTTTTTCATATGTAGCTCCCTTATTTCTGTGTCACTTCAAACTTATAACCGATGCCCCAGACGGTGGACAGATGCCAGCTTGGATGATCGCTGATCTTTTCGCGAAGTCTCTTGATATGAACATCAACCGTTCTGGTATCACCGATATATTCGTAGCCCCAGATCTGGTCGAGAAGCTGTTCTCTTGTAAATACCTGATTCGGAGAAGAAGCAAGGAAGTATAAAAGCTCCAGCTCCTTTGGCGGCATTTCTACTGTCTTTCCGCGGTAAATAACGGAATAATTTGTCAGATTGATTGTCAGATCAGGATATTCCACTTTTTTCGTATTGTCATTGGTTTCTGCCGGAACACTTCCTGATTTGAAACGTCTGAGAACTGCCTTAACTCTGGCAACCAGTTCCTTTGTATCAAAAGGCTTTTCCATATAATCATCTGCGCCAAGCTCCAGACCGAGTACCTTGTCAAATACCTCGCCTTTGGCGGACAGCATGATGATCGGAACGCTGGAAGTGGTACGGATCTCACGACAGACCTGATAACCGTCAATGCCCGGAAGCATCAGATCCAGCAGGATCAGATTGGGCTGGAAAGTCTCAAAGCTGGAAAGTGCGGATTCGCCGTCATAAACGATCATGGTCTCAAAGCATTCCTTTGTCAGATATAAGGAGATCAACTCTGCGATATTTTCATCATCATCCACGATCAGTATTTTCTGTTTTGCAACCATAGTAAAACTCCTTTCTATTTAAAAGTAGCGATCGTAACGCCTGCGTCACCTTCGCCGTATTCACCGAGGCGGAAGGAGGCAACATAAGGAAGTGCGCGTAAATGTGTCTGCACTGCGTTGCGGAGAGCACCGGTTCCTTTTCCGTGCACAATACGGACGGAAGGAAGATGTGCCATGTAAGCGTCGTCTAAATATTTATCAAGTGCGTTCAGTGCTTCATCCACTGTTTTGCCGAGCAGATTGATCTCTGTACGGACGTTGGCTGATTTTGCCATCGTGATCTTGCCGTAGCTGGAATGGGAGATCGTGCTTGCCGTGATATCATCCTCGGGGATCAGCACAAGATCACTGATATGCACCTTGGAACGAATAATGCCGCATTGTACGAATAAGTAACCTTTAGCGTCGGGCTTGGAGCTGACGGTTCCGCGCAGGTTCATGGAAAGCACCTTGACACGGTCACCCAAATGCAGCTCTGTAGCCTTGACCTTGGAACCTTTCGGTACCTTGGCTGCTTTCAGCGTCAGCTTGGAATCCTTTTCGGATATCTTTTCACGCACCTTGGTACGTTTCTGTTCCATTTCCTTCATGGAGCTGTTATCATCGAATTTCTGGAAGGAGCGGATCGTTTCATCCGCCACTTTTTTGGCATCTCGTAAAATATCTCTTGCCTGTTCGTTGGCATTTCGCAGGATTTCATCTTTCTGGGACTGCAGTTTTTCTTCCCGTCTGGTGAGATCGGCAAGTCTGTTTTCCAGCTTCTGCTTCTGCTCATCAAAATCTGCACGTTCGCGTTCCAACTGGACACGTCTTGTTTCCAGAGAGGACAGGACATCTTCAAAGCTCTCCTGCTCACTGCTGATCTGCTGGCGTGCTTTTTCTATGATCTTATCGGAAAGCCCCAGCTTTTCGGAGATCGCAAAGGCATTACTTTTGCCCGGAACACCGATCAGTAAATGGTAAGTTGGAGCTAATTTTTCTACATCAAATTCACAGCAGGCATTTTCCACGCCGTTTGTTGAGAGGGCATAGATCTTGATCTCGCTGTAGTGGGTGGTTGCCATTGTGTAACAGCCACGCGCCTGTAAGGTGGAGAGGATCGCGATCGCAAGGGCAGCCCCTTCTGTCGGATCTGTTCCGGCGCAAAGCTCATCAAACAGACACAGGGAACGGTTGTCAGCCTCCTTCATAATGTGGACAATGTTTGTCATATGGGAGGAGAAGGTGGATAAACTCTGTTCAATACTCTGTTCATCCCCGATATCCGCAAAAATCTCACGGAATACGCAGACTTCGCTTCGGTCAAGTGTCGGAATATGCAGTCCTGCCTGTGCCATCAGACATAAAAGTCCGGCTGTTTTCAGGGAAACTGTCTTACCACCGGTATTCGGACCTGTGATGATCAGTTGCTTGAAGCTATCTCCCAGATGGATATCGATCGGTACAACACTGTCCTTTTTCAGGAGCGGATGACGTGCCTTGCGCAGACGAAGGATTCCTTTTTCGTTCAGAACCGGTCTTGTTGCATTCATATCCATGGCAAGCTCTGCTTTGGCAAAGACAAAATCGAGAATTGTCATAAGCTCACCATTCCGCAGAATGGTATCTGCATACTCTGCCAGAGAAGCGGAAAGGGTGGCAAGGATCACTTCGATCTCATCTGCTTCCTGCTGCTCAAGTTCTTTTATTTTATTGTTCAGATCCACAACTGCCGCAGGCTCGATAAAAAGCGTGGAGCCTGTCTGGGATCTTTCATGTACCATACCGGGAACCTGCCCCTTACATTCTGCTTTAACAGGCAGACAATAGCGGTTGTTCCGCATGGTGATCACTGCGTCCTGCAGATAGGTGCGGTAGCTTCCGTTTACCATGGAAAGAAGCTGGGAGTGAATCTTTTCACCGGTAGAAGCAAGCTGACGGCGGATCTGACGGAGCGTGGAGCTGGCATCATCCGCATATTCATCCTCTGCGATGATGCAGCGGCGGATCTCTGTCTGGATGTTCGTCAGAGGCTCCAGTTCATCAAAAAAAGAGGAAAGACAGTCGGTATATTCCTTTTCCATACGACCGTAGTTTTTGATGCGTGTGACATTTTCAAGCTGTCCGGCGATCTGCAGAAGCTCTGTGCAACTTAAAGAACCGCCGATCGCGAGATGCTTGCACGCATAGGAAAAATCGTGGTTGTTTCCAAAGGAAATACTGCCTTTTTTGAACAGCCGGTCAAGTGCTGCTGCGGTCTGTTCCTGACGCAGGTCAATCTGAGAAATAGAGTTGCCCGGCTGCAGGTTTTCGCACATTTTCCGCCCCGGATCGGATGTTGCTTTATCTATCAATAAACGTATGATCTTATCGTATTCAAGAGTGTGTAATGCTTTCTGGTTCATAATAGCCTCCTTATCCACAAAGTATAACACAGGTAAGGCAAAATTACTATGCAAGGATTCTTGTGGAAATACCCTTAAAATGATATACTGAAAGCTGGTAACAGCTAAGGAGAAGAGTGGTAAATGGAAGAAAAAGATTATGAATTTGTGCATGAAACGATAAAGAAAAAGCCGGTCAATAAGAAAAAGCTTCTGCGCAGAACCGTTCTGACAGCCGCACTTGCTGTGGTATTCGGTCTGGTGGCGTGCATTACCTTCCTTCTGATCGAGCCGGTGATCAATAATGTGCTCAATCCGGAAAAAATCTCCAAGGTTGAATTCCCGGAGGAAAAGAAAGAGGTAAAGCCACAGGAGCTTTTGACGGAGGAGAGCGTTGCCCAGCAGGAAGTGCAAAGGCAGGAGGCAGCGGTGGAAGAAGCCAAAGAAGAAGCGATCCAGTCTGCTACAACCGCATTTGGGATCGACCAGTATGAAGAGCTGTATCAGGATCTATATGCCTATGCGCAGGATTCCATGGATTTTATGGTCTCCGTGATCGGGATTTCGGAGATGCAGGACTGGCTGCAGGGAACATTTGAAAATGAAAATATGACAGCAGGTCTGATTCTGGCAGACAATACTGCAGAGCTTTTGATTCTGGCAGATACGGGTTCGATGGAAAATGCAAGCCAGTATTATGTCAGATTTTGTGATAAGCAGATGACAGAGGCACATATCAAGCAGAAGGACAGTCAGACGGGGCTTACGATCCTCGCAGTTTCCAAGGATGATATCCATTCTGCAACGATGGAGGAGATCAGGATCGCTGAGCTGGGCATTTCGGGAGATGATGCGATCGTTGGTCAGCCGGTGATCGCGATCGGTGCACCGCAGGGAACCTACGGCTCTGTCAGTTATGGAATGATCACAGCCAATAAGGGCAGATTGAATCTGACAGATGCATCGTACAATCTGTTGACGACAGACTTGAATACAGGCACAGCACCGAGCGGTGTTCTGATCAATCTGGAAGGGAAGGTGCTTGGCGTTATGGCGGGCAGTGTCAGCGGACAACCGCTTACGGTCTTTGGTATATCGGATATCAAAACACTTATCGCAAAACTGTCCAACAATGAGAAAAGAGCTTATTTTGGTATCAAAGGCGTTGATGTAACAGACGATGCCCATAAGGAGATGGATGTCCCATATGGTGCTTATGTAACGGAAGTTGTCTCACAGTCACCGGCGATGCGTGCAGGTGTTTCCAATGGAGATATCATTATCAAGATCGGAGATCATCTGATTTCCTCATATAAAGAATACAGAGCAGTCATCCTGTCTCTGTCTCCGCAAAATGTTGTGGAAATGACAGTCATGCGGTTTGACGGAACAGAATATAAAGAAGTAATATTAGAAATCACAGCAGAAGAAGCAGAATAGGAGCAGAAAAATGAAATTTATCCAGGATTATAAAGAAGGCGACAGAGTATCAGATATTTATCTTTGCAAGCATAAGCAGCTGGCAACTACCAAGAATGGTAAGCCATACGAAACCGCTGTGCTGCAGGATAAAACGGGCACGATCGATGCAAAGATCTGGGATCCGAACAATATGGGAATCGGTGATTATGATGCACTGGATTATATTGAGATTTACGGTGAGGTAACTTCTTTTCAGGGAGCAAACCAGATCAATGTAAAGCGTTTGCGCCGTTGTCAGGAAGGTGAGTATGATCCGGCTAACTATCTGCCGGTCAGCAAGAAAGATATCGATCAGATGATGCATGAGCTGACAAGGCTTATTGACAGCATCGAAAATACATATTTAAAGGCACTTCTGCAGAGTTTCTTTGTGGAGGATGAGGAGTTCGTGAAGGCATTCCGCAATTCTTCCGCCGCTAAAACCGTACATCATGGATTTGTCGGTGGCTTACTGGAACATACGCTCAGTGTGACGAAGCTGTGTGACTACTACTGCGGCGCCTATCCGATGCTCAAGCGCGATCTGCTTCTGACAGCCGCAATGCTGCATGATATCGGTAAGGTAAAGGAGCTTTCCAGCTTCCCGGAAAATGACTACACGGATATCGGCAACCTGCTCGGACACATTGTAATGGGCTGTGAAATGACAGGCGAAAAGGCAGCACAGATCGATGGCTTCCCGACAGATCTGTTAAATGAACTCAAGCACTGTATTTTAGCACATCACGGTGAATTGGAATACGGTTCTCCGAAAAAGCCTGCATTGATGGAAGCAGTTGCACTGAACTTTGCGGATAATACGGATGCAAAGCTGGAAACATTTACGGAACTTTTAGAGTCTACATCCGAAACAGGCTGGCTGGGCTACAACAGACTGCTGGAAACAAATGTCAGAGCAACAAAATTATTATAAAACTGTATGCGCACGTATGAAATGTGTCAGGAAGGATAGAAACAGGATCATTTATGGAATATAAGAAAAACAGTCAGGTCGAAATCGAGATCACAGACACCGGTGTTTCCGGTGAAGGCATCGGAAAGATCGACGGATTTACACTTTTTGTAAAAGATGCAGTGCAGGGCGACAAAGTTCTGGCACTTCTGACAAAAGTAAAAAAGAATTATGCATACGCAAGATGTGAGAAGGTACTTGTACCTTCTCCTTTTCGCATAGAGCCGCGCTGCCCGATCTATAAGCCGTGCGGCGGTTGTCAGTTACAGGCAGTTGCCTATGACAAACAGCTTCAGATCAAACAGCAGAAGGTATTTGGCAATCTGCAGCGCATCGGCGGGTTTGCGGCAGAAGAGATCGAAAATGTGATGGAACCTATTATCGGAATGGAAGATCCGTATCATTATCGCAACAAGGCGCAATATCCGATCGGCGTAGATAAAGATGGCAATCCGGTGGCGGGTTTTTACGCCGGCAGGACACATTCGATCATTCCGGGCACAGACTGCTGTATCGGTGCAGAAACGGATGGTGTGATCTTGCGGGAAATCCTTGCCTTCATGAAACAGTATCAGATCTCTGCATATCAGGAAGAAAGCGGCAAAGGACTGGTGCGCCATGTACTGATCCGGACAGGCTTTACGACTGGTGAGATCATGGTCTGTCTTGTGATCAATGGAAAGAAACTGCCGCATGAGCAGGAACTGATAGCTGCACTTACAGAGCTGAAGCTGTGTGAGAATATGAAAACATCTGATGGCATACAGAAAAGTGCTGATGGAACGGAAGAGCAGCATGAAGACAAGTCGGAAAAACAGATTGTATCGATCTCACTCAGCGTCAATCAGGAAAATACAAATGTCATCATGGGAAAGGAGATCAGACTCCTCTATGGTAAGCCATATATTACTGATTATATCGGAGATGTGGCATTTCAGATTTCACCGCTTTCCTTCTTTCAGGTCAATCCGGTGCAGACAAAGAAGCTGTATGGAACAGCGTTAGCCTATGCGGACCTGCAGGGGAAAGAAACTGTCTGGGACCTGTACTGCGGGATCGGAACGATCTCCTTATTTCTGGCACAGAAGGCAAAAGCTGTTTACGGCGTAGAGATCGTACCACAGGCGATCGAAGATGCCAGAAAAAATGCTGCTCTGAATCATATGGAAAATGCTGCATTTTTTGTCGGAAAGGCAGAGAAGGTACTGCCGGACTGGTATGCCAAGCATAGTCAGGAAGAGAGCGAGATGGCGCATCCTGATGTGATCGTGGTGGATCCGCCGCGAAAGGGCTGTGATGAAAAGTGCCTCGATACCATGCTCAAGATGCAGCCTGACCGCATTGTTTACGTCAGTTGTGACAGCGCAACACTTGCCCGCGACCTCCGCATTTTGGTGGATGGCGGCTATACACTCCAAAAAGTCAGACCGATTGACATGTTCCCGATGAGCGTGCATGTGGAGAGTGTTTGTCTGCTTAGTAAAGTACAGAATTAAAAATACTGGATGTGTCTGGAATTCCTTGAAATAAGGGCTTTTCGGAGATTTGGGTTTGTAGAGATAGATACCTGAAGTTGGCATCAAAAATGGATAAAATGCCCGGTAATGAGATTAGCATAAATAGGTTGTGTAGACAAGAATGTTATCGGTGGGTTGAGTAGATAATAATGTTGTATATAAAAATGTAGGGTATTACTTTTAATAGATTTATATGAGCAGTTAGGGGGCAAATTAGAAGTTTCTATTGGAACACCTCAATATGATAAATCACAGGTAGATATTTTGGTTGATAATAATTTAATACAAGTGATTGATGCAAGTTCATTGGAAGGCTGGGGATATATTATTAAAGGAAAAAGCAGCACAGGAAATCGTGATGCAAAGAAAAAAATGTGATCCTACGATTTGCCCAGATTGTGGAGGAAAACTGAGAGAACGAAGTGGACCATATGGTAGATTCTACGGATGTATGAATTATCCGAAATGTAGATATAGTAGACCAATAAAGAAATAAAATTAGCAGTGGAAGGAGACGATTTCAAAGTGGCAGAAAGTCAAAATATTGAATGGAAAGAGTCTTGGCGCGATGAGTATTTGAAATGGATATGTGGTTTTGCAAATGCTCAGGGTGGGAAAATATATATCGGAATGAATGATGAAGGCAATGTGGTTGGAGTATCAGATTCAAAGAAATTATTGGAGGATATTCCTAATAAAATCACTCAATCGCTTGGTATTGTAGCGGATGTAAATCTTTTGTCAAAAGATGGAAAAGACTATATTGAGATAAATGTTCCTGCGTACTCTACAAGTATTTCATATAAAGGTGTATATCATTATCGCAGTGGTAGTACAAAACAGGTGCTAACAGGACCAGCACTTGAGAGTTTTCTAAATGGAAAACGTGGAGTTACATGGGATAATATGCCAATGCCTGCGTTTACTTTGGCTGATGTAGAGGATTCTGTTATTAATAGATTTAAGGAGTTAGCAGCAAAGAAAGGTAGAATTGAACCATCATTGTTAGAGGAGCCTAAGGAAATCTTATTGGAAAAGTTGCATCTTGCAGCAGGTGGTTATTTAACTAATGCAGCTATGATGCTATTTGCAAAAGATCCAGAAAAATGGCAGCTTGGTGCATATGTAAAGATAGGATATTTTGAGACTGATGCAGACCTGATGTATCAGGATGAAGTGCATGGCTCATTGATTGAAATTGTAGATAAGATTGTTGAATTGGTTTATTTGAAATATATGCGTGCAAAAATCTCTTATGTAGGTGTTCAAAGGCAAGAGAGATATTTCGTGCCGGAAGCTGCACTTAGAGAAACATTACTGAATGCATTATGCCATTCACAGTATAACTACGGTGTACCGATCCAGATTAGCGTATACGAAGATAAGATGTATATAGCAAATTGTGGACAGTTACCAGACAACTGGACAGCCGAGAATTTATTAGTGAAACATGCATCAAGACCGTTTAATCCTAATATTGCAAATGTTTTTTATTTGGCGGGATTCATTGAAAGCTGGGGTAGAGGTATAGAAAAAATATGTGAAGCTTGTAAAGCAGATGATTTGCCAGCACCTGAGTTTACTGTAAATCCAAGTGACATTATGGTCAAATTTACTGCTCCTGAAGATAGAGTTGTTCATGGCCCAGGCAAGGTGATCGATGGGGTGACCGATGAGGTGACCGATGAGGTGACTGATGCTGAAAGAAGAATATTGGATGAACTTAGAATAGATCCTGGCTACAGCTATGTGATGATTGCAGAGAACATAGGAATAAGTAAAAAGACAGTAGCAGCACATGTAAAAAGCCTTAAAGAAAAAGGCATTATTGAGAGAGTAGGAAATAATAAGACAGGACACTGGAAGATAAATAGTTAAAGGATAAGATTCAGGAGTCTGTGAAACTTTTTCTGTAAATAGGTATTAGCTAATAGGTCTTCTATGATAAAATCTAAATCATAGGAGGCCTATTATTATGGCAAGAGAAAAGAAACCTGTTCACAAAGTACAA
>NZ_JAHLPN010000030.1 GCF_018917935.1 Kineothrix sp. MSJ-39 | reverse complement strand
CCGATTGCCCGAATAGTAACTTTAAAGCTTGTTTTACAGGCGGAAATTTTCGCCTGCTCTTGACATGCTCGAATCGACACTGTTATATATAAAGCAAGGGCTGAATGCTCATTTGAGAGCCTTCAGCCCAATCATTATCATAGAAGATTACATTTACAGAGTTTTATTCACACACTCTGGAAAAGATGTATTTACATCACCTAAGACAAGAAAAAGCAAGAGAAAGATTCCGATTCCGGATTTTCTCTGCCAGGAACTATCAGACTATATCCAGTCAAGATATATGCTTGACGCAGACGAAAGGCTGTTCCCGGTAACAAAATCATATCTCTCACACGAGATGATAAGAGGTTGTAAAAACACAGGTATAAAGAAAATACGAATCCACGATATCAGGCATTCGCACGCCAGTTTACTTATTAATCAGGGCTGTGATGCCCTGATGTTAGCAGACAGGCTCGGACACGAAAAGGTATCCACAACACTTAACACATACTCCCACCTGTTTCCACATAAACAGCAGGAGCTTGTGCATAGTCTGGAATCATTACAGGCAACAGATTCGCCAACACCTGAACCACCATCTGATAACCCTCTGCTTGAAGCAACAGATATCACCTGTGAAGTATCTCAGACTCAGGACAACGGCTCAGATGTGACAATCAGACCTCAGTTCGGACCTGCATTAGTACCACCAAATACCGCATCAGGGAAAATCATCCAGATGCCACAAAGAAAAATCATTTAAAAGAAATCCAGCAGTCATCAGGGTTTCTTGCTATTAAAGTCAATGACAACCAACTGAAAATGATAGAAAAAAGAGTAGTTGCTATTAGTAGCAAATTAGTAGCAGAGCAAAAGAAAAAGTCTCGGAAGCCGCTTGTTTAGCGGGTTCCAAGACTTGTGGCTTCTACTCAAATTCTTTTTCAGGTTCGATTTTTCTTATGAAAGTAGTAATTTTATGTTTGTAAACCGTATCATTTTGATACGGTTTTGTATATTATTTATGTGGTTGAATTTCTGGTGTACCCAAATTGTACCCATTCTATTTCCGTGCACCACTCTTTAAAATCATAGGTGTCATCGTCTCCATGAGCGCATCTGCGATACGTCTGTTTTTATCATCTGTTATTTTCTTCTTTTGTTCCCGCGCCCATTCTACGGCTTGTATATCTCGTAATTTCATGTTCATCACCTACCTTTTGGCTTTTACTCTTGCAACATATTTCTCGATATCGCTAGCAAACAAACTACTCTTCTCTTTCTTTATGTCATAAGAAGAAATGTAATTAGCAGCCAAAAGCTTTTTGCAAAGAGATTCGTTTATAGAATTTTTCTCAAGTAATACTTCATGCCATCCGTTCTCTTGTCGTAATGCGTAGTATTCTTTCGGCATTTGTAAAAACATATTTTGGAGCTCATTAATAGCAAATTTCGAGAAAAACTTAACCATAAATTGGGGTCTATCTTTCTCTTCCAACTTATTCCAAGCTGCTTGCACATACTTTTTAGAAATGCTTACATTTGTATCCCTTACAAATGACAACATTGCATTCGTCATTTGCGAAGCCTCTGCTTTGCTAAGAAATACTGCTTTCTTCTCATCGTCGAGATCCGATTCAATAAAACTGTCTAGTGTTGCTAAATCGAAGGTTATGCTTGGAATTTCTGGTTCAAATTCCTCCCAATAACATTCAACAAACGCTGGTAGCATATTTGAAAATGCGGAAAAGATTTCATTATATCTGCTTCTTGTATACTTGAAATATTTTAGCTTAATCATCGCCTGAACAACATTATCACGGTAGCTATTTAAGCTCTCACTAAATGATTCCATCTGATAATTTTGTAGAATTTTTTCAATAGTTTCGTCCTTGATATCTTTCTTTAAAAATTCTTTTGCATGCGCATCATCAAGTTTCTCGTCCGAAAGGAGAACATCTATATTTTCATCAACAAAATCGCAAAGCACAGCTGAAAATGAATACATTGCTTTGTATGCATCAAGATTTTCAATAGATGCTATTATCTTGTTTTCAGCGAAAAAAGCATCAACTATCTTCTTTACATCTCTTCGCTGATCTTTTATAGTATCAATCCATTTCTTCAAATTTTTCATTACAACTTCCATCTTTTGAATAAGCTGAATAGATAAAGATTCGTTATAATCAAGAAGTTTTATGCATCTATACACTGTGTCTATATCTTCTCTTGTATTAGCCTCAGTAGGCAAAATTACCTCTGTAACTAATTCACTTATATTACGATCAAGGTACTCTATTACTTGTGTATCGCCTTGTTCTAATATATATGTGTATATATTAGATTCAAAACTTTCAACTATTTCACCGGCAATAAAATCTGCATACCTCTGAAGCATAACAAGCGATATTTCGAACAATTCATTTGAGAAAACGCCCCTAATAATCTTCGCATCTACCGTCAGTATATTAATATTCTTAAACTTGGCATTTATCTGTGTCAGTACTGTCACAACCTTCTCAGCGCCAGCATCTTGTAATTGTTCAAGCACCTCGTCCGATCTAACTATAAATGAACATATCGAAAAATCCGAATCCTCTTCATTAGCTGCTGTATCTTGTAAAACAATGTCCTCACCCCTAAGATACATAAAGATGTCTTTTAAATATGTAACTTTATCCTGATATCCAAGGCTATCGTCAGAACATATATCAAACCAGAACAGTGGCTTTTCTTTTGTGATGCTACTTATATACTCAGCTCTATTCTTCGCTCGCACATAATACTCTTTGATGAATCTTCTACTTTCTTCATCGTCTTTTGCCAGTTGCTTTGTAAATCCTGTTTTCTTTTCTGATTTCTTATCATCGCCATAAAAAAACTCTGCCAAATCAAAATTAAGACACTCTTTCTGCTGTTCAAACTCATAATCAAACAAACGGCTAATAACATTTTTAGGATGGATAATTCTATAATCCCAATCTGCGGTGCCTGTATAATTACGTACATTAATAATGAAATTCAACTCATCCGACGTAATACTTCCCGGTAAGAAATAATTTATATACATCTGATAAGTATCATCGATATATCCATGTCTAAGCATAAACACAAGCAGCTTGTTTTTTCTTACATCCTCTCCTAATACTTCATCTGCCCCATATTCCTTTATAAGCATTTTCATTGACCGAGAACGCAGTTCATAAAGTTGCCTTTGCTTATCCAATAAGTTTTGAGAAATCTGTTTCCTACGCTTCTTATCTCTTGCAATTGCCCTGTCACACTTCTCGTAATAAGTCACACCATCTGAACACCGCAACTTTTCTATATCTTTTATATTTTCTGATTCCTCACTATAATAATAATCAGTCGGCCGATAATATACCGTTGCTGATCCTGCGCCGATTTGCAATAGCGAAAAATCACCTTTTAGAATATCACTCCTTGTAACCGTCTTTTCAGTCCCCTGAATTTTGGTTAAAACACCCTTTTCGCCAACAAGTCTCTGGATAAATGCGAGCTTTACATCATCGACAGACAGTAGTCCCTGACTATCTGATTTTCGCTTTTCTGCTTCAGCATCTTCAATTTCTTTTAGCAAATCTGCCGATGTCTTTTTTATAAAAACATTTCTGTCACTGTACGCTTGTTTAATAATCCCATCAGATCCCTGCAACAATGCAAATTCTTCGGGATACATATTCTTAAAAACCATAATAGACAGCATTTGAATATCTTGGAGTTTTCCAAGATCCTGGCTATCTTTTATAGTCTTTTTAAAAACAATAAATTCATTGCAAATACTGTTAAGTATCCTCATATCTGAAATGAAAGGAGCTACATTCATTATATACTCTTCTGTAATATCAAAGGACATCCCTGTAGATTTGATTTCAGCCAATCTCTTTTTTAAATATTCTCCAGAGTTTGTAGCATCGATATACGGAATAACAGGTATAATAAAGTCAAAGAATTTAGTTCTATCCTCATTATGAAAAATGTCATCCTTCAGCGCATATATAAATACGATTCTTCTTTTAATAGAATTATATTCATTGATAATCTTATTTATTTCTCTGAGTTTCGTATAAACTTCCGGTGTATCAAATCTATCAAGATCCTCTATCACCACAAGTGAATAATTAGTTTCCTCAAAAAAATACAAAATTTCATCCATATTTTTATTAAGAGATAAAGCCTCACCCACTTCATCTGCCTTAATAACTGCTTTATCTGCCACATTAATCTCTATGGATTTCCACTTTGTATTTATCCATCTATACAAGCTGGTCATAATCATTATTATGATTAGCCCAAAACCGCCAGCAAAAACCATCTGCTGTAATTCATTCCAGTCAAGAAGACTTGACATAGTGTCTGAATATGCACTGATCGCTTCCTGAATCTTTAAAGGTGCAAGAAGAAAAGTAAAACTTGCAATCAACGCCAGTGTAAATAATACACGCAGTAAACTTGTCCCAAACGAAACTTTATGAAGTTTGCGGTACCTGCTTTGAGGTATCTTTGAGTAATGTACTTTATAAAATAGCTGTTTAAGAATACTCTCTTCTAATAGTTTCTCAAAGCTTTCTCTGTCAGCATCTATCTCCTCTTGTTCATTTTCTCTAAATGTTGCTAGTGAAATATTAATATACCTTATGCTTGGATGTTTTCCCAGAAAAGTATTAATAATACTACTTTTACCTGCTCCGTATGGTCCAGCAAGAGCTATGTTTGTAACATTTTTATCATTTATTGCCCATTCCATAGCCCTCAAATATTCCGATACATTCTCTGCATCATTGGTTGGACCAAGTCCTACATATCCATAATCAGTCGTATCACTGACATTTAACTTCAATATATCTTCACCACGAAGGAAAACATTCTTTATTGCAATTTTCCAATTATGGAAAAGCATAAAAACATTGGCTATTATTAATTTTATCTTTCGTTTCTTCATCATAAGCTTTTCCTTTCTTTTAATATCGTGGTTCAATACAAATCAGATACTATGGACTTTTGATTTTATCCTGTAGTTCGACTACTCTACCGGAGTATATTATCACTACTTTTATCTGAATTATTCATCAGCTGTATGTTGCCGGAGTGTTTTTCACTCAGAATACTTTTTTCTATGAGATGTTTCATGGAGCCTAGCACCTGCTATTTCTTTAAATACA
This sequence comes from Kineothrix sp. MSJ-39, assembly GCF_018917935.1. Classification (GTDB taxonomy): domain Bacteria; phylum Bacillota; class Clostridia; order Lachnospirales; family Lachnospiraceae; genus CAG-194. The sequence goes on along the minus strand of NZ_JAHLPN010000030.1, from coordinate 9,873 downwards.
ACATCTTTCATCTGCCTATTAATTTAATGATAGATCCTCGCGTAATCCATTTATTATGTGTTTATTGATTCTATTCAGATAATCGCTGATGTCAATTCCAATTTAACGTTTAGCTCTATACTCAGTTGGTTTAAGTTCATAATTATCATCAATCGCACCAGCCATCCTATAATACTTTGCATTGTCCGCATCTTCTTTAAGCCCATATATTCTATATATATAATATAGTTTCTGGTACTTCTGTGAAACTTCCAGCTCTCTCGCCGTCACATAAAATGGCATATCTTTATCACCAGAAGTTGCTTTTACTTCAATATATATCTCAACCTCATTACCACCATTATCAATATCCGTCGAAATAATATCATAGCCTAATCCGTCTTTGTTTTTAGCAACATGCGTTATCTTAGAGACAAGATCCGACCTTCCCATTTTTTCTAGCCGGCGTTTTTCAATTTCAATGGCAATTTCTTCGCCCCTATCACCTTTCTTCTTTCGATTTTTCTCCTTGAGTGCGGCTTTTTCTGCACTAAGACTTTTTCTTACCTTGGTTTTGTCCATAATTAATTGTACAGCGGATCTTTCCGGAGCCTCCTCTTCCAACAACGTCATTTTTGAAACATCGCCTGTGTAATTTAGCTCTTTCCCCTCTTTTTCATCCGGTTCAACAATTGCGTCCTCAGCCAAATCAAACAAATCATCCCACTTATCCTTAGACATAATTCCAACAATCGGAATATTTGATTCTTTAAAATATATGTACCAATAATCCCCTGCCTCAGCATTAAAGATATCTATTATTGCCGTATTAAAATAGATTGTCATTTCATCGCTATCTCTTTTTGAAAACTTACATGGGATATCAATCTTATCCTTCCCATAGATCTTTGCTTTATTGCAAACCTGAAATTCAATAGTCTGTTTTGCTGAAACATTCACTACAGGAATATTCTCTCTCCCAAGTTTATCAATTAAAAGTCCTCTTATTACACTTTTTACATTGAAAGTACCTTTTTTTATTTCAACACTCGTAAACGCAGTATAAGCGCCATCTGACGCCCCAAAAAAATCCTTCATGTCTTCTGTAAATACACCCGTTGAATTCATCACCAATCCTCCTTCCCTATTTCAGCCTCAAATACAGCCTCCTCTATGGTTTTAAGACAATCGCCTGTATTTTTCTTTATATCAGCCCCCCAAAACCTGAGCACGGTCCATCCCAAAGCTTTTAACTGCTTATTCACTTCCTCGTCCCTAGATATGTTTTTCGATATCTTATTGACCCAAAAATCGCCATTATTCCCTTTTAGAAGCCTTGACTTAAGTGAATCCCAGTCTTTTCCATGAAAAAACTCACTGTCACAGAAAATAGCAATCATGTACTTTTTAATTACTATATCCGGCTTTCCTGGCAATGCCGAATAATTCTTTCTATATCGAATGCCACGTGACCACAAAGCTTTCCTGAGAATACATTCAATTTTTGTATCCTTAGATCTTATATTGCTCATATTCCTGTGACGTTGTTCCTTCGTTAAAACATCAGACATTACTATTCTCCAAATCTTCCAACGTATTAATCATATTCTTTGCTATTGCTCTAATAACAGGCACTGCAACGGAATTTCCAAACTGTTTATATGCCCGAGTATCCGAAACCGGAATTATAAAACTTTCCGGAAATCCTTGTAAGCGTGCACACTCTCTTGGCGTAAGTTTCCGCGGGCGCTTGTTTTCTCCCTGATCTATAAGGATTTCACTTCCATCTTTATAATATCTGGCGCTTAATGTATTTGTATATTCTGAATCCTCATTAAATAACGAGAAGCCAAATCCATTTCCCTTCTTTTTATGCTCTTCTTTTCTCCGTTTATGCCCTTCATAAAGCTTTTCACTAATGGTATATTTAGGATCCACATTTTTTTCTAAAATATCTCCCAATCTTGTTGGAGTTTTCGGAGGCACTGGGAACGCAAACTGGTAATCCTTGGGAAGATTAAATCTTTCACGATCAAATCCAACAATATAAATTCTTTCTCTATTCTGTGGAACTCCAAAGTCTCCTGCCCTGAGAACAGCAGACGATACTGTATAATCAAGATTTTTCAGATGTTCTTCAATAACCTTATATGTTCTTCCATGATCATGACCCTTTAGCTGTTTCACATTCTCAAGTAAAAAAGCCTTTGGTCTTTTCTCCGCAATAATTTCCTCTATATTAAAAAACAGAGTACCTCTGGTATCAGCAAACCCCTTATGCAAGCCTGCCTGTGAAAATGGCTGACACGGAAATCCACCTAAGAGAATATCAAAATCCGGTATATCCTCACTGATGTTTACCTCTGTAATATCTCCATATATTTCTCCACCAAAATTCATCTGATATGTCTTTTGTGCAAAGCGATCCCATTCAGAAGTAAACACACATTGTCCTCCCTGCTCCTGAAACGGAATCCTGATTCCGCCTATTCCGGCAAATAAATCTATAAACTTAAACGTAGGGGCTGCAACTTCTTTCGCAAAAGGCCGGTTATCAGCAAATGACATTATTCTTCTAAACACCCGCTTATCCGGTCTTCCATTACCGCTTTCCCACAACCTTAAAACTCTATCTCCATCTTTTGATAATCCAATAGAATCAGCCATTTCCTTAACAGTAAGTCCCAATTCTTCTCTTCTATTTTTGATATCAATAGCCAAATTACTCATGATAGTTCTCCTTTTTGGTTAACAATTATTTCGCGAAGCTTATCCGGTTTAATAGGTGGATTTTCTCTATGTAACATCGCATGGCAATTCGGGCAAACCGGAATCATATCATTCACAGGGTCTAAATAGTATTCCCCTCCATGTGCTGAAACCATCTCTATGTGATGTACGTGGATAAACTCATGCCCGATTTTTCCATATACATTCTCAAAATCAAATTCACATATTTTACATTTGAATCCATTTGCACTTAGGCAAAGCTCTCTGTTAACAGGATTTCTTTCATATTTATTCTGCAATACCTGAGACATTTTACCTTCAGTCACTCCTAGTTGCCCTATCTGTTCTATTTTCAGCAGCGCCAAAATCAGGCCAACAAACAACCTTGCCCATTCCCGCATAAGATTAATTTCATCCGTATCATCAAGAGAATCTTCTATTATCTGTGTTGCCCTTATTCTAAAACTGTTCCACTTTTCTTCCCATACTCCAGGCGTACTTATATCTGCCAGATTCTGATTCACAAAGAACTCAAATTTTGAACATTTTCTGTTTATCTGCTCTGCATAAGCTAAAAATAATTTTTTTCTTTCCTCATCCGGATGATTAATTTCCTCAATCATGGATGCCGCATATTTCTGCGGTTCTATTTCAACTATCATTCGGATTTTTTGTCTAAAATGAATTTTCACTTCAAACAATTCTCCTAAATAGTTCTGCGGCGTAATACAGTAAACCGGATCTTTATACTCCATCCTCATACTAACTTCAAATGGAACATCATAAAAGATTTCTAAGTCTTGCTTTATGCTCTGGCTCTTTTCGTCCATTACTCTTCATCCTCTTCTTCCGGATCTGGCAAATCAGCCACCAGCGTTTTTAGTATTCTCGATACTGCAACACGCATTTCCTCATACTGTTCTTTCACTTCTTCGTTATATGTTTTATGCTCCGCTTCTGCCAAAGCCCATAGCAATGCATCCATTCCTGTAACCATGACATTTTGCGCCAAAATTGGCGAATACACTTTTTGATAATATGGATGACTTTGATTTATCTGTACTGCATGTTTTCCATCTGCAATACATGGTTCCCATAACTGTCCGTATTCGAGATCCGGTTTTGTTATTACCCTTACCTGCCCCGGCTTTGGATTAGAAATGATTGCTATCTTATGATGGAATGTTCCATTCTGATTCTCGATCTGAACTTCATCCCCTTGCGTGACCGTTATTTTAGCAGCCTCTACCGATTTTGCTTTTTCCTCAATATTTCTATTTGACTCTGCATGAGCATCCCGTTGTTCGGCCTGCTTAGCCACATTTTTTGCCGTTCCTCTTCGATAGCGTTCATCTGCCGCACGTCTTGAAGGTGTAATAAAGTTTTTTAAATAATCAAGTATCTCTTCCGCCGGAAGTATACGTGATTTCTTAATATCCACATTAAATGCCGTATCAAGATTATGGTCAAAAGAAAACTCCACCCTTAAAAGCGATCCATGTGGCTCATTTATGAACAAACCAAGCCAGTCCCCGTAATGAATAAGTCTATTTTCCCTGTATACATAAAATCCCTGCATATCATTACTTATACGAGCATCTTTAGTTGCCTTTGGCGTAGAAAAACTGTCTTTATTAGGTAACAGGTATGCCCTTATAGTCACCGATGATACCGTTTCGTCCGGCAGTTCTACCGGTACCTCTTCTTCAGCAAGAAGTTCGGTTAATTTCTCACTTCTTGCATAAGGATCCCATGCTTCTATGTTCATTCCATTGATAGAAATCTTTACGTTAGCGGCTCTGTCATCCTCCTCGTCCAGAAATCTCTGATATACCATGGAAACATGAAACTGTAAACCCTCTATACGCCTCTTTAATGCATTCTGGGCATTTCCTTTGTTGCTATAATTCTTTAGTAATCTATCGACTTTTCTCCACACTACAAGGGTTCCTGTTCCACTTCCTGTCGTTGCTTCCAGTAAGTCCTGCTCATCCGGATCAACTTCTGGCATTTTTAGTTTCCACTCGTGTACCTGGGCAACATAATCCAGATCCCATTCTGACTTTCTAATTTGAGGATCATTCTGTCCTCTTGATATAACCGATAGTGATCGGCAAAACGCAGTTGAAGCAGTTTTTAGACCTAACCCAAACTTTCCAAGACTTCCAAGATCAGCTCTGACCTTGGATCCATAGGTCATTGCGTTACGCAAACCCTCAAGGTCCATTCCAATTCCATTATCAGCAATATACACTGTAATATCACCAGCCGGATCCATATTAATCTTAATATCTACTTTCGTAGCATGCGCTGCAATCGAATTGTCAATTATATCCGCTATTGCCGTATTAAAGTTATATCCGGTGTCTCTCAACCCTTCCACAATGCGTTCCGGGTCTGGCGGGCAAATAATCTCCTGTGATACTTCCTGATTTGAATTAACTGTTGTTTTAATCATTGTAATCCTCCCCTATTTTATCGGTGAAATGTTCAGCGCAGAAATGATATCTTCTCTATTTTCATTCTTTCCGTCTGTTCCAACAATTGCAGCCTTTGCCATCTCTCTTTTCCTGTCAATTCTTTCATTTACTATTTGTTCAACCGTATCTTTATAGAATAATCTGTAAACAAATACTGTTTTTTCCTGTCCTCTTCTATACGCTCTTGCTGAAGCCTGATCCTCCAATGCCGGATTCCACTCCAAATTATAGTGAATAACATGATTAGCAGCTGTTATGTTAAGCCCCGTTCCAGCAGCTCTGGGATTTAATACAAGCAACATACATCCATAATAATGATTGAAATGATCAACTATATCCTGCCTGTCTTCAACCGGCGTATTTCCATTTATTTTCATGACCGGAATATCAAATCGCATAGGGATATCCCTTTCTAAAATATCAAACATCTTTTGATATGAAGTGAACAAAATCACCTTTTCATTACGTTCTATTATTTCTCCAAGTATTTCACACATACGTTGGTATTTTATTGAGCAAACATATGGATCCGATATTAACTCCTCATCGCACAACTGTGGGTGCGTACAAAACATTCTTAGTTTTTGTAATGCTCCCAATCCCAATGTTTCACTCTGCCCCGATGCCTCTTTTCGATATTCCTCATATCTACAGCTTTCCTCATCTGACATTTCTATCGGCTGAGGTATAACAACCTTTTCCGGAAGATCCGACGCCACATCTAAAACCATTCTTCTAATCATCATGGGACTCAAAATAGGTTCTATCTTATCTGCGCCATACAAATCATCAGATATGTATTCTGAGTATTCCCTCTGAGTCCCCAGCAAGCCTGGCATTATAAAGTCAACCAGAGACCAGATATCCATAACATGGTTTTCAAATGGTGTACCTGATACCGCTATACATTTATTTCTAGGAATCTTTTTTACATAACGAGTACGCTCACTATCCGGATTCTTTATATTCTGCGCTTCGTCCAAAACCACCAGTTTCCACGGTATCATGGATAATAACGCTGTATCACCAACTGCAGTATTATACGAAATGACAACCACATCATATAGCTCAAGTTCTTTATATCTCCCAGTTCGTTTTGCTCCATGATGAATCAATACTTTTAATCCCGGTGCAAATTTTGCACACTCATTCTTCCAATTATGAAGTAATGAAACTGGTGCCACTACGAGCATTGGTATGTCATTCTGGTTTTTGTATTCCTGCATCAATGTAATAACCTGCAAAGTTTTACCAAGACCCATTTCATCACCAAGGATACACCCGCCATTTTCATTCAGCATATATTTCATCCATAGATATCCTGTTTTCTGATACTTATAAAGAGTCGCATTTATTCCTTTAGGCACATTCAAACTACAATCAATCGGCTTATCTAGCAAGCTGGTTTCAACCATATTTAATAAAGTGCCTGATAACAGTGCCCCAGCATTTCTTATTATTTCTATATATTGGGAAATTGTTATTTTGCCGCATTCTTCAATTCCGGCAGTCGAAAACAATTTTTCTATTTCCTCTGTGCTGCCTGTAACATAAAACCATTCGGTTTCTGTAATGCACTGATCAACAATCAGTCCCTGTATGACATCAACATGAACTTCCTTCCCTTTTCTTTCACAGTACAACTCCACCTTTATATCACTACCGCTATTACTGAGCCTGCATCTTATATCTGAGCCAATCTTTGAAAACCTTATAGAAGGAAATGCATCCTCTATAACTTCACATTCAATCCCATCTATAAAACTCTCTTCCGTCTTACCTAACACAGCATAAAGCTCATCAGCACTTGGATGAAGCATTTCGTTTCCAACAGTCAACGCAATATGATTGTCCTGAATCGACCATCTGCCTTGCATCTACCTTCCTCCCAACTTTTTAATACTGTTTGCAGATATTTTTATTCTGTGCGGCCCTGTAGTCGCCTCGACATCATCGTTACTATCATTGATTTCCTTTTCTGTCATCTCAGGGTGAATAGGAATATCATATGTTTTTCCTTCCATATTCTTAGTAAATACGCCCAAATTCTTCGTCAAAGACATTAGATGATCGTCTGAACCGTATGCATTAACAATATCTCCCACGTATCCCTGACTTGCATTAACAAGATTTAACATATTTAATACAACCGAAAGATAAAAATCTCCTCTGTCAACTGTTTTTTGTCCTGACCACCATGAATAATCAGTAACAAATCTCCATAATCTTTTAGCCGCTTTTTCTGCAGCATTAGCATTGTTGCGCTCAACCAAAATAACTCGTTTCCCTGAATCAATAAACGCAGTCTTGTCAACCATAGATGCATTATCTCTCAAAAGCTTTGCATAGGTATCCAGCCGCTCATTTCTGGATTCTGTCACACGTTCAAAATATGCCTTATATTTATGCAGCTCTGAATATACTCCAACTGCATATGACGCTATAACAAACCATTGATTAGGCACAAATATGTTCTTTGTTGTCGGTGTCGTTATCACAGATGTCGCCGAGAAAAATTCGATTTTATAATTATTCTTATCCAAGTACTCCTCATAGGCGTCCTTGAATTCTTCTGTCAATTCCACATCCTGCCACACAAAATCCTGATTATAATGAATTGTAGATTGTCTGATCAGTGCGCCCAAATCTTTTAATAACTCCGTATTTTCCATAATAACTCCATCTTTAGCCATACCTAAAAGTTTCTTAACGAGATTCTCAACTTCCGTATCTGATAAATTAGCAAGTTCATCAAAAATTTCCTGTCTGGATACACGCAGTTCTCTCTGATACCATCCACGTCTACCATTATCAAAGTAAGGATCAAATTCATCTCTCATGTTTTTTATATTGTTTGGATTCTCATTAAGCAGATCTCCAATACCATTAAAGGCTTCTGTAAAGTTCTTATACCCCAATGCATCTAATGCCTGTCTATTACATCTCGACAAAAAATACGAAACAATCAATCCGGTTCTTTTTTTATCCCCGCTAAACATCACTTCACCTCATCATTCGTACTGATTCCTTCAAAACAAACAATGTCACCAATATTACAATTGAAATATTTGCAAATCTTTTCAAGTACATCCATTGAGACCTTTTCGCCTTTTCCCATCTTAGCTACAGTAGTCGAGCTAAGACTCAGCTTTTCTATCAGATCTTTTTTTTGCATATTTTTGTCTATTAATAACTTCCAAAGCCCGTTATATGATACTCTCATGTCAATCCTCGTAATCTCAATAATGTTACATCAAACACCATTATTATACAGCACAACATCTCTCTAGTAAACATGAATCTTTACAAACCTAAATTTATTATTTCCCCGGGGAAAATCGAATTAACTATTCAACAAATTTATCATATATCCCCCGCTCAAACTGAAATCGTTCAACCGGCGACATATCTTTCATCTTATCCATATTCTCCCAGATCTCTGTCTCAGCAGCATGTAATTGCTCCTCAGTCTGTTCAATAAAATCCGCAGATATATATGTCATCCGTGCTTCTTTTGTTAGATTTTCCATATTAACCTGTGCCATGCCTGCTCACCTCTTTCAACCAAACTCATTATCTCACCCTTGGATCTTGTATGCCTTACTGATTTGAACAGGTAATCGATTATATCTTATATACAACCTCTGTCAGCACTACTTCATCCACCCTATTTCTTATCGAATTCATCCTGCGTACCCATTCCATCTGATCATAGCTTTTCAAATCTTCACTAATACCTTCTACCGCCATTAGCTGCTTTGTGAGCTGTTCTGTCATATTTTCTGCCTGAACCTGTATATCAAGACAGTGCTCTTTCAATGTGCCAGCCAGCAGCTTTCCTGTGTAAATGCCCTTATGATGATTTTTCAGAAAACTCTCTCGGAGCATACCATACTTAGTTAGTGCCTGCTCTGGCTCCTCGTTTGCAAATATATCTGGAATTAAATAATCCCCTTCCATGCTATATGTTATGTTCATAAATACCTCTCTTTCTCCGACCATCCTGGTCAGCTTGCTTATTCTTTGCTCTTGCCTCTGCATTCTTCCTGTCTATCCTGTCCTGCATAGTTTCCTGTTCCGGTTTTCTCGTCAGATACAGGAACTCATGCAGCAGGTTCTTCTCCGTCAGAAATTTCTTCATTTCTTTTATACGATTTGCGAATTTCTCCATCCGTGTTTTCAGATAGTCCACGGTCTTCTCAAGCTCGGCTATCTTTGCCTCATACTTATCCAACAGTTTGTTTCTTGTAAGTGCTTTCTCAAATGTCGCCACGATCCGGCTCCATTCGGACTTCTTAACCTTGACATACTCCTCGCCACCAAATATGGATTTAATGGGTGTAGCCGCAGCCTTAACATTCTTGACCTCTGCTGACACTTCCTTTGATATCTTATCAATCCCATCGGCTCTGATGCCGTATTTATCTATTCTATCCTGTTGCACTTTCTCCTTTGCTTCGAGCTGCTCTATCTGTCCGGCAAGCTCTACCGCACGTTCCTCCAACTGTTCCACATCGGCATTTAGTTTCTGGGCTTCCACCTTCAACTGTATATTTTCATGGCTCTAAAATGTACCCCTTGTCAAGGACAAATTAAGAAGAAGGGATTTTCTTTTTCTAACCAGTAGATGGCTATATCGTTTTGTCTAATTACCTTCTTCATGATCCATATCCGCAGAGGGAAT
>NZ_JAHLPN010000029.1 GCF_018917935.1 Kineothrix sp. MSJ-39 | reverse complement strand
TAGCCATAGCAGAGAACTCCTTTTAAGTTAATTTTTGTTGTGGTGACTAAAATATAACACAAAGAGAGTATCTCTGCTTTTTAATTATTCAGTTGTAACACATGTATTGTAATCCTACATAAAAATGAGTTACAAGACAGACTACAAAATTGACGGATTTTTTGAATATGTAGTTCCGCCACTTGAAGGATTTTGCTGGCAGGACAATATGGATGGCACAGACTACACGGACAAAAATTCATTTAACTGGATTTTCGTTATCCGCCTGCCAGAATTTATAAGGCAAAAAGACTTTGAATGGGAAGTTGAAGCAGCAACTAAGAAGAAAAAAATACAGGCAGTAATAAGATACTGACAGAAGGGAGAAACAAAATGGAATACAGAAAATTTGAAAATACAATAATAGCGAGAATTGACAAAGGGGAGGAGATTTTAGAGCAACTGAAAGCAATTGCTATAAATGAGAATATAAAGCTTGCCAGTATCAATGCTCTTGGAGCTATCAATGATTTCACGGTCGGAGTATATAAGACAGATGAGAAGAAATATTACTCAAACAGTTTTAAAGGATATTATGAAATTACATCACTGACAGGTACGATCAATACGATGAATGGGGAATATTATGCGCATCTTCATATGAGTGCCGGAAATGAGAAAGGTGAAGTGTTTGGAGGACATTTGAACAGAGCTGTCGTGAGTGCAACCTGTGAGATGGTAATTACGGTCATTGATGGAAAAGTTGACAGAGTTTATGATGAAGAAACAGGGCTTAATGTATTTAAGTTTGATTAGGTGCGTTGAACACATGTGATGAATCGGGATTTTGTGAAGAGGTATAAAAATATGTATCAAGCGGTATTAGAATGCAAAAAAGGGTCTGTATATTATTGGTATACCAATATTGATTTTACTAAAAGGACAGTTTTCCTTTTACATGGATTAACTGCAAATCATGCAATGTTTGGTAAGCAGATTGATTTTTTGAGTGGCGAATATAATGTGATAGTATGGGATGCACCTGCACATGGAAAATCAAGACCATATTCAAATTTTTCGTATGAGGATGCAGTTGTCGTGATGTTACAAATATTGAATAAATTGCAAATTAAACAAGTTGTGTTGATTGGACAATCAATGGGTGGTTATATCGCACAGTCTTTCATTTCAAGATATCCTGAAATGGTAATAGGATTTGTGTCAATAGATTCAACGCCATTTGGTAATTATTATTCTAAATCAGATATTTGGTGGTTAAAACAGATAGAATGGATGTGCAAACCATTTTCGGAAAAAATGCTTAAAATATCTATGGCAAAACAAAATGCTGTTACAAAAGCAGGACGAGAAAATATGCTTGAAATGGTTAGTGATTATGAAAAAGCAGAACTATGTCATTTGATGGGGATTGGTTATGCGGGATTTTTAGATGATAACAAGGAATTACAGATACATTGTCCGTTGCTACTATTGGTAGGAGAAAAGGATAATACAGGAAAAGTAAAACAGTATAATAAAGAATGGTCAAAAAGAACTGGCATAGAAATTACTTGGATTCCCAATGCAGCACATAATTCTAATGTTGATAATCCTGATTTTGTGAATAAATGCATAGGAGAGTTCTTGGCAAATTTATAATTAGGCAGGGTAACCTCAACTTTCAGTTGATCAGAGAAAAAATCGAAATTTTATGTGTAAAGGAGAAACGAATGAAACTACTTGTGATAGATATACAAAAAGGAATAACAGATAGTAGACTTTTTAATTTTGAAGCGTTTATTGATGCTACTACAAGAATTATAAAAGCAGCCAGAGATAATCAAATAGAGGTTATCTATTTTCAACATGATGATGGACCAGGAACGGGATTTTCAATCGGTGATGAAGAATTCGAAATTGCAGAACAAGTGATTCCAAAGGATGGGGAAAAGATATTTATAAAAAATATCAATAGTTGTTTTGGAAATAAAGATTTTACAGATTATATTAAGGATGAAAATACATTAATGATAGTAGGACTACAGACAAACTTCTGTATAGATGCAACTGTGAAATCTGCTTTTGAAAGAGGATATAAAGTAATTGTTCCGCAAGGGGCAAATTCAACATTTGATAACGACTATATGACTGGAGAGGAAACCTATAAATATTACAATGATATGATGTGGCCAAAGAGATTTGCTACATGTGTGTCTGTTGATGAAGCAATTAAATTAATGGAAAGTTAAATCGAAGTTTTTACAGTTTGTAAATTGGGATTGGCAGATGAGGTAATAAAATGATTAGAATTATGAAAGACAGTGACTTAGCACAATGTGGCATGATTTATGCAAAAGCATTCCCTATGGAGCATTGGGGAATAGATTGGACAGCAGAAAACGCAACAGAATATCTTCAAGATTTTTTTGAACAGAAAAGATTTGTTGGGTATGTATATGAGGAAAATGAAGCGGTATCAGGATGTATATTTGCACTTTGTAAGATTTCTGGAAGCAAAAAGGAGATTTACATTAATGAGATGGCGGTACTCCCCGAACGACAAGGGCAAGGAATAGGTAAGCAACTATTGAATGCTGTTAAAGGCTACAGTAAAGATAAAGGACTTGTAGGAATTGTTCTTTATACAAGTGAGTATGCCCCGGCAGCTAAGTTTTATGAAAAAAATGGATTTAAGTTGTCAAATGGGACTATTTGCATGTATTGCGAATAATGGAAAAGCTGTTTTAGTTTGCCAGAGCTAAGATATGGCAAATGGAATTATGGAGATAGGTCCAATCGCAGGCTGGCAGCCACATAAATCAGTAGAAGAAAGTCTGCAAGTAATCAGAAATGTGCTTAATGGTGCGGAAAGTTATGCCATCTGTGAAAAAGAGAATGGGAAAGCTATCGGTGCAATCGAACTGATATTGAACGGGCATACAGATATGACAGACCGGGATGACGAGTGTGAACTGGGGTATTGGCTTGGACAGCCATTCTGGGGCAGAGGTTATGTACCGGAGGCTGTCAGAGAGATTCTGCGTCACGGCTTTGAGGATCTTGGAATGCATACCATATGGTGCGGCTATTATGATGGCAATCAAAAGTCGAAACGAGTGCAGGAAAAGGTCGGATTTGTTTATCATCATACTTGTGAAAATGTTCCGGTGCCACTGCTCAATGAAACGAGAGTGGGACATACAAATAGAATGACAAAAGAGCAGTGGGAGAAGATTTTCTATTAAAGAAATTAGAGCTTTAAAAAGTATTGAGAAAAATTGATTAATTGGGTATACTAACAATAAGTAAAGAAAATATTTACTTTTTGAAAGGATACGATTATATGTTATATGATTATTTGATTCAAAATTATGACAAGGGAGAACCAATTTTTCTTGCAGATATTTTTATTGAGGGAATGTCAGAAGAAAATATCAGATATCATTTGAAGAAATTGACTGATGAAGGAATGCTTAGCAGATTTGAATCGGGGATATATTATATTCCAAAGATGAGCATTCTGGGAGAAAAAGCAGTTTTATCAGCAGAAACAGTTGTATTGCATAAATATATTTCGCGAAGAGGAAAAAGAGTTGGCTTTTATTCAGGATATACACTTGCAAATCGTCTTGGATTATCAACGCAAGTTCCGTTAAAAGAAGAAATAACCAGCAATTATGCACCGGCACAAGTGCGGGAAATTAGTGTTAAAAACCGAAAATATATTATTCGTAGACCGGCGGTAGAAATTACGGAAGAAAATGCATATGTGCTTCAATTTTTGGACTGCTTAAAGGATATAGATAAGGCAGCAGAGGAAAATATGGAGGTTTGCGGAAAAATTCTTACACAATATGCTATGGAGCATAGAATTACAAAGGAACAGATAGATCGATTTCTGGCATATTATCCACTAAAGATATATAAAGCGATTTATGAAACAGAGGTGGCGTATGTATCTGCATAAAGATAAAGAAACCTTCAAAGAGATAGTAGAGCAGGTGGCTGAAGAAACAGGTCGTGCTGTTGTTGTGATAGAAAAAGACTATTATGTGACTATGATATTGAAATTGTTATCTCAGAAACTAGAGAATGTAGTTTTTAAGGGTGGTACATCATTATCAAAGGGATTTAAAGTAATAAATCGTTTTTCAGAGGATATTGATATTACTTTTGATGAGCATATAGGAGAAGCCCGCAGAAAAAAACTAAAGAACGATATTTTAAAAAATATAAGTGAAGAACTTGAAATGCCTATATCCAATTGGGAAGAAACACAAAGTGATAGAGACTATAATGCTTATTGTTTTACTTATGAATCAATATGGGGATTGGAGGATGATAGGATGTTGTCTCATGTCAGGCTTGAAACTGCACTAGGATCTTATGCATTTCCAACAGAAATCGTAGTAATTGGAAGTTATATAGGAGATTTTTTAAAGAGAAGAGATCGATATGATTTAATTGAACGTTTTGCATTAGATGAATTTGAAATGAAATTGCAAGCCATTGAGAGAACCTATATTGATAAGATATTTGCCCTCTGCGATTATTATATGCAGGGAAAATCAAAGCGTTACTCTAGACATCTTTATGATATATATAAATTGACGAGCAAAATTAAGTTTACAAATACATTTATTGAAATGTATGAAGAAATACGTTTGCATCGAAAGCTGATGAAAAACTGTCCTTCTGCGGAAGATCGGACAGATGTTCCTGAAATAATAAATAAATTTTGTGATGAGGATTTTTATAAGGAAGATTATCAGTCTATAACAAGTTATTTTTCTGATGAATATGTTCCTTATAAGGATACCATAGATCAAATGAGAAAAATTGCAGAATTTATTCAAAAAGGAGAAAACTCATGAAAAGTTTACTGATCAAAGATACAACAAAGGAAGAAAGAGAAGCAATCGTAGCAGAATCACTTGGAAATATAGAGGGTGGCTGTGATGGGTGTGCGCCGGGCATTCTGGAAATGTACCAGCCATATATTGACGGTAAGATGGAGCTGCGTGAATGCAATATGGCATTCAGAACACATTATGTTTCGGGAGAAGAACAGCCGGTCAGAAACGGTTGTGGATATGTCAGGTAAGCAATATGACAATATATCAATATGGTGAGCAGGCGGCAGAGAATGTGCTGATCCAGCTTGTGGGAGAGCATGATCTGCCTACAGTAGAGGACGAAGTCAGAGAGATACAGAAAATGACCGAATGCCCCTTTTCTCTTATTGCGGCAAAGGTGGATGCGTGGAATCAGGAACTTACGCCGTGGAAAGCCCCTGCTGTATATGGTACGGAAGACTTTGGAGACGGGGCAGCACAGACACTGGAAGAAATCAAGAAGCTGTGTGTAGATCGGAGTAAAACCTATTATATCGGTGGTTATTCTCTTGCCGGGCTTTTTTCGTTGTGGGCGGCTTACCAGACGGATCTGTTTTCAGGTGTGGCAGCAGCTTCACCTTCTGTCTGGTTTCCGGGCTTTATCCCTTATATGAAAGAGCATGAGATAAGAGCGGAAAAGGTTTATCTGAGTCTGGGCGAGAAGGAAGAAAAGACCAAAAATCCGGTTATGGCACAGGTGGGAGCGTGCATCCGGGCAGGTTATGCGCATCTGCAGACGAGCGGACATTTGTGTACACTGGAATGGAATCCAGGAGGACATTTCAAAGAGCCTGTTTTACGAACAGCAAAGGCGTTTGCATGGTTGATGAATCAGTAGGAGGAAAGGCTATGTTCTGGGACAAGGTAGCGGGTGTTTACGATATTTTCACAAACATTATAAACAGAAAAACACATCAGACCTTATGTGCAGTGATAGCGGATCTGATCCAGCCGGCAGATGAGGTATTGGAATGTGCATGCGGAACAGGTATGCTGAGTGGTGTGATCGCCGGGAAATGTAAGAGCCTGATCGCAACGGATCTTTCCCTGCCGATGTTGAAAAGAGCAGAGAAAAAATGTGCAAGATATCATAATGTAACGTTTCAGCAGGGTAACATATTGCAGATCGATTTCGCAGCGGAGAGGTTTGATGTGGTTGTAGCGGCGAATGTCATTCATTTGCTTGAGGAACCGTATAAGGCACTGCAGGAGCTTGACCGTGTCTGTAAAAAAGGTGGCAGGATCATTATCCCGACTTATATGAATGAGAATGAAAAGGGAGAAAAGAATGCGATCACGGCGCAGATCGGAAAAGCAGGAGCTGATTTTAAAAGAGCATTTACCCTCACTTCCTATCAAAAGTTTTTTGCAGATGCAGGGTATCAGGATGTAACCTATACATGGTGCGATGGCAAAGTGCCGTGCGCTGTGGCGGTGATCAGGAAATAATAGAAGGATATCATACCTACGAGGAGGAAGCATTACATATGGAATTACAAAAAGGAAGACCACAGGATACAACAGGCAGGCTGGAAAAGGAGATCAGGACATATGATCTGCTGGATCAGCTTGGTATTTCGTATGAGCGCATCGATCATGCGCCTGCGATGACGATGGAGGACTGTAAGGAGGTAGATGAGATGCTGCAGGCAACTGTCTGCAAGAATCTGTTTTTGTGTAACAGACAGGAAACAGCATTTTATCTGCTGATGATCCCAGATACAAAGACATTTCATACAAAGGATCTGTCTGCGCAGATCGGTTCGGCAAGACTTTCCTTTGCAAAGCCGGAATACATGGAGAAGTTTCTGGATATCACACCTGGCTCTGTCAGTGTGATGGGACTGATGAATGATACGGAAGATCAGGTGCAGCTTTTGATCGATGAGGATGTGCTTTCGGGAGAAATGATCGGATGCCATCCGTGTATCAACACATCCAGCATCCGTTTTAAGACTTCTGACCTGATCGAGAAAATATTACCGGCAATGCATCATTCTTTTATGCGGGTAAAGCTGTAGGAGAGATCAGGTACAATAGCGGAAGGTTTTATCTGTGATAATGCGGGCAAAGATCAGACCAAATGGCAGTGCAAGGATAACAAGCAGTGCGGAAGCAAGCCATGAGGCGGCGACAGTCAGGTTCATAACGCCCAGATTGTAAAAGCCCTTATACAGGTATAAGCCCGGAACCATAATAACAATGGAAGGGACTGTGATGGATATACGAGGATATCCGGACAGTCCTTTTAATGTGGAAGCGAGGATACCCGCGATAAAGGCACCAATAAATGCCGCTGCAGCCGGGGGAAGGGAGAAAAGATCGATGAGTTCCAGTCTCATTGTATTAGAGACAGCACCGATCAGCCCCGCTGCTGCGGCAAGCCGGACAGGACTGTTGAACATCATGGAAAATCCAAAGACGCCACAGAACCCGGCTAATAAACGAAGCAGGATCATCTGCCACAGTGCCAGGTTCAGAGGAAGAAACGGAATTGGTTTCAGCCCGAGCAGCATGGCAAGGATCCAGGCGGTCATAGTCGCAACCGTAATAATGATCAGGGAATACATAAGTCGTTCTATACCGGAACGCATATCCAGCTTGGCAAGGTCAATTCCACTTGTAATAAATGGAAAGCCCGGAATAATGAACAGCATGGAACAGATATAGCCCGCTTCATGTTGCAGATTTACTTCAAAAACAAGCTGCAGGAATTTTAGGAGCACTGTGTAGGTAAAACAGGCAGCGGAAACAGAGGAGATAATGCACAAAAATAAAGTAAAATGATGCTTCGTCAGCTTACAGCGGATATAATTACCGATTCCTGCGCCAATGAAGGCACAAAGCATCTCGATCATACCGCCGCCAAGCAGAAAAGTAAAAGCACCACATGCCAAGGCAGCGGAAACAGCCAGTGCAACCGGAGAATACAGGCTGTGGATGCGCTCAATGTCATCCAGTGCGGAATGAATTTCATCGCAGCTTAGCAGCAGTTCTTTTTCCTGAAAATGGATCACAAATTTCTCAAGACGATTCAGCTGAGATGTATTGACACCGGTATTTGTCAGACAAAGAGATTGTGTAAAACTGCTGTCGCCGTCAAAACAAGTATAATTAATGGACATCAGCCCGATATCCACGGTGCAGGTAATATTCATCAGTTCTGATAATTCATTCATGGAGCTGCGCACACGCCAGGCTCCTGTTCCACAGGCGAGCATCATAATGCCAACTCTTCCGATCACGGATGCTTTGGCATCCAGACCGGCTTTGGCGATCGGAACGGGATTTTTAACATCTGCGTAATCATGCCAGTGGATCTCCATATGATTTTTTTTGACAGGTATTGTGACAGTAGAAGCTTTCATCATGTACTCCTTATTCTGATGTCAGGTCTAAGCTGTTGCTTCCAGCTAACTTAATCATTTCTTCGCGACAGGATAATACAAGACCGTCTATGGCACGCATATGATGGAGCATATTAGATTCAAACTGGTGGATCGGTAATAAAACGCCGAGTTCATCAAAGCTTTTACCGGATTTTAGGCCGGTATCCTGTCCATAGAAGACGATAGCAGAGAAGGCTTCTTTTTGGATATCCTGAAAGGTAGACCAGATAATATCGTAAGCCTGTGCTTCCGTCAGATGCAGTTTCTTTGTATCAGGAAGTGCATAAAGGATTAAAATGCCTCTTTCTTTGTCCTCCTGTTTTTCGCAGATCTGCATTCCTGTTGTATAATAGCGGACCAGATGATATCCATCTGCCAGATACAGTTTGGAACGGGGTGCAACATGGTGTGCCTCATAGATTTCATGGAATTTTTTATATTCATGCCGGGTAACTTTGTCTGACTTATTGGGCAGCAGATTCCCTTCAGCATCTGTGAGCAGAACGGGATTCGCACCGCTTTTTCCATGGAAACGGCGGGGAATCAGGTAAGCCTCCTTTAACAGATCAAACATACTTCTGTTGCAGAGCTCAAGTAAAAGAGCACTGACATCTCCGTTTTTGTAAGCATTGAGTAACACTTCCGCAAAATGCTGTGGATCAGCGTCCATTTCTCTTTTGTCATCACATAAATGATCATAAAAGGTTTCCATCAGTCTTTCACAGGATTCCTCTGAAGAAAGGATCCTGGAGAACATATTTTCCACTTCTTCTTCCCTTGGTAATACCAGTGCCATAAGATCATCTCCTTATCATGACGCTTTTGTCTGAGTGTGAATGGCTTTTCATATGAATTTCCTGGTTACAATAGATACATCTGTATTTTCCGGAGGAGGACATACGGAAGATATGATCGCAGTCCGTCTCAATACTGGTAATACAGCGGGGATTCTGACATCGGATCACATTTTTCAGTTCCTTTGGTGGTACAGGATGTACCTTTTTGTCTACTGTACCGTTCTGGATATAGATAAGGGTGATCTTGTCATCCAGGTAGCCTAAAATATCCAGCCGGGACGGTATGGTGGTACCTTCGATCTTGATCAGGTCTTTTGTTCCGTATTTCCGGCTTTTTGCATTTTGTAAAAGTGCGACGGACTGACCGGAAGCCTCCAGATCGAGAAGGTGGTAGATTTCCATCCCTTTTCCCGCGGTAATATGATCGATTACAATTCCATTTTGTATGGATTCAACCTTTAACATGAAAGTATTTCCTCCTTTGTTTGTGGATCAGGGATACCGAGCAGTGACATGATGAGTGCCATTCGCAGATATACACCGTTTTGTACCTGATCGAAATAGGCTGCCCGGCTGTCATCATCTACATCAAGTGTGATTTCATCGACTCTTGGGAGTGGATGCAGAACAGGCATATCGGGAGCAGCCAGCTTTAGTTTATCTGCAGTCAGGATGTAAGTGCCCTTCAAACGGATATAATCTTCTTCGTTGAAGAAACGCTCCTTTTGTACTCTCGTCATATACAGGACATCCAGCTTCGGAATTGTTTCTTCCAGATCAGTTACCTCATGATAAGTGGTATTGGATGGTTTTAAAGTGTCCTCCACCAGATATTCGGGAACCCGCAGCTCATCCGGGGAAATAAAGTAAAATGCATTGCCGGGAAAACGGACGAGGCTGTTTACGAGAGAATGTACGGTACGGCCGAATTTCAGATCGCCGCAAAAGCCTATGGTAAGATGATCCAGTCTGCCTTTTCGCTGACGGATCGTCATCATGTCGATCAGTGTCTGGGAAGGATGGTTATGTCCACCGTCGCCGGCATTAATGATGGGAACCTTTGCATACATGGAAGCACGCAGCGGCGCCCCCTCCTTTGGGTGACGCATGGCAATGATATCAGCATAGCAGCTGACAACGCGTGCAGTATCTGCGATAGTTTCTCCTTTTGTGGCACTGGATTGGTTAGCACCGGCAAATCCGAGAGTCTGTCCGCCAAGGCTGAGCATGGCAGATTCAAAGGAAAGGCGGGTCCGGGTACTTGGCTCATAAAAAAGAGTAGCAAGCTTTTTTCCGTCTCCCACATGGGAATAGATGGAAGGATCTGCTTTGATCCGGTCGGCAAGATCCAGAACCCACAGTGTTTCTTCTTTGGTAAAATCAAGAGGATCGATCAAATGTCTCATACCCATTCTCCTTTTACGATATACTGTTCCCGTTTGGCACCGACAGAAACGAACTGTATTTCATGATCCAGTTGCTTCTCTAGATAGGCAACATAGGCTTTGGCATTGTCCGGGAGCTGTTCCCAGCTTTCACAGGCGGAAATATCTTCTGTCCAGCCCGGCAGATATTCGATAACAGGTTGATAATCATTTAGATTATCCAGTGGGTCAAAGGTTTTGGTAATGGTTCCATTTTTGTGATAGCCGGTAATGATCGGGATCTCACTGAATGCGCTCAGTACATCAAGTTTGGTCAGGGCAATTTTATCTGCTTTCTGACATTTCAGTCCATAGCGGCTTGCAACAGCATCAAAAGGTCCGACACGACGTGGACGTCCGGTTGCTGCACCATATTCTCCGCCATAGTCCCTGAGTGCTTTCATCCAGGAGTCTGACATGGCACTTTCTGCTACAAACGGGCCTGCACCGACGCAGGTAGAATAGGCTTTCAAAACGCCTACCACATGGTCGAGTTTTGTACCGGGAATACCGGCTCCGATCGGACCGTAAGCTGAAATCGTAGAAGAGCTGGAAGTATAAGGAAAGATACCGTAATCAATATCTCTCATTGCACCGAGCTGCGCCTCCAGAACCACTTTTTTGCCGTTGAGCAGTGCCTGTTCCAGATAATGTCCTGTATCACAAATATAAGGAGCAAAACGCTGCGCCTGCTTTTGACACCAGGATAAAAGTGCGGAATAGGACATCGGTTCCTGATGGTAGCAGCCTGCAAGTTCCAGATTCTTGGATTCCAGTATGGTTTTCAGCCGTGCCTGCATGGCTTCATCCTCCAGATGCAGAAGATCGCCGAGACGAATTGTTTTTTTACGATATTTATCACTGTAGGCATATGCAATACCACGTCTGGTAGAACCGAAGGCGGATCCGGATTTTGCAAGTCTGTCTTCTTCCAGTTCATCCTGCACCCGGTGCCAGGGCATGGAAATGGTAGCTCTTGTGGATAATTTCAGATTAGAAGGAGATACCAGAACTCCATTTTTCTGGATCTGTGAAATTTCGTTTTCCAGATGTTCCAGATCTACAACCATGCCATCTCCGAGGATACAGACGACATTTGGATGTAAAATACCGGAAGGAAGCAGATTGAGTACAAATTTTCCCTGATCGGTAACAACGGTATGTCCGGCATTGTTTCCTCCCTGATAGCGGACGACAACATCTGCCTGTTCTGCAAGAAGATCAATGACACGTCCTTTTCCTTCGTCACCCCAGTTAATTCCAGTCACAGCAGTTAACATATTTTTTACCTCCATCTATTGTTTTTTGATTCTGCAGTGATTATAATGGGGTATCAGAAATAAGTAAAAGATATTATTGATATGGCAAAAATAAGTATTTGATATGGCAAGGGAAAATATGGTATGGATGTCAATTTTGAGTATTACAAAATATTTTATTATGTGGCAAAGTACAATAATTTTACAAAAGCTGCCAATATTTTGCATAACAGCCAGCCCAATATCACACGGGCAATGAACTGTCTGGAGCAGGAAGTCAACTGTACGCTTTTTATTCGTACGAACCGGGGAGCTTTTCTGACACCGGAAGGGGAGCGGCTGTATACAAGAGTTTCTGCAGCCATGATGCAGATCCAGCAGGCAGAAGAGGAACTTGCGGAAAGTGTCGGACTGGAGCATGGCAGTATTTCTATTGGAGCAAGTGAAATTGCATTGAATATTTATCTGCTTGACAGACTGAAAAAATTTCATATTGCATATCCGGGGGTACAACTGAAGATATGTAATCATTCCACGCCGCAGGCAATCAATGCGGTACGAAGCGGGGAAACGGATTTTGCGGTTATTACAACACCGGTTGATGTGGAAGCTCCGTTGAAAGAAATCCGATTGAAGGCATTTCGGGATATTTTGATCGGCGGCAGGACATTTACGGCGATGGGAAGTCAGGAGTTATCTTTAAAAGATTTAAAAGAGTATCCTTATATCTGCCTCGGAAAAGAGACAACAACTTATCATTTTTACAATCAACTCTTTTTAAAATATGGGGTGGAGATCATTCCGGATACGGAGGCTGCGACGACCGATCAGGTGCTGCCACTTGTGAAAAGTGAGCTGGGACTTGCTTTTCTGCCGGAGGAAATGGCAGAAGATGCGTTGGCGAAGCATGAGGTGGTTCAGATCAAGTTAAAAGAGCAAATCCCGGAGCGCTATGTATGTATGGTATATGACAGGAAACGCCCCATGAGTGTGGCGGCGCAGAAACTGAAGCAGATATTGGACAAAGGAGAGAGTTATGCCAAAATTAAGTAATCGAGTAGATACATTCACAGATTCCGTTATCCGCCGGATGACAAGGATCTGTAATCAGTATGGAGCAATCAATTTATCACAGGGATTCCCGGAATTTGATCCGCCAAAGGAGATCACGGATGCACTTGCTGAAGTGGCAAAGAAAGGCCCGCATCAGTATGCGGTGACTTACGGCGCACAGAATTTCAGGGAAGCACTGGCTGAAAAACAGGGAAAAGCGATCGGACGCAGCATTGATCCGAATACCGAGATCGTCGTGACCTGTGGCGGAACAGAAGCCATGATGTGTGCAATGATGACGATCTGTAATCCGGGAGATAAGGTAATGGTATTTTCTCCGTTTTATGAAAATTACGGAGCTGATGCGATACTTTCCGGGGCAGAGCCGATTTACATTCCGTTGGTTCCGCCAACCTACGAGTTTGATATTTCTCTGGTGGAAAAGGGATTTCAGGATGGTGCAAAGGCAATTATCGTATGTAATCCGTCCAATCCGTGTGGCAAGGTATTTACGGAAGAAGAATTGTTAGCAATAGGTAACCTGGCATTGCAATATGATGCTTTTGTGGTAACGGATGAAGTATACGAGCATATTGTGTATGAACCGGCAAAGCATATCTGTATGGCATCACTGCCCGGTATGTACGAGCATACAATTACTTGTAATTCGTTATCTAAGACTTACTCGATCACCGGATGGCGTCTGGGTTATCTGATCGGCCCTGCCCATGTGATCGAAGCTGCCAGAAAGGTGCATGATTTTCTGACGGTCGGTGCTGCTGCACCACTGCAGGAGGCTGCAACTGTCGGACTGAAGTTTGGCGAAAGCTATTATAGAGAGTTACTTGAAAAATATACGGAAAAAAGAGATTATTTCCTGCAGGGACTGGACCGGATCGGTTTGCAGCACAATGTGCCGCAGGGAACGTATTTTGTACTCGTGGATATTCAGGAATTTCTGGATCTGCCACAGTTTGCCGGTTATACGGATCTGCAGTTTTGTGAATGGATGATCGCGCATATCGGTGTGGCAGCAGTACCGGGATCAAGCTTTTTCAAAGAGCCGGTCAACAACCTGATCCGCCTGCATTTTGCAAAGGATGAAAAGACACTGGAAAAAGCACTTGAGTGCCTGAGCAAGTTAGCCGGCTTGACAAAGAAATAAAACACTGTTATATTTTACAGCGTAGGGAATGAAGTTCTCCCTTGGGAAACCTAAACTGCTTACAGAGCTGATGACTTCTACGATATTATGTCGCAGAAGTATCAGCTTTTTTATTTTGAGCGAAACTTCTGCGTAAGCAATAAGGAGGAGCAATATGCTGACATCATTATCACTCATTTTCCTGGTAGGACTGGCAATGGGAGCCATCTGCCAGAAAATCAAACTGCCGCGTATCATTGGTATGCTGGCAACCGGTATTATTTTAGGACCTTATGTGCTGGATCTGTTAGATCCTTCTATTCTGGGGATTTCCGCAGAACTCAGAAAAATGGCACTGATCATTATTTTATTGAAGGCCGGGCTTTCACTGGATCTGCAGGATCTGAAAAAAGCAGGCAGATCGGCGGTCATGCTTTCCTTTGTACCTGCCAGTTGTGAGATCATTGGTTATATTCTGCTGGCACCGATGCTTCTGGGTGTTAATCATATCGAGGCAGCGGTTATGGGAGCGGTTCTGGCAGCGGTTTCACCGGCGGTCGTTGTGCCTCGCATGGTTAGCCTGATGGAACGAAAATATGGAACCGAGAAAGCAATCCCGCAGATGATCATGGCAGGGGCTTCCTGTGATGATATTTTTGTGATCGTGCTGTTTACGACTTTTTTGAGCATGGCACAGGGCGGAACCGCCAATGTGCTTGATTTTGTAAATATTCCGGTTTCTATTGTGCTTGGGATCCTGCTTGGCGGTATCTTTGGCTTTTTACTGTGTCTGTTCTTTGAAACGGCATACGCAAAAAAGCATTGCATCAGAAACAGTATGAAAGTGATCATCGTACTGGGCGTTTCTTTTTTGCTGATCGCGATAGAAGGCTGGCTGGAAGGAACGATTGCGGTTTCTGGTCTGCTTGCGGTTGTCAGTATGGCGTGTGTGATCAGACTGAAAAGTACGGCGTTTGTTTCAAAACGGTTGTCTGAGAAATTTGGGAAGCTGTGGCTGGCAGCAGAGGTGATCTTGTTTGTTCTGGTAGGTGCTGCTGTGGATATCAGGTATACATTAGGCGCAGGACTGCAGGCGGTTCTGCTGATCTTTGGGGCACTTGTATTCCGTACGATCGGCGTTCTGCTTAGTGTGGCGGGAACAAAATTGAACCGGAAGGAAAGATGGTTCTGCATGATCGCTTATCTGCCAAAAGCAACCGTGCAGGCTGCGATTGGGTCTGTTCCGCTGGCAGCAGGACTTGCCTGCGGTAAGACGGTTTTATCGGTAGCGGTTCTGGCGATCATCCTGACTGCACCGCTCGGAGCAATCGGGATCGATCAGAGCTATGCCAGATTGTTAAAGAAAGCGGCATAATAATTAAGAGAAATTTTATAGAGAAACTTCCCATTTTTTTGTATAATAAAGGCAGATCAAAAATGATCGTATGAAATTGATTTCCTGCTGACAGGAAAGAAACGGAGGGAAAGCTTATGTACAATTTTACACTTCAGATTCCAACCAAAATCCATTTTGGAAAGGATACCATTTCCTACTTATCAGAACTGAAGGAATATGGTGATAAAGTCCTTCTTGTGTATGGCGGTGGATCGATCAAGAAAAACGGTATTTATGATACTGCAATGCAGCTTTTAAAGGATGCGGCACTTACAGTATTTGAACTTAGCGGCGTAGAACCGAATCCGCGTATTGAAACAGTCAGAAAGGGCGTTGCGATCTGCAAAGAGGAAGGCATTGATATGGTGCTTGCCATTGGCGGCGGCAGTACGATTGATTGCTCTAAGGTAATCGCTGCAGGTGCAAAGTATGACGGTGATGCATGGGATCTTGTCTTAGATGCGACGAAGATCAAGGCAGCACTTCCGATCTTTGATATTCTGACACTTTCTGCAACCGGAACAGAAATGGATCCGTTTGCGGTGATTTCCGATCTGACGAAAAATGAAAAATGGGGCACAGGATCTCCATACATGGTTCCGACCATGTCAATCTTAAATCCTGAATATACGTATTCTGTATCTAAAAAGCAGACAGCAGCCGGAACGGCTGATATGATGAGCCACACGATGGAAAATTATTTCTCCATGGAAAATGCAGACTGCCAGAAATTTATGGCAGAGGGACTGCTGCGCACCATGATCAAAAACGGTCCGATCGCACTTGCAGAGCCGGATAATTATGAAGCGCGTGCCAATCTGATGTGGGCAGGCACACATGCGATCAACGGTGTTGTGGGAGACGGTTGTTCTCCGGCCTGGTGCGTACATCCGATGGAACATGAACTGAGTGCTTTTTATGATATTACGCATGGAGAAGGGCTTGCGATCCTGACGCCTGCCTGGATGGAGCATATTTTAAATGATGCCACACTGCCGATGTTTGTGGAATTTGCCAAAAATGTCTGGGGACTTTCCGGGGATGACGAGTATGCACTTGCACATGCAGGAATCGATGCCCTGAAGACTTTCTTCTTTGAAACGATGGGACTTCCAAAGAATCTGCGGGCAGTTGGTATTACGGATGACAGCAACTTTGATGTTATGGCGCAGAAAGCCTGTGATGGTTCCAAGGGTTCTTTTGTACCGCTCAGCAAGGAAGATATTGTAGCGATTTATAAGGCTGCATTTTAATGCAGACCGGGGAAAAAGCCGATAAATTCCCGATTCTACTTCTAAGGGGTGTGAATTTCCGATAGAAAATCGTATGATCTATACAGAAGAATTGCTACCATTGCTTGAAAAGGAGAATAGGAATGGATCTTGTAAAAATCGGGAAATATATTGCAGAAAAAAGAAAAGCACTGGGGCTGACACAGAGGCAGGTGGCGGAGCAGCTCGGTATGAGCGATAAATCGGTTTCCAAATGGGAACGTGGCATCTGTCTGCCGGATGTTTCTGTATACAGCCCGCTTTGCGAGATACTTGGGATCAGTCTGAATGAATTTCTTGCCGGAGAAGACATCGGGCAGGATGACCTGCAGCAGAAGTCGGAGGATAATCTTTTGCAGGTTACGACAGATGGAAAGCGTCGTCAGAAGGTTTTAAAACGTATCATAGGCGGACTTCTGGTATTTACCGGTGTGATCGTGCTGTTTCTGGCAGTTGTATTTTACCGGGAACACGGACCGCAGAATTACGTGGAGCCTGTTGACCCGGAAAGCGCGGAAATGAAGACGGCACAGCTTTTAGCCGGAATGGATGGCGCATTCCTTTATAGGTATAAGGTGTCCAAGCCATTTCAGCAGCTGACAATCTATGTTTCGACTTATGAGAAAGGAAAGCTCACCAGTAAAGACGAGATCATGCGGCTGTATGAGAATGCGGATATCCCCGAAGGCGGAATGTTTGCGATCGTTCCGGATTTTGAACGGTTTGAGGTCAAGCTGATCGCGGCCGATCAGAGTGCCAAGATGTACACGGATCTGCCGATCCTGGAAGGTGTGAAAAACCGGCTCTATTATGCCAGGTCTGCGTCGGGGATCGATGCGAAAACACAGATCCGATATAATGAGGAGCAGGGACTGGTTACACTGTTGTATGGAGAAAATGCAATAGAGTCAGTAGGTATTGAGGCATATGAGACCGGGGAGTATATCCCGGAAAATGATTATGCATATTATTTTTCCTTTGAATTTGATTTATAAAAAATTGTAATAAAAGGCTTGACCTAAAGTTAACTATAGGTATTAGAATGGCACTATCAGATCATGATAGTGTCATTTTTGAAAGGAGAAATAACAATGTATACAAACAAAATCACATTAAACAATGGCGTAACAATCCCACAGTTAGGGCTGGGTACCTGGTTTATAGACGATGCGGTAGTCGCAGATGCAGTGAAGGCAGCAACAGAGATCGGTTACAGACACATTGATACTGCGCAGGCATATGGCAATGAAGTGATATGCTGTGAACTGTAGATGTCAGATATCATCGCAAATGTTGTTAACTTAGCGGGTTTCTACATCTGATAATACACAACATAGGCGGCTGGCTCATTTGTGGTGAATGAAAGTGCAGATGTTGTAGAAAAGAAGGTGATGATTTTTTCTTACCTGTATATCATAACACAAAGGAGGCGATTGCGTATGGAATTAACATATCATTGGAAAGGTGACTATCTGATACCAGATGTTTCATTAGATGATGGCAGTAGTTATAATATTGGTAAATATGGCAGAATGCGTCAGAAATATTTATGTGAAAATTACCCATCAGAATATCTCCACCTGGTTATTACTGAAAAATTATGGAAACAACTTGAAGAACTAGATGAAGAATGTCATGAAATGTTGGACCGGCTTATGGAACAGATGGCGAAGAGGGAAGGATTAACTGAGCATATGAAATCTACAGACCAGCTTGGATGGATACGGAAAATGAATAGCATTCAGAGCCGGGCAGAAGAAATTGTGATTCATGAGTTGATATATACAAATTAAAAATACAGCAGGAGGTCTATATACAGATTTCCTGCTGTTGTATTATATAGGCGTTTGAATATTACTTAAAAAAGCAACATATTAGTCTTTCGAGTGTGTGAATAAAACTCTGTAAATGTAATCTTCTATGATAATGATTGGGCTGAAGGCTCTCAAATGAGCATTCAGCCCTTGCTTTATATATAACAGTGTCGATTCGAGCATGTCAAGAGCAGGCGAAAATTTCCGCCTGTAAAACAAGCTTTAAAGTTACTATTCGGGCAATCGG
>NZ_JAHLPN010000028.1 GCF_018917935.1 Kineothrix sp. MSJ-39 | reverse complement strand
ATTCATGTTGAACCTCCGGTCTGATTGTTTTGTTTACATCCGCCAAGATGCAACTCAATCTTACCTTGAGGTTCTTTTTTATTCAATTGGCGCTTTTAATGAATTACAGGAATGCTCCTCATAACTTTCGATTGCCGAATCAATATACCTAATCAAGTTTCTATAGGCAGGTAAAAAGAAAAAAGAGTCATCATCTCCAACGCTTCCTTTATACAATCCCCAGCAAAACCAATAAAATGCTGATATCGGAATAAATGCCATGTAAAATCGTTGTTCTTCTCCAGTCAGATCCCTTCCAAAATAAAACTTGAGATACCGGCTTACCTGCTCATCCGTCCAGTCATAACGACATAAAATTCCCCCAATATCATTTGCGGCATAATTCCTGCCTGCATATTCCCAGTCGATCAAATAAACTTTGTCATTATCTCCTGAAAGGAAATTGGGTTCATATACATCATTGTGGCACATAACCAGCCCATATCCTAATTTCTTAGCATCTTCTTCAATATACTGATATAATCTTTCCACTTTTTTGACTACATCGGAAAATTCTTTACATAAATTACCCTTTGTTGCGGAAGCAATCTTCATCAACTTTTTTCCCTCTGAAACATTATCAAAACGCCTTATATTTTCATCTGCCGGAATTTTATGTAAGATGTGAAGATACTCCATGGCTGTTTGTAATTGCTGATTATTTTTTTCAAAATCACAATTCTGTGCATTTTTTATAAAATGGGATACTTTCCATCCTTCTTGATCCATCATAACAAATGAATTATCAAGACCTAGTAACTTTGCTTTTTCCTGCACAATCTTTTCGCTGTTTCGACTCACTAAATTACCCGCTGTTCCACCCGGATGTCTGTAAATATAATATTCATTTTGAACCCGAAATGAAAAGGACATATTAGTCAACCCCGCACTGACAATATGAATATCTCCAATGTCGTTTGGCACACAATGTATTGCTTTACATATATTAGAAATAATATCAGAGTCAATATTCATGAAAAAGTCAGCATCAAAAGAGCACAAATCCTCAATATCATCAAATTCCCATATTGATTCCGGTTGAAATTTTTTCATATATAGTGTCAGTTCATTTTTATGCTTTGCAAAAAATTCCTCCCAAAACATAGAATCCACTCCAAAATCAAAAATTTCTCTTTCCATCAGCTCTACAAATATCCTGCTAAACTTCTCATTAAAATAGGCACTTCCCACCATGGCAAGCGAATCTTGTCCCCCCACATTTACCTGTGTAATGACATCCGCATCAGATACTTTTATCGCAAATTCACGGAATTTTCCCTTTTGATATGAACATGAACGATAAGAAATATTATTATCATTCGTATCTATGAAAGGATTAACCGTGAAATAGTGATCTGCACAACATATATATGTATTAGATAAATATTTTCTTGCCACATAAAGTGAATATAAATTCCCTTTTTTTGCAAATTCATTATTTATAATCAGTTTTACGTCATACTTTTTCTCCAAATAGAAAAACTTTTCTTTCATATATCCAACAACAATATAAATTTCATTTATTCCGGCTGATTGAAGCTGCTGAATCTGTCGTTCCAGCAGCACTTCTCCCCGCACCAAAAAGAGTCCCTTGGGTTTTTCATAAGTAAATGGCGCAAAACGATTTGATTTTCCTGCAGCTAAAATAATTGCATTTTTTTTCATATACGATTTCCTTTATTCCGTTTCGGAAGTATTCCCTACATCAAAATTAAAGCTGGATACCGGTGCATGCGGCTGACGTTTCTCTTCAGGTGGTAATGTCATATAATCATCATACATATACTTCAAAAAAGCATCATAATCTTTTGTTCCATACAATTTATGCCCTTCAAATTCATATTCGCTTCTCTCTGTAAACCATGACTTTGGCATACCATATCTTTCTTTTACAGAATGTTTATTTTTCAAATATAATTTGCCGAAACTTGGGAAAAGCAATGCCCGAACTCTGTTGGGCGTACCATTCCTGCTTTTATCCGAAATCCGTCCAACCTGCTTGTAAACCCAATCAACAGAAATATGTGACATAACCGAATATATATATTTCGTGATACCCTTTTCATTTATTTTTCCCACTCTGCTCCATAATACTTTACGCAGGAAAAAGCACCAGAAATCCTGTATCATCATTGCTATCCCATTTCTGGGAATATCATCCAGAACAAAAATATCTATAAAAACACCCGTTTCGCCCTTCATATGTTCCTGCCCTGCCCGGACAAACGAAGTCCCTGTTCTTCGCAATTTACTATATTGCCATAAATATCCCGGATCAATAAAATGATCCTGCAGCCAACATATCCGGGGATTTAATTCATCCGCGACCAGTTTAAATTTTTCATACTCTTCACGCAGCATAACGATATCTGCGTCATCATCCCATGGAATATAGCCCCCATGTCGAACTGCGCCCAAAAGTGTCCCACACGATATACAATACATAATATTGTGTTTCCGACATACTCTGTCCAATTCCACCAACATATCCAATTGAAGCAGCTGCATTGTACGAAACTGTTCCTTTGTCAAAACCTTTACATTTTCCACAGTGTATTCCTCTATTAATTCTGTTTTTTGATAATCTCTCTGATAATCATTTCTGCCACATAATCAGCGTCCTTAAGTGGTACCTGTTTTACAAGCGTCACTCCAAATTTCTTTTTCACCTTGGCAAGCAGTTCATCTGTATAAATCAGAATACCATCCTTAATATCTTCCACGCCATCTAAATAAATTGATTCCCTGTTCTTCTTTCTCATTTCGTCCAAAGAAAAAGGATCTTCAGATATATAAGCTTTAATGCTATCCTCTGTTCCATCTAAAATGATCGGATAACCTCCTATTTCACCAAAAGCACCCGGGCAATGTAATTTTACTCTGCTATTATTTCTTACTACATTTAAAATCGCCTGAATAATTTCAAAATTGCTGGATGCATTCATCTGATTTCTCTTGGTATCTACAGGCATTGCGATTGCGCAATCGGCAAATACTCTATCCAGATCCACCGTAACCTTTTCCCCATGATAAGAAATATCCAGCAGCATACTTACATTCTCTGTATGCCCTTCCTTACTAATAACAACATCATGAAAGTGTGAAACGGCAAATGTCACATCAATACGAAACGGATCCTTTATGCCAAGCTGTTCAGCCACTGCAAATTTAATTCTGGGTATCAGATGGTTGATATTTCCGCTTCCAAAATCCGGATATACCATACCTGCCGTTTTTAACCATGGAATTACTGCATCTGAATAAGAGGTGTTAATCACAATTGCCTTTGAGCCTGCCAGCTCATATGCCTGCATAATATTTTTAGTAAAGTGAACCGCAAGAGGAGACCAGATACCATAAGCCCTGATTGCAGGCCACGATATACTACCATATTTTATCCCCGGATATGCTCTACTGCTATTCACAATAATATCCGGATCAAATGACTGTATTGCATATGTAATATCTGAAACATTCTCAAAATTCACATTACCAGCAATCCGGATCTTACTACGATTTTGTCCTCTGATCATGGATGCTACACGTACAATGTTGACATCCGGCTCCATTTTTCGTTCATCTCTGCCCACTACGCAAATTTCCAAATTTTCATCGCCCATCGACATTAGATAATCCAGCAAATAATTACCTACACTTCCCAATCCCAAAATCATAATTTTTGCTTTTCCGGACCGGATCTGTGTCCTCATATAATTTAGTTTATCCGCAATCGTTAGCATATTTTTCCCTCCAATACGGCAATTCGTTTAAAATCTTCTATCGTATTACAATTAATCCAGTGTTCAAATCGAATTAACTTATAGTCTTTCCTTTTCATAGTTTCAAAATATTTCTGTACTATTACCAAATTTGTTCCCTTTTCTTCTTTATCTGACATAGCGCTGCAAATTTCCCCCAGACGCTGAACATCGGAAAATTTCCATACTTGACCCGAATTGTAAATTGCAGTAAACGGTTCATGAATCACAAGTTGTCCATGTAAAGTATCAAATATATAATGTATCTTCGCTTCACAATCATAATAAAAAGCAACCGACTCGGAAGCTTTAATCGCTTCTCTATTACAAGTAATAGCCGACTCTTTCAGATTACATATCTGTCGGAAGGTTTCCTGATCCAAATACAAATCCCCTTCTGCAAATACAATATCTGTCGCTCCCAGTTCAAAAGCTTTTTGTAACCCGCACAACAAGCTATAACCAGAACCATAGGTTGAGAATCGTCTATTTTCCACCAACACTATTTTATCAGAAAACTCACTGAATTCCTGTTGTATTGCTTCTTCCAGCTGATTAAAGCAAAAACCTCCGACAATAATATACTTATCTACATTCTGTTGTCCCATACTCAACATCCGATATAAAAGAGTTTCCGTTATATCTTCTTCATAGTAGAGGCATTTTAAACACTCATGCCCTATCGACTCGCTAAATCGAGTTGCCATTCCGGCAACAGTAATAATCAATATTTTCAATTTTTGTTTATCTCCTCAATGCACATCTGAATTCCCTTATCAAGTGATATTTGTGGTTTCCACAGAGTCCTTCTGCGTATTTTATCTGTATTAAGCAACCGGCGTTCCGGATCGGATGCCCGATACCCTTCGAAAACAATTTGCGGATTGTCTATCCCCATTTTTTTTGCACATAATTTTACAAGATCTACTATAGCAATTTCTTCATCCGTTGCGACATTATAAACAGTTCCGTCCAAAGCTGCATCAGAATCTGCTAAAGCAAGTACCGCAGCACAGCTATCTATATTATGTAAAAATGTTCTCTTATTTACTTTAGAGTTCTCCAATAAAACAACTGTTCCATTCTGTTTTAACTCATTTATTATGTGCGGTATAATATGTTTGGGGTATAATTCATTTTTACTGTATACATTTGCAAACCGAATAGAACAGCCCTTCAAAAGGCCTCTGTCAACTGCATCCTTCATAAAAAATTCTGTCATCAGTTTTCCTGCAGCATAACTTGTACGCTGGCTGTGTTCTGCATGATCCATAAGGAGATAATCCGATTCCCTGACACCACCTTCAACCCATGACTGCATAGAATACACTTCAGATGTTGAACAATTTATAAATGCATATGCTTTCTGCCTGATTGCCTGTGCCATAAAGCTCCTCATTCCCAGCACATTCGTGTCAAATGTACTTTCCACATGATAAAAATGTTCTGTATGAACAACCGCCGCACAATTTATATAAATTACTTTCTCAAAATGTTCTTTTTTTTCTGCAATCAATTGCTCGATTTTCTGCATTTGATCTGTACAATTAATATCATATTCAAAAAAAGATAAATTGGGATGTTGTAAAATATCCCGAATGGTATGCGGAGATGATGCAAAAAAATTATCAAATCCTATTACTGTATCTCCTCTTTGTAATAATTGCCTTGCAAGTTCATTTCCTGTCATTCCGGTTATGCCACTTATTATATATAATTTCGCCATATTCTACCTCTTTTGCTACATTAAATTCCCAATTCCAGTCTGTCCCGATAAAACACATCGACTGCATCATTATAGTCTTTTTGTTCCTTCTTGATATTATAGAATACCTTTTCAAATAATACTTGTTCTGTTTCTACATCTATAATCGCATATTGTGCCCTATTATTATGATTTCTAGGCTGACCAACAGAGCCCGGATTAATAAAAACAGTTTTCTTTTTATTTCTTCTCATGATGTCTTCCGTTTCATAATAAACTTCAAACATATGTGGAATATGGGAATGTCCGGAGAAGACAAAATCATATTGCCTATATGCTTCATCTGACAAATTTATTTTTATGCTCCCCCAAAAAGGATCCTGCAGACTGCCATGTACAGCCAGACATTTCTTCCCGCCCAAATCAAAGGACAGGATTCCTTCTTTTGTCATTTCATTTTGCACATATTCCCATGCATTCTCATCCATATGTTCTCTTGTATATCGTGCACACCGCCTTCCCCGTTCAGAAGAAAATTGATCATAGGCATCCTTTGCAATCGCATTTTCATGATTCCCCCAGATATTTGCCACAATCCTATATGGAAATTTTTGTAACACTCTCACAATTTCATTCGAGTGCATCCCATAGTCTATGACATCCCCCAATACCAAGGCGGCATCTACATGGTGATGTGAAGCTATATGTTGCAAAACAGATAGAAAAGCTTCCCGATTACCGTGGATATCGGATAAAAGTAACAATTTCATTCCTTACTTCTCCAATTCTTTCAGTTCTTTCACTTTATTTCTTAATAATTCCAATTGATCTTTAAACGCCGGATAATCATGTCCCGATTTTTCTCTGACTGGAATCATATAAGATTCTCCATACATAAGTTTCAGAATTTCATCATACCCATTCGGAACAGGCATCTGCATATACTCAAACGGCAGATATATTGCCTCTTCATACCATTCTTTCTTTAGTTTAAACTTTTCATGGCGATTTACATAACTGCACCACTGTGTCAGGTAATCGCCGTCCTCTTCCGTATAAGACATGGCAAGCAGGCTGGCATAACGCCATAGCTGGCTGATCAAAGGCTTGCTTCTGTCAATACTGACCTTTAGATAAGTTTCCACTTCTACAACGGACTTTTCAATTTTCTCCTGAGGTTCTCCATGTTGTATTTTTGTAACAGTCTCCCAAATAAGAATAAACAACTCTTTTACAATTGCCGCTTCCTGTTCATTTCGTGGGAGATAATCTAGTGGGAATATATCAATAATCGCCACAAACGGGCATTGATGATGCCGTGCTAAGTACTCCTTTGATAAATTCAAAACCGAACCATCGGTAATTCCCGTAAAAAATTCTTTATGTTCCGGATTTGAGAAACATGTGTTTATCAAATACTCTTTTGGTAATTCTTCCGGCAAAACAGAAACCAGTTTCTGATAGTCTTTTCTTTTCAAAGCCAGATCAATATCGTCATCCCAAGGGATATATCCATTATGTCTTACAGCTCCAAGCAATGTTCCCCAATCAGCATAATAGGTCAGTCCGTATTTTTTACATATACGGTCAATATGTTGGACGATATCCATCGTGCACGCCCAATACCGCTTCATTATTTCTTCAACACAAAAACCTTCTCGTTCCTCTGAACGAAAATAAGATTCCGGCACATTCATCTCTTTTCTCCTAAAACTTCCTTTTCCTTCTGCGCTACAGCTTTTCTCAAAAATTCTAACTGACTTTTATAAAACGGATAATCATGTGTTGCGTTTCCTTTTACCACAACATTATAATCACCATATAGCACTCGAAGTACTTCATCATAATGTTTTGGTATAGGAATCATTATATTTTCAAACGGAACATAGATTGTCTCCGAATACCATTCCTGTTTCAATTTCAGAGTATCTTTCTTTGTATAAGACAAATACGGAACAATATAATCGCTTGCCTGTGCATTGTACTGTATACAAAGCTGATTTGCCATCTCACACAATTGGCCTGTCAGGTTTTTATTACCGTCAAATTTTTTCTGGTAATACTCTTCAAGATACTTTACTGCAAGCTGTAAATCTTCTTCCTGCTCAGCACTTCTACTCTTTTCCTGCGCCAGCTTCTTGGCATTCCATATCAATACAAACAGCGCCGACTCCATCTGATTCAACTTTTCATCATTAGGTAAGTTATCCAAAGGAAATATGTCAACTCCAACAATAAATGGACAGCCATGATATTTTTTCAAATGTTCTTCCTCTATGCTGATGCAGCCACTGTTCAAAACACAACTCCAAAACTGTTCATGATCTGCATCATATGCTGCATTCTGCACTTTATACCCTGAAGGTAACTCTCTGGGTAAAACTTCCATCAATTTCTCATAATCTTCCCGCTTTAACGCAATATCAATATCATCATCCCAGGGAACAAACCCCTTATGCCTTACCGCTCCCAAAAGTGTGCCCCAATCAGCGAACCATTGCAAATTATATTTTTGACAGATCTGCGCTATCTCATTTAACACCTCAAGTTCAGCCGCCCAAACAGTCTTCATTGTGGCATCCACCACAAATCCACATCTTATTTCCGGTTTAAAAAAATCCTCAGAAAACTCTAACATTTATTCCTCCACAATTATAATTCATCAATCAATGATATAATATCGCTAATTGGCATCAGATTTTCATCCACCTCAAGCGCTCTATGGTGCTGCAATATTGCTCTGGCCGTCTTTTCCATTGCAGGAAATGCACTTCGGGTCAATTGGTTCGCATATATTACAATATTCACACCATGCTGAACAAGTTCTTCCTCTGTAATGCTATTGTAAGATGTGGGAACCACTACTATTGGGGTTTCCGTATTGTGGCTTCTGAAGTGATCGCAAAATTCCAATATTTCAGCCGGTTCTTTTTTTCTGCTATGAATCATAATGCCATCCGCTCCGGCCCTGACATAAGCATCCGCCCTGTTAAGAGCATCTTCCATACCCTTCTCCAAAATCAAACTTTCAATACGGGCGATAATCATAAAGTCATCAGTAAGCTGCACTTTTTTTCCGGCAGTAATTTTAGCGCAGAAATTATCAATACTGTCCTGCGTTTGTCTCACTTCTGTTCCAAACAGGGAGTTTTTTTTCAATCCCGTTTTATCTTCTATAATAACGGCAGAAACACCCATTCTCTCAAGCGAACGAACCGTGTAAACAAAATGCTCTGTCAGTCCACCCGTATCACCATCAAATATAATCGGTTTTGTTGTCACTTCCATAATATCATCAATTGTTCTGAAACGTGAGGTCATATCGACCAGTTCAATGTCCGGTTTTCCTTTGGCAAGCGAATCACATAAAGAACTAACCCACATAGCATCAAACTGATCTAATCCTTCCTCTGTCTCAACCAGAGTTTTTTCTGCAATCAATCCTGTTAATCCACTATGTACTTCTATCGTCTTTACGATATCACAAATATTGATCAACTGATGCAGTCTTTTTCTACGGTACTCCGGCATTGCAAGTTTTTCTCTTACTCTTGCATCCGTTCTTTTGATTTCTTCACTATAGGAATAGGGAACATCTATTATTTTTCCCCCATATGTTTCCAGCAATGCTGCAACCTTACTGCGAAGCGAATACATAGGGCCTCTGAGCCAGTTATCACCATGAATGACATAATCCGGTTTGATTTCTTTTATAACATCATCGTATAGTAATTTTTCCTGTAATATAACCTTAGAAACTCCCGGAATTGCACGTACCATGTTCATTCGTTCTTCACAGGATATTATTGGAAATTTGTCAAATCTAAGCATCGCTGCATCACTTAATACACCCACTATCAATTCCCCATATTTCTGTGCCTCATTGATAATGTTCAGATGTCCCTCATGTATAACACTTGTGCAGAAGCATGTATATACTTTTTTCATCATTTCTCCAACTTTCTTTCTATTTTGGCAATGCATGCCATTCCCTGACGACCAATACCATAATGTCTGATATATATTTTATATTCTGGCACCAATTTTTTGAGATATAATGGAATTTGCCACAATAATTCTCTAGATATATAAGTTGTAATCATAGGTTTATTTGCTCTAATAATTCTTTGAGCTCCTTCCAATACTTGAAGTTCTGATCCCATAGTTGAAATTTTTAACAGTGTTAAATCTTCCGCCCATTTCATATCATCTAATTTAACAACCCGAACCATCTTATTACCATTTGCCTCTAACATACTACTTTCAGACATATTATCTCTAAAGGATGCATTCTCATTGTTCTTTCCAGCTGCCAATTTTAATAATAAGACTTGTTTTTTTTCTATATCAGGAATTTTCTTTACATTATCACATAACAGTCTATAATTTTTTTCGTCTGGTTCCAAACAGACGATTCTTTCAAATCTATTATGATTCATATGTAGGAATCCACGCAATGTATCTCCATCAAAGGCTCCTATATCAATATATCTATGATTTCTATTTGTTTCCAATATTTCCTCATCTATCAATTT
The DNA here is from genome assembly GCF_018917935.1 of Kineothrix sp. MSJ-39. Classification (GTDB taxonomy): domain Bacteria; phylum Bacillota; class Clostridia; order Lachnospirales; family Lachnospiraceae; genus CAG-194. The sequence goes on along the minus strand of NZ_JAHLPN010000028.1, from coordinate 16,350 downwards.
ACAAGTTGAAATACTATTTACCTTTTTCCATAAGGAAATATCTCCGCTCCATAACACATTCAAAAATGTTTCCATCGTTCTTTTTGACATATCATCAGCCAAATATTTGTATACATTTTCAAGTTCCATCATATGCTCATCATAAAGCTTCAATTCTACATCATCAATATTAAGCAGTGCACTTGCTGTTGGTATAATTTCGCCATCATATCCCATACCCTTCAGCTGATTTACCACCTGTTCAGCCACATAAACACATACAAATACAACATCTATATGCATCATATTCTCTAAAAAAAACTGTGGGCTTTTGCAGTTATCCCCCCCACTTATATTTATTATTATCCACTACAAATTCAGGTGAAAGATTATTTTGGGTATATTTATTTATAAACTCTATAAACTGTTCCCCAGAATTTCCGCATCCCCATACAACAAATTTTCCTTTCTGCTCTTGTATAGTGTCTAAACAAATTTTCAATGTATCCCTCATTACATTATTTTTTTCCCTTATTATTCTTTCTTCCAACATTTTCCACTTCTCCTCATTATCCCGTCACTTATGACCATTCAGCCAATAATCTACTTTTTATATATTCGTAATTCCTACCCACAACTTAAATCAGCGGTCTCATATGAGACCGCTTATTCAAATAAATCATACAACTCTATTCATTCAATTTTACTGTAATAATGACATTACACCCTGATTGCTCTGGTTAGCTTGTGCTAACATACTCTGTCCTGCCTGTGCAAGGATGTTGTTGTTAGAGTACTTAACCATTTCAGTTGCCATATCAGTATCACGGATAGCTGACTCAGCACTTGTTGTATTTTCAACAACATTATCAAGGTTCTTGATTGTGTGCTCCAGTCTATTCTGAACAGCACCGAGCTCAGATCTCTGCTTATTTACATTTTTGATCGCAGTCTTAATCTTAGCATTCAGTGCTCCAGCCTTAGTAGCTGTAGTAGCATCCCCGCTAAGGCTAATTGCAGAGCACTTCATTGCCAGAATCTTTAATGTAATATGCTGTCCGCTTTCCGCGCCAACCTGAAGATCTACACCGCTCTTGCAGTCACCGTTTAACAGATTCTTCTCATTGAATGTTGTTGTAGATGCTACACGGTCAATTTCGCTCATAAGCTGTTTTACTTCAGCATCGATATAGCTACGATCATCTGATGTAAGTGTTCCGTTTTCACCCTTAACCGCCAGCTCGTTCATACGCTGCAGCATATCATGTACTTCGTTTAATGCACCTTCAGCTGTCTGTACCATTGAGATACCATCCTGTGCATTTGCGGAAGCCTGTGTAAGGCCCCTTACCTGACGTCTCATCTTCTCAGAAATCGCAAGACCTGCCGCATCATCTGCTGCACGGTTGATCTTGTAACCTGAAGATAACTTCTCTGTAGATTTTGCCTGCGCGCTTGTTGTGATACCAAGCATTCTGTTAGAGTTCATTGCTGTAAGATTGTGTTGTACTACCATAGTTTTTCCTCCTTGAGATATCCGGATTCCCTTCCTTTTTATGATCCGTATTATTTCTGTTTCATACTATATTATATATCGGACTATATCGTCATAACTTAACCCTTATTTTTACATTTGCCGACAATTACATAATTATATGCAAGATTCTTTCAAGCTGTTTTTCATAGGTCAAATTTTGTTTTACCTTCCTATATCCGTTTTCTGCGATTTTTATCCGTTCCTCATCATGTTGTAAATAATAGTCCGCCAGATCGCAGGCGTGTTCCACGCTTTCATAATATACGAAATCTTTATCCGGCTCCAGATACTCAAACATATCTTCCTGATAATTTGTCAGCAAAAAGCCCCCACATCCCAATATATCCAAAACCCTTAACGGAATGCCGGAATGAATGCTTTTCAACGATACATTTAAATTGATCTTCGCACACTTAATAGCATAAGGTGCTTCTTCATAATAATCTATTTTCCCCATATTTGTAATTTGGGGCAAATAATCCGTTCTTTCAGGCGTAAAAAGTTTCACATCAAATCCGGAAGATAACTTATATAACAGCTCTCTTCTCTCTACAGCCGTTACCTCCCTTGCCAGAAAATAATTTGCAATAACCCATTCTTTTGTTTCCAATCCATCCCCATGAACCGTAATAGGGCATACTTGATCGATTTTATCCATAACATCAGGTGTTAACGCTTTTTCTATTACATCAATCCCATATAAATTTTTCTGTATATTGATCAGCGCATCCACATACCCCTTTGTCTCTTCATCCAGTTTCTCCATATGCCGGAACATCCGCTGTTTTTTTTCGCTGTACATAGAACCGATGAATGTAATATCACTGCTGTATTTCATTTTTCTGTTTACATCCGGCACTTTCTTATCATAGTAAAAAGTTGCTGATGCCATCGGCAAATAATAGACCGTATTTACTCCGAGTTTTTTTAATTTTTCCGTTTCATATCTGTCAAATATAAAAATATAATTTGTCTGATAGAATACCGTCTTTGAATACAGTAAAATATATGGGCTGTCGTACACCCACGATACATATTTTGTACGACACGCCTTGCATGCTATGGCTGCAACCGGAAAATAATTAAACGAAAACACAAAATCAGGTTTATGCAACAAAATACTGTTTGCGATCTTTTCCGTCTCCTCTTTTCCCGCACGCATATCCCCGCTTGCCTGTGAAATCTTTAATTCCAGTATTTCATTTCCCATTCTTCTCAGCTCATGCTTTAAAAATTCATTGCCATAACTATTCCATTCCAAAAACAGTACTTTCATTCTTTCATTCCTTTATATATACAATTGCATAAAAAGAGCCGATCCTATGACCGGCTCTTCTGGTAGTCCCTGCTTTCGCATTATCCGCTAAATGATTAGCCAAGCAGTGATAATACACCCTGATTTGTCTGGTTAGCCTGTGCTAACATACTCTGTCCTGCCTGTGCAAGAATGTTGTTGTTAGAGTACTTAACCATTTCAGTTGCCATATCAGTATCACGGATAGCTGACTCAGCACTTGTTGTATTTTCAACAACGTTATCAAGGTTCTTGATTGTATGCTCCAGTCTGTTCTGAACAGCACCGAGCTCAGATCTCTGCTTATTTACATTTTTGATAGCAGTTTTAATCTTAGAATTCAGTGCTCCAGCCTTAGTAGCTGTAGTAGCATCTCCACTAAGACTAATTGCAGAACACTTCATTGCAAGAATCTTTAATGTAATATGTTGTCCGCTTTCTGCACCAACCTGAAGATCTACACCGCTCTTGCAGTCACCGTTTAACAGGTTTTTCTCATTGAATGTTGTTGTAGATGCTACTCGGTCAATTTCGCTCATAAGCTGTTTTACTTCAGCATCGATATAGCTACGATCTTCGGATGTAAGTGTTCCGTTTTCACCCTTAACTGCCAGCTCGTTCATACGCTGCAGCATATCATGTACTTCGTTTAATGCACCTTCAGCTGTCTGTACCATTGAGATACCATCCTGTGCATTTGCGGAAGCCTGTGTAAGACCTCTTACCTGACGTCTCATCTTTTCAGAAATAGCAAGACCTGCTGCATCATCTGCTGCACGGTTGATCTTGTAACCTGAAGATAACTTCTCTGTAGATTTTGCCTGAGCGCTTGTTGTGATACCAAGCATTCTGTTAGAGTTCATTGCTGTAAGATTGTGTTGTACTACCATAATATATTCCTCCTTGAATTGAAATGTCGTCATCCTTGACGATCATTGTGATTGAAAAGTTCCTTTCCGGCCGTACGCTCCTTCCATTCCTTTTCAATGGTTATAAGTATTTGTTTTACTCAATATATATATCGGGTCTTCCCAATAATACTTAACACCTTTTTTTATTTTTTTTGATTTTTTTATTTCAAAAGATTTCATTGCAATTTTAAATATTTTCTGGCTTCCTGTTCTGAGATATGCATAGAATCCATTAAATTTCCAATCAACAACTTTATTCCTTTCTCCATTCCTTTCTCTATCCCCCGCTCATACTCATACGCTTTCTCACTCTCTATATGTTTCTCCATATCAAAATCATATAACATCATTGCTATTACCTCCGCTCTATGTCTCATTAAAAAATCCTTTAATATATCTTCCCTGATGCATTCCTCTATTGCCTGATAAGTCGCCTGTTGCAAATCCATCACATTCTGGTTTTCACGTATTTTCGTAATCAGTGTCATGTAGTCACTTAACAGCTTACAGGCATTTTTTAATTGTTCATTGTAACCTTCATTGATATTTAACACTGTTGTAATGAGTTCCAATTCTGGCTCTTCCAATTTCTTTTCATAGGCATCTGACAGTCTGAGAACAGTTCTTTCCTTCATCTGCCTGGTTCCATTATATAGCACTACAAATCTCGGTGTTGGTAGTTTAATCTGCTTACTACCATAAATATCTTCCTTTGCCGTGATCTTGGATAGCACCTTTGCGATGTAAGTCAGATTACGCAGCGGCATGTTCGGATTGATCGTAGACTGATGCTCAATCATATATAACTCCGACAAAAACACAAAAGATATATCATTCTGTACTGACATATAAACTGCATTTTCCAGTGTTGTGATCTCCAGCTTTGCAGCATCTGTATAGCTTGTCCCATTGAGAGCATTATATAAGCTCATAAAATCCTCTTTTTCTTTAAAGATGGCATGAAGCAGTAAATCCTTATGATTTCTTGCTATCTTATATTCATTCAGGAAATGATTAACTTGTTCAGCCACTTCGTATTTGTTATCTTCTCTTACAGATAACGAACCATACTCTTTTTCTGCCGTGGACACATATGAACACGCATCATTTTCCTTTTCCACTGCGTTTCCGGAAACAGCTTCATTTTTCTGTTCCGTTACATTTGTTTCCTCTCCGAGATCAATAAAAATAATCTCAACTCTTTGTTTCTTACTCTGCATAGCAGCTCCTTTCCTGCAGGAACTCCTACCTTTCCTCATTCTGTTCAGAACTCCCGCCTCCGTATTATATTGTAAAAGCAGGGATTCCGATCAGAATTGATCCTGAATAGAACATAGATGTGAAATATGCTTTTATATAAATTGAGAATAGCATTTCTGCTATCCTCAGTCAATTTAATATCATGTGTTTCTTTATATTCTACACGCTTTAGCATGTGAAAGTCATATACCTGCTACAGAACTATGATCCCTATCAGGATCATCAACTGTACAAACAGGTTGACGCTCTGTTCAATCCAGTTGCCTTTTGCATCTGTACGATCCAGCTTTATTCCCATGTAAATAAGTGCAGCCATACCGAATACTGCCGCTCCAAAGCACCAGATGCTTGGAGCATGCAGGATTTGCTGCCTCAGCACCGCAAGATGGATTTTGCTTCTACTCAGAACAACTGACAGCAGTATCATAACCATTCCCGTTGTCATCAGATAACGGAATTGCGCATTCAGCCAGAAGATATTTTTCTTTTTCAATGCCAGAAGCAATTTCCAGCTAACCTTTCCACATCCCGCAAGTGCAGAACAGACTGCACCAACCAAAAATATAACGCTGTGAAACTTCGCCGCAATCATGATAACGCTGATTGAAAACAGCAAAACAGGCATGGCGTCCATCAACGCCATGCCAAGTGTAAAGCCTTCCGGGATTTCGTTTTTCTTACTGCTCATCTTTATTCTGCTCCAATACAACAAGCGCTATTTGTCTGTAAATGTCAAGCATCGGTAAAATATCTGCTTCAAACACATCCGCAATTATTTCATGACTGTTATTGCCAAGTGCGCGGTTCAGATTCTGTACTTTTTCTTCCATAGCATCTTTGTTCAGAACTTCTTCCTTTTCATTTAAAAACGGAAGTGTAATATTAATAATATCAATCACATAATTAAGACCGTCAAGCTGCTGATTCAGATAATCCTCTGTATCAGGCATCTCCGCACCACGAAGCTCCGGAATAATTTCCTTCATTGCCGGAATCAGTTTTGCAATATATTCGCTTCCAAGCTCAAGCGCTTCCAGTTCCTGTTTTTTCTTCTCTTCCATAGTAATTCCTCTTCTTTCCTGATCTAATGAAATACTTTTCACAGTATATCGGCTCTAAATCACCGATGCTCCCTGATCATCATCAAACATACGATCACAAGCAGAATGCAGGAACCCCAGATTGCCTGCACGCCGATCTGTAGGGACAGCACGCCGCCAAGTCCCGCGCCGATCGCAAAGATAAAAATGATCCCATAATAATGAAGTGCTTTCCGAAGTGCGCTGTGTTCTCTTTCCCGGAAGAACACGGAGAGGCTTTCTGTTCCGCTGCGCAGATTCCCGATGCACATGGTGCTTGCATAGCCATAACCGTTTACCTTACGGAAGGTCTGTACCTGCATCGCACAGGTAAAAGAAACAAGCATCGTTGCAAGCATATTGTATTCCTGCGGAATAAAGCCTACTACAAACAAAAGCACGATCTCCAGCGCGACTATGATCTGCCGCCAGTGGATCCTTTTGGCACCTTTGTATTTATGGCCGATCTGCTCCGCCACCAGCACACCAAAGGCAAACGCAAGCACAGGGAATAAATAATGCAATGCCTGCTGCCATTCCCCCTGCATTAGATGCTGGCTCATCAATACAACGTTTCCGGTCTGCGCATTCGAGAATACCTTGTCTCTGACATTATACGTATATGCATCCTGAAAGCCGCCCGATAATGCCAGAAGGCTGCTGAGCAGGAACGTCTCTGAAGTCTGGATTTTGATTCGTTCTTTTTCATTGATCATTTGTATCACACTTCTTCTGCCTTATTTCTCTACGTGCTCGAATGTAAATACATTCAAGAACTGCTTTGCACGTTCTGTCTTTGGATGCTCGAAAAATTCCTCCGGCTTTGCTTCTTCCACGATCTGTCCCTGATCCATGAAGATGACACGGTCTGCAACAGCTTTTGCAAACTGCATCTCATGTGTGACAATGATCATCGTCTTGCCCTGCTTCGCCAGGTCGAGCATAACATCGAGCACTTCACGTACCATTTCCGGATCCAGTGCTGCTGTAACCTCATCAAATAAGAGGATTTCCGGATGCATACAAAGCGCGCGGACGATCGCTACACGCTGTTTCTGGCCACCGGAAAGCTGTCTTGGATAGCTGCCTGCCTTATCTGCCAGACCGACTCTCTGCAAAAGCTCCATGGCTTCTGCCTTTACCTCATCCTTTTTCCGCTTCTGCACCTTGACAGGGGAAAGCGTGATATTGTCAAGCACGGTCAGATGCGGGAACAGTTCATAACTCTGGAATACCATTCCGATCTTCTGCCGCATCTCAGTGATATTTTTGCTGCCCTTGCGGATATCCTTGCCATGCAGGCTGATCGAACCTTCCTGCACCGGCTCCAGTGCATTGATGCAGCGGAGCAGTGTACTCTTTCCGCAGCCACTCGGCCCTACCACAACGACAACCTCGCCCTGTGCAAGTGTCAGATCAATACCGTCCAGAATGCGCTGTCCGTCATATTCTTTTACCAGATTTTCTACCTTCAAAAGTGTATCTGCCATGATTTATCTCCATTTCTTTTCCAGATATTTTGCAAGCATGCTGATCGGCCAGCATACAAGGAAATATAATAAAAATACAACTAAAAATACGCCAAACGCAGCATTCGGGCTCGTCATTCGATTCGCCTCAATGATCTGCTGTGCCACTTTCAACATCTCTACAACACCGATCATCAGAACAAGTGAAGTTGTTTTGATCATACGGGTGATAAGGTTGATGGAAAGCGGAATCAGTCGTCTGACTGTCTGCGGTATGATAATGTAGATATAAGTCTGTACCTTTGTCAGTCCAAGCGCTTCCGCACTTTCATACTGGTGTTTCGGAATACTGATCAGGGCGCCGCGCACCAGATCCGCCATTTCCGCTGTGCCCCAGAGGGTAAATACGATCACGGAAGCCACTTCGCCGGACAGATTCCAGCCCATTGCTCTTGTTGTACCGAAGTAAACAATAAACAGCAGTACGAGCTGTGGCATGATACGGATGATCTCCAGATAGATACGGCAGATGGCTCTGACTATCTTATTTTTCATCGTCATAAGTGCACCGACCAAAATACCGAGTGGCATGCTGATTACGATCGAGATCAGACTGATCCTTGCTGCGACCCAGAGACCTCCCAGAAGGCGCAGCATATTGGTGCCTTTAAATAATACATCAATCCCCAAATCCGGCATAACGCACCCTCCTCTCTAACAGAGTACCGAGAATCGATACCGGAAGCAGAATGATCAGATAAAAGACTACCAGTAAAAATAAACTCTCCGTTGTTTTATAGTAAAGACCGATCAGATCCTTTGCGGTAAACATCAGATCCATCAGACTGATCGCGCTGAACACGCTCGTTTCCTTCAGTAAAAAGATCACATTTGCCACAAATGCCGGTACACTGACGGAAATTGCCTGTGGCAGGATCACATATTGAAATGTCTGACGATGGTTCATGCCAAGGCTGATCGCCGATTCCTTCTGGATCGGTTCGATCGATTCCAGACCGCTTCGGAAAGCCTCTGCCATATAACTGCCGCCCAGAAATGCCAGACCGATCACGCCACATACCTCCGGTGTCAGTCTGATTCCGATCTTCGGGAATCCATAATAAATAAAGAATAACTGTACCAGAAGCGGTGTATTTCTGCTGATCTCCACATAGACTGCTACGATCTGTCTTGCGACCGGTACTTTATAATATTGAATTGCTGCACAGAGCAGCCCCACCAAAATAGCGAAAGCGATTCCAATGAGTCCTATTTTCACGGTCAATACTGCCGCCCGTTCATACAGGGGTAAGTATTTGCCGATAAACTCCCAATTCATGAAACGTGTTCTCCTTTCAACAAAATCTCCGGCAAATGCCAAATGCGTCTGCCGGAGTTTATTCTACACCATTTCTTTTCTATCGTAAAGTTATTCTGCGTCTGTTACGCCGCCTTCTACTACTAAGCTGTCTTCATATTCAGATCCGTAAGTGTCTGTCAGAGTTGCTTCGTAGTCAGCATGGAAGAAGTTTTCTTCTCCAAGGCTCTTGATCTCATCGTTGATCCAGTCAAGAAGTGTTGTGTTACCCTGTGTTACTGCAGGAGCGATCGTATCCGCACTTCCGAGAGAAGGAATACCTACTGTATAACCGTCATTCTGCAGAGAGAATGCGATAACTTCTGTATTATCGTTTGCCCATGCAACAGATGTTCCGTTTTCAAATGCTTCTTTTGCTGTTGCATAAGAATCAAACTTCTGCAGCGGGATATCCGGGTAATTTGCGATCAGATAAGTTTCTGCCGTTGTACCGGAGATAACGATGATAGAATCATCGGGATTCCAGTTGTCAAGACTTTCGATCACGTTGTCATTTCTGGAAACAACACCAAGTGCTACGTTCATATAAGGAAGTGCAAAATCAACTTCTTCTTTTCTTTCATCCGTAACTGTAAAGTTTGCTAAGATGATATCTACCTTACCGGTCTGCAGATATTCGATTCTGTTAGCAGCTTCTGTAGATACGAAATTTACTTTTACGCCAAGATCTTCACCGATTCTGTTTGCAAAGTATACATCATAACCCTGATATTCACCGTTTTCATCTACATAACCAAATGGGTTTTTGTCTGAGAATACACCGATGTTGATCGTTCCGCTTTCCTTGATCTCATCGAGTGTACGATATACTTCATTTCCCTTTGCAGCGTCTGCTGTACTGTCTGCTGCATCTGTAGCTTCTGTTGCAGATGCATCTGCTGCTGTTTCTTCTTTGCTGCCGCAGCCTGTTAAAACACCTACGCTAAGTGCAACTGCGAGTCCAAGTGATAAAAGCTTTTTCCAATTTTTCATATTTTTTTCTCCTCTTCTTTTTTGTAAGCTTTTGTTATACAAAGACAGCCCGGAGGCTCTTCTCCGGGCTGTTGGCTTCATACTTTAAATCGTATAACAAGGCGCATCAATCAAAGCGCCCGGCCAATCTGAAACCCGGCATGTCATGCAGCAACAACACATGTATGAACTTGTATAGCTGACTGTATGTTTCATTGTCTGCGCCTCCTTTGCTTAACTTGTTTTGGATTATATCCTCTTTTTCCTACTATGTCAATAGGTTTTAGGGAATTTATTTCATTTTCTTATTATATGAAAGAAATCCCCAGATTGACACACTTTAATCATCCGGTTCTTCTTCGCTCTGTTTCGCTGCCAGTGCCTCGAATTTCTTTCTGGTATTTCGGAAGCACTCGAGAAGCTTCGGCGAAAATACACCACATTCCCCGGAAATGATCATATGAAATGCCTCCTGCGGCGTATAGGCACTTTTGTACACACGCTCGGATACAAGGGCATCATAGGCATCTGCTATCGATACAATCTGGGCAGACAGCGGAATTTCTTCTCCCTTTAAGCCGTCCGGATAACCGCGACCGTCATATTTCTCATGATGGTGGCGGCAGATATCATAGCAGACATCCCCGAATGCATCATCCCATGCACCGCTGATCTGCTGCAAAAGCTCCGATCCTCTTGTCGTATGTGATTTCATATAGTCAAATTCTTCTTTGGTCAGTTTGCCGGGCTTTAATAAAATACTGTCCGGAATTGTAATCTTACCCACATCATGCAGGGAGCTTGCTGCGACGATCTGTCTGATCTGCTCCGGTGTCAGACCGTATTCCGGATATTCCTTCATGGCTTCATTGGCAAGGATCTCCGTAAAGCCCTTGACACGCTGGATATGTTCGCCGCTTTCCAGATCACGGTACTCTACAACCGTACCGAGTATTTCAATGATCTTTTCATTGTTCTGCTGGATCCGCTTGGACTGCTTGAGCAGCAGTTCATACTGATCATGGAGCGCTTCTTCCTGCTTCTCCACCTTCATATCCATCTTGCGTCTGTAATCATACAGATCTACAATATTCCGTACTCTTCGTCTGACTGTCGACTCATCAAAGGGCTTTCTGATAAAATCGGATGCGCCAAGATCCAGACTTCTGTTTTCTGTATCTTTGGAGTTCTCTCCACTGATCACGATGACCGGAACTTTTTCGATCCATTTCTGCTTCTGCATCACTTCCAGAACCGTGAAACCGTCCACACCGGGCATGACCAGATCCAGAAGTACACAGCCAAACTCTTCATAACGCGCTTTTAATATCATAATTGCTGCCATTCCGCCGTCTGCCTGCTCAATCTCATAGCTGTCCTCCAGCATTTCCTCGATCATGACCCTGTTCATTTTCACATCATCGACTATCAGTATCTTCTTCATTTTAGCCCTTTCTCTAGTTCTTATAGATTGCAACCCGGTTATTTACCTTACGGACTACAACATTATCCACCTGTTTTGCTGCCCATTTTGCACCGTCGATTTCTATGATGACGCCTCCATAGAGCCTTCCTCTGATAACACCTGTCGCTTCCGACGCTTTATTGAGCTGTTCATTCAGTGCAGTCCGGTTGTCCAGAAGCTGTTTGTATTCTTCCTTTTTTGTATAAATCGCATTTTCCAGCTTCAGGAAAATATCCATGGTATTTCGTACTTCCGGCGGATATTTACTCTGGTATTCCCGCAGACCGTTCTGCAATGCACGCAGTTCTTTTTCCACATTATTCACTCTGGTCTCAATCGTATAAACGGCATTATGCAATGCCTCATCCGCCCCCATCTTGATATAGGTAGGAACACCGACCTGATTTCCCGCATTATAGATCCGGAAACCACCGACTGCTCTGGCACTTCCACCCAGAAGGGTTCCTTTTTCCCCGGAAAGCACGATCAGTCCGTTTGCCCACAGATTGGCATCCATGGAATAATTACAATAGATATTTTCTCCTGCTTCTACACGTACAGACTCAAAAAACTTACCACAGACTGATTTTCCTGCCCTGACCAGTCCGTTTCCTGCTGCATTCATGCCCCTGCGCAGGAAGATATTTTCCTTACTTTCCAGATAAGCGGATTCGATAAACCCATCAACCGCAATATCCTCTGTTGCTTTGATTACAGTATTACTGCCGACATTGCCCTTCACATAGACGTTACCATCCACATCGACATTGCCCGTTGCCATCGTCACTTCATCAAAAATATACAGGCGGCTGATCACAAGTTCCTCGCCCTTCAGCTCGATACGTCCTGTCATGGAGGAATAATAACGCATGCGGTCTTCCGATAAATGGAAGCCCTTTCCGTGCAGCATCCGCTTTTCTTTTCCTCTGTGCGCCGGAACAATCCTGCCTGTTACCGTGTAGCCCGGAATACCGCTTTGTGCGTTGTGATATTCCACGACTTTCTGGTTCTCCTGCACGATCTCGAACCATTCCACGTCCTGATAATCCACACTGCCGTCTGCCAGATGCTTTGGTGTCCGTGCCACCTCTGTCCGGAAGAAATATTCATAATACCCATCCGTTCCATCCGTAGCAGGTTGTCCCTGTGCAACGGTTATAACCTCGCCATCTTCTGCTTTGCCTTCGGCGATCCGCCGGATCGCCTCTTCCTGATAGCCTCTCCTGACACTGTTCCGCTCCAGAATATCCACGATTTCTTCATAGGTATAAGTTTCTTCCTGCTTACTGTATACAAGACAGGCGGTCATTTCATCTGCATCGATCACAACCGCAAAAACACCGTCCATTTTCTTTGGCTGTGCATCTGCCAGAAGATCGCCCACAAAATCCTTTTCGGCCTTCTGCCGCAGCCTCTCCATATCTGCCGCGGTATACATCAGATTGGCATAACCGGATACGTCTATGCCTTCCTCCAGACCCAGACGGATCTGGCGCATCTGCCTCCAGTTAAAATAATGGTTATCGTAGCAGCTGATATCCACACGGTTCTCCAGGCCAAGGCGGATCTGCTTCATCTGCCGCCAGTCCAGATCTTCTCTGGCGTAGATGGACACATCCAGTCCCATCTCCAGACCTTCCACAATCTCATGGATCGCCACACCACGCAGAGTTGGTTTTAAATACTTCCGGATCTCCAAACCCTTCTGCAGGGCAGGAATAATCTCTTCCAGCTGCTCCGGGATATATCCCGCCTTCACATAAGGCATGATATTGACCTTCGCCAGAATCGCCTTTCTGAGTACCTCCAGCATGCCCGCCGGAAGCTTCAGATACTGTGACAGATCGATGCCCTGTTCCAGGCCTTCCCGGATCTGTTTCATTTTTTCATAAGGAATTTTTACATTATCATATAAAGAAGTGTCAAGCCCCTCTTCCAATCCTTTTCTGATTTCCTCCATCTGAAAGGAAACATAAGCCGGATCGGTATATTTTTCCACTGCAACGCCGGCTTTCAGTCCCAGACGGATCTGCAGCATCTGCATTGCATTAAAGGAAGGATCTGCGTAACAGGAAGTATCCAGTCCTTCCTGCTCCCCCAGCGCAATCTGTTCTAATTGATTTTTTGTGTATTCCTTTTCGGTTCCACCACTCATGCAAGCTCCTTTATACATACCATAGCCTGCATATAGGCATCTGTTACATCTGCAAGCTGTTTCTCTACATCCGGTCCCGGATTTCCGTTTCTGTACTCTTCACAGATCGTTGATGATGCCTCGCGCAGGTTTTCCAGTCCCAGATTCAGGCAGGCACCTTTTAAATTATGGGAAGCCTCAAATGCTGCTTTGCAGTCCTTTGCACGCACAGCCGAACGAAGCTTTTCATAGTTATCATCTTCTTCAAAAAGCTTTAGATACTTCTGGATCCGTTCCGGTTTTCTGAGCCGGTCCAGTACTTCCTCATACTCTCCACCTGTCTTATCGTAAAACTCCTGTAATGTCATTGTGTAACCCTCCTTGTCAGGTAAGCCTATGCTTCCTGCGCCAATTGCTGAATTGCTTCTATATGCTTCTGATAGGATGCTTTCACCTGTGCATACAGATCTTCACTGCCGGCAATCTCTCTGCCGCGCAGCTTCTCAGTCAATGCTGCACTTACCTCATACAGCGCTTTGAATCCCAGATTGGAACAAACACCCTTTAACGTATGTGCACCTCTGAAGGCATTTTCCGCATCTCCATCCTGCATTCCCTGTTCCAGTTCGGAAAAGCTCCTGTCATTTAAAAATTTTAACGTAAAGCGCTTTACCAGTGCCTCGCTGCCCAATCTGCCAAGCACTTCCTCATAATCCGCTCCCATTTGCGCATAACATTCTTTTACTGTCATGGATTTTCTCCTCTTCTTACGTCATTTCCTTGTTCATAATATCACAGAATCCCCTGTATTTCTACAATAGCAGTCAGAATTCATCAAATATCTGTTATTTTTCCCTTTTCCCGCGCCATAAGCAGTCTGCTGACGGTGTCACGACAGCACCTTCATCCTCCAGCAGTTCACACAAAAGTTCCCGGTTCATATCTATGTCATCCACTACCATAATACGCAGATCCTGCAGACAGTTTCCTGCCGTATCCTCCACACTATCGGCTTCTTCCGTATCTTTCCGGAAAGGAATGGTCACAACTACCCGTGTCCCCACTCCGGCCTTGCTGTCGATCTCAATATGTCCGTTCTTCTGCGTTACCAGATTTTTCACGATCGTCATACCAAATCCATTGCCGGATCCGCTCCGGTCCGCAAATCTGTTTTCCTGCGTATATGGTTCAAAAATTTTAGGCAGGAAATCCTCAGACATACCAATTCCCGTATCTTCTATAATAAAGACATAACTATCCACCCCGGTACCTGCCTGACGCATTGTGATCCGGATCCTGTCTCCCTTTTGCGTAAACCGCAACGCATTGGAAAGAAGATTATTCAAAATCTGTGTCAGTTTTAAGGTATCACCGACCACACTTTCATCCATGATATCGATCTGGATCTCAAACTGTTTTTCTTCTCTTTTGGCAGCATCTGCAAACGGCTGCACGATTTTCAAAAATTCCTCCTGAATATTGAATACCTTTTTATCCAGTGGCATAAGCGCATTTTCCACTTTGGAAATATGCAGGATATTATTGATCAGTCCCAGAATTTCTTTTGCGGAATTTTCAATCTTATGCTGATAATCAAGACGCTGTGACGGTCTGCATTCTGTGCGCATTGCAAGCTCGTTCATGCCCAGTATGATATTCAGCGGTGTCCGCATTTCATGGCTCATATTGGAGAAAAACTGATGCTGTGATTTTTCGCTCGCATCCGCTGCATCAAGCGCTTCTTCCAGAATTCTGGTATGTTCCAGCTGTCTGCGCTTTTCAATATCGATCTGTCTGAATGCCAGAATTGCTTCCTCTTCTCCAAGCGCATCACTTAAAATAAAGCTGATATTGACCCACTTCTCTTCTCCATTCATCATACGGAGGAAATCGCCGCCATAGTTCCGTACCTTTTCTATCGCCAGCTGACGGATATGGGCAAGGGAAAAGGATCTCTGTAACTCCTCAGCCAGCTCCTTTGCCACGACCAGATCAAATCCCTTCATCATTTCCTCATAACTGCCCTCCGGTCGCAGATAATCCTGCATCTCCGTCGATCCCTTGATCATCTGATAGCTGCCTTCTTTTAAATTGATTCTGTACACCGCATAAAACGTGTCACAAAGCGCGCTTATGATCTGATTGCTTTTTGCCGCCCGCCTATTCATCAGAATATCGTTCAGTCCCATCAGCAGGACAACCAGAAATGCCAGCCCCAGTGCCACACTATACACAACGATAATAGTTTTAAACCCACTCAGTACCGTTGCATGTGGAATCGTCATGATACAGAGCCAGCCATTGCTGACATTATTATGATAAACGCCTCTTCTTTCTCCGTTCAGATCGACAATATCATCCCCTGTTTCTGCCAGATTTCCATCATTGATCTCCTGCCAGATTGATGCAGCATATTGCTCCATCTTTTTTTCATCTACCGCAAACGGTGCATCATAATATAGAAGATTCCCCTGCGAATCGCATAAATAATAAGCACCTCTCTCCGGCAGTTTGATATCTTCATGCACCGCATCAAAATTACGGCGCGTGATCTTCATCAGGATCGCATTATTCGTCTCGGGATTGACCATACCTGCCATGATCGTATCCTTCTGATCTCCTGGCAGCTCATCTGTGAAAAGCACCTCTCCGTCTGCTGCCCTGATCTCCTGATACCAGTCCTCCGTCAGGTCAAAATCATCCGTTTTTCCATTGCCGCTTGCCACGACAATTTTCCCCCGAATAACAGCATAGCAGGCAAGGGTATCATCCTCTAAAATGTACCCCTTGTCAAGGACAAATTAAGAAGAAGGGATTTTCTTTTTCTAACCAGTAGATGGCTATATCGTTTTGTCTAATTACCTTCTTCATGATCCATATCCGCAGAGGGAAT
>NZ_JAHLPN010000027.1 GCF_018917935.1 Kineothrix sp. MSJ-39 | reverse complement strand
TAGCCATAGCAGAGAACTCCTTTTAAGTTAATTTTTGTTGTGGTGACTAAAATATAACACAAAGAGAGTATCTCTGCTTTTTAATTATTCAGTTGTAACACATGTATTGTAATCCTACATTTTGCTGAAATGCACAAAGTTTTAACAGTTGAAACAGTCCTTTTTGTATGTTATAAATATAGTCTTTGGACTACGTGTGCAGGCACAGCATAATCCACAACAGAGTGGGGATGAAATAATGCCTTTCACATCATATTGGGGTGAATGTATGGTAAATAAAAAAGGGATTTTGATCGTAGACGATAATGAACTGGATCGATCGCTTCTGGCTGATATTTTACAGGAAAAATATGAAGTATTTACAGCGGAGAACGGCAGGGAAGCACTGACAGTGCTGCGTGCAAATTTTAAGCAGGTTGCTGTGATCTTACTGGATTTATATATGCCTGTCATGAATGGCTATGAATTTCTGAGCGTGCAGCAGGCGGATGAATCGATTGCTGAGATACCGGTCATTGTAATCACACAGCAGGATAATAATGATGCAGAGATAGAGGTACTTTCTTATGGTGCATCCGCATATCTGACGAAGCCTTATGTCAGAGAACTGATCCTGCAGAAGATCGGAGATGAGATCAGGAAGCAGGAAGTGGATCATCTGATGAAATCGATCGATGTAGATACTCTGACCGGCTGTTATAACAGGGATGGTTTCTGTAAAAAGGCACAGATCCTTTTAAGAGAAGATGAAGCAGCCTACGATATCGTAGCGTTTGATATAGAGCAGTTCCGTGTGGTGAATGATGTTTACGGAATCCATGAAGGAGACAGGCTTTTACAGTATCTGGCAAGGATCATGACGGGCTTTGCAAGAGAAAGAGGTGGACTCTGCGGCAGAATTTCCGGTGATTGTTTTGTCATGCTGCTGACGCGCAAAAGCGGATATGAAGAAGAAATGGTCAGCTACGTGGACAGGGCAATGGAGCGTTATCCGCTGCAAATGAAGATTGTTGTCCGCTTTGGTATCTATCAGATCGAGAACAGGACGATTGATGTGACAGTCATGTATGACCGCGCTGTTTTGGCCGTGAAACGGATCAAGGGAAAATACGGAGAATTATATGCCTATTTCGATGATTCCATGCGGGATGAGCTGCTACTGGAAAAAGAGATTACCAATTCCATGCAGCAGGCACTTGCCGATGGAGAGTTCCTTGTTTATTTACAGCCGAAATGCAATCTGAAAACAGAGGAATATGTAGGGGCGGAAGCATTGATCCGCTGGCAGAATCCGGAACGTGGACTTTTGCCGCCCGGGCAGTTTATTCCAATCTTTGAGAAAAATGGATTTATCACAGAGGTAGATCTGTATGTCTGGGAGCAGGTATGTCAGATGCTTGCCAGATGGAAAAAGGAAAACAGGCCGCTGATCCCTATTTCCGTTAATGTTTCCAGAGCAGATCTGTATCATTCAGATTTTCTTGACAGAATTCTGGAGCTGACAGATAAATATGATATTGAATCATCGCTTTTGCATATGGAGATCACAGAAACGGTTTATACCGAAAACCAGAATCAGATCCTCGATATGGTCAATCAGATGGGAGAGCTGGGATTCAAAGTGGAAATGGATGATTTCGGATCCGGATATTCTTCTCTGAATATGCTGACGGAAATCCCGGTTGATGTTCTGAAACTGGACATGCGTTTTCTGGAGGGCTATTCAGCCGGAAAAGCAAAGGGCAATATTCTGGAGTTTTCAGTCGGACTTGCCAAATCGCTTGGACTGGAATCTGTGGCAGAGGGCGTTGAGACAAGAGAAATGGTGGATGAGCTGAGACGTCTGAACTGTGAAATGGGACAGGGCTATTATTTCTCCAGACCGATCCCAATCCATGAGTTTGAACAGAAGCTGGACAGCAATCAGAAGCTGGACAACAGCAGTCAGAAGTTGGCAGTAAATGCATAGGGTAACATATGAAAAGCATAATAAAAGGGCGCTATCTTTAAGGATAGCGCCCTTATTGTATCGGGCATCAGGCGTTCTGCTTTTCGCTTTGCTGTTTTTTCAGATTTTTATTGGCGGTGGAGAGCATCAGCTTGATACGGTTGAGCTGATTGACTTCACTTGCGCCCGGATCATAGTCGATCGCTACGATATTGGCCTGTGGGTAACGTCTGCGCAGCTCTTTGATAACACCTTTGCCGACAACGTGGTTTGGCAGGCAGCCAAATGGCTGTGTACAGACGATATTTGTTGCACCGCTGTGGATCAGTTCCATCATTTCACCTGTTAAAAACCAGCCTTCACCGGTCTGGTTACCGATGGATACGATCTCTTTTGCGTAGTCTACAAGATCATAGATATTGGCAGGCGGATCAAAGTGTTTGGACTTCTTAAATGCTTTGGCAGCGGAAGAACGGACAAAGTTTACGGCTGAAATGCCGAATTTGGAAATTTTTGCGGTCTTCTTGGACATACCAAGCTGATCTGCCTTGTAAATCTGATTGTAGAAGCAGTAGAGCATAAAGTCGAGCAGGTCAGGACAGACAGGTTCAGCACCTTCTGCTTCCAAAAGCTCTGCCAGATGGTTGTTAGCAGCCGGCAGGAATTTTACAAGGATCTCACCGACGATACCAACGCGCGGCTTCGGATCTTCGCTGACCGGAATGGCATCGAATTCCTCGATCATCTGTCTGCACATCTTCTGGAATTTAAAGAAAGACATATGCTTTCCGGACACAAATTCCTGACATTTCAGCTTCCATTTTTCATGGACAGCATCCACACTTCCCTTTGTCAGCTCATAAGGGCGCATTCTGTATACACAGCGCATGAAAATATCACCGAATACTGCGCCGTAAGCTGCACGCGTCAGAAGATCGGCGTTCAGTTTAAAGCCCGGATTGGATTCCAGACTGCTTGACATATTGATGGAGATAACCGGTACATGACTGAGTCCTGCCTTGCCAAGTGCACGGCGGATAAAGCCGACATAGTTGGTGGCACGACAGCCACCGCCGGTCTGTGTCATCACAACAGCGACCTTATTGGTATCATATTTACCGGACAGGAGTGCATCCATGATCTGACCGACAACGATCAGGGAAGGATAGCACGCATCGTTATTGACATATTTCAGTCCGGTGTCGACCGCATGACGGTTATCCGTTGGTAACACTTCCAGATTGTAGCCTGCAGCACGGAAAGCCGCCTCCATCAGATCAAAGTGGAACGGAGACATCTGCGGGCAGAGGATCGTATATTCTTTACGCATTTCTTCCGTAAAGACTGGTCTGTTGATCGCGGTGGAATGTACCACGCGTTCCTCGTGCTTCTGTTCCTTGACACGAAGTGCGGCGATCAGGGAGCGGATACGGATCCTTGCAGCGCCGAGGTTATTGACTTCATCGATCTTCAGACAGGTATAGATCTTGTCACTGCCACTTAAAATATCATTGACCTGATCGGTCGTAACCGCATCCAGACCACAGCCGAAGGAGTTGAGCTGGATCAGATCCAGATTGTCAACTGTACGGACATAGCTGGCTGCTGCGTATAAACGGGAATGATACATCCACTGGTCTGATACGATCAGCGGACGCTCCGGCCATCCGAGATGGGAGATGGAATCCTCTGTCAGAACGGCAATTCCGTAAGAATTGATCAGTTCCGGGATACCATGGTTGATCTCAGGGTCGATATGGTACGGACGACCTGCAAGGACAATACCGCGTTTGCCGGTCTCATTTAAGTAAGCGATCGTTTCTTCGCCTTTTTTCTGCATATCCAGACGGGCATTTTCCAGCTCATCCCATGCCTTATCAATGGCATGTAACAGTTCGCCGGACGGAATATCCGGGAATTCCTGCAACAGGACATGCGCGATCGTGTCTTTATCACGGAAGGAGAGGAACGGATTCTGGAAGCGGACTTCTCCGCGGCCGATCTCCTCAACGTTATTTTTGATATTTTCCGAATAAGAGGTAACGATCGGGCAGTTGTAATGGTTGCCAGCGCCTTTTACCTCGTCACGTTCATAAAATAAAGCCGGATAGAAAATATACGGTACATGATGGCAGATCAGCCATGTCACATGACCGTGTGCCAGCTTGGCAGGGTAACATTCGGATTCACTCGGAATGGATTCAATACCCAGCTCATAGATCTGGTGCGTGGAGGACGGAGAGAGGACTACCTGGTATTTCAGCTCCGTAAAGAAGGTGAACCAGAACGGATAGTTCTCATACATATTCAGAACACGCGGAATACCGACCTGTCCTCTGGTGGCTTCATCAGCCGGAAGCGGCTCGTAATCGAAAATACGATGCAGCTTATATTCATAAAGGTTTGGAATGTTATTCTTGTTTTTCTCTTTGCCGATACCGCGTTCGCAACGGTTACCGGAGATGTACTGTCTGCCGCCGGTAAACTGGTTGATCGTCAGACGACAGTGATTGGTACAGCCCTGACACTTTGCCATACGTGTGGTAAAGGTCAGCTCATTGATCTTATCAATGGAAAGCATCGTTGTTTCCGGTTCTTTGGCATCAAGTGTTTTGGCAGCTTTTGCTTCCTTTTCATGGAAGCGTTCCTTTGCGATCAGGGCAGCACCGAAAGCACCCATGATACCTGCGATGTCAGGTCTGACGGCTTCGCAGCCCGCAATGATCTCAAAACTTCGAAGAACCGCATCATTGTAGAAAGTACCACCCTGTACCACGATCTTTTTCCCAAGCTCGCTGGCACTGGATACTTTGATAACCTTAAATAAAGCATTCTTGATAACAGAATAAGCAAGACCGGCAGAAATATCGGATACGGAAGCGCCTTCCTTCTGTGCCTGTTTTACTTTGGAATTCATAAATACCGTACAACGTGTACCAAGATCGATCGGATGCTTTGCAAACAATGCTTCATGTGCAAAATCTTCCACAGAATAGTTCAGGGATTTTGCAAAGGTTTCGATAAAGGAACCACAGCCGGAAGAACATGCTTCGTTCAGCTGTACACTGTCTACCGTACCGTTTTTGATCTTGATGCATTTCATATCCTGACCGCCGATATCCAGAATACAGTCGACATCAGGAGAGAAGAAGGCTGCAGCGTAATAATGTGCTACAGTTTCTACTTCACCTTCATCCAGCAGAAAAGCCGCTTTCATCAGCGCTTCGCCATAGCCTGTGGAGCAGGCATGCTTGATCACAGCCCCTTGCGGAAGCTGCGCATAAATATCCTTGATCGCGGTGATCGCTGTCTGCAGCGGATTACCGTTGTTAGAACTGTAGAAAGAATATAACAGAGAACCGTCTTCTCCGATCAGGGCAACCTTGGTTGTTGTGGAACCTGCATCAATACCGAGATAGCAGTTTCCCTGATAAGAAGCAAGCGGTGCTGTATGTACTTTATGGGAATTATGTCTGGTCGTGAACAGCTCATATTCTGTCTGGGATTCAAACAGCGGAGACAGACGCTCTACTTCAAAAGCAATCTTGATCTCATGGGAGAGCTTATCAACCATTTCCTTTAAGGTAAACTGCGTCTTTAAATCTGCATTTAGTGCAGAACCGATCGCTGCGAACAGGTGAGAGTTTTCCGGAGAAACGATATGCTCCTCATCCAGCTTCAGCGTACGGATAAAGCTTTCCTTCAGCTCGGATAAAAAGTGGAGTGGACCACCAAGGAACGCAACATGACCGCGGATCGGCTTACCACAGGCAAGACCGGAGATCGTCTGATTGACAACCGCCTGAAAAATAGAAGCGGAAAGATCTTCCTTTGTCGCACCGTCATTGATCAGCGGCTGGATATCGGATTTGGCAAATACGCCGCATCTTGCCGCGATCGTATATAAAGACTGATAACCTTTTGCATATTCATTCAGGCCTGTTGCATCTGTCTGCAGAAGAGATGCCATCTGGTCGATAAAAGAACCTGTACCACCTGCACAGATACCATTCATACGCTGTTCGACGTTACCGCCTTCGAAATAAATGATCTTGGCATCCTCGCCGCCAAGCTCGATCGCTACATCCGTCTGCGGAGCAGCTTCCTTTAAAGCAGTGGAAACGGCAATAACCTCCTGTGTAAACGGAACACCGAGATAATTGGCAAGAGATAATCCGCCGGAGCCTGTGATCATAGGGGATACCATGATATCCCCGTGGAGCGCATAGGCTTCTTTGAAAAGATCACGCAGTGTTTCACGGATATTGGCGAAATGCCTTCTATAATCAGAAAAAATTAACTGTTTTGCTTCATCCAGAATTGCAATTTTAACAGTAGTGGAGCCAATATCAATGCCCAGCGTGTAAAGTTGCTTTTCCATTCAGTTCACCTTCCTTAATATAATACATGAATAGATCGTGAATCTGACAATTCACGACATTTACGACTTATTATACGACATGTTTTTTTAAAGTGCAATCTTGATTGCTTTTCAATTATTAAAATTATATAAATCTTTACCGTATAAATTGTGAAAATTGCATTAAACATTCGCAATATACGAAGTCAGATTGTTTACTTTAGTGTATTCCCATGCTAAAATGTTCTTTGTTTCCCGAAAGTAATGGAAACTTTGGGAAGAGAACAGTATAATGAAATAGAATGAGGCAAGACCGGAGAGGAGTATCTATGAACTGGCTTTCAAAATTAGAACGAAAATGGGGAAAATATGCGATCCCCAATATTACCTTATATCTGATCATCTGTTACGCGTTCGGTTATGTGATCGAGTTGTTTAATTCATCCTTTTTAAATTACCTGACACTGAATCCGTATGCGATATTGCACGGACAGGTCTGGCGGCTCCTGACATGGGTCGTTGTACCGCCGGAAGGGCTGGATCTCTTTACACTGGTCATGTTGTATTTTTATTTTTCCATCGGCACGACACTGGAGCGGACATGGGGTACCTTCCGTTATAATGTCTATCTGATCGGCGGAATGCTGCTGACGATCGTTGGTGCGTTCCTGTTTTACGGTGTCTGTGTCCTGACCGGGCTGACAGAGACGATCACGGTGATGGAATTTGGTGTATCATTATCTTCCTTTTACGGTTTTATTGCCAATTATTTCAGTACGTATTATGTCTGTATGTCGATCATTCTGGCATTTGCAGCAACCTTTCCGAATGTACAGGTTCTGTTTATGTTTATTATCCCGTTGAAGATAAAAGTACTGGGAATTATCTATGCGGTTATTTTGGGTGTACAGGTATTGCAGGATGCGATATCACTCAGCTCTTATATCAGAACGGGAAGCATTGGCTGGTATCTGCCGCTGGCGGATATGACAGCAATCCTGTTTTCCCTGCTTGCCTTTATCATTTTCTTTGTGACAACCCGGAAATCCTTCCGTACACCGCAGCAGATCAAAAGGCAGAGGGCATATCATAAGCAGGTCATGCGTCCGGTCACAAAGCATAAATGTGCGATCTGCGGCAGAACAGACGAATCCGATCCGGATCTGGAATTTCGGTTCTGCTCAAAGTGCGACGGAAATTATGAATATTGTCAGGATCATATTTTTACACATAAGCATGTGAAAAAACAGTAGGAAAGAAAGCAGGAATATTTTATATGGAAGAAAAAGAATTCAGAAGCCAGCTTGCGGAATCCATGAAGCTGGCAAGAAAGCAGGGTATGTGTCTGTCAGAGGAACAGATCCATTCCTTTTTCCCGGATATACAGCAGGGATCGGAGCAGATGGGCTTTTTGCTGGAGTATTATAAGAATCAGAAGATCGGTGTCGGCGACAGGAAAGAGGTAGAAGAATATCTTTCCATGGAAGACCGCAATTATCTGGAGGAGTATCTGAACGGACTTTCGCAGATGGAAAGCATGGAAGCGGAAGAACTGAAAGCAGTCATGCTTTCTGCGATCGCGGGTGATCAGGATGCCAAGGCTGCATTGCTTCAGCAGTTTCTGCCAAAGACAGCAGAGCTGGCAAAGCTGTATGCGGGGCAGGGTGTGATGCTGGAGGATCTGATCGGAGAAGGCAATATGGCGCTCTTGGAAGCAACCGGGCAGATGGAATGTCTGGATACGGACGGTGATATATTGGAAGAGACGGAAGGCTTCCTCGGCAATTATATGATGAAGGCAATGGAACGCCTGATCAATGAAGAACTGGAAAAGAAAAACGATGATGAAGAAGTGCTGAAAAAGGTCAATCAGGTAGCGGATGCTGCCAGAGAGCTTTCCGAGGAGCTGCGCAGAAAAGTATCGCCGGAAGAGATCTGTGCCAATTATGAAGCAATCACGATGGATGATGTGGAAGCAGCCATGCAGATCAGCGCAAACCTGATCGATTCGATAGAAATGGAGTTTAAGAATGAGTAACGAAGCAGGTAATATGGATTTTAAATATGTGCTCCAGGATTTCAGCAATGTATATGTTGGAGCAAGGCTGACCTTTGCGGAGCTGTGTGAGCAGGATGATACGCCGCAGCGTCTGCGTTCTGCCGTATTTCAGTATGTGATACCGGAAGCGGGAGAGGATGCGAGGATCTGTGATGCACTTTCAGCTATGGCAAAGGACAGTAAGCTGGCAATGGTATTGAAGCAGCTGCGGTGCAGGATCAAAACCGTAAAGCCCAGGACAAAAGTGGATAAAAAAGGAAGAAGCCGGACAGAATATGAGGCAGAAGAGCTTTCTCTGGATGATTTCCGGAAAAAACAGGAGCAGGGAGAAATTTGTGCGGACTATATTTCCGAGCTTTACTTCAAAAAGCTGCACCTGATGTCACTCAGTGTATAACAGGAAATCAGAGAAAATTTGTGGCGGCTATGCGTTATGGTAGAAAATAAAAAGAAAATGGAGAAGAAAATGAGTTTAGAAAATCTGACAGCATATGAAATTGTGGAAGACAGAGAGATCAAGGATCTGAATTCCCGTGGTGTGATCCTGCGTCACAAAAAGACGGGGGCAAGGATCGTGCTGCTTTCCAACGATGATCCCAATAAAGTATTTTACATCGGTTTCCGCACACCACCGACAGACAGCACAGGTGTGGCACATATCATTGAACACAGTGTACTTTGCGGTTCAGAGAAATATCCGGTCAAAGATCCGTTTGTGGAACTGGCAAAAGGTTCCCTGAATACCTTTTTAAATGCCATGACGTATCCGGATAAGACGGTTTACCCGGTAGCAAGCTGCAATGACAAGGATTTTGCCAATCTTTGTGATGTTTATCTGGATGCGGTATTCCATCCGAATATTTATAAAGAAAAGAAGATCTTTGAGCAGGAAGGCTGGCATTATGAATGTGAGTCTGAATCCGATGATCTGATCTATAACGGTGTCGTATATAATGAAATGAAGGGCGCGTATTCGAGCGCAGATGACCTGCTGGACAGAGAGACTTTTAACAGTCTGTATCCGGATACTGCATACGGTGTGGATTCCGGCGGAAGACCTTCCGATATTCCGTCGCTGACGTATGAAGCTTTTCTGGATTTCCACAGAAGATATTATCATCCGTCAAACAGCTATATTTATTTCTATGGCAATATGGATATGGAAGAACGTCTGACCTACTTGGACGAGGCATATCTCTCCAAATTTGATGCGCTTCAGATCGACTCTGCCATCCGTCTGCAGAAGCCGTTTGCGGCGCCTGTACAGATAGAAAAGAAATATCCTGTACTGGAATCGGATGATATTACAAGTACCGCTTATTATTCTTATAATGTCAGCATCTGCAACAGTCTGGACAGGCAGCTTTATATTGCGCTGCAGGTTCTTGACTATGCACTTTGTTCCGCACCCGGGGCTCCGGTCAAGGTCGCCCTGATGGAAAAGGTGATTGGAGAGGATATTTACAGTGTCTGTGAGAACGGTATCTTACAGCCGTATTTCTCCTTTGTGGCAAAGAATGCAGGCTTGTCCGATCAGAAAGCATTTGTGGAAACCGTAGAGCAGGTGTTAAGAGAGCAGGTAAAGAACGGTATTGATAAAAATGCCCTGCTTGCTGCTATTAACAGCTATGAGTTTAAATACAAAGAAGCAGATTTCGGCTCTTATCCAAAGGGACTGATGTACGGACTGCAGGCGCTTGACAGCTGGCTGTATGACGATAAGGCTCCGTTTATGCACATTGAAGCAAATGAGACTTTTGACGCATTAAAGAAGCTGGTACAGACCGATTATTTTGAACAGCTTGTGGAAAAACAGATTCTGGAAAATACACATAAATCGATCGTAGCCCTCCTCCCCGAAAAAGGGCTGGAGAGCAGAGAAAGTGAAAAACTGAAAGAAGTGCTTGCGCGGAAAAAGGCTTCGCTTTCCGCAGAAGAGCTGCAGGCAGTGATCGCAGAGACAAAGGCACTGAAGGCTTATCAGGAAGAAGAATCTTCACCGGAAGATCTGGCAAAGATTCCGGTACTAAAAAGAGAAGATCTGGACAAAGAAGCACATCCGTTCTTAAATGAAACAGAGTCTTTTGAAAATACGGTTCTTTTATCGCATCCGGTCTTTACAAACGGTGTTTCTTACCTGCATATCGTATTTAAGATCCGTGATATCAAAAAAGAACAGCTTCCGTATCTGGGGCTTCTGAAAAATGTACTGGGACTTCTGAGTACGGAAAAGAGAAGCTATGGTGAGCTGTTTAATGAGATCAATCTGCAGACAGGCGGTATTTTCTTTGATGCTGCCACATATACAGATGCAAAAGACTACAGTAAATTTGAACTGACTTTTGAAGCAAAGGCAAAAGTGTTATACGGGAATACACAAAAGGCAGTGGATCTGATCCGCGAGATCCTGACACAGTCTGTTTTTGACGATGAAAAACGTCTGAAAGAGATCCTGGGTGAGATGAAGGCAAGACTGCAGGCACAGATGACAAGTGCGGGACATTCGACCGCATCACTGCGTGCGCTTTCCTATATTTCAGAGGGCGCATGGGCATCCGATCAGTTCAGCGGGCTGGACTTTTTCCGTTTCCTTACGGATCTGTACAATCATTTTGACGAACGCAAAGCAGAATGTATCAGGAAAATGAAAACACTGCTTTCATTTATCCTGCACCAAAACAGAGTGCTTTATGATTATACGGGCACGGAGGAAGGAAAGAAGCTGTTTATGGAAGCACTTCTGCCGTTCCATAAGCTGCTTTTGGCAGAAGATAATGCACAGGAAGCATTCCGGGCAGAGCCTGTGAAAAAGCAGGAAGGTCTGTGCACCAGCGCAGGTGTACAGTATGTCTGCCGGGCAGGAGATTTCAGGAAAGCAGGGCTTCCTTATACAGGTGCACTCCGTGTGCTGCGTATCATGATGGGATATGATTATCTGTGGATTCAGGTGCGTGTCAAAGGCGGTGCATATGGCTGCATGAGCAACTTTACCAAATCAGGGCTCAGCTATTTTGTATCCTACAGGGATCCGAATCTGGAAAAGACAGTTGCCGTTTATGAAAAAGCACCGGCGTATCTGCAGGAATTTGCGGCGGACGAAGCTGTTATGACAAAGTATGTGATCGGAGCGATCTCTGAAAAGGATACACCGCTTCCGCCAAGCGCGCAGGGCAGCAGAAGCTTCGGCGCATATATGTCAGGCTATACCTTTGAGGAGGAGCAGCAGGAACGCGATGAGATCCTTGCCTGTCAGGTGTCGGATATCCACGCGCTTTCCGCGCAGGTGGCAGCCATGCTGGAGACGGATGCCTTCTGTGTAGTCGGTAATGAAGACAAGATCAAAGAACAGGCAGACAGATTCCTTTCTATCAGTACATTGTAACCCATAAATAAGACGGAATCCGGACGTATTATAAATAGCAGAAATGCGAAAAGAAAAGAGGTTATGGAGACAGCAAAAGGAGGGTTACTATGAAAAAGAGATTACTTTGTGTATTGGGACTTGCGTTACTTTTGACAGGCTGTGGAAGCAGTTATGATTCTTCCGCATCGAATAAGGCGGTGCAGACAATGGCAGCGTCCGATATGATGACCGAGGAAGCTGTGGATAATGCGGCTTCGGAAGACGTTTACGAATATGATGCGGTAGCGCAAAGCAGCGGTGACAGCTCCGGTGCAACTACGGCTGAAAATGTGCAAAAGCAGGTGGAGCAGGGCAGAAAGCTCATCCGCCGCATGGATATCGGCGTGGAAACACAGAGCTTTGACAAGCTGCTTTCCCAGATCGATAAAAAGGTCGCAGAGCTGGGCGGCTATATCGAGAGCAGCAATACGTATGGAAGCAGTTATGGCTATGAAGGAAACAGATCGGCTGATTATACGGTCAGAGTACCTGCCGATAAAATGGATGAAATGGTAACGATGGTTTCTGAAAATGCCAATGTCACAAGAAAATCAGAGTCAACCGATGATGTGACACTTTCCTATGTGGACACAAAGAGCAGGAAAGAGACACTTGAAGTGGAGCAGGAAAGACTCATGGCGCTGATGGAAAAAGCGGAAAGTGTGGATGCGATCATTGCACTGGAGACAAGGCTGACGGAAGTCCGGTATCAGATCCAGTCCATGGAGTCACAGCTCCGTACATACGACAATCAGGTCGACTACGCAACCATCCATCTTTCCGTGGAAGAGGTAACGATCTACACACCGGATACGCAGGAGCCAAAATCAGATCTGCAGCGTATGACAGACGGTTTTGTGACAAGCGTGAAGCGCGTGCTGCAGGGTATCAAAAACTTCCTGATCGATGTTGTGATCGCATTGCCGTATCTGCTGATCTGGGCTTTGATCATCGCCGTGATCGTGCTTGTGATCCGCACGATCGTAAAGAAAAGTAAAAAGAAACGTGAAAGAAAGCTGGCGCAGAAGCTGGAAAAATTCCAGAAGCAGAACGAACAGCCGGATGCAGCAGGACAGATAAAGAAGCAGGAAGAAGAAACAGATAAAAAGGAGCCATAAACGAGGCTCCGGTAAGAGGGTTAAAGGAAGCATATATGGAAACAAATAAAAAGAGCGGTTTTGTGACACTGATCGGAAGACCGAATGTAGGAAAATCAACACTGATGAACCGGCTGATCGGACAGAAGATCGCGATCACATCCAATAAGCCGCAGACAACCAGAAATAAAATACAGACTGTATATACGTGTGAGCAGGGCCAGATCGTTTTCCTGGATACACCGGGCATCCATAAGGCAAAAAACAAGCTGGGTGACTACATGGTAAATGTGGCACAGCATACGTTGTCGGAGGTTGATGTGATCCTGTGGCTGGTGGAACCGTCCACCTTTATCGGAGCGGGAGAAAGACATATCATTGAGCAACTGAAAAAGACAAAAACGCCGGTCATCCTCGTCATCAACAAGACAGATACGGTAAAAAGAGAAGAAATCCTGACCTTTATCGATGCTTACAGAAAAGAACTGGATTTTGCGGAGATTGTTCCGGTTTCAGCGCTGAAGGGCGATAATACACAGGATCTGATCGATTCTATTTTCAAATATCTGCCATATGGACCGATGTTTTATGATGAAGATACCGTAACAGACCAGCCGCAGCGGCAGATCGTATCCGAGCTGATCCGTGAACAGGCACTGCGCTGTCTGGATGAGGAGATCCCACATGGGATCGCGGTTTCCATTGATCAGATGAAGTGGAGAGCGGATGACAGCATTGTGGATATTGATGCAACGATCGTCTGCGAACGTGATTCCCATAAAGGAATCATCATCGGAAAAGGCGGCAGTATGCTGAAGAAGATCGGAAGCCGTGCAAGGAAGGAGATCGAAGATCTGCTGGAAACACAGGTCAATCTGAAGCTCTGGGTAAAGGTCAAGAAAGACTGGCGCGACAGCGATTTCCTTTTGAAAAACTTCGGTTATAACGCAAAAGATATTACCAGATAAGGGAGAAACTACCACACATATTTTCCGGGAAAGAACGAACCCTATTAGTATCTAATCTACGGGAGGAAACGGAAGATGCGTGATAGGGAATGCTGGGATACCTTTTATATGAGCGGTAAGGTTGCGGATTACTTAAGCTACAGGGAAGCGGCAGAAAGCGCAGAGAACAAAGCGCAGTCCGAAGAGGATGCTTTCAGGCAGCAGACAGAAGCAAAAGAGGACGGAGATGTAGGCAGAATGTAGCGGGAGCAGGAGCTGGCATGCAGGATTTTGTAGAAGTAACAGGGATAGTCTTAAAGGCTGTCCCTGTTTTGGAGATGGACAAAAGAATAACGGTTCTGACAAAGGAACGGGGGAAGATATCGGCTTTTGCCAGAGGTGCCAAAAAGCCGGGCAGCAGATTTATGGCTGCCACGAATCCGTTCTGTTACGGTACGTTCCGGCTTTACGAGGGAAAAACGGCATATAATCTGTCGGAGGTGCGGATCGCGGAATACTTTGAAAATCTCAGGGAAGATTTTGAAGGGGCTTTTTACGGTATGTACTTCTGTGATGTGGCAGATTACTACACAAGGGAGAACAATGATGAAAAAGATATGCTGAAGCTGTTGTATGTTTCCCTGAAGGCACTCACAAAAGGCGCAGTGCCGCATGAGCTTGTGCAGTACATATTTGAAATGAAAGCACTTGTGGTAAACGGAGAATTTCCGGGCGTATTGCACGAAGAAACACTGCTGGAGAGCACGGTATATACGATCCGGTATGTCATGCAGGCACCTTTTGAAAAGCTTTATACCTTTAAAGTATCGGACGCGGTTCTGCAGCAGCTGGCAGAGCAGTGCAGGATCTACAGGGACAGATATATCGGGCACAGGTTCAAAAGCCTTTCGATACTGGAAAATTGCAGGTTGAAAAACTGAGCCCTTGCTAGTATAATATAATGCGATATGCAGGAGGTAAGTTATGAAAAAATGGAGAGCGGTTTTTCTGATGGTCTGTGTTGCATGTCTGCTTTGCGCATGCCAGAAGGAAACGGACGTAGATACGAATACTGTGATCATTGATAAGAAGGGGCAGATCACAGAAGCAATCGTAGAAGAATTTAATCAGCCCTATTACGATCTGGATGAGCTGAAAAGCAATATTGAAGGTCAGGTCGCAAGCTATAACACACAGAGCGGAAATGAAGAAGCGGTCAGTCTGGATAAGATTGAATTGACAGAGCAGACCGTTCATGTGAATATTACATTTGCAGATTATAATGCATATACAGGCTTTAATGAAAAAGAACTGTTTGCAGGCACTGTGGCAGATGCGTATTCTGCAGGCTATGAATTCCCGCAGATGAAGCAGACAGACGGAACAGCCATTTCACAGGCGGATGTTCTGGAGCTTGGAGAAAAGCATGCTGTGATCTTAGAAGAACAGCAGCAGGTGAAAGTACCGGGCAAGATCACGCATATCAGCGAGGGCGTTTCTCTGGTGGACGATAAGACAGCAGTCAATCTGAATGAAGGCCAGAAGGCATTTATCATATACGAATAAAAAAGAACAGCGAGGATGAAAACATGGAAAAATCACTGGAAAAAATTGTAGCACTTGCAAAGAACCGCGGATTCGTTTATCCGGGCTCCGAAATCTACGGCGGACTTGCCAATACATGGGATTACGGTAATCTCGGTGTAGAACTGAAAAACAACGTAAAACGCGCATGGTGGCAGAAGTTCATCATGGAAAATCCATATAATGTCGGTGTGGACTGCGCGATCTTAATGAATCCACAGACATGGGTGGCCAGTGGACATCTTGGCGGCTTTGCAGATCCTCTGATGGATTGTAAAGAATGTCATGAAAGATTCCGTGCTGACAAGCTGATCGAAGACTATGCACAGGAAAAAGGCATCACCTTGGAAAAACCGATCGATGCATTTTCACAGGAAGAAATGAAAGCATTTGTAGAGGATAACAATATCCCATGCCCGACCTGTGGTAAGCACAACTTCACAGATATCCGTCAGTTCAACCTGATGTTCAAGACATTCCAGGGTGTTACGGAAGATGCAAAGAATACCGTTTACCTGCGTCCGGAAACAGCACAGGGTATTTTCGTAAACTTCAAAAACGTGCAGAGAACTTCCCGTAAGAAGATCCCGTTTGGTATCGGTCAGATCGGTAAATCTTTCCGTAATGAGATCACGCCGGGTAACTTCACATTCCGTACAAGAGAGTTTGAGCAGATGGAGCTTGAGTTCTTCTGCGAGCCTGGTACAGATCTGGAGTGGTTCCAGTACTGGAGAGGCTTCTGCCGTGACTGGCTGCTTGCACTCGGTATCAAAGAAGATGAAATGCGTCTGCGTGACCATGATCCGGAAGAACTTTGCTTCTACTCTAAGGGAACGACCGATATCGAGTTCCTCTTCCCATTTGGCTGGGGCGAGCTCTGGGGTATTGCTGACAGAACCGATTATGACCTGACACAGCATCAGAACACATCCGGTCAGGATATGTCTTACTTTGATGATACAAAGAACGAAAAATACATTCCGTATGTTATTGAGCCTTCTCTCGGCGCTGACCGTGTCGTACTGGCATTCCTCTGTGCAGCATACGATGAGGAAAACATCGGAACAGAAGAAAAACCGGATGTCAGAACAGTTCTGCATTTCCATCCGGCTCTTGCACCGGTTAAGATCGGTGTACTGCCACTGTCCAAGAAGTTAAACGAAGGTGCGGAAAAGATTTATGCACAGCTTTCTAAGAAATATAACTGTGAATTTGATGACAGAGGAAATATCGGTAAGAGATATCGTCGTCAGGATGAGATCGGTACACCGTTCTGCATCACATACGATTTCGATTCCGAAACAGACAACTGCGTAACAGTCCGTTTCCGTGATTCCATGGAGCAGGAGCGTGTAGCGATCGCTGATCTGGATGCATACTTTGCAGACAAGTTTACATTTTAGTCAGTTTCAAAGAAAAAATGTCCTGCATTTATGCATAGGACATTTTTTCCTTTAGAAACGATACCTGTAATGAGCATATAGACCGATAGGTCGAATGCGAATTATAGGTGCATGATATGAGAGTGCGAAGCACGGAGTATCATGTAGGATAAAATACAGTTTTTTTAATATATAACGTGTGGAGGAAAGAAAATGAAGCAGTTTACTTCAAATGAACTTAGAAATGGTTGGTTAAACTTTTATAAAGAACGTGGACATGTTGACGTTGGTGCGGTTTCCCTTGTTTCCGACGGTTCAACAGGTGTTATGTTCAACGTGGCAGGTATGCAGCCGCTGATGCCTTATCTGCTCGGTAAGAAGCATCCGCTCGGCACAAGACTCTGTAATGTACAGGGCTGTGTCCGTACAAACGATATTGATTCCGTTGGCGATACAAGCCATGTGACTTTCTTTGAAATGATGGGAAGCTGGAGTCTTGGTGATTACTTCAAGGAAGAGCGTACCAAATGGAGCTTTGAGCTGCTGACACAGGTTTACGGCTTTGACAGAGATCATCTGGCAGCTACTGTATTTGCAGGGGATGAAAATGCACCGCGTGACGAAGAAGGCGCACAGTGCAGAATCGCATCCGGCTTCAAAAAAGAAAATGTATATTACCTGCCTGCAGAAGATAACTGGTGGGGACTGGAATACGGTCCATGTGGCCCTGACAGTGAAATGTTCTATATCGCAGATGTACCGGATTGCGGTCCTAACTGCGGACCGGGCTGTAGCTGCGGTAAGTATACAGAGCTTGGTAATGATGTATTTATGCAGTATGAGAAGCATAAAGACGGTCATCTGACACCACTGAAACAGAAAAACGTAGATACCGGCTGGGGACTGGAAAGAAACCTTGCTTTCTTAAACGGTACAAAGGATGTTTATAAGACAGACCTTTTTGCTCCGGTCATTGCATATATTGAACAGGTATCCGGCAGCAAATACGAAGCTGATGAAGCACTGACAAGATCCATGCGTATCGTGGCAGATCATATCCGTACAGGTGTGATGCTGATCGGCGATGAAGCAAGACTGACACCTTCCAACGTGGGAGCAGGTTATGTACTGCGCCGTCTGATCAGACGTGCGGTAAGACATGGCCGCAGCCTTGGACTGAAAAAAGAAGATCTTTTAAAAATCGCTACGATCTATATCGATGAGATCTATCATGACAGCTATAAGAATCTGGTAGAAAACCGTGAATTCGTTTTAAAAGAGCTGGATAAAGAGATCGTTCGTTTTGAAAGCACACTGGAAAACGGTATGAAAGAATTTAAGAAGATTCTGGACGAAACCGTAAAATCCGGCAAACAGACCATTTCCGGAAAAGACGCTTTCTATTTATATGATACATTCGGCTTCCCAATCGAGCTTACCGTGGAAATGGCAAAGGAAGAAAATGTGGAAGTAGATGAGGCCGGCTTTGAGCAGGCAATGGAAGAACAGAAGCAGAAAGCACGTGGGAATCAGAATTTCTCCGCAAAACTGACAGTGGACAATGATCTGTTCAAGGAACTGGATGCCTCTGTTACAAGTACCTTTGTCGGTTATGATGCGCTGACAACAGAAAGCGAGATCAAGGTCATTGCAACAGAAGATAAACTGGTTGATACCCTGACAGAGGGACAGGAAGGTACCGTTATCGTACCAAAGACAACTTTCTATGCTACCATGGGTGGACAGAAGGGCGACAAAGGCCAGATCAAGACAGAAAAAGGCGTATTTGCCGTAACAGATACCGTAAAATTACCGGGCGGCAGAATCGGTCATATCGGCAGTGTCGTATCCGGCAGTATTGCGACAGGAGAAAAGGCATCTATGGAAGTGGATGCAGTATCGCATGCAAACACATGCAGAAACCATTCCGCAACACATTTATTACAGGCAGCGCTTCAGGAAGTGCTGGGTGATCAGGTACATCAGCAGGGATCTTATCAGGACAGCGAACGTACCAGATTTGACTTCAGTTACGGACAGGCAATGACAAAGGAAGAGCTTGCTAAGGTTGAGCAGATCGTGAATGAAAAGATCGCAGAAGATCTGCAGGTAACAACACAGATCATGAGTGTTGAGGAAGCAAAGAAGACAGGTGCGATGGCACTGTTCGGTGAAAAATACGGTGATGAGGTACGTGTTGTATCCATGGGCGATTTCTCCAAGGAGCTTTGCGGTGGTACACATGTTGCCCATACAGGAGATATCCGTGCATTCAAGATCCTTGCAGAAAGCGGTGTTGCAGCAGGCGTTCGCCGTATTGAAGCCATTACAGGGGATCATGTGATCGCATATTATGCACAGCTTGACAAAGAGCTTGCAGAGATCGCAGCACTTTTAAAGACAAATCCGGCCGGCGTTACAGAAAAGATCGAGCATCTGCAGAAACAGGTAAAGGAATTGCAGAGTGAAAACGAATCCTTAAAGAGCAAAGCTGCCAAAGAAGCACTTGGCGATGTCATGGATCAGGTAAAGGATGTTTCCGGTGTGAAGCTGCTTGCCACAAGCGTAGAAAATGTAGACATGAACGGTCTGCGCGATCTGGGTGATCAGCTCAAGGAAAAGATCGGAGACGGTGTTGTTGTTCTGGCATCTGCAAAGGACGGAAAAGTCAACCTGATCGCAATGGCAACAGATGCAGCAATGCAGAAGGGTGCACATGCAGGAAATCTGATCAAAGGAATCGCAGCACTTGTCGGCGGTGGCGGCGGCGGAAGACCGAACATGGCACAGGCAGGCGGTAAGAATCCGGACGGTATCGGTGCAGCGATCGCAGAAGCAGAAAAGGTACTGGCAGGTCAGATAAAATAAATTCAGGATAAATCACAAAAAACGGTTGACGGATTGTTAAAATCTGTTATAATCGTATTGTACATGATTCTGTGTACGAATAATATTAACCCAGCAGTCAAGATACTTGAAGGGACTGAAGGGAGGTCAGGTGTGATTTATGTCAAACGTAATCGTAAAAGAGAACGAGACTTTAGATAGCGCTTTACGCCGTTTCAAAAGAAGTTGTGCAAAAGCTGGTATCCAGCAGGAAATTCACAAAAGAGAGCACTACGAGAAACCAAGTGTAAGACGTAAGAAAAAATCTGAAGCAGCAAGAAAACGCAAATACAATTAATATAAGAAATCTCTGGCCATTATGACCAGAGATTTTCTTCTTTACGGGAAAATTTTACAGAAAATTCTCATAAAGAACAGGAGGAGATTCTATGTGGAACAGAGTTTTTTACGGCGTCAGTGCAGAGCATATCGTAGAGTGTTTTGTGTTCTACAGTATGCTCGGATGGGCCGTTGAATCGTTATATATGAGCATTTGCAACCATAAACTGACCAACAGAGGCTTTGGATTTGGCCCATTCTGCCCGATCTATGGGTTTGGTGCCGTACTTGGCTATTTCCTGTTAAGACCGCTTGCAGCTCACCCGGTCAGACTGTATCTGACTGCTGCAGTGACCGCTACGATCTTTGAATATCTGGTTGCAATGCTGATGCAGAGAGTGCTGCATGAAGTATGGTGGGATTATAATGAGAAACCATTTAATTATAAGGGGGTGATCTGTCTGGAAAGCACACTGGCATGGGGCATTTACGGACTGGGGATCGTCAGGGTGATCCAGCCGGCGGTTCTGCGTTTCTTAAATGTGATGCCTGAGCCACAGGGCAGAAGAGTGGCACTTTTCATATTATTCTTATACATGCTGGATTTTACATACCATCTGTTAAGTGCGCTGGAAATAGATATTCGTGAAAATGCAAAAGAAAAGAAAGAATATGTATTAGAAAAGTATCATACGATACGCGATAACCTGAGGTTATAGATTTTATGAATAAAAATTATACCGTGAAATTTTGCGTTGACAAGATGTGCAAAATACCATATTATGCTTTTGAGGCAACAAAGGCGAGGCTTCTTTCCACAGAGAGAAGCCTTTTTGTATATTTGTGGTATCTTTATGAACCGGATGATATACAGGGTTTGCCAAAGAAGGAGGAAATATTATGAAAATGAAAAAGTTAGTAAGCCTTTTAATGGTGGCAGCTTTATCAGCATCTATGTTGACAGGCTGTGGAAGCAGTAATGATGCAGCAGGTTCATCTGACGCTGCAACAGATACTACAGCAGAAGGTACAGAAAATGCAGCAGGCGGTACATTAAAGATCGGTGGTATCGGACCTTTAACAGGAGCTGCAGCAGTTTACGGTACAGCTGTTGCAAATGCAGCACAGCTTGCAGTTGATGAAGTCAATGCAGCAGGCGGTGTAAATGGTATGCAGCTGGAACTGAACTTCCAGGATGATGAGTGTGATGCTGAAAAATCAGTAAACGCATACAATACTTTAAAGGACTGGGGTATGCAGATGTTAGTTGGTTCTGTTACAAGCGGATGCAGTATTGCAGTCAGCGAGTACACAAAAGATGACAACATGTTCCAGTTAACACCTTCAGGTTCTGCAGTAGAATGTGTACAGTATGATAACGCATTCCGTGTATGCTTCTCCGATCCTAACCAGGGTCTTGCATCTGCACAGTACATCGGTGAAAACAACCTGGCTACAAAGGTAGCGGTTATTTACGACAGCTCAGATATTTATTCCTCAGGTATTTATGAGAAATTTGCAGCAGAAGCAGCAAATCAGCCTTTTGAAATCGTATCTGCAGAAGCATTTACAGCTGATAACAAGACAGACTTCTCCGTACAGCTCCAGAAAGCAAAAGATGCAGGCGCAGATCTGGTATTCTTACCAATCTACTATACAGAAGCATCTCTGATCCTTTCACAGGCTGACAAAATGGGATATGCACCACAGTTCTTCGGTTGTGACGGTCTTGACGGTATCCTGAATGTAGAAAACTTTGATACATCTCTTGCAGAAAATGTTATGCTGCTGACACCATTTGCTGCTGATGCAACAGATGACCTGACAGTAAACTTTGTAAAGAACTACAAAGACAAATTTAACGGTGAAACACCAAATCAGTTTGCAGCCGATACTTACGATGCAATCTATGCGATCAAAGCTGCTGCTGAAAAGGCAGGTATTACAGCAGATATGTCTGTATCCGATATCTGTGAAGCAATGAAGGCTGCTATGACAGAGATCACAGTAAACGGTCTGACAGGTACTATTACATGGTCTGCAGACGGCGAGCCGACAAAGGAGCCTAAGGCAGTTAAGATCGTAAACGGTTCTTACACAGCAATGTAATTTCAGTTGCTGAAATATAAAGTTGATAAAACAAAGGGGTTGTTTGAAACAGCCCCTTTTTGCATCATAAGAGAAATCTTACAAGTTGAGAATTCGCAAAAAATATGATAAAATACAAAAAATGACAGAAAAATGAGAGATGAAGAGGGTGTTTGCATGAGTTTTATTTCTTACCTGGTAACAGGAATCAGTCTTGGTAGTGTATACGCTATTATTGCACTGGGTTATACCATGGTGTATGGTATTGCAAAAATGCTGAATTTTGCACACGGCGATGTCATCATGATCGGTGGTTATGTTGTGTTTGTGGCAGTCAGCAATCTTGGGATCAATCCGTATGTGGCAATTTTGATCTCCATGGCAGTTTGTACTGTTTTGGGTGTGGTTGTGGAAAAAGTTGCTTATAAGCCGCTCCGTAATGCATCCCCGCTGGCGGTTCTGATCACAGCGATCGGTGTCAGCTATCTGCTGCAGAATGTGGCACTTCTGATCTTCGGATCCGATACAAAAGCGTTTACATCGGTTGTTACAATGAAAAATATCACATTGTTTGACGGACAGCTGATCATTCCGGGTGTTGCTGTCGTGACTGTTCTGGCATGTATCGTGATCATGATCGGATTATCTTTATTTATCAAGAAGACAA
Organism: Kineothrix sp. MSJ-39; assembly: GCF_018917935.1. Lineage (GTDB taxonomy): Bacteria > Bacillota > Clostridia > Lachnospirales > Lachnospiraceae > CAG-194. Next base: position 4,956 of record NZ_JAHLPN010000027.1, on the reverse strand, counting down.
AAGCAGGTCGTGCCATGGTGGCAGTGTCCGAGGATAAAGGAGCTGCACAGCTTATGGGTATCAATGTAAACGGGACGATTTCCCTGACGTTTGCCATCGGTTCCGGACTGGCAGCAATCGCAGGTGTTCTGCTTTGCTCCGCCTATCCTTCCCTGACACCGTATACAGGTGCAATGCCCGGTATCAAGGCATTCGTTGCTGCGGTATTTGGTGGAATCGGATCTATTCCGGGTGCTATGATCGGTGGTATCCTGCTTGGCATCATTGAAAATTTAAGTAAGGCATATATTTCATCCCAGATGGCGGATGCGATCGTGTTTGCGGTTCTGATCATCGTCCTTCTGGTTCGCCCTACCGGTATTCTGGGCAAGAACATTCAGGAGAAAGTGTAGGTGATAATGATGAGCGAACAGAAAAAAACAAAAGGAAAACTGAAATTAAATAAAGTGACAAAAAATGACCTGATTACATATCTGATGGTCGTGATCGCCTATGTGATCGTTGAGATCCTGCTGAAAACAGGAAATCTTTCTTCTTTATTACAGGGACTGTTAGTTCCGCTTTGTACTTATGTGATCCTGGCTGTTTCCCTGAACCTGACTGTCGGTATTTTAGGAGAACTGAGTCTTGGGCATGCAGGTTTTATGTGTATCGGCGCATTCAGCAGTGCTCTTTTTTCACTGGGGCTGAAGGACAGCATTGCAAATGAAGGACTCCGTTTCTTTATCGCAATCTTGGTCGCAGCAGCAAGTGCAGCGCTTTGCGGTATATTAGTCGGTATTCCGGTACTTCGGTTAAAAGGAGACTATCTGGCAATCGTTACACTGGCATTCGGTGAGATCATCAAAAACATCATCAATGCGATCTACCTTGGTGTGGATTCACATGGTATCCATATTTCCATGACAGATACGATGTCGCTGGGACTGGAACCGGATGGTAAGGTGCTTATTAAGGGGGCACAGGGTATTACCGGAACACCGCATGATTCCAATTTTACGATCGGTGTGGTGCTGATCCTGTTATCGCTGATCATCATCAACAATCTGGTACATTCCAGAACGGGAAGAGCGGTTATGTCGATTCGTGATAACCGTATTGCGGCAGAATCCGTTGGTATCAATATTACAAAGTATAAGATGATCGCCTTTACGATATCCGCTTCTTTAGCAGGTGTCGCAGGTGCACTTTATTCTCATAATCTTTCCACACTGACAGCACTTCCGAAAAACTTTGGATATAATATGTCAATTATGATCCTGGTATTTGTTGTGCTTGGTGGTATCGGTAATATGAGAGGTTCCGTGATCGCAGCTGTGATCCTGACATTGCTTCCGGAGCTTTTACGTGGACTGAATAACTACCGTATGCTGATCTATGCGATCGTTCTGATCGCCATGATGCTCTTTAACTGGAGCCCGCGTACTGTTGCATGGAAAGAAAAGATGGCAGAAAAACTGAAAAGAACAAAGAAGGAGGAGGTATAATTATGGCACTTTTGGAAGTAAAAAATTTAGGAATCTCCTTCGGCGGTCTGCGTGCGGTAAATGCATTTGATATTGAGATCGAGAAAGGACAGTTATATGGTCTGATCGGCCCGAACGGAGCAGGAAAGACGACGATCTTCAACCTGCTGACAGGTGTTTATAAGCCGGATGAAGGCATTATCAAATTAGACGGAGAAAATATAACCGGCAAAAAGGCGATTGATATCAATAAGGCAGGTATTGCCAGAACATTTCAGAATATCAGATTATTTAAGGATATGTCCGTAAAGGACAATGTAAAGGTCGGTCTGCATAATCATCATCCATACAGCACTTTGGAAGGCATTCTGAGATTGCCGCGTTACTTCAAAGTGGAAAAGGAAATGGACGAACGTGCCATGGAACTTTTAAAGGTATTTGATCTGGATCGGGAAGCAGATCTGCTTGCCTCCAATCTGCCTTACGGTAAGCAGCGTAAGCTGGAGATCGCAAGAGCGCTTGCCACAGATCCGAAGCTGCTGCTTCTGGATGAGCCGGCGGCCGGTATGAATCCGAATGAAACAAAAGAACTGATGGATACCATCCGTTTTGTCAGAGACAAATTTGATATGACGATACTTCTGATCGAACATGATATGAAGCTTGTTTCCGGTATCTGCGAAAAACTGACGGTACTGAACTTCGGAGAGGTACTGAAGCAGGGTGATACAAGTACGGTGCTGAATGATCCACAGGTTATTACAGCATATCTTGGCGAATAGGAGGAAACTGATATGGCAATGCTTGAAGTCAAAGATCTGCATGTCCATTATGGCGTGATCGAAGCGATAAAGGGCATCGATTTTGAAGTAAATAAAGGGGAGATCATTGCACTCATTGGTGCAAACGGAGCAGGTAAGACAACAATCCTGCATACGATCACAGGACTGATCCAGCCGACAAAGGGAACGATCGTATTTGAAGGAAAAGATATCACAAAAACACCGGGATATAAGATCGTATCGCTTGGTATGGCACATGTACCGGAAGGAAGAAGAGTTTTTGCACAGCTTTCCGTATATGAAAATCTGTTAATGGGGGCTTATACCAGAAAAGACAAAGAAGAGATAGAAAACACACTTCGTATGGTATATGACAGATTTCCGCGTCTGGAAGAAAGAAAAGGACAGATGGCAGGAACGCTTTCCGGTGGTGAGCAGCAGATGCTTGCCATGGGACGTGCGCTGATGAGCCATCCGAATATTATCCTGATGGATGAGCCATCCATGGGATTGTCCCCTATTTTTGTAAATGAAATTTTCGATATCATACAGCAGGTCAGCAAAAGTGGTACGACAGTTCTTCTTGTGGAACAAAATGCAAAAAAGGCACTTTCCATTGCAGACCGTGCATATGTACTCGAAACAGGTAAAATTGTCCTGACAGGAAATGCAAAAGAGTTGATGGACAACGAATCTATTAAAAAAGCATATTTAGGAGAGTAGGTGTTTGGGTATGGAGAAGGTTATTATTACAATCGCCAGACAGTATGGAAGCGGCGGAAAAACGATCGGAGAGACACTTGCAAGAGATCTGGGTATCAACTGCTATGACAGAGAACTGATGCGTCTCGCCTCCGATGAAAGCGGTATTGCGGAAGGGTTGTTTGGAAAAGCGGATGAAAGACTGAAAAATTCACCACTGCTGCGCATTACCAAAAATGTGTATAAGGGACAGCTGATCCCGCCGGAAAGTGATGAATTTACTTCCAATGATAATTTATTCAATTATCAGGCAAAAGTGATCCGCCAGCTTGCGGAAGCGGAATCCTGCGTGATCATTGGCAGATGTGCAGACTATGTTTTGAAAGAATATGATCATGTGATCAGTGTTTTCGTACATGGCAGCCATGATTTCTGTATGAAACGTGCCAAAGAACGTCTTGGATACGGTTCTGACAAGGAAGTAGAGAAGTACATCGCAAAGACGGATAAATACAGAGCGGATTATTACCATTATTACACAGGGCATGAATGGTTTGATGCCCGTAACTATGATCTGTGTCTGGACAGCTCAAAGCTCGGCTTTGAAAAATGTGTGGAAGAGATCAAGTCTTATATGGCAATCCGTATGAAGCAGTAATAAAGCAGTACAAATATGCGTATGATTATAAAAAGACAACAGAGGTAATGATGCGTATCAGATTTCAAGTAAAAAAGCAGATTTTATGTCTGCTTTTTTCGTGCATGTTATTTGCTGTTTTTACAACAGAGTCTGTCAACGGGCAGAATGCGGAGCTGGATGCAAAAGTGCAGTCTCCGAGCGCCGTCCTGATGGAGGCTTCTACCGGGCAGGTGATCTATGAGAGGGATGCAGATACGAAAAGAAGCCCGGCGAGTATTACCAAGATCATGACTCTTATCCTGATCTTTGATGAACTGAAAAGCGGAAATTTGAAGCTGGATGATGAAGTGACAACAAGTGCGTATGCCAAATCGATGGGAGGCTCACAGGTCTTTCTGGAGGAAGGCGAGGTGCAGACAGTCGAAACGATGATCAAATGTATCGTGGTAGCTTCGGCAAACGATGCTTCCGTTGCAATGGCAGAAAAAATTTGTGGCAGTGAAGAGGCTTTTGTGGAACGGATGAATGCAAGAGCAAAGGAACTGGGCATGACAGAAACGCATTTTTGTGACTGCTGCGGCCTGACGAGTGATGAGCAGCATTATACATCTGCAAGAGATGTGGCGCTGATGTCAAGAGAACTGATCACAAAATACCCTGAGATCTATCAGTATACGAAGATCTGGATGGAGGATATCACGCATGTCACCCAAAAAGGGAGCACGCCTTTTACATTATCGAGTACCAATAAGCTTTTGAAGCAGTACGAATATACAACCGGACTGAAAACAGGATCAACATCTGTGGCAAAATACTGTTTCAGTGCAACAGCGCATAAGGATGGCATTGATCTGATCGCGGTTGTAATGGCTGCACCGGATCATAAAGTCCGCTTTGCGGATGCCAAAACGCTTCTGACATACGGCTTTTCCGTCTGCAGCATTTATCATGATGCCAATACGGATACCCTGCCTAAATTAAAAGTAAAAGGCGGCGTGGAGGATACGGTATCGCTCAGGTATGAGAAGGAATTCCGGTATCTGGATCTGAACGGACAGGATATGACGGGGGTAACAAAGAAGTGGGAGCTTACGGAAACGGTTCCTGCACCGGCCTTGGAAGGAGAAAAAGCCGGAGAAGCTGTGTATTATCTGGGAGAACAGAAGCTGGGCAGTGTCGATATTTTGTATGCGCAGACAGTGGAACAGGCAGGCTACGGAGACTGCATCAAAAAAGTATTTTTAAAGTGTACATTAGTCAATGATGTGACACCAAGTTTTTAAAATAAAAAACGGTATGATCCTATAGATATATCACCTGATACAAATGGTTAGGTTTCCAGTTCATGGCGTTTTTCCAGTGGTGA
>NZ_JAHLPN010000026.1 GCF_018917935.1 Kineothrix sp. MSJ-39 | reverse complement strand
CCGATTGCCCGAATAGTAACTTTAAAGCTTGTTTTACAGGCGGAAATTTTCGCCTGCTCTTGACATGCTCGAATCGACACTGTTATATATAAAGCAAGGGCTGAATGCTCATTTGAGAGCCTTCAGCCCAATCATTATCATAGAAGATTACATTTACAGAGTTTTATTCACACACTCCTTACTTAACATATTTTTATTTCCGATATTGGTGATCGTACTGATTCAGGGTATGGTTCCTTTTATGACGTTGTCACTTACCGGCATCAAGACCAATATGGAAAACAATACGATCAGTATGGATAGCCATCTGGTAGAAAACAGACAGGTTGTTCTACAGAATGATATGATCGAAAAATGGCGTTCTGTCTATAAACAGGGCGATTCGCTGAATCTGAAACTGGCTTCATTTCTGGATAAAAATAACATAGATATCAAACAGTTTATGACAGACGGACAAATGCAGCAGAATTACCTTGCGGCTGTTTTTCCGGATATGGTGAATACGTTGCAGTATAATCTGACGACAGGTTTATTCCTCGTACTTGCTAACGACAGCAATGTGGATGAAAAGGCGCAGTATAACGGTTTCTTTCTGCGTGATTCCGATCCGGATACGGTGGCAAAAAGTAATACTGACCTGTTACTGGAAAGAGGCAGTAAACAGCTTTCCCAAAAGATGAACATTTCTCTGGACAGTGCGTGGACAACCGATTTTTCGCTGCTGGGAAACGGTAACCGGGCGAGTGATTCTTTCTTTTACCAGCCTTATCTGGCTGCCACAGAGCATCCGGATGTAGATCCCGTCCAGCTTGGCTACTGGGCGAAACCATATATTCTGGAAGACCACTATATGGACAACCATCAGATGATTTCCTATTCGGTGCCACTTGTATATCAGGGAACGGTATATGGTGTGCTGGGTGTGGAAATATCGGTCAGATATCTCAGTAACTATTTCTCCGTTAAAGATCTGGACAGCACATTAAATGCAGGATATGCGATCGCAGTTGCAAAAGGGAACGGTATGTATGAGCAGCTCACGGGAAAGGGCAGTTTATACGAAGCAGTTTTACGAAAGGGACAGCTTCTGACCTGTGAGAAAACGGATAATGCAGAACTTTACAGGGTTTCGGATGCCTGGCTGGGAAAACAGCAGATCTATGCGATCGTAAAGCCGTTGAGTCTTTACAGCAACAATGTACCTTATGAGGATACGGACTGGGTGCTTTGTGGTTTTATTACGGAAAATTCCATTTATGGAACAGCAAGGGACGTGTATCAGAAGATGCTCCTTGCAGTACTTGTTACAGTGATACTGGCAGTTGTGCTGGTTTATATTCTGGTGCGTGATGTCACAAAGCCGGTTTTCAGACTGATGGAAAGTGTGCGTGGCGGTCTGGAAGGCATCCGTCATTTTAAAGCATCCGGCATAACAGAGATTGACGAGCTGCATGATGTTATCGAGAATCTGACAGATACACAAAAGCAGACAGAAGTGGCTCTGTTAGAAGAGAAGGAACGTTACCGTATTGCGGTGGAAAGCTCACAGGATGTATTTTTTACATTCTGGAACGAGGAAAACAGACTGGAGATTGTAAACAGCCGCGGGAAAGACGGTATCTGGGACTGCAAAGAGTATCCTGCCCTGATCGACAGTGCAAACATCTATCCGGCGGACAGAGGAAAAGTGCTGGAACTGATGCAGTCTGCTCCAAAAGAGATCAATGTGGAATTCAGACTGAAAGATCTGGAAACAGAGATGTATATCTGGTACAGCATGACCGCCAGCGTTGTACAGGATGAAAACGGAGATTCTGTCAAGATCGTTGGATGTCTGCACAATATCCAACAGAGAAAGATGCTGCAGCAGGCACAGGAAAATGAACAGTTTTTTGATCCGGTCACGGCATTTTGCAGGTTATCCTATGGCCTGGATCAGATTGCTAAAAATGCAGAAGAAGAGCCGGCAGGAGTCCTGCTTTTGCTGGACATTGAGCATTTTACGCATATCAATGAGCAGTATGGTCTGGTATTCGGGGATATTGTACTGGAGCAGCTGGCAAGACTTCTGATCAGAAAGTGTATGGAACAGGATGTGGAGCATCCTGTGTATGTCCGTGCGGGCGGTGACCAGCTTCTGCTATGGCTGCCAAAGGTGAATATGGCAAAGGCAAGAAATTATTTGCGTACAGTACAAGGGGAGTTTGCCGGATTTACGGATGAGGATCATCTGGAACTGCGATTTAAATGCGGCATGTTGCAGACAGAGGCTGTTCTGCCTCTGGAAGATACGATCAGAAAGGCAAAGATCGCACTGCGTGCAGCAAAAAACGGCAAAGCGCTGATCATAGATTACCGGGAACTGAACGGAGAGGAAAAGAAGTTTGAGCCGTTTCCGTTTACAGAGGTGGATTCTTATGACCGCCTGAAACGGCTGAGTCTTTCTTCCCTGGCACTGAATCTGTTTGACCGGAACGGCGATGTATCCGTTATATTGGATATGATGCTGATGAAAATGCAGGAGCAGTTCGTGATCACAAATCTGATCATCACATGTTTTAACAGTGACTATATGGTCAACTCCCTGTTTTATGCCAGAAAAGAAGTGGAAACAGTGCAAGGGCAGGATGGGATCGTTCATTGCCAGGATCGGGCTTATCGTCGCTTCGCAGAGAAGGAAAAGATGCAGTGTATTGTTCCTGTGACGCCAAAAGACCGGGAAAATCCGATCTGGGGCGCTTTTATCACAGAAGAGCAGGGCGTTGTATTTCATATGAAGGATAACGGTCAATATGCTGGCAGTATTCTGATCATGGGAATTGGCAGAAGAGCAATGGAAGACGAAGTGGCACATAAGCATCTGGAAGAGGTGGCAACGGTCATCCAGAACCGGATCAATCTGCAGAGACATGATCAGTCGGCGCAGGCAAAATCAGAATTTCTTGCCAGAATGTCGCATGAGATCCGTACACCGATGAATGGCATTATCGGTATGACGAATATTGCACTGCGACAGGATCAGACAGAAGAAGAGAGACTGAACTGTCTGAAGAAAATAGAAAGTTCTTCCAATTATCTGCTTGGTCTTCTGAATGATATTCTGGATATGTCAAAGATTGAAAGCGGAAAGATGCATCTGGTGGAGGAAAAATGCAATCTGGCAAAACGGATCGGAGAACTTCGGGCACTTCTGGATGTGAAAATCGCAGAAAAGAATATTGTGTTTGAACAAAAAACAAATCTGCAGCACGAATGGTTTCTCTGTGATGAACTCAGGATCAATCAGATCCTTGTCAATCTGCTGAGCAATGCAATGAAATATTCGGGGCAGAACGGACATGTTGTACTGACGGTGACGGAAACGGAGCAGACGGACGGTACTTCCTTACTGGCTTTTTCCGTACAGGATAACGGAATAGGAATTCCGAAAGAGAAGCAGAAGCTGATTTTCCAGCAATTTGAGCAGGCAGATACTTCGGAGCAGGCAAGAAAGCAGGGAACCGGCCTGGGACTTGCAATCTGTAACAGACTGGTACATATGATGGATTCTGAGATCCATCTGGAAAGCAGTCCGGGAGAAGGCAGTATTTTCAGCTTTACGTTAAAACTGCAGGCAGTACAGGTGGAAGCAGAGCAGGAGGAACAGACTGAGCAAAAATTCTCCTTTGACGGAATGCACGTACTGGTGGCAGAGGATAATGCACTGAATATGGAGATCATCCGGACAATTCTGGAAGATTATGGTGTTATCGTGGAGGCTGCGGAAAACGGAGCAGCCGCGCTGCAGTGTATGCAGGATGCAGCCCCCGGCAGTTATGACCTGATCCTGATGGATATCCAGATGCCTGTTATGAACGGATTGGAGGCAACAAAACAGATCAGGGCACTTGACAGAGCTGACTGCAAAGAAATCCCGATCATCGCCATGAGTGCAAATGCGTTTGAAGAGGATGTGAAACGTTCGTTGGAAAGCGGTATGAACGGCCATATGTCAAAACCGGTTGATATGAAGAAACTGGAAGAGATGCTCAACAAAATCTGGCAAAAACGGTCAGGTAATAAAAAAGTATGACAGCAGGAAGCAATATCTGTTATAATGGGAAAAGTGGCGCTTAAAAGCCAAAGAAAACAAAGGTAAGGAAAAGTACATGTTAGAAGTAATCGATCAAGTCAATAGTGTAGTCAATAATTTTATCTGGGGTGTTCCCGCCATGATCTGTATCATCGGTGTCGGACTGTTTCTGAGTATCCGCACCAGATTCATCCAGATCCGTAAATTCCCGTATGCCATGAAGGTAACGATCGGGCGTATGCTGAAAAAGAGAGAAGCATCCGATGGAGCCCTGACACCGTTTCAGGCAGTCTGTACGGCGCTGGCGGCGACAGTCGGAACCGGTAATGTCGCAGGTGTGGCAGGTGCGATCGCCATCGGCGGACCGGGTGCTGTGTTCTGGATGTGGATCTCAGCTCTGCTTGGTATGTGTACCAAGTTTTCGGAGGTAACTCTTGCCGTTCATTTCCGTGAAACCAATAAAAAAGGCGATCTGGTCGGCGGCCCTATGTATTACATCAAAAACGGTCTGAGCAGGAACTGGCGCTGGCTGGCATATCTGTTTTCCGCATTTGGTGTCCTGACCGTATTCGGTACCGGAAATGCGACACAGGTCAATACGATCACAACGGCGATCGATTCCGCGCTGTACAGCTATGGCATTCTGCCGGAAGGTGGTGCGGGCACACTGAATCTGATCCTTGGCATTGTCCTTGCAATCCTGATCGGGCTGATCCTGATCGGTGGGATTAAACGGATCGGGCAGGTGACGGAAAAACTGGTTCCGTTTATGGCAGTTATGTATATCATTTTAGCCATTGGTGTTGTGGCCATTCATTTTAAATCGCTTCCGGCGGTATTCGGTATGATCTTTGAAGGTGCATTCCGTCCTTCAGCTGTAACGGGCGGTGCAGTCGGCAGCTTCTTTATGAGTATGAAAAAGGGTGTTTCCCGTGGTATATTCTCCAATGAGGCAGGTCTTGGAACCGGTTCGATCGCACATGCCTGTGCGGATACGAGAAAGCCGGTCAAACAGGGCTTCTTCGGTATTTTTGAAGTATTTGTGGATACGATCGTGATCTGTACACTGACAGCACTCGTGATCTTGTGCAGCGGTGTTCCGGTCGGCTATGGCAGCGCAGCAGGCGCAGAGCTGACGATCAGCGGCTTTACCGCGACCTATGGAAACTGGGTATCCATTTTCACAGCAGTTGCCATGTGCTGTTTTGCATTCTCAACGATCATTGGCTGGGGACTGTATGGTACAAGATGTGCGGAGTTTTTACTGGGTGAACGTGCCAACAAGCCGTTTATGGTGTTGTATGCACTGGTAGCAATTGTTGGCGCAACAATGAATCTCGGGCTGATGTGGAGTATTGCAGAAACCTTTAACGGACTGATGGTCATTCCGAACCTGATCGCAGTATTCCTGCTGTCCGGTGTGGTTGTGAAACTGGTAAAAGAATATTTCCAGAAAGAACAATAAAATACAGAATATAATTACAGCCCATTTGCAAAGCAGATGGGCTGTATATTATTTATTGCCGCGTATAATAATGATATCGTTCTGTTTTAAGATCAGATCCTTCTGTGGCAGAACGGAAAGCCCGTCCCTAAGAAGCAGATAGACGGTAAACTGTTCGGTCTCCTCGAGCTCCTCGACCGTCTTTCCTGCATAGCGTTTGTCGACAAACAGCTCTGCAATTTCATGGATATCCGCACGGCGGTAATCTAAAATGCCGCTCTTTCGCTGGTACTGTTCCACAAAACCGGCACTGATAATACCGGTCGGGATCGCAACTGCACCGACGCCGAGGTAGGCAATACAGATCGCCATGACACGGCCTAAGGTTGTGATCGGATAAATATCTCCGTAGCCCACGGTCAGAAGCGTTGACATACTCCACCAGATGCCACTGAAAGCATTGCGGAAAACAGTGGGCTGTGCTTCATGCTCGACGCTGTACATGCAGAGGCTGCTGGCAAGCATCAGGATAAATACGATAAAGACGGAAGAAATGATCTGATTCCGCTTTTCATACAGGACGGTCGTAATGACATTGAAGGAGTCGTATTTGGCGTTGAGCCGGAACAGATGAAAGATCCGTGCAACACGCAGCATGCGGAAAATGACGAAACCGGACAGGAAGAAGACCGGAACGATCGTCAAAAAATCAATGATACCGTCAAAAGAAAATAAAAAGCGCAGCACAGACTGCCATTTATGCGGCATCGGATAAAGCAGTTCACTTGTCCAGATCCGCAGAATGTATTCGATGCAGAAGATAAAAAGCGTGGTGTACTCCACAACTTTGAAAATACCTGAAAATGCCGCAAACTGATCAAAGGTCTGTAAAAAAGTAACGGCAATATTGCAAAAGATCGTGATCGTGATAAAGATATCGAATAAGCGGCTGATCCGGTTACTTTTATCGCCGATCTGTATAATATTAAAGATTTTCCGTTTCATGGCATGTCCTTTCTGAAAACCTGATATACTCTATTGTAGCATGAAAACAGACACTTGACAAAATGCATGTCATTTCATATCCTAATAGAAGAGTGAAAGAACGGAAACAGGCGTAGAACGGAAAGAGTATTTACCCCGGATTTGTCAGAGAGTGGATGCACCGGCTGAAAGCATTCATCAAATGAGCGGTAAAGAAGTGCGTCCGGGAGCCTGCCCGCTGAATTTAGTAAGCGGGCACGTATCATCTGCGTTAAAGATGCACAAGGGCTGGAATGATCTTATCATTCCTTCAGTAGAGTGGAACCGCGGTGAAACGTCTCTATATATTAAATATATAGAGGCGTTTTGTAGTGAGGAAGGTGTTACCATGGGTTTTATTAAAAATATAAAGGAAGAGATCCGGATCATCCGGGAAAGAGATCCGGCGATCCACTCTAATATGGAAGTATTTCTGTATCCGAGTTTTAAAGTTATGCTACACTACCGTATTGCGCATAAGCTGTATTTAAACAGGCATTATTTCTGGGCAAGATGGGTGTCCCAGAGAGGCGTTCGAAAAACCGGCATCGAGATCCATCCGGGCGCGCAGATCGGTAAGGGTCTGTTTATCGACCATGGAAACGGCGTGATCATTGGAGAGACAGCGATCATCGGCGATAATGTGACGCTGTATCAGGGCGTGACGCTGGGCGGAACCGGTAAGGAACAGGGAAAAAGACATCCGACGGTCGGCAATAACGTCATGATCAGTGCGGGCGCAAAGGTGCTCGGTTCCTTTACGATCGGAGACAATTCCAAGATCGGCGCAGGTAGTGTCGTTTTAGAGCCTGTACCGCCGAATTCGACGGTAGTCGGTGTTCCGGGCAGAGTGGTCAAACGGAATAATGTTTCCCTGCCGCAGGAAGAAATGGATCAGGTACATCTGCCGGATCCGGTCAAGGAAGATCTGTCTATGCTCAGACAGAGTAATATCGCACTGACCAACAAACTTATCGAAATGGAAAATGAAATCAAAGCACTCAGGAAAGGAGTTACACATGAGGATTTATAATACGCTTACAAAAACAAAACAGGAATTTGTACCGATCGAGGAAGGAAAGGTGCGTATGTATGTCTGCGGTCCTACCGTATACAATCTGATCCATATCGGAAATGCACGTCCGATGATCGTATTTGACACGGTACGCCGTTATATGGAGCATAAGGGCTATGAAGTCAATTATGTATCCAACTTTACAGATGTGGATGACAAGATCATCAAGGCAGCGATCGAGGAAGGGGTAGATGCCTCCGTGATCAGCCGGCGTTATATCGCTGAATGTAAAAAAGATATGGCAGCCATGAACGTAAAACCTGCCACCACACATCCGCTTGCTACACAGGAAATTGATGGCATGATCGATATGATAAAGACTTTGATCGATAAAGGGCATGCTTATGTGGCAGCAGACGGAACCGTTTATTACAGAACAAGAAGTTTCAAGGATTACGGAAAGCTTTCCCATAAAAATATCGACGATTTAAGAGGCGGCAACAGAAGCCTTCTCGTATCCGGTGAGGATCAGAAGGAAGATCCGCTTGACTTTGTATTATGGAAACCGAAAAAAGACGGAGAGCCTTACTGGGAATCTCCATGGTGCAACGGTCGTCCGGGCTGGCATATCGAATGCTCTGTTATGAGCAAAAAATACCTCGGTGATGAGATCGATATCCATGCAGGCGGTGAAGACCTGATCTTCCCACATCATGAAAATGAGATCGCACAGTCTGAGGCATGCAACGGCAAGATTTTTGCAAGATACTGGATGCATAATGCGTTCCTGAACATTGACAATAAGAAGATGAGTAAATCACTCGGTAACTTCTTTACCGTACGTGATATCAGCGAAAAATATGATCTGCAGGTGCTTCGCTTCTTTATGCTGTCCGCACACTACAGAAGTCCGCTGAACTTCAGTGCCGAGCTGATGGAAGCTGCCAAGAACGGACTGGAAAGAATCCTGACCTGTGCCCAGAACCTGCAGTACAGATTAGAGCATGCGGCAAACAGTCATATGACAGAAGAAGAGGGCAGGCTCTATGAGCAGGCTATAACTTATGTAAACCGTTTTGATGAAGCAATGGATGACGACTTCAATACGGCAGATGCCATTTCCGTTATCTTCGAGCTTGTCAAATTCATCAATTCCAATACAGGAGAGGAAAGCTCCAAGGCATATTTACAGAATCTGTACGAAGAACTGAAGATGCTGACAGACATCTGCGGTCTGATCATTGAGCCGAAGCAGGAGCTTCTCGATGCAGATATCGAAAAGCTGATCCAGGAAAGACAGGATGCCAGAAAGCAGAAGAACTTTGCACGTGCAGACGAGATCCGTAACCAGCTGCTGGAGAAGGGTATCGTGTTAGAGGATACCAGAGAAGGAGTAAAATGGAAGAGAGCATAAGTCTGCTTTCGCAGATCAAGGAAACATTTGCCTGTAAAGAAATGGATATCAGAACCTATTCACCGATCACACTTGCCTTCCTGGGAGACTGTGTGTATGATCTTGTGATCAGAACTGTTCTGGTGGAACGATGCAATCGTGATGCCAACAGTTTACATAAGATCAAAAGCGCGGTGGTAAAAGCGGATGCACAGGCAGAGATGATCGAAGCACTTCTGCCGGAGCTGACGGAAGAAGAAGCCGGTGTATACAGAAGGGGCAGAAATGCCAAGACCTCGCATACGGCAAAAAATGCCTCCGTCGTTGCTTACCGAAAAGCGACCGGATTTGAGGCACTGATGGGCTATTTATATTTGACGGAACAGACAGACAGGCTGCTTTTTCTTGTAAAGAAAGGGCTTACGCTGATCGGAAAAGAAATCTGACGGCAAAAGAAAGCGACCGGGAAACCGGGCAGAAATGAGGAAAAGATGCGATACGAAGAATTTACGATAGAAGGCAGAAATGCTGTCATAGAAGCATTTCGCAGCGGCAAGCCGATCGATAAGGTGTTTATTCTGGACGGCTGTCAGGATGGGCCGATGGTGACCATCCGCAGGGAAGCAAAGAAAAAAGATGTCATGATCAAGTATGTGACAAAGGAACGTCTTGACCAGATGTCCGAAACAGGCAAGCATCAGGGGGTCATCGCCTATGCTGCAGCCTATGAATATGCGGAGGTTTCCGATATTCTGGAGAAAGCAAAAGAAAAGGGAGAAGATCCTTTTATCTTTATTCTGGATAATATTGAGGATCCGCACAATCTCGGCGCGATCATCAGAACAGCCAATCTGGCAGGCGCACACGGTGTGATCATTCCAAAGAACCGGGCAGTCGGTCTGACCGCGACTGTTGCAAAAGCATCTGCAGGCGCACTGAATTATACGCCGGTTGCAAAGGTTACCAATCTTTCCCAGACAATCGAGGAACTGAAAAAAGAGGGACTCTGGTTTGTCTGTGCGGATATGGACGGCGAGATCATGTACAAACAGAATCTGACCGGACCGATCGGACTGGTGATCGGAAATGAGGGCGAAGGCGTCGGACGCCTTGTGAAGTCCAAATGCGATCTTGTGGCGCGGATCCCCATGCAGGGAGACATTGATTCCCTGAATGCTTCTGTGGCAGCGGGCGTACTTGCCTATGAGGTTGTCAGACAGAGAATGCAGGCAAAGAAATAGACAAAAATGAGGTAACAGATGCAGGAAAGATGGAAGGATTGTTCGGATGAAGAACTGATCATACGACTGCGTGAAGGGGAGCAGGAGGTCATGGATTATCTGATGGATAAATACAAAAATCTTGTCAGGGACAAGGCAAAATCCATGTATATTCTGGGCGGTGATACAGAAGACCTGATCCAGGAGGGCATGATCGGTCTGTTTAAGGCTGTCAGAGATTACGATTTTGGCAGGGATGCCGGCTTTTCGACCTTTGCCACGCTTTGTATTTCCAGACAGATGTATACGGCGGTGCAGGCATCCGGGCGGAAAAAACATATGCCCCTCAATACCTATGTATCATTGTCGGGAGAGTCGGCGCACACGGATGAACAGAAGGGAAATGCGCCTTTGGAAAGTATGTTGCAGTCAGGGCAGCTGAGTGATCCGGAAAAACTGTTCATAGACCGGGAAAATGTGGAATATATTGAACAGATGATACAGTCTCAGCTCAGCAGCTTTGAAAAGCAGGTGCTGGATCTGTACCTGACCGGTATGGGTTATGTAGAGATTGCAAAGGTGCTCGGCCGGGATGAAAAATCAACAGATAATGCGCTGAGCAGGCTGAAATCCAAACTGCGGAAGGTGATCATATAGAGGATGACCGGATATGTCGAAAAAACGACCGTATCTGCATGAAAAATGGAGAAAACGGGAAATAGGTTTGACTGTATTTGGTATATTGATATATGATAAAGAGGAAAAGAAGCAGCAAAGCTGTTACATAGTATAAAAGAATGCGAGGGAGTTCCAGATGGAGAGAAATGATCCAAATACTAAAATGAGAGAGAAGATCTACAAAGAGTTAAAGGTTAATTTCCAGAACCTTGAGCAGCAGATCAAAGAGCTGGAGAATTTAAATGCCGAATATGCGATCAAATGTGACCTGTACGGTCAGTGTCTGGCAGAACATCTGCTGAGCAGCGGCAGTGATGTGATCAAGAAGCATTTAGAGGAAACACACGCAAAGATCCAGGAAAATGAAGAAGCAATCAAACAGCTCAAACTGGAAAGAGATGCTTACCGTATTGAGATCGAGATCTACGAAAATAATATCAAAGATAAATAAGAGCAAAATGAGAGAAGGGGCGTCATGTCAGTACATGACGTCCCTTTTTGTGAGAAATTCAAATCCTGCAATAAATGCGGGCAATAAAAAAAGCTGATGACGGGAATTGAACCCGTGACCCCTTCCTTACCAAGGAAGTGCTCTACCTCTGAGCCACATCAGCGTTTTTGTTACCGAACGATATTGTATCAAAGAAAAGATTCTTTGTCAAACAAAAACTGGATTCTCAGTGTAAAATATGGTAAAATTCTGAATATGTAAAGTATGGATGCGAGGGTTATAAGGAGAAGGATACTACATGAATCAACATCTTTATATGAGGGATTTTATAAAAGATAATAACCGCAGAATCAATGGAATTCTCGGAAAGCTGATCACGGCATTTCTGATGCTGATCCCTGCGGCGGTTATTGCATGGCAGGTCGATGTGCTTGTATTGGAAAAGAGCACACTTGTTAAAGTATGTCTATTGATCCTGGTGGCATCGGTTGCTCCGGTGATTGTCTGCCGGTATTCCTACAATGAGACGGTAAACCGCTGTGTCTGCCTGACGGTTATGGAAGGACTGGTCTGTCTGGTTGCCTGTAATGATGTGATCAGCTTAAAACTGCTTTATGTGATCGTACCGCTTGTCAGTCTTCTGTATGCGGACAAGGCTGTATTTGTGCATACGGCAAGAAATTGTTTTTTTGCCATGCTTTTTGTATTTTTGTATAAATATTATCACACGGACAGCAGGCTCCATACGCTGCGCTACACATATCAGACAAGCTATGAGGAATTGCTTGCAACCGTGCTGGAGTATCTGATCTTAATGCTTCTGATGTACCTGCTCTGCACAAAAGAACGTGATATGATCCTGTCAGGTTTTTTGTTGGAACAGAGAGAGGATGGCAGTTATGTGACAGCTGCAGCGGCAGCTGTACCGGCAGCAGAGGCAGAACAGGCAGCACCTTATAATACAAAGGGGCTGTTTCTGGAGGTCAATCAGAAAATGCAGAGTATGATCCGCGGAAAGGATAAAGTCTTTTTGTTGCATGTGGATTATGATCTGCCCAGTGTACTGATCGGTGATACCGAAAAGATCCGTCTTGCCATGATCAATGTTTTAAGTGATCTGCTGCAGTTCACAGAGCAGGGAACAGTTACAATGACAGTGACATATGAAAAGGGAATTTTGCCGAGAAAAGGGCAGAATATCACGCTGGTGTGCAAAATTGACTGTAGTGAGGATCTGACAGAAGATCTGCGCTATGGAAATGCACCGGGCTTTGCACTTGCTAAAAATATGATCCAGAAGCTGAATGGCATCTTCCTGGATAAAACCGTGGGTGGAGAGGTCAGACAAACCAGATTTGTGATCTCGCTGCTGCAGACGGTTGAGGAAGAAAAAACGATTGGTGAGATCAAGGAGAAACACAGAGAAGAACAGAAGGAACTGATCACAGATTCACGCAGAAAGGCACAGAATCTGTATTATGCGAAGCAGGTGAAAGCACTTGTGGTGGATGACAGTACGGCAAACTGTAAGTTGGTCGCATCTCTTCTGAAATCGTACGGTATGCAGGCAAAGACTGTGGAAAGTGGTGAAGAGGCGATTGAAGAGCTTCGCACAAGGAAATATGATTTTGTGATTCTCGATCATATGATGCCTGTTAAGGGCGGTATCCAGACAGCAAAGGAGATCAGGCAGCTTGGTGATCCATATTTTGAACTTCTGCCGCTTTTAGTCATGACATCCAATATTACGGAGGAGTCCAAGCAGATCTTTTATGACTGCGGATTTTCCGAAGTTATCTCAAAACCGATTAAGGAGGAGGAACTGCGACAGGCGCTGGCACATTGCATGTTCTTATGATCAAAATGAAAAAGTTTTTTGCGCAGTTTAAAAGTTTAGATTTACAGACAGGGATCGAAGCAGCTCTTGGAGCTGTTTTGACCCTGTTTTCCATTTTCAGTCTGTCTGTAAAGGGCTGGTACGATCAGCTTCCAGTTTACAAGGATCTGATTTGTGGGCTGACAACCTGGTCCGGCTATAACAAACAGGCGGATCTGTGGCTGATCCGGGGCGCAATTATCGGACTGCCGCTTTTATTTATCCTGTTTATATGGATCCTGCTAAAAGTGAAGCCTGCAAGGCAGAATACGGGCAGGGAAGAGAAAACAGACAGGGAAAAAGCCGTTTACGGTTTTATGATCGGCTATGCGGCTGTACTTCTCATGGTACTGACGCAGCAGAAGTATATGTGGCAGTATGCAGCGCTTTATGTGGTGCTTCTTTTGGGGTATCTGCTCTGTCGGCGTACCAAAGAAAGTTATGTAAACTGTATGGGACGGGCAGCACTTGTATATGGTGCATTGACGGTGCTGTTTCTGGCAGCAGGGTGGAAGGTAAGGGTCGCACAGCTCTGGCAGGTGGGAAGCCTTGTTATATTAGGGCTTACAGCTGTTTTCTTCCTTTTGTTTTGCGGGCTGCCACAGCTTGGCAGATTGTTTGAACAAATAAAGCTTGAGAAATATCTGCAGATCTTACTGCCGCTTGGTTGTCTTTCCTTTGTGCATTTCCGGTATCAATATGAAGTGACCGGGCAGATCATGGAGCTGTTTTATTCCGGCAGATGGAAATATTTCTGTATTTTGCTGACACTGGTACTTCTGGTATGGGCGTATTTCTGCAGTAGAAAGAAAAGCGGGATCTATCCGACGACTTTTGTTATGGCTGCCATGCTGCGTGTTTTTACGCAGCCGGAAGGACTGCTCAGCATGGATTATTTTCATAACGGTGAGATCACATTACCGATGCAGCAGCTGATGTCGTATCATAAGCTGCCTTATCGGGATCTGATTCCGATTCACGGGCTTTGCGACTATTATTACGGCCTGATCGATTATCTGTTTTTTGATGGTTCGTATCTTTCCCTGAATGCAGCGAAAATAGTTGGGGATCTTGCCATGGCATTTTTGCTGGCACTTGTGATCTATTATTTTATGGAGCATAGGGCAGGTATATTGCTTGTCTGGTTATTTATGCCGTTTCTGGTCAGAACAGCGGGAATGCGGTATTTGTTTTTATTTATTCTGTTTTTGGTTTTGTTTAGTAAAAAGCTGCAGAAACTTGATTTTCTGTATGCATGGGTACTCCTTTCCATCTTTGCAATTGCATGGAATGCATCGATCGGTGGAACCGCGGCACTGGCATTTCTGCCGCTTGTCTTATGCAGAAGCATCCCAAAGCTGGGGGAGAACTGCAAAGAAATCCTGCACAGACCGGGGATGATTGTGCGCTGGCTTCTATTGATCGCATTTGGTATCGCTTTTATTCCATTGTTTTTACAGATCGTGATCTATTTAAAGGACAATACCGGAACGACGCTGTACGTGAATGGCATGGCAATGTTTGAAGATGTGTCAGAAGCAGCAGAGTATCTTCTGCCGGGATTCACAGGAAACCATGGAACCTTCTTTATCGGAACATTCGGCTTCCTGCTGCCACTTCTCTTGTGTCTGTATTTCGCTTTGAAGAAAGAGAAAAGTGCAGCGGGACAGTTTATAACATTGTTGATATGTTATCTTGTTTTGATAAATTACGCGTTTGTCCGTTTTGACGAAGGCGGCAGAGCTTTGGTTTTGACGATTTTTTTCGGTATTCTGACAGCGGCAGTCCTTTTATATGAGCATAAAAAGTGGCTTATGATACTGACTCTTGGCTCTTTGATGTTATGGCTGAGTCAGGATGCACCGCTTGCAACGGCGGACAGTCTCTGCCTGATCAAAGAGGTTCCCGCATCTGTGGAAATGACGATCGGCGGAAAAAAGATCGAAGATCCGGTTGTTTATGTAACAGATGCAGGAATACCCAATATGGGAACAGGATTTGTACAGGGAAATACCCTGCAGAGCCTGCAAAATATCGGAACGGTATTACAGGCAGATGTGACAGCAGGAAAAACATGGTTGGATGCGACAAATGCAGTTGCCAATGCGGTTTTATTTGACAGGGAATGCTTTTTCACGTTTACATCCGTTTATAATATCAGTAACCGCACCATGCAGGAAAAGGCGATCGCACAACTTTCCGAAAATCTGCCGGATCTGATTCTGCTTGCTCCGTATATCCAGTTTGATGAGGCAACTTTCAGTGACAGGAGCATTTTGCTGTATGATTATCTGATGGAGCAGGATTACGTACCGTATAAATATGAAAATGTGATCTATCTGCTGCGCGGAGAGAGTCATACAGAGGCAGCGAAGGCAGATTATGAAGCATATGCACAGCTGCTGCATAAAACGAGCCTGCAGATGCTTCCTGCGGTCTGGGCGGGTGTAGAAGAGAAAGGACAGGAGTTGCAGATCCCTTACCGGATCGAGCGGACAGATGCAGGATTTGATCTTGTCTTTGATCAGGCGATCACGGGAATGGATATTGACCTTTTGCAGATAGACTGCGATGCATCTATTGATCTGCCGGATGCGAGTGTAGATACGGCAGAGGAGAAAACTGCAGGACAGACCTCTGCAGGACAGGCAGAGCTTTCCTTCGAGACGGAGGTATCAGCAGAGGGCAGTGCACATTTTACCTACACGATGGCGGACAGTGTGCTGTTACCGCTTTGTACAAGCCCGTATTTCACCTGTGAGAAGGTGGTAGAGAGAATGCATATCACACTGCCAAAGAAGCTGGCAGATGTGGATGAGACGCAGCTACACTGCAGGTTCTATAAAATACAATAAGATGTAAAACAGAGACGAGATACCCATAACAAAAAACCATGGACTGAAATTTTTAGTCCATGGTTTTCTTTTTGTTTCTATTCATCATCCTCAGGTGCTTCGCCGCCGCCGGCTTCTTCTGCATCCGCCTGTGCATCGATCTGCTGTTGTGCCTGCTGTGCAGCCTGTTGCTGCGCTGCCTGAACTGCTGCAGCCTGCTGCTGTGCAATTGCCTGCTGCGCTGCCTGAATAGAAGCAGCATTGTCAGGGTTTGTGAAATATTCCGGTGTATGCGGACAATATTTTGTCGCTCCCGGTGAA
Source organism: Kineothrix sp. MSJ-39 (assembly GCF_018917935.1). Lineage (GTDB taxonomy): Bacteria > Bacillota > Clostridia > Lachnospirales > Lachnospiraceae > CAG-194. The sequence continues at coordinate 13,723 of NZ_JAHLPN010000026.1, read as the reverse complement.
CCGTCATCGGACGGTGCGATCTCAATGACACCCGGTACCTGATAAGGACAGGTTGTTGTAGCGGCAAGACCGGTTGCTGCACATACCATTCCGGAGAAGTGGACATCACATGTTTCGGTCGGTACAGTGCCTTCTGCAAAGTATTCGGTATTTAAGTAAGCGTCACATACGCCTGCGATCGGCAGTTTACCTGACTTGGAGCAGACTGTTGCCGTCACGATACCGCTTGGTTTTGTAAAGGAAGCAGCAGGTAGTCCTTCATGGATCCGTGACATAACAGCCTTCCACATGGTTTTGGATAAGTTCTTTTCTGCGCTTGTTTCCATGGATACGTTATTGTCATAGCCTGTCCAGGTTGTAGCGGTATAGTATGGAGAATAGCCTGCAAACCAGACATCCTTATAATCGGAAGTGGTACCGGTTTTACCGGCGATCGCGACATCACCACCGAAGTTGACAGAACCACCGGTACCTTTTGTGACAACATCGACCATGGCATCTGTCAGAAGGAAAGCAGTGGTTTCCTTAATAACCTGATGAGATTCCGGTGTTGTGTTGTCTACCATAACATTACCGTCGTGATCCAGGATCTTTGTAAATAAAGTCGGTTTGATATAAGTACCGTTATTGGCAACCGTTGCATAACCCGCATTCAGTTCCAGATTGGTAACACCGTCTGTGATACCGCCCAGTGCAAGAGACTGCGTGATATCGGAGAAGATCTGTGTACCGCTGCTTGTTTCGACCTCACGACGTTCCACAAGGGTAGTAAAGCCGAAGTTCTGCAGATAATCAAAGCCAAGCTGTGGTGTGATCTGTGTCAGTGTTTTTACTGCGACGATATTCAGAGACTGCTCAATACCGTAGCGAAGTGTACAGATTCCTTTATAACCGCTGGAGTACCAGTTGCTGACAGGTCTTCCGTTTGCGTAAGTATAAGGTGCATCGTTCTGGACCGTGGCAAGTGTCATACCGGCGCTGTCAAGAGCAGGTGCATAAGTAGACAGGATCTTAAAGGTAGATCCGGGCTGTCTGGTCGTATCCGTTGCTCTGTTCAAAGTACGGCTGGCTGATTTTGTACCACGTCCGCCGACTATAGCCACGATATAGCCTGTGGACTGATCCTCTACGGTGATGGAAACCTGTGGCTGCGGTGTCAGAGATACATTTTCGGAATAGACCTCATCACCGGGGCTTAAAACGCTCTGCTGGTATTCAGCAATATCCGTATAAGCAGCATCCTGAGAAGAATACAGCAGATTATAGGAAGAACGTTGGTTCTTGAAATACTGCTTGAACATTTCCGTTGAATAGTTGACGTATTCACCGCCTGCCGTCAGGACAGTCAGCTGATAGTCGAGCAGCCATTTTGTATTTTCAGGATAGTTTTCTTCATTATTATAGATCTCATCACAGATCTTCTGGATGGAAGGATCCTGTGTGGTCTGGATCTGCAGACCGCCGGAGTAGACCAGGTTGTACGCCTGCGTCTCATTATAGCCCTTTTCTTCCATCAGAACGGAAGTAACCTGATCGATCAGGGCATCTACAAAGTAGGAGTTGATCGAATCACTTTCTGTTGTTTCATTTACCTGCTTGATGCGGGAGTAGACATCATCTGCCATGGCTTCATCGTATTCACTCTGATCGATAAGCCCCTGATCGAGCATATCATTAAGAACCTTTGTACGTCTTTCCGCATTATAATCCGGATGTGTGATCGGATTGTACTTGGAAGGGTTCTGCGTGATACCGGCGATGACCGCGCATTCGGACAGGTTCAGCTCGGATACCGGCTTATTAAAGTAGCGCATGGAAGCTGCCTGTACACCAAGTGTATTCTGCCCTAAGTTAATGGAGTTCATATAAAGCTCAAGAATGTCCTTCTTGTTCATTCTCTTTTCCAGTTCCAGTGCCAGATACTGTTCCTGAATCTTACGCTTGATACGGACAAGATCGGAATTTTCCGTTACCCAGCCTTCAAAGACATTATTTTTCAGAAGCTGCTGGGTGATCGTGCTGGCACCCTGTCCGAGATGCCTTGTCTTGATCGCAGTCACACCGGCTCTGATAATACCCTTGATATCAATACCGTTATGCTGGTAGAAACGTGCATCTTCGACTGCAACGAAAGCATTTGCCATATTTTCCGGAATCTGATCCATCTTGACGTAGCTTCGGTTTGAGTTGGTACCGACAAGCTTTGCAATCTGCTTGCCGCTGTTATCGTAAACAACCGTCGCATAGCCGCTCGGGGTGACATCCAGACTGGAAATGTCTGGAGCGGATGCCAGAATGCCCTTAAACATACCGATACCGAGACAGACACCGATAATGCACACACTGAGCATACAGATGAGCAGTGCTTTCAAAAATGCCAGTAAGAACATTTTGCTGAATTTCGTTGATTTAGAATTAAGCTGCCGCTGTTTTTTGCGGATGCTTTTTTTACCATAATTCATGAATAAAGCCTCCTTATTCCCACTGATTATACCAAAAACAGCCGTTAAAAGAAAGGAAAATCTTCCATATATAGGATTGTTCACAAAATGGTACACTTTTATACGGAATCTGTGGTATCCTATGTATAATGTCAGGGTCAAAAGTCAAAAATCACGACGTGCTTGCACAGGAGTGGTTTTATGACTTATTGACCCGCCCCAAATATGAGCATAAAAGTGGAGCGTATGCTTCACGATATGCGAATGTTGGGGAGGATTGTGGGAGTGCGAAGCACGGAACAATCCGCATGACATCTTTTAAAAGTCATGTTATATATAGCATAAATATCAGACAAATAAAGGAGCAAGATCCGTATATGAAGATCATACTGCAGCAGGCGCAGGGCGAGATTACAGAAAAAAAATCAAGATTCATTGCGACATTATGTCCGGTACAGTCGCAGGAAGAAGCAGAGCAGTTTATAGCTGCCTGCAAGAAGAAATACTGGGATGCAAGGCATAACTGCAGTGCGTATGTGATCGGGGAAAACAACGAGATCATGCATTCCTCCGACGACGGCGAGCCGAGCGGGACAGCGGGCAGACCGATGCTTTCCGTGCTGACCGGGCAGGATGTACATAATGTGGCGGCTGTTGTGACAAGGTATTTCGGCGGTGTTTTACTGGGAACGGGCGGACTGGTACGCGCCTATCAGGGGGCTGTTTCGGAAGCACTTTTACATGCTGAGATCAGGCAGCAGCTCCTGATGCAGGAACTTCTGCTGACAGCGGAATACACGGATGTCGGGAAGATCCAGTATCTGCTTTCCCAAGCTGGCTTTCGCACGGCGGATACGGAGTATGGGGCGAAAGTGTTGTTCCATGTGCTGGTACCGGCGGGAGAAGAGGATGCAGCGATCAAAATGATGACAGAAAAAACAAACGGAAAAACGGAAATTACAAAAGGAGAACTGAGAAATGAAACCTGTGAATGAAAATGCAACAAAAGAGGCAAAAGAATTATTGGCATATTTATATGAAACAGCCGGCAAAAAGATTATAACCGGACAGCATACGCAGACAAATCCGATGGAGGAGATCGCCTATATCCATGAAAAGACGGGAGCTTATCCGAAGCTGCAGGGATTTGAACTTTTAGGGTATTCTCCAAACATCAACTATGCGGATGCCTCGGATGCGTGCCTGACAGAGGTAAAGGAAAATCAGGGCACCATGGATACTGCCATAAAATGGGCAAAGGAGACAGACGGTATTGTTTCTATCTGTTTTCACTGGTTTTCACCGATTGGTGGAAGAGATAAGAGCTTTTACAGTGAACATACGGAGTTTGATCCGGAGCAGGTACTTGTGGAAGGCACAAAAGAGCGTGAAGCGTTCTACCAGGATCTGGATGTGATCGCAGGGCAGCTTGCCCGTTTTCAGCAGGAAAATATCCCTGTGCTGTGGCGTCCGTTCCATGAGGTGGAAGGTACCTGGTTCTGGTGGGGCAGAAAAGGCGGTAAAGTAGCAGCAGAACTTTACAAGCTGATGTTTGATTATTATGTAAACCAGAAGCACCTTGATAACCTGCTCTGGGTTTGGAGCTGCCCGACAAAGGAAGGGTATCCGGGCGATGCTTATGTAGATGTGGTATCGTGGGATATTTATCTGCCGGAATATGAAGCGACAGATTATCAGAAGCAGTATGAAGAGCTGATCGCCAATACATCGAAAAACAAAGTGGCAGCCCTGACAGAGGTGGGATACAATCCAGATGTCAAAAAGCTGGAGCAGAGCCATACACCGTGGGCATATTATATGACATGGTCAAAAGAATTTAGTATGGACGGTGTTTACAATACAGTAGAAAAACTGAAAGAGATGTATGCCAGTGATTACAGCATCAAGAGGACGAGATAGAGCCTCTTATCAGCGCATGGATTTTGCCTCATACAGTTTTTTATCTGCCATCTTGATCATGGTATCAGATGTTTCTCTGCTGTCAACAGAGGTATAAAAGCCGACGGACACGGAAAGCGTATATGCTTTTCCCTGTTCATCGCATATCTGTTTTAAACGTTCATTTATTTCTTTACCGATAGTTTCTCTGTCAGACTGACATTCTCCTGCTTTCAGCATAAGAAATTCATCCCCACCATAGCGTGCACAGAAAAATCTGTTCGTATAAGCAACCTGTTCTACTGCCTGTCCAATGCAGACAATAGCGGAATCTCCTTCGATATGACCGTATGTATCATTGATCATCTTAAATTTATTCCCATCGATCATAAATGCCGTGAAAGGATTGTCAGGTGAAGTTTCAGGCAGCTTTTCTTCCAGATACATCAGGGCACGGCGTCTGTTGTATAATCCGGTAAGAGAATCATTGTAGATCATATCCTTTTGACCGGAAGTAAAAACAATGTAATAGGCAGCTGCTATCGCCGGTGCCAGTATGGGCATTCCGGAAAGCCATATCTGTAGTATGGAAGCGATAAGCGGGAAATAGATAAAGGATCCATAGTTAAGATAACGCTGTCTTTTTATAGAGCGTTTTTCATGAAAACCTCTGTAGTAAGCGGTAATTGTTGATGCTACGTCATAGAGCAGTGGGATCACCGATACAAACAGAAACATCGGTCCACGCATATATTCATTTTCATTGTTGATGTAAAAAGCCCATCCGGTAAAAGGGGAAGATACACACAGAATGAAAACAATGAGTATGGGGATATAGGTTAGTATCCTTATTTTTTTCCGCATAAATTCCTTATTCACACATAACTGGACATAGACAAACCAGTAGAAGGATGAAAAGTCAAGACATGTGAGAGAAATGATGTTGGCTGCATAATCAAGTGCCTTGGAATAGAAAAGATCTGTATTTTCCATAATAAGACCTGTCAGACCTGCTATCATAAATACAATATAGCTCCACAGCGATCTGCGCAGCATTTTAACCTCAAGCTCGCTGCCAGAGTCTGTTGTAATATTCTGCTTTATGATTCCGACAATAATAAGACAGAAAATATCAACGATAATATAAGTGATAAGCATTCTGTAATCCATTGTTCTGTTCCCCCATCTGTTATTTATCCATTTTAGTCTTTTTAAACCGGATAATCAATAAAATGGGAGATTTTTTTATTCATACATGGAAAAAGAGTATGTGATCATGGCTGATAATTTATTATTTATTTCATCGATAGAAATCTGCATTCCGCCTTTTAACCAGTAGGAGACGACACGGATACAGCCGCCCAGCACATATTCAAGCAGTAAATCCGAGTCCTGCTCACTGGCATGGGGACATTTTACGTGCAGCATCTGTTTCAGATAAGGAATAAAAAAAGCCAGCAGCTTTTGCGCCAGACGTTCTGAAAAAGCTTTGTTTTGTGCTATATATGTGAATTCTTTATTATTTGCCAGGATATGTAATATTTCCCGGAAAAAGAAATGATCCTGAAAATCATTACTGTCCGTTTTTTTGATTAAAGCATAGATTTCTTCTACCAGAGAGTCCTCTGTCTTGTCATACAGATCAGGAACATCCCTGTAGTACTTATAGAAAGTACCACGGTTTACATCTGCTTTTGCACATATATCAACAACCGTTATTTCATCCAGTGCTTTTGTTTCAAGCAGTTCAAACAGTGCCTGACGAATGACCTGTATGGAATATCTGCTTCTTCTATCGATATGTGTTTCATTTCTCATAGCGTTATCTCCAATTCATAAACAAAATCATATGAAAGTGTTCAATATCGTACAAAGTGTCAATAAGTTGGATATTGTCATGGATCCATATGCTCAATATAATATACAGATGAACAAAAGTCAACATATGTTCATTAAAATACAAGTGAATAAAATTGAAAGGAGATATGTTATGGCATGGTTGTCTGATTTTATAAACAGATACAAAAAAATGATCATCATATTATTTGTGGCAGCTTCAGCAGTGGGTGTTGTTTTATTCTTATGTACACCGGTTAATTATAATATGATGGATTATCTTCCGTATAAGGCGAATTCTACGCAGGCATTAAAGGTCATGCAGGAAGAATTTGACCAGCCGCTTCCCAATCTGAATGTCATGATAGAAGACGTCAGTCTGGCAGAAGCTTTGGAGGATAAGGAGAAGATAGAAGCGGCTGATTATGTAAAAGAGGTTTTATGGCTGGATGATACGATAGATCTTGACATTCCGATAGAGATTCAGGATACAGACACAGTCGAAACATATTATAAAGACGGAAATGCTTTGTATATGGTATCCGTAGAAGATGGCAGGGAAAGAGCCGCGATCGCTTCGATAAAAAAGGCTGTAGGAAATAACTGCAAAGTATCCGGCTCTGCAGCAGATCAGGCTATATCGCAGGAACTTGCGGTAAGTGAGGCAATGAAGGCGATCATATTGATATTGCCGGTAACAATACTGATACTTATTTTAGTAACGGAGAGCTGGATAGAACCGTTTTTCTATCTGCTGAATATTGGTACGCCGGTCCTGATCAGTCTCGGAACCAATATTTTTATGGGAGAGATTTCCTTTGTAACACTGGCAGCAGCGCCTGTCCTGCAAATTGCAGTATCACTTGATTATGCAGTGTTCTTATCTCACAGTTTTTCGGATTATAAACGAAAAGGTTTGAAGCCGGCAGATGCAATGAAATTTGCCATAACGTCATCCATCAATTCGATAGGTGCGAGTATGCTGACAACATTGTTCGGATTTGTGGCACTTCTGTTTATGCAGTTCAGAATCGGTGCAGATATGGGAATCAGTCTGGTGAAGGGAATCCTGATCAGCTTTTTATGTGTTATGGTATTCTTCCCTGCATTGCTGCTTCAGGGAAACAAGCTGATAGAAAAGACAAAGCACAGACCGTTTATACCGGATTTCAGAAACATAGGAAAAGGCATTGAAAAAATCCGAATACCGGTAACGATCCTTCTGTTTGTCATAATGATACCGGCATTTTTGGCACAGACTCACAATCAGTATTTTTACGGCTCAAGTGAAAAGACGGAAGAAGGAAGTGAAGCTTGGGATATTGAACAGGAATTCGGTACGGCAAACAGCTCCGTACTTATGGTCCCCAAGGGTGAGAGCAATAAAGAAACTTTATTATGTGAAGAATTGAAAAACATAGATCATGTTACTGCGGTCACTTCGTATGCTACGATGGTCAGCAATAAAATACCCGAGGTGTATCTTGATAAATCGGTAGTTGATCAGTTCTATTCGGATAATTACGCACGGATTATTATTTCGGCAGATTGCGCATATGAAGGAAAAGACAGTTTTACCATGGTTGAAGATATTAAAAATACAGCACAGCAATATTATCCCGATGCATATTATCTGTGCGGACAAAGTGCAAATATGTATGATATAAAGGAGTTTTCGCAGCAGGATAATAAGGTCGTGACATTGATCACCGTGATATGTATTTATCTGGTACTTCTTATCATGACAAAGAACTGGTTCACGCCGTTTTTACTGATACTGACGATAGAGTGCTCTATATGGCTTAATATGTGCATTCCGTATTTTATGGGAGACAAATTAAGCTATCTGGGCTATCTGATAGTCAGTACGGTTCAGATGGGCGCGACGATAGATTATGCGATACTTCTGACGAATACCTACAACCGGAACCGCATGGATATGGATAAAAAAACAGCGGTCAGAAAAACGCTCGGAGATGTATTCGGTTCTCTTTTGATATCGGCAGCGACTCTGTGTTTGTCGGGCTTTTGTCTTAACTGGTCTTCTTCCAATACTGTAGTAAAGGTACTTGGCGGATTGATAGGTCGTGGGGCAATACTTGCTATATGCATGGTAATGCTGCTGTTACCGGTATTTTTAATACTTGCGGACCGGATCATTCCACATACATATTTATTTGGAAAGAGAAAACATGGAAAGGAGCTGGCTAAGAATGAAAAATAAAAAAATTGCCTTATCTGCGGTTCTGGTAGGAAGTATGCTGTTATCCACTTCATTTTCCGTATATGCAGAAAGCCAGAATAATGAGATCGGACAGATCGCACAGGAGAATACAAAAAAAGAGGAAGCAACGGAGACAGGTATTGCTTCCTATACAAAGAATGAAAATGTATATGCCAGTCTTGCAGCAGATGGTACAGCATCCGATGCGTATGTAGTCAATCATTTCAGTGTGGGAAATGCGGGAAAGATTGTCGATTACGGAAAATATGACAGCATAAAAAATCTGACAACACTTGGCAGTCTGACAAAGAAAGACGACAGTGTTGATTTTCAGGCAGAAGATGGAGAGTTTTATTATCAGGGACAAATAAAAAATGTGGAGCTTCCGTGGAAATTTGCCATAAGCTATAGGATGGACGGCAAATCTGTTACAGCCGATGAACTTGCCGGAAAAACGGGAAAGCTTGAGATCAGGTTTCAATCCACAAAAAACGATAAAGCGGATGAAAGCTTTTACGACCATTATCTGATGCAGGTTTCATTGACACTGGATAGTGAAAAAACTAAAAATATTGTTGCGGATGGGGCAACGGTCGCTGATGCAGGTGCAGGCAGACAGCTTTCGTTTACAGCATTGCCCGGCAGTGATGCGTCGTTTGTCATAAAGGCGGATGTGAGTGATTTTATAATGTCGGGTTTTTCCATTGCTGCTGTGCCATATAGTATGGATATCGATATGGATCAGTTCAATACGGATGATTTTACCGGACAGGTATCTGAGCTTACCGATGCGGTGGATAAGCTGAATGACGGAACGAAGGGCTTATCTGATGGCATGGGAAAACTGTGTGACGGAAATGAAGATCTGCTGAGTGGCTCATCCCGGATACAGAGCGGTCTGAATGAGCTCAGTGGCAATGCAGCAACGATAATAGATGCATCGTCCCAGATAAAAGGTGCTTTGGATAAGATAAGTGAACAGCTCAAAAATGCCGATTTCAGCGGCATGTCAAAACTTTCGAAATTGCCCGACGGACTTTCAGAACTTGCTGTTGCACTTGATAATATGCAGTCCGGTCTTGTCACACTGGAAACCAATTATACAAAGGCATTTACTGCGTTGGATCAGCTGATACAGACAGAAACCGGTACACTGACGGAAGAAGAACTGGGGGCATTACAGGGATGCGTACAGGAGAATACCGATGCAAGTGCAGCGTATCAGAAGCTGATGGCTTCCTATCAGCAGCTTCTGACGATCAAAGGTGCTTATCAGAATGTAAAGCCTGTGTTTGAAGCAATCCAGACAACACTTAGCAGTGAGAATGAACAGTCTGTGGTAAATGGGATCAGTTCTATATCATCCAATCTGAAAGGCATCGCAGATTCTCTTTCGGAGGTATCGGGAACAGATATAGCAGGACAAATGAATACACTGCAAAAAGGTTTGGAATCACTGGCATCACAATATGGGGAGTTTCATAATGGGTTGTCATCCTATACTGCAGGAGTTGGTATGCTTTCGGCAAATTACGGAACCTTCCATAATGGTCTTGCATCCTATTTGAACGGAACTGAAAAAATAAAAGATGGCACATTAGATCTTTCGGACGGCATGAAGCAGTTTTCAGACGGTATCAGTGATATGCCAACGCAGATACAGGATACAATAGATGAGATGATCGGAAGTTTTTCGGGAGATGACTATGAGGCTGTTTCATTTACCGACGGAAAAAATGAAAATATTACTTCCGTGCAGTTTGTAATATCTACAAAGGGGATAGAGAAAGCTGAGACGGAGAAAGTAGCGGAACCGGAGGAAAAACAGGGATTTGGGGACAGATTAAAAGCGTTATTTACAAAATGACAGAAAAAGAGGTGACGGTATATGTTGTACATCATATACATATTAGCCGGTTTGGGAGCAGGAATTGTAACAGGATTAGCGGGATTATCCGCAGCGGTCATTATCACGCCAATGCTTGTCAGTCTTTGCGGCTGGCAAAGCTATGATGCTGTAAATGTGGCGTTGGCATCGGATGTGCTGGCAAGCTTATTGTCTGCATACACATATTATAAGAATAAAAATATTGATCTGAAGCGTGGCATATATGTAACTGTCACGGCATTTATCGGTACGATCATCGGAAGTTATTGCGGATATCTTTTTAGTCAGAGCAATCCTGACGGACTTGGTTATTTATCCATGGCGACCACAATTTTATTGGGTGTAAAATTCCTGTGTAAGCCGGTGACAGGCGGAATGGATGCGGCTGCAAACCGTAAGATAGATAATAAAACCAGAAAAGCGATGATATTTGGCGCTGTAATAGGATGGGTCTGCGGATTTACGGGAAGCGGCGGCGGAGTGCTCATGCTTATGGTATTCACAATCGTATTGGGGTATAATCTGAAAATCGCCGTTGGGACAAGTACCATGATCATGTCACTTGTCGCATTAACGGGAAGTGTAAGTCATATCATGATAGGGGCAAAAATATATCCGCTTCCTATGATCTGTACCATAGCAGCATGTCTTCTGGGAGCACTTGTATCGGCAAAATTTGCAAATAAGTGTGAAATAAAGAAACTGAATCGTATTGTTGGATGCGTATTACTTACACTGGGAGTGGTTACACTTGCTATCAAACTTATTAGCAACTTATAAATTTGATAATATCTTCTAAGCCGGGAGTCGATTTGTTAACATGAACATACCAAGTAACTTATGGAAACAGGAGGTATATACAATGTTAAACGAATCAGTTATCAAATTATTAAAGAACGGCATGTGGGATCTGGCAACCTGTGCAAATGGAGAACCAAATGTGGTGCCGGTTGCTTTCAAAGATGTTACCGAGGAGGGAAAACTTGTTGTAGGAGATGTTTTTCTTGAGACAACATTAAATAATATCAAAGCAAATGGTGGTAAAATTGCGATTTCCGTATATGATGCGCAGAACCTTGAAGGATATCAGGTGAAAGGAACTGCTGAATATGTAACGGAAGGAACGGTTGTAGATACATTTAAGGCTATGGTAGAGAAGATGTTCCATGGCGCAGCAACCGCAAAGGGAGCACTTATCATTACACCTTCCAAAGTAATTGTGACAACACCTGGTGCTGATAATAAGAAAGAAATTTAGCCAAAGACCGACTAATAAATTTCATAGTAACTTTAAAACTGATTGCCTTCAAGCTATAATGAAACAAAATAATAGTTTGAAGGCGATTTTATATGGCGAGATATAAGAAAAAACTAGATGAAGATATACGCTGTCCTCTTGAATATGGACTGACAATATTTGGCGGCAAATGGAAATCCCGTATTATATGTGTGCTGTCCGCCAATGAAAAACTGCGATACAGTGAACTGCGCAGAGAAATGTGCAATATTACGGATGCTGTACTGGCTGCAACATTGAAGGATCTGATTGAAGATGGAATTGTTGACAGAAGATCCTATGATGAAATTCCGCCAAGAGTAGAGTATACGCTGACACAAAAAGGAAAGTCAGTTGTGCCTATTCTGCAGAATATCTGCCAGTGGTCAGGTATTTTCTATAAAGAAGATGTTGAAAAAGAAATGATGCAGTGTCAGAAATGTGATCATCATAGATAGGAAAAACAGATTATGCTTACGGATACGGAAGAAAAATTTACCGGAAAGATGAAAAATGAGAATGATCTGTTGGCTGATATGCCGGTATCAGGTGCTTTTTTCGGGCTCGCAATTCCGGCTGTAGCTGCACAGCTTATTAATATATTGTACAATTTAGTAGATAAGATGTTTATCGGACACATTCCGGGAGTTGGGAAACAGGCGCTGGCGGGTGTTGGTGTAACAGCACCTGTGATTTTAGCCATTTCAGCTTTTGCGGCTCTTGTAAGTATGGGCGGTGCACCGAAAGCATCTATTTTTATGGGAAAAGGTGATGATGAGCAGGCAGAAAAAGTGATGGGAAGCTGTACATGGCTGCTGATTGTATTATCTGTGACACTGACAGGAATTATGTTGGGTTTTGGAAAATCAATTTTATTGTTATTCGGTGCGAGCAATGATACGATTACTTATGCAACTGATTATATGAATATATATTGCCTTGGCACTTTGTTTACGCAGCTGACATTGGGATTGAATGCTTTTATAACTGCACAGGGAAAAACACTGGTCAGCATGTGTAATGTAGCTGTGGGAGCTGTAACCAATATTATCCTTGATGCAGTATTTATGAATGGAATTGGTATGGGGGTAAAGGGGGCTGCGCTGGCAACGGTTATTTCGCAGGGGATATCAGCAGGTTTTGTGATCCATTATCTGATAACGAGCGAAAGTACATTACATTTACGTTTTAGAAACATTCGGTTTGATGGACCGCTGATCCGGTCTTGTATTTTGCTTGGTACTTCACCGGCATTGATGCAGCTGACAGAAAATATGGTAGCAATCAGCTTTAATACATCCTTGCAAAAGTATGGAGGCGATATGGCTGTAGCATCTATGAGTATACTGAATAGTGTTATGCAATTCGTCATGCTGCTTTTGCCGGGGCTGGTGCAGGGAGCACAGCCATTGTTAAGTTATAATCTGGGAGCGGGAAATATTTCCAGGGTAAAGAAAACATTTCGAATACTGCTTATATGTTGTGTGAGTGGCTCCTTTCTCAGTTGGCTTATATGTATGACTTGTCCGGGCGCCGTTGCTTCCGTTTTTACCAGTGATGCTGCTTTGATCACTTATACGGATAAAAGTATGCGAGTGTATCTGGCAATGCTTTTCCTCTATGGAATACAAGTTGCATGTCAGTATAGCTTTGTGGCATTGGATCAGGCATCAAAAGCAATTTTCCTGACTGTCTGGCGTAAAATTATCCTACTGATACCGCTGATTTTTATTTTGCCGCATTTTATGCCCGATGCAGTAATGGGAGTATATCTGGCTGAACCGGTTGCGGATACCATTGCAGTGTGTACTACAGCACCCATGTTTTATTTTTATTATCGTAAATTGAAATGAAGGAATGCCTGAAGATAAAAATAATGTACCTTTTTATGTGAAGCATGGCTTTTCGGTCATGGAGAATGGAGCAGCCCTTCAAATTTGCAATTATGGTAATATGCGGTAAAGAAGTCACAGAAATTTTGTGAGTTGGATGAAGTGATGATCACGCTCCATGAGTAAAAACTGTACAAAGGTATGAAAAAGGGGCTGTAAAAAAACTCCCCTGACAGAAAAATCGCCCGGACCGTGAGGTCTGAGCGATTTTTTGGTATAATTAATTATGCTACTAAATAACAATACCAATAGTAATTATACTATGCG
>NZ_JAHLPN010000025.1 GCF_018917935.1 Kineothrix sp. MSJ-39 | reverse complement strand
TAGCCATAGCAGAGAACTCCTTTTAAGTTAATTTTTGTTGTGGTGACTAAAATATAACACAAAGAGAGTATCTCTGCTTTTTAATTATTCAGTTGTAACACATGTATTGTAATCCTACATCTGCTCTTTTATAGCGTGCATTATTTTGTTGAAAATAACAAAAAAATGTGATAAAATATAACTTGAGAAATGGAGGGAAAGAAAAATATGATAGTTTATTATAAACTTGCAAACATTCTGAAAGAACGTAAAATGCAATGGAAAGATTTATGTAATGCAGGTATATCAGTAAATACCCCACAAAAATTTTCACAAAATAAAAATGTAAGCTCAGACACAATAGATAAAGTATGCAAATATCTAAAAGTCCAACCAGGGGAAATTATGGAATATATTGATGAATCTGAGCAACAAGAAAAAGAAATTCAATCACAAATTGAAGTGTTGCAGAAACAATTAGCAGAAGTTAGAGCAAATAAGAAATAGCTAAAACCACATATCAAAAAACGCAAAATAAGCATCTTATCAATCGATAAGATGCTATTTTTATACCCAAAATTAAAAAAGAAAGGATGGTTGATAACCATGAAAAAGTAATTATCAAACTCAACAACTTCACAATCGCAGAAAAGGAAATGACATTTTCCGAGATCAAAGAAGCCGAAAGTGAGAGTGTTTTTTATTTCTGTAAAAACTTTTGGAAAATAGATATTATTTTGAGTCGGCACATTGATTAAATATGAAGTGCGTCCCTATGGTTCGTATGAAGATTAGCAGTTGGATTAAATCAATGGTTTTATATAGGGGATATTGTGGATATTAGATTATCTGATATACCATATTTTAGTGAGGTATGGTATAATTTTATTAATAGAAGCAACTAGAACATTTGATAATGGGGTGTACTTATGTATGATGGAGATAATCACTTCCCACATGATGGCAAACAGGGAAGATGTGGCTGTGGTGAAGGCTACAGTTGGGATGACAATAATAGTAGTATGCATAGTGGTAGTTCTTCGTCTGGTGGCGGTGGTAATGGCACAGCAATATTTTTGATTGCAGTTGTCGTGTGCAGTATTATTGGAGTGTTTAATGAATTGCTTGGAGCGTTGATACTTATTATTGTTGGATTCTTTCTGTTTATGAGTAGGTAATTTGTGTAATGTGAGAATTACAGAATAGGTCAATATACAAATATGGTGTCAATGCAATTTATAGACGGTAAGCTGAGGCGAATTATATGGGAGAAAATACAGACAAAGAACGTAAGGAAGCAAAATAGCTTTGCTGTATGAATTACGTTTAAAAATTTATAAGGTGGTACAACATAAAAGATAAGAAAAATGTGAATAGAAGATTGGTGTACAGGTTAGTTTATAAAGGGCACTTGAATAATCAAGTGCCCTGGTGTATAATCTACTTAGAAAGTGAATCGGATATGACTCCGATTTGCCCTCAGTTGAGAAAAACTAATAAGAATAGCATCCTAAACTTTGCGAGGGTTGGGGATGCTATTTCTTTTTGCCGTTATGGTTATCTATGTAAGACAGAGCCGCAAAAACAACTAATAAAAGTGTAAGCACTTCTAATGTGTTCATTGGCATCACCCCCTCTTTCGTAATACTAGAGGGCATAACTCGGAAAATCACATCCTGCTTTCTTTTCAATTACACAAACAGCAGTATAACATAAAAAATCATATACCTGATAAAAAGAGACAGATCTGATATATGCTGAAGCATAAGATTTGTTGGTTGAAAAGAAAAGTAGGTAATGGTATACTTACTTCATATGCTAGAATGATACAAACGCCCAAACGGCTTACAATAAGGAGGACACAGCAAAGTGGAACAGTATAAACAGGAATTTATCGAATTCTCTGTGACAGTCCAATTTTAGCCTTATAAAAAGCCTATATTCACTGTGTTTATGCGGTATGCATAAGAAATTGACAGTAATAAAAACTATCGTAAGTTATCGCCATTTGATGTAGATTGATATAAAAATGGCACAGAAAATGGTACAGTAAATCAGGAAGAAAAGCATAGATAAAATGTAATAGCAAGACATATAAATAAGTCCTTTATTAGTCAATAATGATTGATAGAGGGCTTATTTATGTGCCTTGAAATATTATGTTGGGGAAATTATCAACTGCCATCATAAAGCCCCAAAATGCGGCACATTTCTACTGTATATAATCAAGAAAAAACAGAGTAAAAGAAACTATGATTTCATTAGATATGAAGGAGGTAAAAAATGAAACTGAATAAACTAGAGCTAATAGATGCATTGCATGAACGGTGTAACATTTATAAATACCAAGCTGAGGAATTTTTGGATGCATTTGCAGATATCATTTCAGAAGCGTTGGCTGAAGGTGATAAAGTGAAGATAAAAGGGATGGGTACTTTTTATACAACTTTGGTAAAAGAGCATGAGATAAATGATCCAAATAGAGATAATATTATTGTAGTACCGAGCAGTATAAGAGTTATATTTAGAGCTAGTAAGGAATTGAAGAAAAGATTAAAAGAGAAAGCAATAGAAAAACATCATGCAGGAGCTAGTAGATGATGGCTCAAATAAAGATGGGATTATATATTACAAGTGATGATTGGATTTGGTTCAATAAATCAGTCTTGGAACAAATACAGGATGATTTATTTATAAAAAAATATCCTTGTTTTAAAAACGCATTAAATTTATCAAGAAGATTAGATTTTAATATACATATTTATTCTAGTGAAATTATGAGAGAAATAGCTTTTAAATAAAGTTCCTGAATATAACCCAGTAGTAACAGTAGAACTTTAAGTATAATAATCGGCAGATATACACCGATTCAAAATAAATGTATGGATGTTTCCCAACAGACAGGAAGTAAAAGAAAGTCTGTATCGGAGTTCAAGAATATCTTGCGAGGTTCATTTGAACCTATCATTTGTGCGATTTCTGCACATTTTCCAATATGAGAAATTGAATAACACGACTGCTGCATATAGCAGTTTATTAAGGTTCGTCATTTATGTCGAACCTATTTCTTGACCTCTGATTTATGAAAAAGGAGGAACATGATTAGTGATAATAAAGAAACCAAAATATGTAAGAAATGCGGGAGGGAACTACCATTAGAAAGATTCAGATTGTCAAGTGCTAACGGCGTTAAGTATTACAGAGGTGCTTGTAGAGAATGTGAAGCATTATATGATAAGGAATATAGTAGAAAAAAGATGGAAAAAGAATTTACATTTTCGGATACTATGAAGTTCCATATTACTAGGGAATATAAAGAGATCAGTCCTGAAAGAATACTGGATATAGATGCTCTGAATATAATACCGTATGGTATAGATGAAATATTTGTAAAATTGATGGATTATAAAGACACATGGCTATCAAATTATGGGCGTTGTATTACAAAAGCATGGAATAAATACAGTTTACTTGATGGATCATATATCAATGGTGAGTTGAGATATAGTCTTAGAAAAAATGTATTTTGTGATGGCAAATGGATTTATAAGCATGATTATGTGTGTGCGCCTAAAATGGTAGTGGAAAGCAGATATGTTTTATATTACAGCAAAAGGAAAGCAGATCAAGGAGGTTTTGTTGCATGAAGAGTAATACATTGAAAGAGGATATTCGATTTTTAGCGGTAGGTGCTGCTGGTGGAAATGTAGCACAAATGCTAGAAAAGAAAGGGTTTAAAGCGTATTATGTAAACCTTGCAAAACAGGATTTGGATTTGATCAATAGTCCGAATAAACTACATATTCCGGGAGGTGAGGGAGCTTCAAAGAATCGTAGTAAGGCGAAAATGGTCTTGTCAGAGTCCATTGATGAAGTTATGGATGTGTTGGATCAGCAAGTAACAGAGCAGTATATCTTTGTTATATTTTCACTTGCTGGAGGAACAGGTAGTGGATTAGGTGGATTTTTAGCACAAGCCATTGCAGAAAATCCGGGTAAAAAGGTTGGCTTGGTTGTGATACTTCCTTCAATGGATGAATCGCTACAGGCAAGAATTAATGCTTATGAGGCTTTAGCTGAAATTGTTGCCCTCAAGAATGAACTGTGCTTTACCTTGCCGGACTTTCATTCCCGAAAACATTCATTGAAAATTTAGCATCATCTATCAAAGCTGAACAAGATCGAGTTCAGAAAGTTATGGAAGATGATGATTTATGCATGGATAAATAACCTGCTTGTTAGTGAAAATAAGAAGCTTAAAGCAGAAAACGAGAGACTCAGGAAAAATATGCGTGTTGTGGATATGCTGAAGGCTGAATATGAGCAGTGTATTCAGGATGCTAAAAAATGCCGGAAGAAATATGCTGACGCTTATGTTGAGTTTGAAAAGATTAGAAAAGAATACCAGGAGCTGCTGGATAGATATAATTGAATATGGAACAGAATTAGTGGATATGGGTATTGCTATTAAAGTGATACCCATATTGTTATTTATAGATGATTGTAAGGATGTGGAAAAAGAATGACTGGAACGGCAATTTATGACAATAAGATATTGCTTAATATAAAAGAATTATGTGATTATCTTGGCATAGGACAAACAAAAGCAAGAGAACTTGTTAGAGGATATAATGGGTTTGGAGTGCAGATAGGAAATCGTTGGTATGCCAATAAAAGAAAATTAGATAAATGGATCGACAATGAATCGATGTAGAACTGAAAATTGTGAATAGGAGATTTGTTGGTTGAAAAGAAAAGTGGGTAATGGTATACTAATTGGGTATATCTATGCTTGACTTTTTGATTTACTAAACAAATCAGAAAGGATTGATATACATGGGTAAATCATTAAATGGTAAAGAACTTGGAAAAGGGATTAGCCAGCGTAAAGAAGATGGTTTATACATTGCACGTTTTACGAACAGATTTGGCAAAAGACAAGTAATATCTGATAAAACCTATAATGGCATTCAAAAGAAGTTGCGTGAAGCAATATTTGCAGATGAGAGAGCAATCAATGTGGTCAATAATAATATGACGCTTGATGAATGGTTTGTAAAATGGATGGATACTTGTAAGAAGAATTGCAGGAATAATACAAAAGATACATATGCCAGACACTATAAACGTGTGAAAAAAGCATTAGGGTGGAGAAAACTTAATAAATTAAATTTGGTTGTCATGCAGGATGCGATCAATGATCTTAAAACGGATAATGAGAGAAGAAATAGCAAGAAAATTCTTGTAGATATGCTTGATAAAGCATTAGCCAGTGACCTCATTACAAAAAATGTTGCAAAGCAGATTACTACAGATGTAACAAGAGAGGACAAAAAAACTAGACGTGTGCTGACTGTTGAAGAAACGGCTATTTTCTTGAAAGAAGCGGAAGATACGTTTTATTACAATCTTTTTGTGGTGTCACTTGAAACAGGTATGCGTATTGGAGAACTTTCGGGGCTACAGTGGGAAGACATTGATTATCGAAAGAAGTTAATTCATGTAAATCATTCCATGACGTATTTTTCAAAGGATGGGAAATATATATTTGAGCTTCATCCAACGAAAACCAACAAAGGAATGCGAGATATTCCGTTGACAACAAAAGCGATTAAAGCTCTAAAGCAGCAACATTTTATGAAACAGACACTTGTCAGTAGTCATAGAGAACCAATGAAAGGATTTGAAAATCTTGTTTTTGTGACAAAAAATAATCGACCGACTACACAATTTCTTGTTTCTGAATGTATAAACGGTATAATAAAGAAAATACATAAGAATTACCCAAATTTAGTTTTTGAAAAGATTACCCCACATTGTTTTCGCCATACTTTTGCAACTAGATGGTTGGAAGCACAGGTTCCAATAAAAACAGTTTCGGCAATACTGGGACACTCACAGTTACAATTGACAACAGATTTATATATGCATGTCACGCAAGATTCTTTGTTTAAAGGATTGGAACAATATGAAAATATTCAAGTAGGGTAAAATAAAAATGGCACAGTATTGGTACAGTAGGAAGAAAAATTAGAACGATACAAACGCCCAAACGGCTTACAATAAGGAGGACACAGCAAAGTGGAACAGTATAAACAGGAATTTATCGAATTTATGGTAGCAAGTGATGTTTTGAAATTTGGCGAGTTCACATTAAAGAGCGGTAGAAAGTCTCCATTTTTCATGAATGCAGGTGCTTATGTGACAGGCTCACAGCTGATGAAGCTCGGCGAGTATTACGCAAAGGCAATCCATGATACTTACGGACTGGATTTTGATGTTCTGTTCGGGCCTGCTTATAAGGGCATTCCACTGACTGTTGCGACAACGATCGCGATCAGCAATTTATATGGAAAAGATATCCGTTACTGTTCCAACAGAAAGGAAGTCAAGGATCATGGCGACACAGGAATTCTGCTTGGCAGCAAGCTGAAGGATGGAGATAAGGTAGTGATCATCGAGGATGTGACGACGAGCGGCAAATCCATTGAAGAAACCTTCCCAATCCTGAAAGCACAGGCAGATGTGGAAGTCATCGGTCTGATGGTATCCTTAAACCGTATGGAAGTCGGAAAAGGCGGCGAGAAGTCAGCACTTGATGAAATTAAGGAATTATATGGCATTGATGCAAATGCGATCGTATCTATGGCAGAGGTAACAGAGCATCTGTACAATAAAGAGTGCGGCGGCAGAGTTGTGATCGATGATCAGATCAAGGCAGCAATCGATGCGTATTATGAGCAGTATGGTGCGCGGGCATAGACAGTTGTAGTCGGAAAGGAAATCATATGGAAGAAAAAATCTATAAAACAATGGCAGGAAGCGGTGCTTTAAATATTGTATTCGGTGTGATCTCTATCGTGGTGGGAATCGCAGGCGGCGTATTGCTCATCATATCCGGTGCGAAGCTGCTTGCCGGTAAATCAAAGATCATGTTCTAAAGGGGACGTTATGCATAAAGGTCGTAAAAAGAATTTTATGTTTACGAATAAAAGTCAGTCGGAACGTGGTATTATGTCAACCGTACTTGGAATACTGTCAGATGTCTCGATCGGGCTGGCAGTATTTTCTTCGTTCCGGATTGGCGGACGGGCAAGTGCGAGGCTTGGCACGGTTATTTTAGTAGCCATGCTTTTTTCAATCGCAGGACTGGTATTCGGTATTTTATCCAGAATGGAGAAGGATAAGTTTTATTTCTTCCCGGATTTGGGTATTCTATTAAACGGAATCGGCGTCTGTGCCACAGGATTTATTTTGTATGCGGGAGTGTTTGGATTATGATGGAAGAAAGATATGAACTTGCAAAGGAAAGACTGACTGAAATTCATAAGGAAGAAACTGTAAAGGAGCCATACTGTTCTTATTTTAGACGGGTGGCTTTTTTCCTTTTGGAGATGAGTCAGATCTATGAAGATATCAAGGCGGGCAGTTATTTTGATAAAAGTACGGAAGAACTGCGCAGTGCAAATGAAGTGATGTTTGCGGATGTACTGCCGGATCTGTATGAGGAAAGTTATGCGAATCCGGTTTATGCGGTTTCCATGCTGGGAGACGACTACGGGCAGATCCTGTCCTTTGTTTATACGCAGATGCGTTCTGTGATCCCGGAAATCTTTGAACAGAATCTGGATGAACTTGTGATCCATATGGAGTTCTTTCTGGAGATATACAGCAGCTTTGTATACAGCTATGCGGATCAGGATCGGGAGCCGGCGGTGCAGCAGCTGAAAGAGATCGTGTACTTTTTCATCTACGATTATATGGAAGAGGAAACCGTAAAGCGTGTCAGCGAAAAGGTAGATCCGGCATCAGATTTTGCATATCGTATCATCATGGAATCGGATCTGTCGGATGAGCGGTATCTGTACAGATACGGTGAATATATCACGGATAACCAGAGACTGACAGCAGCCTATTTAAACAATATGGAGCCGGAAAAACTGCAGCTGATGGCAGATACTTATACAGAAGGGTATCGGATCGGTTTTATCAAGGGCAATAAGGATCTGTCCAAAAAGAAGGTTGCGCAGATCGTGTATCCGATCGGCTTTGAACGGGTTGTAAAATTAGCTATAGACAACTTTAAAGAAATGGGACTTGATGTGACAATGATGCGGACATCACACAGCATCTTTACCAAGAGAGGAACCTCGGTGGGCGGCTATTATTCCGAAAGTCCGAATAAACAGTATGAATACGATCACCGGGAGGATGAGGCACTTTTCCTGGATAAGAAGTTTGTAAGCCGCCGTTTGGAGGTACAGAAGGAAGCATACGAGCAAAAGAAGGAACTCTCCGCTGTGCATGCGGGACCTGCCTGGATCGAGGTATTCGGTGAAACGCCGTTTACCCCTGTTTTGCAGAAAGAGGCATGTCAGCTTAGTAAGAAGCAGCAGGAGCTTTCAACCTGGTATTACGGACAGCTCGGTCAGATCATCAACAGCTATATCCCGGGAGAAGAAAGAAGCTTTACGATCATTGCCTATCCGATCCCTGAGATCGGGGAAGAGTATCCGGCGATCATGGATGAAACGATCCGCCTGAATACATTGGATTATCAGACGTACGAGGATCTGCAGCAGAAGATGATCGATGTGCTGGATACATGTGCGTATGCCCGGATCATAGGGACAAACGGAAATAAGACAGATCTGAAAGTTATGTTAACCGACCTGACAGATCCGGCAAAGCAGACAAAGTTTGAAAACTGCGTGGCAGATGTCAATATTCCGGTGGGCGAGGTATTTACTTCTCCGAAGCTGGCGGGAACGGAAGGCACGCTCTATGTCAGCCGTGTTTATCTGAATGAGCTGGAATATACAGAGCTTGAGATCCATGTGAAGGATGGCAGGGTAACAGAGTACGACTGTGCTAACTTTGCAGATCCTGCAGAGGGTAAAAAGTTAATTAAAGACAACATTTTATATCATCACGAAACACTTCCGATGGGAGAATTTGCGATCGGTACGAATACGACCGCTTACCGTATGGGACGGATGTATGAGATCGAAGACAGACTGCCGATCCTGATCGCAGAGAAAACAGGGCCGCATTTCGCATTCGGAGATACCTGTTATTCACACGCTGAGGATGTGGCTGTTTATAATCCCGACGGAAAAGAGATCATTGCCAGAGACAATGAAATCTCTGTTTTGCGCAAAGAGGATATGGACAAGGCATATTTCCAGTGCCATACGGATATCACGATCCCATATGATGAACTGGGCGCGCTCTACGGTGTTACAGCGGACGGCGAGGAGAAATGGATCATCAAAGACGGCAGGTTTGTACTGCCGGGTACGGAAGAGCTGAACAAACCGCTCGAAGGAATGTGACATTTCGTATTGACGATAGAGAAAGAACCTTTTAAAATATTGTATGATTGCAAAAAAGCAATGATTGATAACAGTAAAGATGAATGGAGGATACAGCATGGCACAGGTAGGAATTGTAATGGGCTCTGATTCAGATATGCCTATTATGAGCAAAGCAGCAGATATTCTGGAGGAACTTGGTATTTCATATGAAATGACGATCATTTCCGCCCACAGAGAACCGGACGTATTTTTTGAATATGCCAAAGGAGCAGAGGCAAAGGGATTCAAGGTGATCATCGCGGGCGCAGGTATGGCAGCACATCTGCCGGGTATGTGTGCAGCAATCTTTCCGATGCCTGTCATCGGTATCCCAATGCATACGACAAGTCTTGGGGGCAGAGATTCCCTGTATTCCATCGTGCAGATGCCATCCGGTATTCCGGTTGCGACTGTTGCGATCAACGGCGGAGCCAATGCGGGACTTCTGGCAGCCAAGATCTTAGCAACAAGTGATGCAGCACTTCTTGACAGACTGAAAGCATATTCCCAGAGCTTAAAGGAATCTGTACAGAAGAAGGACGCCCATTTACAGGAAGTAGGCTATAAAAATTACAATAAATAAAGAGGAGAACAAAAATGGATTACAAGAAAGCAGGAGTAGACATTGAAGCCGGTTACAAATCAGTGGAGCTGATGAAAAAGCATGTACAGGCTACCATGAGACCGGAAGTGCTTGGCGGCATCGGCGGATTTGCAGGTGCGTTTGACTTAAGTGCCATCAAAAACATGGAGGAGCCGATCCTTCTTTCCGGAACAGACGGCTGCGGAACAAAGGTAAAACTGGCATTTGTGATGGACAAGCATGATACGATCGGTATTGATGCGGTGGCTATGTGTGTAAATGATATTGCATGCTCCGGTGGAGAGCCTTTGTTCTTCCTTGATTATATTGCATGTGGTAAAAACTATCCGGAAAAGATCGCTACGATCGTCAAAGGTGTGGCAGAAGGCTGTATCCAGTCTGAATGTGCACTGGTAGGCGGTGAGACAGCAGAGCATCCGGGTCTGATGGAAGAAGATGAATACGATCTGGCAGGATTCGCTGTCGGCGTAGTGGATAAAAAGGATCTGATCAACGGATCCGATATGAAGCCGGGCGATGTACTGATCGGTATGGCAAGCTCAGGCGTACATAGCAACGGATTCTCTTTAGTCCGTAAAGTATTTGAAATGACAAAGGAAAGCCTGGATACCTATTATGATGAGTTGGGCAAGACGCTTGGCGAAGCTCTTTTAGCACCGACCAGAATTTATGTAAAAGCACTGAAAGCAGTAAAAAATGCCGGTGTTAAGGTAAAAGGCTGCAGCCATATCACAGGCGGCGGTTTCTATGAAAATATTCCGAGAATGCTTCCGGACGGCGTACGTGCGGTTGTCAAGAAAGACAGCTACGAAGTACCGGCTATCTTCAAACTTCTGCAGAAAACAGGCGATATTGAAGAACAGATGATGTACAATACCTACAACATGGGTATCGGTATGGTTGTTGCGGTAGATCCTGCTGATGTGGAGAAAACAATGGCAGCTATGAAAGAAGCCGGCGATACACCGTATATCATCGGTCAGATCGAAGCAGGAGAAAAAGGAGTTACCTTATGTTAAACGTAGTAGTCTGTGTATCGGGCGGCGGTACGAACCTGCAGGCAATTCTGGATGCGGTGGAAAGCGGTAAGATCACCAACACACGTATTGCCGGTGTGATCAGTAATAATGCTGGTGCTTATGCGCTGGAGCGTGCAAAGGCAAAAAAAATACCGGCTGTCTGTATTTCTCCAAAGGAGTATGAGACAAGAGAAGCATTTAATCAGGCACTGCTGCAGGGTGTGGATGAACTGAAGCCGGATCTGATCGTATTAGCAGGATTTCTTGTAAATATCCCGGCTGAAATGGTGCAGGCTTACCGGGGCAGGATCATCAATATCCATCCATCTCTGATCCCTTCCTTCTGCGGCAAAGGCTATTATGGGCTGAAGGTGCATGAAGGCGTGCTGGCGCGCGGCGTTAAGGTGACGGGTGCGACTGTACATTTTGTGGATGAAGGAACAGATACAGGCCCGATCATCTGTCAGAAGGCAGTCTGTGTAAAGCAGGATGATACGCCGAAGGTATTGCAGCAGCGTGTCATGGAAGAAGCGGAATGGCAGCTTCTGCCACAGGCGATTGACTGGATCGCAAACGGCAGAGTACAGATACAGGACGGTAAAGTGTTTATAAAATAACGGGAGGCAGCAATGAAAGTTTTAATCGTTGGAAGCGGCGGCAGAGAGCATGCGATCGCAGCAAGTGTCGCAAAAAGTGATAAAGTGGATAAGATCTATTGTGCACCGGGAAATGCAGGAATCGCACAGCTTGCAGAGTGTGTGGCGATCGGTGCAATGGAGTTTGATAAACTGGTTACATTTGCAAAAGAAAAAGCGATCGATCTTGTGATCGTCGGTATGGATGATCCGCTGGTAGGCGGTCTTGTAGACGAAATGGAAAAGGCAGGCATCCGCACATTCGGACCACGCAAAAATGCAGCGATCCTGGAGGGAAGCAAGGCATTTTCCAAGGATCTGATGAAAAAATACGATATCCCGACAGCAGCGTACGAAACCTTCGATGACCCGAAGGCAGCACTTGCTTATCTGGAATCGGCAGAGTATCCGATCGTTTTAAAGGCAGACGGTCTGGCACTCGGTAAGGGTGTTCTGATCTGCAATACAAAGCAGGAAGCCATAGACGGTGTGAAAGAGATCATGGAGGATAAGAAATTCGGTTCTGCCGGCAATCGCATGGTAGTAGAGGAATTCATGACAGGTCGTGAGGTATCTGTTCTTTCCTTCGTAGACGGTAATACGATCCAGATCATGTCAAGCGCGCAGGATCACAAGCGTGCCAAAGACGGTGATCAGGGCTTAAATACAGGCGGTATGGGAACCTTCTCCCCGAGCCCGTTCTATACAAAAGAAGTGGATGAGTTCTGCCATAAATATATCTTCCAGAAAACGGTAGATGCCATGAAGGCAGAGGGCAGAGAATTCAAGGGCGTTATCTTCTTCGGTCTGATGCTGACAGAAAAAGGCCCGAAGGTGCTGGAATACAATGCGAGATTCGGCGATCCGGAAGCACAGGTTGTTCTGCCGCGTATGAAAAATGATATCATTGATGTATGCAATGCCTGCATCGACGGTACACTGGATCAGATCAAGGTAGAATTTGAAGACAATGCAGCAGTCTGTGTGGTACTGGCATCCGATGGATATCCGGTTTCTTACGAAAAGGGACTCCCGATCGAAGGACTGGAGGCATTTGACGGAAAAGATGATTATTTCTGCTTCCATGCAGGCACAAAGTTTGCAGATGGCAGGATCGTGACAAACGGCGGACGTGTACTTGGCATCACAGCCAAGGGCGACGATCTCAAGCAGGCAAGAAAGAAAGCATATGAAGCGACCGAATGGGTTTCATTTGCCAATAAATATATGCGGCACGACATCGGAAAGGCAATCGATGAAGCATAACAAAAAGAAGCAGGATCTCCTGCTTCTTTTTATGGGAATAGTCTGCCTGATCGTGTTTGCTGTATGTGCTGTTTGGCTTTTGCGCTATTATAGTGATTACAGACAGGAAAAGAATATGGATGAAGAGCTGCGGACGCTTGGCAGACAGGCGCAGACGGAAGTTGTAGCAGAGAATGATTCGGAAAATGCAAAAGACGGAGAGCAGGAAGAACAGGATCTATTGCAGATGGATGCTTCTGTTTATCAGAAGATAAATGCGGATTATGTAGCATATCTGTATATTCCGGATACGGAGATCGAATATCCTGTTGTGCAGCGGAATAACAGCTATTATCTGAACCATAATTTTTATGGGGAGAAAAATGCGCACGGAACCATTTTTCTGGACGAAAACTGCGGCCCGGATGTTCCGGTACTGCTATTGCACGGGCATCACATGAAGGACGGTACGATGTTTGGCAGTCTGAAGCAGTACAGGGACAAGGACTTCAGACAGGTGCACAGCGAGATTCTGCTGGATATGGGAGAGGGCTTTGACACATACGAAGTGTTTGCCGTTCTGCAGATCGATCTGACAAAAGAGGACTACTTTGCATACGAGGAGATCCCAAGGGATGCGGACAGTCTGCCTGAGTATCTGAAACAGATGCAGAAAAATGCGACATGGTATGAACAGCCGGAAAAGGAAGATAAGCTGCTTTTATTGTCTACCTGTGCCTATGGTTCGGAAGATGAAAGAATGGTTGTGGCGGCCTATAAAAAATAAATATAAAATACTGAAGAAACTAAACAGCGGACATGTACAAGTGTTCGTTGTTTTTTTATGTAATAGGAAACTTCGTTCCAACTACATAAAATTCTGTCAATCTACAAGATGTGGCATAATTAAGCAAAAATTCAGAATTTGTCTACTATATTTTGGTTGACGATTATAGGGGCGGATAGTATGATAAAAAAGAGATATTTTGCAAAAATGGAATGCTTTTTGACAGATAAAGGAATGATAACATGAATCGAAACGGTGTAAAGGGAGAAAAAGGCAGGAAACTGGCCGCTTTTTGGAGCATGACAACACTTTCTGTGACACTTCTGGCAGTGCCTGTCATGGCAAAAGGAACCGGAACGGTAACGGGAACGGGAGTCAATGTCCGAAAGAGCGCAGGTACAGCTGCAGAAAAGGTGACGACTGTTACGGCAGGAGATCAGCTCCGTGTGACCAAGACCATTAAGGACAGCGCAGGGAAAAAGTGGTATAGGGTCACTTTTACGAAGAATGGAACTAACTATACAGGGTACATAATTTCGGATTATGTTAACTATAAAAAGGATGCAAAAGCAGCAGACCAGACAGCAACTGATTCAACGTTAGCAGCACAGACAGACGAATCCACCACCGTATTGGATGTATCCGGTATTGCAAAGGATGCAGCACAGAGTACAACGAATCAGACAAATACGGGAAATGCACAGAATAATGCGGGAACGGCAAATCAGGCGGTAGCAGTAAAGAAAAACGGTACAATCAATGGAAATTATGTCAGGATCCGTAAGAAACCCGTAACTGGGAATGTGGTCTGTCAGCTGATGAAGGATACGGCTATTACGGTAAAAAGCAGTAAAAAAGGATCAGATGGCTATACATGGTATAAGATTTCCTTCAAATACGGAGGAAAGAAAAAAACTGGCTATGTCAGAAGTGATCTGTTGAAGATAAACGAGACGAAGCAGGAGCCGGCGGCAGATCCTGTGCAGCCGACAACAGATCCGACACAGCAAACGACAGCCCCTTCGGATGTCAATAATGCCGGACAGGTAACGCCTCTGACAGATGCGGAGTTTGAAAGTTATCTGACCATGCAGGGCTTCCCGGAAAGCTACAAGCAGCCACTCCGACAACTGCATACAGCGCATCCGGAGTGGACATTTAAGGCAGTCCAGACAAATCTGGCATGGAATGATGTTGTGGCAGCGGAAAGTGCGGTTGGCAAAAACCTGGTCAGCAAAAATGCGATCGTTTCCTGGAAATCTCTGGAAAATACTGCATATAATCGAAAGAAGAATACATGGTACGGTTTCGACGGCGGCAGCTGGGTGGCAGCTTCCACTGCACTGGTACAGTATTATCTGGATCCAAGAAATTTTCTGGGAGAGACTTCGGTATTTCAGTTTGAATCACTGGAATATGAAGCCTATCAGAATGCAGAAGGGATCAAGGCACTGCTGGCAGGTTCTTTTATGAGCGGGGATTATACAGAAACGGATGGTTCTGTGTGCAGTTATGCGGATACATTTCTTGAGATCGGGCAGCAGGTAGGTGTCAGCCCGTATCATCTGGCAGCCAGATGTTATCAGGAACAGGGAAAAGGAAAGAGTGACAGCATCAAAGGAACCGTAGACGGTCTTGAAAACATATTTAACTATTATAATATCGGTGCTTATGCATCCGGCGGCAATTCCCCGACAAAGCAGGGATTGATCTATGCATCCGGGCAGACAAGTGGTGCCAATAATTATGAACGTCCATGGAATACAAGATATAAGTCACTTCTGGGCGGTGCAGAGTATGTTGCGCAGAAATATGTGAAGGTAGGACAAAATACATTATATTTCCAGAAATTTAATGTGGTAAATACAAAGAATGGTCTGTATAAGCACCAGTACATGACGAATGTGCAGGCAGCAGCAAGTGAGGCACAGAAAATGAGCAAGGCATGTCAGACAGGCGACCAGCTTGTATTTTATATTCCGGTATATACGGAAATGCCTGAAACAGCCTGCATAAGACCGACAGATAACAATAATCCGAATAACTATCTGGCAACACTTGCTGTAACGGATCAGGAACTGACACCGGTATTTGATCCGGAAACAGAATCTTATGATCTGACTGTTAAGAAGAAGGTGAAAACGGCAGAGATCACAGCAACGGCTGTAGCATCAACTTCTGTGATCAGCGGAACAGGTACATACGATCTGGAGCGCGGTGATAATGTATTTACGGTCACCTGCACAGCGCAGACGGGAGAAGTCAAAACGTATACGATCCATATAACGAGAAAATAAACTGGAAAAGAAAAGCAAAACGAGAAGGGAAGCGGACTATATGAGACAAAAACTGGGGAGAATCTTATTAAGTATGACGGCTTTGGCTGCGGCATTTGTGTTTTCGCCGGCAGATATTTATGCAGCAGGCTCTGTCAGCGTAACAGCTGATAAAACAGATGTGGGTGTATCGGACACAATTACAGTTTATGTAAAAACATCAGAACCGGAGGATCCGTCTGTGGCACCGGAGATCTCGATCACATATGATGCAGATAAGCTCGAGGTAACAGACTGTAATGTTGCCTACGGTGGGGGCGGTGGATTACTGACGATCACCGGAACGGATGCACAGATCACAATGAAAGCTCTGGCAGCAGGCAATGCAGCCATCAGTGCAGAAGCAATCATAGATGATGATGGAAATAATCCTGCAACAGGCAGTACCAGCGTTGTGGTTGGCGGCAATACAGCGGCGAACCTTTCCTCCGATGCAACGCTCAGAGCCCTTACGGTAAGTCCGGGCTCACTGTCGCCGGCTTTTACACCGCAGGGAACGGAATATACGATAGAAGTGGATGACTCTGTAACAGACATTACAGTCAGCGGTGGTGTGACGGATGAAAAAGCACAGATCACTGCGGCAAGTGGTTTTAAGAACCTGAAATCAGGTACAAATGAGGCAGTCATTACCGTAACGGCGGAAGACGGCTCCACCATGACCTATCATTTTACGATCACGCGCGGCGGCGCAGCGGCAGATGAAACAGAGGCCGAAGAAGCAGAACCGGAACAGGTGCAGCCGGCAGCTACGACTGGGGGACTTACCTTTACGGCAGATGGTGCGGAATATACGATCAGTGAGACTGTTTCAGACGAACAGCTTCCGACAGACTGTAGTAAAACAGAGGTTTCTTACGGCGGACAGACTGTGGAAGGTGCAATCTGGCAGCCGGGCGGGTTGACCCTTTTATATGCACAGATGGCAGACGGAGAAGGCAGCTTCTTTATCTATGACAGTACGAAAAACAGTTTTCAGATCTTTGTGCAGATCATGGGGATCGAAAATCATTATATTGTACCGGTAGCTTCGCAGGAATCCGTTCCGGACGGATTTACGGAAGAAAATCTGCAGTGGAACAATTCGTATCTGCCGGCGTATCAGACGACAAAAGGCGATCCGGATCTGACGGATGCATTTTATCTGCTTTACGCTTATAACAATGAAGGAAATGCAGGCTTTTATCTGTACGATGTGGTAGAAGGCAGCTTTCAGCGTTATTTCGCACTACAGGAAGCAGCTGCTGCGACGGAGCAGATGGGACAGAAGCCGATCCTGATCATCGGAACCCTTGCCTTTTTACTTGTCTGTGCCATTGTCGTGATCATCAACCTGATCCTGCATAACCGGGATCTGAAGCTGGATATGGAAGAGGAAGCCTTATACGGAGACGAGGAAGAAGAGAAGAAAGCAGAAGTAAAACAGTCAAAGAAGGATACAGCAAAGAAACCGGAAGAGAAAGTGGAGAAACAGGCTGTAAAGAAAACGGAGGAAAAAGCGGCAAAGCAGACTGCGAAGAAGCCTGAAACAAAACCGGAGAAACAGGCAGCAAAGAAGGTAGCAGAGAAACCGGCAGCAGAAAAGCCGGAAAAACAAGCTGTAAAGAAAGCAAAAGAAAAACCGGTGCAGCAGACAGAAAAGACAGTTGCAAAACAGGTAAAACCGGAGGCAAAGAAGGAACCGGTTGTGAAAAAAGAAGTAACACCAAACGGTGTGACCTATACAACGGGGCAGATCCCGATCACGGTCGTTCAGCCGCCGAAGCCGGCAAAGCGCAGTCAGGTACCGATCTATACGCTGGAAAGAGAACCTGTACCGCTGACAAGAGAAGCACCGGCAGATCAGCTGGATGATGATTTTGAGTTTGAATTTATTGACATTGATTCTTAAAAGTCTGGGTTGAATAGCTTTAATGGGTATGTTAGTATGGTTGACAAACTGTGAATACTGTTATAGACTGGATATAACAGAAGGTGATACACATGATAATAGAAATTGATTTTAACAGTGACGAAGCGCTGTATATGCAGCTTCGGAATCAGATCATATTGGGCATTGCGACGTCCCAGTATCAGGAAGGTGAGGCGCTTCCGAGCGTCCGGTCTTTAGCGGATACGATTGGCATCAATATGCACACGGTCAACAAGGCATATTCTGTTTTAAAGCAGGAGGGCTTTGTCAAGGTTGACAGAAGGCGTGGCGTTGTGATCGCAGTTGATATTGATAAACTGCAGGCAATGGAGCAGATCCAGAAAGATCTGCGGGTGCTTCTGGCACAGGCAAGCTGTAAGAATATTTCGCGTGAAGAAATTCACGATATGATCGATACCATATATAATGAATATGGAGGAAAATAAAAATGGATTATACCGCTAAGGCAAAAACTGCTCTTGGACTTGCCGCATCTGCAGCAAGATCCATGGGTCAGAACTATATCGGGACTGAGCATATTTTACTGGGACTGATCAGACAGCAGACAGGAATGGCGGCGCAGGCATTGTTGGTAAATGGCGTAGATGAGACAAAGCTTGTAGATCTGATCATGGAGCTGATCGCACCGACCGGTCATCTGGATCTGAAAGAGCGGGAAGGCTATTCCCCGCGTGCCCAGCAGGTGATCGGACTGGCATTTCAGATCGCGGAGCAGTATCATGCTTCCGCTGTCGGGACTGAGCATATCCTGATGGCACTGATCCGGGAGGGCAGCAATGTAGCAGTCCGTATTTTAAGTACCATGGGCGTATCCCTGCAGAAGCTTTATATCGATCTGCTTGTTTCCATGGGAGAAGACGGCAATCTGTATAAAGAAGATCTGCGTCAGCAGAAGCAGAAAACAAAAGTGCTGGAGCAGTACAGCCGTGATATGACGAAGCTGGCAGCAGAAGGCAGGCTGGATCCTGTGATCGGCAGAGATCAGGAGATCCTCAGACTGGTACAGATCCTTTCCAGACGGACAAAGAACAATCCGTGTCTGATCGGTGAGCCGGGTGTCGGCAAAACAGCGATCGTAGAAGGTCTGGCACAGCGTATCGTGCAGGGCGAAGTACCGGATACCGTGAAAAACAAGCGTGTCATGACACTGGATCTTTCCGGAATGGTGGCAGGCAGCAAATACAGAGGCGAATTTGAGGAACGTATCAAAAAGGTCATCAAAGAAGTGATCGATGACGGCAATATCATCCTTTTTCTGGATGAGATCCACACGATCATCGGTGCAGGCGGAGCGGAAGGCGCGATCGATGCATCCAATATCTTGAAGCCGTCGCTGGCAAGAGGTGAGCTGCAGCTGATCGGAGCCACGACGATCGAGGAATACCGCAAATATATTGAAAAGGATGCTGCATTGGAGCGTCGTTTCCAGACGATCATGGTAGAGGAGCCTTCTATAACGGAGGCTGTCCGTATCGTGATGGGCATCAAGCATAAATACGAAGAGCATCATCATGTAACGATCACACCGGAGGCAGTGGAAACTGCGGTGAAATTATCAGACCGTTATATCAATGACCGCAATCTGCCGGATAAGGCGATCGATCTGATCGATGAGGCAGCAGCAGCTCTGCGTCTGCAGGGGCTGAAAATACCGGAAACCTGTATCAGACTGCAGGAGCAGATCGATGAACTGGATGTACAGATCGAGCGTTCCCTGAAGTTTGATGATCTGGTAGAAGCGCATAAGGAACGTATGGAGCAGGAGAAGCTCATCAAAAAGCATACGCAGGCAATGCAGCGGTATGAGAAGAAGATGGAAGCAAAGAATAATCTCGTCACAGAGGATGAGATCGCGGCTGTGGTAGCCCAGTGGACAAAGATCCCGCTGAAAAAGCTGGAAGAGAAGGAAAGTGAGCGGCTTCTGAAGCTGGAAAAGATCCTGCATAAGCGTGTGATCGGACAGTCAGAAGCAGTAGAGGCTGTTGCACGTGCAATGCGCCGGGGCAGAGTCGGTTTACAGGATCCGAAGAGACCGATCGGTTCCTTCCTGTTTTTAGGCCCTACCGGTGTCGGTAAGACAGAGCTTTCCAAAGCACTTGCAGAGGCAATGTTCGGTTCGGAAAATGATCTGATCCGTGTAGATATGTCGGAATATATGGAGCCGCATTCTGTTGCAAAGATGATCGGTTCACCGCCGGGCTATGTCGGACATGACGATGGCGGACAGCTGAGTGAGAAGATCAGGCGGAATCCGTACAGCGTTGTCTTATTTGATGAAATTGAGAAAGCACATCCTGATGTATTTAATATTTTGCTGCAGGTACTGGATGACGGACATATCACCGATTCCAAGGGACGCAAGGTCAGCTTTAAAAATGCCATTATCATCATGACAAGTAATGCGGGTGCTTCCCGTATCGTGGATCCGAAGAACCTCGGTTTTGCCACAAAGACGACCGAGCAGCAGGATTACCAGCGTATGAAAAACGGCGTTATGGAAGAAGTGAAGAGACTGTTCAAGCCGGAGTTTATCAACCGTATTGATGAGATCATGGTATTCCATCCGCTGAATAAGACAGAACTCAGGGAAATCGTGACACTGCTTTCCGCAAATCTGATCAAGCGATGCGACCAGCAGATGGGCATCACACTTTCCATCAGCCAGACGCTCAAGAATCATCTGGTTGAAAAATACTGTGATGTGAAGATGGGCGCAAGACCTTTGAAGCGTGCGATCCAGACTGTCATAGAGGATCCGCTGGCAGAAGAAATCCTGCAGGGCAAGATCAAACAGGGGGATCATATCCTCGCTACGATACACAAAGAAAAAGTGGTATTTAAGCAAAAGCAAAACGCAAAAGAACTGGATTTATAAAGGCAAATGGTTTATACTGTTTACACAAAGTACTGCAAGACAATATTCGGGAGGACAAAAGAAAATGGCAGTGGTAAAAGAATTAATCCGTGAAGAATCAGACGGCAGCATCAGCTTCGGAAATTATACATTAGCACAGAAGGCAAAGCTGGAAGATTTTGAACATGCAGGAGATCTGTATAAGGTCAAAACATTCTCAACAATGACAAAACTGGAGAAAAACGGTCTGTTTTTATACGAATCCGTTCCGGGCACAAGTGTCAGTCACTTTCAGGAGACAGCAAACGGCGTATCATTTGAAGTAGAAGGTTCAGATGATGCACAGCTGATCATCGGACTTTGCGATGACACACAGTACGAAGTATTTGTAGCAGGCAAGAGTGCAGGCAAGATGAATACAGGTCTTGGCGGCAAGCTGAATGTCAGCGTGGAACTTGCCGGAATGGGTGAAGTTAATGTAAAGGTGGTAGAAGCGTAAGCATGGCAAAAATGAAATCGGCTACGGTTTATTTCTGTCAGAATTGCGGCTATGAATCTTCCAAATGGATGGGACAATGTCCCGGTTGTCGGGAGTGGAATACGCTTGTCGAAGAGGTTGTAACAAAGACTGCGGGCACTAAGGCAGTGCACATGGTACAGCCGACGAGCCTGAATGATATTTCCATGGAAGAGGAAGATAAGTTTTTAACGCATATGAGTGAGCTTGACCGGGTGCTCGGTGGTGGTATCGTGCCCGGGCAGCTTACATTGGTTGGTGGAGATCCCGGTATCGGGAAATCCACCATTCTTTTACAAATGTGTCAGAATCTTGCAGCAGACGGCAGAAAAATATTATACATATCGGGAGAGGAATCTCTCAAGCAGATCAAGATGCGGGCAATGCGGATCGGAGAATTTACGGATCAGCTAAGGCTCCTGTGTGAAACAGATCTGGATACGGTGGAAGCGGTGATAAAGCAGGAAAAACCGGACATTGTCGTGATCGACTCCATTCAGACGATGTATGCGGAACGTGTGACTTCTGCACCGGGCAGTGTGTCACAGGTCAGAGAGGCAACGGCTGTTTTTCTGCGCCTTGCCAAGAGTATGCCTGTTGCAACCTTTATTGTCGGGCATGTGACAAAGGAAGGTACGGTGGCGGGACCGCGTGTGCTGGAGCATATGGTAGATACGGTCTTGTATTTTGAGGGGGACAGACATGCATCCTACCGGATTTTACGGGGCGTGAAAAATCGTTTTGGTTCCACGGATGAGATCGGTGTTTTTGAAATGCGCAAGGAAGGACTTTGCGAAGTGAAAAATCCTTCGGCTTATCTGCTGAACGGCAGACCGAAAAATGCAAGCGGTTCTGTAGTTGCCTGTGCCATGGAGGGCACCAGACCGATGCTGATCGAGATTCAGGCACTTGTCTGTGACTCCAATTTCAATATTCCGCGCCGCCAGACAACGGGGGCGGATTTTAACAGAGTCAATCTCCTGATGGCAGTACTGGAAAAACGACTGGGACTCCGCATGAGACAGACCGATGCCTACGTCAATCTTGCCGGTGGTATGCGGCTTTTGGAGCCTGCACTGGATCTGGGCATTGTGATGGCACTGGTATCCAGCTTTAAAAATAAAGTTATTTCCGACCATACAGTGATCTTTGGCGAGGTCGGGCTTTCCGGGGAAGTGCGTGCGGTCAACATGGCACAGCAGCGTGTGCTGGAAGCGCAGAAGCTCGGATTTACGAAATGTATCCTGCCGCTTGCCAATCTGGACGGTATGTCAGATGTACCGGATGGCATGCAGATTGTTGGTGTTTCCAATGTGGCAGAAGCAATAAATGAGCTGATTTGACTTATTTCATCAAAATATTTTAATAATTTGCGCAATATAATTGTAGAAATAACTCTAAATACATCATATAATACAATCAGTCTAAGACATTAGACGTGCTAATTAGCAATTTCCGGAAGAATTCCCCTTTTACACAAACAGGAGGCCTGGCGACTTTGTCGCTGGGTCTTTTGTTTTGCAGGAAAATGATGTAGGGAGGACATAGAGATGGATTTGTCTCAAAAACAAATAGCATATTATCATTTACCGGGACTGTTTGAATTTTATGAATTATATCGTGTCTTTCTGCCGCTGTTTCGAGAGCATAGGGAATATTTTTATGACTGGTGCAGGATCGGTTCTGTCTATGGAGCTCCGGCGGACTGTCTCTGGGGCGGCGGTCGTACATCCTATGGAGAGCAGGATCCGAAAGATGTGCTGGCACTGATGCAGGAATATGATATTTCTGCCCGCCTGACCTTCAGCAATTCCCTGCTGCAAGAGGAGCACCTGTCGGATCACAGATGCAATACACTCTGCCGGCTGTTTGCAGAAAACAGAAGCGTGCATAATGGGATTATCATTTATTCCGATTTGTTGTTGCACTATTTACAAGAGCAATATCCGGGCTTCTATTTTGTGTCTTCCACGACTAAGGTTCTGACTGATTTTCGGGAACTTCTGCAGGAAGTAAACAGAGAAGAATTCCGGTATGTTGTGCCGGATTTCCGCCTGAATAAGCGCTTTTGTCAGTGGCATACGCTGACAGAAGCGCAAAAGGATAAGATAGAATTTCTGTGCAATGAATGCTGCTGGTTTGGCTGCAAAGATCGCAAAAGCTGTTATGAGACTGTCAGCCGGAAGAATCTGGGAGAAGACACACCTGATTATCCATGTGCTTCACCGGATGCAGCGGAGGGGTATCGATTTTCAAAGGCGATGGAAAATCCCGGCTTCATCGGTATTGACGATATTCGGAATGTTTATCTGCCGATGGGATTTTCCAATTTCAAGATCGAGGGGCGTGGACTTGGCAGTGCTATGCTGCTGGAATTCTTGCTATACTATATGACAAAGCCGGAATACCAGCTGAAAGTGCGGGAAGCTGTTTACCTGGACGCTATGCTGGATCTGTTTTGAGAGTGGATTTTCCGAGCCGGTATGTGATATGTTTGAAACTGATTTTTTGAGTCGGTATGGATATGTTTTAAAAATTGTTTTATAAGTTTGTAAGAGACTTACATTGAAAATCGATTTCCTGAGATTATGTGGTATTTTGGGGTTGTGAAGACGCTGTGTTTGGCAGGCAGAGTGTTGGTTTCGACCAAATGAATGATGATTATGAAAATGGACGAATGATATTTGCCGGATTTGGAGAAGTTCGCCCTAAACCTCAAAAAATGCCGTAAAAGTATGAATGTTATCGGAAAGATAAAAGTAGGTTTATACTAATTTGTAAATTTGTTTGAAAAAGGATGAAAACCAAGCAACAGAGCTCGTCTAAAATACAAAATTTTGCAATAAAGTATGAATTGACAAAATGCGTAATAAAAAGAATTCGTCCGAAATCAATGATTTTTACAGAAAAGTATGAATAGTTGATTTTTACAGAAATAGCATTCATACAAAACCGGAAAATAATGTGTAAGAGTATGAAAATCCTACGTGAGTAGCACAATAAGGATTGCTTAAGATGAAACGTGAAAGTATCAATTTATGTTGATAGGACGTAAGAAAGAATATCTCAGAAATAAAGTGCAAATAGTATGAAAAGCAAATACACGAATTGCAGATAAAAGGTAACTATCATAAAAGACAGATACCACAAAAGCAAGTGAAATCGTAACAGAAAAGAGCGAAAAAATAACCGATAACCGCTGCGTGAAAAATAAAATGAAAAAATTAAAAAAAGTCGTTGACAAGTTACCTGATTTAATAGTATACTAGCAAAGCGGGTTGAGAAATACCCGCAAAGTTATGGGATCTTAGCTCAGCTGGGAGAGCATCTGCCTTACAAGCAGAGGGTCATAGGTTCGAGCCCTATAGGTCCCATATATCCTGGCGAGATAGCTCAGTTGGCTAGAGCATACGGTTCATACCCGTAGTGTCGAGGGTTCGAATCCCCCTCTCGCTACTAAAAAGAATCCGAGAGGGTTCTTTTTTGTTGTCCAAATATAGAATAGGAAAGAACCCGAGACGCTACGGAGTAGTGGAGAGGGCGCACGAGGTCCGGTGGACCTCGGCTATGCGCGGACCGGAGCGGAGCGGAGACCGAATCCCCCTCTCGCTACTAAAAAGAATCCGAAAGGGTTCTTTTTTTGTGCCTTTTTTCGGCTTTTGCTTGTGTTTAAAATTCCGGGATGATAACATAAGATTAGGAAGGATTTATGGAGGGCAAAAGATGAAAAAGAAGCGTTTTGCAGGAGTTGGAATTATAGTACTGTTTTGTATTTGCGTGCTGTGTGGAAAGACGGCATTTGCGAATCCGCTTGCAATAGAAGAACAAGTTACAGTTCATTTGACTGCGCAGGAAGAAAAAGAAGCGGAGCAGAATGGTAAAGCGGCTTTACAGGCACTCGGGCAGTCCGGAATCAATCTGGACAGTGATGGATTTACAGGTTCCGAAACACTGGATAAGGATAACATTGTAACAAATGAGTTGTCATCGGCACCATATAGTGCTACATTGTCAACCAGTAATAATTTGGTTATGGCAAAGGTGTATTACGAGCAGTATGGAAGTGGCGATAAAGTTTTGTTTCAGGCATTTAAACAGTCTGGAGACAGTTGGGTAAAACTGGAAAACACAAGTAGCTTGACAACTTATAATGCGAGCCATATTGCAATCTGCAGCATAGATATGTCAGGTTGTGAAAATGGAACCTATTTGATCAGATATTATAAACCAGACCCGGCATCGGGTCCTAATAAGTATATCAGCTTTGCATCCTACGTGGTAACTAAAACAGCATCCGGTTGTAGTTTAAAAGCACCGGCGGGAGAACATGAGTTTTACTATTATAAGAATCTGGCAAATACTCTTGATCCGGCTCTGTATGATGAAATACCGGAGAAATATTACACGGCGGATACGGGAAACTATTATTATGTGGGAGACCGCATGGATGCAATCAAGCAGCAGGCAGTGAGCCTGACAAGTGGATGTACAACGGATGAGCAGAAGGTAAAAGTAATCCATGACTGGATCTGTGAGCAGATCGCATATGATTATGAATATTTATATTCCGGTACAAAATCCTATAAGCTGACTGCAGCACCTTATTATGTTTATGCTTCCAAAACCGGTGTCTGTGCGGGATACTCCCGGTTGAATCAGGTTATGCTTACATCACTTGGTATTCCTTGTATTGATATTATGGGATACAGTGATTCACCACTATCGGATAGTTACAGTCCATCCATAAATCATGAATGGAATATGGCTTACTTTGGTGGGGAATGGCATCTGCTGGATCTGACTTGGGACAGTCAGAACCGCTATTATGGTACTTCCGGAAAAGGCGATGACGTGTTAAACCAGAGCCCCGGATATACTTATTATGGGATCAGACCTTATATATTCGGCGTATCCCATCATTCCACAAATGATGATAAAGATAAGCAGTACCATGTAGAAAGTATTCAGATTATTAGTAATAATTCCAAAACAAAATTCAATGTGAATGATACATTTTCTTGCAGCCTGAGCCTGAAAGTAACATTGAGTGATGGCAGTACAAAGACTGTGACAAGTCAGAGTATGATCAGCTGCAACGGCTATGACATGAGCAAATCCGGCAGACAGACTGTCACGGTATCTTACGGCGGCAAAAGCACAAGTTATACGATTATGGTCGGAACAGCGGAGGCGTGTAAGCATACGCTTACAACATGGGAGACTGTAAAGCAGGCAAATTGTTATGTGGCAGGTCTTCGCAGGCAGGTCTGCGAGAGCTGTGGCGAAGAGATCAGTAAAGAGCCGATTCCGGCAACAGGCAATCATGGCTACGGCGCGTGGAAAGAAACAAAAGCACCGGACTGTATCACAAAAGGGGAAGAAAAGCGGTACTGTCAGACAGAAGGATGTGTTGCATATGAGAGCAGAGAAATAGCAGCAACGGGAATACACAGCTACGGAGCATGGACAGTCGTAAAACAGGCGACATATGATGCTGTTGGAGAAGAAAGGCAATACTGCCGGACAACCGGCTGCAGTGCATACGAAAGCCGCGATATTGAAAAATTAAAGAAAACAGAATCAGAAGACCAGAAAAAAGATGACCAGAAAGATGACCAGAAGAAGGACGATCAGAAGAAGGACGATCAGAAGCAGGATACCGGTGATACAGGTAATCTGAATAACGGCGGCAATAACAATACCGGCGCAGGCAATTCAGATAATAAAGATGACAGCAGCGTGAAAAATCCGGGCATTGTGGAAGATGACGACTGGGATGATAACGGTGATGTGGATGATGACTGGGACGATGATGATTATGAGACGGAAATCACAGGAGTTGTTAAAGTAGGAAAAGTATCATGTGTTGTAACTTTTAACACCGAAGAAAGAACAGCGGTTGTGACACAGGTCACGAAGAAATCCCTGACAAGTGTAATGGTTCCTGACACGGTAACGTATGGTGGCAAACCGTATAAAGTGACGGAAATCTCAGACAGGGCATTTTATAACTGTAAGAAATTAAAATCAGTGACCATCGGCAAAAATATAAAGAAGATTGGAAGCAAAGCATTTTATAATTGTAAGAATTTAAAGAAGATTACTGTAAAGACTAAGAAACTTACAACAAAATCCGTTGGGACCAGGGCTTTCGGTAACACGTATAAAAAAGTAACAGTAAAGGTACCGGCTTCCAAGTATAAAACATATAAAAAATTGTTTGTAAAAAAGGGTATCAACAAAAAAGCAAAATTCAGGAAGTAAATAAGGGGCAGGCGCCGGAGGCGCCTGCCAAATAAAGAGGGGAGTATGAGATAAAACGTGCAATGCACGTGTTGTTGTTTGGCGAAGCTAATCACAAGCTGAAATTCTTCATATCGTCATTAACTTCTTTTGATGGTTCTAATCATAAAAGATAAATGTGAACAGAGTATGGGTAATTTCTAAGGAATTTATAAAATAAAGAAAGATTTCCTAAACAAAATGGAAAGAAATAGAAAAACGGACAGGAGTAGAATCATTCATGATATTAGATGTATCCAATTTGAGCCATGGTTTTGGGGACAGGGCAATTTTTAATAACGTATCTTTCCGCCTGTTAAAGGGCGAGCATATCGGACTTGTCGGAGCAAACGGAGAAGGCAAGTCTACTTTTATGAACATTGTGACAGGTAAACTGCAGCCGGATGAAGGCAGCGTGGAATGGGCAAAAAATGTCAGAGTCGGTTATCTGGATCAGCATACCGTGCTGGAAAAAGGCATGACGATGCGCGACGTGTTAAAATCGGCATATTCCTTTTTGTTTGAGATGGAAGCAAGGATCACGGAGATCTGCGATCTGCTCGCAGAGGCAGACGAGATACAGATGGCAGAGCTTCTGGAAGAAATGGGAACACTGCAGGATCTTCTGGACAGCCATGATTTTTATGTGATCGACAGTAAGATTGAAGAAGTGGCAAGAGCATTTGACCTGTTGCAGCTTGATCTGGACAGAGA
The DNA here is from genome assembly GCF_018917935.1 of Kineothrix sp. MSJ-39. Lineage (GTDB taxonomy): Bacteria > Bacillota > Clostridia > Lachnospirales > Lachnospiraceae > CAG-194. The sequence goes on along the minus strand of NZ_JAHLPN010000025.1, from coordinate 3,405 downwards.
TGTAACAGATCTTTCCGGTGGACAGCGTACGAAGCTCCTTTTGGCAAAGCTTCTTTTGGAAAAACCGGATATCCTCCTTTTGGACGAGCCGACCAATTATCTGGATGCAAATCATATCGTATGGCTGAAACGCTATCTGCAGGAATACGAAAATGCATTTATTCTGATCTCACATGATATCCCGTTCTTAAATGATGTGGTTAATCTGATCTATCATATGGAAAATCAGGAGCTGAACCGCTATGTCGGCAACTATGACAAGTTTCTGGAAGTATATGAAATGAAGAAGATGCAGTTAGAGGCAGCCTATAAAAAGCAGCAGAAGGAGATTGCGGATCTGAAAGACTTTGTGGCAAGGAACAAGGCAAATGTGGCAACACGAAATATGGCAATGTCCCGGCAGAAGAAGCTCGACAAAATGGATGTGATCGAGCTGGCAAGAGAAAAGCCGAAGCCGGAATTTCATTTTAAGGAAGCAAGAACGCCGGGCAGAGTTCTGTTTGAAACAACCGATCTGGTGATCGGCTATGATAAGGCACAGCCGCTGTCTAAACCGATCAATCTGCGCATGGAGCGCGGCGAAAAGATCGCGGTTATCGGAACAAATGGAATCGGAAAGACGACATTCCTGAAAAGTGTGCTGGGATTGCTCCCTTCTTTAGAGGGAACAGTCGTGCAGGGAGATTATCTGGAGATCGGATATTTTGAGCAGGAAGTCACACCGGGTAACCAGTCCTGTATCGAGGAAATCTGGGATACTTTTCCCGGCTATACACAGTATGAAGTCCGTAGTGCGCTGGCAAAGTGTGGGTTGACGACAAAGCACATTGAAAGTAAAGTGAAAGTACTAAGTGGTGGTGAGCAGGCAAAAGTTAGATTATGTAAACTGATAAACCGGGAAACCAATCTGCTTCTTCTGGACGAGCCGACCAATCATCTGGATGTGGATGCCAAGGAAGAACTGAAGCGTGCACTTTCGGAATATAAGGGCTCTGTACTGCTTGTCTGCCATGAGCCTGAGTTTTATGACGGACTGGCAGATAAGATCTGGAATCTGGAGGAATATTCTAAACTGATTCATTAACCGCATAAATCTGTCACAGTGGCAGGCAAAAGTCAATAGGAGGTAATATATGAGAATTGGAATGGGCTATGACGTACACCGTCTGGCGGATAATAGAAAAATGATCATCGGTGGGGTGGAAATCCCGTATGAGAAAGGGCTTTTAGGACATTCGGATGCAGATGTCCTGCTGCACGCCATTATGGATGCATTGCTCGGTGCAGCTGCACTTGGTGATATCGGGAAGCATTTCCCGGACACGGATCCGGCGTATGAAGGTATTTCCAGTATGAAGCTGTTGGAAAAGGTCGGACAACTTCTGGAGGATAACAGGTATGTGATCGAAAATATCGATGCAACGATCATTGCACAGAAGCCGAAAATGCGGCCGTATATCGATACCATGCGGGAAAATATCGCAGGGGCACTTGGGATCGAGCTGTCTCAGGTTAATGTAAAAGCGACGACAGAGGAGGGACTGGGTTTTACAGGTGCCATGGAAGGGATCAGTTCACAGGCGATCTGTATGCTGCAGCGTCCGGCAGAGCGGTATGAACAGCAGGCAGTTTATAGTGGCTGCAGTGGTTGCAGCGGCTGCCCAAGGCAGTAATGGATGGATTTTATTAGCAACCGGATATTGATTCCATGAAGAATAGGATCACAAGAGATAAGAAAGGGAGTATGAAGGGATGAAGAAAAAAGTAGTTCTGGCACTTATGATGATGACAATGGCGGCTGCCTGTCTGACCGGATGCGGAAAAGATGGAAAGACCGTAAAGCTTGACCCGGAAAATCCGGTTTCACTTACTGTATGGCATTATTACAATGGTGCACAGCAGGCAAACTTTGATGAGCTTGCGGAAGAGTTTAATGCAACGGTCGGAAAAGAAGAGGGAATTTACGTGGAGGGCTACAGCCAGGGATCCGTGTCGGATCTGGAACAGGCAATCAGCAGTTCTCTGGCGGGAGAGGTCGGAGCAGGGGATCTGCCCGATATATTTTCTTCTTATGCAGACACTGCCTACAATGCACAACAGGAGGGCAGGCTGGTTGATCTGACAGAGTATTTTTCGGCAGATGAGATCGGAGAATATGTAGATTCCTATGTGGAAGAAGGTAATTTTAACGAAGATGGCGCACTGTATCTTCTCCCCGTTGCCAAATCAACAGAGATCACGATCATGAACAAAACAGACTGGGAACCGTTTGCGCAGACAACAGGAACAACGACAGATGAGCTTTCCACGGTAGAAGGGATCACAGAGGTGGCACAGCGCTATTACGAGTGGACAGACAGTCTTACGCCGGATATTCCGGATGACGGAAAAGCCTTTTACGGACGTGATGCCATGGCAAATTATATGATCATCGGCATGAAACAGATGGGACAGGAGCTTTTTGAAGTCAAAGACGGTAAGATGGTATTACATACCGACCGGGATCTGCTCCGCAGACTCTGGGAGAATTATTATGTACCGTATGTCAAAGGGTATTTCGGTGCCTATGGCAAGTTCCGTTCCGACGATGTCAAGACAGGAGATATCCTGGCATATACAGGATCTACCTCTTCCGTACTTTATTTCCCGGATCGTGTGGAAACAGAGGATAACAGCTATCCGATCGAATTTGTGATGCTGCCGTCTCCTGTGATGGAAGGCGGAGAAAACTACAGAGTACAGCAGGGTGCGGGCATGGCAATCACAAAATCGGACGAGATACATGAATATGCGGCAAGTCTGTTTCTGAAATGGTTTACCGAAAGAAATCAGAATCTGCGGTTTATCAGAGATTCCGGTTATATGCCGGTGAAAAAAGAAGCCAACAGCATGGAAGTACTTGATGAGGTGCTTGAGGATAACAAGATAGAGATGAATGAAAAGGCATACAGCTGCCTGTCTACCGTTATGCAGGAATACGATCACACACGGTATTATACGACGAAGAATTTTGAAAACGGATATCAGATGAGAAACATCGTTGACAGCAGCCTTTCAGACAGGGCAGAGGCTGATAAGGCAGCGATCGATGAAGCTGTGGCAGCAGGTGCGGACAGAAAGAGTGAAGTAGAAAAATATACGGCAGAGGATTCTTTTGACAGCTGGTATGATACGTTTTGTACATCTCTTGAGCAGATGGCAGGGCAGGAACCGGCAGAAGAGTAACAGATGAAATACACAGGCAGACAGGTGGATCACGGCGTGAAGAAAAAGAAAGACTTACTTAGAGTCTGTGAAAGTTTTTCTGTAAATAGGATTTTAAGGTCTTCTATGATAAAATATAAAATCATAGGAGGCCTTATTTTATGGCAAGACAAAAGAAACCAGTACACAAAGTACAAATGA
>NZ_JAHLPN010000024.1 GCF_018917935.1 Kineothrix sp. MSJ-39 | reverse complement strand
AGAGGTCTATGGTTTAGATAAAACATTACGCGAGTAAACTCGCACCTAGCGGTTTCCGTGTGCCGGACTGACGGTTTCCGTCACTCCGGACATGCGGTTTCACCGCACAGGAATATTCAATTAGATGAAATGGATGCGGTGGAATGCCGCATAAAATCAGCATTTTTGATTTGATGATACTTCCTTTGGGAAGAGTTTGAGTGATAACGAGCCAAATACAGTTTAATAAAGACAGCATCTGCGGAGCAGATGTCGGACAATAAGGATGCGCCCTGCATGTTTACATGCAAGGGCGTATTTTTATTGCCCGTAGACCTGCATCCGATAGGATGCAGGCTGGCTTTGTTACCGGGTATTCGGCGACAACAGACATCGAGCTGAAGCGAAGCGGAAGGGAGCTGGGGAAATGTGATATATAACAGTTTTGCTATATTGCATATATGGTAGAAAGGTTTTAAAATGTCGAACATTGTCGAGCAAATAATGTTGATATAGCGAATAAAATGTTGGAATATAGGTATGTCAAACAAATGCTGCATTGATGCAAGATAATCCACAGAACTTGTTTTGAAGATTTTATGGAAAGAAAGCTTTGTGGAAAACAGATTTGTCACAAGGTATTGTTGTGAGAGCAGAAAATGAAGATGATTATTTTATCGTCATGGAATGTAGTAGATTAAATGAAGGATTTAAATACACTCAGATAATTTTGACATTAGGTGGATGCTTGTAATTTGAAACTATTTTTGCAAGAGGGAGGAGATTTCAATGTACTCTGTTACTAAACGTGTTAGTATGGTAAAACAGCCATATGGAGGATATCTAAATAAAAAGCAATTTGATATTACTACTATTGATGATGGAAAGGCATTGAATGAAGCAGAGAATATTCATGCTTCGTTAATTGGTCTTGCAGTTGACTATTTGACCCGCTTTATGATGGGAACACCCATAGAAGAAGCTTTCAAAATTTCGTTACAGGGAGCATTGTGTCTTGATTTATTTTTAAATAATGCAAGTGGCAAAAAGGGGTTGGCATTAGGAAATGCTAAGAAGTTATTAAAAGGCGTAAAAGGTCTTGATTATGAGTCTATCAGTAATGCATGTAAATTAGTTGGTTACGATGTTTGTTTCAGAGCGGGTGTAATTGGGTATAAACCAGTAGAAGAAATTGAGCCTGATAGTGATACCATTGAGAATATTGTGATTATGGTTAAACGAGGTCTGACATTTTGGAAAGAATACGGTCCTATTACAAAAGACGGATTTACTTTTGAGGGTGGTTATACGGATATAGTATCATCAGGAGATGGAGATTATTTAACTGAGGATACGTTGTGGGATTTTAAGGTGTCAAAAGAGGAACCCAAAAGTAAATACACATTGCAGTTGCTAATGTACTATATTATGGGATGTCATTCAATATATCCAGAATTTCAGAAAATAAAAAAACTCGGAATATTTAATCCGAGAAAAAACAAAGTTTATATAGCCAAGATATCTTCAATTACTCCTGAAGTGATTGAAAAAGTATCTCAGGATATTATTGGATACAAATAAAGAGTTGGGTTTATTGCTAAAAAGGAAAATGAAAATTGCTTTAGAAGCAATGTTCTAAATATGGCTTTGTTTGGAAAAACAGCAGCACAACGGAGAAGTGAAAAAGGAATAAAAGGTAAAACTCCTAATATCAGAGACTTTGCTTCTGCGGAAGAATTAGTTGTGCTTATCAATCTGAAAGATACAAACGCAGACCTGATAGGACAGAATGTGCCTAAAATTGAACGACTAAAGATATTATGAGAAAAGGCATATCAGCAACTCGAAATTCTTAAAAAGAATCAGGAAACAATACAGGTGTTGAAACGGAATCTTATTGAAGATATAGGAAAAGACAATTAGAAAACAGATATTTTGAATGCGTTCATTATACTTACAATAGAGAAGATTTCAGAGAAAATAGATAATGTGATAAATTCTTTGGGGGAAGAAGTGGGATTATATGAAGGTTAATGTTTTTAGAATTGAAAACGATAAAGTTGGCGATTTGACAGTTGAATTGGAAGATAATGGATTTGAATGTGAGGCGGATAATGAAGACGAAAACAGTTATTCGGCGTTATATTTACGGAAAAAACATTCCCTAAATAGAGGCTGGTTGGAATATTATCAGCAGTTATTATCAGAAGAAAAATTTGCATACTATACTGAAAATATAAGCAGTGAATTCGTTTCAGGACTTTTTCTAATACAGAAAAATGATTATTCATATGCATTTTCTTATGGTCAGACGCATTTTATTGTTCGTAAATATTGTGATAAAGATTTTGGATTGAATCTTGCAGAACGAATTCTTGATCCGCAGGGATTAAAAATGAAACATTCTCAAACATTTACGTCAGCAGGGAAAAAAGATATAACATCATATCTACAAAATAGAAAGTTTGATGATTCTCGTGATTATGGAGAGGCGTTTAGTTATGTGAAATGTAAAACGATAGATAAGGAACTGTGGGGCGAAAGTGCTGATTTTGGTGAATCTGCACGGTTTTCTTTGGGAAAAAGTTTTCATTTAAGTCCACTGGAACTTTATCGTTTTACAGATGAGATTGAAAAAGCATTGAAAGCAGAAGTAAAGATTAAACTTCCAAGATATCATAAAGTTATTGATAAGAATGTTCTTGATTCTTTAAATGAAGAATTAGATAAACATTTTGAGGATTTTGTTATGGATGTTGATGTTAGTGATTATTGGCTGACAGGAGTTAGTTTTAATTTTTCGAATGATTATCGATATTCACTTAAACTCCGCAAAACGGATTTGTCAGATATTAGTGATACTTTGGATATAAATTATATTCGTGAAGCAATTTCTGATAATAAAGAAAAAATTAAAGGAAAATATAATTCTATCAGGGTAATATTTTATAATGAAAATGACGAAGTTCTATTTTCTAAGAAATTGAATGAATTATTGCAAATTACTGTGGAGTTTAATGGAAAATATTATGTTTTCTTTCAAAGTGAATGGGTTGAGTTTAGTGAATCATATATTAAATTTATCCAAGAGCAAGTTGATAGTATTAATTTTTATATAAAACCATCTACAAATCAAACAGAAACGGAATTAATTGATTCGTTGGTAGCAAGTGGTAAATATACACAATTACATAAAGACAATGTGTATATTAATGGGAAATATTGCATAGAAAAAGCAGATCTTATGGATGACGAGAGTGTGGTTATGATAAAGGATCAGCATCAACAGGCGGATTTAGTTTATTTGGTAAAACAGGCTACAACATCTTTGAGATTAGCTAATGCAGGAGAAATAGGAGAAAATGTGTTTAATGGACGTAGTGTATGCTTATGGATGTTAGTTAATCGAAAGAGGTTAACCAAACTTTCAGACTTTAAATCATTTCATCTATTGGATGCATTGAATGATTTTAAAAAGGCGGCGGTGGCTCTGAATTTAACACCGGAAATTTGGATTAGTTTGGAAAAATAATTTGTGATGTGGTTCTGCTGAATGAAACAATAGATTTAAATAATAAAGCAAAAAGTATTAAAGGCTTATAGGAAGTAGCAAAATATTTTAGAAAAACTGTTACAATGTAAGTATTAGAATGTTTCTTAAGGAGGTAATAGTTGTATATGAACAAGAGTTGATTAATTCAGCATATGTATTGATTAAAGAAAAAAGTCATAAAGACGATATGAAAGCGGAAGAGGATTTGTATGTATTAGATACGATTCTCAGTGGAGTTCAGACAAACTTCAATCTTTATGCCATAGATGAAAGGTTGAGAGAAGAGTACAAAACCATAGAAATGTTGGAAAATAAGCAGTTTGAGTATGCTTTTGATGACGGAATACCTATGAAGAGAAGTATTACTGAGGAAGAAAGATTAATAAATAGGCTTGAATCGGATAGAATTGGAGTCATTACAGATGTATTAATAAAACATGCAAAAATTAAGTGTGTTGATGAAATTTATAAGCGTGTTTGTGATAGTAATGTAGCTCATATTTGATAATTTAATAGGTTTTACCAATGTAGATGATACTAACTGATGTTAGCAATATCAAACTTTTTATTGCAGAAATAACAACCAAAGACTATAATTTCCATAGGTAAACAAGCGAACTAGCAGAATTTTATTCTGTGAGTCGTAACCGAAAGGAGTTATAAATTCATGTTATTGACTGTAATTGTGGCACTGGTTTTATGCGTACTGGAAATAACGGCGCTGGTTGTGGCGAGTCCGATGATGAAGCCATCATTTCTGCTAAGTTTTCTGCCGGAGGATGTAAGGATTGCGGCAAAAGATCATCCCGAACCTCCGAAAAGCAAACAGATACTGGCATATCTGATTTTCGCTATATTTATGATTGCCATGATCGGTGGAATTATTTTCGTTGGCATGGATGGGATTCGAAGTGGTTGCGGCTTCTGGAAGCTGACGCTGCGATTTATGGTGGTGCTTTATATCAATAAGGCATTCGATATTCTTGTTCAAGATCAGTGGCTTGTCATGACAGTTGGATTTTATAAAAAAATCTTCCCAGAGACAGCAGATTGTGAAGGCTGGAAGAACAGAGGCTTTAACAACAAAAAGCAGATCGTCAGGATCATTGCATATCCTTTCCTGTGTATGATGACAGCGGGGCTATTTATGCTGCACTGAGTGGACAACAACAAAAATGAACACATTTTTATAAAAAGTATAATATAGATAGTAATAATTGGACTAAAAATAGCCAATATATTAGCTAAAATATACCTTGTAAGTTGATATTAGTTAATATATTGGCTATAATACTATTATAAATTGTTATATTATAATAAAAAGTATATATGAAACGATAATAAGAATACAGGACTGTGGAGAATAACGATGCGAAAATATGTCTGGGAAACGCCGGAAGAAATAAATATGGAAGTGGCAAAGCGTATGAAAACTTTGCGGAAGAGAGTAAAACTTTCCAGAAAGAAACTAAGTGAAGCATGTGGTGTTAGTTATAGCTCCATCAAACGATTTGAGGAAACCGGAAACATCAGCCTTTTGTCACTGACCAAGATGGCGATTGCTTTAGATGCAGAAGGGGACATAAAAAAACTGTTTTCAGAGGTGCCTTACAGATCCATACAGGAGGTAATAAATGAGCAGAAGTAATATAAAATTGGGACTGAAATCATTGTGTGTGAAATATGAGAATCGCGTTGTGGGAACATTGGCACTTGACAAGAATAAAAAAGTGGCTTTTTCTTATGATGAAGGTTGGCTTGCTGATGGTTTCTCAATCAGTCCTTTTTCGTTGCCTCTGGAGGAGAAAGTTTTTATCCCGGAGCAATATCACTACGATGGATTATTTGGTATTTTTGCTGATAGCCTTCCAGATGCATGGGGAAGACTTTTGCTAAGCAGAGTTTTAAAAGAACATCATATAGAACAGGAAATAACTGTGCTTGACAGACTCGCACTTGTTGGGAAAAATGGAATGGGAGCGTTGACATATGAACCGGATTATGAGCTGGTCACAACAGAATCGATCAATGATCTGGATTATCTGTCGGAGCAGTGTAGGCAGGTTTTACAAACTGCCTATGCAGAAGATTTAGATGCACTATATGAAATGGCAGGAAGTAGTGGTGGTGCCAGACCTAAGATCTTAACACATTTAGAGGAAAAGGATTGGATGATCAAGTTTCCTGCTCATGTGGATAGGAATGATATCGGGAAATTAGAATATGACTATTCTCTGTGTGCAAAAAAATGCGGTATTGATATGACGGAAACGAAGCTTTTTCCATCAAAGGAGTGCAAAGGATATTTTGGTACCGTATTGTTTGATCGAGATGAGAAAAAGAATAGGATTCATATGGCAACTGCCGCAGCATTATTAGAAGCTGATTTTAATGTACCCTGTATGGACTATCATACACTTATGAAGCTGACAAGAATCCTTACAGGGGAAAAGAAGCAAGATATAGAGAATATGTTTCGGCGGATGTGTTTTAATGTCTTTTCGCATAACAGAGACGACCATGCTAAGAATTTTACCTTTTTATATCATAAAGAAACGGATAGATGGGGGCTTAGTCCTGCTTATGATCTGACATACAGTAATACTTATTTTGGAGAACATACAACTTCTATTGATGGGAATGGAGCAAATCCGGGAGAAAAGGAATTGATGAATGTTGGAATAAAAGCAGGAATGAAACAGAAAGAATGCAGTGAAATCCTCCATTTTATAAAATCCACAGTTGCACATGATCTGAGAGAATATTTATAAAGTAATTTAGAGAGGATACCAGATATGGCACACCACAAAATAGCCCTCCTCGCAGATACCCATGGTCTTCTGCGTGAGGAAGTTTTACAGAAAATAAAAGACTGCGAAGTGATCTTTCATGCGGGGGATTTCGGAGGACCGGAAATCGTGGAAAGATTGCAGCAGATCGCGCCGGTTTTTATGGCACGGGGAAACAATGATAAAGAATGGGCAAAGGATATGCCTTATTTTGTCAGAGAGCAGATTGGAAACAGTACCTTTTATATGTGTCACAAGAAACAGGATCTGCCGGATGATCTGGGCGGCGTAGATTTTGTGATCTGTGGGCATTCTCATAAATATGAACTGAAACAGGAAGGCAGCATCTGTTATATCAATCCGGGAAGCTGCGGACCGAGACGTTTTCATCAGCCCATTACGTTTGCAATCCTGTATTTTGAGGATGAGGCGGCAGACTACAGGATCGAGAAGATCGATCTTTCCCCAGCATTGACAAAGGAGAATGCCCAAAAGCTTTCCCTGTCAGAAAAAGATCTGGACAGGCTGATCAGCCGTATCATAAAGGAGTTTTCAGCGGGAAAAAGCATCGAGCAGATTGCAAAGAAAAACAGGGTAGAGAAAGACCTGGTAGAAGCTGTCTGCAGAATGTATGCGACGCATCCGGGCGTGACAACAGCCGGGATCATGGAAAAGCTGGAGCTCAGAAAACTGTATGTGAACTAGATAGATATCTGAAATAGGAGTAGAAAGAAGCAATGAAAGTAACCTTATTAAACGATTCCTTCCCGCCGGTCATAGACGGTGTGGCAAATGTTGTAATGAATTATGCAAAGATCCTGCAGGAGGAGAAGCTGGCGGATGTGATGGTGGCAACACCTGCATATCCGGGCGCGGAATATCATAGTTATCCTTATTGGGTGGTGCCCTACCAGAGCTTTGATACGACGAAGATCGTAAAAGGATATCGGGCAGGCAATCCGCTGGATATCAAGGAAATTGTGACGATGAAGGAGTTTGCGCCGGATATCATACATAGTCATTGCCCGGTGTCTTCCACGCTGCTTGCGCGGACGCTCCGGTTTTATACAGATGCACCGCTTGTATTCACTTATCATACGAAGTTTGATATTGATATCGCCAAGGCGGTAAAGTCAAAGCTGCTGCAAAAAGAAGCCATACATGCCCTTGTCAGCAATATAGAGGCGTGTGACGAAGTATGGGTGGTCAGCAGAGGAGCAGGAGAAAACCTGCGCTCCCTTGGGTATACGGGAGAGTATCGCGTGGTCAGCAATGGTGTTGATTTTGCCAAAGGGCGTATTGCGCCGGAAAAGGTGGCAAAAGTAACTGACGGCTATGATCTGCCGGAAGGAATCCCGGTCTTTTTATTTGTGGGAAGGATCGTGAAATATAAAGGGCTTCCGCTCATTCTCGATGCGCTTGCAAAGCTGTCGCAGGATGGCGTTGATTTCCGTGTGGTATTTGTCGGAAGCGGTCCGGATGAAAAAGAAATGAAGGAAAAAGCAGCAAGGCTCCTGAAACCGGAGCAGTATATTTTCACAGGAGCGGTGTATGATAGAGAGCAGCTCCGTGCATGGAATACGAGAGCAGATCTGTTTCTTTTCCCGTCTACATATGACACGAATGGTATTGTCGTCCGGGAGGCAGCAGCCTGTGGGCTTGCCAGTGTACTGATCGGAGGAAGTTGTGCGGCAGAAGGTATCACGGATGACAGAAACGGATTTCTGATCGAAGAAACCCCGGATGCCATGTACCGGTTATTAAAGCGTGTGGGTTCTGACCTTGCGCATCTGTATGACGTGGGCGAACATGCAATGAATGAGATTTACATTTCATGGGAAGATAGCGTACACAGTGCATATGAGAGATATGGCGAGATCATAGAAGCCAAGAAGAGCGGAAAGCTTGTGCTGCGTCATAATGTGATCTCAGGCTCCATGAAAAATATGCAGGAAAAAGTGCAGGATTCCATAAAGGCAACTGAGGAATTTGGAGAGGAATGCAGGGAATCATTCAGAAAAGAATATGAGGAATTCCTGAAAGAATATGATAAAATAGCGGGTATTTTCCATCATCATGAAGGCAGATGATGGGGCGCGATGCGCTTGTGAAGGAACGGAAAAGAGGTATTGGTATGGAAAAAGATTGGTACAAAAGAATGGCATTTTACCAGATCTGGATCAGAAGTTTTTATGATGGAAACGGAGATGGGATCGGGGATCTGTATGGTGTTTACGAAAAACTGCCCTATATAAAATCGCTGGGGGTGGACGGCATATGGTTTTCACCGCTCTATCCTTCACCGAATGCGGATTATGGCTATGATATTTCCGATTATAAAAATATCCACCCGGATTATGGGGATCTGGAGCAGTTCCAAAAGGTGCTCGATAAGGCGCACAGTCTGGGGCTGAAGGTGATCATGGATCTGGTAGTCAATCATACTTCCGATGAACATCCGTGGTTTCAGGAAAGCAGGAAAAGCAGGGACAATCCATACAGCGACTATTATATCTGGCGCGACGGAAAGAACGGGAAGCTGCCAAACAACTGGGACAGCCTTTTTGAAGGAAAGGCATGGGAATACTGTCCGGAGCGTGACCAGTATTATCTGCACATCTTTGCCAAAAAACAGCCGGATCTGAATATGGATAATCCAAAGGTGCGGGAAGAAGTCAAAAGTATCATGCGTTTCTGGCTGGACAGGGGCGTAGATGGGTTCCGTGAGGATGTGATCACTTTTATTTCGAAAGCGGACAATCTGCCGAATGGTCTGCCATTTATTCCGGCAGCGAACGGTCTGCCATTTTATAAAGATGGCCCGCATATTCATGAGTATCTGGCGGAGTTTCGGAAAGTCTGCCAGGAATATGACTGTTTTCAGTTAGGGGAAGGCCCGATGACAAGTACAAGATCTGCGCTTTCCTATCTGACGGGAAAGAACAAATCGCTGGATCTGATGTTTCATTTTGATCATATGTTTGCCGATTGCATTTTTACGGAATATATGCAGCGTCCGTTCCATCTCAGAAGTCTGAAACATGCCTTCAGCAAATGGCAGAAAGCCCTGAACGGAAAGGCATGGAATACCTTGTATCTGGAAAACCATGACCACCCAAGAGTCATCAGCAGATATGGAAATGAAAGGTATCACAGGGTAAGCGGCTCGATGCTTGCGGTCTGCTATCTGTTCCAGCAGGGAACGCCTTTTGTATACCAGGGACAGGAGATCGGTATGACGAATATCAAACTTGCGTCTATTGATCAGTATGTGGATGTTTCCTCCCATAACAATTACCATACGTTCCATTTAAAAGACAGTGTGGAGAAGCGGATGGAGCGGATCCATGCATCCAGCAGGGATTCTGCGCGGACACCGATGCAGTGGGATGACAGCAAAAATGCCGGATTTACAACCGGCAAACCATGGTTTTACATCAATCCGAATTACAGAAGGATCAATGTTGCGGCAGAAGAAGAGCAGCCGTTCAGTATTCTGAAGCTCTATCGCAGATGTCTTCATTATCGAAAAAACAGCGAAGTGGCACTGTGGGGAGATTATAAGGAATACGATAAGTCCAGTAATCAGTTATATGTGTACAAGCGTACCTATCAGCAGAAAAGCCTTCTTGTGGTATGCTCCTTCAGCACGCATTGCCTGAAATGGCATACCATAAAAGAATTCAGAGGAAAAAAAGGAAAGCTTGTGATATGCAACTATCCAAATCCCGTACATGGCATGCTGAAGCCGTATGAAGCAAGAGTCTACGAATATGACAGTGCGTGTGGAGAAACTGGAAAGCGATAAAGCAGGTTGTATCGTTTTTTACAATACAACTTACAATTTAGCCGTTATAATAAAAGCCAAGTTAAGACAAGGGCGTCAATCCAAGTGATTGACGCCTTTTTTGTTATGGCGACGAGGAAAATGCACGCATTTATGCGTTGCATTTGACGACCGCTAATCAGAGCGAGATTCGCAGCGCGTATCTCGTCTCTGTATCATCAACAGGGAGGTTTGCAATATGGGAAGAATAGAAAATCATCCAATCCTCGGGGCGAGCCCGGAAGGGAAACTGGTAACCTTTTATTATAACGGAAAACCGATGGAAGGCATGGAAGGGGAACCGATCATGGCAGCATTGAAGGTAAACGGCGTGATGGTACATCGCTATACGGCAAAAACACATGAGCCGCGAGGGGTGTTCTGTGCCATCGGCAGATGTACAGACTGCGTTATGGTTGTAGATGGCAAACCGAATATCCGCACCTGCATTACACCACTGAAAGCAGGGATGAAGGTGGAAACGCAGTATGGCGTAAGTGCAAAGGAGGCGTGAGTATGGACATCAGACGTTATGATATGATCGTGATCGGCGCAGGACCGGCAGGACTTTCAGCAGCGATCGAGGCTGCAAAGCATGGCGTAAAGCCAATCGTATTCGATGAAAATGCAAGACCCGGCGGACAGCTTTTTAAGCAGATCCATAAGTTTTTTGGCTCCAAGGAGCATAAGGCAAAGATCAGGGGATTTAAGATCGGTGAGGAGCTTTTGGCAGAGGCGGAGAAGTTCGGTGTGGAAGTTGTCTTAAATGCAACAGTTGTCGGGCTTTACCCGGATAAGGAAGTAACGGTAAAGATCGGAGAGGAAATCCAGCATTTCAAAGGGGACAGTATTCTGGTAGCAACAGGTGCTTCGGAAAATATGGTCAACTTCAAGGGATGGACATTGCCGGGTGTCATCGGCGCAGGCGCGGCCCAGACGATGATGAACCTGCATCATATTCTGCCGGGTAAGAAGGTGCTGATGCTCGGAAGCGGTAATGTCGGATTGGTTGTCAGCTTCCAGCTTATGCAGGCAGGCTGTGAAGTGGTAGCACTTTGTGATGCAGCACCGCGGATCGGCGGATATGGTGTACATGCGGCAAAGGTAGCACGCTGCGGTGTTCCGTTTTATCTTTCTCATACGATCATCGAGGCAGAGGGCGATGAATATGTGACAGGTGTTACGATCGGTGAAGTCGGACCGGACTGGAAGATCATTCCCGGAACGGAAAAGCATTTCGACGTGGATACGATCTGTCTGGCAGTCGGGTTATCCCCGATGTCACAGCTTCTGGATCAGGCGGGCTGTCAGATGAAAGATACCAGAGGCGGTTTTGTCCCTGCTTGTGATGCAGAGGGACAGACAAGTGTGCCGGGAATCTATGCGGCAGGTGATGTATCAGGCATTGAGGAAGCAAGCTCCGCTATGATAGAAGGAAGGATCAGTGGTATCACGATCGCGGAATATCTTGGATTTGCAGAAAAAGAGGAAAAGGAAAGCCGGATCAGTGAACTGGAAGCACAGCTCGATACACTCAGACAGGGAATGTTTGCACCGGCTAACCGAGGCAAGAAGATCGAGAAAACAGAAGAGGGCATTGCAATCTCCGAAAATCTTCTGGTAAAGGGATTTGTTTCAGATGAAGAGATCGGTCGTTTCCCGGGGGTAACCAAACAGAGAAAGATCCATCCGGTCATGGAATGTACGCAGAATATTCCGTGTAATCCATGTCAGGATGCATGCAAGAGGGGCTGTATTTCTATTGGCAGCAATATTACATCGCTTCCGGTTGTGGATAAGGAACATGAATGTATTGGCTGTGGCTTATGTGTGGCAAGCTGTTCCGGTCAGGCAATCTTTCTGGTAGAGGAGGATGTGGAACCGGGTTACGGAGAGGTAACGATGCCATACGAATTTATGCCACTGCCTGTTGTAGGGGAAAAAGGAATTGCCTGCGGACGCGACGGCAAAGCAGTTTGTGACTGTGAGGTAACAAAGGTGCGTACTTCACCGGCATTTGATCATACGAATCTGCTGACGATCAAAGTTCCGAATGACATGTTGATGAAGGCTCGTTTTTACAGAGCCAAAAAGGAGGCAGCTTATGATTGATATCAGACAAAAATTAGAAGAGATCGGTGCTTTTGAGCCGCATGCGGACGATGGACTTTTAGTATGCCGTTGTGAGGAGGTAACAAAAGGCGAGATCAGAAAAGCCGTACATGAGGGGATTTTTACGATCGAGGAAATGCGCCGGTATCTGCGGAACGGTATGGGACTCTGTCAGGGACAGACCTGTGGCAGGCTGGTAAAATCGATCATGGCAGCAGAACTGAAGGAAACGCCGGATTATGTGGAACCGGCGAGTGCACGGGCTCCGATGCGGCCGATCGAAATGGAGATTTTAGGAAAGGATCAGGGTGGCGCGTATGAATAAAACAGCAGATGTGATCATAATTGGTGGCGGAGTTGTCGGATGCGCTACCGCTTATTACCTGGCAAAGTCAGGAACGAAACAGGTAATCGTACTGGAAGCATCCAAGAGCATCGGACATGGGGGGAGCTGTCGAAATGGCGGAGGTGTCCGCCAGTCAGGCAGGGATGTCAGGGAACTGCCATATGCCATGTATGGTATACAGCATCTGTGGCCGACTCTTTCCGAAGAACTGGGCGTGGATGTGGAATATACACAGAAGGGAAATCTGAGACTTGGAAAAACACAGGCGCATTTGGAAAAGCTGCAAAAGCTGGCAGATAACGCCAAAGCAGTAGGACTTGGTGTGGAGATGGTAGATGCGAAAGAGGTACAGGAGATCTGTCCGTATCTTTCCAAAGATATCATCGGAGCAAGCTGGTGTCCGACAGACGGACACGCCAATCCACTGACAACAACGCTTGGGTATTATAAGCGTTCTCTGGAAATGGGCGTCAGCTATTACACAGATGCCAAGGTGGCACTGCTGAAAAAGGTAAGAGGAAAGGTTCGTCAGGTCATTTTGACGGACGGAACGGTTTTTGAGGGGGAGCACATTGTACTTTGTGCAGGCTATGAAAGCCGTGCGATCGCGAGAACAGTCGGCGTGGATCTGCCAATGACAAAGCTGATCGATGAGATGTTTGTGACGGAGATGCAGCCACATATGTTTGACATCATGCTTGGTACGGCAAGTGCTGATTTTTACGGACATCAGGCACATCACGGCTCCTTTGTGTTCGGTTCCGAATGCGGATATGAGGAAGTGACGGATATGGAGGATCCTTCCAAACTGTATACAAATGCCATGACATTATCCGCAAGTTGTCGGGCGGTTATGGACTATGTACCATGTCTGAAGGGTGCAAAAGTCGTCAGAAGCTGGTGTGGCTGGCTGGATAATGCATTTGACGGGGTTCCGTTCATCGGGGACTGCAAGGATGCAGAGGGATTGACGGTTGCCTGTGGCTTCACCGGTCATGGCTTTGGAACAGCACCTGCCGTGGGACTGATGCTTTCCCGGATCGTGCATGGAGAAAAGACAGTGGTGGATATCAGTGCACTGGCACCGAACCGTTTCAAACCAAACAAATAAAGAAGGGAACCATTGTATCGTTTTTTACAATACATAGAACAAAATGTGCGTTATCATAAAAATAACAGTTGAACTATCAAAAGCACTGTGGTAAATTAAAGAGGACAAAGGCGTCAGGTATATTACCTGACGCCTTTTTTCTCTTTTATGCACAAGCGTCGTAAAGGAGGATGAAGTTATGGATACAAAAATTGACTTTCTCTATCTTTCAGAGCCTGATATGATCAAGGCCGGTGTCAAGGATATGAGCAAATGTGTAGACTGCATGGAGGATCTGCTGCTTACGCTGAATAAAGGTGACTACATGATGGGCGGAGAAAATCATAATTCACACGGCTGTATGATCATGTTCCCGGATGATCCAAAGTTTCCGGGCATGCCAAAGAACGGACCGGACAGGAGATTTATGGCAATGCCGGCATATCTGGGTGGCAGTCATCAGCTTGCAGGCATGAAGTGGTACGGTTCCAATATTGAAAACCGTGAAAAGGGATTGCCCCGTTCCATTTTGATGATGATGCTGAACGATAAGGACACAGGCGCACCACTTGCCCTGATGTCCGCGAACCTTGTCAGTTCCTACCGTACAGGCGGTATTCCGGGCGTGGGCGCCAGATATCTTGCAAGAAAAGATGCAAAAGTGGTATCGATCATCGGACCGGGTGTTATGGGAAAGACATCTCTTGCAGCATTTATGGCGGTTTGTCCGCAGCTTGATACATTGAAGGTCAAGGGAAGAGGCGCGAGGTCGCTGGAAGATTTTGTATCCTGGGCAAAAGCGGAATTTCCGCAGTTAAAAGAGATCACTATCTGCAAAGATAATGAGGAAGCAATCCGAGACAGTGATATCATCAGCTTTACGACCACGGTACTGAATGATGTATCGACATTTCCGGAGATCCGGGAAGAATGGGTCAAGAAGGGGGCACTCATTTCCATGCCTTCTGCAGCAAGATTTGACAGCAAAGAATTTGTGGCAAAGAAATGCAAAATGGTTGTTGACAATTCAGCCCTGTATGAAGCCTGGGAGGAAGAATATCCGTATCCGACCTATGATACGGTCTGTATTGTAGGTTCTTTATTTACGGATCTGGTGCACGAAGGGCTGGCAAAGAAAGAGGATATTATCGATATCTCGGACATTATTACAGGAAAGCATGCCGGAAGGGAATCGGATGATGAGATCATCATCTTCTCCGTAGGTGGTATGCCGGTCGAAGATATTGCATGGGGACATGAAGTGTACAAAAATGCGATAAAGGAAGGAATCGGCATAAAGCTGCCTCTGTGGGAGAAACCTGATATGGCATAAGAGGTATGGAATATGAATCTGATGCAGCCATTTGTACAAAAAAATGCGAAAGGATATCAAAGCATCCGGGCAACAGTGCCGGAGATATTTGAATTTTATTCGTTTTTGGAGGAACCCAAGGCACAGCCGCTGAATGCGGTACCGGATGGCTGCGTGGATCTTTTATTCGGGATCGGAGAGAAAGACGTCAGATGTTATATCGGCGGAACAGTCCTGAAAATGAAATACTGGCCGTTTGATGAAAACAGGAGATACTTTGGTGTCCGCTTTTTACCGGGGCAATGCATCCTGCCAAAGGATCTGGGGATCGCTGACATTATCAATACAGATATTGAAATTCCGGTCAGTGCATATGGCAGCGATATATCGCAGCAGCTTTATGAGGCAGACTCTATCGGAAAAAAGGCAAAGGTTGTAACAGAGCTGTTAAAGAAGGCTGACAGACGCCCGGCATTTGATACGGGAGAAGAAATAGAAAGCTACATCAGACGGCGTATTTACGAAACAAACGGTACTTTGTCGATCAGGGAGATCTCCGAGGAAACCGGTTATTCGGAATGTTACACGCGCAGAGTATTTCATAAAACGCATGGGATCAGCCCCAAAACGTTTGAAAAGATCGTCAGATTCCAGAATATATTAAGTGAAATGGCAAAACTGCCTTCCACAGATTACTATGCACTGGCACTGGAAAGCGGCTATTATGACCAGTCCCATATGGTAAAGGAATTTAAAAGTTTCATGGGGGCAACGCCGGAGCAATATAGAAAATACATGGCTGAATGATAGCGGAACGGAGGAGTAAATATGGCATCTGGATTATCGAAAATTGAGATTATTACGAATTTTACCAAATTTGCGGAGCTGCAGAGTGAGCTGGGACATCTCGGTGTCCGTGGCATGACAGTTTCACAGGTGTTAGGCTGTGGGATCCAGAAAGGTTCTGCGGAATATGCAATCGAAGAAAATGAGGAGATCGTGCTGCTGCCAAAGCAGATGATCACACTGGTAGTCGAGACTGAAAAGGTGCATGATATCGTGGAAGCAGTCAAACAGACATTGTATACAGGACATATCGGAGACGGCAAGATCTTTGTTTCCTCTCTGGACAATGTTATCAAAGTACGGACTGGTGATGAAGGCGTGGATGCATTATAGGAGGTAGGCTTATGGAGGAGAAAAAACTGGGACTGGGAAGTGTTATTTCTACTTCCGTAGGACTTGTCATTGCGACGAGCTGTCTTGTTTCTCTGGGACAGGGAGCAGGCTCTGTTGGGATCGTATTTATCGGCGCAATGGTTGTTGCCTGTTTATTGAATATGACAACGATCGGTTCATTATCGGAGCTGAATGCACTGATGCCAAACATCACAGGCGGACTGGCACAGTATACGCTTGCCTGTATGGGTCCGCTCCCGACGATCATTTCCATGGTAGGTGGTTATCTGATCTGCAATATCTTATCTGCCGGTGTTGAGGCATCTATTTTTGCTTATGCCATGGCAGAGGTGATTCCACTTCCTATCCCGAGTATTGTATATACGGCGGTCATGATGATCGTAGTCATGGCAACGAATCTGATCGGCGTGGATATGTTTGCCAAGGTGCAGGATCTGGTGGCATTTCTGCTTGTCGGTTCCATGGTATTAATGGGACTGATCGGCATTTTTAAGCTGGGAACAGGCACAGTAGTTGTGCAGCCGGCGAATATGGCATCCAGCCCCGCAGAGGTTATTTCCATGACGGCAGTTGCTTTCTGGCTGTTCATCGGTGCTGAATTTGCCATTCCAATCTCCGGGCAGGTCAAAAATGCAAAACGGAACGTACCGCTTGGCATGGCGCTGGGCTTGATCGTGATCCTGCTCATGCAGGCGATCATGGTACTCGGATTTTATCATTATACACCATGGGATGCACTGGCAGATTCCGCAGCACCGCATATGCTGTACGGCGAACTGCTGCTTGGAAAAGCAGGCAAGATCTGGATGGCATTTGTAGCAGCACTTGCGGTAATCAGTACACAGAATTCAGGTGTGAACGGACTGGCATATATCGGACAGGGCATGGCAAAAATGAACATGCTGCCACAGATCTTCGCAAAGACAAATAAGCGCGGTGTTCCGTACATTGGCGTGATCTCTATTTCCGCTGCCATGTTCCTTTTTGCTTATATTAGTGATGGTTCTTCCGGTATGATCGAGTTCCTGATTCTCGTAGGATCGGTATTCTGGATGATCACTTACATATTTGCCCATATAGATGTGCTGATCCTGCGGAAAAAGCTCCCACATGCACCGAGAAGCTTTAAAGTGCCATGTGGTCCGCTGTTTCCACTGATCGGCATTATCGGAACAAGCTATATGATCTTTTATATCTCAACAGATCCGCATGAACGGCTTATGATCTGGCTGATTACCGGTGTGACCATGCTTGTGCTTGGCATTTACGCTTTCTTCTGGACGAAATATAAGATGAAAATGCCGGTGCTTAAAGCAGTACCGATCGAAAAAGTAATGGCAATGGATAATGAAATGTACTACAAGATCCGCAAGAAGCGCGGTATCTGGTAGAACATTTTACGCAAGACTTGCCCTTTTCCGCTGTTTATTTGCCACAAGGTATACAGAGAAGATCGCAACGAGGAAAATACACTGCATACCGATATATTTCCAGTAATTTGCCAGAGAGTAACTTTCTCCTGACCAGCCTGTTACCATGTTGATGATCTTGATATACCAGTAAGCCGGGAGAAACTTTGCAACGGCTAAAACTCCGGTGCTCAAATACCACTGTGGTACAAAAATACCGCAAAGGAAGCTCATACCGATTCCGATGATATTCGAGATCAGGTTGAGGGAATTGTCCTTCAGACCAAAGGTACTTAACAGCAGCGTGATCGCAACACAGATCTGCGTGAATACAAAACTGTTTAACATACATAACTGTCCCTGTTGGGAAAAAACATTTTTCGGGCCAAAGAACAGAACTGCAGCCAGTGTAAAGACAAGCCATGTCAGAATACTGTAGCAGATACAGCCAAGTCCGAGCTGCAGGGTACGCGATTGGGCAGGCAGGGCAGAGCAGGAGATCCGGGCACTGACATCTGTCTGCTGGAATGTCACAAGGATCGGCACCAGACTGAGGGAGAAGATCATCAAAAAGATATAGCTCATGTACTGGAACCAGTAAAACATGGTGGTGTTCCCGCTGTCTGCCGTCTTTTGAAAGGTAATGGCTTCCACCTTCGGAGAAGCTGCCAGATTTTGATCGGTAGCAGCAATGGCATCTGCCAGGGAATAGCCGCCTGTGCAGTATAGGGAGATAGAATCCAAATAGCTGTTCAGCTGCTCGTTGACGAAAAAGCCGTTCGCATTGTCCTGCCTGATGCTGTGTGACAGCTTCAGGGGCGAATCCGTCAGAAAATGCGCCTCAAATCCCTGGGGAATTGTCAGGACATAGCTGATCTGCTGATAAAAAAGATTGTCTGTCAAAGATTCCGTATCTGTTTTCTCAAGCGTTACCAGATTGTGACGGGAGCCAAGGTAGTCACGTATGCTCTGGCTGAGCACGGAGTGATCCTCGTCCAGTATGGTAATATCTATCTTCTTGGCGCTGAAATCACCGCTCAGTGATCTGGACTGCGAGATGCTCATCAGAAAGATGAGGATCAGGAAAACACCCGAAAAGATAAATACCTGTCCAAGATGTTTCTTCGCAATTTTAAAAAAAATGTTAAATACTTGCATAGCGGGACCTCCTGGTTTTCAAAATACCCAGACCGATAAAGAGAACGGATAAAAGAAGCAGTGTTACAATATTCCGGGTGTATCTTGCATGCCCTTCAAAAATGCTCAGGCAGTAAAAGCTGTCTGCGATCAGGGCAGCAGGATTGATGCGGTTGACAACGGGCGCGATACGGTCAATGAGGACACGCATATTGCCGACCATAAGACCGCTTAAAAAGCACAGGGGCATGATCATGGCAAAGATGAGACCTGTCTTTTCTTCTTTTCCTTTTTTGCCCAGTGTGCCAAAGAAAAAGCCGAGGGATACGCCGGTCAGAACGCCGGTAAACAGTGACAGGACTGCATACGGAAGCTGTGCATCAACGCCGACCTTCAAAATATAAGCAAGGTAGAAAAAACCGGCAAGATTCATGATAAATTCAAAGAAGGCCGCTGCGATCAGTTCGCCGATGACCAGCGTGGACTTTTTCTGGGCAGAAACTGTTTTACGTGCGGCAAGTGTGGAAAGATTGCCCTGATTTTCCACAGCAACGATCACACCAGCCATAGCGGCATATAAGCATGCCATGGCGAGCAGGTTATAAAAATACTGTGTATAAGTATCCACATTCGGATTTTTCTGTAAGGACACTTCCTCGTTGAAAGCATGCGGATTCTGAAAAGCAGAGATCACCATCTCGGCATTTTCAGGATGCTTCTGCATCGTATCGATCAGCAGATCACAGCGGAGATTGAACTCCTCCACGAAAGCTGCCAGAATACTCTGTTTGATATTATCCGCTGCTGTATTGGCGGAAACGCTGAGCTTTGCCTGACTGCCACTTTGGATCATACCGCACACATCGCCGTTTTCCAAAAGCTTTCGTGCTTCCTCCTTGGAGCAGAACGTAGTGTCCAGGAAGGGATCCTCTCCTTCGGAAAGCTGTGTCACGGTCTGCTTGAGGGCTTCTCCATAGTAATCATCGGTAAGGACGACCGCCACAGGAATCGTGCTCATGGATTCTGATGCACCGAGATTGGAAAATGCAATATAAAAGAATGTGCCCAGAACGATCGGAAACACTAAAATCCAGAACATATTTGTTGTATTGCGCAGCAGCCGTTTCAGGCTGCAAAAAATAATCTGTATCATGACTGTACTCCTTTCTGAATCCTATCGTTTAATCGCGCAGCTCTTTGCCGGTAATTTCCAGAAAGACATCATTTAAAGAAGGAAGCTCGGAATGGACATAGCCAAAGGAGTAGTTTTTCTGTTGCAGATAATCAAGCACATGAATGAGATTGTGCTGACCGCCGCTGCAGAGAACCGTTAGCTTATGCTGATCAAAGCTGACCTCATACACATGCGGCAGGTGCCGGATGGCGGAAAGATCTTCTTCTGTCAGAGTGAGGATATCGATCGTGATGATCTCACTTTTCTTGATCAGTTTTTTCAGTTCTTCGGTTGTGCCAAGTGCCAGGTTCTTGCCCTGATCGATGATGGCAATGCGGGAACAGACCTGTTCTACCTCGTCCATATAGTGGGAGGTATACAGGATCGTTGCCCCGCGTTTGTTCAGTTCGACGATCCCTTCCAGAATCTTATTACGGCTTTGCGGATCGACCGCAACGGTCGGTTCATCTAAAATGATCAGTTTTGGCTTGTGTGCGATCCCACAGGCAATATTCAGACGGCGGAGCAGACCGCCGGACAGCTTTTTCGGATAAAACTTTCTGAAATGTTCCAGCCCTACAAAAGAAATCGCTTCTTCTACATATTGTTTTCTAAGTGCCTTATCACGGATATAAAGGCCACAGAAATAATCGATGTTCTCGGAAACGGTCAGTTCATCGAAAACCGCAACATTCTGCATGACAACACCAATTTGAGACTTGAGTTTATAATTGGTTGGTGTGATCTCCTCGCCGAAAATTTCAATGTCTCCTTTGTCATAAGAAAGAAGAGAAAGCAGACAGTTGATCGTAGTTGTTTTTCCGCAACCATTCGGGCCGAGAAGACCGAAGATCTCGCCTTCGCGGATGGTCAGGTTCAAATGATCTACGGCGATGACTTCACCGTATCGTTTGACCAGATTTTCTATTTTAACTGCTGTGTTTGCCATAAATAACCTCCAGATTGTATGATATTGTTGCGCAGATTATCCTGCATGAGAAAAGTATAGAAGGTTTTCTGCCTGATTTGTAGTAATAAATGTTAAGACCTGATATGACATTTGTCATATTTTCATTCTTTCATTATACTATTTGCGCGATCTGTGATAGGATGAATCTGACGGGGAACATTTACGGAAATCACGAAAAGGAGGAGAACATCGGATGCAAAAAGCGATAGATAAACATGTGATACTGATGATGGGACTTCTTTTTCTGCTGAACCGTAATCTGACCTATGAACCGGTGATCACATTTCTGGCAGCACTCATTTCAATGGAACTGATCATTTATCTGGAAAAAGATGTTGTCTTTTATGGGATTGCAGCGGTTTATGTGCTGGCGTGTTTCTTTGCACCGGGACTGATCTTTTTTCTGCCGGTACATATTTATGAGTTTATCTATAGAAAGAAATGGTGGGGCTGTCTTTCCGGCGCATTGGTTTTATACAGAATTTCTTTATTTCAGGAACCGTGGCAGATCCTGTTGTGGTTCGTGACCGTTATGCTGGCAGTTCTTCTGGCGGTCAGAACGAGGCAGCAGGTACAGGAGCATGCTGCCTTTTTGAAACTACGGGACAGCAGTGTGGAAGAACAGACAAAAATGAAGCAGCGCAACAAAGAACTGCTGGAAAAGCAGGATTATGAAATCAGGGTTGCGACGCTGTCCGAGCGGAACAGGATCGCACGGGAGATCCATGATAATGTCGGACATATGCTGTCACGCTGCATCCTGCAGCTTGGAGCTCTCATGATGGTGCATAAAAAAGAAGAAACACTTTATGCACAGCTTTCCAGTGTGAATACATCCTTAAATGAAGCCATGAACAACATCCGGGAAAGTGTGCATGATCTGCACGATGAATCGGTAGATCTGAAACAGGCTGTTGTGGAGGCAACTTCCCAGATGCGTCAGAATTATGAACTGCAGCTTGTGTACGATATGTCACCGCAGATCCCGAGAAATGTGAAGTATGCCATGATCGCTATTGTGAAGGAAGCCATGGCTAACATTATAAAGCATTCCGATGCGACAAAGGTATCAGTCATGCTGCGGGAGCATCCGGGATTTTACCAGCTTCTGATAGAAGATAACGGAACGAAGATCAGCAAAAATAAACAGCCTGGCATCGGGCTTACCAATATGCGGCAGAGAGTGGAGGCACTTGGCGGCAATATCCATTTCAGAACAGAAGCAGGATTTGCCATTATGGTATCGATCAGAAAGGAAATGAAAGAATGCGGGTAATCGTAATTGATGATGATCAGCTTGTGGAGATGTCGCTTACGACAATCCTCGGGTCAGATGAAGAAATAGAAGTAGTGGGCAGCGGACATGACGGAGCGGATGCTGTCGCGCTGTATCAACAAGAAAAGCCGGACGTTGTCCTGATGGATATCCAGATGCAGGAAATGAGCGGACTGGCAGCGTCGGAAGAAATACTTGCCATGGATAAGGCGGCGAAGATCCTGCTGCTTACCACTTTTTCGGATGAAGAATATATTGTAAAAGCACTTGGGATCGGCGTCAAAGGCTATATACTAAAGCAGGATTTTGAAGCGATCATTCCGGCACTGAAAGCGGTTTACGGCGGACAGAGTGTATTTGGCGGTGAGGTGGTATCCAAGATTCCCGCACTTACAACGGCAAAGCATGCATTTTCTTATGCAGACTATGACATCGGGGAAAAGGAACAGGAGATCATTGAGCAGGTGGCGATGGGGAAATCCAACCGGGAGATTGCGCAGAGCCTCTTTTTGTCCGAAGGGACAGTCAGAAATTATATCAGTGCGATCCTGGAAAAACTGTCCCTGCGCGATCGTACACAGCTTGTTGTATTTTATTTTACGAAAATATGTTAACATCCCACAAAGACGATAAAAGAAAAGAGGAATACTATGTTTTATCCAAAAGATAATTCTTACAATGATATCCGGGAAAAGTCGTTAAACAGCTGGCTTTCTGAAATGGAGCAGCATGAGGATCTGGCGGTGCGCGGCGGTGTCAGACTTGCCCGGGAGTACATGCAGTATTTAAAGGATGAAAATAAACGGCTGCTGGAGGAGAATGAATTGAAGAACAGCTATTTGAAGAAAATGGCAGGAGATAAATCAAAAAGAGAAATCTGATCCGGATTCAATTGCCTGAATGGCTTACAGGTGCTATACTATCCTTCGAGACAGGGAACAGGGCGAAATGCTTTGCAAAATGAGGAGAAAAAGTACAAATGGAGATGTATTATACAGCAACGACTGCAATGATAGTGGTCTGTATGCTGATCATGCTTGTATCAATTAATTTTAATATTGGACTGAAGGCAAAACAAAAACAGACATCAGCTATTTTGTTCGGACTGATCATCTTAGGTGTGTTATGCGAATGGTGCGGTGTAATGTTAAACGGACAGGAAGTATCGCAGATCCCGTTACACAAACTGGTAAAAGTGATCGAGCTTTCTTTTTCACCGTTTATCGGTCTGGCATGTGGAAAGAGTTTTGGTGATTCCAAATGGGAGAAACCGTTTTTCTACTGCTTATGCCTGAATGTGGTCTTCGAAGTGATATCTGCCTTTACAGGATGGGTATTTTATGTGGATGCCAATAATATCTATCATCATGGCCGGTTTTATGTGATTTATCTGATCTCTTATGTATTGGGATTTGTCTATTTCATGGCACGTGGTATGGCAATATCCAAGAATTTTCAGGGAAATTACGGGCTTTCCATATTGGGTGTAGTGGTTTTTGCAGCCGCCTGCATTGTGATGCAGACGATAGACAGCAGTGTCCGGATCGATTGGCTTGCGATTGCAATGAGTGCGATCATGCTCTATAAGTTTCATGGAGATATGCTGTTGCAGATAGACGGACTGACAGAGCTTCTGAACCGTTTCAGTTATGAGTACACGCTGCAGAACATTTCACGTAAGGCTGTAGTCCTGTTTTTTGATGTAGATAAATTTAAACAGATCAATGATACCTATGGACATGCATTCGGAGATTTCTGCCTGCAGACGGTGGCAAAATGTATGCATAAAGTATATGGCAATTACGGAATGTGTTTCCGCTACGGCGGGGATGAGTTTTGTGTGGTACTGTACCGTTCGCCGGAACAGGCAGAAAAGCTGAATAAAGATTTTTACACAGCCCTGGAACAGAAACGGAAAAAGGAAAAAAATCTGCCGACGGTTTCTTATGGTTATGCACTCTATGATCCACAAACGGATAAGATTGCAGATACGATGAAGAAGGCAGACGATATGATGTATCAATATAAGCAGGCAAACAGAAAATAACAGCGTTTTAAAAAGAGCAGTGGGCTATGCCTGCTGCTCTTTCAGATATTCGATCACACAGGTGAGCTCAGGAGAGATCCATTTATTGCGGTGATACAGAAGTTGACGCCAGATGCCCGGTGCAGGCATGTCGCTGACTGGCAGACTGATCAGCCGCCCGTTTGCAAGATCTTCCTGCACGACAAATTCTGGAAGATAGGAAATGCCGATATCCTGACGGAGCAGGCTGCAGATCAGCTGGGTATCGCCTGTTTCCATGGCAGGGGTTGTTTCGAGCCCTCTGGCAGCAAGGATTTCGTCCAGTATCGCGCGATAACTCATATTTTTTTCGGTCAGAAGCAGTGGATAGTCGAGTAGATTCTCGATGTCCACTTTTTTTGCTTTGGCGAGCGGATGGTGGGGGCTGGTGACAAAATGGATGTTGACAGGTGCTTCCAGTGCTGTCCTGTAATGATGGCTGTAAATACGACGATCCAGTGTATAGACAATGTCAACCTGATTCTGTCCCAGCATCTGGAACATATCATCCGTGCTTGCGGCGATCAGCTTTAAGCGGATGCCCGGATAGCGGTTGTGAAAATCCTTGAAGTGGCTGTGGAACTGCCAGCTGGAAAGCGATTCTGCGATCGCGATCCTGACAATGCCCGCAGGCGCGGTATTGCCTGCAATATGACCGGCTTCTGCCCAAAGCCGCAGGATCTGATGTGCAAGCGGAAGCAGCTTCTGTCCTTCATTTGTCAGGGTGACTGTATGGCTGATCCGTTCAAACAGCGGAATGCCCAGTTCATTTTCGAGCTGCTTGATCTGAAAAGAAACGGTGGACTGGGTAAAGCCGAGCCGCTGTGCAGCCTGCGTAAAGCTTTTCAATTCGTTGACCATGACAAAGGTCTCTAAATTTTTCATATCCATAGGAAGACCCCTTTCTGCTTGTGTATCGATAAATTCGATAGAAGCTATAAAAATCATTTGTTATACAAATGATAATACAAATTGTATAATAAACAGTACGGAAAAACAAGCTATGGTTTGGAAAGACAGATCACAGCAGCAAAAGAATAGTAAGATTGGGAAGGTATTTTATGGAAAACAGAGAAAGACTGGGGAGCAGACTGGGGTTTATCATGCTCTCCGCAGGATGTGCGATCGGATGCGGTAATGTATGGAAGTTTCCGTGGATGTGCGGACAGAACGGCGGCGGCAGTTTCATGCTGCTGTATATCATTTGTCTGCTGGTGCTGGGACTGCCGGCTATGGTCATGGAGCTTTCGGTCGGAAGAGCGGCGCAGACAAGCCCGCTTTATATGTATGGAAAGTTGTCCGGCAAGAAAAAATGGAACATACTCGGTATCATATGCCTGATCGGTAATTTTTCCATCATGGCATTTTATACGGTTGTTTCCGGCTGGATGCTGTATTATTTTATAAAGTTTCTGACAGGGCAGAATCAGAACTTTGGGTTTGAACAGATGATACAAAATCCGGCGCTCAATGTATTTTATCTGTTTATGACAGTACTGATTGCCTTTGTGATCTTAAGTTTTCATCTGCAAAAGGGGCTGGAACGGATCACCAAATACATGATGTCCGCACTTATTGTGCTGATGCTTGTGCTGGCGGTGCACAGCATGACCTTAAAAGGAGCAGGGCAGGGTTTATCCTTTTATATGATCCCTGATTTTTCCAAGATCAACGGCTCCGTTATTGTGGGTGCCATGAACCAAGCATTTTTCACATTGTCAGTCGGAATGGGTGGCATGGCGATCTTTGGCAGTTATATTGATAAAGACAGATCTCTGATGGGGGAATCGGTTCATATTATCGTGCTGGATACACTTGTGGCGGTCATAGCGGGAATCATTATTTTCCCGGCATGTTTTACTTACGGACTGGAAGTACAAGCAGGCCCAAGCCTTTTGTTTGATACGATGGCGACTGTATTTAACAATATGGCAGGCGGTCGCTGGTGGGGCACGCTGTTTTTCCTGTTCATGGTGTTTGCGGCATTATCAACCGTACTTGGCGTTTGTGAAAATCTGCTTGCAATGGTAAGAGAATATACCGGCTGGTCCAGACCGAAGGGCTGCATTGCCTGCGGAACTGCAATTTTTCTTGCAGCCCTGACGACAGCACTCGGCTACAGTGTATTTCATTTCCAGCCGTTTGCAAAAGGAACCGCATGGCTTGATTTCTGGGACTTCATCGTATCAAACAATGTATTGCCGCTGGGTTCTTTGATGCTGGCAATATTCTGCTGCTATAAGATTGGCTGGGGCTGGGACAGGTTTCTTATGGAAGCAAATGAAGGAAAGGGTCTGAAAGTAAAGAAATGGATGCGTCCGGTCTTTCAGTATGTGGTACCGCTTGTGATCGTATTTATATATATTTATGGTATGTTTACATTTCACTGGAAATAATTACAATCTAAAAACGTTTAATATGCAAAAGATACTCGGAAAAGAATAGTATGATAAGAAGGCACTTACTGATAAAAAATATCAGCAAGCGCCTTCTTTCTTGTAATGAAAAACAATTATGCTATACTGATCCTGACAATTAGATATAACTAACCACAGGAGGCGGATCATTCTGCCCTGTAGAAATGAGGAGAGTATGGCAATAGAAGAGAAGAAATTTTTAGAGATTGTAGACCTGAAAAAGGGATTTGGAAGCGGAGAAACAAGACAGGAAGTTTTACGAGGGATGAGCTTCTCTGTTGCGAAGGGAGAGTTCTGTGTCCTGTTAGGACCGTCCGGTTCCGGAAAGTCTACTTTGTTAAATATTCTGGGAGGCATTGATAATGCAGATTCCGGATACATAAGCATAGGCGGAGATAAGCTGGAGGACATGGGTGAGAAAAAACTGACGATGTATCGCAGAAAACATCTGGGCTATGTGTTCCAGCTTTATAATTTGATCGCAAACCTGAATGTAAAGGAAAATATAGAAGTGGGTGCTTATCTTTCCGACAGCCCGCTGGATATTGATGATCTGTTACATACGCTGGGACTTTATGAGCATCGTTATAAGCTGCCAAACCAGCTTTCCGGCGGACAACAGCAGCGTGTTTCCATCGGGCGTGCGATCGTAAAGAATCCGGATATCCTGCTTTGTGATGAACCGACCGGAGCACTTGACTACAATACATCAAAAGAAATCTTGAAGCTGATCGAGGATGTCAATCAAAAATACGGTAATACGGTCATTATGGTAACGCATAACGAAGCGATCAAAAACATGGCGGATCATGTGATCAAGCTGCGTGACGGTATGGTACGGCATAATGAGATCAACACAAATAAGATTTCCGCACAGGATCTGGAATGGTAAGGGGTGGACAATATGAAGAAAAGAACCAAAAATCCCCTGATCAAAAGAATCCCGCGGGAACTTTCCGGTGACTGGAAGAAATATCTGGTAGTGGCACTTTTCCTGATCCTGACGATCGGCTTTGTATCCGGTATGTATGTGGCAAACGGAAGTATGCTGAAAGCCGCAGAGGACGGAAAAACAAAGTATAAGCTGGAGGACGGTCATTTTGAACTGCAGAAAAAGGCAGATGCAGATCTGCTTGCTGCGATCGAGACCGGCGAAAAGGCAGATGTAAAGCAGTACTATCTGGACAAAGCAACCAAAGAACTGGATGAGAAGTTCAAAAAAGAATTTGATGAAAAATTTGATGCGCAGATGGCAGAAACCATGTCGCCGGAAATGCTGGAGGCTGCAAAACAGACGGGCGCTTATCAGACCGCTTATGATGAGGCATATCAGGAAGCCTATGAGAAAGCACTGCAGGAGATCCGGGATAAGATAGACGATGAATATGCGGATGCGGAAGAAAAATATGAATTAAATGATCCGGATTTTCGGGCGGTAAAGACAACGGTTTATGAAAATTCCTACCGGAATGAAGAGGAAGATTACAACAATGACGGTGAAACGGACGGAACCATCCGAGTTTATGCCAGAACGGATGCAGTCAACGAGGCCTGCATTCTGGACGGGCAGCTTCCGGAGAAAGCAGACGAAATTGCCATTGACCGTATGCATGCGGACAACGTTGGCATAAAGGTGGGAGATACCGTTTCCGTATCCGGAAAGAAGTTTCGTGTAACCGGGCTGATCGCCTATGTGAATTATGCGACACTGCATGAAAAAGCAACGGATTTTATGTTCGATGCACTGAAATTTGATGTGGCAATGGTGACAGAGGAAGGCTTTAGCAGTTTGCATAAAAAAGTTCATTTCACATATGCATGGGTTTATGAGGAAAAACCGGCAGATGATGTGGCAGCCAAAAAACAGTCCGATGATTTCATGCGTGCACTCCTGACCCAGACGGTCGCTTGTGACAATGAGATTGCAGACTATGTACCTGCTTATGCAAATCCGGCGATCACCTTTGCAACAGAGGATATGGGATCGGATGAGGCAATGGGCGGCGTTCTTTTATATATTCTGATCGGTATTATCGCGTTCATCTTTGCAATCACAATCAATAATACGATCGTAAAGGAAGCCTCAGCGATCGGAACACTGCGCGCATCCGGCTATACAAGAGGAGAACTCGTCAGACATTATCTTTCCATGCCGGTGATCGTAACGTTGTTTGCGGCTGTGATCGGAAATGTACTTGGCTATACGGTATTTAAAAAAGTGGTTGTTTCCATGTATTATAACAGTTACAGTCTGCCAACGTATGAAACCATATGGAATGCGGAGGCATTTGTGAAAACAACTTTGATTCCGGTCATTCTGATGCTGGTCGTGAACCTGCTCATCATTACCGGAATGATGCGTCATACGCCGCTGCAGTTTTTGCGTCATGATCTGAAGAAAAACAAGCGGAAGAAAGCAATGAGATTGCCACGCTGGAGCTTCTTAAACAGATTCCGTCTGCGTATTCTGTTCCAGAATATTCCCAATTATCTGGTTCTGTTTGTCGGTATCTTCTTTATAATGGTACTGCTTGCCATGGCAGTCGGTATGCCAAGTACCCTGCAATATTATAAGGACAACGCCGAAAGTATGATGTTTGCAAAATATCAGTATGTGCTTTCCGATTATGAGGATGAGGATGGCAATACGGTCACAACAGAAAATGCGGATGCGGAGAAGTTTGATATGACATCCCTGCAGAAGAAGAGTGACACGTTTGATGAAGAAGTATCGGTCTATGGTATAGAAGATGATAGCCGGTATGTACAGATCGACGGACTTTCTGCCCTGAAAGAGGGAGAGGTTTATATCGCAAAGCCGTTCAGTGAAAAATACAACCTGACGAAAGGTGATACAGTAACACTGGATGAGAAATACGAAAACAAACAGTATACGTTCAAAGTTGCGGGCATTTATGAAAAGTGTCAGAGTATTGCGGTCTTTATGCCGATCAGTCAGTTTGGTAAGGTATTTGATCTGAAAGACGGGCAGTTTGGTGGTTTCCTTTCCGATACCGAGATCACGGATCTGGCGGAAGATCAGGTCGCAACGGTGATCACGATCCGTGATATCACAAAGATGTGCGACCAGCTGGATCATTCCATGGGAAGTTATATGACCTATTTCCAATATTTGTGTATTCTGCTTGCGATCGTTATGATCTACCTTCTGACAAAGCTGATCATTGAGAAAAACGAAAATGCCATTTCCATGACAAAGATCCTGGGGTATAAAAACAGTGAAATTGCAGGACTTTATCTGATGGCGACTACGATCGCCGTGGTGCTTATTGATGCAGTTACCGTCTTTCTGGGTGAAAAAGTGATCGTTTACGTATGGGCGGCCATGATGGCAACTTACAGCGGATGGTTTACTTTTATGGTGGAGCCGGCCGGATATCTGAAGATGTTTGTATTCGTTCTGATCGGTTATCTGATCGTGATGTGCTTTGATTTTAACCGTATCAAGAAGATCCCGATGGATGAAGCACTCAAAAATGTAGAATAAGGATGACTGATTTGCAAAATCCGGAATTGTAAAATTCCGGATTTTGTGGTTTCATAGAAGAAGAGCGTGTACAAAGAATACTTAGGAAAGAAAAAGGAGATAAAAAATGCCGGTTTTTGATTTTAGTGGAAAAGGGACAGGAAAGATAGAGGATGTCTGTACTTATACAACGTTTCTGTCAGACGCAAAGGAGAAAAGCCCGGAGGATCCGATCCTTGTGATCAGTAACAAAGAGCAGCAGTGGAAACATCATACAAACGGTCTTTTCACCAATCAGACAAAAAGAACCTCTTTTGAATTCAAGGAAGAAGGAGAAACCTATCCGGCCGATATTTTAAAGGTAGATGCCAGATTTGTGAATCTGATCAAGTGGCTGGGAGAGAACCGGATCAATGTCCGTCTTTCCGGCAAAAATACAGAGGATGGTTATGCGGTATACAGAATCCGTGAAACTGCATTTGGCGGTGGGACAAAGCTCTCCGCAGCAGACGGATTTTTACAGTATATGATCGAAAGACTGTTGTCCATGACAGCAGTGGAAGAGATTGAAGAGGATGATGATGCGGAAGAGGAAGGCGATGATATGAAGATCACCAGCCTGCAGAGTATTTCCGATTTCATGACCTGCGCAGGCAGAACACTTCCCGATAATATCAGACTCTGGGCAAGACGGAACCTTGCTGTGGCAAGATCCCATGAGGTTTCCCCGGAGGAACGCCGTCATGCACAGCGTGCTCTTTCCATTATGATGAATGTACAGTGGAAGAGCGATTATTTTGAGGCGATCGATCCGGTAGAAGCCAGAAAGATCTTAGATGAAGAGCTGTACGGACTGGAACGCGTGAAGCAGCGTATCATGGAAACGATCATCCAGATCAACAGAACGCATACACTGCCTGCTTACGGCCTTCTGCTTGTCGGCCCTGCAGGAACCGGTAAATCCCAGATTGCCTATGCGGTAGCGCGTATTTTAAAACTGCCGTGGGCTACACTTGATATGAGCTCCATCAACGATCCGGAGCAGCTTACAGGAAGCTCCCGTATTTATGCAAATGCAAAGCCGGGTATTATTATGGAAGCATTCTCCATCGCCGGGGAATCCAATCTGGTATTTATCATCAATGAGCTGGACAAAGCAGCTTCCGGCAAAGGAAACGGCAATCCGGCAGATGTTCTTCTGACCTTGCTTGATAACCTTGGCTTTACGGATAACTATATTGAATGTATGATTCCGACATTTGGTGTTTATCCGATTGCAACTGCAAACAATAAAGAGGATATCAGTGCTCCACTGATGTCACGTTTTGCCGTGATCGATATCCCGGATTATACATTTGAGGAAAAGAAAGTGATCTTCAGCAGATTTGCACTGCCAAAGGTACTGAAACGGATCGGGCTCTTAGAAAATGAATGTATTATCACAGATGATGGACTGGATCAGGTGATCACGCAGTTCACCGATACAACAGGTGTCCGTGATCTGGAACAGGCAGCAGAACATATTGCAGCCAATGCCCTTTATCAGATCGAGGTAGATCACAAAAAGCAGGTTACTTTCGACGCACAGGCGGTGAAAGAACTGTTTGCGTAGAAAATAAAATCAATATCATTCTAAAGAAAGTAATATCGTTGTAAAAAAGGCGGCAAAACTTGATACAAAACGACATGTTTTGTATATTTTCCGCCTTTTTTTGATATTTTTTTTCAAAACAGGTTGCGAAAATGGACGCAACATATTATTATAAATAGGTTATAGTTTATAAAGTTTTTATAATTGAGTATATGGAGTGAATTGAACAACATGGATTATACAAGAGAAACCGCGATAGAACGGCTTTTGAAGAGCTACAGATCCAGTTATAACATTCATCCGGACGAAGATGACCGGAACCCGATCACAGCGCGCTGTGATTTTTTTGAGCATTCAGGGCAATATGTCATTTCCAAAAAGGCTGAGCTTTGGACTGCTGATACAGAAGAATTCTTATATTTTTTGAATATCCCGCATCTCACTCTTGAGCTGTATCAGAAGTGGAGAGATTTTGTACATGAAGATGGCATGAACCGTCTGCATGTCGGACCGGGACATATGGCGTCTTATATTACGCCTGTCTTCATCTGCGATACTTGCGATGAAGATGCCAGAAAGGCACTGAAAAAGTGCCGCATATCAAAAAGTTTTCATTTTTCACTGCATGGCTGGATGGATCACCATACTGCACTTGTAGAGCTGTCAACAGGACAGATTGACGCGAACAGGGGCGGCCGCCACACAGCGAAATTTATGAAAAAGGTACTATATTCGTAAATATTGAAGGGAGAAAGAGTAAATGAATTCATTAGTACTTCT
Source organism: Kineothrix sp. MSJ-39 (assembly GCF_018917935.1). Lineage (GTDB taxonomy): Bacteria > Bacillota > Clostridia > Lachnospirales > Lachnospiraceae > CAG-194. The sequence goes on along the minus strand of NZ_JAHLPN010000024.1, from coordinate 11,892 downwards.
TCTCATCTGTGTTGCCATTCTTGTAATCGGCTACATCTTCTACGGTGGATGGCTTTGCAAGCAGTGGGGCGTTGGTGAGAGCAAAACTGAGACACCGGCTCATACAATGGAAGACGGTGTGGACTATGTTCCGGCAAAAGCACCGGTTCTGATGGGACATCATTTTTCATCAATCGCAGGTGCAGGCCCTATCACAGGACCGATCGGCGCAGCAATCTTTGGTTGGCTGCCTGTAACTCTTTGGATTCTCATCGGAGGTATCTTCTTCGGTGGTGTGCATGACTTTGGCGCACTTTTTGCATCTGTCCGCAATAAAGGCCAGTCAATTGGAGAGATCATCTCCGCTAACATGAGCAAGCGTGCAAAACAGCTGTTCATTATTTTCTCATACCTGACACTGATCCTTGTTGTAGCTGCTTTTGCTTCAATCGTAGCATCAACATTCGGCGCTGTATATGATGAAAGTGGTGCACTGGATGTAGCTAAATCCGCTACACCTGCATCTGTTGCTATGATCTCTGTATTATTCATCCTGATCGCTATCGTATTCGGTTTCTTTGTATACCGTAAGAATGTGCCAATGGGCGTTGCTTCTATCATCGGTGTACTTGCGATCGTTCTGATCATGGCAGTTGGTATGAATTTCCATCCGATTTATCTGTCAACAAAGACATGGATGTGGATCGTAGGTCTTTACATTGCGATCGCATCTGTAACACCTGTATGGATCCTTCTGCAGCCACGTGACTACTTAAGCTCATTCCTGCTTTATGCAATGCTTGCAGTTGCCGTATTCGCTGTTGTTGTAGCACATCCTACATTTGATGCAAGTTTCCCGGCAGTAACAGGTTTTGCAGTAGATAACGGAAACGGTATCCAGTATCTGTTCCCTGTACTGTTCACAACAGTTGCATGTGGTGCTATCTCAGGTTTCCATTCACTGGTTTCCTCAGGTACAACATCTAAACAGCTTGACAAAGAAAAAGATGCAAAGCCGATCGCTTACGGCGGAATGCTCCTTGAGTGTGTACTTGCTGTATTAACTCTTTGTGCAATCGGTTATGCTTACAAGTGGAATCAGGCAAACCCTGACAGCGCACTTGTTGGTGCAACAGCTATCTTCGGTGGTGGTATCGCTCACATGGTTGACGATGTTATCCCGGGCAGCTACACAGTACTGAACTCTCTGCTCGTACTTACATATTCAGCTTTCTGTCTGACATCTCTGGATACAGCAACACGTCTTGCACGTTTCATGTTCCAGGAATTCTGGCTTGAGCCTGGTCAGACACCAAAGGATATTAAGGAAGGCTGGAAGAAGGTTATGGTTAATCCATATTTCGCAACAATCTTAACAGTTGTACTTGGTATCTTACTTGGTATGACAGGATATGCTAAGATCTGGGGTCTGTTTGGTGCAGCTAACCAGTTACTTGCAGGTATCGGTCTGTTAGCAGTTGCTACATGGCTTGGTAATGCAGGAAAGAACAACAAGATGTTCTTAATTCCTATGGCGTTCATGATCGTTGTTACGATCTGCTCACTTGCTCTGACAGTAAAGAACCAGATTGGTATCATCGCTGCAGGCGGAGCTGACTGGGGTCCATATGCACAGGTAATTCTTGGCGCATTACTGATCGTTCTGGCTGTCATCCTTGTAATTGAAGGTATCCAGACACTGAAGGGTCAGAAGGCAAAAAAGGCTAACGCTTAATCGGAAGACGAATAACAGTTAGATACAGAAAGAGGCATTCATGGAAATGGATGTCTCTTTTTTATGCGGAAATGTATTCTGTTTAGCATTTGTTTAGAACTAACCATTGCATTTCTTTAGGGTTGTCTGTTACGATCATACAAAGGAGTGGTCTGGGATGAAAAAGACAACGGTAAGACAGAGGATCTTTATTTCCAATGCGGTAACGATATTGATCGCATTATTCGCAATGGTGCTCATCAATCTGGGTATGGTAAAGCTGTACGCGGAGTCGATCGAGAAAGAGTGGCAGCAGACCATGGAATCGGTGATCGATTCGGATCAGGTGGAAGAGCTGCTGGCAGACTGGACAATTCATAAAAATTCATTTATACTGCTGTTTCTGGTAGATGCGTTGTTTTGCATCTGTGCGCTTATTCTGGTCAGCCAGATCTGTACGAGGCATCTGGCAAACCATATCAGTAAGCCGCTGAAAGCACTGGAAACGGGTGCTAACCGTATCCGGGAAAATGATTTGACGGAAGAGATCGATTATACGGGGGATGCGGAATTTGAAACGGTATGTACGACATTTAATGAAATGCAGCAGCATATTTTGGAGCAGCAGGAGCGGAACCGGAAATACGAAAAGGCACGGACGGATATGATCGCAGGTATTTCTCATGATCTGAAAACACCGCTGACTGCCGTAAAAGGCATGATCAAGGCGGTACTGGATGGCATTGCCACGTCGCCTGCGCAGACGGAAAAGTTTTTGCAGACGGCTTACCGCAGGACAGAGGACATGGATATGCTGCTCAATCAGTTGTTTTACCTTTCCAAGCTGGAAACGGGAAATATGCCGCTTCATCAGCAAAAGCTGGATCTGACCGCATTTTTGCGGGACTATGTACAGGGAAAGCAGAGCTATCTGGGAGAGGAGGAAACGCTCTCATTTCAGGTGGAGGATCGTGCGGATGAGCTGGCAGGAGAAACAGAGTCTGCGCATGTAATGGCAGATCCCGAGCAGCTACAGCGTATTTTGGATAATCTGCTGGAAAACAGCCGGAAATACAGTGAGGTAAAACCGCTGCAAATGGAGATTACGCTTTCCCGGAAGCAGGACAGATGGCAGATCTGCTTTGCAGATCATGGTGTCGGTGTTGCAGCAGAGAAACTGCCGTATTTATTTGATGAATTTTATCGCGGCGATGAATCTCGCAACAAAAAGGAAGGAAACGGATTGGGACTATACATTGTCAAATATCTGACACAGGCAATGGGCGGTCAGGTAAGGGCTGAAAGTAAGCATGGGCTGCAGATAGTGATGGAATTCCCACAAAAAGCAGAAAGTGCAGATGAAATATAAAAAGAGAAAGGAACAGAGAAAGTGGCGGAAGGAAAGAGAATCTTGATCGTGGAGGACGATGCGGATATCAGTATGATAGAAGAAGCCTATTTGCAGGCATCCGGTTTTACAACCGTGGTCGCAGAGGATGGCGGCAGTGTGACAGAGCTTCTGCAGAAGGAAAAATTTGATCTGATCTTACTGGATCTGATGCTGCCCGGTAAGAGCGGTTATGTGTTATGCAAGGAGATCCGGGAAAATCTGAAGCTTACGATCCCTGTTCTGATGGTAACTGCGCGGACGGAATCCGTAGACAAAATCCGTGGACTGGGATTGGGCGCGGATGATTATATCGCCAAACCGTTTGATCCGGCGGAGCTGGTTGCCAGAGTGCATGCCAATATCAGGCAGTATGAACGGCTGGCAGGCGCAGCGACGGAGGAGAAAAAGCCCGAGGAGATCAGGATCGGATCGCTTACCATATTGCCGGAAAGCTGGAAGGTGTATAAGGATGGAAAGGAACTCCGCCTGCCTAACAGAGAATTTGAACTGCTGTTGTTTCTGGCGAAGCATCCTAATATCGTGTTTTCCAAGGAACAGCTTTTTGAAGCGGTCTGGGGCTATGAGTATATGGGAGATAATGCAACCGTCATGGTGCATATCAACCGGATCCGGGAAAAAATAGAAGAGGACAGCAAAAATCCGAAGCTGCTGGAAACCGTCTGGGGTGCAGGCTATCGGCTGAATGCACCGGTTTAGGATTTGTTTAGAATATAACCTCCTGTTTGTTTAAGGTAACTTGTTATGCTGGTTACAGAAACGAACAGGAGGTTTTTTATTATGTTAAAAGAAGGCATCAATGGATTTTGTATGGCACTGGCGGACAGCGTGCCCGGTGTATCGGGCGGAACGGTCGCCTTTATCATGGGATTTTACGACCGGTTTATCGGTGCAATCCATGCACTTGTATTTTCCGGCTGGAAGGAAAAAAAGGAGGCAGTCAGATATTTATGGAAACTGGGACTGGGCTGGATCATTGGTATGGGAATGGCAGTACTTGTCCTGACCTCCTTATTTGAAAGTCATATTTATGTAGTCAGCTCTTTGTTCCTTGGATTTGTGGCAGGTTCTATCCCACTTGTGATCCGGGATGAAAAAGAGAGCTTCCGACAGGTCGGACAGGGCATCTTTTTTGGCGTTCTTGGTATGCTGCTCGTTGTACTCATCAGCTATTTAAACGGCAGGACAACAGGAGCTGCAATGGATCTGGGACAGTTTTCGATGACTCTTGGCATCCGGCTTTTCCTCATTGGCATGGTTGCCATATCCGCGATGTTTCTGCCGGGAATTTCAGGCTCTACACTGCTTCTGATTTTTGGTGCCTATATGCCTGTCATGCATGCGATCCGGTCTTTGCTTTCCCTGCAGTTTTCTTATCTGCCGGCTGTTATGTGTTTCGGCCTTGGCATTGTCTGCGGTGCAGCAACGGTTGTCAAGTTGATCCGGTATTGCCTGCAGCATTTCCGTGTTTTTTCGGTATATGCGATCCTGGGCATGATGATCGGTTCTTTTTATGCGATCTGTATGGGACCGACAACTCTCTCCATTCCGCAGCTTCCGCTTGATCTTTCCCATTTTCACCCGGTAGCCTGTGTAATCGGAATTGCATTGGTACTTTCTCTGCAGCTTTTAAAGGACAGAGATGAAAAGAAAACAGAAAGGGCGTGAGCATATGGCAACTATCATAATACCGGCTTATCAACCGGACGAAACTCTTTTGAAGCTGGCAGGACAGCTTTGGGAGGCAGGAGATGAGATGATCGTCGTGGACGACGGAAGCGGTGAAAATTACCAGTCCATTTTTGACCGCCTCGAAGACATCTGTATCGTGCTCCATCACAGGGAAAACAGAGGAAAAGGGGCAGCGATCAAAACAGCACTCTGCTATATCAGGCGGGAAATGTGGGACTGCGATGTGGTCGGTATTATGGATGCAGACGGACAACATCTGCCGACCGATATGCAGAAACTCACGACCTATGCGCATACCCACAGAAATACGATGGTACTTGGTTGTCGGAGCATTGCACAGATGCCATTCCGCTCGCGGATCGGGAATGCTGTGACAAGAGAAGTATTTCATCTTTTGTCCGGTGTCAGGGTAAAGGATACCCAGACAGGGCTGCGGGCATTTGATGCACAGTTGATCCCACAGCTTCTGGCAGTGGAAGGGCAACGCTATGAATATGAAACCAATGTGCTGATGACACTTGCAAAGAAGAAAATCCCGATCGAGGAGGTAGAGATCCATACGATCTATCATGATAAAGAGAATTCCTGTTCTCATTTTCATGTGCTGCGGGATTCTTTCCGGATCTATCAGAATATGCTGAAATTTTCCTTGTCTTCCGCCTCCAGTTTTCTGGTCGATTATCTGCTGTTCGCAGGGTTTATAACAGTGTTACCGCATACAGCAGGCATGGTACTTCTGGCAAATGTCATGGCAAGACTGCTGAGTGCTTTTTACAATTACAGCATGAACTGCAGATTTATCTTCCATACAAAAAGGAAGTTGTCGAGCGGAATGCAGTATTTTCTGCTGGCAGCGGGCATCCTGCTCATGAACAATGTGATCCTGATGGTATATACAGGTCTGGGACTGCCTGTTTATTTTGCAAAGATACTGACAGAATGCACACTGTTTCTGATCAGCTTTAACGTACAGAGTAAACTGATCTTTAAGCGTAATGTTGCAGTTTAAAGAGATGTAATAGAAGGTGAGAAAAGTGACATGGAAAAGACGGATAGGAAGTATTTTGATCGATCTGTGCATTGCCTGTCTTATTTTACTTGGCGTATGGATCCTCAATTATAAATTGCCGCACCGTATGGCGGCAGAAATTAAGCAGCCACTACCACAACAGTCGGATCAGACGGAAATACAGATTCCATATGCAGAAGAACCGGGACCGGAAGCGATTGCGGAAGAAAACAGCATTGTACAGACCGGCAATTTTAAAGAAAAGTTTGCGGATCAGTTTACCGATCAGGTTGTAGAAACGGCTGATTCTTATACAAGTCCTGATCTGGCGATCCACATCAGCCATCAGTCTTATGATTCGGGCAGGGTGGATACGACCGATCAGCGGCATGTGAAGTACGGAACGAAGATCGCCTATACGGTTGCGGATATTTATGTCAGTGATATTTCGTGCCTGAAAACAGCATTTGCACAGGATACTTATGGGATAGGCTATGAGGAAAAGCTGACATCGATGGCAAAACGGCTTGGTTCTAAGCTGGCGGTCAACGGCGATTCTTACAGCAACGACCATAATAAAGAGAAAGGGACTGTCATTCGAAACGGCATTTATTACAGAGTGGGACAGTCGGATGCGGAAACCTGTGTGCTGAATCAGGATGGTACGATGGATATTTACGCACCCGGAACGGTAAACCGACAGACACTGGAAGAAAAGGGGGCTTACCAAAGCTGGGTATTTGGACCAAGCCTTCTGGATGAGAACGGAAAGGCAAAGACAGAATTTGTGACATGGGATTATATCAGGCAGTCTCATCCACGGACTGCCATCGGTTATTATGAACCGGGACATTACTGCCTGGTGCAGGTGGATGGCAGACAGAGCAGTACAAGAGGCATGTTTCTGGAAGAAATGGCAAAGCTGTTTGAAACGCTTGGCTGCCAGAAGGCATATAATCTGGACGGCGGACATTGTTCTTTTATGGTCAGGGATACAACAGTGGAAAATCATCCATATAAGCCGGAGCATGGTGTGGCAGACGGTATTTTCATCATGGAGCAGGGAGGTACAGACCTATGAAAACATGCAAAAAAATACTGCTGCATATCTGTATGATCTGCAGCAGCATAGATATTATGACGATGGTGCTTGATTATTTTAATCCGTATATGAATTTCAGTGGTGCGGTCAGATGGCTGCATCTGACGCTCTTTGGTTGTCTGTTGCTACTTTTGCTTTTGCCGCAGCCGCGAAAGACTAAAACAGACTACCGGCAACATGTACCAGATAAGCCGCAAGCCAGGCGATCACACACTGACCGACAACGACCACTGCAGCCCACTTTCCACCAAGTTCACGTTTGATCGAGGCAATCGCCGCAACACAAGGCGTGTACAGCAGACAGAAGACAAGAAGGGCTGCTGCTGAAAGGGGTGTCAGAACTGCCTGCAGGGAAGCGGTGGAGCCAAATAATATGGAAAGTGTGGCAACAACACTTTCCTTTGCCATGAAGCCCGTGATCAGAGCTGTGGATATACGCCAGTCACCGAATCCAAGCGGTGTAAAGAGAGGCGCGATCAGTCCTGCTACGGCGGCAAGGATACTGTCCCTGGAATCTGTCACCAGATTCAGGCGCAGGTTGAAGGTCTGTAAAAACCAGATGATGATCGTAGCAAGGAAAATAACGGTAAAAGCTCTTTGCAGAAAGTCTTTTGCCTTTTCCCATAGAAGCTGGCTGACATTCTTTATGCCCGGGAGTCTGTAGTTTGGCAGTTCCATGACAAACGGAACGGCTTCTCCGTGAAACAGGGTAGAGCGCAGCAGAAGTGCCATTAAAATACCGATGACAATACCGCCGAAATAAAGGGCGATCATAACAAGTGCACCATGTCCCGGGAAAAAGGCAGCGGCAAAAAAGCTGTAGATCGGCAGCTTGGCAGAGCAGCTCATAAACGGTGTCAGCAGGATCGTCATTTTACGGTCCCGTTCGGATGGCAGGGTACGGCTTGCCATAACACCCGGAACCGTACATCCGAAGCCGACCAGCATAGGGACAATGCTACGGCCGGAAAGCCCGATCTTACGGAGCAGTTTATCCATCACAAAAGCAACTCTTGCCATATAACCGCTGTCTTCCAAAAGAGACAGGAAGAAAAAGAGTGTGACGATGATCGGCAAAAAGCTGAGCACACTGCCGACGCCGTTGAAAATACCATCAATGATCAGGGAATGGAGCACGGAGTTGATGTGTGCTGCCGTAAGAAGCTGATCCGTCAGATGCGTCAGCGTATCGATCCCAAGCTGCAAAAGATTGGAAAGTGCAGAGCCGATCACATTAAAGGTCAGGAAAAATACAAGTCCCATAATGGCGATAAAACAGGGGATGGCGGTAAAATGTCCTGTCAGTATTTTATCCATTTTGACGCTGCGCATATGCTCGCGGCTCTCATGTGGTTTGACAACCGTTTCTTTACAGATCTTTTCAATAAACGTAAAACGCATATCCGCAATGGCAGCAGCACGGTCAAGTCCGCGCTCCGTTTCCATCTGTACAATAATATGTTCCAGTGTTTCTTTCTCATTTTCATCCAGCTGCAGCTGCTCTAAGATCAGATGATCGCCCTCTGCCAGCTTTGCTGCAGCAAAACGGACCGGAATGCCTGCAGATTCCGCATGGTCTTCGATCAGATGCATAATACCGTGCAGACAACGGTGTACAGCACCGCCATGATCTTTTGCATCACAGAAATCCTGTCTGCCCGGCCGTTCCTGATATTTTGTGACATGCATGGCATGTGCGATTAGTTCGCTGATGCCTTCATTTTTGGCAGCGGAAATGGGAATGACGGGAATACCGAGCATTTCCTCCATCTGGTTGACTAAAATGGAGCCGCCGTTGACGCGCACTTCATCCATCATATTCAGGGCAAGTACCATCGGGATATCAAGCTCCATAAGCTGCATGGTCAGATACAGATTCCGTTCAATATTGGTAGCATCCACAATATTTATAATGCCTTTCGGCTTTTCGTTTAATACAAAGTTACGGGTCACGATCTCTTCATTGGAATAAGGAGACATGGAATAAATGCCGGGCAGATCTGTTACAAGTGTATTTTTCTGCCCGCGGATCGCACCGTCTTTCCGGTCTACCGTGACACCGGGAAAATTACCGACATGCTGGTTAGAGCCGGTCAACTGGTTAAATAAAGTTGTCTTACCACAATTCTGGTTGCCCGCAAGAGCGAAAGTCAGAACAGTGCCTTCCGGCAATGGGTTTTCTTCCTCTTTATTGTGGTATCTGCCGCCTTCTCCAAGTCCAGGATGATCGATAGGCTTCAGTGCCTGTCTTGGCGGAAGCGGTTTCTTTTCATATATATTTTCAATGGTGATCTTTTCGGCATCTGCCAGTCTGAGTGTCAGCTCGTAGCTGTGGATGCGCACCTCAACCGGATCGCCCATAGGGGCATATTTCACCATGGTGATCTCGGCTTTTGGAATGATACCCATATCCAGAAAATGCTGACGCAGGGCACCTTCACCGCCAACGGTGACAATGGTTGCGGTTTTTCCGATCGGAAGTTCTTTTAATGTCATGTTATCCTCCGTGAAATAGTAGAAAGTATTATTGATAAAAAATCTCATTAGTAGTATAGACATAAATCAAAGATGCGGTCAATGCTCCAAAATGATTTTTCAGAAAAGAAACTGAATAAAACGGTAAAGTGTGTTATAATTTCGGAGGATAAAACCTCAGAAAGTACGCAGGAGCATGGTATGCAGACAGAAACCAGACAGAAGAAAAACAAATATGAAATAGATATGACAAACGGAACATTGATGGATAAGCTGATCTCATTTTCACTTCCACTGATGTTATCCGGCATTTTACAGCTGATGTTTAATGCGGTGGATATCATTGTGGTAGGAAGATTTACGGGAAGCAGTGCACTGGCAGCGGTCGGTTCGACCACTGCACTCATTAATGTATTTACCAATCTCTTTATCGGGATATCATTAGGTGCCAATGTGCTGGTTGCCAGATTTTATGCAGCGGGCAGAGAAAAAGAAATGTCAGAGACAGTGCACACAGCCATTGCTCTTGCGCTTGTCAGTGGACTTATCATGGCAGTGGTGGGAGTAGTGTTTGCCAGGGGCGCCCTTACGTTGATGGATACCCCGGCAGATGTCATCGGACAGTCTGCCTTGTATATGCGCATTTATTTTGTGGGAATGCCATTTTTTATGCTGTACAATTATGGTGCAGCTATTTTGCGTGCGGTGGGAGATACAAAGCGTCCGCTTATTTTTCTGATCGTATCCGGTGTGATCAATGCACTGCTTAATCTGTTTCTCGTTATCGCGTGGGATATGGGTGTTGCAGGCGTTGCCATTGCGACCGTGATCTCCCAGATGATCTCCTGTATTCTGGTGCTGCGCTGTCTGTATCAGACGCAGGGAAGTTATCAGCTCCGGTTTTCAAAACTGGCGATCAGGGGAGAATATGTCGGACAGATCTTTCAGGTAGGCGTTCCGGCGGGCATCCAGAGTACGGTCATCAATTTTTCAAATGTGCTGCTGCAGTCGTCTGTCAATTCCTTCGGCTCTATAGCTATGGCGGGGTATACCGCGGCTAACAATATTCTCGGTTTTTTGTATGTCTCCGTTAATTCCATCACGCAGGCATGCATGAGCTTTACCAGCCAGAATTACGGCGCAGGCAAGAAAAAACGTATGGATAAGGTTTTGCTGGAATGTATGCTGCTATCGGTTGTTTTTGCGCTGCTCTTAGGCAGCAGTGCCTATCTGTTCGGCCCTGAAATTTTGCAGATCTATACAACGGATCCGGATGTTATAGCCTGTGGCATGGAAATTATGTTATATACGACCGTGACCTATTTCCTGTGCGGACTGATGGATCTGTTTCCGGGAGCACTTCGTGGTATGGGACATTCGGCAGTTCCGATGATCCTTTCCGTGATCGGAACAGTCGGTACCAGAATCGTCTGGATCTATGGAATCTTTCCACAGCACAGATCATTAAAGATTCTGTTTATTTCTTATCCGGCTTCGTGGATCATCACGATCGCCATGCAGGTGATCTGTTACTATTTTGTAAGACGAAGCGTTTATGCAAAAATGCCGGATGACATGTAAAGCGCCTAAAAGACCGGAAAGAATGGTTGATGATGGTAAGAGGGATTTGCCGGGGAAGAAGGAAAGAACAAAATAAACAGAAGGATAGAGAAGTAAATGGAAGGCATATTATATGGAATCGGCGTCGGACCGGGAGATCCGGACTGCCTTACTCTTGGTGCAGTCAGAAAAATAGAGGAAAGCGACCTGCTTTTGTTGCCGCAGGAAAAAGAAAAGTGTTATGCATACCAGATCGTAAAACAGGCAGTGGCAGTTGCTGAAAAGGAAACATGTGTCCTTTCTTTTCCGATGACAAAGGAAAAAGCAGTTTTAGAGCAGGCAATGGAAGAAAATGCAAAAGTTGTCTGCGGCTTACTTGAACAGGGAAAGACACTGGCTTTCCTGACGATCGGGGATCCGTCTGTGTACGCAACCTATATGTACCTGCAAGAGCGTGTGCAGGCACTGGGCGGAAACGTGCAGATGATCAGTGGTGTTCCTTCCTTTTGCGCGGTAGCGGCAAAGCTGGGCATTTCACTCGGAGAACAGGAAGAAGAAATCCATGTGATCCCGGCAAGCTATGAGATCAGCCGTACGATGCAGTATCAGGGAACCAGGATCTACATGAAAGCGGGCAGAAAGCTGGAAGAACTTTGCGAAATGCTTGCCCGGGAACAGAAAGAGCGGGAAAAACAGGGAGAGGAGCTGCAGGTTTACGCGGTTTCCGACTGTGGTCTGCCAAGCGAAAAGGTCATGTATGGCTTGGAGGAACTGAAAAGCGGCAGCTATTTAACGGTTGTGATCGTGAAGAGCATAAAAAGAAAGACTAGATAGAAGGGGCTGTAAAATAAGTCCCTAACAAAGAAACGCCAACTCCGGCAAATGTCGGTTTTGGCGTTTCTTTGTATGATTTTTTCTATTTTTGAACAGGTCTGCATCTTTGGGTATAAAAA
>NZ_JAHLPN010000023.1 GCF_018917935.1 Kineothrix sp. MSJ-39 | reverse complement strand
ATTGAAGCTACTTCATATCCAGAAAACTCTAGTTTGAAGATATATGTAACTTGTAAACCGTTCAACAAATCCAGTAAAATCAAGGCTTTTGTTGAACATGCACTAAAAAGAATAGAGAGTTAATATTGACAGGTATTTTATTAACCAAAAGTAATGCATTCATTATCGGACCTGTATCTCAGTTACTTGGTTATTTAATGAATGGAATTTTTACCGTTTTAGAAAAGATCGGTATTCCAAGTATCGGTCTTGCCATCATAATTTTTACGCTTGTTATTTATTTATGTATGATGCCTCTTACGATCAAGCAGCAGAAGTTTTCAAAGCTTTCTGCCAAAATGAACCCGGAGCTTCAGGCAATCCAGAGCAAGTATAAAAATAAAAGAGATAATGATTCCATGATGAAAATGAATGAGGAAACAAAAGCCGTTTATAAGAAATACGGTGTTTCTCCATCCGGAAGTTGTCTGCAACTTGTAATCCAGCTTCCTATTTTATGGGCTCTTTATCGTGTTATTTATAATTTCCCGGCTTATGTACCGAATGTAAAGGCAGTTTTTTCTACATTGGTAGACAAGCTTGTTACAGCAGATGGTGCTTCTGCATTTTTACAGACTTTCAAAAATGCAAGTCAGTATGCAAAGCAGTTTTCAAGCAGTTCCTTCGTTGCAGGCAGCGATTATATGAAGAATACCTTTATTGATGTTCTGAATAAGGCTTCTTCTGCAGAATGGATGTCCCTGAAAACGGAGTTTCCGTCTCTGGCAACAGATGTACAAAACACATATGATACGCTGAGCAGATTTAATAATTTCCTTGGTCTGAATATTGCAAATTCACCTTCTTATATTATTAAAGATGCTTTCCAGGCAGGTTCTTATCTGCTTGTGGTTGGTGCTCTGATGATTCCTATTTTGGCAGCACTGACACAGTTTTTAAATGTAAAATTAATGCCGCAGCCTACTAATAACGGAAGTACAGGCAATGAGCAGGCAGATGCAATGGCAGCCAGCATGAAATCCATGAATATGATGATGCCTATCATGTCAGCTATTTTCTGTTTCACACTTCCAACCGGTTTAGGTATTTACTGGATCGCAGGTGCGGTGATCCGTAGTATTCAGCAGATCGTCATCAACAGACATATTGATAAGATTGACTTCGATGAAGTAATCCAGAAAAATATGGAAAAAGAAGAAGAAAAGCGCAGAAAGAGTAAAGACACTGTTGCTAAAACCACAGTGAATCAATCTGCACGTATGAATACAAAGTATTTAAGCTCTACTTCCGGTCTCAGCCAGAAGGAAAAAGATGCGATCATTGAAAAAGCAAAAGCTGCTCCGAAAAAAGAGGGTAGTATCGCTGCAAAAGCAAATATGGTGCATGATTATATGGAGCAGAACAGTAAATAGGAGGTTTGTCTGATGGAATATACAAAATTTTCTGGTAAAACAGTGAACGATGCAATCATTGATGCATGTCAGAAGTTAGAGGTTACCAGTGATAAGCTTGAGTATGAAGTTGTAGAAGAAGGCTCTTCCGGTTTTCTGGGATTTAATGCAAAACCTGCTATTATCAATGCCAGAGTAAAAGAAGAAGAAGTAAAGCCGGACCAGAAAGCAAAAGATTTCTTAAATGATGTATTTGCATCTATGAAATTAACTGTTGTGATCACAGCAGATTTCAATGAAGAAGATAACAGTCTTTCCATTGATCTTGCCGGCGATGATATGGGTATCCTGATTGGTAAGAGAGGACAGACACTTGATTCCCTGCAGTACCTGGTATCTCTTGTTGTAAACAAAGGACAGGAAGAATATATCAGAGTAAAGGTTGATACAGAAAACTACAGACAGAGAAGAAAAGAAACACTTGAAAACCTTGCAAAGAATATTGCATTTAAGGTAAAGAGAACAAAGAGACCTGTATCACTTGAGCCAATGAATCCTTACGAAAGAAGGATCATTCATTCAGCACTGCAGAATGACAAGTATGTTACAACACACAGCGAGGGAGAAGAACCTTTCAGACGAGTTGTTGTTACATTAAAGAAATAGTTTAAATAAGATGTTTTATAACAAGGACCACAAGTATTGTGGTCTTTGTTTGTTTTGGATATAATACTAGTGTTATATCTAAATTTATATATTCCATGGTAGACGCGCTCTCGCTCGGAAAAAAACGTAGCGGTACATAAGGGCATAAAATACATGCCCTAAGTACCGACGTTTTTCAACGGTCTACCATGAAACATATAAATCTAGATATGTAAGTCTTCCAATTATTATAGTTTGAGTTAAATAATAATTGTGAGAGTGCGAAGCACGGAGCAATCCGTATGACATCAAGTAAGATAATATATAAATATATATAAAAGGAAAAACAAACATGACAGATACAATAGCGGCGATCGCGACTGCAGTTTCAAATGCAGGAATCAGTATAATAAGAGTGAGCGGTAGTGATGCAGTTCAAATAGTGGATGAAATCTTTGTGACAAAAGGTGGAAAGCATATTTTGAATCATGTGGCATCCCATACGATCCATTATGGTTTCATTCAGGAACAGGATGAAATGATCGATGAAGTTATGGTTTCTGTCATGAAAGCACCAAAGAGTTATACTGCGGAAGATGTTGTGGAGATTAACTGTCATGGTGGTGTCCTTGTAACCAATAAGATTTTAAAAACTGTTCTTGCTCATGGAGCCAGAATTGCAGAGCCCGGTGAATTTACAAAGAGAGCATTTTTGAATGGAAGAATCGATCTGACAAAAGCAGAAGCTATTATGGATCTGATCGAGGCAAAAAGTGATTATGCATTGAAGGCTTCCGAAAATCAGTTGCAGGGAAAGATTTATGATGAAGTTGTAAAATTAAGAAAGAAGGTAATTTATGAAATAGCATTTATTGAATCTGCTATCGATGATCCGGAACATATCAGCCTGGATGGATATACAGAAAGACTGATGCAGGTTGTAGATGCTGTTTTACTTGAAATAGAAGAACTGATCAAAAATGCAGAAAACGGTAAACTCATAAAAGAAGGCATTGATACAGTTATCGTCGGCAAACCAAATGCCGGAAAATCTTCTCTGCTCAATCGCATGCTTGGAGAAGAAAAAGCTATTGTAACAGATATCGCCGGTACAACAAGAGATATCATACAGGAATCCATGAAGCTTGGTGGTATTTCATTAAATCTGATCGATACTGCGGGAATTCATGAAACAGATGATGTGGTAGAAAAGATTGGTGTCGGAAAAGCAAAGGAATGTATTGAAAAAGCAGATCTTGTTGTATATGTGGTTGATGCTTCCGTACCACTGGATGAATCGGATCAGTCTATTATAGAAATGCTTTCCGGTAAAAAAGTTATTGTGCTGTTAAATAAATCAGATATGGAAACAGTTGTCTATGAGCAACTTATGAGAGATAGGATAGCAGAATGTATTGGAAGCGATATGGATCAGTGCAGGATTGTATCTACTTCAACAAAAGAAAAAACAGGTTTGAAAGAATTTGAAGAACAGATCAGAGATATGTTCTTTACAGGAGAGATTTCTTTTAATGATGAAGTTCTTATTACAAATGCACGACAGGAGAGAGCACTGGTAGATGCGAAGGAAGCACTCTGTCTGGTAAAGCAAAGTCTGGAAGATGAAATGCCGGAAGATTTTTACAGCATTGATCTGATGAATGCATATGCTTCTCTTGGCAGTATTATCGGAGAAGAAGTAGAAGATGATCTGGTACAGGAAATCTTTTCAAAGTTCTGTATGGGCAAATAAAAATAGAACAAAAGAAAAACATTATTAAAATGATACTATTCGTAAAAAAAGTTAGCATAAGGTAACTTTATAAATATCACTATAAATATAAACTGTATTAAAATGTATATATATTTGCTACTATAGAAATTATAATTTTTTTTCAAATATATATGATGTAACAAAGAAGGAAATGAAAATGACAGAAGATATCAGAGACGAAGTAGATGTATGTGTGGTTGGTGCAGGTCATGCAGGTTGTGAAGCTGCCCTTGCCTGTGCAAGGCTTGGACTGGAAACGGTGATCTTTACAGTCAGTGTAGACAGTATTGCACTTATGCCCTGCAATCCGAATGTTGGTGGTTCCAGTAAAGGACATCTTGTCAGAGAGTTGGATGCACTTGGCGGAGAGATGGGCAAAAATATTGATAAGACATTTATTCAGTCAAAAATGTTGAATGTGTCAAAAGGTCCTGCAGTACATTCTTTACGTGCACAGGCAGATAAACAGAATTATTCCAGAGAGATGAGAAAGACACTGGAAAATACAGATCACCTTACGATCAAGCAGGCAGAGGTTTGTGAAATTTTAGCAGATTATGATGAAGCTTCCGGTCAGCAGATCATGAAAGGTGTGAAGATTTATAACGGTGGTATTTATAAATGTAAGGCAGTTGTACTTTGTACCGGTACTTACTTAAATGCCAGATGTCTTTGCGGTGAGTCGATTACTTATACAGGTCCAAATGGTTTGCAGGCAGCAACTCATTTAACGGACAGTTTAAAAGCACTCGGTATTGAGATGCAGAGATTTAAAACAGGAACACCTGCCAGAATGGATAAACGTTCCATTGATTTTTCCAAGATGGAAGAACAGTTTGGTGATGAGAGAGTAGTACCTTTTTCATTTTCAACAGATCCGGAATCTGTACAGATCGATCAGGTTTCCTGCTGGCTGACTTATACAAATGAAAAGACACATGAAATCATCAGAAATAATCTGGATCGTTCTCCTATCTATGCAGGAATTATAGAAGGAACAGGTCCACGTTATTGTCCGTCCATTGAGGATAAGGTTGTTAAGTTCGCGGATAAGAACAGACACCAGGTATTTATTGAACCGGAAGGTCTTTATACAAATGAAATGTATGTTGGAGGTATGTCTTCTTCTTTACCGGAAGATGTGCAGATCCAAATGTACCGGACGGTTCCGGGGCTGGAACATTGTAAGATTGTCAGAAATGCATATGCGATCGAATATGATTGTATCAAACCGGATCAGTTATATCCTTCTCTTGCTTTTAAAAAGTTTGCCGGTTTATATTCCGGTGGACAGTTTAACGGAAGCAGTGGATATGAAGAAGCAGCAGTGCAGGGATTTGTAGCCGGTGTGAATGCAGCAAGATATGTACAGAAGAAAGAGCCGGTTGTGATCGACAGAAGCCAGGGATATATTGGTGTTCTGATTGATGATCTTGTAACAAAAGAAAACAGAGAGCCATATCGTATGATGACATCGCGTTCTGAATATCGATTGTTGTTAAGACAGGATAATGCAGATCTTCGGCTGAGAAAGATTGGATATGAAATTGGACTGATCACACAAGAGCAGTATGACTATGTTGTGAAAAAGGAAGAACTTATCCAGAAGGAAGTCACCAGATTACAAAATTTAAAGATTGGTGCAAATAAGAAAACACAGGAGTTTTTGGAAAAACATAACAGTGCATCTTTGAAAACAGGTACTTATATGTCTGAACTTATGTGTAGACCGGAATTGTCTTATGAGATACTTGCTGAGCTGGATGAAGATAGACCGGTATTACCTGCAGATGTGATCGAACAGGTAAACATCAATATCAAATATGATGGCTATATCAAGAGACAGCAGAAGCAGGTAGAACAGTTTAAGAAAATTGAAAATAAGAAGATACCTTCTGATATCGATTATGATGATATTGGAAGCCTGCGTCTGGAAGCAAGGCAGAAACTTACAAAATACAAACCTATTTCTGTTGGACAGGCTTCCAGAATATCCGGTGTATCGCCGGCAGATATTTCAGTCTTGTTGATCTATCTGGAAACGTATTACAAGAACAAACAATAATATGAAATGGAACATAGAATATGGCACATGATTTTAGTACCTTAATAGATAACTGTAAAAAATGGAATATTACTTTAACCGAAGAACAGATCAAACAATTTGACCAATATTATGAACTTCTGGTAGAGTGGAACTCCTTTATGAATCTGACAGCAATTACAGAGTTTGATGAAGTATGTCAGAAACATTTTTTAGATAGCCTTTCCATTGTCAAGGCTTATCCAGATCATTATTTTGAAAAAAATACTTTTCAATTTATTGATATTGGGACAGGAGCAGGTTTTCCATCTATTCCAATTAAGATTGTATTTCCAAATTTGAAGTTTACTTTAGTGGATTCTTTAAACAAAAGAATTAAGTTTTTAAATGAAGTGATTGATCATTTACAATTATCAGAATGTATTGCTGTACATGGCAGAGCAGAAGATCTTGCAAAAAATAGTTCATACAGAGAACAATATGATTTTTGTGTTTCACGTGCAGTTGCAAATCTTTCTACTTTGTGTGAATATTGTATGCCATATGTAAAAGTCGGAGGCAAATTTGTTTCTTATAAGTCTGAAAAAATTACAGAAGAAGCAGTAAATGCAGAACATGCGATATCTGTTTTAGGTGGTAAATTTGAAAGACAGGTTGAGTTTACACTTCCTGATTCTGATATATATAGAAATATTTATATTATCAGCAAAGATAAAGTAACACCTAAAAAGTATCCAAGAAAAGCAGGACTTCCAAGTAAGGAACCATTATAAAATATATAAATACTAGATATAGGAAGAGTGTAAATTTGTTTCACGTGAAACATTTTTACATTCTTCTTTTTATATAATCAAGATAATGTTTCACGTGAAACATAGAAATACTAAATATAGTGATAAAGCCGTGAAACATTTCATCATATACTAAATGTGAAACATTTTATAGAAAAAAAGAAAATACAAGATATAGTTGATACCTTATTTTTATTGAAAACAGGCTGTATTTTTGGACAAACTTGTTATAGATAAAACAGCTATTTAGTGATATAATCATTTAATGTGTGAGAAGATTGATAAAGATGAAAATCCTATAGGAGGAAAATATGGGAAGAGTAATAGCAATAGCAAATCAAAAAGGGGGAGTTGGTAAGACAACGACTTCAATTAACTTATCTGCTTGTCTTGCAGAAAAAGGTAAGAAGGTTTTGGTTATTGATACAGATCCACAGGGCAATACAACAAGTGGACTTGGAATTGATAAGAATGATCTGGATAATACCGTATATGAACTGATATTAGGTGAATGTTCGATTTATGACTGTATTGTGAAAGATGCTATTCCAAATGTATCTGTTTTACCATCTAATGTAAATCTCGCCGCAGCAGAAATCGAACTGATCGGTGTAGATAAAAAGGAATTTATATTAAAGAATGAAGTAGACTTCGTGAAGGACGATTATGATTTTATTATCATTGACTGTCCACCTTCTTTGAATCTGCTGACAATCAATGCAATGACAACGGCTGATTCTGTATTAGTTCCTATCCAGTGTGAGTTCTATGCATTGGAAGGTTTGAGTCAGTTGATACATACAGTAAATCTGATCAAAGAAAGATTGAACCCGGATCTGGAAATGGAAGGTGTTGTATTTACCATGTATGATTCCAGAACAAATCTTTCCATGCAGGTTGTAGAAAATGTAAAAGCAAATCTGCAGGAAAATATTTGTGACACTGTGATTCCGAGAAATATCAGACTTGCTGAAGCACCAAGTTATGGTATGCCAATTACCATGTATGATCCAAAATCATCAGGTGCTGATAGTTATAGAAAATTAGCAGATGAATTAATCAACAGAAAGGGTGCATAAGATGGCGGTAAATAAAAGGGGACTCGGAAAAGGTTTGGACACAATGATTCCTCCGGTCAAAACAGAAAAGAAAAGTGATAAAGGTGATCCTGCGAAAGGACCTGAAACACTTGTTAATATTACAAAGGTAGAACCAAACAGAGAACAGCCTAGAAAAAATTTTGATGAAGATGCGCTGTTGGAATTGTCGGAATCCATTAAACAATATGGTTTATTACAGCCTATTTTAGTACAGGATCGAAAAGATTATTATGAGATCATAGCAGGTGAAAGAAGATGGAGAGCTGCAAAGCTCGCAGGTCTGAAACAGGTTCCTGTTATTATCAAAAATCTGACAGATCAGGAAATCGTAGAAATTTCCCTGATCGAGAATATCCAGCGTGAAAATTTAAATCCAATCGAAGAAGCGCAGGCATATAAGAGATTATTAAATGAATTCCATTTGAAACAGGATGAAGTTGCAGAGCGTGTATCAAAGAGCAGAACAGCAGTTACTAACTCAATGCGACTTTTGAAGTTGTCGGATGATGTACAGAGAATGGTCATTGATGAAATGATTACAACCGGACATGCCAGAGCACTTCTTGGTGTAGAAGATCCGGCAGAACAATATAATCTTGCACAGAGGATTTTTGATGAAAAGCTGAGTGTAAGAGAAGTTGAAAAGATTGTAAAGAATATGGGTAAGCCTGCAAAGCCGAAAAAAGAAAAAACGATTGATAAAAGTATGCAGGTTATCTATGATGATATCAGTGAAAAACTGAAAACGCAGCTTGGTACAAAAGTAAATATTGTTCCAAAGGAAGATGGAAGCGGTAAGATAGAAATTGAGTTTTACTCGCATGATGAACTTGACCGGATACTTGATCTGATGAAATAAGAATAGAAACCAAGGAGGAACATATGAAGAGCCAGTTATTAGAAAGCATAGGACTTGGAAATATAGACATTGCTTATATTCTGATTGGATTACTTGTACTGATCTTGATTTTATTTATCTTGCTGATCGTCAGCATGGTAAAACAATCAAAATTAAAAAAACGATATGAAGCATTTATGCAGGGCAGTGATGCACAGAGTATGGAAAGTCAGATAGCAGGTTTATTTCAGGACATCGATACTCTGAAAAAAGATACAAAAGACAATGGAAAAGAAATTCGTCATATTTACAAGAGATTGGAAACGGTTTTCCAGAAAATCGGTATTGTAAAATATGACGCATTTAAGCAGATGGGCGGACAGCTCAGTTATTCTCTGGCACTTTTGGATGAAGGTAATAATGGTTTTATTATCAATTCTGTACACAGTACAGATGGCTGTTATTCTTATACAAAGGAAATTAAAAAAGGAGAATGTGAAATTTCTCTTGGAGAAGAAGAACAGAAAGCACTCAGTATTGCAATGCATGAATAAAATTTATGAAAAAATAGAAAAGAGGAAAAGAGTATGTTAGACATTAAATTTTTAAGAGAGAATCCGGATGTTGTAAAGAAAAACATCGAGAACAAATTCCAGAACGAAAAGCTTCCGCTTGTAGATGAAGTAATTGAACTGGATCAGAAGAAGAGAGATGCACAGCAGGAAGCAGACAGCCTTCGTGCTAACAGAAATAAGATTTCAAAAGAAATCGGAGCACTCATGGGACAGGGCAAGAAAGAAGAAGCAGAAGAAGCAAAGAAGAAAGTTGCTGAATTTGCAAGCCGTCTTTCTGAGCTGGAAGTTCTTGAAAAGGAATATGATGAGAAAATCTTAAAAGATATGATGGTAATTCCGAATATCATTGATCCTTCTGTACCGATCGGTAAAGATGATTCTGAAAATGTAGAGATTACAAGATATGGTGAACCGGTTGTTCCTGATTTTGAAATTCCTTATCATACAGAGATCATGGAAAGCTTTGATGGTATTGATCTGGATGCAGCAGGCAGAGTAGCAGGAAATGGTTTCTACTATTTAATGGGCGATATTGCAAGATTACATTCTGCAGTACTTGCTTATGCAAGAGATTTCATGATCAACCGTGGATTTACTTATTGTGTACCACCTTTCATGATCCGTTCCAATGTTGTAACAGGTGTTATGAGCTTTGCTGAAATGGATGCCATGATGTATAAGATTGAAGGCGAAGATCTTTATCTGATCGGAACAAGTGAACATTCCATGATCGGTAAATTCATTGATACAATTGTACCGGAAGAACAGCTTCCAAAAACACTGACAAGCTATTCTCCATGCTTCCGTAAAGAAAAAGGTGCGCATGGTATTGAGGAGCGTGGCGTATATCGTATCCATCAGTTTGAGAAGCAGGAAATGATCGTTGTATGTAAGCCTGAAGAATCTAAGATGTGGTTTGATAAATTATGGCAGAATACAGTTGATCTGTTCCGTTCTATGGATATTCCGGTTCGTACAATTGAGTGCTGCTCCGGTGATCTGGCAGATCTGAAGGTAAAATCTTATGATGTAGAAGCATGGTCTCCAAGACAGAAGAAGTACTTTGAAGTAGGTAGCTGCTCTAACCTTGGTGATGCACAGGCAAGAAGATTAAAGATCAGAGTGAAAGGAAAAGACGGTAACAAATATTTTGCACATACATTAAATAATACTGTAGTTGCACCACCACGTATGCTGATCGCATTTCTGGAGAACAACTTAAGAGAAGATGGCTCTGTTGCAATCCCGGAAGTACTGCAGCCATATATGGGTGGTATGACAGAGATCAGAAAGAAATAAGATACTGATTTATTATTATGTAAACCAGTTAATATTAGATCAGAAAAAACAATGAAATGAGAAAGGAGGCGAGATCCATGCATCGATATTTACGTGCGATCGGATTCAGCAATTTAAAATCAAGATTACAGGTAAATAATCTGCTGGCATATGTCATTCAGAATGCAGATGAAAAGAAATATACATCCACAAATGATATGGATATCATGTTTGCGGAATACAGCATGGATTTCGCTGAAAATCTTGGTATTACGGTACGTGGGGAATTTAATGAAGAAAATCAGTTTGTATTTGATTATTATTTTCCTTACAGTCGGGGAACACAGATCAGTTCCTACGAAGATATTTCCATTGAGCGTCATGCGGAAAAAGAATCTTACGCCGGAATCTGTGATGATGTAAAAGTTGGTGTTTCTCTTATTTTTTATTTGCAAAATGTGATATCATACCTTAAAATAAAGAATGCGAACAGACTTCCCATCAAAGGAACTTCTTTGATCTTAAGTGCTTTGTCTGTAGATGGTACGATCCTTCTTCCTCTCGAAAAAAGAGAGTCTGATCTGAAAAAGACGAAAAAGGAAAGCATCAATAGAAGTAAATTGATCGCCGCAGCAAGAAACGGTGATGAAGATGCCATGGAAAGTCTGACACTGGAAGATATCGATACTTACACGAATATCTCCAGAAAAATCCTGAAACAGGATGTATTTACACTGGTAGATACTTATTTTATGCCATACGGTGTAGAATGTGACCAGTATTCTGTGTTAGGTGAAATTGTAGATTATCAGTTCGTGGAAAATAAAATGACCAAAGAAGAAATTTGTCAGATGACAATCTGCTGTAATGATCTTTATTTTGATGTCAGCATCAATAAAAAGGATCTTTTGGGCGAGCCAAAAACCGGCAGAAGATTCAAAGGGATCATCTGGATGCAGGGTCATATCAATTTCCCGGAATGATCAGTTTATCATTGTTCTCTTAGTTAAATGGATATAACAATAGCCTCCTAAGCTGTAGTTGTGGGTTCGATTCCCGCAGGGAACATTTTTGAGCGGTAATAAAGTATAAAAATCTAATTACTTGCAGAATTGGTATGTTTATGATAAAATTTACATAGAATAAAGGCTGTAGCTAGTTACAGTTTTGGTCTGGGCGAAAGCTCTTTGGACCACCGTAGGCGGGAAGAATTTCCCGCCATTTCTAATATATAGGGGAAATACGAATGAAGAAATTAAGTATTTTTATTGATGAATCGGGTGATTTTGGGGAAATTAAGGAGCGTCCAGCTTATTATTTGGTTACTTTTGTTTTTCATGACCAAAATAATAATATAGATCAACAAGTTTCAAAATTGGAAAAAAGTGTCCGTATATCAGGATTTGATGTGGAGTATATACATACTGGACCATTAATTCGACGAGAAGAAGTGTTTGCCAAATATTCAATTGATGAGAGAAGAAAGTTAATATATAAGATGTTAAATTTTGTTACTAGGTGTCCGATTTCTTATCTAACAGTTGTTGTAAATAGGAAAGAAGCTATAGATAAAATTACATTATCGGGAAAACTTAAATATTATAAAATTGAAAATTCAATTGATGGGTTGATAAAATAATTCTATTTATAGGGTGAAACAATGAAAATATACATAGATTTCGATGATGTCATATGTGAAACAGCAAAGTACTTCACGAAAATTGCAAAAGAACTGTTTGGAATTGATGTACCTTACAGGGAGGTTCAGTTTTTTAATCTTCAGAAATCATTTGATTTGAGTGATACACAGTATGAGGAATTGATGGAAGCAGGACATCTTCCGGAAAATCTGCTAAATTATGAGGAAACCTTCGGAGCTTCAGACACGATCAATAAGTGGGTTGATGAAGGACATGAGGTTTTTATTATTACCGGAAGACCTTTCAATTCCTATGAGCCATCCAGAAAATGGCTTGATGAGCACCATCTGGAAAGAGTTCCTCTGTTTTGTGTAGATAAATATGGTCGAGAATCATTTGATCAGGATTATCAATATAATATGACGCTAGAACAGCTTTACAGTATGACATTTGATTTTGCAGTAGAGGACTCACCTGCTGCTTTTGAACATGTTCTGCATTTTAATCATTGTAAGGTGGCTGTGTTTAACCGTCCTTGGAACAGACAGTCAGAACTTCCAAATGATAACTTTGTGAGATGTGAAAGCTGGCAGGAAATAGATAGTGTCATTACAGAAAACATTATTTTTTAGCGATAATGAAGATACCTTTGTTATCGCTTTTTTAATGCAAATATACAAAAAAACCTTTTTATAATCATATAATAACGTATATAGACTTGCCAAAATTTATAAAATCTTATAAAGTATAAAAATAAAAGGCGAGTAGACCTGTTTGTGTAAAAAAATTGGAAAGGAGAAAGTGGGAACGATTCATATGAAAAAGAAAAATACAAGAGTGGGGAGAACTCTGGGAAAGCAACTGTTTGTAATAGGGCTGATTGTTGCATTGATGGGGAATGCAATAGATTTTTCTGCACTATCAGTTTTGGCAAAAACAGAGACTGCTGAAACAGAAACTGACAGGACGGGTGTAGTAAGTTCTAATATGATCCAAAGTTCCGGAGTTTCCGGCAATGCATATGTGGCACTGTTAAATGACGATACGACAGAAACAAATGAGACGAATGTTGATGCAGAGGATGCAACTGTCAGAATTGAAGTAACAAAGGAGGATGGTATAGTTGCTTCTACTTATTATTCATCCTGGAAGTCAGCGACAGATTATCTGAGTGATAATAGCTCTGCAAAAGATGAATTTAAAGATTGGGCGTCTGTAAAGATTGTATTATTAAAAGATACAACTATAGACGAAGATGTAGCGGAATGGGGAGATGTTTTACTTCGAATTCCTATTACTATATGCTCGGAAAATGGTACGTATACCCTGACAGGCAGCGGCTATACCACTGTTATTGATTGCTTTTATAAAAACATTACCCTGCAGAATATTAAGATTGAGGGTGGATTCATTGAAATATCAGATGCAAATCTTACACTGAAAGACGGTGTAGAGGTAAGCGGTGCACCTTATGAAGGTTCGAGAAAGGGTCAGTCCACAATCATGTTAAGTAAGGGTGAACTTGAATTAGATAATGCGGCGGTAACCTCCACTACACAGGCAGAAGGATTTTATGCCGTGGATTTATTTGATGCCATACTTCGTATAAACGGAGCAAATACGCAGCTAGAATCAGCGTATATTGCAGAAAAAACAGTTACTGCGGTAATAGATGAATTTTCAGCAGATGATATCCCTGCATTTTATGGAAATGCTGACAGTCAACTGGAGATTTTTTACACCGGAACATCATCAGTAAAGTTTGGTGATGCTTTGGCAGGTTATACCGGAGAATCTGAGGTGTGGTATAAGGTACTTCCTGAGGATGGCATTACTCTGCCAGAGGACAAAAATACTGAAACTGTCACATCCTTTGAGGATGAGACCTACGGGCTTTACAGTAAGAATAAGCAAGAGGCGGAATCTGTAATTTATGTAGATGATAATGCCTGTAATTATATAGATTCTACAGGATCTCATCCACTTCTTACAAATAATAAGTATTTTATTATGCCTGAATCATATGTAACAATTACAGCACATAACTGGGGAGAGGATGGTCAATGTAAAGATACGTCCTGCAATAAAGTAAATATTGAAAAAGCCTATGCAAATAAGGCACTTACCATCGAAGGACTGGATGGACGTACTTATGACAGCTATCCACAGATATTGTCAAAAATCACATGGAAATCTGTAGGTGGAGACGAAAAAGAGCTTACTGCTCCAATATATAATGGTTATGGTATGCTTGGCTCCGGTGGCGATAAAACCGTAAACACCCCGGATTATACAGTAGTCTATAAAAATAATGCAGAGGCGTATTCTCTGAAAGAGGGCGAGGAAAACTTTGATGCCACAAAGGCACCGCAGGTAACGATTACCGGTAAAGGAGACTATGTTGGTTCTTTTACGATCTACTTTACAATTGGTAAGGGTGAAATGCGTCTGGGTGACTTTGATGTATGTGGTGCAAAAAATGCTGAAATTATCTATGACGGAAAGGAACATAAGGCATGGAATGCGTATGCAGTTGAGTTTAAACCTGATGAAGGTGATAAACTGCAGTTCCCACAGTTAGAAGATGGAGAGTATATTCAGACCTGCAATACATCAGAAGCAATATGGTGGTATGGACAGGACTGGTCTGATCCAAACCAGGTTGAGTACAGCACGGATGATCAGAAGACATGGATTGTCGAGAAGGAATTTGGTTCAGCAAAAGAAAAAATGTATATGATCACCGATGCTGGAGACTATCCTTTTTATATTAAGGTAACAAATAAAAGCTGTGGCGAATTGATCACAGATCAGCTTATAGCAAAGATTACGCCAAAAGATTTGACTGTAAACGGGATAACGTTTGATGATTCCGAAAATGTCATAGCATATTATACAGGTAAATCTATTATTCCGACAGCCTGGGATGATAAGCTTGTGGATACAGAAATTAAGGATGAAAAAGAAAATGCCGGAGCTGCTTATACACTTGTTAAAGATAAGGACTTTATTGTAACTGCTGAGGATAATACAGATATATCTGATCATGCAAAAGTTACGATTACCGGTACAGGCAACTATAAGGGCAAACTATCTGCAAATTTCCAGATCAAGCCTGCCTTTACACTGAAGCAGACTTCTATGTCTACAACCAGATGGTATACGAATGATCCTTATTATTGGAAAAATGACGGTGTTTCAGTAGGTTTTTCTGAACATAATGTTACAGATAATGGCGGTTTGGTATCAACACGAATGAAAAATATTATATACAGAGACAGCAAGGAAGATGCTGCAGGCTTAAGCGGACAGGTAGAGTTTTATACAAGTCTTGAGGATGCGATTAAAGGCATAAATCCGGGCTATACTTTTACGCAGGAAAGCATGCATACCCAGACACTTTATGGAAAAGACCCGGTAACAGGTTATATTTCAGAACCTGTGGACGTAACGCTTATGATTGATACAACTGCACCGATATGGGAAGATGAAAATGGAAATACAGAAGGTTATGGTATCCGGATTCAGGAAAACTGGTGGAGAAAGCTCTTAAATACTGTCAGTTTCGGACATCTTTATAATGATAATACGCTTGAGATTAAGATCAAGGCGAATGATAAAAAACAGGGTGTAAATGGGGTCAGTGATGTTACTGCATTGATTTGTGCAGAGTACTACTGTTATGTTCAGGAAATTGACGATGCTGCTGCAGATGGTGAAGCAGCAGTAAAGACAAAGGAAGAATTAGATGCATTGCAAAAAGGAGCATGGGATATAAAGAAAGGATTTATACGAGTAAGTAGTGGAGCCGGAAATGTAGGCACAGTAAGAGATGCATTAAAGAATGATGGCAATTATATTGTCTATGCCTATGCTATGGATAATGCCGGAAATCTGAGTGATTATATTTGCACTGAGGGTATCGTGGTGGATGCGAATGCTCCTGTCGTGACAGTATCTGAGCCGAAAAAAGAAGACGGTACACTGAAGGATACCAAGGCGATACTCAACGTTAATTTAAGCGAGGATGCAACGCTGATGTGGTTTTTTGTATCGGAAGGGGAGTTTAAAGAGGGAGCCAGTTATACATATGATAACTGCAAAACAGATGTAAAGAATTATATGAACAGTGATCCGAAGTATCAGCCGTTTGCTACGCAGAAGGATGGAAAATGGGATGCAGGCACTGATTGGGATTTGAATGCACCGACTAGGCTTTATTATACCGCAAGATGGATTCGGGAAAATAAGAATAGTGAGCTTCAATCCGGTCCTGATACATTTCCCGCAATCTTTAAAACAGAAGGAACAAAGGGTGATAATACAATTGAATTAAGTGACTTTGGGCAGCCTTTATTTTTCTATCCGCTGCATCCGAACAAAAAAACTGCAGTCTGGATAGCGGCTATTGATAAGGCGGGCAATATAACAGTACCAATAGAGCCGGTTGAATTTACTACGACAAATCCAATACCGAAGGTTACCAAAGATCCGGTATTGACTGGCACATATGGAGACACGGTGCAGGATCTGATCGTTATAGCCGGAGAAGCTGAGTATGACGGTAAAAAGATAACCGGTACATGGAAAATTACCGATACAAGTACAGATGTGTTTGAAGTTGGCGATACCAGACTGGTTCAGGTAACCTTTACGCCGGATGCAACAATCTATGGTGATACTTATGAAACTACAGTTGCATACGTTACGCCTACGATTGCACCACATCCGATCATCATAAAGGTTGCAGATATGCACAAAACCTATGGTGAACCCTGTCCGGGAATTGATGATCTTGATTTTGCGATAGATGAAAGTACACCATTGGTAATTGGCGATACGCAGGATACGATTAAAGAGAATTTAGTCATTGAAATACCGGAAGATGCAGCAAAACCGGATTCTAACTATGGAAATTACAGAATCAGTTTTAAACTGGAAAATAAAAATTATAATGTGACTGCGTGGAAATGTTATGCAGATCTGGCAGATGTAGACACTGTGGAGTATTGCCAGCTTGTGATCGCAAAGGCAGCAGGTAAGATCAACACATTACCGGAATTTAATGCCACACAGAATGTGCAGTACCAATATGAAGGAGAATTTGCGGCCTTTGATCTTGGTGTAGAGGCAGGTCATAAAGAAGCTGCGCTTCAATATACAATAACCGATGCAAAGAAAGCAAGTGGTGATGTAATAACCGATGCAGCGGAGATTGCCAATAAACTTCTTTCGGTTTCAGCGGACGGAAGAGTAACACTTAAGGGTGCAGGAAGTGCAAAAATTACTATTTCGCTTCCGGAATCTACAAATTACACAGCAGCAACACCGTTGACAGTAGACGTTAATATCAAAAAGGCTGATATTACCATACCGGTATTTACAAGTACTTCCATTTATGCAAACGTTGCTATGCCTGCGTATGACATGATTTCCAAAAATGGATTGCAGGCAGATCGTCTTGGTACAGTTATTTATGGAGATGGCAGTGAAGATAACAAAGCTGCTGTCGTTGGAATGACAATTGAGATAAATGGAACGGTAGTAGATAATGTTACGGCAAAAGAGGCATTTTTCGATCAACTTCCATATGTTGCAGAGAATGGAAAAATTCTTTGTGTCATAAATAAATCTGACACTTATGTGCCTAAGACGGCAATAGTTACCATTCCGGTAACGACGGAAAACTGTACGATCAATGGTGGTGCGGGAATAGTCTTTCAGTTTGAAAAAACAGATAAATTCACAGTGCAGCCAGATGCAGAAGTGAAAGCGGAACGCGCACTGACCTATGGAGAGTCACTTTCAGAGATTGGTTTTCAGGATGTTAGTTTTGTGGATACGGCTGATAGCAGCATAACTGTATCCGGAACACTCGAATGGGAAACACCGGATGCTGTACTGACAGTAGGTACGCATCAGGTAAACTATATTTTCAAGCCTTCGGATATGAACTACAAGCAGTATGAAGATACTGTTACTGTTACGGTAAATAAGGCAAAGGCAAAACTGACGAAAACACCTGTAATGGATTCATATATTTATAATCCTTTGGCGGTGCTCAGTGAAGACCTTTTAAATGAAAAGGCAAAGGAGCAGGGATATGTAGCAGGTATAGATGGTGGAAAAATTTCCGGAACATGGCATTTTGTAGATCCTGCGGTTATAAATAAGCCTTTGAAGGCAGGAAACAGTTCCTATGAGATTTATTTTACACCGGATGATGTAGCATATGAAGCATATTATGACTTTGATGCTGTAAAAACAACTGTTACCATATCAGTAAAGAAAGCGACACCGTATATCAGCACGCGGCCACAGCCTGCAAATGCTTATACACATGGCGAGTATCTGAACACGCAGGTACTGATCGGTACAGTGATTTATGGCAATGGTATGGGAAGTGCAGGTACTGGTATAGATGCAAATACATCCGTAGCCGGAACCTTTACATGGAAGACGCCTTCAACAAAACTTATCTACCTTGGAAATAAGACGTTTGACTATATCTTTACGCCGGAAGATACCGATTCCTATGAAGAAGTGACAGGAAGTGTCGCAATAACGGTTAATCAGGCACAGAATGCACCGTTTATGCCTGGTAGTACAATGAATGTGGCATATTCTTGCGAAACGGTTGGCAGTGTAGAGCTGCCACAGGACTGGAAATGGTCCGATACGGATATGGAGACAGTATTGACGGAGAATATAGCAGTTTCTGCAACAGCAATATATGAAGGAGCTGATAAGGGCAGCTATGTAAATGAATCCGTTATGATCCAAATTACCCGTGCAGCCTGTGAGCATGCAAAGACGGAAGTAAAGGGAGCAGTGAAAGCAACCTGTGCTGCAGAAGGAACTACAGGCGAGATCTGGTGTCTGATCTGTGGTAAAAAGATAAGCGATGGCGTTTCAATACCGAAGGATGCATCGAATCATACGTCGCTTGTAAGTAAAGAGCTCAGACCTGCAACAACCAAGCAGGAAGGCATCATGTCCTATTCGTGCAGCGGCTGCGGCTATTATGAGGAGAAACGAATTGCGAAGATCGAAACTGGCAATGATCCTTCCGATGCTCCATCACCGACACCGACGCCAGAGCCAACAGTGACACCGATGCCATCACAGCAGTCGACGAAAGAACCGGAAGCAGGTACGATTCTGCAGGATGATAAAAAAGCAGGCACTTATCAGGTGACATCTGCCGAGAAGAAAGAAGTTACCTATATGGGGGCAGTGAATAAAAAGGCGAAAAATGTCACAATTCCTGCCACGATAAAGATTGATGGTGTGACATACAAAGTCACAAAGATCGCGAAGAAGGCATTCAAAGGAAATAAGAAGGTCCAAAAGATTGTGATCGGAAAGAATGTGAAGCAGATCGGTGCAGATGCATTCAGAAATTGTAAGAATTTAAAGAAGATCGTGATCCAGACGACAAAGCTGAATGATAAGAATGTGCATAAGAAAGCATTTAGAGGGGTAAAAAAGAAAACGGTTATTACAGTACCGTCTAAAAAACTGAAGGCTTATAAAACTTTATTGAGAAAGAAAAGCCTGCCCAAAAGTGTTACCATTAAAAAAGCATAATCGACAAGAAAAGTAACGAATGATGGGCAATTTCACAGTGGATTTATTAAAATGAAAAAGGAACGTTGACATTCTGTGACACATATGATATACATATCATAACTCTTTGCACTGCATAAGACTACAGTACAAACTGAGCAGACCGTGATTTATCATGGAGTCGGGTCACAGAGGTGACAGTGGAATTTCTTCATCCACGGGACAGTAGTTGCTTTATACTGGTTCGTGGGTGTTTTTTTATACTTTTCTGGAAAACACATCATTGTAAAACCCCACATATCGTTAGTGCCATAGAGCTATCTTACTTATTTCAGGAGGTAACTGGTATGGAAAAAAATGAATTTCAAAAAGTTGCAAACAAAGTGTCTCTCGTGACGATCATTGGGAATGTTGTATTATCTGTCATGAAACTTTTAGCAGGTGTGATTGCGCATTCCAATGCCATGATCAGTGATGCGATCCATTCCGCATCCGATGTATTCAGTACATTTATTGTTATGATCGGGATCAAACTGTCATCCAAAAGTGCTGACAAGGAGCATCCGTATGGACATGAGCGTCTGGAATGTGTGGCGGCAATCGTCTTATCCATCGTTTTGTTTATCACAGGGCTTGGGATCGGTTCGAACGCATTAAAGGCCATTACGCAGGGAGATTATAATCATCTGCAGGTTCCTGGTATTCTGGCACTGATCGCAGCAATCGTGTCGATCGCCAGTAAAGAGGCAATGTACTGGTATACCAGACATTATGCAAAAAAGATTGATTCAAGCGCGCTTATGGCAGATGCGTGGCATCACCGTTCCGATGCATTTTCTTCAATAGGAGCATTGGTCGGAATCGCAGGTGCAAGAATGGGATTTCCGGTAATGGATTCTATAGCCAGTCTGGTGATATTTGTATTTATCATAAAAGCAGCTTATGATATTTTCAAAGACGCCATGGATAAAATGGTAGATCATTCCTGTGATGAAGAAACGGAAAACCAGATCCGTAATTGTGTCAGAAAAAATAAATGTGTAGAAGGAATTGATCTGCTTCAGACAAGAATCTTTGGAAATAAGATTTATGTTGATATGGAAATTGCACTGGATGGTTCCATGTCTCTTCAGGAAGCACATAAAATTGCGGAATCGGTTCATGACAGCATAGAACAGAATTTTCCTAAGGTAAAACATATTATGGTACATGTAAATCCAAGTAAATAACTCTTGACATATGTCCGAAACCGTACTATATTAGCAAATGTACGATTTCGGACATTTTTTTCAGGAGGAGTTTATGCATATAGAATTATCAGAACATTTCACATACAAAAAGCTGTTAAAATTCACGTTTCCATCGATCATCATGATGGTTTTTACTTCTATTTATGGCGTGGTGGATGGTTTTTTCATATCAAATTTTGCAGGTGCAGAGCCATTTGCGGCGATCAATATTGTAATGCCGTTTTTGATGATCTTCGGAGCGGTCGGTTTTATGTTTGGAACCGGAGGCAGCGCACTGGTAGCTTATCTGCTTGGTGTGGGCGATCAAAAAAAGGCAAATGAGACTTTTTCCCTGCTGGTTTATCTGCTGATCGGAATCGGTGTGGTCTTAATGGTGATAGGACTGCTCTTTTTGGAGCCGATCTGTAAATTGCTTGGTGCAAGTGCGGAAATGATGCCTTATTGCCTGCAGTATGGCAGGATCATTCTCTGGTCGCTGGTACCGTTTATGCTGCAATATATCTTCCAGAGCTTTCTGGTCACAGCAGAAAGACCGAATCTCGGTCTGTATGTGACGATCATAGCCGGTGTTGTCAATATGATCTTGGATGCGCTGCTTGTCGGCGTGTTAAAGCTCGGTGTTGCCGGTGCAGCGGAAGCGACTGCTGCCAGCCAGTGCGTGGGAGGACTTATTCCGCTGATTTATTTCTCTGTGCGTAATAAAAGCAAGCTGCGCCTCGGAAAAACGCATATGGATCTTTCTTCGGTAGTAAAAGCATGTACAAACGGAGCTTCCGAATTTATGACCAATATCTCCATGTCGGTCGTTAATATGCTGTATAACTGGCAGTTGATCCGGCTTTTGGGAACAAACGGTGTTGCAGCATATGGTGTTATCATGTATGTCAACTTTATTTTCCTGTCGATCTTTATCGGATATTCCATGGGAAGTGCACCTATTGTCGGATTTCACTATGGAGCGGGTAACAAGGATGAACTGAAAGGGCTTTTGCGGAAGAGTCTGCGGATCATAACAGTTATGGAGATCGTGCTTACACTGGCAGCCGTTTTACTGGCGAAACCGCTTTCTCTTGTTTTCGTCAGCTATGATAAGGAGCTGCTTGCCATGACGATCATGGCATTTACGGTCTATGCATTTTCGTTTCTGGGAGCAGGCTATAATATTTATATTTCCTCGTTCTTTACAGCACTGAACAACGGTGTCGTATCCGCAGGTGTTTCATTTGGCAGAACACTGATCTTCCAGGTGATCTCAGTTCTGCTCCTGCCGGCTGTTTTCGGGCCTTCCGGTATCTGGTATGCGGTCATCATGGCAGAAGCAATGGCACTGGTATTGTCCTTCGGATGTCTGTTCTACAATAAGAAAAAATACGGTTATATGTAAAAAGGGGAGAATGATCACATGAAAGAAGCATTTAAAGAATATTTTGAGATCGAGAGACGAATCAAAAATGCCTATCATGAAGCTGCAGTAAAAATGCAGATGTCAGACAGTGAGATGGATATTTTATATATCATGTATTCCTATCCGGAAGGGTGTAACCAGAGTATTCTGTATAAACAATCCTGTCTGACCAGATCAACGGTAAATACGGCTCTGAAAAAAATGGAACGAAACGGGGTTCTCTCCATTTTACCGGGAGAAGGGCGCAATACAAGAGTCGTTGCAACAGAAACCGGCAAAAAGCTGATCGAAAACACGGTATGCAGAGTGATCGCGATCGAAAATGAGATCTATGATTCCTGGTCGCGGGAAGAGCAGGAGATGTTTATGCGGATCAACCGCGATTATGCGGAAAAGATCAGTGAAAAGGTGAAGGGGCTGTAAAAGGGGCACTTTTTTGGCATAAAAGGAGCATGTTACAGGAAAAAGCGTTTTGATAAAATAGTAAAAATAGCTATCTGTTTTGATTTGTGTGCATAAGATAGAGTATGTGGGGGAAAATAGATGAAAAAACGCTTTGGAAAACAATTCCTGTGTTATCTGCTGAGTGTAACACTTTTTGCATCTGTATTACAGGTTCCGGCAGGAGCCTCACAGGTCAGTCCGCAGGGTGGGACAAAATCGTCTGTTATTTCACGGCAATCTGCAGAAAATAATACAGATTCTTCAAAAATCTCAAATGACACAGTATCTGCAAGGAAAGAAGAAAAAACGCTGGATTTCGCCCTGAACGGTGGTTCCTTTATAGAGGGCTATCAGGCACCTTCTTCTTATCCAGTAAATAAGCTGCCTGATGCATCGGTCATCAATAAGCCGGGATATGCATTTGCAGGCTGGTATGATAATAAAGAATGCAGCGGAGAGGCTGTTACAAAGATAGATGCATCTTACACAGGCTCTCTGGTTCTTTATGCAAAATGGACGGATCCTTATTATTATGTGGATATCCCGACGAATGTAAAGGCAGACGGTTCCGAGCTGAAATTCAGCGGCGCAGCAGACGGTCTGTATGAGCAGGAAGTCGTAAAGGTTTCGGTCAATTCGGAAAATAACTGGCATCTCAAAAATCACGACGCGCTGCTTTCTTATCAGCTCAAGGAAAAAGATACAAAGCTGATACCGGAAAATGATGTACCCATCATCAATCTGACATCCACGAAAAAGAGTGATGAAAAGGTCTATGTCTGTGAGGTAACAGGAGATCCGCAGGCAGCGGGAGAATATGAAGATACGCTGACCTTTGAGATCGGTCATGAAAGCCCCAGCTATACGATAAATTATGAAGCAAACGGTGGTTTTAAGGATGATCCGAATAATCCTGGCAGCCTCATTTCCTTTGAAGAAGAGACTCTTGCGCCGGGCACTTCTCTTAGCAATCTGCCGATCGCCATCAAGTCCGGTTATACATTTCTCGGCTGGTGCTATGATGAGGGCTGCACCAGATATGTCGCAACAACAGACCGCCTGCTGGGCGATACAACATTATATGCAGCTTATACCGAAGATCAGGCGTTCCAGTCACATGCGATCGCTGCTTTTGCGCGCGCGATCGATGTAGACGGTGCTTCTCTTGTCATTCAGGTAACGGATCAGAGCGGAGCCATGAGCGCGGATGAGATCTTAGCTGCCTGTACCTTAAAAAATATCAGTGATTTTGCGGAAGAGATCACACTGCATTTATCAGCCGCAGGAAACAATACCTATACGATCAGCAAGGAAAACGGCTGGAAAGAGGGTTCCAATTACAGGCTGCTATTAGATAGTAAAGATCTTTACTTTACCGGCTTTGATACTTCGATCCGTGAATACGAGATTTCCATCCATAAGGATGAAGTAAAAAATGTTTCCTTAAATCCAAACCTGAAATATATCCAAATAAAAGAATTATCCAACCTGACTGTGAACGGACAAAGTGTACAGTCTGTTTCTGTTGCAACGATGACGCTTGGGCCGGACGGATCGGTCAGAAGTGAAGGAAGTACGACGACCGGCAGCTTCACCTATACGGATAAAAAGCTGAAAATAGGCGATCAGATCGCAGTTTATGCGGGAGATGTCATTCCGACAATGGATGAGGTAGCATCGTCTGCGGATGGAAGCGATATTTCGTTCTTTGAGATCACGGGCGTGAACGGAAACCAGTATACTTACCGGGGTTCTAAGACAGAGGATGTGCTTTTTATGCCGGATGTCCTGCCACTGGATCTTACGAAGGATCAGGACGGCGATCCGGGAAACAACAGTGTAACGGTTGATCTGTCTGAACTGACATTTGCTGACAGTGTCAGCCAGAATTCCATGCTTTCTGCCGATACGACAGTGGATGAGGGAGATTTTCTGGCTCTGTATACAGACCCAAATGATCAGGGTACGCTTTCCTACGGAAAGATCACAAGTGTCCTTATGTCAAATGGACAGTATATCATTGCCTATCAGCCGCAGACATGGGAAGATGTCAAAGCTGCCATGGACGTTTACACGACCGAGTCCGTGAAAGGAAAAGATCTGCTGGACGGTACAGATGTGCAGGCACTGGAAAGCAATCTGGAAGCGCAGGCAGTGGAAAGCGGATTTGCCGGAGACGTAGCACAGCAGATCGGTGAAATGACGCTGCGCACAGATTCTTTTGCCGCGCTGGAAAAAGAGCTTGGAAAAGAACTGAAAGCAGATGTGAAAATTGCGGGAACAGATGAGATAGAGGGGCTGACAGCCCCGGGTTCTGCGAAAAAGCGTGTGGAAGTGGGAACACCGCAGGTCAAGGCGGATCTTGATACAAAGCTGCACCATTTTGACGGCAATGAAAGTGGCGTCCATCTGGGGCTGGAGATTACAGTTCCGATCACGTTCCATGTAGCGCGTTATGCGGATTTTACGATCACCGTCACAGCAACATTTGAACAGGAAGTGCGTGTCGCAGTTCATGTAGATGGGGAAGCGGTATGGAAGGTATGGGGCATTTTCCCTTATATTGCGGATTACCGCGTGACAGCTTCTCTGGATCTGTATGAATATACGGGGATCGGACTGGATATCAACTTTAAAACGGAGCAGGCGAACAATTACCTGCTTTATCCGACAGCGGGCGGCGTTCCGGTATCTCAATTTAAAAAGAAGCAGAAACTGGCAAATGATGTAGAAAATATCATTTCCGAGCTTGAAGATATGATGGAGAACGGAAATGAGTATATATCCGATAAAGCTCCTTTCCTGGCAAATCTGGGCGGATCGGATGACGATGTGGATGCCAATACCGGAGGCAGCAATCAGATCTCCGTGGCAAAATCTCTGGCAGAACGTTATGCAGA
Organism: Kineothrix sp. MSJ-39; assembly: GCF_018917935.1. Taxonomy (GTDB): domain Bacteria; phylum Bacillota; class Clostridia; order Lachnospirales; family Lachnospiraceae; genus CAG-194. The sequence continues at coordinate 24,661 of NZ_JAHLPN010000023.1, read as the reverse complement.
TCTGTTAGAGGATGATGGTGACTGGGTCGAGATTTACACCAAACGGATCACAGAGCAGCATTTCCGTGTGCTTCTGGTGATCGATATTGCGATCGAGCTGGATTTCGTTGTCTGGACGAAAGTCAATGTTTCGATCGGTATGAGCTTCTGGTACAAAAATGCCAAACGATATGTGTTCTGTCTGCAGGTAAAAGGCAGGAAAGCAACGAGTGATACGATCAATATTACCGAAGAACAGTATGAATTTACCGCATATGCCATGGGAACGATCGGCGTCAAAGCTGGTGTCAGACTGACGGTACGTGTCGGGCTTTTGTCAACGGAGCTGGCAAGTGTGGGACTTTCCGCGGAAGTAGGCGGTTATGTACAGCTCTGGGGGTATTTATATTACATCCTGAAATATACCGCTTCGAGCGGAAGAAATACGAGAGCGATCGGTGCGCTATATCTGGAGATCGGCATATATCTGGATATCAAGTTCCGTGCGCAGGCACTTTCCAATGCATTTACCTATTCGCCGACGCTTTATGAAGCCATGTGGCCGTTATATACCGCCGGTACGCTGGAAAATGTGCTGGATTTTGCGGATACAACGGACATGGAATGTAATCTGAAGTATGAAATGAAGAAAATGCGTATTCCAGATGACTTCTTCACCATGAATTACATGGATATGAAGGAAGGTCTGGACGACGGAGAATATTTCACAAAGATCTATGAAGATGACAGTGACCAGTATTTTGTGATCACGATGACAAATGATGCCTTTTCTTATGACCCGGAAACCAATCTTGTTACGGTAGATCCGGGCGCGGAAAAATCGGTAGACGGCGAGATGATCGTCACATGGAAGAATCAGCCGGGCACATTCAACACAAAACCGTTCCAGAAAAAAGTGAAGCTGCACTGGGATATGCTGCGTGATGGCTATATTCTCGCCTTTATGAGCAACGGTGGTTCTTATGTCACGCCGCTCGACCAGAAATACGGAACGGAAATCATAAAGCCGGCGGATCCGGTAAAACAGGGCTATACATTTGCAGGCTGGTATACAGATGAGGCGTTGACAAAGCCTTATACCATTCCTGCCACAATGCCCGATCAGGATGCGCTTGTCTATGCAAAATGGACGCCTGCCGGTGTTTCTTACACGGTAAAGACATATCTGCAGGGCGCAAACGGTGTTTACGAAGTGCCTGCGGATGGTGTGGAAAAGAAAACCGCATTGACAGGAGCTACGATCAGTCCACAGCCAAAGGTGCGCGAAGGCTACGAAACACCGGCGGTCAGATCAGCGGTTGTAGAAGCAGATGGCAGTACGCTCATTGAATATTATTATCCGAGAGCAAAATATACCGCAACCTATCGGTCAGATAACGAGGTGGTTTCTACGGGTTCTTACCGCTATGGCACCATGATGCCTGTACCTGCGGTTTATAAGCCGGGCTATGATCTGGACGGCTGGATCATGGAAGGAAATACGACTGTGGAAGAAATCCCACAGGATGTACCGGCAAAGGATGTGACTTATTTTGCAAAATGGAGTCCGCAGTCAGGCATTGGTTATACGGTACGATATTATGTGGAGGAAGAAAACGGAGACGGTTATATTTTAAATGAGATACGGTATCTGACCGGAGAAACCGGGCAGACTGTCACAGCACCTGCAGGCGCGTATGATCCGGCAATTTATCACTTAAAAGATAACAGACTACCAGATGGCGAGATCAAAGCGGACGGAAGTCTGGAGCTGCGGGTTTTCTATGACCGGAATGTATATACAGTGACGTATGATCTGCAGGCATCCGATGCAGCCTTGCCAGCAGGAAGCGAACTGACATTTACCGCAAGACCGGAGCAGAAGCTTGTGACCGAAACGCCGGAAAGAGAAGCCTACAGATTCCTTGGCTGGTATCTGGATGCAGATCATAAGCAGAAATTTGATGATACAATGCCTGCACATGACATCACATTATATGCAAAATGGGAAAGCATGCAGGTCAATTATACGGTCAGACATTATCAGGAAAATCCTGAGATCCTGAATGAATATGGTTTCCCGGAAGGGGAAGCATCCACATATACACTTGTGGAGGAAGAAGTATTTACCGCGCTTGCAGGCGATCTGGTTTCACCGGCGGTAAAATCCTATGAAGGCTTTACGTCACCGACTGTGCGTACGGAAGAAGTAACGGTGGATGCGGATGGTGTCGGAACGCTTGTCATCGAGTATCAATATGAACGCAACGATTACATCATGGCATGGTATCGGAGCGAAACGGAGCTCATTCCATATACAGTACAATATGGTGCAGCGATTCCGGTTCCAAATGAGAAAGAGATGACAAACGGTAAACCGGGCTATCGTGTAGAAGGCTGGTATGAGGATCAGGCTCTTACGAGTCCTTTCACCTATGAAACAATGCCTGCAAAAAATCTGACCGCCTATCCAAAGTGGGTTGCGGATGAAATTTCCTATTATGTATCATACAATTTCCTGGATGGAGCCACGCAGGTAAATTCCTATATGGAAACTTATACCGGTCTGACGGACAGTGTTGTACAGCCGCCGGAGGTAAAGAGCTTTGAAGGCTATACGTTTGATGAAAGCTCAAGACTGACGGATTTTAAGATCGATCCATATGATCCGAATATCCAATATAATTATCAGATCAACACGCATACGCTGACTTATCAGTACGAAACGAATGATGCGGCCGGAACAAATACAATAACCGCACAGAAAAAATATGGTGAAGATATTACGATACCGGATCCGGTAAGAGATGGCTATGCATTTGCAGGCTGGTATACAGAAGCAGGCTTTGAAAACCGATATACGGGAACAACAATGCCCGATCAGGATCTGGTTTTATATGGAAAATGGATAGATGGAAAACAGTCTTATCAGGTGTTACATTATCTGACACAGCTTGATGGCAGCAGGCGGCTGTATCTGGCGGAAAGTCTGTACGGAGAACCGGGAGATGTGATAACACCGGAAACGAAAGCACCGGAGGGCTACGAGGATGTAACTCCAATAACCCATACACTGGAACAGGGATCTGTAGAAAACAATCGTATCATTTATGTGTATCCGAGAAAGCAGTATCAGATCAGATATGTATTAAACGGTGGAATCTGCGAGCAGAGCACAGAGCAGATGATAGCATACGGAACGCCTTTAAAAGACATTCTGGATGCGCTTCCGATCTACAGAAACGGATATGAATTTGCAGACTGGTATACAGATGAAGCACTGCAGACTGTTTACAGACCGGATAAAATGCCCGCCTTGGATCTGACTTTATATGCAAAGTGGGATGTCCTGCAGACCAGGTATGTGGTAGAGCATTATAAGGAAAATGTAGAAACGGGCGCGTATGAGCTGGCAGAGAGAAGCTACCGCTATGCAGATACAGATACGATCGTAGAGCCTGCGGTAAATGCGTACAGCGGCTATACAAAGCCGGATGTACAGCAGGGCACAGTAGCGGGAGATCCGCAAAATATGCTTGTGATCAAGTATTACTACGATTGCAGTAAGCATACACTGACGGCGCATGATATAGTCTGTGCGGATGGCATTTCTGTGGAAGATGTGACAGATGAGAAGAAAAGTGGCAGTAAGCTGCCAACGCAGGCAAGAAAAGCCTACCTGTTTGGTGGCTGGTATGAAGATGCAGATTACACACAGCCGTTCAGTGGTGTCATGCCCGACAGAGATCTGACCTTATATGCAAAATGGATCCCTGATATGCGGTCCTACAAATTTATTTACAGAGTACAAAATCTGAATGGCAGATATGTAAATTACAAAATTGTAAGCGGAGAAGCACAAATCGACAGTTTTGTAACACCGGAAGGAATTGGTGATGCTGCGGTCACAAATGGATTTACAATGCCGGTACTGGATCCGGTACAGATCCGTTCAGAAGCTTACCAGAACACATATACCTTTGATTATGCAAGAAACAGATATACCGTCAGATTCCAACTGGATAACGGGGAAAGTGATGTTGTACAAAACGGCTATTATGGCAGTGAAATAAGAGTGCCTGTTCCAAAGAAAACAGGATATACCTTCACAGGCTGGGACAGCAGGGTAGAGAATACGATCCCGGATCATGATGTGACCTATACTGCACAGTGGCAGATCAATTCCTACCATATTGCTTTTATGGTTGGTAATGACGATAAGGGTGCAACATATCAATACGGACAGACGATCAGCCGCCCGGCAGATCCGAAAAAAGAGCATTATATATTCAAAAACTGGAGCGGCGAAGTACCGCAGACAATGCCGGCAAAGGATGTCAATCTGACAGCGGTGTTTGAGCCGGCAGCATATCAGATCACCTATGATCTGGATGGCGGAAAAGAGTATTACAATCCGACATCCTATACGTATGAAAGCAATACGATCGTATTAAACCGCCCGACAAAGAGCCATTATGAATTTTTGGGCTGGAGTGAAAAAGGCAAAGAAGGTCTTGTGAAGGATGTGACCATACCAGTAGGTTCCTATGGAGATCGTCATTTTAAGGCAAACTGGAAAGTGATCACTTATACGATCAGTTTTGCATCGGATAAGGTTGTGCTTGGCATGGATGATATGCAGATCACCTATTTTGAAACGAAAAAACTGGAAGCATGCAAGAAAGCACCAAAGGGATACAAATTCTACTGCTGGACGACAAGTCTGGAAAATCCGAGTTATGACTACAGCAACAGGCATCAGATGAAGCATGTGGAAAGGAATATGACCTTATATCCGGTTTATACGCCGAAGCAGTACCGCGTTTACTTTGATTACAACCTGGATAAATTATACAAAGAATATGCGAGCCATGACTTTGAATCCAAGGTGGATATCACGCAGGTCGGCACAAATGACAGTAAACGCCATAAATGGGGATATGTGCTGGACGGATGGGATAAAACGAATGATAAAAATGAAAATCTGGGTTATTTTGATGTATCAGAAAAGAGCTTTATCCTGCGCGACACAGAAGATATCACGCTGAAGGCAAACTGGAAGCCAAACGGAAAATATCTGTATACACCATCGAAGTACACAAACAGTTACAATATCACCGATGGCAAAAACAGAGAGATTTCCTTTAAGTTCTATGTGGACGGAAAACAGGAGAAGGAAAAGGTAACAGGAGATTACGGGCTTGGAAAAGGCGCAGAGTATGTAATGAACATGGATAACATGTCTTTGGACGTAGTCAGCAAAAATTTCAAGAAGGTTAAAGTGGAAGTCCAGTACAATGTGCATATGGTCAAAGACGGTTATGCGGTCATGCGTCTGCGGTACAAACCAAAAAATGGCAAAGAAGTTTCCTGGAAGACAGAATCATCCGACCTTCTGGACAGAAAGATCACAAAATACTTCTCCTACGAGCTTGACCGGACAGATGTGGAGTATTTCTGGATCGAGTTTGATGCAAACGGTGGCGGCGATGATGAATATAATCTCGACAATATACTGTTTAAAGTAACCTATTTAGAGAAATAAAAGCAAATGAAGGGCAGAATATGAGAAATAAAAAAAGAATTTTGATGATAGCGGGTGGTATATTCGTGGTCGTAATAGTAGCTGTTGTAGTTTATTTTCTGGTCAGACAGGATAGCAAAGATCCGGCATTTTCGCCGGATCTGGATGAAAATGCAATAGTACAGACAGACAGGATCGAAGAAAAACCGGAGGGAATCCGTATTCCGGGTTATCCGAGGATCACCATTTCGGCAGATACAAAGGATGTCACAATGAATCTGCAAAACCCGGAAGGAAACCCCTGCTATTTTACATTTGAGATCGTCCTGACAGAAGGGGAAGAAACCATTTATACTTCAAAACTGGTAGAACCGGGAAAAGCGATCACAGATGTTACTTTGTCCCGTGGACTGGAAAAAGGCGAGTATCCGGCTCAGATCAGGATTACAACGACATCTCTGACAGATGGAAGTGAAATGAACGGGGCAAATGTGGAAACTGTTCTTGTTGCACAATAAAAAGGGGGAAAAAGATGAAAAAGAAACTTCTGATCCTGACAGCATTACTGACATTTGCCGTATCTGCCATGACGGTTTCTGCCAAAGCACCGGATAAAACAAATGTGACCTATCAGGTAGATCCATCTTATGAGGTTGTGATTCCATCCGATACAACGGTTCCGTTTCTGACAGAGAACGCAACCTATGGAACCATTGAGATAAAAGAGGCTGTTCTGGAAGAAAATAAATGTATTCTGGTGAAAATGGATACCAGTGGAGCGTTTGTTCATGAAGAACATCCTAAATCTGTTATTCCTTATCAGATCCTGAAAGGGGAAAAAGAATTTAAGAGCCAGAAATACACAAAGGCAGGGGAAACGACAGATCTGACTATTTCCATCAAAAAAGCAGACTGGGAAAAAGCACGAGGCGGAAGCTATAAAACAGCGATCACATTTACCATATCCTATGTGGATCAAAATAGTCTGCTTACACCAATACAGATCCGGGCATCCCAGAGTGAGATCGGTACAACGGTTCCGGAAACGCATACAGTATCGATCGAAGGCAAGCATGCATCAGCACTGTATGTAAAGGGCGATAAGGGATTGAGTGATGCTTACCCCGTACCACGTTTTTCCAAACCGAAATTTAAGATCACAGCAGAAGACGGTTATGAAATAAAGCGCGTCTTATTAAACGGAAAAGATGTGACAAAAAAGGTGAAAAAGGGGACATTAAAGCTCTCCAAGGTCTGTGAAAATCAGGTGATCACGATTAAAACGAAAGCTGTTTCGCAGGAAGATCCGCAGACAACGCAGAAGCCGCAGACGACACAAACACCGCAGACAGAAAAGACGCAGCAGACATCGCAGGCGGCAAAGACGCCACAAGCACCGGAAAAGCAAAATACCGTTAAAAATGCGGAACAAAAACAGGAAATGATCAATCAGGAGCAAGATACCGGGCAGGAACAAGATATCACAGAAACGACCGGACAGGAATCAGAGGAGCAAATGTCTGAATCCGTATCGCAGGGAGAGATCGATACAGCGGATGGAGCCATCGAAAAGGAATCAGAAGTATCCGTCCGGCATTTCAGCTTCTGGTGGCTCCTTTTACTGCTTTTGACTGCCGGTATCATATTATGGCTGATTATTATTTTAAAAAAGAGAAAAAATAATAAAAGTGAGGAAAAACAACTTGACCAATAAATAGAATCTGTCCGTGTAAGGTTGCAACCTCTCCTCCCCATGCTATAATGAATGTTATGAGAATGTGTGTGGAGGAGAGTGTAAAATGGAAAAGCTGCACTTTGCAAAAGGAAGAACCCTTTTGCCTTTAGTCGGGACTTCTTTTGCGCTTGGTAATATGAAAGAGGCGATCGATCTGATAGAAGACGCGCAATCGGCTGAGATCGCGCGTGCGGAAGCCTGCTATTTTACAGCAGATGCAAAGGGCTGTGTGGATCTTGTGAAAAAATATCTGGCAAGTGACGATGTGATGCTGCGCCTGTCAGCGGACATGCTGTATGTATTTGCAAATCTGACACTCGGAAATGCCGGGGAAGCACAGGCAGCGCGTATAGATGTAAAGCAGTGTCTGGAAAGAGCTTTAAAGGAAGCTGCAGATGCCCAGATCAAGGCTTCCTGTGTTTTTGCCTATTATCTGATCAACATTTTTCTGCATATCGAAACAGAAAAAGAAATGCCGGCTTTAGAGGACTGTATTTCTGATCTGCCGGTAGGACAAAGACTGTTTGCGATCAGCATTTTATCGCATGGCATGTATTTAAAAAAAGAATATCTGAAAGCACAAGGGGTCGTACAGACCGCAATGCTGATGGCAGATGCGGTCTATCCGATCCCATTTATCTACTTAAATTGTATTGCTGCCATGTGTCAGATCAATCAAAAAGAACAGGAAGAAGCGATCAGTTCTGTGAAGAAGGCGATTTCCTTTGCGGAAAAAGACGGACTTTTTGAGCCGTTTATAGAATATCATGGGCTGTTGCAGGGTGTTCTGGAGGTCTGCCTGCGAAAAAGTGAACCGGAAATCTACAAAAGACTGGTTGATGGGATCATCGCCTTCAGCCGTGGCTGGATGAAGATTCACAATTCCCAGATGAACAGGGACGTGACGGATCTTCTCACGCCTTTGGAATTTTCCATTGCGATGCTTGCCTGTCGGGACTGGACGAATCAGGAGATCGCACAGCATATGGGATTGTCGGTTAATACGGTGAAGCATTATGTTTCGGATATTTTGGAAAAGCTGCAGATCGATAAGAGAGAAAAAATAAAGGATTTTGTGAACCAGTAAAAGAGCAGTAAGGGCTTTTCTAACAAAAGACGTGATGTTATAATAAAAAAACAAAATACAGAAAGGGGAAAGAAGATTTTAATCTTTCGATTTGTGTATGAAAAAGGGAAAAAATGTAACAGGAAAACGATTGAATTTTTTGTGGGTGATCATTCTGATCGGTAGTGTTCCGCTGCTTACGGCGATCCTGATCCTGACGACCTTCGCTGCAAACAAAATGGAGCAGGAGCTGGAAGACAGTACATATTCCCGTTTGAGGGCGTGTGCGATCTCAGTGGAAAAGTATTTTGAATGGGACATCCGGGAAAATATTCTGGAGAAAGATGATGTAAGTTACGAGTTCATCGATTCTCTGCAAAAGGATGAAATAGAGCTGACTTTCTTTGAAGGAGATACGCGCTATATTACATCCATTAAGGATAAGAGCGGGAAAAGAGTCGAAGGAACAAAAGCAGCAGAAAAGGTATGGAATACAGTCAAAGAGGGAAAAGACTATCAGGCTGATAATGTAGATATTTCAGGAACAAAATACTATGTATATTATACGCCGGTCTGTACGGATGACGGTAAAGTGATCGGTATGGCATTTGCGGGAGAAAAAGAAGAAGTTGTAAACAGTGCAAAAAGTAGCCTGATCCTCAGTTTTGTGGTGATCGCATGGATTCTTGCAGTGATTTATCTGATCATTCTGATCATATTGGCAAGGGTGATCCGTAAGCCACTGGCAAAAACAGCATCTAATATTGAAAATATTGCAAATGGTAATATTTCCGATGAGATCACCGGTTCTTCCATGATTGCGGAAACAGAGAAGCTGATCGGTGCTTCCAAGATCTTGAAAGAAAAGCTGAATGATATCGTTTCCGGTGTAAATGACCATGTGGTCAATCTGCAGCAGGATACATCTGCGCTGAACGAACGGGCAGATTTCTGTAATGACGGTACAAAGCAGATCAGTCAGGCAATGGAGGAATTATCGACTACAGCGGTAACGCTGGCTGAAAATGTACAGGATGTCAATACAAAATCCATGGATATGGGCAATGCGATCACGGATATCGATCAGGATGTACAGGTGCTGAGCGAAAATTCCAAACATATGGAGCAGGCAAACAGTGATGCGACAAGATCGATCGAAACAGTGCTGGACAGCTCTCATCAGTCTGCGGATATTGTCACAAAGATCACAAACCAGATCGAAGAGACCAATCAGGCAATTTCTTCTATCAATGAAGCAGTTGATCTGATCATGGATATTACAGGGCAGACAAGTCTGTTATCCTTAAATGCTTCCATCGAAGCAGCAAGAGCCGGACAGGCAGGACGCGGCTTTGCCGTTGTTGCGGATGAGATCAAGAAGCTTTCCGAGCAGAGTGCGCAGGGCGCAGATGCGATCAAGCAGGTAGCGGATAACATTTTTGAAAAGTCAAATGAAAGTGTTGCGCTTGTCAATGAAGTGAAGAAGCTGATCGGAAAAGAGCAGGAAGATATCACGGTAACGAAAAACAGCTTTGAGATACTCAGCAAAACGATCAGTGATAACCTGGTAGCGGTTTCCCGGATCAGTGAAAAAGCAGAGCAGCTTGATGCGATCAAACAGGCGATCATCGGAAATATCAATGACCTGAGTGCCATTTCCGAAGAAAATGCCGCAAGTAATGAGGAAGTTTCTGCAAATATCACGAATATAGCAGAATCAATAGATCAGATGAATACAGCAACGAGTCATGTAAGTGATGTGTCAGAAGAGCTGGCAAAACTCATGGAATATTTCAAATAAGGACCAGTATGGATTATATTGTATTTGACCTCGAATGGAATCAGGGAATTGCCGGAAAAAGAGAAAGCAGCCACGAGGAGATTCCGTTTGAAATCATAGAAATCGGAGCGATCAAGCTTGATGAACACAAAAATATCATAGGGCAGTTTCAAAAGATCATCAAACCTTCTATATATAAGAAAATGCCTGATATCATAGAAGATATGCTGCATGTGAATATGAAAGAGCTCCGCAGCGGTGATCCGTTTCAGGAAGTTGTGGAAGAATTTTTTGCATGGTGCGGAGAAGACTTTATCTTCTGCAGCTGGGGATCTTTGGATCTTCTGGAGCTGCAGCGGAACATGAAATATTATCAGATGCCGGCTCTGGCGACAGGGCCGATCTGCTTTCTGGATATCCAGAAGCTGTTTGGGATCGCCTTTGAAAACAAAAAGGTTGGCAGAACGCTGGAATATGCGGTAGACAGTCTGCAGATTGAAAAGGATATTCCGTTCCATCGGGCATTCAGTGATGCTTATTATACCGCGCTTGTATTGCAGAAGATCCCGCCGGATATCGAGGAATACTGTTCCTACGATACTTACCAGCTTCCAAAGAGCAAAAAAGAGGAGATCCACAAGGTATTTCCCAGCTATAGTAAATATATTTCCAGAAGTTTCCCGGATAAGGGAAAAGCAATGGAAGACCGGGAGGTTTTATCTACCAGATGCTATATCTGCGATAAAGCGGCGAGAAAAAAGATCCGGTGGTTTACACCAAACGGAAAGCATTATTACAGCGTTTCCTACTGCGAAAAACATGGCTATTTAAAGGGAAAGATCCGTATCCGGAAAAACGTCTGTGATCCGGAAAGTGTATTTGTCATCAAGACAATGAAGCTGATCTCTAAAGAAGATGTAGATAAGATCATTGAAAAAAAGGAACATGCCAGAATCCAGAGACAGATCAGGAGAAGGCATGACAGGGAAAAGAAATAGATTTCTGCAGGAGATGCCATGGCGAAATTTACAAAGCAGGCAATTATGAACTGCCTGCTCGAATTACTAAGTACAAAGCAGCTTGATAAGATCACGGTAAAGGATATCTGTGAAATATGTGAGATCAACAGAAATACCTTCTATTATTATTTTCAGGATATTTACGATGTACTCGATGCGGTATTTCAGAATGAGGCGGAGAAGTCTGTCCGGGATGTCAATGAAGGAGCTTCCTTTTATGAAGAGATCGTCAGATGCTCTCAGATCGTATTTGCCAATAAAAAGGCGATCTTTCATGTTTACCAGTCCAAAAAGGGCGATATTCTGAAAGGATATCTGAGTAAGATCGCCGAGGACTGTGTTGGCAGATATGTGGAAAAAGAGGCAGCAGGCTATGATCTGACAGAAAGCGATAAGCATTATATTACGCTTTTTTACAGCCATGCGATCATCGGCAATACTCTGGAATGGATCGAAAAAGGACTTCCGCCGAGCAGGGATGATCTGATGCACCGCCTGTCTGTATCGTTTCAGGCGACGATCCGTGATATGATCGAAAGCTGCATCAAAGATCAAAAATCAGACAAATAAAGGACAGTGTCTAAAAATCAGACACTGTCTTTTTTTTGTCCATAGAAATTCCGAAAAACGGGCAGTATAGTATAGAAAAACAAAAAGGGAGTGGAACTTATGAAAAGCCTGAAAGCAATTAAAAATTCCTATAGTATTTTGACGATCTGCCTGATCCTTGTAGGAGCAGTCCTTCTGATCTGGCCGCACATGGCACTTGGCGCGATCTGTAAAATGTGTGGTATTTTCCTGATTATATTCGGACTTGTCAAGCTGACCGGCTATTTTTCCAAAGACATATTTCAACTGGCATTTCAATATGACCTGGGACTTGGAATCGCCTCCATTATATTCGGACTTATCATGGTGATTCGTTCCTGGGCAACGATCCAGCTCTTTTCCATCTGCATCGGAATCTTTCTTCTGATCGATGCAGCACTCAAAATGCAGACCGCGTTTGAGTCCAAAAAGTTTGGATTCCGGAACTGGTGGGTAACTTTATTGATCGCCATTATCGTGTGTATTCTCGGTATTTTACTGTTTGCGATGCCATTTCAGACAAGTGGTGTGATCACAAGACTGATCGGAATCAATCTGATCTTAGACGGCGCATTAAATTTATTTGTTGTACAAAGTACAGTCAGAACGATAAAACGGGAGGAGGATGAGATGATCATAGATGAAGACGATTTCCTGAACTAATAAACTTAAGAAAAGAGAACAAGAAAACCAATTTCAAAACAGAAAGGTGGAACTTATTATGAATAAGAATGCAAAATTAGGAGCAGCAGTCGCTTTGGCAGGAGTAGCAGGTGTATTTGCCGTCAGCAGAAAGAAAAAAGCACAGACAGTAAAGCAGACAAGAAAACAGCAGCAGGAGCTTGCAGACTACCGCAATACAGAACGTGGCATGCATGAGAAAAACAGTAAGGGCATTTATTATACGAACGGTAATTATGAAGCATTTGCCCGTCCGGAAAAGCCGGAAGGCATTGAAAATAAATCCGCTTATATCGTAGGCAGCGGACTTGGCGCACTGGCAGCAGCCTGCTTCCTTGTCAGAGATGCGCAGATGCCAGGCAAAAATATCCATATCTTAGAGGCAATGGATATTGCAGGTGGTGCCTGTGATGGTATCAACGATCCGACAAGAGGCTATGTCATGAGAGGCGGACGTGAAATGGAAAACCATTTTGAATGTCTGTGGGATCTGTTCAGAAGCATCCCATCTCTGGAAACAGAAGGTGCCTCCGTTCTGGACGAATATTACTGGCTGAATAAGCATGATCCGAACTATTCTTTATGTCGTGCGACGGAGCATCGCGGACAGGATGCACATACAGACGGTAAATTCGGTCTGAGCCAGAAGGGCTGCATGGAGATCATGAAGCTGTTCTTCACAAAGGATGAAGATCTGTACGATAAAACGATTGAAGATTTCTTCGATGAAGAAGTATTTGATTCTAATTTCTGGCTTTACTGGCGTACCATGTTCGCATTTGAAAACTGGCACAGTGCACTCGAAATGAAGCTTTATATCCAGAGATTTATCCATCATATTGGCGGACTTCCTGATTTCTCCGCATTGAAGTTCACGAAGTATAACCAGTATGAATCCCTGATCCTTCCGATGCAGAAATATCTGGAAAAAGCAGGCGTGCAGATCCAGTTTAACACACAGGTAACCAATGTATTATTTGATATCGACGACGGAAAGAAACGTGCTGCCAGTATTGAATGTCTCGTAAACGGCGAGAAGCAGAGCATTCCGCTGACAGAAAACGATCTTGTATTTGTGACAAACGGAAGCTGTACAGAAGGTACGATCTACGGAAGCCAGAACGAAGCACCGGTAGGTGATGCGGAAGTTCGTACAAGTGGATGCTGGGATCTTTGGAAGAACATTGCAGCGCAGGATCCGTCTTTCGGACATCCTGAGAAATTCTGTGGCGATATTTCCCGTTCCAACTGGGAATCCGCTACCGTAACAACAAGTGATGAGAAGATCATTTCCTATATCAAGAATATCTGCAAGAGAGATCCCAGAACCGGAAATGTTGTAACCGGCGGTATTGTTTCCTGCAAAGATTCAAGCTGGCTTTTAAGCTGGACGATCAACAGACAGGGGCAGTTCAAAGAGCAGAAGAAAGATGAAGTCTGCATCTGGGTTTACAGCCTGTTTACCGACAAACCGGGCGATTATATCAAAAAACCGATGAAGGAATGTACCGGTAAGGAGATCACAGCAGAATGGCTGTATCACTTAGGCGTTCCGGTAGATGAGATCGACGAGCTGGCAGAAAATCATGCAAACTGTACACCGACCATGATGCCATATATCACCGCATTCTTCATGCCAAGAAGAAAAGGTGACAGACCGGACGTTATCCCGGATGGCTGCGATAACTTCGCATTTCTCGGACAGTTCGCTGAAACTCCAAGAGACACGATCTTCACAACAGAGTATTCCGTTCGTACCGCTATGGAAGCTGTATACGGTCTCTGCCATGTCGACAGAGGTGTTCCTGAAGTCTGGGGCAGTGTCTACGATGTGAGAGATCTGCTTGACAGCTCCGTAAAACTCATGGATGGCAAATCTCCTTTAGAGATCCAGCTTCCAGGTCCGCTTAACGCAGCCAAGAAAGCCCTGATCAAGAAAGTAAAAGGAACCGTGATCGAAGATCTTTTGAGAGAGCATAATATCTTAAAAGAGGGAATGTAAGAAATTCCTCTGCCAACTCAAAAATCCCTCTGACATCTGTCAGGGGGATTTTTCTAATATTAAAATCTATTTCATTCTCCTCTTTCTGTCCCGTCTCCGTTTTCTCTGTCCAAATGACTTATTTTTTCGGTTCATCTTAAACTGTATCTTATTTCTGCGCCGTCTGGAGAAATGATAGTTCCGGAAAAAGGCAATCGCTGTAATAAGGAGCAGAAGCAGAACGATCACGCCGATCACAATAGCGATCACCTTGATCACGTTGATAAAGATGATTTTATCGCCCGGTGCGTTATTCTGGGAAACAGAGTCAGATTCCACGACCGGAGAAGTAAAATCATAGGTGTCCTTCTGCGCATTCAGCTCTACCTTTGCCTGTCCGACAGAAACATCATGATAACTGTAGTTGATGGAAGCAACTGCCAGCGGATCAGAGGCATCATCTTCATAGGAAAGTGTGGATGTCAGATCGGAAAAAGTGATGGTATTCGGAACAATCACATAATCATTCGGATTGATGGACATGATCGTTTCGGTTGCACCGAAAATATTGCTGTTGCTTTCAAAAAAGTCGGAGTTGTTTACTGTATAATTCGTTTCATTTTGTGCCACATTGACCCGGCTGAAGTTATTGAAACCGTAGTCAAATAAAGCGATCGTATCTGTAAACTGCGCCGGTGCATCTTCCTTCATGACAACACAGATCAGCTGCATGCCATTTCGCTCCGCACAACTGACAAGCGTCTGATGTGCCTGCGAGGTATAACCGGTCTTACCACCGATATAGCCCTCATACGGATAAGTATTGTTTGTCAGCTTATTGTGTGTATAAAGGTCGATCAGATCAGGCTGTGTTGCAGTCGGTTCTATCGTATAATGGCTTGTGCCTGCTATACGGGTAAGCGTTTCATTGGAAAAGAAGGCTCTTGCGATCGTAGCCAGATCATAAGGGCTTGTATAATGATTTTCATCATGAAGACCGTTTGTAGTCACAAAATGACTGTCCTTGCAGCCAAGCTCTGCAGCCTTTGCATTCATCATATCTACAAAACTGGAAATAGAACCGGCAATATGTTCACCGACTGCATTGCAGACTTCATTTGCGGAATACACAAGGATACCATACAGGCATTGCTCCATCGTAATGGATTGCCCGACGTCCATTCCCATGTTGGAGGATTTCCGTTCAATGCTGAATACCGCTTCATTGGAGAATTCCACCATGTCATTCAGGTCGGAATTTTCAATAGCAACAAGAGTTGTTAAGATTTTTGTCGTACTTGCCGGATAAAGATGCTCGTGAATGTTCTTGGCATACAGGATCGTTCCGGTATTGGCTTCCAGCAGGATCGCACCTTCCGCGCCTACAACAGGACCGGTCGGCCAGCCATCGATCGCGTTGGAATCGATCGGCTCCTCAAGACGCATGGCAGCGTCCATATCATAATCGACCGCTGCAGCGGTATCGCTTGCCTCTGCGTCTGTCGGCTGCGCAAAGGCAGTAATCGTCTGTGTGCAGAGCAGAGAAGCAACGCAAAGCGATAAGATCAGTTTTTTACAATGAAAAGTATGAAATAGCATATATGCTCCTAAAAATGAAATTCAAAATAAATTATACTTTTAATAATAATATACCAATCTATCATACACTATTTCAGGATAAATGAAAATCTTTTGCTATCTTTTTACATAGAAATCATGTAATATACTACTGATATTAGAAAGATATTTTTTGCATGTATCGCGTAAGAATATAAAATTCCCAGTGTTCCAGCATCGGGGATCTATACAGGCAATTATAAAAAGAAAGAGGAAAAAATGAGACTTAGAAATATACCGGGCGCAGATGAAGCCCTCGCAAACAGCAAATATGTGATCAAACAGCCGGAAACTTATCGTGGAAAATTCAGAGAACAGATCTTTCAGAATGAGAATCCGATCCACATTGAGATCGGAATGGGAAAAGGCAAATTTCTGCTGACTATGGCACAGCAAAACCCGGATATCAATTACATTGGAATTGAACTGTATTCCAGTGTGCTTCTGCGAGCAGTGCAGAAAATGGAAGAGCTGGAGAAAGAAAATAACGTACCGGGTAATATCCGATTCCTTTGTGTTGATGCAAGAAAGCTCGGCGAGATCTTTGCAGCAGAAGAGATCGACCGGATCTATCTGAATTTTTCCGATCCATGGCCGAAGGATCGTCATGCCAAGAGACGCCTGCCAAGCAAGGAATTTCTGGCATTATATGATAAATTCCTGAAAAAAGACGGT
Organism: Kineothrix sp. MSJ-39; assembly: GCF_018917935.1. Classification (GTDB taxonomy): domain Bacteria; phylum Bacillota; class Clostridia; order Lachnospirales; family Lachnospiraceae; genus CAG-194. The sequence continues at coordinate 8,016 of NZ_JAHLPN010000023.1, read as the reverse complement.
CAGCTTGAATTCAAAACAGATAATAAAGGTCTGTTTGATTTTGCGATCAGTGAGCTTCCGCTTGCAGGCTGGAAAGAAAAAGCCGTTACTTATGACTTACATCACGATCCGGTTTTAAATGCGGGAAATGTCATGACAGAATATGAGGAAAAATTCTCTGCCAAGGGCAATCCGATCTGTAAGTATATTATTTACAGATAGAAGATTTTTCTATTCTGTGTCAGAAGCGGTCCATTTTACATAAGCCCATTGACGCTTTGTATTGTCAACGGTATTTGTGTCAATAGGTGTTCCACATTCTTGATAAAGGTAGATTGTATACATATTTTCATCCTGCGGATCGACATAAATGGCACTACCCGCCAGCTCAGTATTATTTGCTTCCTCTGCTGTTAAATTTCGCAGATAGTGATATGTTGCAGGCAGCTTATCAACAGGCATGTCATGTGCAAAATAATTTTTGCCCATGACTGTGATCATGGGAGCAGCTACCGTATCATTTGTTCTTGTATCGGAATGCATCCATACGGGCATAACTGTTTTAATGGTAATCATCATAATACACAGACAGGCAGCTATAATGCTCCATTTAATTCCTATGGGCTTCTTCTCCTTATTATTTGTTTTTGCGTCTAGGATGTATTTTTTATTGATATTTCCGAATATCTCTGCGAATTCTTCTTTTTTCATAGTTCAAATCCCCTTTCTAAAAGGTAATTACGCAGTTTCAGGCGAAGGCGGTTCAGTGTGACGGATACATTATTTTCTGTCATGTCAAAATGGGCTGCGATATCGGATATACTGTCAAAATACCAATATCGACATACAAAAATATTTCTTTTATCGGATGGAAGTTTCTTCAAAAAATGATTTATAGCCAGTATAAGTTCTTTGCGGTTGATTTCCTGTTCTACATTGTCTGTACCGGACACAAACTCTGCAATTTCATCAAGAACCAATGGGGCTTGACCGTTGCTCCGTTTGTCTGCAGTATTGTGCTTATATTTGTTTAATGCCAGATTTCTTGTAATTTTTCCAAGGAATGTTGCCAGTATATTTGGTCTGTGTGGTGGCATGGAATTCCATGCATTCATGTATGTATCATTGACGCACTCCTCTGCATCCTGACAGTTACCAAGTATATTTTGGGCGATAGCAGCACAGTAATTACCGTATTTGTCAGCGGTAGCAGAGATTGCCTGTTCATTTCTGTCCCAATATAACTGAACTATCTTTGCATCATCCATCATCCTTCACCGCGCCTTTCTTTTTCCTCGTTCACCTATATACACAACTTTTGCATGTAAATCTTACATATCTTATAAGCTAATTCATCATATCATATTGCGAAATGATCGCATATGGCAGCAAAAAACCTGCAATATAAAATTTTGTAAGTATATTATTTACAGATAGAATGTTTACATGGTATTTGACATATGCTATAATGTCTGCAGACAGAAATGAAAATGTATTCAAGCAATACACAAAGCAAAAGCCTCGGAGGCGGCTTCCTCCGAGGCTTTCTTTTGGCTAATTGTCACTGTCTTTTCTGTCTAGCCATTTGCAGATGCAATGACAAACCACACCTGCCATAACAGAAAATAGAAATGAAAATACTATTTCCAAGCAATACACCTCCCTTCTGTTGCCAGAATGGGATGCGACAACACGATAAGTATAGCATTTTTATATATGTTAGACAATCTCATTTTGTCACATAAGATATGAAATTTTAGAAAAAACCTGCAATATAAAATTTGTAGTAGACAACAAAAATAAAATGTGATAACATATCTCAGTGGTGAGCGGAAATTCTCACTCTCGGGGTGTGGCTCAGCTTGGTAGAGCGCTACGTTCGGGACGTAGAGGTCGCGTGTTCGAATCACGTCACCCCGATTGATTGCAAGTCGAAAGACTTGCTGTATTTTTAATATAAGGCTATGATAAGAACAAGTAATGATCAGGGAAACTGACAGAGAGTTACCGGCTGGTGAGAGGTGCAAGGGAAGCTGATCATGAATACCTCTTTGAGCTGCGCACCAAACGAAACATCCAGTAGGCTGCGACGGAACCTGACCGTTATAACAGGAGAGTATGTATGTACTTGATGAGGCAGAAGCCGTGAGGCTTTTGTGAATAAAGGTGGTAACACGAGTATAAACCTCGTCCTTTGATTAGGACGGGGTTTCTTTTTATAGCGAGGAAGAAAATCAAGCGCGAACGAAGTGAGTATTTGATTTTAACCGAGCGTATAACGAGAAATTTAAGAGCACGATAGTGCGGCTGACGCGAAAGCGGCAGAAATTTCGAGTATAAAAGCAGAAAAAATTAAACCAAAACGAAAAAGGAGACGAAAATGACAGTATTTGACGAATTAAAAGCCAGAGGACTTCTGGCACAGCTCACAGACGAAGAAGAGATCAAGGAACTCATCAACAACGGAAAGGCTGTATTCTATATTGGTTTTGACCCAACAGCAGACAGCCTTCATGTAGGCCATTTCATGGCACTTTGCCTGATGAAGAGATTACAGATGGCAGGCAATAAGCCGATCGCGCTGATCGGTGGCGGAACAGGTATGATCGGTGATCCGTCCGGCAGAACAGATATGCGTTCCATGATGACAAAAGAGCAGATCGACCACAACTGCGAATGCTTCAAAAAGCAGATGAGCCGTTTCATCGAATTTGGTGAAGATAAAGCTCTTATGGTCAACAATGCAGATTGGCTCAGAGATCTGAACTACATCGAATTTATCAGAGATATCGGTGCACATTTCTCCGTAAACAACATGCTGCGTGCAGAGTGCTACAAACAGAGAATGGAAAAAGGTCTGAGCTTCTTGGAGTTTAACTACATGATCATGCAGAGCTACGATTTCTTGGCACTGTATGAGAAATACGGCTGTAATATGCAGTTTGGCGGCGATGACCAGTGGAGCAATATGCTCGGTGGTAGAGAACTGATCCGTCGTAAACTCGGAAAAGATGCATATGCCATGACGATCACACTTCTGATGAACTCAGAAGGTAAGAAGATGGGTAAGACACAGAAAGGTGCTGTATGGCTTGATCCAAACAAAACCTCTCCGTTTGAATTCTACCAGTACTGGAGAAATGTCGGCGATCAGGACGTACTGAAATGTATCCGTATGCTGACCTTCCTTCCAATGGAAGAGATCGAGAAAATGGATAGCTGGGAAGGAAGCCAGCTTAACGAGGCAAAAGAAATCCTTGCATTTGAGCTGACAAAGCTTGTACATGGTGAAGAAGAGGCTACAAAAGCACAGGAAAGTGCCAGAGCTTTATTCTCAGCAGGAAATGCTGCTGATATGCCAACTGCAGAGCTTACAGATGAAGATTTTACAGATGGCAGCGTTGATGTGATCACAATGCTTGTAAAATCCGGCCTTGTGGCAAGTCGTTCCGAAGGAAGACGTGCGATCGAGCAGGGCGGTGTATCCATCGATGGCGAAAAAGTAACCGATATCAAGCAGACAGTTGTGAAAGATGCGATTGGAGACGGTATCGTATTAAAACGTGGTAAAAAGAACTTCCGTAAGATCGTAACCGTATAATAAAATAAAAAGATCCAATTGGATACAAATGGGACTATTATGTATATAGTAGTCCCTTTTTATATAATGTCATGCATCGAAGATGCATGATGCAGCCGCGGCCCTTTGCAAAGCAAATTTTATATGGGCCGCGGTTCTAAGAAATGTCATGCATCGAAGATGCATGATGCAGCCGCAGCCCTTTGCAAAACAAATTTTATATGGGCTGCGGTTCTAAGAAATGTTATGGATCGAAGATGTATGATACAATGAATTTGCGCAATATGGAAATTCACTATAATATAGTAGATAGCAATTTATTTCAGAGCAATGAGGCGGATGGATTTTATATGAATAGCAGAGATTTGGAACTGACAAAAGAATTATGGCAGAAACTGCATGATACGCCGGAGCTGTCCGGGCAGGAAACAAAAACAAAGGCAATCCTGAAGGAATATCTGACAAACTATACAACTTTGTCCGTCGTAGAAACGTTGGACTATTTGTACGCTGTATATGAGGAAAAGGATCAGCCAACGATCTGTCTGCGGGCGGATATGGATGCCCTTCCGGACGGAGCAGGCGGCGTATTTCATGGCTGCGGGCATGATGGGCACAGTGCAGCGTTGTTTTTGGGAGCCCTTTGTCTGGAACGGTGCAGACAGGAAGGTAGAAAGATCGGCAAAAGAGTGATTCTGTTGTGGCAGCAGGCAGAGGAAACGGGAGAAGGTGCAAAGCGGGCATGTCCTGTACTGGAAAGGGAATCTGTTTCGGAAATCTATGGCTGTCATAATATTCCGGGCTATCCGCTTGGAGAAGTACTGCTGCGCAAACAAGTATTTGCCTGTGCGTCCAAGGGGCTGATTCTGGATCTGCATGGAAAACAAAGCCATGCGGCTTATCCCGAGCAGGGCATCAATCCGGGATATCTGATCGCCGGGATTGTAAATAAGCTTCCCCTGTGGTGCAAGGATCACAAAAAGGGACTTACGATGGCAAGCATTATTGAAATAAAAGTAGGATCCGAAAATTTTGGCATTTCTGCAGGGGACGGCAGGTTATGTCTGACGCTGCGGGCGCATTACCAGAAGGACTTGGAAGCATTGACAGAAACTATTTCAGCCTATGCAGGGCAGCAGGCTGAGGCAAGCGGAATCACGGTAGAGGTATCGGAAACAGATGCTTTCCCGGATACGGTAAACGATACAGAACTGACAGAGAAGCTGGAGCAGTCATGCATCGAGCATGCACTGCCATACACATATCTGCCAAAGCCAATGCGCTGGTCAGAGGATTTCGGATGGTATCAGAAAAAGTGCAGAGGCGTATTTTTCGGGATCGGCGCAGGAGAGGAAACACCCGGGCTCCACACAGAGTCCTATTGTTATCCCGAAGCATTACTTGAAAAAGCAGGCACGATATGGGACACTATAATCATGCATTGATAAAGCAAAGGAGAAGGTTATGAAAACGATACAGGTTGAAGATATTACCAAAAATATCCGGGAAATGTGCATAGAAGCCAATCATTTCCTGACAGAGGATATGAAAGCTGCCATGGAGCAGGCGTGTAAGGAAGAAAAATCCCCGGTCGGACAGCAGGTGCTTTCGCAGCTTGCAGACAATCTGCAGATCGCAGGCCAGGATATGATCCCCATCTGTCAGGATACAGGAATGGCTGTGATCTTTATGGAGATCGGGCAGGATGTGCATTTTGAAGGCGGTAGTCTGGAAGATGCGGTCAACGAAGGCGTCAGACAGGGCTATGTAGACGGTTATCTGCGCAAATCGGTTGTGAAAGATCCGCTTGAACGTGAAAATACAAAGGACAATACCCCGGCGGTCATCCATTATCAGATCGTTCCGGGCGATCAGGTAAAGATCACTGTTGCACCGAAGGGCTTTGGCAGTGAAAATATGAGCCGCGTATTTATGCTGAAACCGGCAGATGGCATAGAAGGCGTAAAAGCAGCCATTTTAACGGCTGTAAAAGATGCAGGCCCGAATGCGTGCCCGCCTATGGTAGTAGGTGTCGGAATCGGTGGAACCTTTGAAAAGTGTGCGATCATGGCGAAGCAGGCACTTACAAGACCGGTAAACGAGCATTCTGCGATCCCATATGTGGCAGAAATGGAAAAAGAGCTTTTGGAGAATATCAACAAAACAGGAATCGGCCCGGGCGGACTTGGCGGAACCACGACCGCGTTGGCTGTCAATATCAATACCTATCCGACGCATATTGCAGGACTTCCTGTTGCAGTCAACATCTGCTGTCACGTATGCAGACATAGCACATGGGTATTGTAATACAGGCATGAGATGCTATGGCGAAATATCATAGAATAGAGCAGGAATGAAAAACGTTAGATGAATATTCATATCATATAGTTGAAAACAGAAAGGATAATCATGAAGCAATCAATACAGGCACCACTCATAAAAGAAGAAATCCAGAATTTACACGCAGGTGATTCCGTCCTTATTACAGGTACGATTTATACAGCAAGAGATGCGGCGCATAAAAGAATGCAGGAAGCGTTAAAGAACGGAGAGCAGCTTCCGCTTGCAATGGAAGGCAATGTGATCTATTATATGGGGCCTTCGCCGGCAAGGGAAGGCAGACCGATCGGTTCTGCAGGACCGACAACGGCAAGCCGTATGGATAAATATGCCCCGGAGCTTCTTGATCTCGGTCTGAAGGGCATGATCGGAAAAGGAAAACGCTCCAAAGAAGTCATAGATGCGATCGTCAGAAACGGAGCGGTCTATTTTGCCGCAGTCGGCGGAGCAGGCGCACTTCTTTCCAAATCCATTCTTTCTTCGGAAGTGATCGCATATGATGATCTGGGCACAGAAGCGATCCGCAAGCTGGAAGTCAAAGACTTTCCGGCGATCGTTGTAATCGACAAAGACGGCAATAACCTGTATGAAACGGCTGTGAAGGAATATAATACGTTATCCTAGATAAAAGATGCGATGCGGAAAAGTGTACATGGAATCTGTGTAATGATCTGCAGATTTATATGAAAGCATGAAGAATGAAAGAGTTTCTTCCTATATATATGTGGGGTTGAAACAAAATAATACAAGATATAGATTTATAATAGCAAAGCAGGCAGTACTTTATTGTTTGTATACTGACAGGAGAATAAAATGCGAATTGCAATGATGGTTTTGAGAAAGCTCTATCTGGTACCGTTCTTATTTTATCAGATATGGCTGGCAGGGAAAAAATATATCGGAGATTATATGCCCGGTTTTCTGATCGGGAAGAAAATCTCCACACATGCCATACAGGCGGGCAATATCACTCCCGAGATCCATGGGATAGAAAATATACCAAAAGAAGACGGTTTTATCTTTTATCCCAATCATCAGGGGCTATTTGACGTACTGATGTTTTTTTATTCCTCCCCAAAGCCGTTTGCATTTGTGATCAAAAAAGAAGCCAGAAATGTGATCCTGTTAAAGCAGGCGATCCAGGCGACAGGCTCCCTTCCGATGGACAGAGAAGATCTAAGGCAGTCCATGCAGGTCATCAATCAGGTTGCCAAAGAAGTACAGCAGGGAAGAAACTATATCATATTCCCGGAAGGAACACGCAGCAAAATGGGGAATAAGCTGCTGGAGTTCAAGGGCGGAAGCTTTAAAGCTGCCCAGAAAGCAAAATGCCCGATCGTTCCCTGTGCGCTTATCAATTCCTTTGTTCCGTTTGATGAAAACTCCGTAAGACAGGTGACGGTAAAGCTCATCTATTTAAAGCCGCTGTATTATGAAGAATACCAGCATATGCGCTCCAATGAGATCGCAGAAGAGGTAAAACGCCGTATTGAAGAGGCGATCGAAAAGAATTTATAGTTTATGGTTGACAAACAAAATAGGCTTATGTATAATAACATTTGCGTCAGATGACGTGTAACTTTATATTGGTAGAGGATAAAGTTCAGTAGTAAGGAGAAATACTCAAGAGGCTGAAGAGGCGCCCCTGCTAAGGGTGTAGGTCGTTCACGCGGCGCGAGGGTTCAAATCCCTCTTTCTCCGTTTCATATCAAGATGAAAATGAATCTTGACACGTTCAGGATTCCTTTTTTTCGCCCGGGACTTTGGTCGAATAAATTTCGACAGAGTAACACAAAAAAGTGTTGACAAAGAACGAACGGGATGATATGATAAGATTCCACCGCGAAAAAGTGGTGGAGATGAGATTGAAAAATCTCAAAAAAATAAATAAAAAGGTGTTGACAAACGGCAAGACACATGATATTATATCAGAGTTGCGTCGAGAGATACAACACAGAACCTTGACAAATAAACAGCAATGCAACCCTGAAAATTCTAAAAAAGAATTGTTCAGAGAACAAAACCTAAACAAAGTAAATTAACGGTTAAACTTAGCTAGAGTTAATTTTGACCAAAGATCAAAACTTAAACATGAGAGTTTGATCCTGGCTCAGGAT
>NZ_JAHLPN010000022.1 GCF_018917935.1 Kineothrix sp. MSJ-39 | reverse complement strand
TCACCACTGGAAAAACGCCATGAACTGGAAACCTAACCATTTGTATCAGGTGATATATCTATAGGATCATACCGTTTTTTATTTTAAAAACTTGGTGTCACATCATTGACTAATGTACAATTTCCCAAATCACTTATCAGGATTCGTTACAGCACCTATAGAAATTAATTATAAATCAGTTGGTTCATCGCCTGTCTGAGTGCATCGTCCAGATGCTGTTCCATCAGTACTGCCGCTTCCTCATACTTTTCTGCCAGCAGAAGATCTATGATCGCATTGTGCTCCCTGCGGTTATTTTCATGTTTCTCACTGACTGCACCGCTCATAATGTTGATCCGCTTTTTCTGATCGCAGAGCTGTTCAAAAATATCAATAATGTATTGGTTTTTGGTGGAATAAACGATCTCCTTATGCAGGGCGTCGTCTGTCTCTACCAGTGCTCCCAGATCCTGCTCTTTTGTATCCGCCAGATTCTGCTCCCGTATTTTTCTAAGATGATCTTTGGAAATACCGCTTCCCGCCAACCGGATAATACCCGGTTCGAGCAGCTTTCGTGTCATATAGACATCTCTGACGACCTTCGGTGAAATAGCCGATACATATGCCCCTTTTTGCGGAATGATCTGCAACAGCCCTTCTCTCTCCAGCTTTGTTTCCGCCTCGCGGATCGGTGTTCTGCTGATACCAAGCTGTTTTCCGAGCTTTACCAGATCCAGAAATTCCCCCGGTCTGATCTCACAGGTCAGGATCATTTCTTTCATTTTCTGATAAGCCAGTTCCCGTAATCCCCCGTTTTCCATATAATCCCTTCCTTTTCTTTCCTGCCTCTGCTAATCGTAAACATCAAAATCCTGATCGGCGGCTGCAAAAACCTCCTCTGCCAGCGCATCACCAACAAGTGATGCAAACTGCGCCTTCAGATTCTGCGTAAATTGTGCAAGATCCGTTTCTGAAACAATGCCTTTTACGATCGTAGTCGCTGCGTTCAGCCAGTGTGCCATGTGATACAGGAAATCTCTGACGTATTTTCCGTTCAGTTCCTGCTTTATCTGTGCGATACGCGCCTTGGACTCCTCTGTCTGCTCATAGCCGACATCCACGAACGTACAGCAGTCATCTCCCAGACCGATCATCGTTTCTGCGATCATGACCATATCCGGGTGAAAGCCCTGCACGAGATTGATATCCACATATTTGCAATATGCCTCTCCGTACTTTGACAGCCCATACTGTTTCCAGCCCAGATCCCATCTGCAGCGCATACAACAGTTGATAAAAACAGGCGATTCCGATTTCACCTGATAGTCACCGGGGAGCGTTTCAAAGCTCAGCTCCCCGTATGCAAGAAATGTTTCATAATTTAATGGCCTGCCGTCACGTATGGCACGATTGCGCATGCGTCTGCCCCGCTGCCTTGCATATCTAGTTATGCAGTTGATATAAACGTCTTTTCCGTAATCACCGAGCAGCTCTTCCAGACATTTGCCTGTCAGACCGATCAGTGCTGCATGCTGTTCTACTGTATATTTCTCTGCCATATCCTGACCTTTTCATGATACACATATAACAGTATCATGTCTACCCTTTCTGTACTTATTTTACTTCGCCGCTTTCCTCTGTTTTCTCCCAAGGCATTGGCTTTCTTACATCAATATCCAGCATCTTGGCCGGGTTGTAAGTGCTGACTGTACGGATCTCTTCATCTGTCCAGCCGCAGTCCATCAGACATGCGATCCACTCTCTGAAGCCTTCTACCGGATGTGGCAGTGTATAAACACCGAAGTCTGTACCGATAATGAAGTTCTCAACACCGAATTTCTTCATCTGGTTAGCAGATGCAAACACACCACCTGCCGGTGCACCGGACTGTCCTTCATCATAAGCTCTGTACTGTGGCTCAATATAATAATGTGTTTTCGGAATAGAGCCTGTATGTGTATGCTCAGCCAGACACTTCTCAAGTTTGGCACCTTTGCTGATCGCATAATCGATTTCCTTTTCTGACAGATGCTCTGTTACGGCGTTGGATAACAGAACCTTTTTGATACCGTATTCCTGTGCGTAATCACAGAGCTTTAATGCCTCTGCGTTGGAAATATGTCCGCTGACTAAATAGATCTGCGGGTTATCTGCAACGATCTTCATGATCTCATCAAATTCTTTGGTTGGCTTATCAAGCGGGATCTCGATACATCTGTTGTATTCTTCCTCCACAAATTCAGGATACAGATCTACAAGTCTCTTCCACTGTCCGTCTACATATCTGCCTTCCACACCTGCCTGATATTTTGTGGAATGTGCACCGAAGGATACATATCTTGCTCCACTGCCGTAGTAAACAGCCGTTTTGACTGCTCTTGGATTCATACCGCCAAGTACCGTATTTAAAATGATACCGCCGTATGTACAGAAATCAGGGACTGTTTCATTGACGATCCATGCGGTACCGACGGACCAGTTGAATACACACATATAAGCGATACCTCTCATACCGGCATCTCTGGCTTCGATCGCTGCCTGTACCGGATTCACGCTTCGCGGGCTGCTGATCAGGTGTGGGCCTGCATGTACATGAAGGTCGATAGAGCCTTTCAAAAGATCAAGACTTCTCTGATAATTTCTGGAATACTGCCAATCGTTTTTGTCAAAGTTTGCTGGATAAATGTTCATAATGTGTTCCTCCTTTTGTGTTGTATTTAATTTGTATTTCTGTTGTATACAAGTTGTTGGTAAAAAAAGAAAGGCACTTTTCAAGACCTCGTTGTCTGAAAAGCACCTTTGCTTATCTGCATATTATATCTGCCTTATTGTTTTGTCAAGAGCTTTTTTCTATTTTTCTTCATGTATAGTTTTGATAGCACTAAAGTTATCAGGCTCGTTTTTGATTCCAAGCTGTTTACATGCCTCTTTTTCAGTTATATGCATTTTTTCTGCATATGACCTTACAACCTTTTTTACTACTTCCTTCTGCGACTCTATGATTGCATTACTTTTCATAAGTTCTGCCCTACTTTCCTCAAGCGCAAGCCTTGCTTCCTCCAGTCTCTTCTGGGTCCCACGTTCGTGATTGTAGTAGTCCTGCCTTGCACGACATTGCTCTTTTACTATTTCATCCTGATTGTAAACATATAATGCCTCAGTGGCTTCCTGTAATTCCTGATTTCTTTCTGCCATCTGTCTCAGCTCCTCCCAAGTCTTCGCCTTGAAGATTTTTGTCCAATATACAAGTCCTGATTCCCTGTCTTCTTCTGTTGCCAGTTTTATTTGTGTTAAGTCTACCACATACAGGTTAAATTTTGTAGTATATACATTGTGATTTTTAAGATTCATCATCCGGTATTTTGCAAAGAATTCCGGATATTTGGGGGAAAAGTGTATAGTTTAAAAAGCCGATATGATATACCGGCTTGACATTCATGTATTCCTCTCCTTTTGCTACGTTATCATAGCTTCTGGCAAGATAGGATAACGACCGCTCCGGCCAGTCTTTCAGATCAAGCACCTGCATTTCCAGATTGATGATCGTATTGTTATTGAGAAGTACATTGATATCCAGGATAAATGTTTTGTCATCAATCGCTTCCCCAAGCTCAATCGGATTTTGCACAACGATATCCTGTACTTCCTCTGTTTTCAATTGCAGGCAAGCGCATACAACGGAACGCAATACATTCTTATGCTTCTGTAAGATCACCCGAAACATGTAATCGTTTAAAAATGTATACGGAATTACACCCGTTGCTTTTTTCAGTGCCTCCGCTGCCTCCGACAGTTTCACTGCTTCCCAAGTATTTGCTTTTTCTTTTTGTGACATATAGTGTCCTCCTTATGTGATTGATAGAATAATAATGGAAAATCCGGGCGAAAAGCCCTTTCAAGATGAGCCGAAGCTCTGAGATAGCCGTTGCCGGAAAGGCACGGCGAATATAGTTATGATAGCAGAGGAACCCTTTGCAGTCAACTATGGAAATCCAGAAAAGAAAAAGCCTTCGGCTCATAGAATACTTCCTACAAACCGAAGGCTTTCACGCTTATTTTTCATCCTTGCCGCAATACTTCTCATGCAGCTTGGCATAGATTTCTGCAAGATTTTCCGTCAGCTTTGTGTTTTCACCGTAATCAACCGGGCAGTCGATAATGACAGGTACTGTCTGCTCAAATGCCTTTTCCAGTGTCGGCAGAAGATCTTCCGCCTTTTCGATCCGGTAGCCGATCGCATGCATGCTTTCTGCAAACTTAACAAAATCCGGATTGGTAAAATCAACGAAACAACTGCTGCCATAGCGGTCTTCCTGCTTCCATTTGATCAGGCCATAGCTTTCGTCATTGAAGATCAGCGTTACAAACGGTGTACCTACGCGCAGTGCTGTCTCATATTCCTGACAGTTCATCATAAAGCCGCCGTCTCCTGTGATGGCAAGCACCTTTTTATCCGGATTTACAAGCTTGGCGGAAAGTGCACCGGGCACGGAAATACCCATCGTGGCAAAGCCGTTTGATATGATACAGGTATTCGGCTCATAGCAGCGATACTCCCGCGCGATCCACATTTTATGAGCACCCACATCCGAGATCACAATATCATCCCTGTCAAGCACACGGCGCACATCAGACAGTATCTTCTGCGGCTTCATCGGAAATGACTGGTCATTCTGATAGCTTTCATATTCCTCTGCCATCAGCTTTTTGATCTCAAATGCCCATTCCGGCTCTTCTGTCCGCTTGCAGCGAAGAGAAATCTGTTTCAGGGAATAAGAAATATCGCCGACGACTTCAATATCCGGCTGATACAGCTTATTGATATGACACGGTCTTGCATCAATATGCAGGATCGCATGCTTTCCGTCCGCGTTCCATTTAGCGGGTGCATACTCCACAATATCATAGCCGACTGCGATCACCAGATCCGCCTGTTCCAGTATGACATCCACATAATCCTTCTGCGGAATACCGATCGTCCACATAGAGTACGGATCATCAAACGGAATGACGCCTTTTGCCATCATCGTATTGATGACCGGAATCTTCATCTTACGCGCAAATGCAGTGATCTCCCTGGAGGCCTTGTTCCTGACCGCAGAATGTCCGACCAGCATAACAGGCTTCTTTGCCTGAAAGATCGCACCTGCTGCCTCCTCCAGATTTTCTATACATGCCATTTCCATATTCGGCTTATGATGCTTCAGCGGTTTTGTCGCAGGCCCGTCCGGGACTTCCATCCGTGCGATATTGCACGGCAGATCCACATGAGTTGCCCCCGGCTTCTCATTTTCCGCATATTTAAATGCAATCCTGATAATTTCATTGACGGTATCCGGTCTGACGATCTGCTTGCTTCTCTTCGTGATCGGAGAAAACATGTTGACCAGATCCAAAAACTGATGGGAAGTCAGATGCATCCGCTCTGTACCAACCTGCCCTGTAATGGCAACAAGAGGTGCTCCATCTGAGTTAGCATCCGCTACCCCTGTAACCAGATTGGTTGCGCCCGGCCCGAGTGTTGATAAACAGACGCCCGCTTTTCCGGTCAGTCTGCCATACACATCTGCCATAAAGGCTGCACCCTGCTCATGTCTGACTGTTATAAATTTGATCGTAGAATTCTGAAGTGCTTTCATGACTTCCAGATTTTCTTCTCCCGGAATTCCGAAGATATATTTAACACCTTCGTTTTCCAGACATTTTACCAATACTTCTGCTGTGTTCATCTCTCGTTCTCTCCTATCACCGGAGCCACAGCAGACATGGATCATTGACACATGACATAGCGCCGGGCTCTGTTTTTCAGACCCCATTGCCTGTTTGCAGTTTCATTCTAACATGCAGACCGTCTGTGTCAATGTATTTGGAGAAATGCGTTATCGCAATTCCTTATCTGCTTATAAACTTTGAAAATAAGCCTTTTGCATACCAGTAGGTCAGCAGAAGGGAAAGCCCCAGCATCAGGATCATGCAGAACATGGTCCTGGTGCCCCCTGCAAAAAAGCCGAACCTGGAGCAGGTATAGACCACTGCATTGGCACTGATATGGAACAGGATCGGTGCACTGATCCTACCATAGCTTTCATACACAAGTGCCATGGCAAGTCCCATCAGGGAGGCATACAGGATCTGTACCGGATTTCCGTGATAACAGCCGAATACAAGGCCACTCAGCAGCATGGCAAGAACGCGCGGGAAATACTTTTTGATCCGGTTGTAGATCACACCACGGAATAAAAGCTCCTCCGTGCAGGGCATCACAAGTCCATATACGAATAGTCCCAGCGGAAGTGGAATTCCATATTGTGCACCGGCAACTTTCTGGTAAGAAGCAGAATTTTGTGTCAGCTGCAGCAGGGAGATAAACAGATTCAGAAACAGTGCCAGACTGATCCCGTAACCTGCGACCAGTCCCCATTCCCGGGTAATACGTTTCTTTTTCCTTCTTGTCACAACCTCTGCGCAGTCCGGTGTACGGCTCTTCTGATAGCATCTGACCACATACGGCCATGTTGCGATAGCCGCTGCCACATTCAGCCATGCGCTGCATACCGTCGATACTTCCCCGGACTTCGCCAGTACATAATATAGGATATTATAAACAGCGAGCTGGATCAGCCAGTAAGCGGCAAGCGGTGCAAGGATCTCCAGTGTCTTTTTCAGAGAGCTCCTATCCGCATACTTCTGATATGGCTTTTTCCCGGTGATCAGGCTGGCAACTGCCTGCGGATCCTCTGCCAGATAAGTTGCTCCCGCCTTTGTCAGCTCGCCGTCATTTGCGTAGCCATAGGTAACGCCGACACTGTCTACACCGAAATGCCGGGCGCCTTCGATATCAAACTTCCGGTCACCGACCATCAGCACCTTCTTTTCACTGTAGGCTCTTCCCACCTTCTTTTTGAGTTGGGCAAAGGTTTCTTCCATGACCTCGATCTTTGTCGTTCTTGTTCCGTCCTTCAGGCTTCCGACAATGATACCGAAATACTGCTCGATCTCAAACATCTGCAACACCCTGTGAACAGATACCTCCGGCTTACTGGATGCGATCGCCAGAAGACAGCCATTATCCTTAAGCTCCTGCAGCATTTCCTTCACGCCCGGATAGATCTTATTTTCTGTGATCCCGACTGTTTCAAATCGTTCCCGGAAGGTGCGTACTGCCTTTTCGGTGTCTGCCTCATTCATACCGTAAAATTCCCGGAAGCTGTCCGAAAGCGGCGGTCCGATAAACGGCTCCAGCTTGTCCAGATTTTTTTCTTCTATTCCGAAAGACCGGAGGGCGTATTGGGCTGACTTGGTAATGCCTTCTTTAGAATCGGTCAGTGTGCCATCCAGATCAAATAAAATATATTGATACATCATTTTCCTCATTTCTGCTTCGCAGCCGCTTGTTTTTCGGATTTTGTTGCTCACGAATCCGTGCTGCCGCACTCTTCATCCTGCTTTCGCAGGATATTCGTTCGCTAGTCGCGCAGGAAAAACAAATGTCTGCTTCGCAGCCGCTTGTTTTTGGATTTTGTTGCTCACGAATCCGTGCTGCCGCACTCTTCATCCTGCTTTCGCAGGATATTCGTTCGCTAGTCGCGCAGGAAAAACAAATGTCTGCTTCGCAGACGCTTGTTTTTGGATTTTGTTGCTCACGAATCCGTGCTGCCGCACTCTTCATCCTGCTTCCGCAGGATATTCGTTCGCTAGTCGCGCAGGAAAAACAAATGTCTGCTTCGCAGCCGCTTGTTTTTCCTATGCGCTCTACATTATACGCGTAAACTCCCTCTTGACGCAACCGGAAAATGCCGTTATAGTTGTTGTGTAAAAATTAAATACGCGCTAGGGGAGCTACTGCTGAGATTGACCAATGGTCTAACCCTCAATACCTGATCCGGATAATGCCGGCGAAGGGAAGCCGAAAATACACAGCCATGGCTGTGTCCTTTTTCTGTTTCAATCTCCCCTCCTGCACACAAAGGAGGATTTTTTATGTCTACTTTTATCACCAGTGAGGACGGTTACTTCGCCCTTACCAAACCGGGCTATATCGCCCTTGTTATCCTGATGCTCATCATCATGTTCCTGACCGCTTTTATCGTGGATAAGAAGCAGAATGCCAAGAAGTTCCAGGCAAAGCAGCTTGCATTTGCCGGTATCGCACTGGCACTGGCTTTCATCACCTCTTATATCAAATATGAGCTTCCGATGGGCGGTTCCGTTACCTTATTCAGCATGTTTTTCATCTGCTATATCGGTTATCTGTATGGCATCAAGGTTGGTCTGATCACAGCCTTTGCTTACAGTATCCTGCAGTTTATCCAGTCAGGCGGCAGCTACTTCCTGTCTCCTTTCCAGACCTGCTGTGATTACTTCTTTGCCTTCACCGCACTTGGTCTTGCAGGTCTCTGGTACGGCAAAAAGCACGGCCTGACGATTGGTTATATCGTCGGTGCACTTGTCCGCGGTCTGTTCCATACGATCGGCGGTTATATTTACTGGATGGATTATATGCCGGAATCTTTCCCAAAATCATTGTCAGCGATCTACCCTATCGTTTATAATTATTCTTATGTACTGGCAGAAATGATCATCACACTGATCGTCATTAACCTGCCACCTGTAAAGAAAGCCATCGATAAGGTAAGTGATATGGCACGTTCCTGATGGCATAGAAAGGAAAAATGCCTATGATTACAATCAGTCTTTGCATGATCGTCAAAAACGAAGAAGAAGTACTTGACCGCTGTCTTTCCTCCATCGCAGATCTGATGGACGAGATCATCATTGTCGATACCGGTTCGACAGACCGCACGAAGGAGATCGCGCAACGTTACACGACAAAGATCTACGATTTCACGTGGACAGGTAATTTTGCCGATGCCCGGAACTATTCCTTTTCCAAGGCGTCCGCCCAGTATATCTACTGTGCAGATGCGGATGAGGTACTGGATGCGGAAAATCATGACAAGTTCCTGCTTCTGAAAAAAGGACTTCTGCCGGAGATCGACATCGTGCAGATGTACTATTGTAATCAGCTTTCCTATAATACGATCTACAATTACGACAAAGAATACCGCCCCAAGCTGTATAAGCGGCTGCGTACCTTTACCTGGGTCAATCCGATCCATGAAACGGTGCAGATCCAGCCCGTCATTTATGACAGCGACATTGAGATCTGTCATTTCCCGACCTCATCCCATGCTTCACGCGATATTCAGGCATTTGAAAAAATGTACACAGATGGGATCCGTATTCCCACCTCGCTCCATACGCTTTATGCCAAAGAGCTTCTGATCGCCGGACAGTACAGCGAACTCATGCACGCCATTCCGGTCTTTACCGATACCTTGCAGGACAATACGCGCAGTCTGGATGAATGGCTGGAAGCCTGCTGCGTTCTGACAAGAGCTTACCGGGAGAAAAACGATATCCCGTCATTTTTCAAATACGCGATGAAGGCTGTGACCTTTGAAGGAGACGGGTGTGCAGAAGTCTGCTATGAGATCGGCTGCTATTATCTGTCGGTCTCCGATCCGCAGGAAGCATCGATCTGGCTTTCCGCCGCACTTTCCGCTCCCTGTATCCTGCAGCTTGCGGTACATGAAAAAGCGGAAGCTGCCCTGCAAAAATGTCAGGCAGCACTTTCCGAATAAAAGAATATTTCACAGCACAAAAATAACCCCTTTCGTCAGACTTATTTCGTCCGGCAAAAGGGGTTTTCTTTATAATACATGAGATGCTTCTTCCAGTTTAGAAAATGAATACAGTATTTTTTCTTTCACAGGCTTTCCGGTCAGACGTGCTACCGCCTGTCCGTAATAATCAAGCTGTGTTTCATATCTGTCCCAGAGTTCTTCCATACTCTGTACCCTGTCTGTTTTATAATCCAGGATCACAATACCGTCCGCTTCCTCAAAGTAAACGTCGATGATTCCCTGCACCAGCACCTTTTCCGTGGCAGGGAAGCCTTCCTGTACTTCATCTGCCGCTACGGAGAGCACAAATGGCTGCTCTTTAAACAGCAGTCCTTTTTCCTGTGCAGCCGCCATTCTGCCCGCTACATCGGACTGCAGAAAAGCATCGATTTTCCGGATATCGATCAGGCTGCCATATTCTTCGCTCATTCTGCCCTGCGCCACAAAAGAAGCAATATCCTGCTGCAGTACCTTTTTTCTTTCTGCCGCACCGGCATACTTCCGATAAGCGGCAATGTCCAGAAGCTCCAACAGTCTGTGGAACGCGCTGCCCCGGGCAGCTCCGCCGCTCTTTTCTTCCTCCGCACGCATAAAAGCCGGAAGATACGGCTTTGTCACATCCTCTGTTTCAAACATCTGATGGACTTCCTCATCCATTGCCGCGATCTTCAGCTCCGATACACTGGTCTTTGTATAAAGCCCCTCCAGATCCGCATGTGGATATACATAGGAAAAACGCTCCTGCAGGCTCTCATACAGCGCATCTTCGCCTTCCTGCTCCAGCAGTTTTAATGCTTCCTTCCTGCCAAGCTGCGTCGCCTGTGCTGCCAGATTCTGATACTGGAGATTTTCTTCCCGGATGATCCGAAGTCCAATATGCTCTGCATGCTTTGTTCGTGCCAGCAGGATATAATCCAGAAAACAGCCCGCATTGCTTCTTTCATAATCGGATACAGCAGTAGCTTCTCCCTGCAGATAGGCATAGCTCAAAAGGCGTTCTTCCGCCTTTTTCGTTGCCGCCGTCAGATACAGCCGCTGCTTTGCTCTGGTCATTGCCACATATAGTACACGGATTTCTTCTCCCAGACTGTCCCGTTTCAGCTTTTCCGCCAGCATCTGCTTGTGCAGTGTCTTCCCAGTTACCTGCCGCTTACTATCAATATAGTTCATGGCAATGCCCCAGTCCGCATCCATCAGCACCTGCTTTGTTGTATCCCGCAGATTGAATTTGCGATCCAGTCCCGCCACAAAGCAGACCGGAAATTCCAGACCTTTACTTTTATGGATCGTCATGATCCTGACAACGTCCGCCTGCTCGGAAAGAAGGGACGATTCTCCAAAATCCACATCATATTTCTGCAGCTGCTGCATATACCGGATAAACTGAAACAGCCCATGATAACTGGTCGCTTCAAATTCCACCGTCTTTTCCAGCAGCATTTCCAGATTGGCACGCCTTTGCTCTCCGCCCGGAAGTGCTGTCATGTATTCAATATAATGGAAACGGCGCATCACCGCCTGTGCAAACTCCGGCATGGAATCTGTCACTGCCTGCTCCCTGAGCGCACTTAGCATCTGCAGGGCTGTCTGTATCTTTTCCGCCAGCACCGGATCTTCTACGAGCGTCACATATTCCCGGAAGCTTTCATACAGACTCCTGCCACGCGTTGTCTTTGCCCGGATCATTGCCAGTTCATCTTCTGTAAAGCCCATGAAAAGAGAAGTTGCCACGCTGCAGAACGGAATATCCTCATACGGATTGTTGCACACCCGCAGAAAGTCCATAAACAGACTGACCTCCATCGCGGAAAAATACCCTGTTTTCGAGGTGACATGCACAGGGATCCCTTCCTCTGTCAGCACTGCCTGCAACTGTTCGATTGCGCTTGCGCCGCCACGCACTAAAATCACGATATCCCGATAAGACAGCGTATGCATCTGTCCGGTTTTGACATCCTCGATCTGCTCCCTGCCTACAAGCGCACGGATCTGTTCTGCGATCATATAGGCTTCGCCTTCCCTGCCTGTGAGCGTATCTTCTTCCTGACTTTCATACAATAACAGCTCCGTGCTGCCCGGCTGCATGGAAAGTCCCGGGTATAACCGGGCATCCGTATCATACGCAATTCCGCCGATCTCAGGCTCCATGATCACAGAAAATACGTCGTTGACACTCTCTAAGATCTCTGCACAGGAACGGAAATTCTTCTTCAGTGTGATAAGACAGCTTTCTTCCTCTCCGCTCTGATAACTCCTGTACTTTTCCATGAAGATCTCCGGCCTGGCAAGACGGAATTTGTAAATACTCTGCTTCATATCGCCCACCATGAAACGGTCCGGCTTTTCCCCTTTCCGGGAAACACTCGAAAGCAGCAGTTCCTGCACCATATTGGAATCCTGATATTCATCGATCATGACTTCTTCATAAAAAGTCTGGTAGCTCTTTGCAGTTTCCGTCAGCTCACCGTCTCTGATCAGAACGGATAAAGCCGCGTGCTCCGCGTCGGAGAAGTCCAGTATATTTTTCTCCTTTTTTGCCTGCGCCAGTGCTTCTCTGTATACAAGCGTCAGATCAAGCAGTGCCACGGAAAGGGCTGCTGCCTGCTGCTCCCGCTCCAGCATAATATCCGCCGGATCCGCAAAGTATACGGAAAGCTTTGCAAGCAGTGTCTTGTAGGAATCACGCAGATCTTTTGCCTGCTGCCTTTCTGCTTCCCCGACACTTTCATCCTTTTTGCGGGAAAGCATACTCCATTTCACTTTGCTGATCCGCTCTCCCAGTGCATACAGATCTTCCATCCCGGAGATCTGCCGGCTCTGTGCAAGGCATTCCTGTAAAAAGGCTTCATCCTGCTCCAGACATTCCGCATACATATAAGGTCCCGCCGGCTTTTCACATACCTTCTGTGCTGCCTGCGCAAGAGAAACAGCCGCCTGCAGTGTCTTTTCCAGCCGTTGCAGCAGATACTGCATCCACTGTGTCTGCCAGAGCGTATCCGCCGTTATATGTTCCAGTTCTTTTCTGCAGTGCAAAAGCCACTCCTCCGGCCACGGATGGCTGTCCGCATAACGATACAGTTCATCCACCAGTGCTTCCAGCCTGCCATCCTTTGCATCCGGGCTGAGGGTATCCGCAAGCTCTAAAAAGGAAGGCTCCGCTTTGGCATATGCTTCTTCCAGCACTGCCTGCATAACGTCCTTTTCCAGCAGCCGGATCTCTCCCGGATCTCCGATACGGAATGACGGATCCAGATCGATCTCATGAAAGTGGTTGCGCAGCAGGAACATACAGTAGCTGTCGATCGTCGTGATCTGTGCATTGTGGATCAGGGACGCCTGTTTTTGCAGGTTTTCATCCTCCGGATGCTCTGTCTGCGCCTGCAACAGGGCTGCGTGTATCCTTTCCCGCATTTCCGCTGCCGCCGCACTTGTAAAAGTCACAATAAGCAGCCTGTCGATATCAATGGGATCCGGCCCCGTGATCCGCGACAGGATACGCTGTACCAGAACCGCTGTCTTACCGCTTCCCGCCGCAGCCGATACCAGTATATTTTTATTTCTCGTCTCGATGACCTTCTTCTGGTCCTCCGTAAACTGCACGTTCCATCGCCTCCTTTCTTTCCTCATCCGTAAGTGGTGTAAGCTCCTGCAGACTGTAGCCGTCTATTCTCTCATCCATCCGGCAGACTTCCCGGTATTCACAATACTCACAGCTTGTATGATTTCCGTTTTTCAGCGGAGTTACCGCGATCTCTCCTTCTGTCATCTGCTGCATCATCTGCTCCGCCTTTTTCTGCGTGTAAGAAAGCAACAGCTCCAGATCTTCCTGGGAGATCACCTGCGAAGCCGCCTTAAAGCTGCCATCCTTTTTCCTGCCAACACGCATGACATCCGACTCCGTCGTAAAGCCCTCATCCAGCATGGTAAGCACACAGTCTTCTGCAAGAAGCAGTCCGTCCGGCTTCATCTGTTTGCGAATCTCTGCCTCGATCTCCTCCTCTGCCTTTGCGCCTTCTAGTTCGATCATCGGCTTCTGCAGTCTGTAATACAGCATTGCCGCAGGTATAATAGTTGTCTGTGGGTAACGTTCCTGCAAAAATGAAACCGCCGCATTCATATAAACCGGAAGCTGCATGGACAGTCCGTAATACACATCATCCAGTGAAAACTGCTTCCTGCCTGATTTATAATCCATGACTTTCAGGTAGATCGTATCATTTTCCCTGCGGATATCGATCCTGTCGATCTTACCGACCAGCGGGAGAGCTCCCTTCATACGAAATTTCTGTTCAAAGTAGGTCGGCTCAAAGCTGCCCTTCTGCATCTGGTACTGCATCGTCCTGACACTGCGCAGCAAAAGCCGGTGCATCTGCCGGATCCTTCTTTCGTTTCTGGCACTGCTGTACAGGATCGTTTCACCATATTCCTTTGTCAGCACGGAAAATGCCTCCCAGAGCCGCTGTTCCATTTCTTCTTCAGTCAGCGTGCGGAGGGAGATCCCATCTTCCTTCAGCCCCCGCTCAAACAGTTCCAGCACGCCATGATACACACTACCGAAATCCACCGCCTCAAAGGTATATTCGGCTCTTGGCATCAGCTCCAGTCCATAACGCAGGAAATGTGCATAGGCACAGGATGCAAAAAGCTCCAGTCTGCTGACACTGCCCTGGTTCCGCTCCGCATACAGACTGTCTGCCGCCTGTCTGGACAATTTCCCCGGCTCATACCGGTAAAAGGCTGCTTCCCGGATCTTTTCTGCATCCGGTGTATCATACACCTTCTGCAGGACACGCAGCTTAGGAAGTGCCTGCTTTTCCAGACTGCCTTCCCTGTATTTGCGCAGTAGTCCTGCAAAATCGTCCAGTCCGTCCTCTGCGCTTTCCACTTCTGCAAGAAATCCTTCGTTTTCTTCTGCTTCTGTCTGCACACGGAGCTTTGGGAACAGCCCTGTCATGACACGGATCAGATAGGAAGGCAGTCTCGTCTTTCCTGCACTGTCTACCTTGGCATAAGACAAAAACAGGTATTCCGTCGGCTTTGTCATATTCTGATACAGGTAAAGCTGCTGCTCAAACAGCTTCTGCCGCGGAGACGGTGCCAGCTCTCTGCCGCTTTCGATCAGATATTCCCGCTCCATATCCGATAACAGACCACCACTGCCGCCTCGGGCAGGGATCACGCCATCATTGACACCCAGGAAAAACAACGCCTTGATCTTCTTTAAACGGGTTCGTTCCATATCGCCTACCACAACCTGATCGACATTCTGTGGGATCGTTCCAATCTGGATCTCCGAAACACCCGCCTCAAAGATCTGGATAAATTCTTCCAGCGAAAGCGGATCCTCGCCGATCAGTCCGTAAATCTGGTCAAGCAGATCCATCAGTGCAGGATAGATCTTTTCAAATTCCTTTGCCTTGACAAGGTCGCCCGCCTCTGTAAACTGCGCTGCCAGCTCCCGGCACTTTTTCTGCAGGCTGTTTTTCTCACACAGACTGTACACCTGCATGGTATATTCCTTTGCCGTTTTACAGCGGACAAGGAGCGGCGCGATCTCCTCCATCAGCTTCTCCCGCAGAGCGTTCATTTCTCCTGCTTCCTCCCCACGCGTAAAAAGCTGTCCATACTGCTTTCTGCCGCGAATTCCCATTTTCATTACATACAGATCCAGTCTGTCGATCTCATCCATCGTCAGTGACGTCATACCTGTCCGCAGGAAACGGAACACACTTTCATAGGAAAAGTTATCCCGCACAAGCTGCAAGGCACCTTTGACGTATTCTACCGCAGGCTGATGCAACACACTTCGGTTCTGGTCTAAGAACAGCGGGATTTTATAACGTAGAAATTCCTTCTCCACAATGCTTGCATATCCGTTCAGATCACCGGTCACAACTGCAATATCCCGATAGCAGTACCCCTGTTTTCTGACCAGCCGTTTGATATGGATACACATCCGCTGCACTTCACTGACAAGCGTTTCCGCCTCCCCGATCCGGATCATCTGTGTTTCCTTCGGATAAAACGCCTTGTCATAGCGGAACAGATGTGCCTCTAAAAATGCCAGTTCCGGGTTATGCAGGTATCTGCTGACCGGCTTCTTTGTCAGATAAATATTCTGCCTTACCGTAATAGCTTCCTTCCGTGCAAGCCCTGCCAGCTTATGATATGTCCCGGCAGAAAGCCCGAACAGATGCTGCTTTGTCCGGTGCAGATCCGCCTCGCTGTCCGCATCCAGCGTAATGATCACTTCCTGCGCCACATGCATGAGCTCTAAAATGACCCGGTTCTGGATCGGCGTAAATCCGGTAAATCCGTCAAATACAAGCACTGCATTGCGCAGAATCTGAGACTGCGGTATCATATGGCACAGTTCATCGAGTGCTTCTTCCGTTACAATATATTTCTCCTGAATATACTTTTGAAAGCCTTCATATAAAAGCTTCAGATCGCGCAGCTTATAGGGCAGAAGTCCCCTGCCCTTTGCTGCATCCGCCATCTGCTCCAGTTCCTGAGGCGAGATATCATACTGATAAAATTCCGACAGCATGGATTTGACCTCGTGAATATAGCCCGGTCGTTTCAGCTTCTTCTGAAACAGCACAAGCTCCTCTTCCACATCTGCCGCCACCTTACGGAGCACAAGGTTTTTCCCCGTGTCATCCAGCATCACACGTTCTTTCTGTCCCACTTCGTCCGCGATCCGGTGAATGAGTCTGGAAAAACTCAGTACATCGATATTCATAATCCCGCCACGCGGATGCATCTCACAGATTTCCTTCTGTGTGTACATCGTAAACTGATCCGGTACCATCAGGAAGAAATGCTTTGCCATATCCTGCTGTGACTGTTCTATGACTTTTTGAAAGACCAGCGTGCTCTTTCCACTGCCGGAGCCGCCAAATACAAATTGTAATCCCATGTTCTGTCCTCATGTCTGAAAGTTCTGCTCTACTTTCTGTTTCTTTATCCAGTGTACCATTTTTAGAGGCAGTTTGTCACACTTTCTCTCTCATTTCCAAATCATTTTCAACGCGCGCTTTTCTATAGGTATATTGACATTTTCACACACGCTTTATAAGATAATGCATGAAATCTATCTATTATATACTGTTTTGTTTACTATTTCATGGATATATCATCGGAGGCACTATGGCAGAAAACAGACCTGCAGAGACAGGATTTGAAAAGTTGATCGGTAAGCAGCCGCTGACTGACGAAGAGTTAGCCGCGCTGCTTGATACAGCAGACTATGATGACCGCCTTTTTGCAGAGGCAGATCTTGTACGCAGACAGGTGTATGGAGATGCTGTTTTTGTGCGCGGTCTGATCGAGTTTACCAATTATTGTAAAAACGACTGCTACTATTGCGGTATCCGGGCAGGAAACAGCCATGCTAACCGCTACCGGCTGACAGAAGAAGAAATCCTCTCCTGCTGCCGGGAAGGCTATGCACTCGGCTTTCGTACGTTTGTCCTGCAGGGCGGGGAAGATCCTTATTTTACAACAGAACGGATCTGCTCTCTTGTGGCGGCGATCCATACGGCATTTCCCGACTGTGCCATCACGCTTTCCATCGGTGAAAAGACAAAGGCAGACTATCAGGCTTATTTTGATGCAGGTGCCAGACGCTATCTGCTGCGCCATGAAACGGCAGATCCGGCGCATTATGAAAAGCTGCATCCCGCTTCCATGTCCCTTGCCAACCGCAAACGCTGTCTGTATGACCTGAAAGAGATCGGCTATCAGGTTGGTGCAGGCTTTATGGTGGGTTCCCCTTATCAGACAACCGACCAGCTTGTCTGCGACATCCGCTTTTTGCAGGCACTTTCTCCCGATATGATCGGTATCGGGCCCTATATTTCCCACGCCCAGACAACTTTTGCCGGTCAGCCAAACGGTTCGCTTGCGCTTACTTTACGGCTGCTTGCCATTTTACGGCTTCTGTTCCCTTATGTACTTCTGCCCGCCACGACCGCGCTCGGTACGATCGCACCAAACGGCAGAGAACTCGGACTGAAAGCCGGGGCTAACGTAGTAATGCCCAATCTGTCCCCTGTCCGTGTCAGAAAAAAGTATGAACTGTATGAAAATAAAATCTGCACCGGCGAAGAAAGCGCGCAGTGCAGATCTTGTTTAGAGCAGCGTGTCAAAGCTGCAGGATATCATATCGTAACGGACATCGGTGATGTCAGACGCTAGTCAAACACTCTTTTGATGCTGTCATAATGCAGGAACTTGCCCTCTTTTCCAAGTGCGGCGATTTCCTGTGCGGTTGCCAGCATATAACCGTCTGTTTCTGCTTCCTGCAGCTTCAGATCCGTTTCCGCAAAATCCAGTGTGAAGCAGTAAACATCTACAAAATAGTTGTCCCCTTCTCCCGGATTTTCTCTTTTATAAGTGAACACATAACCGCCGTCGGCATTTGCCACATCAAGCCCCGTTTCTTCGAGCACTTCTCGACGTACCGCATCCTTAGAATCCTCTCCAGCCTGCGCAGCACCGCCGGATACCTCCCAGCAGCCCGGAGCCCATGCCTTTGTCATGACACGTTTCGTAATAAGGAATTTCCCTTCTGTTCTTTTTACCACACCAAGCACGGTCAGATGATATTCCCCATCCTGCAGGATCCAGTCGTTACGCTTCATCGTACGGCCGGTTCTTTCTTTATTTGCATCATAAATATCCCAAAATTCCATAATTTCCTCCTTCTTACAGAAGCGGTGCAAACAGACGCAGGAAGTACTGTCCCAGTCTCTTGAGCGGAGATCTCGTACTGTGATAATTGTTTCCTACTTCGGTTGAAACCGCAAATACCTCTTCAAAATCCTGACGGATGTCTTTGATCGCCGGTACATCATATAAATACACACCGTTTTCAAAGTGGAAATACAAACTTCTGTAATCTAAATTGATCGTTCCCACTGTTGCGATCTTTCCATCGCAGATACACTGCTTCGCATGACAGAAGCCCGGCGTATATTCATAAATACGCACACCATCGCGGATCAGCCCCGCATAATAAGAACGCGTCAGCTTGTATACCAGTTTCTTGTCCGGAATACCCGGTGTAACGATCCGCACATCGATACCGCGTTTTGCTGCCAGCCCGAGCTCGCGCTTCATCTCATCGCTGATGATCAGATACGGCGTGATGAAGTACACATACTCCGTTGCGCCCT
The DNA here is from genome assembly GCF_018917935.1 of Kineothrix sp. MSJ-39. GTDB lineage: Bacteria > Bacillota > Clostridia > Lachnospirales > Lachnospiraceae > CAG-194. Next base: position 32,762 of record NZ_JAHLPN010000022.1, on the reverse strand, counting down.
TGATGACGTTCATGTAAACATTCTCGCCCACACGTTCCTTATCCAGCGGACTATCTGCATACGGCTGTACATAACCGCCGCCCTTTGCCTCAAAATCGTGATCCGGCAGATATTTCTCATACTCTGTATCCGTATCCTGGATGGCATTCCACATTTCCATAAAGATCAGCGTCAGGCTTCTGACCGCTTCTCCCTCCAGCCGGACGCCGGAATCCTTCCATACACCGTACGGATGTGTGATGTTGAAATACTCGTTCGCCAGATTATAACCGCCCGTAAAACCAACCCTGCCATCAATGACCGTGATCTTACGGTGATCCCTGTTATTCATAAAAATATTCAGAACGGGCATCATCGGATTGAAGATCCTGCAGTCAATGCCATGTGCCTTCATCTGCTTGACAAATTCCGGGCTGATAAAACCGACACTGCCCACATCATCATACACAATGCGGATCTCCACGCCTTCCTTTGCCTTTGCAAACAACACCGCTTTCATTTCCGCAAATGCTTCCCGATCCTCTATGGCATGGTATTCCATAAAGATGAACTTCTGCGCTTTCTTCATTTCTTCAATCTGTGCATGAAATCCGTCGGCTGCTTCTTTATAAAAAACGACGTCTGTATTCTCATACAGCGGATAGCCTACCTTTTTCCCGATATAATAGCTCTGATGATAAGCAGTCACATCCTGCGCTTTCAGCTTTTCCATAACAGGATCATCCTTCCGCAGATAGACGCGGAGTTTTTCCCAGGTCGTCTGAAAACGCTTCCGCATTCCCTTCGTGGCACTGGAATGACCACAGAACAGATACAGGCAGACACCCATGACGGGGAATAGCAGGATCAGCATGATCCACGGCATTTTCATGCCCGCATTCATTTCCCTTCCGTAAATATGCAGCACCAGTATAAAAGACAGCACACTCGTCGCCAGTGAGATCCATGTGGAATATTTATTTAACCGGATCAGAAGATGCAGGATCCATACAACCTGCACCAGCACTGACAGAGCCGCAAAGATCAGTCGGCTGACACTGTTTTTTACTACACCTTTTGTTTCAGCTCTCATTTGTATATATCACCTACCTCGTAACATCATAACAAAATCCTGCGGAAAAATCTACCTGTTTCCGTTCAGGTAACCGACCTGCAGTTCCATCCAGATAACCTGCTAGGTTGCCAGCCTGCTATGCCGGTTGCCTATCTGCTGCTTAAAAAACTGTTGACTTTATTGTACAATCCCCATATAATTACTTTTGGTAATTATCTATGGTAATTATATATTTGTAAGAAAGGAGCTTTGCATATGAAAATGGAAACGATAAAAGCCGTGCTGGATGCCTGCTATCAGGCGCAGCGGATCCGCACCATGCTTCCCACACTTCCCGATGGCGTTACCCCCTCCTACATTCATTTCTTTGATCTGATCGAAACAATGGAGCAGAAGGGCATGCGCGTAAAGGTATCCGATATCAGCGACAGGCTGGGCATTCCACGCCCCGGCGTAACACGGACTGTTAAGGAAATGGAAGCAAAAGGTTATCTGCAGAAGGTTTCTTCTGCACAGGATAAACGTGTAACCTATCTTTCCATGACGGAAGCCGGGAAAGCACTTTCCCGGAAATATAACGAAGAATTTTTCAGTCAGCTCGCACCACTGCTTTGTGATATCCCGGAAGCGGATGCGGACTGCACGATCCGCACGATCTCAAAAATGTATGACATAATGTCTGAAAGGAGGATTTCTCTTACATGAATGATAAAACTGATTTTACACAGGGAAGTATTCTCAAAAAACTGGCACTGTTTATGCTTCCGATCTTAGGTGCCCTTGTCCTGCAGGCAGCCTACGGTGCTGTCGACCTTCTGGTTGTCGGACGTTTCGGTACGACCGCAGGACTTTCCGGCGTTTCCACAGGCAGTCAGGTACTGAATCTTGTGACCTTTGTGGTCATACAGCTTGCCATGGGTATCACCGTACTGATCGCGCGTTACCTTGGTGAGAAAAAGCAGGAACAGATCGGAGCTGTACTCGGCGGTGGTGCCATCGTCTTTACGATACTTGCCCTTATCCTGCTCGTATTACTGGTATGCTTTGCCCGCCCGATCTCTGTTCTGATGCAGGCACCGTCAGAAGCACTGGCAGCCACAACAAGCTATGTCCGCATCTGCGGCTGCGGTATTCTCTTTATTGTTGCCTATAACTTACTTGCCGCCATCTTCCGAGGGCTTGGTGACAGCCGCTCTCCGCTGCTCTTTGTACTGGTTGCCTGTATCGTTAATATCATCGGCGATCTTGTCTTTGTTGCAGGTCTGCACATGGATGCATCGGGTGCTGCCCTCGCCACGGTTTTGGCGCAGGCTGTCAGCGTTGTATTTGCACTTTGTATACTGGCAAAAAAAGAGCTGCCCTTCACGATCACAAAGGCAGACTTCCGATTAAACGCACAATGCCGCAAGTTTTTAAGCATCGGGCTTCCACTGGCACTGCAGGAATGTCTGACCCAGATTTCCTTTCTGGCACTCTGTGCCTTCGTCAACCGTCTGGGACTGACCGCTTCCTCCGGTTACGGTGTTGCCTGTAAGATCGTCAGCTTTGCCATGCTGATCCCAAGTGCCCTCATGCAGTCCATGGCTTCCTTTGTTGCCCAGAATGTAGGGGCAGGCAATCCCAAACGTGCCCGCCAGTCCATGCTGACCGGCATTGGGATCGGGCTTGTCTTCGGCTGCTGTGTATTTGTACTTGTTCTGCTGAAGGGCGACCTGCTGACCGGTATTTTCTCCACCGATGCAGAGGTTGTCCAAAACGGCTTTGCTTATCTGAAAGGCTTCGCCCCCGAAACGATCCTGACTGCTGTTTTATTCAGTATGGTCGGTTATTTCAACGGCAATAACCAGACACTCTGGGTCATGATCCAGGGACTCACGCAGACACTGCTTGTCAGATTGCCTCTGGCTTACTTTATGAGTATCCAGCCGGATGCCAGCCTGACAAAGATCGGACTTGCCGCCCCTGTTTCCACGGCAGTAGGCATTGTTCTGAATGTACTCTTTTTCATCTATTTTCAGCGGAAGCTGGCAAAAGCATCCGCCCAGAGAACCTAATCCCTTATCAGAGACAAAAACCGGGCATGTGGAAGCTTCCACATGCCCGATTCTTATTTTCCTATATTTTGTTACTATGCAGCAACTTATTTGTTGTCCATGAAGTTCATGTCCAGACCACGGTTCTTGTCAGCCTGTGGATCTTTACCGAATTCATAATCCTTGCCCGGCAGGATCGCATTTAATAAAACGCCTGCGATAGCTGCGATTGCAAGTGCTGTTAATGTGATGGATGTACCACCGATCGTAAATGTCAGACCATCTGAGAAACCAAGACCGCAGACAAGGATAACTGCTGCAATGATCAGGTTTCTTGATTTTGTCAGATCTACATGGTTTTCTACTACGTTTCTTACACCGATTGCAGAAATCATACCATACAGCATGAAGCTGACACCACCGATGATAGCGGAAGGTAATGTACTGATCAGATCAGCAACCTTCGGGAAGAAACTCAGGATAACTGCAAAGACAGCAGCCAGACGGATAACACGCGGATCGTATACTTTACTCAGCTCCAGTACACCTGTGTTTTCACCGTATGTTGTATTAGCAGGGCCACCAAACAGAGCAGATAAGCTTGTTGCAAGACCGTCACCGATCAGTGTACGGTGGAGTCCCGGATCTTCAATAAAGTTAGAACCAACTGTTGCGGAAATGGCAGACATATCACCGATATGCTCCATCATAGTTGCAATCGCGATCGGTGCCATAACAAGAATGGCTGTCAGATCGAACTTGCAAAGCTGGAAAGGCGGCAGACCAACTACTGCATCTGTTGCTGCCTGAGAGAAATTCAGGATAGCGGAACCGTCTGCGTTTGTCATACCTGCAAAGTGCATGATCAGTGCTACGATATAAGAGATCACAACACCCATCAGAATCGGGATGATCTTGAACATGCCCTTACCCCAGATATTGAATACAACGATAACGCCAAGTGCGATCAGTGCCAGAAACCAGTTTGTGGAAGCGTTGGATACTGCTGACGGTGCAAGGCTCAGACCGATACAGATAATGATCGGACCTGTTACTGCAGGTGGCAGGAAACGCATAACCTTCTTCACGCCGACAAGCTTGATGATCAGTGCCAGGATCAGATATAACAGACCTGCCACTACGATACCGCCGCAGGCATATGGGAGTTTTTCACCCATTGTCATATTCGCAAAAATACCGGTATCCAGATTCGCTACTGTAGCAAAACCACCAAGGAATGCAAATGACGAACCAAGGAATGCCGGTACTTTAAATTTTGAACAAAGATGGAAGAACAGTGTACCAATGCCGGCGAAAAACAACGTCACCTGAACGGATAACCCTTCTCCTTCAAAATAAGTGTTCACTAAGATCGGAACTAAAATAGTTGCGCCAAACATGGCAAACATGTGCTGCAGACCAAGTAGCAGCATTTTGGGAACACCGAGCTCCCTCGCATCACGAATGCAGGTTTTTTCTTCCGTATTCATAATACACATCCTCCTTCATAAGATAAATTTTTGTTACCGCTAACCATTCTAACATAGGCACTGCGATTTTGCACTCTTTTTTTGCTTGTCTTTTTCTTCTCTCACAGGTAAACTAAAAAAGAAGACATAATAGTGAATATCTAGTTCCCGCCGGATCTGTGCCACTGACCGGATCTGCGCCGGAAGAAAGAAGAGGCAAATGAAAGAAACACTCTATACCATACCATTAACAGATGCATTTCATGCAAACGATGAATGCCCGCTCTGCTTTGTGGAACGCGAAGTAGAACAGGATCTTTTAGATCTGGTGCTCGGCTCCAGCTCCTCCTATATGGAAAGTGACATGCGTGAAATGACAGACAAGGCAGGCTTTTGCCGTGCCCATTTCAAAAAAATGTTTGACTACGGTAACTCTCTCGGGAATGCCTGGATCCTGAAAACACACTATATCCAGATGCAGAAAGAACTGGAAGGACAGATCAAAATGTTTGCACCGGGCAAGGCGTCCTTTATGAACCGTCTGAAAAAGGCTGATACCACAGACAACGCCATTTATAACTGGGTACAGGAAAAAGAAAAATCCTGCTATATCTGTACAAACTTTGAGAAAACTTATGAACGCTATCTGGACACCTTCTTCTTTATGTATAAGAAGGACGATGAAATGAAAAAGATGATCGAAGGCAGCAAAGGCTTCTGCCTGCATCACTTTGGAGATATCTGCAAACGCGCGGAAACAGAACTGAATGACAAGCAGAAGGCTGAATTCTATCCACTGATCCTGAATCAGATGCTGGACAATCTGAAGCGCGTCGGCGAGGATGTCGCATGGCTCGTTGAAAAATATGACTACCGGAACAAAGATGCTGACTGGAAAAATTCCAGAGATGCTGTACAGCGCGGTATGCAGAAGCTGCGCGGCGGTTACCCGGCAGATCCTGTTTACCAGCAGGCCAAATAAGCCGAAACTACCAGCACATATTTTCTTCTAATAGCTGCAGGTAACTTTCCACTTCCGTAAAATACGATTCCGCATCGATACTGTCGTTGCGGAATTGTTCATTTAAAACCCCATCCGCCACAAACAGACACATTTTCAAGACGGCAGATGCATCAATTCCCGTCTTAAAACAGCTCAGATCCGCCTTCTGGTAAATACCGGAAAGCATCGTGGAATATTGATCCATACTGTCTGCGATCAGCGTCAGGATTTCTGTTTCTTCCCGAAATGCCAGCGTCACAAACAGATTCATATACGGATAATTACGGATGATATCACGCTTCGCTTCTTCGACCTTGCGCTGCAGCGAGAAAAAATCAATGGAAAACAGAGGTACGGTGCGGGAATATTCCATACTGATATATTTTACACTGTACATATAGACAAATTCATAGAGCCCCTGCTTACTTCCGAAATAATGGAATAACAATCCCTTGGAAATACCGGCGGCTTTCACGATCTCATCGGTACTTGCCTTTTTATATCCATTTTTCGCAAAGATCTGCAGTGCTGCATTGATAAAACGATCCTGTTTTTCCTTTGGAAGTTCAAAAAAACGATTGTTCATTATAGTCCCTCTTTTTCCGTATCATTGACTCTGACAGTCACTTTATCCTATCACAGAACAGGCTCTCATGCAATTCCATAAACTTCTTATAAACTGTGCACAAACTCCTTGTGTTCTGGGCAAAATTATTTTAAAATAGAGAAAACGGATTCCATAGAAAGGGGTTTACAATATGGCAAAAAAATTTGGTAAATTTCTGATGTTCAGCGCTGCTGTCGCTGCTGCGGCAGGTGCTTATTACTATTTCAAAAAATCTGATGAAGACAGATTTGACGATGATGATTTTGACAATGATTTTGATTATGAAGAAGAGGAAAAAGACCTTTCCGGCGGAAAGGAACGCAGCTATGTACCGCTCCGTTTCTCTACGGTAAAATCTGAGGAAGAACCGGCTGCTGAAGAAGCCAAAGAAGACGTTTCGGCAGAACCTGCCAAGACAGAAGAGTCCGCTGCAGATTCTATTGCGCCTACAGAGGATAAGCCTGCTGCTGAAGAAGCAAAGGCAAAGGAAGTAACGGCTGCTGAAAGTAAAGAAGACGCTCCGGCTCCGGAACCGAAAGCAAAGGAAAAAGAAGAACCTGCCGAGACTGAGCAGGCTGATGATGAGCCTTTCGATGAAGAAGACGAAGAACCGATCGACAATGTAGAATCTACAACCGAGACGATCGAAGAATTCTTCGATGAAGAGGAAGAAAAATAAGCGACATGAAATAAATGAGCCCGAAGCAACTGCTTCGGGCTTTTCCTTTCCAAACACATTTAAAATATACCAAATAACTTCGGAAGCTGTGTAAACGTCAGCTTACCAATATCAAGTACCTCTCCCTGCAGCGGCTGTATCTCTGCCTGCTCCAGATAAGAAAGCTCCAGACTCAGACTGCCGTCCGATCCGATCCTGATCTGTTCCAGATCAAGCCGCGGTATGCCTGCCTGATCCTCCGCCAGTGTCAGCAGTGGCTCACCATCTACTTCAACGCCGATCGCTGCAAGCTGCAGTCCCTTCCGGTAAAACCGAAACGTGATCTGCTCCTGCTCCCTTAACCATTCATTTTCTGAAAGTGCCGGAAGCAATACGCCATCCTGTTCACAAATGCGGGCATAGCCTTCGTAAATATCCAAGAAATCCGTCATGGAAAGCACGATCTCCGTACAACTGCAAGTTTCATACTTTCCATTTATGTATGCGTGTTTTTGCTTACCTTCTGTCAGTGAAAGCTTATGCATCACTTCTTTACTGTAGGAAACCAGCTCCTTCTGCCGCTCTTTTCCAAGTTCGCCCGTTCCTTTCCCGGCGCCGTTACCATTCTCTGTTCCTTCGATCACTGACAGCCAGAAATCGATCTGCGTCTCCGCTTCCTCTCCCAGAAGCTTTTGCAGTGCCTGTTGATTATCCGCATCCTGATACACATATTTATAAATAATATCACTGCTTGCGGTCGGCTGGAGCAATACCGTTCCATCGGAAAACTGCGCGGTAAATTCCATATTTTTCTTACCAAGCAGGGGCAGAGAGATCCGGTATCTTCCATCCAGCTGCGCGAGCTGTCCCTGCTCCCGTCTGTCCCTGAACTCTCCCAGCAGCCCTTTTTCTTTGAGAGCCTGCTGCATTGTGACCAGAAATCTTGTTTCCGGTTTTTGCCAGATCCATACGGCAGCTGCAGCAGCAATGAGCAAAAGCAAACCCACTGCCGCCGCACATGCCCCAAGCACTTTTTTCTTCATATTATTTCACCTGATTTACCGGGTTGATCGTTCCGTTTTGGAAATCCATTGCGTTCTGCAATGTTGTCTGGCTGATCGCCGCAAGTGCCTCCTCTGTTAAGAAGCCCTGGTGGGAAGTCACGATCACGTTAGGGAAGGACAACAATCTTGCCGTTGTGGAATGTTCCAGAAAATCATCCTCCCTGTTTTCAAACACATTGTTCGTTTCTTCCTCGTACACATCCAGTCCCACACCAAAGAATTTCCGGCTTCGGATGCCTGCGATCAGATCATCTGTCTTGATCAGGGCACCGCGTGATGTATTCACCAGGATCACTTCGTCCTTCATTTTCCGGATCGTATCCTGATTGATCAGATGATAATTTTCCTCTGTCAGCGGGCAATGCAGGGAGATCAGATCACTGTTTGCAAGTAAGGTGTCAAAATCCACATATTCCACGAAATCCAGATCCGGGTTCCGGTAAATATCATAGGCGATCACTTTCATGCCAAATCCATGGCAGATCCTGCACATGGCAGCACCGATCTTGCCGGTTCCGACAATACCTGCTGTTTTTCCATAGAAGTTAACACCGGTTAATCCCACCAGACTAAAATTGTTCTCCCGCACCTTGATATATCCCTTATGGATATGCCGATTGACCGCAAGTGCCAGTGCCATGGCATGCTCTGCGACCGCTTCCGGAGAATAGCCCGGTACACGAAGTACGGTGATGCCGTTTGCATCCGCTGCCGCAAGGTCTACATTATTGAAGCCCGCACAACGCATCAGCACAAGCTTTACGCCCCGCTGTCCCAAAATCTGCAATACCTTCTCACTGACATCTGAGCTGACAAAAGCACAGACCGCGTCATATCCCTTTGCCAGTCTTGCCGTCTGCACGGACAGATCGGCTTCTAAATAATCTACTTCCACTTCCGGAAAATCCGGTATCACTTTTTCAAAAGAATCTCTGTCATACTTTTTGGTATCATAAAATAAAATCTTCATTCCAGACCTCCTGACTCCATCCAAACTCTACTGTTTAGTATGTCGTTTTTCCATTTACTCTATTCGCTCAGCTCTGGCTGTGGATCGTTTTGGTATAATTAAAGAATACCTGATTGCCTATGATCTGATACTCACTCTTTTTGTACACTGAGAAGAAATCAGAATAATTTCTTGCATAACTGAGTGCCCAGAAGTTATACCATGTAAACTCGCTGCGTGGGAATGCCTTCACGCTGTCCTGTGCTGCCTTATAATCTTTCAGCAGCAGCTTTGCAGTATTTTTACACTCTGTACTGATCCTTGTCTGATCCTTCAGAAGTGCTGTCAAAACGCCGGTTCTTGCAGGCTCAAACTGATATTGTGCGTAGACAACTTCCTTCACGGTCGATGGATAACTTCTGCTCGCCATACGATTCAAGATCGTATAGCCCACAGCTAACTGTCCCTTGTAAACACGGATCGTTTCCTGATCCAGCGTTGCAGAAAGTGCTGTCTGCCTCTCACCGCCTGCTTCCGCATACAAAATTGCTGCAAGTAATATTTCATCGCTGACCTGCGGATCCGTGCGGTACTGCACCTGCATCTTTCTGCCGTTTACCATACAATAAGAAGCTGTGATCTGATATGCTCCGTTTTCATCAAAGCGGGCATAGATTTTACCGACCTTTTTCGTTGTGTTCCTGTATGCCTTGCCATTCGACGCAAAATAATATTTCACGCCATTGACCGTTTTCCAGCCTTTCTGCATCACACACGAGGTATTAAAATAATACAGGTTCTTCTTGATCGTCTTCAGCCCTTTGACTGCTTTTCCGTTCGCGCCAAAGTAGTATTTCTTTCCTTTTACGGTCTTAAATACCTTCTTCTGCATTACGCCGGTTACTTTGCTGAAATAATATTTGCTGCCATCGATCGTTTTCAGTCCTTTTTGCTTTTTCCCGTTTTTATAGTAGTAGGTTTTGCCCTTCTTCTTTACAAATCCCGTTGTTTCCTGCGTCTGTGCTGCCTGCACCCGTGTCTCCATAACTGCCGCCGCACTGATGCAAAACAGTAGTGACAGCACTAAAATACAGATCCATTTTCTTTTGTTTTTCCGCATACCGGCTCCTCTCTTCTGTTCTCTTACGCTTTCCATATCGGATATTTCTCTTTGTCAGCCTCTGTGATCTTACGGATCACTCTGCACGGATTGCCCGCTGCCACAACACCGCCCGGAATATCTTTGTTTACCACACTGCCTGCACCGATCACGGTATCATCTCCGATCGTCACACCCGGCAGTACCGAAACATTTGCTCCGATCCATACACGGTTTCCGACTGTGATCGGCAATGCAATCTCCAGTCCGTCCGCACGCATCTGGGCATCTATCGCATGTCCCGCCGTAGAAAATACACAGTTTGGAGCAATAAATACATAATCTCCAAAGGTTACCTTTGCACCATCTAAGATCGTGCAGTTGTGGTTCGTGTAAAAATTATCTCCGATCGAAATATTGCTGCCATAATCACAATAAAACGGAGCAGTGATCACAAAACTGCCTCTGACCTCACCAAGCATTTCCCGGATCAGCTTTTCCTGTGTCTCGATATCAGACGGTCTGCACGCGTTAAACGCATAACACAGATCCGCACATTTTGTTCTGGCGTCTACGATCTCCTGATCATAACTTGCATCATATAAATAACCCTGCTGGGCTTTTTCCCATTCTGTCATATGACCTTCCTTTCTGCCTGTACTCTTATTTTACATGAATCTGCGAAAATCTGCTACCCTAAATACTTCTCTTATACCCCTCATGCAATATTTTCTTTGTCAGAGTTGTTCCATGCAGTATATACTCTGTCGCATTATAAACGCCCTCTCTGTAGGCAAGAGTCTCGTTATCATCCTCATAATGCACAAATCTGCCCTCGCCCGGATAAGTCAGCATCTGGATATTGTCCTCTGTAATATCTTCCGTAGAATGGAAGTTACCCTCTGCTACCGGAATGATCGCTCCGGCTTTGATAAAGATCGGGATCTGATCAAGCGGCGCATCTGCTAAAATGTATCTGCCGCCCGTATACTTTTCATTCGTATCATAGGCATACCAGTCGCCCTGTGGCAGATAAACGGCTCTTGCGGTTTTTCCCGGTTCTGTGACCGGCGCAACCAGTACAAAATCTCCCAGCATATATTCATCTGCAATATTCCGCACTGTTTTGTCCTGCGGATATCCATATACGAGCGGACGCACGATCGGTGCTCCCGTCATTTCACATTCTCTTGCCAGATCATACAGGTATGGCAGAAATCTGTAACGCAATTTGATCACCTTACGGATGATCTCCTCTGTCTGCGCCCCAAACTGCCACGGCTCCTGTCTGTGTGTTCCCATGGCAGAGTGGTTTCGGAAAAACGGTGCAAAAACTGCCGCTTCATAAAAGCGGATCAGAAGTTCCGGTGTTGTATCGGAACCAAACCCGCCGATATCACTGCCACACATTGCCATTCCGCTCAAAGACAGGTTGCAGATCTGCTCCAGTGAAAGCATAATATGCGGCCAGATGCTGTGGTTATCTCCTGTCCAGCCACCACAATATTTCTGGCTGCCCGCATATGCAGCTCTTGTCAGCACGAACGGTCTTCTGCCGCCATCCTGCGCAAGCAGTCCTTCATATGTTGCTTTTGCCATCAGATGTCCGTAAATATTATGGATCTCATCATGGTTACCCTCTGCAAACTTTACAGAATCCGGTAACGGGCCGTGGAAGCTCGCCGGTTCATTCATATCATTCCAGATGCCCCGGATTCCGTGATCTGTCAGCACCTTTGTCTTGTCTGCCCACCAATCTCTGACCTTTTCCTGTGTAAAATCCGGGAATACCGCATCGCCCGGCCAGACTGTATTCACATAAACCTCGCCCTGTTCATCCTTCGCAAATGCATCCAGCTCCAGACCTTCGTCATACATAAAATAGCCCGGATCCTTTTTCACACCCGGATCAATGATCGTGATCAGCTTGATCCCCTTTGCTGCCAGCTTTTGTGACAGCTTCTGCACATTTGGATACTTTTGATCGTCAAAGGTGAAAACGCGATAGCCCTGCATATAGTCAATATCCATATGGATCACGTCACATGGGATGTCACGCTTCTCAAACTCCTCTGCCAGTGCTTCCACTTCCTCCTGCGTAAAATAACTCCATCTGCTCTGGTGGTTCCCATAGATCCATCTCTGCTGCAGTGGTGTTGTTCCGGTCAGCATCGTGTAACTATGTACAACTGCTTTCGGATCCTCTCCCGGTATCACATAATAGTCCAGACAGCCCTTCTGGTGCTCCACAAAATAATATGCCTCATTCTCGCAGCCAAAATCAAAAGTTGTTTTATAGGTGTTGTCTGCAAGCAATCCATAACAGAAGTTGTCTCCCAGCACCATAAAAAACGGAATGGATTTATACAGCGATTTAAAGCTGTCCACATGCGGATCCGGATCATCCGTATTCCAGTTGATATAAGAATATCCCCGCTTGTTCAGACAGCCCGGTTTATCGCCCAGTCCATAAATAGCATCCTCTTTTCCAAGCTTTTTAAGGATCATCACTGCATCTTTTCTGTCTGTCCCTTCTTCTACCGCATGTCCTTCCAGTTGTGCCAGCGTCAGATCCTCGTATGGATTTTTCTCCGGCTTTTTCCGCTCTTCTTCATAATCGGAAACAAGCAGCTTTCCCCGGTAAAAAATATCCAGCTTTTCGTTATCTTTTACCTGCACCTCCATGTTACCCGCAGCTATCCTGACTCTGCATGGCGCACTGCCCTGACTGACTTCCGGCTGAAGGATCTTGACCCGATCTGCATCTTCTATCGCATAGCTATGAATGCCTGCTTTCTGTGAAACATGCACGATATCGCCTTCCAGCACCGTTACATAAAGCACACTTTCTTCGTATTGCAGCCTGACACTATCATTTACTGTTTCATATGTTTTAAATGCCTGATTCATCTGTATCCATCTCCTGTTATTCTGTAAATTTATACGCTCACACTATTTTGTCAACATTTCATAGGTCACACCGTACTTCTGTGCGATCTGACTCGCATAAGATTTTCCTTCCGGTGGTGCCACTTCGATCTGATAGGAACGCTTTGCATCTTTTGCATGCACGATCAGAGAAAACGCTCTTCCCTCCGCATGCTTCTGTTCTTCATTGATCTGGGCAAGATCAAATGCCAGCTTATGCATATGCGTATTATAAATAGTCCGCATTCCCTTACATAAAATTGCCCTGACGCAATCCTTTGCAATATAGTACCCTTCCTCAAATGAGGTCGTTGAAAAGGATTCATTCAACAGCAGTAAGCTTCTGCTATCTGCATTTTCATAAATCTCCTTAAAACGTTTACATTCTTCGCCCAGACGTCCCAGATCCAGCGTCTTGTCCTCATCTGCCGGAAAATGGGTATAAATGCAGTCCACCGGTGAAAACGTAAATCCGCTGCCCGGTACATAAATGCCGCCCTGTGCCAGTACAAACAGTTGTCCGATCGCCTGTGTGATCGTTGTTTTACCACCGCGGTTTGCACCCGTCAACACATAAACTCTGTGGATCTTATCAAAATCCAGATCATTTGTTACGATATTGCCCGATTCCTCCGTTTCAAAAACCGCAAGTTTCAGATTATAAATGCCCCTTGCCAGCATTTCATATCTGTCTGCCTCCTGAGCAGGTTCCTGACAGACTACAGCCTTTGCAAAGGAAAATCCTTTGTCCTGCAGTTTCTTCATATATTCCGCCCATCTGATATAGTACATCATCTCCGGGATCAGATCTGTCATATCGGTGATCGTGACAGACACATATTTATTCAATACTTCCTTCGCTCTTTTGACCATATGGGAAACCATATGATTCACGACACGGTCCGTATAACGCGTCACATCTTTTGCCTGATCGCCCTCCGGTATACTGACAATTCCGACCATGGCATCCGCTACCGTCGCCCCTGCTCCCATTGCTTTTTGCAGCGGTGTATGCAACGCACCTTCCGCATTGACATCAAACGGCTGGAATTTGAAATCATTCTTCCATGTTGTATCCGCATTGATACGATCCTTTGCCGCAATATGCTCATAGAAATTACCGAGAATACCAGCTTTTGTAAAATACTTACTGTTAATCGAAACAAGTCCGATCCCATCCGCCTCAAACCGGTCATTTAGATTGATCCCAACTGTGATGCTTTTGAGCTGTGAGGTATCCAGCTTCAGTCCCGCAATATCCTTTTTCAGTTCTGCAAAACCGTTATCTGCATAAATTTCTTCCACATATTCCCGCAGTCCCAGAAATCCCGCCGAATGGAGCTGTGGATCCGCCAGGCAGGTATGCAGTGCATCCACGCACTTGATATAATCGTTGATCTCATCCAGCCTGTGCAGCAGATCCCAGATGCTGGCACTGTCGTCGTATTCCCGTTTAAAGCCGCCATAATCTTTCAGAAAACTGATGCGTCCAAGTATTTCCATCATATCGTCCCGCATCTTTTTATTCTGTAGCACATCTTCAAAAATATCACAGCGGTACTGCGTGACTATCGGGTCTGCATACATCCGCGCCATGACATTTAAGATATAATTCTGCTCAGACTCTTTTGCTGACAGCTTTTTACAGATCTGATCCATTCCCAGATCATGCATAGTTGTCTGACTCAGTGTTTTGTATTCCGTCTGCTCTGATGGGTATAGCAGGCTGTATTTCCTATGGCTCATAAGCATCCTCCATTTATTCTTATGATAGCTCATCATGGTATAAAATATTGCTTTGCATAGCTTTATTTTATCACGACACAAGCTGCCTTCCTATCAAATAACTGACATTCTAATATAAATATATTGATTTCTTTACGCATAATTTATATAAAAACAGGTGGCTGTTCAGAACCCTGTTCATAAAATAGGAGCCATCAATTTTCCTCGATGGCTCCCATTCTCATCCTTATAATATAATTTTTTCCAGATCATCCGGCACATACAGATTGCCATGATAATACTGCTTTCCTTCCTCTGTATACAATTCTTTTCTTTTTGCAAGATTTCTGTCTTCTGTGTGATAGAGAAGCAGATTTTTGACATGGAGCTGCTCCGCCAGCTCACACGCATCCTTCACCGTGGAATGATGCTTCTCATACGGATGGAAGATATCCACCTGTCCGTGCAGGCAAAATGCTTCGTGTAACAGCCATGTGCTGTCCTTTGCGTATACTTCCTCACAACTGTTGTACGGTTCGTCTCCGCAGCAGGTCAGCTTTTTATCTTCTCCCAGATCCATGCAAAATCCAAACTGTTTTGCCTTGGTAGACTGAATATCGAAAAAAGTAACTTTCTTTCCCAGAATTTCCTTTGACGCGCCATCTTCTACCGGAACCAGATGCAGCCGTTGTCCGATCATTGCCACATCCTTTTTCTGGATCAGCTTTTCGGAAAGTTCCTGCAAAAGCGCGATCACCTCCGCATGTCCATAGATAACCGCCTCTCCGTCATATACACCCTGTCTCATATGCTGGCAGATCATGCGGATCATCCAGATAATTCCCATGATGTGATCGATATGCTTATGTGTCACAAAGATCGTGCGGATCTTTTTCCAGTCGATCCCGGCAAGTTGTAACTGCCGCAGAACCTGATTGCCGCCACCGCCGTCCACCATAAAATATTCTTCCTGTTCGCTTAATACAAAGCAGGTATTATAGCATTCTGTTACCAGCGCATTGCCGGTTCCCAGCATTGTAAGCTGCATATTGGAGTGCTCCTTTCGTTTCGGATATCTTTCAATGTCCACTTTTTTAGTCCGAATGTCCACTTTTTACCTTGAATGTCCACTTTTTTACTTTAAATATCCACTTTTTCAAGGTTCTGTTAAATAAAAATATATTTCTACGTTTTAAAAAAGCTTTCTAATTTTGTAATTTACCTTCCCGGTAAATCTTGAATCAATGGTTTCATTTTTTTAGCATTGAACCTACTGTTTCATTTGAGAACATTTTTTGCAAACCATTATTAATTTCCTGTCTAGTCTTTGCCTTTAATAATAATTGAATGATTTCTTCCTTTTTATCAACATATTCTTTTTTCTTAAAATATTGTCCATAAAATGATCTTATTTTTGCTTCCCTTTTCGCTTTATCTGATGTAACACTGTTTTTCTTTTTTGAACTTAAAGGGATAGTAGTCATATTATAATTTTCCGATAACTTGCATATCTCTTCAACTTTTTTAACCTTATACCTTTTAGTTTTAAACTCATCAATTGCCTGATCAAAGTCAGAATCTTTTGAAACTATATAATACTCCGATTCTCTAGCATCTTTTATCATATTTTTAATATCAAATAATATCTGGCAATCCACTGCATTCTTTATTGGCACTTGAACTTTTATGTAATCAAAGTGTGCTCTTGAAGCATTTATTCTTCTGTGTAATCCAAATGTTAAGGTTTCAGCCGTATTACTGTAATAAATTTTTACACAATCTTCTTCTGTAAGCTTTGTGATCCCATTAAGTCCATTTCGATTTACATTTTCATAATCAATTAAGAAATATCGATTATATATTACAGCATTTTCTTCGTCATAATATTCTTCACTATAGTCATATTTGGCATCAATTGATTCCGCATCGTATCTCAATATATTCCCTCCTAAAAGCATCTGATAATTTCTATAGTCGTATATGCCTTTCCCTTCTTTTATATATAGCAAAAATAGGACTAACTGACAATAGTTTTCCTACATATCATTTAGTCCTATTCTGAAAATATATTTTATGTACTTGCCCTTCTGAAGTCAGCATGCTGTCTACCCTAACACTGATACCGGAGCCAGACAGCATCGCTGCCAAATTTCTTCACATCCAGAAGCTTCAGCCCGGTCACATCGTGGGACATATCAAGTCCGTCAAAGACCGCAGGCATTCCGCCTCTGCCATCGATCCCTGCACCGATCAGAATACTGATCTCATCTAAAAGACCGGCTTCTAAGAAAGCAGTGTTAATCTTGGAACCGCCGACAACACCGAGTCTGGTTACCCCAAACTTATCCGCAAGGATTTCCACTGCACGCTGCAGATCCACCTGCTCTTTTCCACAAGCGATCCACGAAATATGCCGGCTGTCCAGATATGCCAGATATTCCTTTGTTACCTGCTCACTGGTTACGATCAGGTAAGGCTTCTCCATTCCTGCTGCATCCGGCCAGAGCAATTTTCCCTTGGTGTCGATCACCACTTCATAGCCCGCAGCATCTGCCTGTTTGGAACATCCTTCCTGCCCATAACTTTCCGTATGCTCCGGTACAAATTCGCCCGGCTCTGCCATTTCAAGTTCTGCCGTCACACGTCCGCTTACCGTTGTCGGTACCTTTATCTCCTCCAGCGTTGTGTAGTAGTCGTTCACGCCGCGCAGCTTGGATGTCATGGCACAATCGATCCTGCCATCCAAAGAGATCATCATGTGACAGATGATATATGGTCGTTTCATCTTACTGTTGCCTCCTGTTTTATAATCTTCCGCCGTATACCGGAAATCCGCTGTTTGCACCGTAGCTTTCGATCTTCTTAAAATGCTTCAGCACTTCCATATCCTCTGCACTGATCTCAAAATCTACATCTGCATTTGTCTTCATATGCGCAGGATTTCCTGTTTTCGGCAGTGAGATCGCGCCAAGCTGCAGGGTATAACGAATGCAGAGCTGTGGAACGGATACGCCGTATTTGTCTGCCATTTCTTTGATCTGTGGCTGATTTAAGATCTCACCATGTGCGATCGGAGAATATGCTTCTACTGCGATTCCGTTTTTCTGGCAGTACTCTACAAGCTCCAGTGGTGTATTACTGATATGCAAAAGGATCTGGTTTACCATCGGTTTGATCTCGGCCGTTTCCAGCAGGCTCTCAATGTCGCCGATCTGGAAATTGGAAATACCGATTGCTTTCAGCTTACCTGCCTTATAAGCATCCTCAAGTGCTTTCCATGCAGCTCTGTTTCCTTCTACATAACGGTCTTCAGACTGATTTACCTTTACCCATGGCTGTGGAGAATGAATGATCATCATATCCAGATAATCCAGTCCCATGGTTTCAAGTGTTTTGTTGATACCGTTCATTGCTTCTTCGTAGGTCTTATGCTCTGCTGCCACCTTGGATACCACAAATAATTCTTCTCTCAGAATACCACAGTTTCTGACGCCTTCCCCGACGCCGCGTTCATAAGCATATTGTCAAGTGTAGGTGTCAGATTTTATATTCAAAATAGAAAAAAGCTGCTACTCCCTAAAGAATAACAGCCATTCTTACAATATCAGCCTTTTGGAATTTGACCATCGACATACAGAATGTGATTAACTAACCACTCTGTGAGATATTTTAAAATCCCCATAATCTGTTCATCCTGATCTTCTATCTCATCATTATGATGCTCCATAAATTCATCAAGTTTATGTATAAATTCCTGATGCTGAACTTTCTGTGTAAATAACTTCTTATAATTAATAGATCCCATATACTGTTCTTCATCTGTAAAATGTTTTACTGTATAATCACGAAGATTTTCCAATATTATGTCAATTCTATCATATTTATCTGGTGTATACTCGTCATGAAGCAGTTCATATGCCTCATCTGCATATTTAAATAACTGCTTGTGTTCTTCATCTATCATATCTATTCCGATATAATATTCTGGTTTCATTTCATACATAAATTAATCCTACTTTCAGTTTTATTTGTTTTATGAACCTGTTCTATACTATTCATAATAGGCAAATGCATTTCTCATGAATTTCCTATATTTTCTCGTTTTTAATGTTAGATTCCACCAAAACATTCCCTAATTTTCTTGGAAATATCAGAATCAACAAAACCTTTCTGCGCCATGTCATCGAGCATCTCACACGTTTTTTCGTGCGATAAACCTTTCTTATATGGTCTGTCCTCGGTTAATGCCTGATAAATATCAACACATGCCATCATACGTTCCGGTTCATTTAATTCAGCAGCGGTTTTTCCAAAAGGATACCCCTTTCCATTTAATTTTTCATGATGGAAAGCTGCCCAGTCTCGTATTTCTTCAAAATCATTAACCTCTGACAATATTAGGTATGTATAACCAGCATGATTTTTCATTTTAGAAAATTCATCATCCGTAAGCTTATCCGGTTTTTCCAGAATTTCATTGCCTACCGCCATTTTTCCTATATCATGCAGAGCACCAGCTAAATACATTTTCTGTACAGTGATTGAATCATATCCCATATATTGGGCAAGCATGGATGCTTTTTCAGCTACTCCTATAGAATGTCTGCTTGTAAAAGAAGATTTATAATCTACAATCTTTGCAAAGAAATCTGCAACATCTTTACACATTTCCCAATCAAAAACCAGCTTTTCTCTTGGGATAGCTTCCCATAGCTTAGTTTCAAAAGAATCATCACTTAAACACATAAACGATTCTTTTGTGAATACATGAAGAAAAGCATTAACACATACCGAATCAAATAGACTATCCTTATTTTGGGAAAGATATTGACACATAAAATCCCAGCTATTATCATCAGAATCAATACTATTTCTTATAACATCAATGGTATCTGCTAGATGAATAATCCGTGCAAACAATGGAATTTCCTGCCACTTTTTTTGAAAAGGACCAGTTCCATCAGCGTGTTCATGATGATATAAAATCACATTTGAAACATCTGTTTTAAAAGGAATTTTAGTAATATTGTTTTCACCATAAACACAATGAAGATACGTTTTTTTCTCGGATAAATCTTTTTTAAAGTCAATAACGGAATCCTTTTTCAGTTCTTCCGAAATATATTGTGTCAAAGCATTATCATGCAGTAAAGCACACATGGCTAAATCTTGTAATTCATCACCTTGAATTTTCCAATATTCAGCCATGCATATACTTATATAAGCCACTCTTTTTCCATGTTTGTTTTTGATATTTACCAACTCTGCTTCTATACAATCCAAAGCATAAGAACAGGCTCCTGCAAGTCCGATGATATCTATACTTAGTTCTTCTTTCATTGGTATAATCCTATCATAATATATTTATGCTTCTGAGAACTGATCTTTTCCTACAGAGCATAACGGACATTCAAAATCTTCCGGAATATCCTCCCACTTTGTACCAGGTGCAATACCACCTTCTGGATATCCTTTCTCCTCATCGTATTCCCATCCGCAAACGTCACATACGTATTTCATTTGTTGTTCCTCCTTGTAAATATATTAATACACAGCCTATATTACTGGTTATATTTGTGTTGTTCTGTAATCTTAATATTTATAAATGCTTCTATCATTTCCATAATCCATGCAGATTACAATATGCATATACTTCTTCTACCAGTTCACCATCGCAAAGACAAAAATCTGCTACCGGCTCCTGCCCTGGATTTAACTGTTTTCTGTATATTCCTTGATTGGTACTTAATGTAATCCACTCAATGAAATGCTCTTCAAGCATAGGATGTTTTGTCTCTCCTACTACAACATGAACATGACTGCCTTCCACTGTATATACAGGTACGTGCTTCTCAACAGCAGCATCTGTCACTCCAGCTTTTAATTCCTGCATAGGTTCTCCACAACAAATTACAGGTACACCTTTATCCTTTACCTTTTCAACTATGTTTCCACAATGCTTACATATATAATACTTTACTTCCATGATTTTATCTCCTTCCATGTGTAAAATTTATAATTCAATTGTCTCTATAATCTTTTTCAAAGAATCTGCAGATTCCTTAAGCTTTAACGCCTCATCGCCACTTAAATTAATAGGTATATCAGACTCAATACCATCTGCACCTACAATAGCAGGCATACTTAACGACACTCCGTCAATATCATATACTCCATGAATTATGTGTGATACTGGAAGTATTGATTTTTCATCTCTCATAATCACTTCACATATTCTTTTTACGGACATTGCAATTCCATAATATGTAGCGTGCTTTTTGTTTATAATCTCATAAGCACTGTTCTTGACTGCTGTAGCTATTTCTGCCGTATTTTCCTTGTGCTTGTAATGTCCACGCATTTCGCACATTTCACTTAATGGAACACCGGATACATTGGCTGATGACCATGCTACAACTTCACTGTCTCCATGCTCACCGACTATAAATGCATGAACACTCCTACTGTCCACAGATAAATGTTCACCGAGCTTATATCTTAATCTGGCACTATCTAACACTGTACCAGATCCAATAACCCTGTTTTCCGGAAGTCCTGATAACTTTATTGCTACCTGTGTCAAAATATCTACCGGATTCGCTACTACAAGCATGATACCTGCAAAATTTCTCTTTGCTATTTCAGGAATGATTGACTTAAATATTGCTACATTTTTATTTACTAGATCAAGCCTTGTTTCTCCCGGTTTCTGTCCCGCTCCGGCAGATATGATAACAATTGCAGCATCAGCAACATCATCATAATCTCCTGCATATATCTTCATTGGACTGGCGAATGGAATACCATGACTGATATCCATTGCTTCTCCCTCTGCCTTATTCTTGTCTGCATCTATAAGGACAATCTCTGTAAACAAGCCACTCTGCATTAAAGCAAAGACTGATGCAGAACCGACAAAACCACAGCCTATCATTACTGCCTTTTTTGAATTAATAATTTGCTTCTTCGTATAATCTCATCTCCTTAATAGTTTTCTTCATGTACTTCAAAATAGCTCTGTGGATGATTACATACAGGACATACCTCCGGAGCTTTTGTTCCCACTACAATATGACCGCAGTTACGGCATTCCCATACCTTAACTTCACTCTTTTCAAATACCTGTGCAGTTTCAATGTTCTTAAGAAGTGCACGATATCTCTCTTCGTGATGCTTCTCAATCTCTCCTACTGCCCTGAATTTTGCAGCAAGCTCAGGGAAGCCTTCTTCCTCAGCAGTTTTAGCAAAACCTTCATACATATCTGTCCACTCGTAATTTTCGCCTTCTGCCGCTGCCGCCAGATTTTCCTTTGTATCACCAATTCCTGCTAATTCCTTGAACCACATCTTTGCATGTTCTTTCTCGTTATCTGCGGTCTTTAAAAATAATGCAGCCATCTGCTCATAGCCTTCCTTTTTTGCTACAGATGCAAAATAAGTATACTTATTTCTTGCCTGTGATTCCCCTGCAAATGCCTCCTGTAAATTCTTCTCTGTCTGTGTTCCTGCGTATTTGTTTGCTGCCATCTCTTTTACCTCCGTTTTCTTTACTACTTTTTCAAAATCTGATGCCGGGTGCTTACATAAAGGACATATAAAATCGTCCGGTAATTCTTCTCCTACATATTCATATCCGCAGATTCTGCAACGCCATATTGTCTGTCCATCCTCAGTTTTTCCGACTGCCTGTGGCTTTGGCTTAATATTATTCTGGTAATAATCATATGTGACTGAAGGAACATTACTTAAAACCTCCATATCGGTTATCTCACCGATAAACATCGTATGTGAGCCTAAATCCTCTGTTTTATTAACTGTTACAGAAATATATGCATTTGTACCTTCTGTAATATAATAAATACCATTTGTGCCTCTGGAACACTTTTCAAATGCTTCAAATTTATTGGTATCCCTTCCTGATTGGAAGCCAAAATGTTTGAACAATTCAAACTGTGCCTTCTGACTTAAGACCGATACTGTGAATTTTCCAGTTCTCTGAATCATATCATGCGTGTAATTTGCTTTATTGACGCAGATACTTAACTGGTTTGGTTCTGAAGCTGCCTGAATGGCTGTATTAATAATACATCCATTGTCTTTTTCGTCTTCTCTGGCAGTCAGTACAAACAATCCATAACTCAGCTTATACATTGCTTTCCTATCCATTTTTCTCCTCCTTTACCTTCTCCCTGCATTTCGGGCAAATGCCTTTAAACGAAATATCATAATCCAAAAAATCAATTCCATGCGTGTTATGAATTCTTTCCAGCAAGTCTGGTATTTCATCCATATCCACATCTGAAACCTCACCGCATTTTATGCATCTGACATGGTAATGATTTTTCAATGTAAAATCAAACCGGTTCGGTCCATCCGGGACTTCAACCTTTCTTAATGCCCCTTCCTCTACCAATATATCAAGATTTCTATATACAGTGCCTTTTCCGATTGTAGGATGTGTTTCTTTTATAAAATCATAAACCTCATTTGCTGTAACATGCCGTTTCATCTCATATACAGCATTTCTTACCAGGTCTTTCTGAATTGTGTTTCTCCTATTTGTCATCCGTCCTCCTTATTAGGATTAATTCTTAATTAGGATTATATACTGTTTTAGATTTGTTGTCAATACAAAATAGTAATAATTCTCATTATTATAAAAAGATGACCACAATGATCATCTTTAATCTAAAACATTATTCTGTTTTTCGTTCAAAAACATATTCTGTATCTGATGACAAATCAGACCGGAAAAAATAGCCAAGCCTGTCAAATTTCTGAATCTCTATTGGATTATCAATATTATTTTCTGCCATAAATCTGACCATTTCGCCACGAGCCATCTTGGCATATGTACCTTTTGTTACCAGTTTATCTCCGGATAACTCACAAAATGCAACCGTAATATATCTATCCTGCGGTGTCAGATACTTTTCTATACATCTTGCGTATTCTTTTGATGCAAGATTAATGATAATCCTGCTGTCATCAATTACTGAGTGGTATAACAATTCTCCCCAATACTCATACAGATTTTTTGCATCTTCTATTTCAACCTTTGCCTGCATTTCTAACCGATAAGGTGTCACTCCATCCATCGGTTTCAGAACACCATAAAATGCAGATAATATTCTCAAATGGTTTTGTATATAATCAAACTGTCTATCCTCAAACACAGATGGTGCCATATATTGAAAAGCAATTCCTTCATATGATAAAACAGCCGGAGTGAGTATATGGTAAAGATCCATGTTTTCCAATCTATAAAAGTTTTGTTCTGCAATTTTGTCATTACATTTCCAGATAGCTTTCAGTTCCTCTTTTGACTTATCTTTCAACCAGCTTAATAACTCTGTTGTCTTATCAACAAACTCCGGTAAAGCAACTGGCTCTATACTGTCAGTATCCGTAATCATCTTTTTTGCAGGAGATAATATAATCTTCATCAATCTAATTCCTTAAGCATATTTTCTGGATCATCTGCCGCTTTGACTTTATCATTGGCTTTGATGATAACCCCCTGCTCATCAATAAGATATGTGGTTCTTACCACACCCATAGAAACTTTTCCATAGTTTTTCTTTTCTTTCCAGACATCATATGCTTCCATAACTTTACGCTCCAGATCGGCTAAAAGTGTAAATGCAAGTCCATATTTTTCTTCAAATCTCTTGTGAGATGCTACAGAATCCTTACTGACTCCGAGAATAACCGCACCTTTTTCCGTAAACTGAGGATAACGCTCTGAAAAGCCACATGCCTGCTTCGTGCATCCTGCAGTATTATCCTTTGGATAAAAATATAAAATCACTTTCCTGCCTGCATAATCACTTAATTTATGCATTTCTCCATTCTGATCTGGCAATTCAAAGCCCGGTGCTTTTGTTCCAATTTCTAACATATTATTTCTCCACCTCTTTCTTTTCTATCTTTTTTCCTGATTTATTATTACCAGAAATCATTTTATGACCAGAATAAACTGCCATAATCATACATATCAAAGAGCCAAATGCAAAATATTTGTGACTTGATTTTAAACCCTTGTATCCTGTGTAAAGAGTACCTATCATTGTAATTAATGTTCCAATTGACCAGTATTTATGTGCTTTCACGCTTTATTCACCTCCTGTATATGAACATATTATATCAATTTTTTTGTAACATGGTCTATATTTTTCTGAATGACACACCTATCTTATCGTATTGGTTTATTATGATACGATAGTTAGAAATAAATCTCTCACTTAATCTTTAATTCAATTTTCATTCCTTAACCATATCTCTATCGCTTTTTGCCTCTTATCGACTGATTATAGTATACCTTTTTATCTATACTACTCCGATCTTCTGACTTTTCATTTTTCTTCTTCCATTTTTCAACTTCTCTTATATTATACTTTTCATACTCGCCTTTAGAAGCATAATAATCACTATAAAATTCTCTCACATTATCATATCCATATTCCTTCACAATTGATGAAAGCTGCCGTTTCATATTGTTAATTATGAGATCCAGTTCATCTATCTGTTTCTGCAATTCTGTACGTTTTCCCGACTTAAATACACCATTGCAATCTGATAGTTCAATCTCCAGATTACCTCTGTTTCTTTCCAGATTGAAAATAGCTTCATTTTGTCTTTGCAGTTCCTTATAAATATTCTTAAATTGCACATATTTTGAAGCAAGTGGTGACATTTTAGGATGCGGTACACCTGTAACAATCACTTTCGCCTTTGTTTTTTGTTTCTTATCATATGATTGTTTGTCTGTTTCTTCTGATGTATTAGCTCCGGGCATTACATCAATTACCCTTTCTGCCATACCAACCGCAGCTAGCATAATGCGATTAATAAGAAGTTCCAGCACTGCAATAGCAAGCTTTATAATACTTGCAAGAAGATCCGGTCTGTCTCCATATAAATCTATGGAATCCCTTACCTTTTCTGTTATTTCTTTCTTCTTTATCCTTGAGATATCCTCTTCTGGCGCACCGCTTACAATTGCTCTGTCAACAGTCCTGTTCCATTCCTGCCGCACCTCATTGTCAGCCTTTATTTGTTCTTCCATTGGATTATTTTTGCCTATTTTTTTA
Organism: Kineothrix sp. MSJ-39; assembly: GCF_018917935.1. Taxonomy (GTDB): domain Bacteria; phylum Bacillota; class Clostridia; order Lachnospirales; family Lachnospiraceae; genus CAG-194. The sequence goes on along the minus strand of NZ_JAHLPN010000022.1, from coordinate 7,080 downwards.
GTAGCAAGATACGGACTATTCTTATCAAAGACTTTAAGTTTATCCTCTTCATGCAGCACAAGCTGATTTATTTCGTTTGTAAAAAACACCTTTGCCTCATCAAGAAATGAATCCCGTTTAAATCTGTCATCTTTTACAGAAAACTCTTTTTTCTCATAGACCTCGCCTTTTCTGATAATCTTACAGCCATTACGGATGTTACCACTTTCATCCAATATCTCTTTCTTAGTACGCACATGCTTTCCATTCTCATCATAAAACATATTTCTTGATGCTACCTTTACAACTGGCTTATCCAGCTTTGTCCTCTCTGCAAATATCAGATGGATATGGAAATTAGTCTTTCTTTTGTTATGATGCAGGGCTGCATAGCAGTCCACACCATACTTTTTCTTGAAATCCGTAGCAAAATGTTTGATAAGATAGTCATGCTCATAATGATACAAGCCTTCCGGTAATGCTATAATCAGCTCTCTTGCCTCAATACATTTTCCTATCGTTCCACTTTTAGCAAATTCTTCTCTGTTGCATTTTGCAAGATCTTTCCAGAAAGTCCGAAGTGGCTGTGTCGCATATATGGCATATAGATTTTCCTGTTTAACTGTACTTGTTATATAATCAATTCTCCCCATGACATTATGGAGTTTCGTCATCTGTATAAATGAATGTCTTGGCATTTCAATCATCTCCTTCTTTTCATCAGCTATATTTAATTTTTCAAATGTCGCCATAGTAATATTTATTCTCTGGCTCGATGCAATCGCGAAATCACCGGAGTACAAAACGAAGTTTTGTGCGGAGGGTGTATTTCGCTCTCAAACGCCGAGGGCTGCATTAGATCTTTTCTTTTTCCTGTCTACAGCAGCTTTTACTCTGATAAATATCTAAAACCTTATAAAAATATCTTTTCACATTAATTGACGGCACTTTGTTACATCACTTTTCAGAACTGACTTCACTTTATGCCGCCACCCCTCTATAACGCCGTCGCTTTGTGCCATCACTCTTCTTTTGTTTTTTCCCCAACTTTCTTTTATTCATGTTCCATGCCGTCGGATTATTACGGCATTTTAAGTAACTGCCGTCGGATTGTTTAGTCTCTTTTTGTTTCTGCCGCCGTTTTATACCGGCAGGCATTACAATATTTACAGGTAAAAAAATAAGGACCATGTATTTCTACACAGTCCCTGTCTCAATAACCTATATTCTGTTGTTAATCCTTTTCCATCCAGCCCAATGCATTCTGTACTAATGCCTCATCTTCCTCATAGTCTTCCGATTCCTCATCCGATATGCTTTTCGTTCCTGCACCCACCACAACATTATCCGGATTTATTACCGGCATAGTGCCACCACCAGCCTGAATTGCAGCCAACAGACTTCCTACCATAGTCATAACTTCCTTATTGGCTTCCTGACGTGCTTCTTCTTTTGCAGTCTGCCTGATTCTTTGCTCTATTGCATCCATATCCTCTGTTGATACATATTGCGGTGTCTTCTTTTTCTTAGGCTGCGTTAATTCCTCCTGCCCATAATTCTCAATATAATAAGTTGCTGCATCTATAAAAAACTGATTCTTTGACTTAAATATATCTAAATTCAACTCATTTAAAACCTTATTAATAGCTACATGAGCAGGATTTAACATATTTAATCTCACTGTAAACTTAACTGTTCTATCAATCGACATAAATTGTTCCTCCTAACTTTCATATGATTCCAATAAAATGGCATATCTTATCAGATAGCATATTTTTCCTTTACCTCTGCTTCCGTAAGCAAAATACCACTTTCTATCACAATTTTGTTCTCTCCGGCAGCAACACCTGCAATACGCTCTGTCTGGTCTGTCACACCAGCTTCATCTGAGTCAAGAATTTTCTGTGCATTGGCTTTTGCCGCTGCAAGCTGTTCCTGCTTCTCACTTTCACTTACCTTTGAGCGTATTTCCTTTGTTTTTGGCATAAACTTTGCCCTGTGCCTTCTCTGATACATGGCATTACGCTCACGGATTCTCTTTTTTTCTGTAAGTTCAGCCTGTTCCTCTTCTGATAGTTCCACAGTTGGCAGATTAACTTTTCCGATAAAATTCAAATATACCTCAATCTCTACTACACGCTCGCCATCTATCTTCTCCGCTTTATGAACAAGTACCTTATCAACAAATTCATTGATGATAACAGGTGTGAGTTCTGTAATATCCGTATACTTATGAACCAACGCCAGAAATTCCTCTGTTCTGTCGGTGTCACTTTCATACTGTGCTAACTGTTTCCTGCATTCTCTTAGAGTCTGCGTAAGCTGTTCCTGCTCTGTCTCGTATTCCTGTGAAAGAATCTCATACCGCTTGTCAGACAGCTTACCAAGAGCATTATCCTCATAGACTTTTTTTATCAGCAAATCCAGTTCGCCATATCTTTTTTCCTGTTTTTCAAGAGCAGACTTGATTTTCTTTATCTCTGCCTCATCCCTTATTGCTGACGCACTACGCATTGCTTCTGCAAATGCATTCTCATCAAGTCTCACACTCTGGCAGGCATAACGGATCGTCTCCAGAATAATCTGCTCTATTACTTTTTCCTGAATAAAATGGGATGAACATTCATGTTCAAACACTTTTCTTTTATTCATATAAGTACTGCAGTTGTATGAAGCCGGTTCTATACGAACTCCGCCATTTGGCAGTCCCCTCCAGTCTCTTCCTGCCCTTGTGTGCTCGCTTCGGTAATGCATCTTACATCCACAATCAGCACAGAATAACTTTCCTGTCAACGGATTGTTGCTGCCATCTGTATTAATCCTGCGGACAGTCTTTCTTAATTCCTGTACGATATACCAGGTCTTTCTATCTATAATGGCTTCGTGTGTGTCCTTAAAAACAAGAATATCCTTACTTTCATTCTTTTTTGAAGTTTTATCCTTGTATGACAGCTTATGTGTGCGGAAATTAACTGTATCACCCATATATTCAGGTTTTTCCAGCATTCGTACAATAGTAACGCCAGCCCATGCATATGGATGTTCCATATCACAGTTATTCTTATAACAGCCTATGCCCCGGACTGCCTGATAATAAGATGGCTTTTCCACCTTTTCTTCACAAAGTATTCTTGCAATCTCATATGGACCTTTTCCCTCAATTGTCAGCATGAATATCCGTCTTACTACTGCAGCAGCTTCCTCATCAATAATCCAGTGGTTATTATCCTCCGGATCTTTGATATATCCATATGGTGGATTATTTGTAACAGGTTTTCCTTCTCGTCCCTTTGCCTGTATCACTGCTCTTATCTTGCGGCTGCAATCCCTTAAATACCATTCATTCATGATATTTAAAAAAGGGGCGAATTCGCTGCTGGCATTGTTATCACTGTCAACACCATTAGAAACAGCAACAAAACGGACACCTTTTTCCCGGAAAAATACCTCAGTATAAAATCCAACCTGAAGATAATCCCTTCCGACACGGCTCATATCTTTCACTATGACAGTTGCAACTTTTCCTTCTTCAATCAATCGTAGAAGCTGCTTCCATCCCGGTCTGTCAAAATTACCACCGGAATACCCGTCATCCGTAAAATGCATAAGATTGTTGTATCCGTTACTCTTTGCATAGTCCTCCAGCATTTTCTTCTGGTTCACTATACTATTGCTGTCTCCCGCAAGCTCATCGTCCCTTGAGAGTCGCTCATAAAGAGCAGTTATTTTATTTTCTGTTATATCAGCCGTCTGTTTGTTCATGCAGAACTCCCTTCCGGCGGCTGACTCATTTGTGGTGCACTAATTATACCACATTTTGTCCCGCCTGAAACAATTTCATTGTGAATCACACGAAAAACTTTATCAGCAAATGTATCTGTCTCCGTATCACTTATAAATACACTTACTTTATAAAGTGTTGTACCAATTCTGCGGTAAAAAAATCCAGCCTTATTCGGGCTGGTTTCTGTTTTATCCTTATTCATTTTGTCTTTTTCCATAGTATAATCCTTTCTTGCCTTAGCCTAATTCTTAACTTATAATGTTTTTACACTTCCAATCCTTGTAATTGGATTATGCTTTTATCCATATCTCATAGTCACGCCTCCTTTTTGTAATTGTTTTTAAAGCAAATCAAATTACTTTCTTCACAAATAGGAGAAATATGACTGTAAAACGGAAGTGTTTTTAAAATTTTTTTATTTTATGAAAGGACTGACTACTTTGCCCAAATACGCTGAGCTTGCAGCATTTAAAGAACAAAATCTAATACCTGAATATAATGGCGAAATGCTGCACCGGGAAGCCCGTGCCCTTGCAATCAGCCGTTTGGAAGAAAGCGCAAGAACCGAAGCAGATTTCCGTAATGTAATTTCATGGTGGGATAAACTAGATTCCAACAGGGAACGAAAAGAGCGTGCACATGAGATAGGTCGTTCTGAAATTCCTCTTGAATGGGGTGCATCTGAATATTATCTTCCTGCAAATTCCTCATATGATATGGTACTTCAAAATCTTCTGCTAGCTGGTGATTTCATAGATTACATTTATGATCAGCCTGATAATTTGCATGAATTAGTGACCACATCCGATATATCAGGTATTTTAAAGGCACTCAAAGTTGCCCACAAACAGCTTATGTTCTATCTGTTTGTTCATGCATACTCAACTGTACAATATGCAGCGTTAAACAATCAGACAGACCGGAATGTGCGTGGCGTCAGAGAAACTGCACTCAAAAAGATAAGAAAAGAATTGACAAAGGCATTAGAATACAGAAAAGAACATGATGAGCAGTCTCTTACACCTGATGAAAAATATTTTCTTGAAAATGGTGTACGCAGGAAATCAGATATGAACTTGAAGCCATAAATCATCATGTTAAGTTATGCTTGACCATATTTTTGTAATCGGATAAAATATATATAAGATTACATTTACTAAGTAATGAACAGATTGGAGGAATAGAGAATGAAGAATCTGTTTGAACACACAAGTGCCCCTTGGGTAAAATATAGCAGCTATGAATATCGTACTGCTGATGATGGCACTTTATATATAGTAGTTTCAGGAAATGCAAAACCTCAGATGTACCGCCCAATGCAGGATGCCAATACACTTGTCCTTGATGCGGTTAATATTGGTCTTATGGCTATGCATAAAACAGATGATGATATATTGCAACAGATGGTTCTTGATTTTGTATCTGCTTATGGATTCCTTGGTTTTATGACAGCACTGCCGACAACAGCACAGTTTGTTACATATGAATCCGTATATCTTCCTAAAAACCACTTTATCAAAGAAGAAGCTCTTTCAACAGAGGATTATCTTACTTACTTCTACCCTTTTGAAAGGCTTGATTTTCACAAGAAAGGTACTGAATCCGGATGGTCTGTTACAGATAAAGATGAAATTGCTGTTGTGATGGCAATGGGTAACAGTCCTCAGGCTATATCCATGAGTTTTCAAAGGGAATATGCTGAACGATATGACTGGCTCATAAAGGAATTTACTGACTGGGCTTTTACTTATATGACAAGTTTTCTCTATTACCATGACTATGATTCGATAGATGAACAGACAAAAGACCTGTATCGGCAGGGACTGTCGGCATTTGGCGGTATATCTCCGACATATCATATAGCATTGGAAAAAGCTTCACCTGTTATAGTATGGGATTTCCATTCGCTGCTTGTTATGATACAGATGTGCTTTTCTTTTATGCTGACAGATGAAAGCTGTGAAATGAAATTGTGTAAGCGCTGTGGTAAAGCATTTATCGCAAGCCGCAAGGGAAATGAGTTCTGCTCTCCGAAATGTAAAAATCAATATAATGTGTATAAGACAAGAGCAAAAAAGAATAATACTGATGAATAAAATCGTTTTTTATAATGTTCAGGAGGTTTGCACGCAATGAGTGAAATCATAAAAAATAATACAGAATATTCAAAGTGGATTAAAGAAGTTTCTTTAAGATTCCGCAACAGCCAGATAAAAGCTGCAACAAAAGTTAATAGGGAAATGCTGTTATTTTACTGGTCTATTGGGCATGATATATCAGAGAATTACAATGAAACCAAATACGGAAAATCTTTTTTCAAAAATCTTAGTCTTGATTTGCAGGATGCACTACCTGATGTAAAATCATTTTCTGTAACTAATTTAAAATATATGAAATATTTTTACGATTTATACAGCAATTCAAATCGTCAACAACTTGTTGACGATTCAGACACACGAATATGTCAACAAGCTGTTGATGATTGTATTTTTATGATTCCGTGGGGACATCATATTCAGATAATTAATAAATGTAAGGGTAATTTGGATAAGGCTTTGTTTTTTGTTAAAAAGACATATGAAAACAACTGGTCAAGAACCGTCCTTTTAAATTTTCTCGATACAAACTTGTATGAAAGAGAAGGTAAAGCCATTACAAATTTTGAAAAGCTGCTTCCTGATATTGGCAGCGATCTTGCCAGAGAAATCACAAAAGACCCATATAATTTTGATTTTCTTACTCTCAGAGAAGGGTATGATGAAAAAGAATTGAAAGATGCACTCATGGATAATATCCAGAAATTCCTTCTTGAATTAGGACGTGGATTTGCTTTTGTCGGTAGAGAATACCGGCTTGTTGTCGGAGATACTGAACAATTTATTGATATGCTGTTCTACAACATACAAAAACATTGTTATGTTGTAATTGAAATCAAGACAAGGGCATTTGATCCCGGAGATATGGGGCAATTAGGAACTTACATTGCAGCAACAGACGGAATACTGCGAACAGATAACGATAATCCTACAATTGGGTTACTTATATGCAAAACAAAAGATAATGTTCTGGCTCAATATGCTACCAGTGCAGTGAATGTTCCTGTTGGAATTTCCGAATACGAACTTAATAATCTGATTCCTGATGACTATAAAAGTTCAATGCCTACTATTGAAGAGATAGAACGAGAGCTGAAAGACTGAGTCTGTGAAAGTTTTTCTGTAAATAGGATTTTAAGGTCTTCTATGATAAAATATAAAATCATAGGAGGCCTTATTTTATGGCAAGACAAAAGAAACCAGTACACAAAGTACAAATGA
>NZ_JAHLPN010000021.1 GCF_018917935.1 Kineothrix sp. MSJ-39 | reverse complement strand
CGCTTTATAATCGTAGAGATTACAACAATTTCCCTATGCACCCATTAAACTGGAAAACTCCCAAACAAGTGCTTATGGATTATCTTGCGTCAATGTAACACATGTTTGACAAACCTACAATAATGCACGCTATAAAAGAGCAGACTATTTGCGTAGATCTGCCCTTCTAACTATACACTATTTATCATTTAACTGGCTTTCAGTTAGTTTATTTTCTTCAATAAATTTAATAATCTCAATGATTTTATCAGAACTCATTCCTTCTTTTTCAAGTTTAATTATTAAATTATACATTTCACGGCTGCTCATTTCTTCCATCCTTCCACCGCCTTCCTACTAATCGCAATTGAACTTATTGTATAATTATTAATATTGTACTGAACACTCAAGACATATTTTGGCAGTATATACATACAAAAATAGCGTCTGTAGTCGTATTATTTACAATTTTACTATCATCACTCTGCAAACCATTCAAACCCTAATTACAAATATTGCCAATACTATAATAACCAGCAGTATCCATAGGCAATATGCCATTATAGCCATAGTATCCAATATAAGTATTACGGTTTCGGTAAATTTTAATATAACCTGCCAGCTTTTTTGTCATTGTAGTATAAAACTGTAAATAAAATCATTATATTTTTATTTTTTCCCAAAAGCAACATAAAAACATTTATTTTAAAGGTCTTTTCCCACAACATAATATGTATCTCATATTTTTAGCATTCAGCATATATCAGATCTGTCTCTTTTTATCAGGTATATGATTTTTTATGTTATACTGCTGTTTGTGTGATTGAAAAGAAAGCAGGATGTGATTTTCCGAGTTATGCCCTCTAGTATTACGAAAGAGGGGTGATGCCAATGAACACATTAGAAGTGCTTACACTTTTATTAGTTGTTTTTGCGGCTCTGTCTTACATAGATAACCATAACGGCAAAAAGAAATAGCATCCCACCGTCCAAAGCGAATGCTATTTCTTAATTGAATATCATTTACTGAGGGCAATCGGATAATACATCCGATAACCTTTCTAAGTAGATTATACACTAGGGCACTTGATTATTCAAGTGCCCTTTTTTATACATTGCTCATCCTCAGTGTCAGTCCAGGATCTTTCCGTCGATGGAGATCGTCACGACCTGCCAGGGGATCATTTTACCACAGTCCTGCAGTGCTTTCTTTGCTGCCATTTCCAGCCCGCCGCAGCATGGGACTTCCATGCGGAGCACAGTTACGGAACGGATATCATTCTGCTTCAGGATCTCCGTCAGCTTTTCGCTGTAATTGACACCATCCAGCTTCGGACAGCCGATCAGTGTTGCCCTGCCTGCTACAAATTCACTGTGGAATTTTGCATAGGCATAGGCTGTACAATCTGCTGCAATAAGCAGCTTTGCGCCTTCAAAATACGGACTCTGCACAGGTGCCAGCCGGATCTGTACCGGCCAGTTGAGCAGTCTGTCTTTTTCCTGCTTTGCTTTCAGTACCGCTGCTTCATCATAAGCAGGTGCTTCCCTTTCCTCAAATGTGATCGCACCGGTCGGACAGCCCGGCAGACAATCGCCGAACCCGTCGCAAAAATGCTCTCTTGTCAGTTTTGCCTTTCCGTCTATGATCTCTATCGCGCCTTCATGGCAAGCGGTTGCACAGATCCCGCAGCCATTACATTTTTCTTCATCAATATGAATGATCTTTCTAACCATTTCTAATTCCTCCTTGACTTTTCTGTCGTCATTGTACTAAACTCACTGCAATAATTATGTTGGATTTCCAACAAAAGGAGCTGTTATGTCAGAAATTTTTGCATCCTATGGAACTGCTTTACAGAAAAATCCGTTATTTCATGGAATTCCGCAGGCAGAACTACCTTATGTACTTGAAAAGCTGAACGCACATGTCAGACAATATAAAAAAGAAGAAACGATCCGCCACTTCGGTGATGCGGTCAATTTTATCGGCATTGTGCTTGAGGGCGATATCCACATCCTGCAGGATGATTATTACGGCAATCGGAGTATTACTGCTTCTGTTTCCGCCGGTGCTCTTTTTGCAGAGGCTTTCGCCTGTGCAGGTATCACAGAGCTTCCTGTCACGATCGTCGCAGCCACAGACTGCCGTATCTTAACCGTCAGCAGCCATGCCCTGCTGCAAGCTACCGATGAAGCATGGGCTTATCACACTGTCCTGATCCGGAACCTGCTTGGCATTGTGGCTCGTAAAAACATGTATCTGAACCGGAAGCTGAAATATACTTTGCATAAAACAACGGCAGAAAAACTGCTTGCTTATCTGAATGATCAGGCAAAAGAAAAAGGCACAAATGCTTTCTATATTCCGTTTAACAGACAACAGCTTGCAGATTATCTCGGCGTAGAAAGAAGCGCCATGTCCGCAGAGATCAGCAAGCTTGCCTCGCTTGGTCTCCTCGAAACACGGCGCAGTTATTTTAAATTATTAAAGCCGGAATGATAAAATAAGCATATGCTTACTTCATAAACAGATTCAAAAATCCCGTTGACTGCAGGAATAAGATTGTCATAATGACCGGCATAACAAAACAGATCATGATCTGATACAGTTTTTTCCGCTTAAATTTCGTACCGTTCAATTCCATCTCCTCGGCGATCCAGGAAGGCTTCATGATCCAGCCGATCAAAATGGAAGACAAAAGTGCAATAAACGGCATCAGAAAACTGTTGCTGATATAATCCATGATATCAAGAAGTTGTCCTGTGCTGCCATTTGGCAAGCCGACCTCCACGTAAAATACACTGTAGCCCAGCGCGATCACTGCTGTGGCGATCAAATAGATCACAGATAAAATTCCCGTTGTCTTCTTTCGCTCCGTATGGAACAGCTCCATACAGTTTGCTGTGATGGATTCCAGCACGGAAATACAGGATGTCAGTGCTGCAAAAGCTGCCAGCAGGAAGAATATGATACCGACCATTCTGCCTGCAAATCCCATCTGATAGAATACCTTCGGAAGTGATACAAACATCAGTCCCGGTCCTGCTGCCATTCCATCCAGTCCTGAGAATACAAAGACAGCCGGAATGATCATAATACCTGCCAGAAAAGCCACGCCCGTATCCATCAGTTCGATCTGCGACACTGCTTTATTCAGATCCACATCCTTTTTCACATAAGAACCGTAAGTGATCATAATGCCCATCGATACACTCAGGGAAAAGAACAACTGACTCATTGCATCCAGCGAAATCTGTAAAAAACGCTGCACTGTGATCCCTGTCAAATCCGGTTTTAAATAGATCACCAGTCCCTGGAGCCCTGTCCGCACGGTTCCGTCCTCCAGCGTTGTTTTCAGCGTCAGGGAAAAGATGGCGATCCCGATCACCATGATGAGCAAAACCGGCATGATAAACTTGGAAACACGCTCAATTCCCTTTTCCACGCCATTATATACGATCAGTGCTGTCAAAAACATAAATACCAGACTGAACCAGACAGATGACGGCGAAGAAATAAAGGAAGTAAAACAGTTGTCTGCCACTGCCTCCTTGCCGGAGCCCAGCAGATAGATAGTGATATACTTCAAGATCCATCCGCCGATCACCGCATAATAAGTCATGATCAGAACCGGTACGAGAAATGTGAGCACGCCTAAAAACTTCCACTTTTTCCGCATAGCCTCATACGCATAGATCGCACTTTTTCCCGTTTTTCTGCCGATCGCGATATCCGTTGTCAGCAGTGTAAAACCAACCGTCAGTACAAGCACCAGATAGATGAGCAGAAAAAGCCCACCTCCGTCTTTTGCTGCCAGATACGGAAATCTCCACAGATTTCCAACGCCTACCGCACTTCCCGCAGCGGCAAATACAAACCCAATTTGTCCACTAAATCCACTCTTTTGTTTCATCCTAAATACCTCATTCTTTTTATTGACACCACATCATGGTATCATTAAACTAATGGTAAGTACATTTTTATTTATTTAACAATTAGTTAAAATATATTTAACTATCAGAAAGGAACAGATATGGACATCCTTGCCTACCGCATCTTTTTAACCATTGAAAAATACAGAAGTTTTCAAAAAGCTGCTGAGCTCTATCATGTCACACCGCCTGCTATCAGCCACACCGTGAAGGAGCTGGAAAAAGAGCTCGGCTCTTCTCTCTTTATCCGCAATAAGAGCGGCGTTCTGCTCACTTCCTTCGGGGAGTCCGTATTGCCGCTCATTTCCGAAATTGTATATAAAGAAGATGCCCTGCAGCAGCATGTTTCGGAAATGCACGGGCTGAGCAAAGGACATATCCGGCTTGGGATCTTTAATTCCATGTGCCATTATCTGCCTGCACTGATCGGGGATTTTCAAAAAATATATCCTCATATCACCTTTGAGATCTACCAAGGCTCCTATGAGGATATCATTGACTGGTTAAAAACCGGAACTGTAGACATCGGCTTTTTGTCGCAGACGATCAATCCCGGCTTTTCTTTTTATAAAATTTTTGCAGATCCGCTCATGTGCATTTTGCGTTGTGATACCCCAACCGCCTCTCCCGATGAGATCCATCTTTCCGATCTCAAAAATATGCCTTTTATCATGCAACGTGAATCGTGTGATGCTGACGCCAGACGGATCATGACCAAATTAAATCTGGATGTCCATACTGCCTGCCATGTCGTAGACGATATGACAACCGTGGAAATGGTTAAAAACGGTTTCGGCTTTGCCATTATGCCCTTACTGACTATGTATCAGTTAAAACAGGGCATAAAAATGCTTCGGATCGTTCCCTATGAGGAGCGCGTGATCGGGGTTGCTGTCCGTGATGAATCAGCACTTTCTCCGGTCGTCTCCAAATGCTTTTCCTTCATCCGCACCTACCGTTTTCCTGCTGTGACGGATACTTTTCCGGCTTAAGGCAGCTTTTGAACGATTCCGTGGATTGCTAACATATCATCAGGATTCCTCCCAGCACAGTAAGCCCGCCCAGGTAGAGAAACAAAATCGTGTTCAGCCACACCATGATAAGTATAAGTGACAACCGAAAGCACCGGCAGATACAGTGGCAATTCCCAGTAAAAAAACATTTCAATTTTGTCCTTTTCTTTTGGTTCATTATAGCTTATATTCATATTATAAACAACTCTTTCACATACTAAGAGAAAAACAAAAGGAGTTATTATGGATCAAGTATTTACCATTGAACAACTGCGTCCTATCCGGGATGGATTCACCATATCCAGAGACACGAAGCTGGGAAATACCACAAAAGTTACCCTCTTCTCACTCGGCAGGGACACCTCTATCAGCCAGGAAAGTTATGACCGTATGACCATGTATATCGGTGCGGCGGGTCAGGGAAATATCCTGATCGGAGAAAAAGCGGAAGAAAAACTGCTTTTGCCCGATACGGTACTCATCGTTCCCGGCAAAACCTTATGCGGAATGGAGACAGCTTCCGGTATGGTATACACAGAGATCATTTTGGAAAACAACACAGAAAAGGAGATTACTATGAACCCAAACGTAAAAACAAACGAAGTATTTGAACTGAAAAATCTGATCGACTATGAAGAAGGCAGCATTGCCAACATGGATGTTGTCAGCAATCCGACCATGAAATATGTGCTTATGGCATTTGATGAAGGAACCGGACTGACACCTCACCGGGCACCGGGCAATGCGATCGTATTTGCACTCGAAGGCAAGGCTACGATCGGCTATGAAGGAAAGGATTACGAACTTTCCGCCGGAGAATGCTTCCGTTTTGAAAAGAACGGTCTGCACAGCGTCACAGCAAACGGCAGATTTAAAATGGCATTATTACTTGTCCTTGCATAAGCGATAGCATATTGCTTTCAGGAGGCTTTTATGTCTAAAACAAAAGAAATGGATCTGACATGCGGTAACCCGTTCTGGTCACTGCTGAAATTTGCGATTCCCGTTATTTTGGGCAATCTGTTCCAGCTCTTTTACACACTGGCGGATTCTGTTATTGTTGGCAAAACCCTGGGCGCGGATGCACTTGCCGCTGTTGGTTCAACCAGTATTATCATTTATTTTGTTTTTTGCTTTATCAATGGATTTACAGGTGGATTTGGGATCTGTCTCGGTCAGTACTGCGGCGCAAAAGATGAAAATGGCATGCGCAAAAGCATTGCGGTTTCCACGCTGCTGAGCGTTGCCTTTACCGTAGTCCTTACCCTGATCTGCTGCCTGTCTGCACGTATGTTTCTTATTTTGATGAAGATTCCGGCAGATATTGAAGATGCGGCTTATGCCTATATGTTTGTTGTACTCCTCGGAACAGGTGCAACGGTATTTTACAATATGATCTCCAATATGCTGCGTGCACTCGGAGACAGTAAAACACCGCTTTATTTTCTTGTATTTTCGTCTGTTCTGAATATTGTACTGGATGTGCTGTTTATCCTGCCGCTTCATATGGGCGTTGCAGGTGCTGCCTGGGCAACGATCCTGTCGCAGTTTCTTTCCGCTCTGCTCTGTCTGTTTGTTGGGCTGCAAAAATATCCCATCCTGCATCTGTGCAGAGAGGATTTTCACAATTTAAAAGGCGTCGCCATCCAGCATTTGAAGACCGGGTTTCCGATGGGCTTCCAGATGTCCGTCATGTGCATCGGACAGCTCGCGATGCAGACAGTTGTCAATTCCATGGGAACTGCCGCCGTTGCAGGCTATACCGCCGCTTCCAAAGCAGATCAGCTTTCTGTCCTTGTCAATAATGCCATGATGACCGCGATTTCCAATTATGTGGCACAAAACTTCGGTGCGGGCAACAAGGCCAGGATCCGCTTAGGTGTACGCGCCTGTCTGATCCAGACGGAAACGTTCAATCTGCTCATGTGTGCAGGAATCCTGCTGCTGCGTCATCCGATCGTGCGGCTGTTTCTTTCCGCACCTACCGCAGAAATTTACTACTATTCCGATCAGTATCTGACGATCGTTGCACCGTTTTATTTTCTGCTCGGACTGCTGGCAGTATATCGTACTTCTGTCCAGAGTATGCAGAACGGAGCCGCCCCTTTTGCAGCCTGCATGATCGAGCTTGTCATGCGAATTGCCGCAACAGTCGGTCTTTCCGGTGTGATTGGTTACATATCCGTCTGCATTGCCAGCCCGCTTGCCTGGTTCGGAGCCTGCGCACTGCTGATTCCGTGCTATTATAAAATGATGCGAAATCCGGCTGTCTGATCAGCCTCTGCTGTCAACAGCCTTTCGGATCTCAAATACAACTTTTTCCATATCAAGTGGTTTTGCCAGATGCGCATTCATGCCTGCTGCGATGCACTTATCCGCATCCTCTTTAAAGGCATTTGCCGTCATGGCAATGATCGGGATCGTTTTGGCATCCGCGCGGTTCATGGCGCGGATGTTTTTCGTTGCAGTCAATCCGTCCATAACCGGCATCATAATATCCATCAAGATCGCATCAAACGCGCCCTCAGGACTCTCTGCAAACAGATCCACTGCCTGCTTTCCATTCTGCACAAGCGTGATCTCTGCCCCCTGATCCGTCAGCATCATTTCCGCAATCTCTGCATTCAGTTCATTATCTTCTACCAGTAACAGATGCATCCCCTTAATATCCGTTTTCGTTTCTGTTGCCTGCTCTTCAGGCTGCTCCGGCGCCGGTGCAATCTCAAACGGAATACAGATCACAAACGTAGAACCGACTCCTTCTTCACTCGTTACGGAAATGCTGCCTCCCATCCGGTCAACCAGTCCTTTCACGATCGCCATACCGAGACCGGTTCCCTGATACTCACTTCTGGCATCATTTTTCTCCTGTGCGAACGGCTCAAAAATATGTGCCAGAAATGCCTGACTCATACCAATCCCCGTATCAGAGATCGTCCATCTGTAGGTACAGATCCCGTCGTGCTCCTCCAGCGTATCCACGATCGTTGTGATCTTTCCGCCCGGGCGATTGTATTTGATACAATTTCCGTAGATATTCAGGAATATCTGGCGCAGATGAACAGGGCTTCCATAAATATAGGGATACGGAATGACGGATTTTCCCTTCTCATAATCCCATTCAATGCCTGCTTCCACAGCCCGTCCGATAATGATCAGCACAATATCCTGCGTCAGTTCACACAGACTGATCCGTTCATGCGTCAGTACAATATTGCCATCCTCCAGCTTACTCATCTGCAACACATCATTGATCAGAGAAAGCAGATGATTTGCCGAAATCTGCATTTTCTTATGATTTTCCTCCACCAGTTCCCGGTCATCAAAATGCGTTTCGTCAATTTTAAGCAGTCCGATGATACCATTCAGTGGTGTGCGGATATCATGACTCATGCGTGACAGAAAGTTGCTCTTTGCCGCATTTGCCCTTTCCGCAGCCTGTACAGCAGCCTGCAGCTGTTTGTTTTTGCTCTCCAGCTTTTGCAGATACTCCTCTTTTGCCTCTAACTGTTTTTCTTCATATGTTTTTCCGGTTCTGAGAAGCAATAAATTGATCAGGATCAGCAATACCAGATATAAGAACAGGCTGCAAAGCACAATGTATAGTGTTGTGGAAAAGACTTTATATTCCCCCATAAACGCATAGATATAATAATCACGGCTCTTATCCATGAGTCCGAAGTGATTTCCGAGCACCTTATTTTTGTCCTTGGCATGGATCAGATGTGTTCCCGTTCCACGCTCCATGATACACTTTAAAATATGGGTATCTTCTACTTTTGTACCGACAAGTGACGCATCATTTGATACGATGATCTGATTTCCGTCACTGATCACGATCGTACCGTCACTCTCCGGTGTATAGCCCGCTACCAGTGTGCGGATCGGGTTATTGACAATTTGCGCATATTCTGCAGATGTGTAATAATAGCCGACTACAACTCCCGCCTCATCTATTCTGCTGACAGCTGCCAGATCAATATGGGATTCATCCTCATATGTGATTCTGATCGTATAGCTTTTTTCCTGGAAAGACAAAATATCCATCAGCGAGTCTTTATCCACCTTATCAAGCACTTCCGTACTGTTATGTCCACAGCTGTTATATTCTGCCTGCACTGTACCATCCGCATCCAGCAGAAACAATCCGTCCAGGAAAGTATCCTCCACAAATGTTTCTAATACATTGCTGTCTATCCCGCCATTTTTCTGTATTTCCCCGCCATATTTCAGCCGCCAGCGGATCTGATCCGTACTTTCCGTTACCCGCAGAAGGCTCTTTGCCTCTGATGCCAGATCACGGATCTGGCTGCTGTTACACTGTTCTTTCATATATTCCACAGTTGTGATCAGCTTACTCTCTGCTTTTTTCATATCAGAACGTGATGCAAAAAAGAAAACTGCCATCAGCATTATGATCCCGGCAAAAATTTCAAGCGGCACAATGTGTTTCCATTGTATGACCTGTTTATTTTTCATCTGCACCCTCCAGATATCGTTCCGCATCGGATAAATATTTGCCGATAATGTTTTCTACTGTTCCATCCTCCTGCATATCACGCAGAGTCGCCGTCAGCTCTGTGTCAAGCCCCCTTGTATCATCCTTATCAAAAGCCACTCCCAGATCAACGGACTGCAGTGGCTCCTCCAGGATCCTGAACTGAAAGCCGGTATCTTCCATAAACTGATCTACCGAAGTATCATGCGCTGCCAGTGCATCCACATACCCTTTTCCAAGAAGAATAAAGATCAGATCTCTTTTTTGCACGGAGATCACTTTTCTGAGCTTTGGCAGCATTCCGTCATGGCTGCGGATAATATCTTCCGGTTTTGTGGTACTCTGTACTGCGATCACCTTGCCTTCCAGATCCTGCAGGGAATAGATATCACTGTCCTTATTTACAGCCACAACCTGCCTGCTGCGCATATAAGGGCCTGCCCAGTGATACTCATTTTCCCGGTCATTCATGGTAAAGCTGCTCCAGATGCAGTCTATCTTACCCTCTGCCAGCAGATTCTTTTTTTCTTCCCAGTTGATAAATGTAAATTCCGGCGCATAGCCCATCCTCGCAAAGGCTTCCCTTGCAAGCTCTACATCGATCCCTGTCAGTTCACCGTCCACATCTGCATAGCTGAACGGCGAATAATCATCACACCCTACTGTGATCACCGGTAACTTTCCCGTGTCAGCTTTGTCGCCCGTTTCCGATTCCTTCTGCTGTCTGCCACACCCTCCGAGCAAGCCCAGCAAAAACAAGAGCAACACCCCTAAAGCTATTTTCTTATTCTTCATATTTTCCTTCTTCCCTGCAACATAAGACACAATATCCCACAAACGGAACATCCGTTAGATAAAGCGTATCATATACTGCGGGGTTTGTCGATTAGTTTCCGCGACGGGCGGTACAGAAGCGTAGAAATCAGGATGAGCACAGCGGTCGTGCACAGGCTGACCGGATAGACCGCCATGATCGCCCGGAAGGTTCTGTACGCCGGAAAAACTGTCGCGATCCAGAAGATCCTGACACCGCATACGCCGATGATCGTCAGAACCGCCGGTACCAGAGAGATTCCGAAGCCGCGCAGATAACCGGACAGATTTTCATAAAGCATACTGAAGGTATAGGCAAAAAATACCATGACCAGTCTGATGTATCCTGTTTCCACAACCTGTGGATCGTTATTAAAGATCGCAAGCAGACCTTTTCCAGCAAACAGAACAAGCAGGATCACACTTGCCGTTGCAATGGCATCTTCAATAATACACAAAAACAGTACTTTTCTGCATCGTTTGAGCTGCCCTGCCCCATAATTCTGCCCTGTAAAGGTGGTACATGCCTGACTGAAGGAATTCATCACATCATAAGCAAAGATCTCAATATTAAACGCCGCACTTGAAGCTGCTATGACCACCGTACCCAGACTGTTGATCGCTGCCTGGATCACAATGTTAGCCACTGCAAATACCGCACTCTGGATCCCTGCAGGCAGTCCGATCCGCATGATATCACCAAATACTGTTTGATCGAATCGCAGCTCCTGTCTGCGCAGACGAATCACTTCTTTTGTCTTTACCAGCTTTATAAAAAGCAGTGCTGCACTGACTGCATTGGAAAGCACCGTCGCGATCGCCACACCATTGACGGTCATATGTAATACGATCACAAAGAACAGATTCAGGATGACATTCAAAACACCTGACAGTGCCAGTGCCTTCAGCGGTGTTTTTGTTTCCCCGATGCTTCGAAAAATGGCTGCCTCAAAATTGTATAGCAGGATCACAGGCATACCAAGCAGATAGATCCGGATATATAAAAGGGCATACGGAAATACATCCGAAGGAACATTTAACACTGACAATAAGTTACCCACAAGTAACTCTCCAAGTAATGCCACCAGTAAGCCGCCGATCACCGCTGTGATGACTGAAGTATGTACCGCACGGTGGATCGTGCCCTCATCCCTTCTGCCGATCGCATTGGCGATCACCACATTTGCACCGAGAGCGATCCCAATAAAAAAATTCAGAATGAGTCCCACGATCGGGCTGTTGGCTCCGACCGCCGCCACGGAAGCGGTTCTGACACTGCCTGTAAAATTACCGACGATCGCAATATCCGATGCATTGAATAACTGCTCTAAAATACCGGTCGCTGCGACCGGGAATGCATATTGTATGATCTTATTCCAGATAGAGCCATGGATCATGTCCATTTTCGGTTTTGTTTTCGCTGTTTTTTCCACGTTCTTCACCCTCTGTTTCTTTCCGTTATTTGTCCAGAATGATTATAAGAAAGTTTTATTATAATAGCAAATATATATATACTATCATTCATCATAGTTTTTAGGCATGATTGTGTAAAATCAGAGATTATCGTGGAAATCCGGTTCTTTCCTGTTATGCGCCCAGCAGTTCTACCACTTCTGCAATATCAGCATCGACCGAAACGGATTTTTCTTCGATATCCACAGGAATCTGCGCCTGTCCCTTGTTGATACAGACATAAAACGCCTGCTGCCACTGATAAGCATACTGCCAGAAGTTATATTTGATAATGCCCGGCGTATTGTAGCCTACGCCTAACTCCAGAAACACTGCTTTTTCTCCTCTGTGCGCCTCCATAAACGCCTGATACCGCTCTGCTGCCAGATGCCAGCCTCTGTCCTCCACAAAGGTATTGTCCGCGCGCAGGTTCATGCTCATTTTTCTGCCGCACTTTGGGCATCTTGGCACAAGTTCCGAAGGAACAGACATGGTAATCTTCCCCTGCTTTGGCACAACCAGTTTTCCCTGCGTGGTCTCAAAGCCCTGACTAAGTACCATCTCTTTTATGACCATTTCGTTATCATAAGTTTCCCGATGGCATGGCTTACTGCACTGGAACAGTCCAAAATCTCCCTGCGTATAAAATAACCGTTCTTTTGCAAAGCCCGCCTTCTGAAAACAGTGGTCTACATTCGTGGTAAGCACAAAGTAATCTTTGTCCTTCACTAACGTATACAGCTTTTCATACACCGGCTTTGGTGCGTTCTGGTATCGGTTTACATAAATATATCTGCTCCAATATGCCCAGTGTTCCTCCTCTGTGGGGAACTCATAAAAGCCACCGGAATACATATCGGAAAAGCCATACTTCTGATGAAAATCAGAAAAATATGCCATGAACCGCTCTCCGCTGTAGGTAAATCCCGCTGCTGTCGAAAGTCCTGCGCCTGCGCCGATCACAACTGCATCCGCCTGTTTCATTTTTTCCTTTATGCATATTATCTTTTCTGCTATCATACGCCACTCCTTCTATCTTTCCGTAGCACATATTCCGCTTTTATTTTTCCGGTCTCTGCCCAACAGCTTTCTGTAAATCCGCTCGTCTTTTTCCTGAAATACATTGAATACGACCTTAACCGTCGATCCCGTCTCTTTTTTATACTGCTTCACTGTCTGCACAGCAATCTCTGCCGCCCGCTCATTCGGAAACATAAATACACCGGTTGAAATACAGCAGAACGCAATGCTTTCTATACTATTTTCCACTGCCAGCCGCAGACAGGATCGATAGCAGGATGCCAGCAGTTCTTCGTGTCTTTTGGTCAGCCTGTCCGATACGATCGGTCCTACTGTATGGATCACATAGTCACACGGCAGATTAAAAGCAGGTGTGATCTTTGCCTGTCCGGTCGCCTCTTCATGCCCCTGTCTTTGCATCAGCTTTGCGCAGGCAAGGCGGAGCTGTACTCCCGCATAAGTATGGATACAGTTATCAATACAGTTATGGCAGGGCTGATAACAGCCTGTCATTCCACTGTTAGCCGCATTAACGATCGCTCCGACCTGCAGCCTTGTAATATCTCCACGGTATATATAAAGATCGTCCTGCAGCTGTTCCAGATCTGCCAGAGTGACAATTCCTTTCTCTGCCGCGCGTTCTGCCAGATAGGCGTTCTGTACTGTCAGAAATTCCGCATCGATTTCTCCGGGCATTCTGATATTCATAAGAGAACGCAGCAACATACGCTGCTGCCCCTGTTCTGCCGGTATCTGTACATCCTGCTCTCCCGGCTGTTCCTCCCATAATCGTTTGATCAGATATCTGCGTCTTTCACTCTGGTTCATATTATCCTCTTCTTTCTACTGCTTTTACCGGACACTTTTCATAGCAGCTTCCGCAGTGCAGACAATGCTCCTGCCGGATCTGATACGGCTTGCCTGCCGTAATACATCTCTGCGGGCAGCTTTTCTGACACATTCCACAGCCGATGCAGGCATCCGTTATGAAATATCCCTTTGGCTCCAGTGTAGCATTTCCCAGCATATATGTCTCTCTGAAAATCGGATTGACACCAAGATTAAAATATTCGACCTGCCCCGTGCTGATGCAAAATACAATGCCGATCTCTCTGGTATCTCCCGGATAGACATTGGCAAGATACGGCTGCTCCGCAAAGATCCTGTCACGCCACTTTGCCTGCTCCGCATCCGCCACTGCCACCGCTTTACCGGAAAGCCGTATCATTTCCTTGTATTTGGTATAACACAGGATCTGGACTCTGCCATCTGCCTGCAGCTCCCTGCAGAAATTCTTGCCTCTCGCTGTGAAAAAATACAGTGCATCCGGTTCATAATGTATCGCACTGATATTGCGGATCTGTGGTGCTCCTTCACTGTCTACCGTTGCAAATGCAAGTACCCCCACAAGCTCCATTTTCTTAAAACATGTTGCCAAATCCATATTGTTTCCACCTTTCCCGCTTGCTGCTGCGTCTTTCATTACGCTTCTATGATCTTAACTCTGCCCGGTTTTCTGGGCTTACTCTGTGGCTGCTCTCCGTTGATATATCCCAGGATCACAAATCCCTGACACGTATACCCCTGCGGTACTTCCCATGCTTCCATCAACTGCCTGCCTTCCGGCGAATCAAAGGTTTCATATCCTCTTGAAATGATGCAGGATGCAATGCCAAGCTCTGTTGCCTGCAGCAGCATATTTTCCATCATGCAAAAAGCATCTGCCGTTTTAAACAAAAAATTATCCTGACAGAACACACAGACAACCGTCGGTGCATCATAAAATCCATTTTTGATCGTCGGATCATCGATCGTACTCGGCTGCTCTTTTGACACAAAATTACCCGCCAGATGCATCCGGTCAAACTTTGCCAGATTCATCTGTCCGATTTTGGTCGTCAGTTCCTTATCATGGACCGCAACCATCATGCTGCGCTGTCCGCCGCCCGCATTCGGTGCAAAGCTGCCAGCTTCCAAAATCTTTTCCAGATCTTCTCTGCTGATCTGTCTGTCCGTGTATTTTCGGATCGAGTGTCTGTTTTTAATAAGATCCATTAACATGCCAGTTCCTCCCCCGTAATATCGTTTTTCTGCTTCCAGCACTGCGGATCTGCGCTGTAAAAGCTGCCATTTGTACCGTTTGCCACCGCTGGGCAGCCTCTGCACCATGCTTTCAGCTCACACTTGCTGCATTTTGTAAAGGCATCATAGTTTCTGTACTGCTCCATCTGACTGAGCCACACATCTGCCAGTCTGTCTTCAAATATATTTGTTACCTTGCTGTCTGTCACACGTCTGCACGCCATCACATCTCCGTTTGAGGAGATCGTGATATGACAGTTGCCACAGTTACAGCCGCCATAGATCATGCCCTTTTCTGTGGCAGACGGCAGTTTGAACTGTCCTGTTTCGTATTCATACAGCGTCCATAAATGATCTTTTTTGTTAAAATAGGTTTTACAGCCCGCTGCCTCATAAGCCTTGTATTTTTTGTCACAGATCTCCAGAAGTTTTCTGTACTCCTGTGGGGTCATGCTTGTATCCACTTCACCGCCTGTCGGTACATAGCGGGAGAACGCAAATACGGTCGCCTCTGCCTGTACCACCGCATCGATGATGGCCGGGATTTCCTCGATATTTGTCTTAGAAACCGTGCTCATGATAATGCTCTTTATGCCTGCCCGGTTCAGGCATCCGATCTTTTCTATTGTCTCCGCAAAACTGCCCGGTTTACGGAACCAGTCATGCGTCTTTTCCATTCCGTCCAGCGACATCTGGTATTTCTCACAGCCGCAGGCTTTCAGCATCCTACAGATCTCATCATTCAGATGGAAGGGATTGCCCATCAGTGTAAACGGAATCTGTTTGCTTTTTAAAAGAACCAGAAGCTTCCAGAAGTCAGGATGCAGGATAGGATCTCCGCCTGTAATATAGAAATACGGCTGTCTGTGATATACCTGACAGAAATCCTCACAATTTGCGATGACCTCCTGCATTTGTGTATATGTCATGCTCTTCAGCTGTGTGCAGCCCTCTCCCGAAAAGATATAGCAGTGCTTGCAGCGTTGATCGCATTCATCTGTAATATGCCACTGAAATGAAAAATACTGTTGCATCCTATCCGCTCCTTCCTTCTGTCACTTCTTACTTGTCAGATGCGCCGCAGGCTGTACCACATGCTGCAGGTTTTTCTTCCGGTGCTGCTGCTCCACATGCGGTTCCGCATGCTGCAGATTTTTCTTCCGGTGCTGCTGCCCCGCATGCTGTTCCGCATGCTGCAGACTTCTGCTTGTCATCTTCTTTGTTCCATCCAAAAATGTTTGAAAGTGCCATTTTCGTTACCTCCTGTAAATGAAATGATTTCTTTGGGCTCTGCCCTTGTTGCAAGTTCAGGATAGCAAATGTGATGCCGCAGAAAAAGTACGCACTTTTTTATTACATAGTCACAAAAAAGTAACCGGGTATGCCAGATCCGATTGACAGGATTTGGGATATTACATTATAATCTGATGTAACACGCAAAAAGAATCTAATATAAGGAGCTGATTATATGCTGACAAAAGAAGAATTGCCGGAATGCCCGGTTGCTACTACCGTTGCTTTGATTGGAAGCAAATGGAAGTTACTTATTATAAGAAATCTGTTACAGAGACCATGGCGTTTTAACGAGCTGCGAAAGGATCTGGACGGGATCAGCCAGAAGGTGCTGACCGACAGTCTGCGTTCCATGGAAGAGGACGGACTGATCACCCGGACGGTTTACCCGGAGGTTCCGCCCAGAGTGGAATATGCATTAAGCGATCTCGGAAAAACCTTAAAACCGATCCTGGATTCCATGGTCGCGTGGGGCAATGCTTACAAAAATATGTAAAACGGAGGACAACTATGAGCAATGTAGGAAAGAAATGTAAGGTACATTACACAGGTACTTTTAACAGCGGAGAAAAATTTGATTCATCCTATGACCGCGGCGAGCCGCTGGAATTTGTCTGTGGTGCAGGCATGATGATCAAAGGCTTTGATGAAGCCGTAAAAGAAATGGAGATCGGACAGATCATTGATATCCATTTAATGCCGGAGGAAGCATACGGAATGCCGGATCCGCAGAATATCGTCACACTGGAGCTTGGTCAGTTACCGGGCGCAGAAGGCTTATCTGTCGGCGAGCATGTTTATTTATCCACACCAACCGGGCAGTCTTTCCCTGTTACCGTGACAGCTAAAGACGATACCCATATCACGCTCGATGCCAACCATGAAATGGCGGGCAAAGAACTGAACTTCAAAATTGAACTTGTTTCTGTAGAATAAGGAATGTGCCCTATCACAAACCCCGGGCAGATGCAGCTAAGCAGCATCTGCCCGGGGTTTTTCATTTTCCGTAAGTATCATCAAATTCCCCGATCTCTTTCAGGATATCTTCCACGCTGTCATCATCGGCATCATACCATTCCATCTTTTTCAGATACCTGCCAAGCCACGAATCATAGAGGGCATTTGCCGCGATCCCGACATTGCTGAAAGAATCCTTATCATCGCCGATCGTAAAGACCATCTGTCCGCCGGCTTCTGTCCTTTCCTGAAAATCGCAGCTTAAAAAAGCCTGCCGCACAGTTTCATAAACCGCATCAGGATCATGCTGCCCCAGACGGTGCACCATATCATCATCAATTTCCACCGTAATTTTATACAGGTATTCCATCGTTTTCCTCCCTCTTTGTCTTCTCTACCAATATACATGATATCGTGCCTTTCCACAATCCTTTCCCTTTCAACCACTGCTCCATTGCAGACATGAAAAAACCATGCTACACTCAAGATATGACTGTATAAAAAGGAGATTGCTTATGGCAAATAAATCATTTTTTGTAGATGACCATGTCCGGCTCACCATGCAGGACATTGACCAGCAGGTGCGCAGATATCTGACTGCCTGCGAACGGGAAAAAGCCAGTTACCGACTTGTGGAAGAAGCGATTGCCACGCGGCTGATCCCTCAGGTGGAAAACCTCATGTCCGAAGATGCCATGAACGGCGGTATCCATCCGATGAAGCATCATACCTATCAGGGACAGCCCGGTCTTTTCTGTTACAATATTTTTATCGTAAACTACGGATTTGCCAGGGGCTATTTATATAATGAACTGGAAAAGATCGGCGATGTGCCGTTTTATGATGCGGGAAATATGATCGATGAAGGGAACCGGCTTCTTGCCATGATCGAAGATCTGGAACAGGGCATGTCCTGCTGGGACTTCCCCAAAAAATATTTCCGTATCCCCAAATTCAAGGGAACGGACAGACTGCTTTCAGGCATCGAGCGTATGATCGATGATGCCATAAAAAGCGGTTTTGAATGGAAAAAGATCAGAGACGCAATGTCCTATTACAATACAACCACCGGGGAATGCGGCATTCTCCTGGATGTGGATCCGGATAAGAAACTGGCGGATTACACCCTGTTTCCGTTCCTGAGCAATAACAGGCAGCCTTTGGGAGTCGGTGTCCCACATATGCTGTCTGACGGTCTGTATCTTAACGGAAAGATCAAACGGTATCAGCTGCAGCTGCTGTTTACACTGGTCGATCCTTTACATAATAAAGATCTGTTCCGGTTAAACCGTGCAGATTTTGAACTGGTCACCAAAGATATCGAAGCGGAAAATATCATGGACCGGGGATACTTCGCAACACGCGTCAATATCAATCTGTTCCATGAAAATACGCAGCAGTTTTCCTCTCAGCTTCTAAAGGATAAAATATTCAAGCAATATCACCCCAAGCTCGGCTGGATGGCAGATTCTAAATTCGGCATAAAATCCTATGCTTCTCTTGGGGAAGAATTTTATGACCAATATGAAATCGGCTTAAAGAAGCTGCAATCCCGTTAGATATTTGTGGTACAATTTCTCACAGGCGTTGTTATAAGAGGTTTCACTCAGCGGATCATACAATCTCATAAGCAGGGCAGATGGAATTGCCCTGCTTATTTCTGCGGATGAAATGCAATATTTCCACTGCAGCCGGACATACATCTGTGCAATCCAGTTCAGTAAAATACGATCACATTCTATGGTTTCCTTTCGTGGCGCGCACAGCGAAAAATCGATACTGTTCTTCAGCTGCTTATATCCCTTATTCAGCGCACTCCAGTTGCCAACATCCATCTTTCTTCTGATTTCCGAATGCTGCATATACACATCTATCATGGAACACAGGTCGTATTCCGTGATCTCAGTCAGTTTGATAAACAATAAGGTATGAAGATCTATGACGTCTTCCAGATAGATTTCATCATACGCAGTCTTATCCGCTTCCATTTTCTGCCCTTTCTGTCAGCCCTGCATTCCGTTTGCCTGTCTGATCATGTCCTCTACAACAATATCGTAGATCTCCCCGAGTGTATTGCAGTATTCCAGGATCTTCCACGGCTCGTTTGTATGGAAATGGATCTTGATCAGATCTTCATCTCCTGCTGCGATCAGGCTGTTACCTTCAAAATGTTCTGTGATGTAGTCTGCGATCGCATCCTCATCCAGATCTTCATCTCTTCTGTCGATCAGAAGCTGTGTATCATAACGATATGCAAACTGATCATCTTCTGCATCAATTGAATTTACTCCCATTGTGTGCCTCCTGTTATTATCTTCACTTTGCTACCTGCCGGATTTTGCCGGTTAGATATTTCTAACCGATTTTACCATCAATTTGCCGGATTTGCAAATGGAAAGCTTTATTTCTGGATCTTGAATTTAACTTTTTTTACATTGCCTGCTTTATCTGTGATCTTTAACGTATAAGTGCCGTTTTTCTTGATCGTTTTTCCGCTCTTGATCTTCTTGCCGTTCAGTGTGGCTTTCTTCACACCGGAAAGCTTATCCCGGAAAGTGATCTTCAGATTCTTTTTGTATACTTTGTTGTTTTTCACATTGGTAGTCGGTTTCTTACGGTCAACGCAGAAAATGACAGTCTGTTTTGTGCCTGCTGCCGTTTCAATCTCCGCTTTGTAAGCACCGTCTTTTTTTACCGCAAATTCATTGCCGGACTGTGCTCTGCCATTTACCCGGAACTGCGTGATGACGCCCGGTGAAGAGACCTTCATGGTCATAAGTTTCTTATAAGCACCTTTATTTTTAACCCCGCTGACCTTGATCTTACCGGTCTGTGCCACTGCCTGTGCACTCATGGCATAGATACGTTCTGTTTTTTCTTTCACAAGCTTCACTGCATCAAACCTGACCGTTTTGCCGTCCGGCTGCAGTTCGCCGTTTGTCTTTGCTACCTGGAACGGAAAGCTGATCACAATATCATATCCATCCAGCCCGTCCAGATCCCCTGTCACATTGGCATCCATCTGACTTGTACTTGTCTGGCTGTCCTGTGCAATATTCATAACAGCTTTGTCACCTGTCAGCTCCAGGAAAGAAGATTTCATTTCCTTTGCAGATGCTTTCTGACTCAGTATATAAGAATTGTGCTCTTTTCCGTTCAGTACCTTCGTACCGTTTGCCGTAAATTCCATTTCTTTCATCATATCGGCATAAGTAGTCGATGTGCTGCCCGGCTGGCTGTTCATATACCGCTCGATCTGCTTTTCTTCTTCGCTTGTTGTATCCACCTCCATCGAAACAGTGCCCGAAAGATCCGGATTGATCTCCATCTCTGCACGCATGCCACATCCTGTCAGAAGTGTGATACAAAGTGTTGTCAATGCAACTAAAATTCTTTTCTTCATGTTTTCCTCCTTTTTACCTGCCTGTCATAAGATACCACTATTATCTTTCCTATAATAGTTGTTTTCAGTATACCCTGTAACAAATCTATATGCCAGTAAAATTTTATAGGATCTATTTTTATGTAATGGGAACGATGCTTCCTATTACATGAAAAGAGCCGGAAAACAGGTTTTTCCTGCTTCCGGCTGTTTCATCTTCTCTTATTCTGTTATAGATCACGCTGCAGCTTACAGCAGATTCTTCATGCTGTCCATACCGATCAGCAGTGTTGAAGTATTGTGCAAAAGAGCTGATGTCGTAGGTGGGATCACACCTGCCACGCCCAGCACGATCAGACCTGCATTGAAGGTCACGATCTGTCTGTAATTTTTATGGATACGCTTCATCAGTGCCTCGCTTAACATTTTCAGTACAACGATCTCATTCAGATCATCCGCACTGACTGTAATATCTGCGATCTCTCTTGCGATCTCTGCTCCATCACTGATGGCAATTCCGACATCGGCTGCAGAAAGTGCCGGCGAATCGTTGATACCGTCACCGATCATGACAACTTTATGTCCTTTTGCTTTCTCCTGCTGTACAAAATCGGCCTTATCTTCCGGCAGAACTTCCGCATAGAAATGATCCACGCCGACGCTCCTTGCGATGGCTTCCGCTGTCCGGTAGCTGTCACCCGTCATCATAACGATATTGGTGAAGCCTTCTTTATGCAGCTTTCTGATCACAGACTTTGCCTCTGCGCGGAGCGGATCTTCAATACAGATCGTTGCTGCCAGTTCACCGTCGATCGCCAGATATAAATGAGAATACTGCAACGGCAGATTGTCAAACAATTCTTTCCTTCCGGAATGATGCATTTCTCATCTTCAAATACAAAATGGTAACTGCCGATTACAACACGTTTCTCGCCGATCGTGCTTGCGATACCGTGTGCTACCACGTAATCCGGCTTGGAATGCATTTCCTCATGCAGCAGATTTTTCTGCGTCGCAGCATCCACAACCGCTTTTGCCATGGAATGCGGGAAATGCTCTTCCAGACAGGCTGCGATACGAAGCAGTTCATCCGGTGTCTTTTCACAGAAGGATACAACAGTTGCTACTGTCGGACATGCCTTTGTCAGTGTTCCGGTCTTATCAAATACGATCGTATCGGCTTCTGCCATCGCCTCTAAGAACTTACCGCCCTTTACGGTAATATGATGGCTGCTTGCCTCACGGATTGCGGAAAGCACGGAAATCGGCATTGCCAGCTTGAGTGCACAGGAGAAATCCACCATCAGAATGGAAAGTGCCTTTGTGGCATTTCTCGTCAGAAGATACGTCAGTACCGTTCCACCCAGGCTGTATGGCACAAGCTTGTCTGCCAGATGGGCTGCTTTTCCTTCTACATTGGATTTCATCTTCTCCGATTCTTCGATCATCTTTACGATCTTTTCAAACTTGCTGTCGCTTCCTACCTTGCTGACTGTGATCGTCAGTGTGCCTTCTTCCATCACAGTGCCTGCATATACAGATGCACCCACTGCCTTTCTGACTGCTGTGGATTCGCCTGTCAGAGATGCCTGGTTGACCAGAGCTTCTCCTTCCGCTACCACACCGTCAAACGGAATGACGTTACCCATATGCACAACAACCTGATCTCCTGTTTCAATTTCATCGACAGAAACTAAAACCTCTGTCCCATCTACTTTTTTCCATGCTTTTGTCACATGCAGTGACAGGCTTCTTGCCAGATTATCGATTGATTTCTTATGTGTCCATTCTTCCAGCAGTTCGCCAAATCCGAGCAGGAACATGATCGAGCCGGCTGTATTCGTATCATTTCTTAATATGGATACCGTGATCGCTGTTGCATCCAGCACCGGTACCTCGATCTTACCCTTCAGAAGTGTCTTAACTCCTTCTTTGATATATTTCAGGGACTGCCATATCACATAGCAGGAACGGATCGGCAGCGGAAGCAGCCATTTGATCGCATAATGCTTTACCACATGACCGACCAGTTTTTCCTGATAATCTGCATTTAACGCTCTTCCCGAATTTTCGAGCAGTCCTTTCGGTGCTTTTACTTCTTCATAGGCAAATGCCAGAAGCAGATCAATGATCTGTTGTCTGTCGCCTGTATAAACGATCACAGCGTCACCTGTCCGCTCATACACTTTCGCCTCTTTTACCTGCGGCTGTGTATGTAAATAATAAAGAAGCAGGTCAGCCTGCGCATAGCTCATGCGGTACTGCACAAGATGGATACGCATTCTTCCCCTTGCTTCATGCTTGATTATAAATTTCATAAGCTATCCTTACCTCTTTCTAACTCGAAAAACCCGCTACTTCGTAGCGTCGCAGCACTGCTGCTTCTGTTTTTCTCGTTGTACGTTCGGTCGAAATCAAATGCCAGCATAGCTGGCGCTTGATTTCGTTACCTCACTACAAAAGAGCACCCGCTAAAGCAGGTGCTCCCTCTTTTTTCTGTTTATTCTGCGTCTTCAGATGCTTCCTGTGCATCTGCTGCAAATTCCTGTTCCTGCTGCAGGGCTCTTTCTTCATTTATGCTCTTAGCGTCTGCATAAATATCTTCAGCGTTCTCCTGTACAGTAGAAACTGTCTTCATGACACAGTCCTTTGCTCTGAGTGCTGCTGCAGTACAGTTTGTATATACTTTCTTTGCATCCTTACTTGATAAGATCTTGATGCCGGCTGTACCAAATGCTACTCCTGCCGCAAAGATACCTGTTTTTTTCCAGTTGATTCCTTTGAAAATGTTACTCATAATATCCACACCTTTCTCTATCTGTATCTTACTATGGGTGCTATTATAGCACCGGCCCGGGCGGATAGCCAACTCTAACCCGCGCCTATAACTGATAACTTTTCTCAATAAGGAAACGTGTCTATTATCACGGCATTTAAGCCAGTGCAGAAGCAATATCTGCTTTCATATCCAGTACTGCCGCTCTGGATGCATCTGCATAATTTTCCGGTGCAAAGCGGTCCTTATACAGATCATTCTGATAAGCTGCAATAATACCACGTGAACTGTTCACGATCGCACCAAGTCCGTCTTTATTAAAGAAGTGGACAAGATCCTTGCCTTTGCCACCCTGTGCACCATAGCCCGGTACCAGAATATAAGCCTTTGGCATGATATCACGCAGGACACGTCCCATTTCCGGATAGGTTGCGCCAACAACAGCACCTACATAGCTGTAGCTGTCACCCATCAGTTCCTTGCCCCATTCGTCAACCTGATGTCCGACCCACTCATATAACGGTGCGCCGTCAATGATACGATCCTGAAATTCTCCGCTGCTAGGATTGGATGTCTTTACCAGTACAAAAATACCTTTTTTCTCTTCCCTGCACACATCAATAAATGGCTTTACGCCGTCACTTCCCAGATAAGGATTGACTGTAGCAAAATCTTCATCAAAACCATAGTAGGATTTACTTCCCACCTGTACCTTGCCAAGATGCCCGGTCGCATAGGCGGCTGAGGTAGAACCGATATCACCGCGCTTGATATCACCGATCACGATCAATCCCTTTTCCTTGCAGTACTTTACTGTTTTATCAAATGCGACAAGTCCAGGAATGCCAAACTGCTCATACATGGCGATCTGTGGCTTTACTGCCGGAACCAGATCATAGATTGCATCCACGATTCCTTTATTGTACTGCCAGATCGCTTCTGCAGCGCCTTCCAGTGTCTCACCGTATTCCGCAAAAGCTTTTTTTGTAATAAACTCCGGGATAAACTTCATCATCGGATCCAGTCCGACTACGATCGGTGCTCCCGTCTTTTTGATGTTTTCGACTAATTTGTTGATCATGTTCTTTCTCCTTATGCTGCATTTATTTTACATTTGCCGTCTCTGCAGCCAGACTGTCCACATACTTTTTGATATTGGATGCATTGACATACTTTTTATGAGAATCACCGCTGACAACTACAAGTGTCGGTGCCTGCATCACACCATAGCGGACTGCCAGTTCCATATTCTCCTCTGCATCGATCGGAACATAAGCGATTCCCTGCAGATATTCCTTTGCCAGCTTGCAATTCGGACAGGTTTTTGTCGTAAATAAATATTTTACATTTTCCGGTGTTCCGACGGAAACCTTGACATCCTGGTCATAGCCGGATAATGTTACCACACTCGAAACCGGTCTCTTTAATACGGATCTGTCCAGTCTGTATTCGGTTCTGTTTGCATATTCCTGTAATTTACCGTCATTCCAGTTCTGTACCGGTCTGTAGTAGCCTGTGATACGGCTGTAAACCTCGGTCGGTTTGCCACAGTGCGGACAGATCTTGACTTCTCCTGCCAGATAACCGTGTTCCTTGCAGATGGAGTAAGTCGGAGACAATGTATAATAAGGAAGTTTATAATTTTCTGCGATCGTCCTTACAAGGTTAGCCGCAGCTTTCCAGTCCGGAAGCTTCTCGCCTAAGAAGGCATGGAATACCGTACCGGATGTGTAAAGCGTCTGCAATTCATCCTGGATATCCAGCGCATCAAAAATGTCCACAGTATAATCAACCGGCAGATGGGAGGAATTCGTGTAATACGGTGTATCTCCCGGATGTCCTGCCGTCTTGATGCCCGGCCATCTCTTCTTGTCATGCTTTGCCAGACGGTAAGTCGTACTTTCAGCCGGTGTTGCTTCCAGATTGTAAAGATCACCGTACATTTCCTGATAATCGGAAAGACGCTCCCGCATATGGTTCAGCACTTCTTTCGTAAATTCCTGTGTATGCTTATCGGAAAGATCCGCACGCAGCCAGTTGGCATTTAAGCCGACCTCGTTCATACCGATCAGACCGATCGTGGAAAAATGATTGTCAAAGTTGCCCAGATACCGCTTTGTATACGGATATAAGCCTTCATCCAGCAGCTTTGAGATAACACCACGTTTGATCTTTAAGGAACGGGCTGCGATATCCATCATCTTATTCAGGCGGCGGTAAAAATCATCCTTGCTTGTTGACAGATAAGCGATCCTTGGCATATTGATCGTAACAACGCCGACACTTCCCGTGCTTTCACCGGAACCGAAGTAACCACCTGTTTTCTTACGCAATTCTCTCAGATCCAGACGCAGTCTGCAGCACATGGATCTGACATCGGACGGCTCCATATCGGAGTTGATATAGTTGGAAAAATACGGTGTACCGTATTTGGAAGTCATTTCAAATAAGAGACGGTTGTTCTCTGTATCGGACCAGTCAAAATCCTTTGTGATGGAGTAAGTCGGGATCGGATACTGGAAACCGCGTCCGTTGGCATCACCTTCGATCATCGTCTCGATGAATGCCTTGTTGATCATATCCATTTCCTGCTTGCAGTCACCGTATGTGAAGTCCATCTCTTTGCCGCCTACGATCGCCGGCAGATTTGCCAGATCGTTCGGAACCGTCCAGTCCAGTGTGATGTTGGAGAACGGCGCCTGCGTACCCCAGCGGCTCGGTGTATTGACACCATAAATAAATGCTTCAATACATTTCTTTACTTCCGGATACGTCAGGTTGTCCACCTTGACAAACGGAGCCAGATATGTATCAAAGGAAGAAAATGCCTGCGCACCTGCCCATTCATTCTGCATGATACCGAGGAAGTTTACCATCTGGTTGCATAATACGGAAAGATGTGCTGCCGGTGCGGATGTGATCTTGCCGGTAATACCACCGAGACCTTCCGTAATGAGCTGTTTTAAGCTCCAGCCTGCACAATAGCCTGTCAGCATGGACAGATCATGGATATGGATATCCGCATTTCTGTGTGCTTCCGCAATTTCTTCATCATAAATCTCTGACAGCCAGTAATTGGCAGTTACTGCGCCGGAATTGCTCAGGATCAGTCCACCGACAGAATATGTCACGGTGGAATTTTCCTTGACACGCCAGTCCTCTACCTTTACATAGCCGTTTACCACATCTTTATAATCCAAGATCGTAGATTTCATGGTACGCAGTTTTTCTCGCTGTTTTCTGTAAAGAATGTAAGCCTTTGCTACCTGTGAGTAGCCTGCCTGCTCCAGCACACGCTCTACGCTATCCTGTACATCCTCCACATGTACCTCTTCGTCTTTTACCTTTTCCTGAAAATCTGCTGTGACACGGAGACTTAATAAATCCACGATATCATTTGTATACTGCACATCTGTTGCCACAAATGCCTTCATGATCGCATCACTGATCCGCTTTAAGTCAAACTCCGCTACGTCACCGTTTCTTTTGATTACCTTTAACATGAAATCTCCCTTTCTACTACATTTTTACCCCATCGGTTAACATAACTGCATATGCGCCGATTAGTTTTATTGTAGCATTGTGGGTATGCAAAGTCAATATAAAGGCAAAAGAAAACCACTATATCTTATGTTAACATTATTATGTCAACACAAGATATAGTGGCAATGTTTATCTCGTCTTTAAGAATTCATTTTCCCGGATCGCCGCGGAATCATCCGGATAGCTGTCTAAATAGCTGTTCATCAGGGCTGCGGCTTTTTTGAAATTTCCAAGATGTTCGTAGGCAACGATCTGGTTGAAACGCAATTCTTGTGTTACGGAATTATTTTCCGTAATGGACAGACCGCTGTTGATCGCGGTAAGTGCCGCTTCATAATCTTCTGTCTCCAGTTTACATAATCCAAGTTGATTATAGATGACCGGATCCGCATCGTTATCCGCCAGATATTTTTCATACAGGCTTGCCGCATAATTGCTGTCGCCAAGCTGCTCATACGTCTTGCCCAGCATCAGAAGCGTATCACTGCCTGTCTCTTTCGCACCGCTCTTTGCAAGCTCTAAAAAGTTCCGTGCATTTTCATAATCTTTGCTGTAATAATAAACAACACCTTTTTCGTAGTCGGTCATGGCATCCAGCCTGTTTTCGATCGCAGAACTCAGATACGACTGACCTTCCCGTTCATGCCCGTTATCCGCAAACGCTTCATATACACGGATCGTCATCGGGATACTGTTTTTACTTTTGGAAAGTGCTTCATCCAGATCCTTGACCGCGCCGTCATAATCTCCGTTTTCCATTTTAATGCTGCCACGCAGGTAATAGACCATATCCTGCCCTTTGCGCACGCCTGCGACCGCATCCAGTGTCTGGATCGCATCTGAAAGCTGTCCGTTTTTGTACTGCGCCGTAGCAAGATAATAATTGATATCCACTTCCCGGTCGCTGACGAACATCCCGCCGTTCTGCAAAGCCCGGTCAAAGCTCTCGATCGCACTCTCATAATCGGTCTGCCCCATATAGGCAAGCCCCTGCCCTCTGTAGGCAAGCTGCAGATCTTCGCCCTCGAGGATCGCCTTGTCAAAGCAGGTCAGTGCCTGATCGTAATTCTGTGCACCGATCGCTTCCATTCCCGCATCTGTATTGGTTGATTTCTTTCCGCATGCCATAAGACAGCCTGCAAGCAGAACCGCCAGAAGGACTGCGGAGGATTTTCGTATTGTATGTTTTTGCATATTGGTCTGTTCCATTCTTTCGTTACAATCTTTTTCTATGCCTTTAGAATACCCTTTCTGACGAAACCTGTCAACGAATGCACATTTGTTTTTCCTTGTTTTAAGGGAAAATTTGCGGTACACTAGACAGGTAGATTACAGACAGGGAATGACAGCATGAACACTTTTCAGCAAAGCTTTTATTTATTAAAAAGAAACCTACGTTCCATCGTAGGCTTTGAAATTGTATACCGCTTATTCTGCATCGCACTGATGCTGCCATGTGTTACCGCATGCTTCCAGCTCTCTCTGCGCCTTGCAGGCTATCGTTACTTATCCGAAGACCGTATCTTTTCTTATCTGGTACGTCCGACCACGATCGTGATCCTGTGCTTTATCCTGCTTTTGCTTTCCATTATCACCGTATTTGAAATTTTTTGTCTGATCCCGGCATTTCATGCTTCTTATCACAGACAGACCATTTCTCTGACAGGCATGCTCAGCCGCGGGCTTTTTATTTTAAAGAAGAGTATCCGCCGCCATAACCGCAGTCTCTTCCTGTTTTCTCTGTTTCTTGTTCCGCTGACCAATATCACGATTCTGTCAGGCTATTTTACAAGTGTGACGATCCCTGATTTTATCCTGTATTATATCCGGTCCAATCAGACCGTATTTCATATACTCTGTGCGATCCTTGTGATCTGTCTGCTCCTTGCGATCCGCTACTGTTTAAGCCTTCACTGCTATTGTTTGGAGCCGGGATGCTTCAAAGAAGCAAGAGCACATTGCAAAAAACTGACAAAACATCACTATCTGCATACAGCACTGCAGCTCCTTG
Source organism: Kineothrix sp. MSJ-39 (assembly GCF_018917935.1). GTDB lineage: Bacteria > Bacillota > Clostridia > Lachnospirales > Lachnospiraceae > CAG-194. The sequence goes on along the minus strand of NZ_JAHLPN010000021.1, from coordinate 24,926 downwards.
CATGGAATATCCTGATCCTGGCTGTTCTTGTGATCGTTCTGCTGATCTGCTTTGTGCTGAGTCTTTTCTTTGTACGCTTTATACTTACGGATCACTTTAACAGCAGCACAGTTTATATGATCTTCAGCTCGATCCTGTCCTTTTTGTTCGAGCTTTACATTCTGTTCAGCATTCCACTGACATTTTCCTATTTGAGCGCACTCTATTACAGGCAGCTGTTAAAGCAGGAGGAAGAGGTGCCTGCGCCGGTTCCGGAAAGCCGTTCCATACTGGTCAGGATCAGCAAGCGTTTGCTTCTGCTTCTGGTAATCCTTGCGGCAGGCTTCAATTTTTATTATCTGGATCTGTTAAAAGATACGAGCATCTTCTGGACGCAGAATATCCTGCTGTCCACTCCTGTCATTACCGCCCACCGCGGTGACAGCCATAATGCACCGGAAAACACCCTTGCAGCTTTTCAGTCCGCGATCGACAATCAGGCTGACTGCATCGAGCTGGATGTCCAGCAGACAAAAGATCATGTCATTGTTGTGGTACATGATACCAATTTAAAGCGTCTGACCGGTGTCGACAAAAATGTTTCCGACATGACCTATGAAGAGCTTCTCTCTCTGGATTTCGGCTCTCATTTTTCTCCTGCTTACAAAGGTGAAAAAATCTGTACGCTGGATGAGGTACTGGCACTCTGTAAAGGCAAGATTGATTTGAATATTGAACTGAAAACAAATGCCTCCGATACCGGTCTGGAAGCAGGTGTGGTTGCACTGATCGAATCTCATGATGATGCGGAGCACTGCGTGGTTGCTGCCAAGAAACTGGATTCCCTGAAAAAAATAAAATCGCTGGATGATTCCATCCAGACGATCTATCTGTTACCTGTTGCTTACGGGAATTACCGGAACCTGGGCTATATCGATGGTTTCAGTATCAAATCTTCCTTTATTACCCGTAAGCTGGTAAATCATATGCATGCAAACGGCAAGACGGTTTATGCCTGGACAGTCAATGAACGCGAAGAAATGGAGCGTATGTTCAGCCTCGGTATCGACTGCCTGATCACGGATGAACCGGTTCGTGCCAAAGAAGTGCTTTATTCACAGGAACTGAATCCATCCATTGCGATCTGGCTGGAGCAGCTGACGCATTATTTCTTAAGCGACTGATACATATCTTCCGCAGCGGTAAGCACCTCATAATTGGTCACATATTCCCGCTGCGCTGCAGATGCGTCGTTATACAACTGTCTTGCTCGTTCTATTTTCTTTTTGCTGTCCTTTGTGACAGTTCCAATCTTGGCAATCGAATCGACAACTGCCTGTGCCTTTTCCGCATCCGACTGTCCGATCGTCTCCTCCGATGCCGTTCCGTCCAGATAATAGCAGATAACGGGTGTTCCCTTCGCGATCTCCCCGTATAATTCTTTTGCTTTCAGATAAGGCATATTGACACATCCATGGGAACCACTCTTTTTATAAATATCAGCTCCAAAGCTGTCTCTCCAGATCGCATCATGCAGTCCGATATTGCCATTGAATGGCATCCAGTAAGAAACCGGTGTTTCATAATTTTCCCCTACCAGCATGGCATCCTGTTCCTTATAGGTAATGCCGTAAATACCCGCCGGTGTATCAAAGCCTCTGGACGCATTTCCGGAAACAAACTCCGATTCCATTTTCTTCTCTCCGTCTACATATAAGAAAAGGTGCTGCGCTGTCAGATTGATCTCAATATATGTATTGCCGTAGTCCTGACTGCCATATACAGCCGCTGTCTGGTAATAAACAGGGATACGCTCACCGCTTTCCCCGTTCTTGATCATTTCCTTCAGCTCTTCCTGCTCCTGACTGTAATTCATCCACCAGCCGTAATCGCCGCCTTCGATCGTGATCGTCTTGCCATAGCTCGTCTGAAATTCTCTGCTGCGGAAGATCGTGTCATATTTCTTACGAAGCATGACCACAAAATCATCGATCTTCTCCTCCGATACACTGACCTTGTTCGTCTCTTCATCAACCAAAAGCCACTGGGAAAGTACACTGCCATCGATCACTTCCTCCTGCTGTCCGAAATGATATACGATACGCAGATCCGTATACTGCTTCATCTGTGCAAGGCGTTCTGTCAGCTTTGTATCATCCGCATAGACGGAAGGCTCCTCATAACAGCCTGCTTCTTCTAAATCTGTTTCCGGAAGCAGTGCATCAACCGCCTCTTTTACGGTCTGGATCGTCTTGGTCTGGTTCAGTACATTTCCCCGTACCTCCGGTACGATCTGATAGCCGCTCTGTGGATCATAGTCTGAAATATGGGCATCCACAGGTTCTGTCACAAAACTGTCCTGAAAGCCCTGCAGCTTCAGGATCGCTGTCATCAGCGCGCTGTCCACATAGGCATACAGATTCTCTACGGTATATACCTGCTGCTCTCCTTTTATATAAGAAGAAATCGCCTTTAAAATATTCTGTTTTTTCAAAATTCCTTCCAGTTCGTCTGTATTGGAAACTGTTACACCGATCTGATCTCCCGTGATCGTTTCCGTGATGTAACTGCCCTCTCCTGTCCGCTCCCTCACAGTCAGGACATATTCCCGCATCCGGTTTTCCAGTTCCGCCATCGTCAGTCCTGACGCGTCGATCTCATTGATGACCGTCCCTTTACTGAAATGGCTGCTGCAATATACACTGCCTGCGGTCAAAAGTCCCAGCAGGAATACAAGCAGCACGCCCAGACTGCTCCAAAGCACGATCCTTTTATTTTTCTTTTTTCGTTTTTTCTTTTTGTTCTGCATGATCTACACTCTCTTTCATCCCTCATTATATCGACACGCCCCCTGTCTGTAAATAGGAGGATACTGCCTGTTTTGCCCATCTTGCTCATTTGAAGCAAACCCTATATAATAAGGGAACAGATAAATACTGCTTCTAAAATACAGAGGCAAAGATTATGTTAGGAGATTATTTATGTCATTTCCGTTACCAGAAGCGTTTCTCCGGCGTATGCAGCAGCTTTTGCCGGATCAGACCGAATATGAAAGTTTTATACAAAGCTATGATACAGACCATTATCAGGCACTTCGCACAAATCCGTTAAAGGGCGATGCGGATACACTGTTTTCCTACCTTGGCTGCATGCTTACGCCTGTACCGTGGTGCTCCACAGGTTTTTATTATCCGCCACAGCTGCATCCGGGCAAATCCCCGTATCATGAAGCCGGTGCCTACTACATTCAGGAACCGAGTGCCATGGCGCCTGCTGCCTATTTAGATGCACAGCCCGGTGAAAAGATTCTGGATCTTTGCGCCGCGCCCGGTGGAAAAAGCACTCAGATCGCCGGAGCCATGCAGGGGCAGGGGCTTCTGATCAGCAATGAGATCCATCCTGCCAGAGCCCGCATTCTGTCAGAAAATATAGAACGCATGGGCATTCCCAATGCGATTGTCACAAACATGGCTCCCGCAGAGCTTTCTTCTCATTTTCCGCTCTTTTTTGACCGGATCATGGTAGATGCGCCCTGCTCCGGCGAAGGCATGTTCCGCAAAAATGACGAAGCCATAACGCAGTGGAGCCCTGAAAATGTAGTCCTGTGTGCCAAAAGGCAGCAGGAGATCTTAGAGCAGGCAGATCTGATGCTCCGCATGGGCGGCCGCATGGTATATTCCACCTGTACCTTCTCACCGGAGGAAGATGAGCAGTGCATCCTGCAGTTTTTAGATGCCCATCCGCTCTACCGGCTGATACAGGTGCCTCTGTATGATGGTATGCAGCCTGGACTCATAAAAGAAGCAGAATCTACGATTCGTCTCTGGCCGCATAAGCTCCACGGAGAAGGGCATTTCGTTGCAGTTCTCCAAAAGGGAGAGGGCGATCCTGTTCCTTCCGGTCGTCAGGTTTCCAAAAAAAGAGACCGCACCAAATCAAATGGTGCGATCTCCCAGGATGATTCTCTGTTATCCGCATTTTTACAGGAAACGCTTGTTACCCCGCTCTCCGGTCAGATGACTGCTTTCGGGGAACAGATCTACCTGCTGCCGGAGCAGGCGCCTTCTCTGCATGGACTGAAAGTACTGCGCGCCGGGCTTCATTTAGGACAGTTATCCGGAAAACGCTTTATCCCGGGACATGCACTGGCTCTTTCCCTGCGACCTGCGCAGGTTAGAAATTATGTAAACCTAGATAGCTCTGATCCGCAGCAGTTACAGACTGCGATCCGTTTTATAGCCGGTGAAACCTTCTCCTATGAAGGGAAAAACGGCTGGTATCTGATCTGCATCGACGGCTACAGCCTCGGCTGGGGCAAGCTCGCAGGCAATATCATGAAAAACCACTATCCGAAAGGCCTGCGTAAACACCTTTAAAAATTCACATCAATCTCAATACCCTTCAGATCCTCATTGATCAGGTTATTCTTCTTCATGATCTGGTTGATCCGTTGCGTCGTCTCTTCAGACTGCGTAACGGACTGTTTCCGGAGGCTGGCATCTGCCTGCAGCTTTTCCGCATCCAGATCCCCTTCGATCATTTCTCTGCTCTCTTTTCGTTCTTCCTTCGCTTTCTCGATCCGCTCGTCCTGCTCTGCTTTTTCTTCTGCCTTCTTTTCGGCCTCTTCCTTTTTCTCTTCCAGTTCTTTATCCAGCTTCTCTTTTGCATCTGCAAGCGCCATCCCTACGATCTCGTCCGATGCAGCTTTCTTGATCTCTTCCGCAGCGTCTCCCGCCTTCAGCATATCCTGCGATTTTAGCTGGTCGATCTTGGCATCCGACTGGTTTTGCGTCAGCACCATGATCTGCTGCTGCATAAGATCCGCATCTGACTGCAGGGCAGCCTTTTTCCCGTTTAAAGCAAGTACCTGTTTCTGGTATTCCGTCCGCGGCTCATTTGCCAGTTCCTTTAACCGGTCAATTTCTTCTTTACTGAAATCATCCGAAAAAATACCCAGCTTGTTATTCTGGTATTTTTCCAGAAGATCCAGATCCTTCTGCTCCTGTGAATCCTTCGCTATCCCATAGGTCTCCCGCAGTTTTTCCTTTTCTGCGGAAATATTGCCGATCTGCTGCATTTTTTCCTGATACGCTGCAACCTTTTCCGCCTTCTGCGCTTTCAGATCCTCTATATTTTGTTTCGTCGCCTGATCCCCGGAAAAAGCATCTTTTACAAGCTTCATCGCCTGCTTCTGTGCCAGCTTACGTTTCTTTTCAATCTGCTCCTTGGAAGATCCTGCGATCAGGAATCTGCCGTCCACATTCTTCTTGGTGTTCTGTGCATTCTGCGCTCTTCTATTTCTTTTTCCCGCACTTTTTTGCAGATTTACATTTTGAACCGCCTGCAGCGACTGCTCTGTTTTCTGAATTACCATACTATCGTTTCTCCCTGATCCGTATTCTGTGATGTGCATCTACTGTATATATCGGTCAGTTGCGGGATTTTGTACAGTCGTAATTGAAAACATCAGGAAAGCGCTCCGATCATTTCCGCAAACAGCTCCGGTTTCAGCAAAACCAGTCCTGCATGTCCTAAGTCCGGCAATACTGTAAACTTTGTCTGTGGAAATTTTTGTTTTATGTAATTGATATCCTGTTTTCTTTCTTTTTCTTCCCCTTTTGTATACCAGTAATGGAGCTTTGTATTTATTTTCGGAAGAGGCGTGGGCACTTTATAATTGTTGCACGAATCAAAGGTGCGCCACAGCGTCTTCCTGCTGCAATGCCGCAGAACATCTGCTACATACTGCAGATCTTCTTTGGAATAATCATCTGTGGCAAATGCTTTTTCCAATAGTCCCACACCGCCGGTTCTGCCGATCATCATCATAAGATAATCCTTCAGTGCAATAAAACGCGTGATGAGCCATGGCAGCTGATAAGGCGTGATACCGCCATCCATAACGCAGTGCTTTATTCTGATCAGTTGTCCTAAGGCAACCAGCAGTGCAACAGAGCCGCCCATGGAGCAGCCATATACCGCATATAATTCCGTATATCCTTCTGCTTTCAGCCAGTCATTCAGTTCTGCCGCAATCTGCTCTACGCTGGTAAAATCGCTGTCATTATCAAAATCGTAGCCGGGAAGTGCCGGAACCAGCAGATGGTATTTCTCCTGCAAAATAGGGACGACCAGTTCAAAATAATCCCATTTTACAACAGACGGATGGATCAGCAGGATCGTTTCTTTATTTTCTTTTCCGAATTCATGAATCGTCATTGTTTCAAGCCTTTCTTTTGTGTTTTCTTTTATCATATTTCCCGCACTTAAAAAAGGCAAATGCTAAATTTCTCATTAAGCATCAGGCAGTATTTATGCCTCTGGCTTCAGCGGCCCATAGTAATAAGAGGAGGTTGCACCACCATCGATCAGGAAAGTAGAGCCGGTGATAAATGCACCTTTCTCGCTCATCAGAAGTTCCGCCACATTTGCTACTTCATCGGCTGTTCCCGGTCTTCCTGCCGGGCACTTTGCAAACATATTTTTGTAGAAATCTCCACGTGGACCGTTGAACTCATCCACCGCCAGCGGTGTCACGATAATGCCCGGTGCAATATCATTCAGCCGTGCACCACGCTTGCCCCATACAACAGATTGTGCCATCACGCGCTTTTCGTTGCAGCGTTTTGCCAGCTGGTAGGCGTGGAGCGTATCTTTGATATGTTCCGGCTGTAAAATCTCAAGATTTAATAATTCTTCGGTTGGTGTTGTTGCAAGTGCTGCATCTTCTTCTGCAGAGAGCTGTGGCATTCTCCAACCTGACTGACTGGAGATCGTCACACCACAGCCGCCCTCTGCAATTACCTTACCGACTTCTTCCAGCAGTACAGCCGTTCCGTACAGATCAACTTTCAGGATTGCTTCGATCGGTGCCTGACTTGGGGATACACCTGCTCCGTTTACCAGCATTTTGATCTCGCCGTATTCCTGCGCTTTTGCGATCAGGTTTTTGATGGATTCCCTGGATGAAAGATCCATTTCTACCGGTTCTACATCAAATCCTGCATTGTTCATGATCTCTGCGATTGTCTTTGCATTTTCGATATTCTTGTCACCCATGACAATCTTCTTGCCATAGCCTACTCTTCTGGCGATCGCCATACTGATCTGTCCTGCTCCTGTTACGATCATGACCTCTTTTTTACGCATATTCTTCCTCCGATCTTCTTACTTTGTTATCCTATTCTTCCACATTTTTCTTTGCCCAGTTAGCTACCGTCTGCTTTGCTTTCCCTGCATCGGCTCCGTGTACCGCAATACCGGTGCCAAATTCTGCACCCTTACAGATTCTTCTGAGATCACGTTCGCTGTTTCCCAGTCCGCTGCCTTCATGTGTCATAAGTGCCATTACTTTCTTTCCTGTAAAGTCCAGTTTCTCAAGCTGTGTAAATACAGCTACAGGGTACGTTCCCCACCAGCAGGGACCGCATACGAATATATTGTCATAGTCTGCAATATCAGAAAGATACTGTTTCAGCTCCGGTCTGGCATTTTCCCGCAGCTCCTGCTGCGCTTCTTCCGTGCACGTATGATAGTCTTTGGAATACTCTCTGACCGTTTCAATCTCAAAAAGATCTCCGCCTACTGCTTTTTGGATAAATTCTGCACAGATTTCTGTGTTACCCTTCTTTAAATCAATGATGCTTCCGTTTACATAGTTCTCACCTTTTCGTGAATAGTAAATAATCAGATTCTTAGCCATTTTGATTCCTCCTTATTGTTGATCGCTTCTATTTGGTTTTATCATAGTTTACTTTTTCTTTTGAATCAAAACTTTTTTCTTATCATATTGATTACTTTTACTAATCGTTTTATACTTCTGATAGAACATAAAAAAGGAGAAATACGGATATGCTCTTACGTCAAATGGAATACTTACAGGCAGTCATTGAAAACGGAAATTTTTATCTGGCTGCTGAACAGTGCAAGGTTTCACAATCTGCTATTTCCCAGCAGATCAAAAAATTAGAAGACGAACTCGGTGTGCAGCTTTTAGAGCGACATAACCGTACGTTTTCCCTGACTCCCGCCGGTGAACATTTTTATCAAAAAAGCCTTATCATAACAGGCGATCTGAAACAGCTTGTCCGTGAAACAAAAAGAATTGCAGATAATAACAATGCTGTTTTACGCATTGGCTATTACAAGGGCTATCACGGAAATGAGCTCTCTGAAGCGATCGCTTCATTTTCTGAAAAATATCCTACTGTAAATGTAAAAATTATTGTTGGAAGTCATGAAGAATTGTATCACGCACTGGAAAACGACTCCGTTGACCTTGCGATCAATGACCAAAGACGTGCCTTTTCCGATGCCTATCATAACGAAGTGCTTGCTGAAAGCAGGATTTATATTGAACTTTCCTCCAAAAATCCGCTCAGTAAATTAAGCACACTGGAAACAAGGGACTTGAAAAATACGCCTTGTATTCTTGTGATCAACCAGACCGGACAAAAGGAAGAACAGGCGTATTACGAAAACATCATTGGATTGCAGGGAGACTTTCTCTTTGCAGACACCATGCAGGAAGCCCGCCTTAAAATCATAACCGGACAGGGATATATGCCCGTAGATGTGATCGGAGAACAGGTCTGGTTTGATACGGCTGTCAGCAGAATACCGCTTGTCAGAAACCAGTCCCTGTCTCCTGTCAAAAAAACTTATTGTGCATTCTGGAAAAAAGAGAATTCCGGATATTATATTGAAGAATTAGCCAGAATCCTTAAAGACTGCTTTTAAAAGCTTCCTAATAGTTCTCTGCGTGAACCTCAAAGTAGCTCTGTGGATGGTTACATACCGGGCAAACCTCCGGTGCTTTTGTTCCGACTACGATGTGACCGCAGTTACGACATTCCCATACCTTCACTTCGCTCTTTTCAAATACCTGTGCTGTCTCGATATTTTTCAGAAGGGCACGATATCTTTCTTCATGATGCTTTTCGATTTCTCCGACAGCTCTGAATTTTGCTGCAAGCTCCGGGAAACCTTCTTCCTCAGCGGTTTTGGCAAAGCCTTCATACATATCTGTCCATTCATAATTTTCGCCTTCGGCTGCTGCTGCAAGATTCTGCTTTGTATCGCCGATTCCTGCTAATTCCTTGAACCACATTTTTGCATGCTCTTTCTCATTGTCAGCTGTCTTTAAGAACAATGCCGACATCTGCTCATAGCCTTCCTTTTTTGCTACAGATGCAAAGTATGTATACTTGTTTCTTGCCTGTGATTCTCCCGCAAATGCATCCTGTAAATTCTTCTCTGTCTGTGTTCCTGCGTACTTATTTGTTGCCATTTTCTTTACCTCCGTTTCGCCATGTCTGTATCTGCCGGACATGTGCTTTTTTAGGATTGTATGTCCGTATGACCGGTTTGTCAATCCCATACTTTGATAATCGTTCCTATCTTTTTTCTTCCGGGGTCTCAGTCAGCTCCAGCTTAACTGCCTGCAAGTTCTCTCTTCTTCCAACTGATAAAACCATACATATCATTCAGGAAGAAAATTGCGAAATTCACCACGACTGGTATATACACAGGATTCTCTACAGCCGCCAGCAGCCATAATATGATCAGGACTATGTCATTCGATGCATAGCCAAGCGCATAGTAGGATGTGCGTAGCATCGTAAGAGATGCTGCCAGGAAACTTGTGGTGATCGAAATTGTGCTGAACACAATATTCGGTGTCTTCAGTGCCCGCAAGATCAGATAAAACAGAACTGTTGTGATCGTTCCAAAAAAGACAAGCCCTGTAATATGTTTTACCGTAAGCTTTTGGATTGCCACTTCCTTTCCGTTTTCTGACGGATTCTTCAGCCATGTGATCGTTGACCATATCGCCATTGGCATTGTCATCCCTAAATAAGTGATCATTTCTCCCCAGTAGTGAAACCGCCATGAAATGATCCCATACAAGATGCTGAATACGATCATTAAGATCTGTGCCCAAACATTTCCTTTCGCTGCAAAGATCAATGATGTAATTCCGATACATGCTGCAAACAGCGTAAGCAGATCCACGTCTCCTGTTATGACATTAGAAATGATGACTACACAGATGGAACCGATCCACAGCATCCACTCATTCTTTGTTAAATTTTTAATTGGGTTTTCCATTATAATCTCCTTGTATTCATACTGATCAACATATTTATGAATCCAAAGAGCCATGGATCTAATATTGGTATCATTCGTTTCTGTAAAATCATTTTTTTATTTTCCTCATCATGCTTCTCCTGCATATTTTTCAAAGCATACCAGCTGCACATTTGGAATTCCGTTAAATACACATTTTACGATACCTTTTTCCTTATATCCCAGTTTCTGATATAAACTTCTTGCTCTTGTATTTCGCGCATTCGTATCCATGCGCAGTGCAGCACATCCGCTCTGTCTTGCATAATTTTCATAATAGGCAATAAATGCCCTGCCGTACCCTTTTCCTTTTTCAAACGGATCAACTGCCAGGCCATGAAGCACCATGACTTCAGTATCTTTTGCATGATGTTTCCACTCTGCATACTTATATTCATCAACCTGTATCTGATTGATCACAGCTGCTGCCACAATATTATCTTCATCTGTCATGACAAACAGATCATTTCTGTCCAAGGCTTCCTCGGCAGTTTTTCTGGTCGGATAAATATTACGGATCCATCCTGTCGTCGTCACCCCTTTTTCTTCTTCATCATGGATTCTATCATATATCTGTTCAATTCTATCCAAATCGTTTTTCTCTGCTTTTCGTATCTTTATCATATTTTGCCTCATTTCCATAATTAAGCCGGCATTTTAACAGATTGCCCGCTTACTATCTTATAATGATATAAACCGAAAATGCAACATAAAATGCGACCATACACAAACCTTCGATCCTACCGATTTTCCTTCTGGTGCCTGCAAATATCCATACACAGATCGTAAATACGATCAATACGCCCAGATCGATTATATTTTCTGTGATCATGCTGATCGGACTGATCGCCGATGCAATACCGAGTACCATAAGTATGTTAAACACATTGGAACCGATCGCATTACCAAGTGCCATATCGACTTCGTTCTTTCTTGCTGCAACGATCGACGTCACAAGCTCCGGAAGGGAAGTTCCTATGGAAACGATCGTAAGCCCGATCAGTGTCTGGCTCATTCCAAGATCACTGGCGATCCTTGATGCAGCATCAACCGTAACATCCCCACCAATGGCAATGGCGGCTGCTCCACCCACGATGAACAGAATACTCATGGGCACTGAAATAAGCTTGATATCCTCATCAGAACCGCCTTCGATCTCGACCTTCTTGCCTTCCCTGCTCGCCTTTAATGCGATTCTGATCATATAAAAAATATATCCTGCAAAACATCCAAGTAAGATCACACCATCCAAATGTCCCAGCGTCATACCGGACTTATCACCAAGTCCGATCATCCCTAAAAACAGTAAAAGACCTGCACATATCAGGGAAAACGGAATATCCCGCCTGATCGTTTCTTTTGCGACATGCACCGTTGCCAGCATTGCACATACTCCGATCACAACCATCAGATTAAATATATTGGAACCGACTGCATTACTGACCGCGAGTTCATTGTTCCCTGTAAGGGAGGCAGATACACTGACCGCTGTTTCCGGAAGCGATGTTCCCATTGCCACAATCGTAAGTCCGATAATGATAGACGGAACGTGCAGCCTTTTTGCTACACTGGAACTTCCCTCCACAAAAAAGTCTGCTCCTTTGATCAGCAATACAAAACCGATCACCAGAAGCACAAGTACAAGAGCAAATGGGGCATTATTGATAAATTTTTCCATGTTCTGATTTTCTCCTTTTCTCTCCACAGCAGTGATGTCAACAAAATATGAAAGAATCCGTTCTGCCAATCGGAAGCTACAGGTCTAATCTGTATAAAATGCTATCTCTATCCGGATATGAATATGGCACAGGTAATTCTGCAGGCGTGATCTTGCAAAATCCTGCTTTTTCATAAAATCTATGTGATACGTGCGCAACTGCGGGCGTATCCAATATAATACTATGCACATCTTTGCTGATCGCATACTTTATTAGTTCATTATATAATGCAAGTCCTATTTTCTGTGAACGAAATGCCTTTTCCACAAAAAACTTTTTCATAACTGCACAATGCTTTTCTTTCAGCATCAGACCGATCGTGCCAACTACCCTGCCATCGGATATGGCAATCCAGAATTCGCCGCCGGACTGCTGATAGCTGCGATGGATATCCAAAAGATCCGGCTGTTCCTGCAGTGACAGTCCTATTTTCGCTTCATTATTCTGAATAGATAGAATGAGCGAGATAATTTCATTATCATATTTTCCGCTGTATGTTTCAATTTTCAATGTATTACCTCCGTAAACTAGAAGTTATTTGATACTATCATAAAATCTCTGCAACACGATCGCCAACTCTTCCGGAGCTTTATAATTCCAATGAATCCATATTTAATAAAAAATCATACACATTCATGATCAAAATTCCCTGATCATTATAAAATGCCTTTGGTGTATTTGATGTAATTATTATTTTCTTAAAGGAGTCATTTATTTTCATAAATGGACGGATTTCTTGTGCCATTTTTTCTTCTGTTTCCAACATATATGCTGACTGGATATAATACTTTTTAGAACCCTTATTGCAGATAAAATCGACTTCCAACTGTTTCTTTAATACTTTTGCATCTTTCTGCTTTTCAACAACAGTCAGATTACCAACATCTACATGAAAGCCTCTCATTCTTAACTCATTGTAAATCACATTCTCCATAGAATGTGTCACTTCCATTTGTCTGTAATGAATTCTTGAATTTCTGAGTCCCATATCCATAAAATAATACTTCAATGGTGTACCGATATAAGATTTTCCCTTAATATCATATCTCTTTGCTTCTTCAATTAAAAATGCATCCTCCAAATACTCAATATATTTCGTAATAGTAGTCGCGGTAATCTTTGAATTATTTACACTTTTAAATGTTTTCTGAAGTTTGTTAGGATTCGTCAAAGCACCAATTGCAGACGCCAAAACATCAAGCAGCGATTCCATTTCTCCAACATTTCTGATTTTGTTCCGCTTCTCAATATCGCTGATATATGTTTCCTGAAACAGATTATCCAAGAGTGTCATTTTTTGCTCATCCGTTTCAGCTAATACAACCAAGGGAATTCCACCATAAGTAATATATTCATTCCATCCATCATATCTATTTCCATCATAAACGCTCATAAATTCAGAAAAACTCAAAGGGTACATATGAACCTCATCCCCTCTGCCTCCAAATTCAGTTGCAATATCTCTGGATAAAAACTTCGCATTGCTCCCCGTTACAAACACATCACAATTCTTCTTATCTGCTAAACCATTAAGTACACTCACAAATTCATCCAACAGTTGTACTTCATCTAAAAGAAAGTAATATTTTGCATCATCTTGAATCTGTTCCTTTGCCCAAGGGTAAAAGATTTTCGGATCTCTATATTCTATATTGTCAAATAAATCAAATGCCATTTCAATGATGTGTTTTTCATCCACTCCATTTTCAAGCAAATGATTTTTAAATAAGGTTCGCAATAAATAGGATTTTCCACATCTTCTTATTCCTGTTACAATTTTTATCAGACCGTTTCCTTCACGCTTTATAAGTTGTTCTAAATAGTAATCTCGTTTAATCTCTTTTACCATAATACTTTCTCTCCTAAAAGATATTTTGGTTATTATATCTCTAAATATCTTTTATTATACGCAACAACATAATATAATTCAATCGTCTAAAATATATTTCGGTTAATTTTTACCAAAATATCTTTTATATATTTTTAGCATTATCATATTTTATAAACGCAAAAAACAGCAGGCAGTCTTCTCATATGACCACCTGCCTGTTACCTGTTCTGATATTATTTTCTGTATATGACCAGCCCGTCAAACTGGAATTGAGATTTCATCTATTTCAAGAGATTTAATAACTGTTATATTTTGTTATTAATTTTCTCACGAGCCCTTGAAAACACTAAGTTTGTGACAGGTGAGCTTTCCCTCAGACTTTCCCTTATGTTATATCTTCCCATACGAGTTTACGAACTCTAATAAGGGAAAAAATAAGGGAAAGAAAATCTTATGAAACAGTATAACACAAAATAAAACTGACATGGTAAACTGATTGAAATGCTTCTGATTTTTGTAACTAATGATTGGTTGAAGAATAAGGAGATATGATACGATGAGTACAATATTTGCAGAATATAATCCACATTGAAACAGTATTGATGTTTATACCTCTGCGGGCTATATGCTCCGCATTGATTGTTGGAAAGCAGAAAAGAATTTAAAAACTACCCCCAGCTCAGATTATGCATTAAATGCTCTTGCCATTGATGAACCACTGGAATATGCAAAATTATATCTTGATGGAACGATACAAATATGGGTAGATGCAGAAGATTCATTGGAAATCTTTTAAAATAATCTAAACTTAAGTCGGCTACTATATACCTGTTAGTTGTCATATCTAGCTGTTTGTGTAACTTCAAAAACAGCGACTTTAAAATCAAAGCCGTCGTTCTATAGATACATGAAATTGCATCTGCTTTACGACGGCTTTTTCTTTTACCTTTTGAAAAAAAGAAATAATCAATATAGTTCGAGCACTTTTCTTTTAAAGATAAGCAATGTAGCAACACCAGTAACAATAGCAACTAAAAGAATTTGCATTATGGACTCCTGATTGGTTGTGTTTTTGGTAATAATAACTTGCCGAAACACAATGACAATCAAAGAAGTAACGATTGTTGCAGGAATAGATTTTCGAATCATGCCAATGATAAATGACCACAGAGACAGCACCATGCATATAATCACAGTAGTTATTGCCATTGGTATCCATGTTCGGAGCATAGATGGTTGGAATGTTCCCTCCAACATATTAAAGGATCTATCCGCAAATATAATATAACTGGTGCAACAAACATATCCAATCATCATAGAGATTGCTGTATAAACCATGATTATAGTTAATTTGCTGGCAATCAATTTTATTCGGTTTAAAGGATAAGAAAACATAATCGTAATTGTTCGCTGATTATATTCTCCAATAACCAGCTTTGCCGTTAAGACAGACGAGTACACAAGAAAAATGAATGACATCAATAATCCAATAACAAGGTATGTACTTTCAAATGTGTCTTTTACCTGTTTTGGGTCTGTCATGCTATCCCATAAAGATATTGTGATGAAAAGGATGCTGAAAAGGATTGCTGCAAACATAAAGATAATATTTCGTGCAATACCAAATTTTTTCAGTTCCAGCTTAATCAAGTGTGTCATCTCAGTTTTCCTCCTCTGTAAGTTTGAAAAAGAAATCTTCCAGTGTATCTTGCTTGTGTCCCATACTCTCCAAACCAATACCATTCTCAATGATGGCTTTTGACAAAGCTTTGCCTGAAATATCAGAATCATAAATGTGGATAAATTCTTTATCTAATACACTAAAATTCGTAATTCTCATGTTTTCAAGTAATGCAGCAGCACGGGTCACATCGTCAACCTGCAAGCTGATATAATCTGTTTGATGCTTATGGATTTCTTCTATAGGTAATTCTGTTAAGAGCTTTCCGTGTTGAATAATTCCAATCGTATCAGCAAGAAGATCCACTTCGGATAGAATGTGGCTGGATATAAAAATGGTTGTTCCATCTTCTTGATTTAGCCGTTGAAAAAGGATTCGCATTTCACGAATACCATCAGGGTCTAAAGCATTGATTGGTTCGTCTAAAATCAAAAATTCTGGTTTTGCCAGAATAGCTCTTGCAATTGCAAGTCGTTGTTTCATGCCCAATGAGTAATGACGGACTTGTTTCCCCTCAACATTCTGTAAGTCCGTCAAATGCAAAACCTCATCGATTCGTTCCTTGTTAGGAAAACCCATATACTCACAGTGCAGCTCTAAGTTTTGTCTGGCAGTCATTTTATCGTAAAAATATGGATTCTCAATAATAGAACCAACCTTTTTGAATATTTCATAGCTGTGATCGGTAACTTTTTCGCCAAAAAGCTGAACCTCTCCGGCATCTGGCTGGATAAGATTCAAAATCATTTTCATAATCGTGCTTTTCCCTGCACCGTTCGGACCAACAAAGCCATATATTGCCCCTTTAGATATATGCATATTTACATCGTCTACAACATTATTATCTTTGTAGGATTTTCGCAAACCTATGGTTTCCATGATATAATCCATTTTGTGTGCCTCCTTTATAGTTACCATTATACAAAATGGACTTTTCTTTTCTCTGTCATAAATCTAACGATTTTCTAACTTTTCAAGATGATTGAGAAAATAGTTTGCTCATTTTGTACGCTATAAACTTCTAATTCTGCCCCAATTTGTTCAGCAAGACGTTTTGAAATTGCAAGTCCTAAACCACTGCCGGAAGTTTTTCGGGCTGTTGTATAATTTCTTGTAAAAATCTGTTTTTGTTGCTGTGGAGATATCCCAGTTCCGCGATCTTCTATTTCAATAATACTTTTTCCGTTTGATGTGGTGAGCCGTAGAGAAATATACTTGCCATCACCACCATGTCGAATCGCATTGTCTATCAGATTTTTTAAAATGCGCTGTAACGCCTCATTATCTGTATAGGCAAAAATCGGTGTATCCGGTATCTGAATATTGACTTTAAATTGTTTCTGTTCAAACAGGTCATAATAGTCCAAAATTGTGTCTTGGCAAAGCCTTGAAATGTTTTCCTTTTCCACTTTAACAGGAAAATCCCCTGAAGTTATTTTAGACATTGTAAAATAGTCGTTAATTGAAGAGATTAAATCATCAGCCTTTTTGTCTATTTTTGAAGCCATAGTATGAACATTTTCAGGCACAGAGGAAGTGTTTGTTATATCGGAAAGCATTTCACTATTTCCTTTTAGGACAGTGAGTGGAGTTCGGATGTCGTGAGAAATGTTTGTAAGAACTTTTTCCATTGCCCGTTTGCTCTGCTCATATTCTGTCTTTTTTGTATAAAAATCTTGAAGTAGCTTATTAAGAGCAGAATTTAATTTCTTGATACTTTCATTATCCGTAGGTATAAGTACAAATCCATTTTCAGAAATGACACAAAGAGTATTAAGTCTGCTTGTAATATAATCAATGTCTCGTACTAACTTTTTATACTGTATCTGTTGCCAGATCAATACAAATACCAGAACAGATAAAATTATCACAAATAAAAGCATCATCTATCCCTCCATCTTGTAGCCAATACCCCATAAAGTTTTAATATAGGTTGTGCTGTCTTTTACATTGTTCTTCAATTTCAAGCGAAGACGATTGATGTGTGTATTCAACACATTTTCATTTTCAAAATATGGTTCTTTCCAAATCAGTTCATATAGCCTGTCCTTTGAATAAGCCTGTCCTGGATGGCTTGCTAAAATATATAAAATTTGAAATTCAATTGGCGTTAAATCTATGGTCGTTCCTTTACGCCTAACCACGTGACTCTGAGGGTCGATTTCTATATCTTTAATTTTAATAATTGAATTATTCTGTATCACTTGATAGGTTCTTGCACGTCTGATGTTAGCCTTTATTCTGGCAGCAAGCTCAATAAGTGAAAATGGTTTTACCACATAATCATCAGCACCTAAATTCAATCCTAATGATTTGTCTATATCATTATCTTTAGCAGTAATAATAATAATTGGTATCTTGCTGACTTTCCGAATTGTCTTAATAATCTCCATGCCGCTTATATCCGGTAACATAAGATCAATAAGTGCAAGCGCATATTCATCATAACTTGTAATTTTCTGGAAAGCTGACATACCATCACTAAAAGCTGTCACTTCAAATTCTCCAGATAAATAATCGTTTATCATTTCACTAATTTCTTTATCATCTTCAATCAATATTATCTTATTTTCCATCACGATTACTCCTTGATTTTTGTTCTTCCATCAATAGTTTTTTCTACATCTTTTGGTATTAGCCCACGAGGTGTCACTTCCAATTTTCAGCAGTCTATTTTAATGTTCTATAATTCATTTCTTATTTCTACCAAAAACATTATAGTTCCCTTGCACGGACAAAACAAGTTTATCCACTTTCATTAACTCTCAGGTTCTGTATATCGGCATAATCAGTCTTTTTATATTGTATCATGAGATGAGCAATTATACCGATTTGTTGCATCGTACCTACACAAACAACCTATTGGCAAGCAGAGCAGTACTAAAGGATGTGCTGGAACGTTACATCACTCAGCTGTCAGTATCACTGAAACTATTTCATGTATCACAGGCATTGTTTTATATAAAATTGAAAAAATAAAAACTGAAAAAGTGCAATAACAGCAGTCTCTCTAATAGAGGAATCACAAGATAAAGGGGCATACATCATCTTGCCCCCGTATCCTTTATTTGTCGATTATCATTCTGCACAATTTCAGCATTTTTTTGTAATCTACCAAGCCGTTGTTTCACTTTTTCTGTCTTATTAATCTCGGTACCTGCATTGCCATAAGATTTTTTCCAATCCTCAACTTTCTGCTGATAATATGCATAAGCCCCCTTAGATTCCTTATAGCTTAGATAGAATTCATTCATATTTTCAAATCCATAATTACGAACCATGTTTGAAAGTCCAATCTTCAACCTATTGATATAGTCAGTCTTTTCATCAATCTTTCTTTGTAACTCAGCTTTTCTTGTAATCTTTGCCAATCCTTTCAAATCTGACAATTCAATCTCAAGATTGCCTCGTTGCTGTTCAGCCTGAAAAATAAGATTATTCTGATTATCAAGCTCCGCTTTTATCTTCTTAAACTTTGGATAAGCCGCTGCCTCTGGTGTCATTACAGGCTTGTCAGGTATTTTCTGATAGGCAACTGCCTTTGCTGGCTCTGTAACAACATCCTTGAATGATTCTTCCTTAGCTGGTTTTATTTCACCAACTTTAGGGGCCTCTTCAATAGCAGAAGTATTATCTTTGTTATCTACAATTATATGGCTTGCAATATCTGTTTTATCGACATTCGCATCATCTGTATTTAGTATCTTATCCCGAATTGCTCTGGCTGTCTCCAGCACCTTCGATATCAGCAGTACCAGCTCTGTAATCGCCATATTCAGTATCAATGCTAATCTTTGAGGTCTGTTTCCATACAGTTCAATCGACCGCTTTATGGGCTCTGTGATATGTTCCTTCTTTATCTGTAGAATATCATCCATAGGGACCTCGCTTATGATTGCCCTGTCAACTTCCCGGTTCCAATCCATCCGAAGTTTATTATCCTGCTCAATCTGTTCAGTTTTGGGATTATTTTTTCCAATCTTCTTGGTAGCAAGATATGGACCATTACGGTCAAATACTGTTAATCTGTCTTTTTCATCCGTTACCCAGCGGTTTATCATTCTGGTGTAGAATAATTTTACCTCGTCCAGAAAATCTTCTTGCTTGAACCTCGTATTTTTTGAAGTAAACAGCTTCTTCTCATAAATCTCGCCTTTTTTGATAACCTTACATCTTTTACGGATATTGCCAGTATCATCAAGGATTTCTTTCTTGGTTCGTACATGATTTCCATGTTCATCATAGAACATATTCCTTGTGGCAGTCTTTATAACGGGTTCCGCTAACAACTGCCTTTCTGAAAAGATAAGATGGATATGGAAATTTGTCATACGCTTGTTATGGTGAAGTGCTGCAACGCATTCCACACCATATTTTTCCTTGAATTTATCTGTAAACGATTTTAGCAGCATATCGGGCATCCCCTGTTCATAAAGTGATTCAGGCAGAGCAATGATAAGCTCCCTTGCCTCGATACACTTTCCATCAACACCACTTTTCTTAAATTCCTGCTGGCTGCATCGTGCAAGCTCCGTCCAATAGCTTCTGTCAGTTGTTTCATAAACCGCATACAGATGTTCCTGCTTTGCATGGCTTGATATATAGGTTATTCTTCCCCGGACATTCGACAGCTTGGTCATCTGTATAAATGAATGTCTTGTTGTCAATGTGCTTTCTTCTCCTTCCTCTGATAATTGGAATGGAAGACGAACAGATAACAAAAGTGGTATTGTTGTAAACTCATTGTCATATCCGGTATAATCAAATGCGGCAGCATTTGTATTATCACGCTTGCGTGATAGGCTCCCGGCAGGGCGAAATACGCTGAGCATAAACCGTATGTTTGTGCGAGGGGTGTATTTCGCTCTCAAACGCCGAGGGCTTTGAGATCTTATGATATTTCCTTTGAATATGATAGTCTAACTCTTTTTATCCTCATCTATAAAGCCACCGCTTTTTGCCACCACTTTGCTCTATCAGTCCTTCCATTCCGTTAATTGGTTGTTGCATATCAGAAGAAGCACATGTTATAATCCTTTTGCGTGTAGGTATATCATGGCTTCGGTCTGATATATCAGGGGCGGTTTCATTAGAAGCCGCCTCTTTTAAATTGTCACTTTTCTTGTAACTGCTCTTACGCTGGTCTTATCTCTCAAATCTCTGCCTTCGTTGACTTCCATAAACTTTTCAAGCATATCCGTCTTTATGAGAACTTTTCTTCCGACCTTTAGAACAGGAAGTTTTTCCCACTCAACAAGTTTTCTTAGAGTGTTTCTTCCAATTCCTGTATAGTCGGCAGCATCTTCAATAGATAAAGCTATCTTTCTTTCCGTCATTTAATCAGCTCCTTTCAAATTGCATTATGCAATTTATTTTTCTGTCAGTATATCGCGTTTATATTTTATTGTCAAGCGTTACGAAATTATAAAGATATTTATATCATTGCATATTGCAATTTTAATTTTTATATGATATAGTATGAACATACCGAAAGGAATAAGCGAAAAGGAGGCAGACAACATGAAGGATAAGGAACTTCGCCGGATTATCGGTGAGAGGGCTAAAAGCCGCAGAACAGAATTAAACCTTACACAACCTTATGTTGCAGACAAGATGGGAGTCACCGCTTCCACCATACAGCGTTATGAAGCTGGAACAATCGATAATACCAAGAAGATGGTACTTGAAGGACTTTCCGAGGCACTTCATGTATCTGTGGAATGGCTCAAAGGCGAAACTGACAGCTACGAAACAGATATAACAGATAAGAAAGAACTTCTTATAAGAGACTCTATGACTGATATTATTGAAAACCTTCCAACAAACCTTGATAACGCAGATGGAGATTTCGCCAAGAACCTGTTGCTGGCAATATTAAACGAATACAAGCTCTTTGCTGATTCATTTACCAATGCCTGCAATAACTTCAAGGCAAACACAGAATATGCAGATGTAGCAGCCAAGATGGGATTTGAATCCAATCAGGAATACAATGAAATAATGTTCCTAAGAGAGATTACACACTCAGTCAATGCATTTAATGATATAGCTGACATCATAAGGACATATTCCAAGAATCCAGATGTGGCGGCACAGAGACTATCCAATCTCTTAGAAGATAATTCCGACTCGGTATAGAACGACAACCGGAGTTATGATACAATGAGCACAAGCGAGTCAAACTGTTTACAGATTTGACGAGCAGCGAATTGGCTTATGGACTTATCCATAAGATGCCTACACGCAAGAAGCATTTCATCAGTTCCGATTGTCGAATATCGAAAGGAGATACACGATTATGGCAAAAGGATCTGTAAGAAAAAAAGGAAAGAAATGGTACTACCGCTTCTATGTAGAAGACCAAAGTGGCAATCTGGTTCAGAAAGAATATGCTGGAACAGAAAGCAAGAGTGAAACAGAAAAACTGCTCCGTCAGGCAATGGACGATTACGAAAGCAAGAAATTCATTGCAAAATCGGAAAACATCACAGTTGGAGAACTGCTTGATATATGGGCAGAGGAAGAATTAAAGACAGGTACTCTCAGTAATGGGACAGTCCAGAATTACCTCGGTGCTATCAATAACATCAAGAAACACCCAATTTCAAAGAGAAAACTGAAAAATGTAACAACTGAGCATTTGCAAGCCTTCTTCGATTTGCTTTCATTTGGTGGTATTTATCCAGACGGAACAGAAAGAAAAGGCTACAGCAAGGATTACATCCGTTCTTTTTCAGCAGTATTACAGCAGTCATTCCGATTTGCAGTATCACCAAAGCAATATATCACTTTCAATCCGATGCAGTATATTAAGCTGAAATATCAGACGGATGAGGTTGATTTATTTTCCGATGATGATATGGATGGTGATATAAAACCTATTCCACGAGAGGATTATGAAAGACTGATTCATTTTCTACAGGATTACAACCCACCGGCAATACTTCCAATTCAGATAGCCTATTATGCAGGACTTCGTATTGGAGAAGCCTGTGGTCTGGCATGGCAGGATGTAAACCTTGAAGAACAATGTCTTACAATCAGACGTAGTATCCGCTATGATGGCTCAAGGCACAAGAACATCATCGGACCAACCAAGCGAAAGAAGGTAAGGATTGTTGATTTTGGCGATACACTGACAGAGATTCTCCGTACTGCCCGAAAGGAACAGCTTAAAAACCGGCTACAGTATGGGGAACTTTATCACAAGAACTACTACAGAGAAGTCAAGGACAAAAACAGAACTTACTATGAGTTCTATCATCTGGATGGAACAGAAGAAGTTCCTGAGGATTACAATGAAATATCCTTTGTCTGCTTACGACCGGATGGAAGTCTGGAACTGCCAAGTACATTAGGAATTGTTTGCAGAAAGATTGCACAGAAGCTGGATGGATTTGAAGGATTTCACTTCCACCAACTGCGTCACACCTACACAAGTAACCTTCTAGCAAACGGAGCAGCACCTAAGGATGTGCAGGAACTGTTAGGGCACTCAGATGTCAGTACCACAATGAATGTCTATGCTCACTCCACAAGAAAAGCCAAGCGGGAATCAGCAAGGCTGCTTGATAAAGTGGCAGGCAACGACTAAAAAAAGAAATTCCCTTATTTCCCTTACAATTATCTCATAAGGGCAAAAATAAGGGAAAATACATATCATTTCACTAATAAACAGGCTAGAATGCCTGTAAAATGGGGAAAGTCAGCCAGATATTTCGGCAAACTGGAAGTTGTCTACTTCTTCATCTTCCCCCATTTCATGACTACTCATTACTGACATACTTTTTTTAGATTCGGTTTAATTATCATAATAAATACCATTAACGTCACAGCTGCACCACCAAGGTCGCAAATTGTCTCAGCCCAAAACACAATATCAAGCGGCAGAAACAGTGGTATAAGCAAAACCGCTCCAATATAAAGAACTTTTCTAAATAAAGATAACGGCATAGCATATTTGATCTGTCCCATTGCAGTCAGGCCATCCACAAAGGCATACTGTACCGCAACTCCGAGAAGTCCCGCCGCATACCGCCGAATACAAGTAGATGCCAACCTGATCAACCACTCATCTTTCAAAAAAATGCGGACGAACATGGTCGGTATTGTCTGAGAAAGAATGGAAATCATACCCATATAAATTGCACAGACAATTAACACCCAGCGAAAAGTATCCATCACTCGCTTATAGTTTCCTGCACCATAGTTGTATCCATACAGCGTGCCACATCCCTGCGTAAATCCATAACCAGAACTGTAAACCAAAACCATAAAGCTCTGCACAACAGTTGCACAAGTAATGTAATCATCCCCCAATGCATCTCCTCCGTATTTTCTAAGTGTAATATTCAACACTATCATAAGAAGATTTTCCAAAAGGACAATTAAAAAAGGCAAAAAACCAACATACAGGATTTTCCCTGCATTACTGATATCAAGTTTAGGTGTAGACAGCCTTATTTCCACACAACTTCCAGATAATACAGACAACACATAGACCATAGAACCGATTTGACCAAGAACCGTTGCAATGGCGGCACCCTTCACTCCCAAATTAAATATGAAAATAAAAATGGAATCAAAAAGAGTATTTATAGCTGCGCCAATTACAACAGAAATCATTCCTTG
The DNA here is from genome assembly GCF_018917935.1 of Kineothrix sp. MSJ-39. Lineage (GTDB taxonomy): Bacteria > Bacillota > Clostridia > Lachnospirales > Lachnospiraceae > CAG-194. Next base: position 958 of record NZ_JAHLPN010000021.1, on the reverse strand, counting down.
TTTGGCAAGTCCCTGTGCCAGAACAAATTGATTCAAACCAAGCCCCAGCAGCATTGCAGTTGTTCCGACAACATAGGTGCAAAAATAGCTCTTTGCATACGGGAACAGGGTTTCGCTACAGCCAAAAGCAAATAAAATAGGCCTTGCAAAAAACAGCAGACTTACTGTAAGCAATATAGAAAGACAAATAAGGAGATAAAAAGATGTTTTGATTGTCTTTTGTGCTGTTTTATGATCTCTCTTTCCCATAGAAATGCTTAAAATAGATGCACCGCCAATGCCAATCAACGATGCGAACGCTGTTACCGAATTTAGGATTGGAGCACAAACGCCTATTCCAGCGATAGCAGCTTCTCCATTTATCATGTGTCCAACAAATATACGGTCTACAATGCTGTATAAAATATTAAAAAACTGTGCAGCCATTGCCGGAATACCCAAACGGAATACCAAGGTGCGGACAGGCAGCGTATCAAATTCTTTCTCCATCTGTTTGTTCTTCTCCTTGTTTTTTTCACATGACAATAATATACTTAATGCAAACACATTCTAAAAGAGAATGTTTTGATTGCCAACTAATCATAAAAGTTATGGAGAATGGATATGACACTGAATAAATATGAAATATTTTTAAAGGTAGCAGAAATTGGAAACATCACAAAAACTGCTGAAATTTTGCATTATACACAAGCTGGAATCAGCCATGCCATTGTTGCACTGGAAAAAGAAACAGGATTTTCTCTTTTTATCCGCAGCAACAGCGGTGTGGAACTGACCGAAAGAGTGTGTGAATAAAACTCTGTAAATGTAATCTTCTATGATAATGATTGGGCTGAAGGCTCTCAAATGAGCATTCAGCCCTTGCTTTATATATAACAGTGTCGATTCGAGCATGTCAAGAGCAGGCGAAAATTTCCGCCTGTAAAACAAGCTTTAAAGTTACTATTCGGGCAATCGG
>NZ_JAHLPN010000020.1 GCF_018917935.1 Kineothrix sp. MSJ-39 | reverse complement strand
ATCCTGAGCCAGGATCAAACTCTCATGTTTAAGTTTTGATCTTTGGTCAAAATTAACTCTAGCTAAGTTTAACCGTTAATTTACTTTGTTTAGGTTTTGTTCTCTGAACAATTCTTTTTAGAATTTTCAGGGTTGCATTGCTGTTTATTTGTCAAGGTTCTGTGTTGTATCTCTCGACGCAACTCTGATATAATATCATGTGTTTTGTCGTTTGTCAACACCTTTTTTATTTTCTTTTGGATCTCTCGATCTCATTTACACCACTTTTTCGCGGCGAATTTTATAATAGCACTGCCTTTTCTATTTGTCAACACGCTTTTCCCTATTTTTTCATAATTCTTTTTCTTTTTTTGCCTGCTTGTAGGCAGCGTGTTTTTCAGGCACTATATGCTGTGGTCTTACTCTTTCCGGATTCCCGTTTCATGCTTTTCTTCTATATAGATAAACGTGATCTTTTTCCGTATATAACCAGTAGAAAAAACATAGAAGAGATCATATAAATCATATACATATACTTGTTTTCGGATATAGCATGCTTCTGCCGTATCACATGTGTCAGAAAATAGGCAGCATATTCTGGAGCATCCGCAGAACACCGACCAGCAGTATTCCATATGCAGCCCCCACCCCAAAACCGAGCAGTTTATTCAATCCTTTTATAATAGGAAGCCCTGTCAGGATCCGCAGGGAAAGAATGATCGTCTTTAATACCAGAAACAGAACAATATATAATATGATGCAAAGCAGTACTCTGACAACCACAACCTGATGGTCGACCAGCAGAGTCGGGACAAGCTGCGCAAATGCCCATGTATTGAGCAGGTAAACAAGCAAAAGTGACAAGATGCCTGCACACAGCCTGCCCAGTGTTACGACAAAGCCTCTTCTTAAGCCTCTAAGTGCAGCCACCACTATGATCACGAGTCCTATGATATCAAACAATTCCATTATCTTAACTTTATCAGCTGAATACTGTCTTCCAATACAACAAGCAGTTTTGTATTGGAAGAAGTCGGTACGATCGCCTGGATCGTTCCACCCAGCTCTCCTTCGTATTTTTTCACACCGTTTAATCCGTATATAACAAGCTGATTCTGGTTATACACAAGAATCCTGTCATTCTCGACGATCAGATCCGTATATTCAAAATCGATCGTTTCCGACATTTTCTTTCTGCCGTTCATATCATATACCTGTATACTGTAACCGCCGTCCTTTTCTGTATTGCGGAAAACAAGCGCAAAATTGGTTCCGTTATAAAATACAGACTGCACCTCAGCATCCAGTTCTATTTCCGTCTGAAGCGTCGGCTTCTGCTTTCCTTTCAGGATCAGAACACGTTTATCTCCTACTGCCAGCGCATTATCTTCATTCGGATAAAACAGCAGCGGAAACAGTTCACCCGCATAATCATAGCCGCTGACCAAGTTATCCGTTTCGTTCTGCCCGACACCGCCAAAATTATAAAATGCCAGACTGGTATTGATCTTGCCGCCCTCTGCTTTCAGATAGGATACACCCACCTTGATATTATCCGGCGAAACAGAGAACGCAAGCGGATAACCGCTCTTTTGCATGGATGTTTTGATCTCAGAGATCACATCACCTGTCGTCGAAAACATTCTGAGGTAGATCGTCGCATCATCCTGCAGTGCTGCAACCGCAATACCGGAAGAAGAGACATCCAGATCCAGAATCGGCAGGTTGGTCTCTACCGTTGTTGCATTTCCGCTTGGTCCGATCAGATACAAAAGACTGCCCTTGTAATCCGCAACCGCCACATGACCGCCTCTGGATACAACGATCGGTTCCTGCATTTCATAAGTCTGGTTCCAGAGCTGTTTGCCATCCTTGTCATAGGCAGAAATACCGTCCTTACTGTATGTCAGCAGATTGTCCTGATATTTCTGGAATACACCGTCCGAGGTACCTACCTTGTCGATCGTTTTGATCGTTTCAAATTTGGTATATACCTGATTTGCCAGATATATTTTGACACCAGCCGCTATCGCCGCCACAAGTACGATCGCCAGAAGTACCCTGTAGACAATCGTCAGTTTATGATGAAAGATTCTATCTTTATAATCTGTCCTGCTCTTTCCGATCTGTTTCATTCCATTCTCCTTTGTACAACCTTCACGCAACGCCGCCTGTTTTCTGTGCGACAATCCATTATACCATATTTTTTTACGGAAGCACTATTTTTTGTCCATAGTAGATACTATCTTTGTCTTCGATCTGATTTCTTTCACATACCTCCCCCATTTTGGAAAGATTGCCATAATACTGCATACAGATCTTTGCCAGCGTATCCCCCTGCTTGATCATATAAACTGTTTCCTGTGAGGCGCCCGCCTGCGCGGTTGTTTCAGCCGCAGGTTGGGAAGCATCTGCACTGCTGTTTTCTGTCACGTCCGATCCTGCTGCATTTTCATCCGCTGCAGGCGTAATATCTGCATCCGGCTTGTCCGAAGGTTCCGTAGTTGTGTTTGGATCCACCTCCTGTTCACCACCAGCTTGTCCGTTATCTGACTGATTCTCCGCTGTCATATTTTCATCAGTTGTCTGACCTGCCGCCTGCCCGTCCACCGTCTGTTCTGCCATCGCCGGATCTGCCTGCTCCGCTGTCACATCCGCTCCGGTGGTCTGCATGGCTTCTGCCGTCTGCGACATATCCTGTGCATCTGCTGTCATTTCCGCCGTCCGGTCTGCCGCCTGCGTGTTTTCTGCCAGAAGTGCATCCTGCACTGTCTGATCCTGTGCTGTATCCGCATCCGCTGTCGCCTCTGTGGCATCATCCATTTTCCCGGAAATCTGATACAGTACACGCTCCATGCTCTGCATCTTTTCATAATTATTCAGCATTGTAATACCGATCACAAGAATCGCCATGACAAGAAGCAGACTGGCACAGGTTGCAAATGCAGAGCTTCTCTTTTTGTGCAGATCCTGTTTCTTTTCCTGACATACTTCCCGGAATTGCCGCGCTGCATGGTCTGCATTCATTTCTTCCGGATGGCGTTCCCTTGTCCGCAGGGAAACCATGTAGTTTTGCATACATTCGTTTCTTTCATAATAAATGTAATAGCCGCTGAGCATGTTCCGCTTTCCTTTTTCATGCAGATACAATGCTTCGGTCTTATCACTTGTTATGTACTCAAAATACAGCTTCTGATCCGGTCTGAAAAACTGCCGCTGCGTCCGCATGATCTGCTCTTCCAGATCCTCCGTGGAATCCTCTCTGGTGATCGCCCAGCCCATGACCGTCAGATCCGGAAAGAATTTTTCCGCCATCTCATTGACCTTTTTCCACGATTCTTCGTCAATGATCGTCTTTTCCATAAAGAAATCATGCTGTGCTTCCACTGCCCCGTTGACAAACCAGTAAAGCTCGTCCTCTATCATCTCCTTGTGTCCGTACAGGATCATGACACGCATATTCTCCTCCGGTGTCAGGATCTGCCGCAGGTACGTGATCACATAATCCTCCAGATATATTTTCTGATTACCGGTAGCCTGTCCGATCTGTCTGATGTTTTTTGGCAGCATGCCTTCTTTTCCTTGTTCCGCCATTTCTTTTTCCTCCTTATACCATTCTAAACAGGCAGCATTTCGCATATCCTGTATGATTATCCTGTTTCAGAATAGCATCCGATGCTGGCAGAATTTAGCAAAAAAAGCCGTCTTTTTTCCTATTTCATCCGACGCCAGTGCACAAAAAAAGAGACGAGTTTTGCTATCTCGTCTCTTTCTCTCCTATTTCGGCATTCTTTTTTCGGAAATCCGTTCTTTTTTTAGCCTTTTCTGCGATATTTTATTCATCTGTTTTTTCTGTTGCGTCCTGCTCTGTCACATCTTTTGTATGTTCTGTTTCTTCCACAGTCGCCGGCGTTTCCTCTGCATTTTCAGTATCACTGCCTTCCACTTCTTCCTGTGCATCACGCATCGGATCATAATAATCCTTTTTAATCAGACGGATCAGTGCCTTGAGCGCAATGTAAAAGCCGATGATCGCAAACAATACTGCAAATACAATACTGATCACGCGCATTTTTGTATCTGTCGGCAGCGGAACGACAAGCGAGTACGCAAGGTATACCAGATAGCCGCCGATACACAGACGCAGCGTCAATATGCCCGCTGTTGTTTTTCCAGACATCTTTTCTCCTTCTTTCATGTCACCATATACGCAGCCATTACAGCTCTGTATAGCTCTGACTAGTTAACAAATTTGTAGATAGTTGTAGAAGTAAACGGCTTTTCAGGTATCACAACCGGTTTGATAAAACCTTCCTGTCTTGCGCAGTTCGGGAAGAACTGTGTTTCCAGACAGATACCGCCACGACATGGATACAGGGCATCTCCCTTTCCAAGCTCAGGAACCATATTATTTCCTGTATAAAGCTGTACGCCCGGCAGATCTGTATACACTTCCATGGTTCTTAATGCTTTTTCATCTACTACTTCTGCAATCTTCTGTACTTTGCCTGCTTCATAGTCATCGATCACAAAGTTGTGATCATAACCCTTTACAAGCGCAAGCTGTGCATTCTCTGCATCAATATCCTGAGAGATCTGCTTCATGGTTGTAAAATCAAACGGCGTTCCTTCTACGGATGCGATCTCACCTGTCGGAATGGCACCATGGCGGATCTTTGTATAATGAGAAGCCTTCAGCCATACTTTGACATCTTCTACGGTTGTTTCGCTGTCATTTCCCTTCAGATTAAAATAAGAATGGTTTGTCATATTGACAAGTGTATCCTTATCGGTAGATGCAAAATAGTGGATCTCCAATGCATTGTCTTCTGTCAGCTTATAAGTCACGGCAAATTTACGGTTTCCCGGGAATCCCAGCAGACCGTCCTTGCAGGAAACAGAGAATGTCACTGCATTTTCTGCCTCTTTCTTTTCTGCCTGCCACATTGTCTTATGCAGTCCTGCGTTTCCATCGCTGTGCAGGTTGTTGTCATTGTCATTGATGACCAGATTATAAATTGTATCACCCAGCTCAAACTGTCCCTTTGCTGTACGGTTTGCAACCGGTCCGATCGTTGAACCGAAGCAGCTTCCGTTTACAAAGTAATCCTTTGCTCTGTCATAGCCAAGCACAACATCCTTTACTTCTCCGTTTTTGTTCGGTACAAAAAGATTTACAAGGATCGCTCCGAAATTCATCACATCAGCCTGCATGCCATTTTTATTTTTCAGGCTATACAGCATAATGTCCTCTCCGGCGATCGTTCTGCCAAACTTTCTTTCTTCTATCATGTTCTTTCCTCCCATTTCTCATCCATTTTCCATTACATATCCTGTTATAGCTCCGTACGGCCTTCCAGCGCACGCAGAAGTGTCACTTCGTCAATGTATTCCAGATCGCCGCCGACCGGAACACCACTTGCGATCCTCGTCACTTTAATGCCGGTAGGCTTGATCAGTTTACTGATATACATCGCTGTCGTTTCGCCTTCCAGACTGGAATTTGTCGCAATGATGACTTCTTTCACTTCGTCCGTCTGCAATCTGGTGATCAGCTCCTTCAGCCTGATATCCGAAGGCCCGATCCCGAGCATCGGCGAAATCGCACCATGCAGCACATGGTAAACGCCGTCAAATTTGCCGGTTTTTTCATAAGCTGCCAGATCACGTGTATTTTCCACTACCATGATCGTGCTGTGATCCCGTTTGGGATTGCTGCAGATCGGGCAGATCTCCTGATCTGTCAGTGTACAGCAGATCTTGCAGTAGCAGACATTATTTCTGGCATCTACTACTGTTTTGGCAAAACGCTCTACCTGTTCCTTTGGCATATTGACCATATGGAAAGCCAGTCTCTGCGCCGATTTATTGCCGATACCGGGCAGTGAAGCAAATTGTTCAATTAACTGATTGATATAACCGCTGTACAGATCCATTAGAACGGAAGTCCTCCGAGATTCAGACCGCCTGTCATGGATGACATTGCTGCAGCACTTGCTTCATCTGCTTTTCCCAGTGCTTCGTTTGTGGCTGCCATGATCAGATCTTCCAGCATTTCCACATCATCCGGGTCTACTGCATCTTTATCCAGTTTTACTTTTGTCACTACTTTTTTGCCGGATACTGTAACTTCTACAGCTCCGCCGCCTGCTGTTGCGGAAAATTCCTTCTCCTCCAGCGCTTTCTGGTTTTCCTCCATCTGACGCTGCATTCTCTGTGCCTGCTTCATCAGATTGTTCATGTTACCAGGCATTCCTCCGCCCGGAAAACCACCTCTTTTTGCCATATTTCATTTCCTCCTGTTTTATTCTTCTTCTATTTCCATATGAATGATCTGACTCAGATCAATATAAGAACGTTCAAATGACTGTTCCTTTGCAAGCGGTCTGACCTCGACCTGGATCTCTTTCCCGATCACCTGTCCGATCAGATCCTGCAGGATGTCTTTGTTTTCGGGATGTTTGATGAAATAATCCGACTGCAGTCCGTCCGGTAATACGACGAGAAGTCTGTTCTCACCGCCCAGGCTCAGCTTACTGCCCGAAAGATATGTCCGCATGGGCTGTCCGGTCTTCTGGACGATCTCACCCCAGCGTCCGACAACCTGCTGTACTTCCTCGGGAACCGCCTTCGGAAGCTGCGGTCTTTCCTGCACTTCTTCTGCCGGTGCATCTTGTGCAGCTGCTGCCACCGTATTCTGCGGTACAGCAAAATTTCCTGTTTCCAGTTTATGCTCCAGATCACGGATTCTTTCTAACAAAGCATCATTTTTTGTTTCCATGGATGGTCTGCAGATCTTGATGAGCGTCATTTCGATCATGATCCGTTTGCCGACCGCATAGCGAAGCTGCCCTGACAGCTCCGAAAAGATACGGATATACCGCATCAGTGCATTTTCGCTGACAAGCTCTGCTTCTTCCTGCATCAGAGAAAGATTATCCGTGGAAGCATCCACCACATCTTCGATATTTTCCGATGTCTTGAGCAGTAAGAGATTGCGCAGATACCAGATAAAATCCGTTACGAACTGTGTGAGCTCCCTGCCCTGCAATATGATCTCTTCCAGAAGCGAAAGCGATCCCTGCACATTTTTATCCGCAAGCTGACGCAGCATTTTGCCAAATACCTGTGTATCGACCGCACCGAGCACATCCAGTACCATATCATAGGTCAGCTTTTCGCCATAGTGGAATGCGATACACTGATCCAGCAGACTTAGTGCATCACGCATGGAGCCGTCTGCTGCCTTTGCCACATAACGGAGTGCCTTATCCTCGACCTCTACCTTTTCCTGCTGCATCAGATCCTGCAGTCTCTGCGTGATCGTGTCGATCGTAATACGCTTAAAATCATATCGCTGACAGCGGGATAAGATCGTGATCGGTATTTTATGCGCTTCTGTCGTCGCCAGAATGAATATCACATAAGACGGCGGCTCTTCCAGCGTCTTTAACAAGGCATTGAAAGCACCGATGGAGAGCATATGCACCTCATCGATGATATACACTTTATACTTTCCTTCCGCCGGCGAAAAGGAAACCTCATCAACAATCTCTCTGATATTGTCCACGCCGTTGTTGGATGCTGCATCGATCTCGATCACATTCATGCTCGCGCCGGCCGTGATCGCCCTGCACATCCTGCAGGTTCCGCATGGATTACCGTCCTGCGGATTTTCACAGTTTACAGCTTTTGCCAGGATCTTTGCGACCGTTGTCTTACCGGTACCGCGCGTTCCGCAAAACAGATAAGCATGTCCGACTCTGTCCGCTTTTATTTGGTTTTGCAATGTTGTTACAATATGCTCCTGCCCCTTGACATCCGCAAAGTTGTCCGGACGGAACTTTCTGTATAGTGCCTGATAGGACATAGTTAGTCTCCAAAGCAGATGCCAAGCATTTTTGCTTCCTGTACAATAGAAGCATCCGGTGATACCATTTTCAGCTTGCCTGCCACTTCTTCCAACGGCACTTTGATGATCTCACGATTTTTGATACCTACCATGAAGCCATATTCACCGTTTAAAATGAGCTTGCCTGCCTCAGAACCGAGACGGGAAGCAAATACGCGGTCATACGGACATGGGCTTCCGCCTCTCTGTGTATGTCCCGGAACCGTAACACGTACATCATAACCGCCTTTTTCTCTGATCTGCTGTGCAAGTTCATAAGATACGGAAGGGAATGGATAATTTTTCATCTTTTCTTTGTATTCCTTCTTGGACAGCTTTGCATCTTCCTTTGAAATAGCGCCTTCTGCCACCGCAAGGATCGTAAAACGGCTTCCGTTCTGTATTCTTTCGTCAATCTTATTGATAATGCTGTCAATGCTATATGGAATTTCAGGGATCAGAATGATATCCGCACCACTTGCCATACCTGCATTTAATGTCAGCCAGCCGACTTTGTGTCCCATCACTTCCACAATAAATACTCTGCCGTGGGAAGCTGCCGTTGTATGGATACAGTCAATGGCTTCTGTTGCAATATTGACAGCGCTCTGAAAACCGAATGTCATATCTGTTCCCCAGAGGTCATTGTCGATCGTCTTTGGCAGTGTAACAATATTGAGGCCTTCCTCTCTCAACAGATTTGCTGTTTTATGAGTTCCGTTACCGCCAAGGATCACAAGACAGTCGAGCTGCAGCTTGTAGTAATTCTGCTTCATTGCTTCTACCTTGTCCAGTCCGTTCTCATCAGGCTCACGCATCAGCTTGAAAGGAGTACGGCTGCTGCCCAGAATCGTTCCGCCTTTTGTTAAAATGCCGGAGAAATCATGCCCGGTCAGCATACGGAAGTTCCCATAGATCAGGCCTTTGTAACCATCTAAGAAGCCATAAATCTCCACATCACTTTCCGCGTTCAGGATACTCTTTACCACACCACGCATGGCAGCATTTAATGCCTGACAGTCGCCGCCGCTTGTCAACATACCAATTCTTTTCATTACAAGATTTCCTCCCATTTCAGATCATAGATTTATGAAGCAGTTTGCTATGCCCATATGAGAATATTATAGCTCATTTTATGCCTTATCACAACGGCTAATTAAAAAACGCCGGGAGCTGCGCTCCCGGCGTTTCTATCCATCTATTTCCTACAGCAGGCGGATGTGATCCACCTCTCCCGTTTCCTGAAAGATTGCCCAGTTTGCAATATTGACCGCATGGTCACCGATCTTCTCAAGATACTTTGCAAACATCATGACATCAATACAGTCATCCGGATTTTTGGATTCCGATTTCAGATGTGTGATGACATCATTTTTTACCAGATTAAACAGATCATCTACTGTGTCATCGCCTTCCACAACGTGCTGTGCACTTTCTGCACTGCGGTCTACAAAAGCGTTAATGGCTTCTGTCAGCTGCTTTCCGGTCTCTTCGATCATCTGCGGAATATGCTCGGAAAATTCTTTCAGATCCTTAAAGCCCATTCGTTTGACCAGTTCGGCAATATCACTGCACTGATCTCCGATCCTGCTGATATCCGTTACTACTTTCAAAGAGGCACTGACCTGACGCAGATCTCTGGCGATCGGCTGCTGTTTTGTGATCAGGTTCAGACAGCTTCCTTCAATCCTTCTCTGCAGGGTATGTGTACTCTGGTCACTTGCAATGATCTCTTCGATCACGCTTTCCTTTTGCTGCTGCAGGGCAGAAAACAGTCTGGCATACGTGGCGCGCACACCCATTCCCATTTCTTCAACGCTTTCCTGCAGCTGTTTTAATTCTTCTTCATATAATCTTCTTGGTGACATTTCCTTCTCCTTTTCTCCTATCCATCAACCGAATCTACCGGTAATATAATCCTCTGTCTTCTTCTGGGACGGATGCTTGAAGATTGTATCCGTTGTATCAAACTCGATCAGCTCACCAAGCAGGAAGAATGCTGTATAGTCAGACACACGTGCTGCCTGCTGCATGTTATGGGTTACAACTACAACTGTATATTTCTTTTTCAGATCTTCCATCAGATCTTCTACTTTTAAAGTAGAGATCGGGTCAAGTGCACTTGTCGGCTCATCCATCAGAAGGATTTCCGGTTCAACCGCAAGGGCTCTTGCGATACAGAGTCTCTGCTGCTGTCCGCCGGATAAACCGAGTGCGGATTTTTTCAATCTGTCTTTTACTTCTTCAAAAATGGCAGCATCTCTCAGAGAACGCTCCACAATATCATCCAGTTTTGCTTTTGCCGTAATACCGTGAATACGCGGACCATACGCAATATTGTCGTATATGCTCATTGGAAATGGATTCGGCTGCTGGAATACCATGCCTACTTTTTTCCTGAGTAATGTCGTATCAACCTTTGGACTGTAAATATCTTCTCCGTCAATCGTTACCGTTCCGTCAATCTTCACACAATCTACCAGATCATTCATACGATTTAAGCATTTCAAAAATGTAGACTTTCCGCATCCGCTTGGGCCGATAAATGCAGTCACTGCATTTTGCGCAATATTCATATTAATATCCTTCAGTGCATGGTTTTCACCGTAATGCAGATTCAGATGCTGTACAACGATTTTGGAAGGATTTGTTTCCTTTTTCATTCTTTGTCTCTCTTTCTATCTATGTAATGCTGTTATTTTTTGTCTACCTGAAGCTTCTTTGCCATTCCTCTTGCCAGCATATTGATCAGGAATACGATCACCAGAAGTACAAGTGCAATGCCAAACGCCACATCATACTGCGCTTTTGCCATTGACAGATACAGCTGGATCGTAAGCGTTCCGCCTGATTCCATGATCTTTTTCAGATAGCCGATCGCCGTCTTCGGAAGCACAAATCCGCTGCCGGCTGTAAACAGCAGTGCTGCAGATTCACCAACAATACGGCCGATTGCCAGAAGTACACCTGTTAAAATACCGGGCATTGCAGATGGCAGAAGGATCGTACGGATCATATACCATTTTGTAGCGCCCATACCAAGTGCTCCGCTTCTGTAGCTTTCCGGAACGCTCCTGAGTGCTTCCTGTGTATTCCTTGTGATCAGTGGCAGAATCATGATCGTCAGGGTAAGCGCACCTGTCAGGATTGAATAGCCAAATCCGCAGGCTGTTCCGAAAAATACCATTCCGAACAGACCAAATATGATCGATGGGATTCCGGAAAGTGTTTCTGTCGTAAACTCGATCAGACGGACAAGCTTTCCTCCCTTTGCATATTCATTCAGATAGATCGCAGATCCGATTCCGATCGGGGTTGCGATCAATAATGTCAGAACAACAATGTAAAGTGTATTTATAATGTTTCCCGCAATACCCGTTGTCTGCTTGATCGCGCTTGTCACGGTTGTCAGGAAAGTCAGATTCACATTTCTGACACCACGGATCACAACATATCCAATGATACATACCAGCACAAGTACAGAGAAAAGCGCTGACAGATAGATCAGAAAAAGAAGGATGTGATCTTTTAATTTATGTGTCTTATGCATAATACTGCCTGTCATTTAGTCTTCCTCCTTCTCTTTTAAAATACCTGTCAGTACCAGATTGATAATCATAATGAATACGAAAAGGACAAGACCGATCGTAAACAACACCTGTCTGTGTAGACCTGATGCATATCCCATCTCGCTGACGATCGCTGTTGTCAGGAATCTGACAGAATTAAACGGAAGCGGTGCATTGACGCTGCTGCCTGAAACGAGGGTGATCGCCATTGCTTCTCCGATCGCACGCCCTACACCGAGGACAATTGCAGAGATAATACCGGATTTTGCCGCCGGGATCACTACTTTGAATATCGTTTCGATCTTGGATGCGCCCAGTGCAAGAGAAGCACTTCTTAAGTGATCCGGAACTGCATGCAATGCTGATTCACTGATATTGATGACTGTCGGCAGAATCATGATCGCCAGAACCAGAATCGCAGACAGCATATTGGAACCGCCTGTATACTGATGGGTGGAGGATCCTGCAAAAACGGCTTTTTCCAGCTTATACATCAAAGGATTTAAGATCAGGATTCCGAGAAGTCCGTAGATAACGGAAGGAATACCTGCCAAAAGCGTTACCGCAGGTCTTACGATATCCGCAAGTTTCTTCGGCGCAACCTCTGCCAGAAATACTGCTGTCAGAAGTGCAACCGGAACGCCTAACAGGATTGCTGCAAATGTACCAATAATAGAAGTCAGGATAACATATAAAATACCAAAATGAGGTTCCGCTGCCGCCGGTGCCCATTTTGTATTGAATAATATCTCCTTGATTCCTACTTTGAAAAGTGCCGGTGATCCGTTTATGATCATATAAGCAGTAATGGCGAAGACCGCCATTACTGCTACCAGTGCACATACCACGAAGATGATGTGCGCGATAATTTCTACTATGGATTTGTTTTTATGGTTTGCAAAGATTGATGTATGCATATACTTAGTCCACCGTGATCAGACCTACGCTCTGGATCAGCTGTTTTCCTTCATCAGATTTTAAGTAGTCAAACAGTGCCTGTACAGGCTCGCTCTGCGCACTTACTTCGCCCATTGTTGCCATTACGAATGGTCTTGAAAGGATATAGCTGCCAGCTTTGATGTTTTCTTCTGTCGGCTCAACACCGTTCAGTTTTGCTGCAATGATTGTGTCATCTACTGCATCGAGAGAAGCATATCCGATCGCACCCGGTGTAGAAGCTACTTTTGCGATGACAGCACCTGTGGAATCCAGTTCGTTTGCATACTGGCAGGCATCTTCCAGGCCAAGTAATTCTTCAAAGGCACCTCTTGTACCGGAACCTGCTTCACGACCTACTACTACGATCGGTTCATCTGATCCGCCGAGATCTTTCCAGTTTGTTACTTCGCCTTTGTAGATCTGTACGAGCTGATCCTGTGTCAGATCTGTTACTGTATTTGCAGGATCCAGAACAACTGCGATACCATCGATCGCTACGATATTCTCAACACAACCTGCTGCTTTTTCTTCATCCTTTAAGCTTCTGGATGAGTTACCGATATCTACGCTGCCGCCCTCCAGTGATTCGATACCTGCTGAAGATCCTGTAAATTCTGCTGTAACGCTGACACCCGGATATTTTTCCATGAAAGCTTCTGCAACTGCATTTGCCAGTTTTTCCATGGATGTAGATCCTGCCATTGCAATGCTTCCTGAAAGATCGGCATTTGTATCTGTTGTTGCTGCGTCTGCAGCTTCATCTGTTGCTGCATCTGTAGCTGCGTCTGTTGCTTCATCTGTTGCAGCGTCTGCACTTGCGTCTGTTGCTGCTGCATCTGCGGTTGTATCTGCTGCATTGCTTCCGCATCCTGTTAATAAGCCAGCTGCAACTGTTGCAGCCATGAGTACTGTCATAAGTTTGTTCTTTTTCATTTTCTTTCTCCTCCACTATGAGTCTCTTATTTTTCGTGCGGCTTTCTTCCGTACGATACAATAAAAAAGAGGTATTCGTTTGTTTTCTCTTCCTTATTACAGGATCGAGTGTAACACCGGATACCTCTTACATAAAATCATGTTTCGGTAAGAAATTTGTAAGTTTCATGTAAAATGATCTATTGTCTGTTTTCTCACATTGCTTCTATTTTTTTGCGGAGTGCCAGCATCTTTTTATCAATCTTTGCAATCTCCTGCGCATAGGAAAGCAGTTCCTTGCGTACCTGCTCCGTCTCCTGCGGCGTACTCTTTTCCTGCTTGTAACAGAGCTGATGATCGAGCTTTGCCCAATAATTCATTGCCACAGTCCTGATCTGTATTTCCGCCCGCACCGTTTCGCCCTCTTCACCATACGGATATGGCATACTGACGATCAGATGCACGCTCTGATAACCGCTTGCCTTCGGCTTTTTGATGTAGTCCTTTGTTTTGATGATCGTAAGCTGTGGATGTTCTATCAGATATTTTGCTACCTGATATACTTCGTCCCGGAAAGAACAAACGATCCGGACACCTGCCAGATCGTTCAGCCTTTGCACTGCCTGTTCATATGAAATTTCATATCCCTTCCGTTCCAGCTTTTCCGCAGCACTCGCCGCCGTTTTGATCCGTTCCGATACGGAATTGATCACCTTATGCTTCGTGCCCTTCTGTTGTTCATATTGTCTGATCAGACTTTCTACCGTAGCGATCGCATACGATTGCTTTCTTATGTATTCCGGCTCTGCGAATGCTTTTGTCAGTTCTGCAAGCCCCTCCCTGTTTTGTTTCGCATTTTTGCTTTTACCCATACTTCTCTGCTTATTCCTTTCTCATATACCATATCACGAAAATAAGCCCTGCCACGATCGCCACGACCGATGCTGCTGTCTCCGGGCTCACTAATAATTCTATGCCCCCATATAAGAAAGTATTCCATATAAAATAAACAAAGCAGAACACAAGAATCATCCCCCAGATCCAGATAATCTTGATCAGCGGGTCTTCTCCATTCTGCCTTGTCTGTTTTAACCATTCCTGTATTTTTCCCATGTCTGCTTACCTCCGTCAGATATCCGTCTCTCATTACAACTTCTATTACATGACTATCATCTGATAAGCAGCGTTTCCCTTCTATCACACATGGGAAAAATTATTGTAAAATGAATGTAAATTATTTTTCTTCACGCTCTTCGAGCTTCTCTTTGATCTTCTCCTTTACTTCAGCCTTAAACTCCGGCCAGGTCTCATTGCGGAATTCCGCAAAAGCCAGCTTGTATTTTCCGGAAGTTGCGCCCGGGTTACGACGCAGGAGCTGCAGCTTATCCTTCGTAAGATAAGATCTGTCTTTTCCTTTCTGCATAATTTCTTCGATTCTTTCCCGGATCTCTTCTCTCTGCACAAGAGCCTGCTCTTTCTTCAGCTGTGTCTCATCCGCAATTCTTGCCTTGATCTCTTCCTTCTGCTGCTGTGCCTGTTCGATCCGCTGCTGTGCTTCATCCGCAATCACAGCTTCCACAACCTCAAGGCGCTTCTGCAAAAGCTTCAGTTCCTTCTTTGCCGCCTCTACCTTAATAAGTACATCACGCAGTTCGATAGCTGTCTTGAAGCTGAGTGCAAAGTCTGCTGCCGCCACCATCATGATCACATGCACGATCGGAGAAAGAACTACCTCCGGAATGGATAATACAAATTTTTCAAACGGCTTATGTACCCAGTAAACCATGGCAATACTGAAAAAGCCCCATGCCAGAGATGAAGACAGGCAGATGTGTCCCTGAATATTAAATTTCTGATTGGAATAATCCCAGTAACGCACCTTAAACAGAGATTCCATCAAGACACCTGTAATATATTCCAGGATCGTCGCTGCGATCATGCCTGCAAAATAAACCGCAACCGGATGTGCCTTAAACGGAAGCGATACAAACAGGATCAGCACCGCACCACTTCCGTAGATCGGAAGCATCGGTCCGTGCATAAATCCTCTGTTGACCCACTTTCTTTTTTTCACGGATACATAGGATGATTCCCAGCACCAGCCAATAAAACAATAGATGATAAAAAATGCCAGCCACTGTGTCAGGTTATAGGTATACATATCATTTCCTCCTTTTCACCATTTCTGTTGTTACATATTATAATAGAAGTCTTGCACGCATCTGCCGGATCACATCCTCTGCCGCAGAAAGCATCTGCTCTTCATCCTTCTGCACCACACCTGTCGGTGACAGGCGGTAGAAGAAGGTTGGTGTTCCCTTTACCGCAAAGGTCAGTTTCCCGCCATAATTGGCAAGCACCACTTCTATATTTTCCACACGGATCTTTGCGCCCGGATCCATCAGGAACGTGATTCCTTCTTTCTTGCCCCGGATCTCCGTGATATACAGATCATGCGCATACATACGGATCAGTGATACGCGGAGAAGATTTTCCACACTCTTTGGGATCTGTCCGAAACGATCCATCAGCTCGCCGCGCATATCTTCCGCTTCGTCCCTGCTTTCGATCGCAGCGATCCGTTTGTAAATATCCAATTTCTGGTATTCATTGACAATATAGCTTTCCGGAATGAAAGCATCCACATCCAGATCGATCGTCGTGACAAAATCAACGATCTGCTTCTGGCCTTTCATTGATTTTACCGCTTCATTTAACATCTTACAATACAGATCGTATCCGACCGCTTCCATATGTCCATGCTGTACTCTGCCCAGAAGATTTCCCGCGCCGCGGATCTCCAGATCTTTCATCGCGATCTTAAAGCCGCTGCCAAGCTCCGTAAATTCCTTGATCGCCTGCAGGCGCTTTTCTGCTACTTCTTTGAGCACTTTATCCCGTTTATACATCAGGAATGCATACGCCGTCCGGTTTGATCTGCCGACACGGCCTCTTAACTGATACAACTGGGAAAGTCCCATATTATCCGAATCGTGAATGATCATTGTATTGACATTGGGGATATCCAGTCCCGTTTCGATGATCGTTGTGGAAACAAGCACATCGATCTCACCGCTGACAAAATCATACATGATCCGCTCCAGCTCGCTTTCCTTCATCTGCCCGTGGGCAAATGCCACATTCGCCTCCGGTACCAGATTCTGGATAAAAGCCGCCATTTCCGCGATCGTGTTGACACGGTTGTACACATAGTAGACCTGTCCGCCTCTGGCAAGCTCACGTCCGATCGCTTCCCGCACAATTTCTTCATTATATTCCATAACAAAAGTCTGGATGGGCATACGGTCATTCGGTGCTTCTTCCAGAACACTCATATCCCGGATTCCCACAAGACTCATATGAAGTGTACGTGGGATCGGGGTTGCTGTCAGCGTCAGAACATCTACATTTTCCTTGAGCTGTTTGATCTTTTCTTTGTGAGTAACACCAAAACGCTGTTCCTCATCGATGATCAGAAGCCCCAGATCCTTAAACGCCACGTCCTTTGACAGAACACGGTGCGTTCCGATCACAATATCCACCAGTCCCTTTTTCAGGCCTTCGATCGTCTTTTTCTGCTGCGCCGCCGTCCGGAAACGTGACATCATCTCGATCGTGACCGGAAAATCCTTCATACGCTGCACAAAGTTATCGTAATGCTGCTTGGCAAGAATGGTCGTCGGAACCAGAAATACAACCTGTTTCCCTTCCTGTACTGCCTTAAACGCTGCACGGATCGCCACTTCTGTTTTGCCATATCCGACATCCCCACAGATCAGGCGGTCCATAATGCGGCTGCTCTCCATATCCGCCTTTGTCGCATCGATCGCCAGAAGCTGATCCTGTGTTTCCTCATATGGGAACATCTCTTCAAACTCGCGCTGCCATACGGTATCTTTTCCATATTGATAGCCCTTTCCGTGCTCTCTTGCTGCATACAGCTTTACCAGATCCTTGGCAACCTCATTGACTGCGCCCTTTACCTTGGATTTTGTTTTTGTCCATTCCTGCGTGCCCAGCTTATTCAGCTTCGGTGCTTTGCTTTCCGCGGAAGCATATTTCATGACCGCATCAAAGCCCGTTGCCAGTACATAAAGAGTTCCTCCATCACGGTATTCGATCTTCATGTAATCTTTCATGACCTTGTCTACGCATACCTTTTCGATACCGCGATAAATGCCCAGACCATGCGTTTCATGTACAACATAATCGCCAACCTTCAGCTCCGTGAAATCATGGATCTTCTGTCCTTCGTAACGCTTCTTTTTCCGTTTCTTGGCGTGTTTGCCGAAAATATCGCTTTCCGTGATCACGGCAAGACGCAGGGAAGGGTACTCAAAGCCCTTGCTGATCTGCCCATGCATGACCATGATCTCCCCGTTCTGAAGCACACGCTCCGTATCTTCGCTGTAAAAAGCAGTCAGCTCATTGGCACAGATATCCTCTGCCAGTCGTTTTGCTCTTGTCCGTGAGGGCGACAGCAGGATCACGCGATAACCGTTTTTATGATAACGCCTTAAATTCTCCAACAGGATCTCAAAACTGTTCTGGAACGAATTGACCGCCCTGGCATCTGCATAGTACCGCTCCTCCACCTTTAAAAACGGAAGATTGCTGTCCAATACAGACAACAGCAGAAGCCGCTGTCCGTTTAGCATTGCCCAGACCTGATCGGCAGTATACAGAAGCGCTGCCTGCCCGGGCAGTGCATAGCCCTTCTCCAGCCGGTGCTCCATGCTTTCCCGAAATTCCAGTTCCACTGCATTCAGATGTTCTTTCCCATGCAGCGGTTCATCCAAGGTAACCAGCAATTCGTCCTGCGGGAACAGTGAAAGGAAGCTGACAAGCTGCGGACAGAAATATTTCATATAGCTGTCCAGATTTGCCATCACGCCAAATTCTTCCATCTGCTCTCTAAGCTGCTCGGTCTGCACCTTCACACGATGTGCTTCTTCCAGCTTGTTTTCCTTTTTCAATGCTTCCGCTGCCTGTTTTGCCTCTGCTTCGATTGCTTTCAGTCCATCCAGCTTCTGCTGCTTTGTCAGGATCATTTCCGTCGCCGGATAGATCGTCACTGTCTTCAGTGCTTCCACGGAACGCTGGCTGAGTACATCAAACCGGCGGATCGACTCTACTTCATCGCCCCAGAGTTCGATACGATATGGGTTTTCTTCTGTCAGGTCGTAAATGTCGATAATGCCGCCGCGAATGGAAAACTGCCCCGGCTCTTCTACCTGATAGGTCTTTTCGTAGCCCATCTTTACGAGCTTCATCGCAACTGCTTCTTCCTCTACGATGCTTTCCGCAGAGATCGTGATACAGTTTTCCTCCAGCATCTGCAGTGGCAGACAGGGCGCAAGAAGCGCATCCACTGTCGTTACGATCGTCAGCGGTTCCTTCTCCAGAATCCGGCGATAGCAGCAGATCCGCTCCTTTGTCATCTCCTGTCCGTGGATATCCGCCTGAAAGAAAATGTAATCCTTGGCAGGAAACAATATGGTATTTTTATCAAAAAAGGAATAATCCTCATATAATTCTTTTGCCTTGACATCACTGAAGGTCAGGACCAGTTTGTACGGATAATCCTCTCCCTGCCCGCAAAGCATCTGCGCCTTCTGTGCATCTGCGCAGCCTGAGATCAGGACTGTTTTCTGCGCCATGAGTGCACGTCTGGCATCCTCATAAAAGGATAATTCCTTCAAATATTCTGTAAATGCTTTCACTTTATTACCCTCAAATGCAAGCTATCCCTGCTTTTTACCGTTAAAATGGTTCATTGCAGCATCTGCCGAATCATTCATCATCATCACGACCGCATCCGCTGCATCCGCAAATGCCTGCTGCATGACTTCCTGATCTTTTTTATCAAAATGTCCCAGCACGTAAGCAGCCAGATCATAGCCCTGTGGCTTTTCTCCAACGCCTACCTTGATCCGCATAAAGGTATCATGTCCCAAATGTGCGATGATATTCTTGATTCCGTTATGTCCGCCTGCGCTGCCTTTCTTGCGGATCCGCAGTTGCCCGGGCGGCAGAGAAATATCGTCGTAGATCACGATCAGCTCCTGTGTTTCGTCTACCTTATAGTAATCTATGAGCTCCCGCACGCTTTCACCACTTAAATTCATGTAGGTCTGTGGCTTTGCGAGGATCACTTTCTGTCCTTCTATATAGCCTTTTCCGATCAGTGCCTTGTGTTTCTTTTCCGCAACGGAGATCCGGTATTTTTCCGCAATGGCATCTATGGTGTCAAAACCGACGTTATGTCTGGTGTGCATATATTCTTTTGTAGGGTTTCCGAGTCCGACTATGATATACATATGGATGTCCTTTCTTTTATGACTAAGCCGAAGTTTGTTTCCGGTGAGTAGATTGATTCGTAAATCATAGTGTACTTGATTTTGAGGGGAAATTCAATAGGAGGGGGTTCAGGGAAGGGAAATGTGCTTACATATTGAATAAATCTGCGTGCGTTCCTGTGTCAACTAATGTTAATGTCAATATATGATCTTCTTTTAGATATATCAACAACCAGTCCGGTTGGATATGGCACTCACGAAATCCTTGGTAAGTACCTTTTAACTCATGATCTCTGTATTTTTCTTCTAAGATGATATTATTTTGAAGTTTTGTAACTATATCTTCCAGCAGAGAAATATCAAGTCCTCTTTTTCTGGCAAGTTTAAGACTCTTCTTAAATTTGCCGGTCAATATTAATTCATATGGCATCAATCAATGTCCTCCATCGCCTCAGAAAAGCTGGCGTATCGTTTGGTATTTGGGTCTTTACTAAGTTTCTTTGCTTCTTCCATTGCATCCAGAACATCCTGTTTATATTTAGGAAGTGTTACTTCAAAAGGCAGTCCGCCTCTCATAACGCACTGTCTGAGAAATATATTCATTGCACTGGACATGTCCATACCTAATTGAGAGAAGAGTTCTGTTGCCTGTTTTTTTAAATTTTCATCTATTCTAATTTGTGTAGGTACTGTAGCCATATCAATGCCTCCTTTTCTATATAATAAGTATTTATTGTTTTGTATTATTATATGCAGAAGTATTTCAAATGTCAATTATTTGGTTTACATTGTATATCAAATTTGTTTAATATAAAAATGCAGAAATATAAATACTTCCTTGCTCAGATAATCAGAAGCTAAGATGTTCTAAGTGTTTTCCGTTCAGTATCTTAACTATACGCAACCGATGCATATTCGCCATCCGGGCTCAAATGCATCTTGCCCGTACATCCTTGTACGGGCATTGCTATGATATTGATAAAACACTAAGAACATCTAAGCCCCTGATTGATTCGCAAGTCTGTATTTATATTCCTGCCGCTTTATGGTTTTACTTGGCTTTGTTTTATTTTTGTCTGGTATAAATTGATCCATCAATCTTATATATTCAATACGATTATCTAAACAAATCATCTGCAATAATCACTCTCCTGTTGGCGAGTTAAGATATACATCAGCCGGCGTCAGATGAATCTGTTGTTTCGGCTGATAAATCTTCATCTGTTTCTACTTCTGCGCTTGCGTCACTCTGTTCTTCTGATGCTTCGTTTTCTGCTACCTCCGTTTCAGTCACAGTTTCTGCATCGGTTGTTTCTCCCACTGCTGCATCTGAACTGCTTTCTGTTTTTGCATTTCCACAACCTGCAAGCAGGCAAGCTGCCAGACCTGCTACCATCAGAGAATGTACAATCTTGGTTATCTCCCTCTTTTTCATTTTTGTTCCTCCTATTTCGTTTTGTTGTTTGTAATTACCTTTGTGTAGGTAACTTATGTTAAGAATATCCTCTTTTTTCGGCAATATCAACTATGCATAGGTAATTTGAGTGGTATCCCTGTTATGATGTTCTTAACCTCACAAAGGTAATATAGAAAATAGCAGGTAGAAAATGACATACTCTGATATCCTGGCTCTGCGTATCAAACAATTATGTAAAAAGCGAGGCATTACGATCAATCATCTCGCTACACTGGCAGGCTTAAAGCAGTCTACAATCGATAACATTATACGTGGAACAAGTAAGAATCCTAAAATTTATACATTGCATAAAATAGCAATCGCATTCGGTATGACGCTCTGTGAGTTTCTGGATTATCCGGAACTGAACGAATATGATCTGGATGAAGATGAGAATGAAGATTAAAAATTATAATTCATATAAATAGCCAGTCCCGGCAAAGCCGGATCTGGCTATTTTGTTTTGCTACCTATTGTTTTATATATGTTTCAATCGCCTGAACCATATCCACAGCATTTTTATACTGCTCCGTTGCATCCTCTTTAGAGACAATGAAAAAGTCATCATAATCACAGTTATTTCTTATCTGAAATGCCCGTTGCAAAATTTTGGAATATTTTATATCAAATATTGCCGCTTTTATATATTCTCTCTGAAAATACGCTATCACTCCAGCATGTTTTGAAAAATCAACCTGATCTCTTGCCAGCACTGCTCTTACCGCTGTAAATATAGCATAGTAGGATCTTCCAATAGAATCTTTATATTGTCCGGCTTCAAGAAGCAGTCTTGCAGACTCCAAACGCTCTTTCGCACTACTTAATCTGTATTGAACTAAATCATCCAATTTTCTTCCCCTCCTTTTCTATATTCATATAGTAAGGGAGAATTCTCTTGTATTTTTCATATTCGCTGTATGGTATCACTGATGGCGAAATCACTACATCATTCTCCATTCCAATATCAGTCGAATAATCCCATACCTGTTTCAACAATTCCTGCAGGTCATTTCGTTCCCCATGTACGATTGCAACGATATCCACGTCTGATTCATTATCCTGTTCGTTTCGTGCATAGGATCCATATAAAAGTATTTTTTCAACCGCACTGCCATAAACTCTGCGATATTCCTGTACCATGTCATGGGTTATGCTATATAGTTGTCTGCTCGTACACATATATATCTCCTCCCTGCGCTTATTTTCCCATTGTGAGTTTATTATACCATGCTCCCCTCCGTTAAAAAAGCCCAAGGTTTTACACAAACCTTGGGCTCTTTGCTTCTTTTATTCCATTTCCGGCTCTGACAGTGATTTTTCGTATGCCTCAAGAATAACTTTCTGCATATGGTCTCTTGTCTCGGAGTTGATCGGATGGGCAATGTCACGATATTCGCCATCGGATGCTTTCTTGCTTGGCATCGCGATAAACATTCCCTTTTCACCTTCTATTACTTTAATATCATGTACGACAAACACGTCATCCAGTGTGATGGAAACAACTGCCTTCATCTTTCCTTCTTTCGCGATCTTGCGTACACGAACGTCTGTAATGTTCATCTTAAATTCCCCCTTTATCGAATTTTAGCATAAACTACATGACATAGCGGTCGTTTTTCTCAATGACAATCTTGATATCATCTTCCCCTTTGTGGTAAGAATTTGCATGGATCGTATCATGGCTTTCCACGATACAATTCTCAATGTAAGTGTTGTCACCGATATAAACATCGTTCAGGATGATGGAATTCTTAATGGTACAATTACTTCCAACAAATACCTTCTTAAAGATGATAGAATTCTCTACCGTACCATTGATGATACTTCCGCTGGAGATCAGGCTGTTCTTGATCTTTGCACCTACATTATATTTTGCAGGCGGAAGATCATCTACTTTGGAGTAGATATCCGGATACTGACGGAAGAAGTAATCTCTGACATCCGGCTTCAGGAAATCCATATTGGCATTGAAGTAATCATCAACTGTTGCAATGTTCTTCCAGTAATCCTGAATCTTATAGCCGTAGATTCTCTTCAGATTCTTGTAACGGATCAGAATATCCTTTACGAAATCATACTGTCCTTCTTCAGCAGCCTTCTCGATCAGCTCAATGAGCTGGCGGCGGCGGATCACGTAAATACCGCAGGAGATCGTATTGGAATTTGCTACGATCGGTTTTTCTTCAAATTCTTCGATACGGCTTTCTTCATTCATCTTTAAAATACCGTAACGGTCTACATTCTCGCCTGCAGGCATGTCTTTGCATACTACCGTGATATCAGCTTTCTTTGCGATATGATATTCAAGCACCTTATTGTAGTCCATTTTGTAAACGCAGTCGCCGGAAGCGATCACAACATATGGCTCATGACTTTCTTTCAGGAAATCCAGATTCTGATAGATCGCATCTGCTGTTCCGCGGTACCAGGAGCTGTTCTCACTTGTAACGGTAGGTGTGAAAACGGAAAGACCTCCCTGTTTTCTACCGAAATCCCACCATTTGGAAGAGCTCAGATGCTCATTCAGGCTCTTTGCATTATACTGTGTAAATACTGCCACACGCTGGATACGTGAATTTGTCATATTGCTCAGGGCAAAATCGATGCTGCGGTAACTGCCCGCTACAGGCATTGCAGCGATCGCACGTTTCTGCGACAGTTCTTTCATTCTGTGATTGTTTCCACCTGCTAAGATAATTCCTATTGCTCTCATGACCTGTCACCTGCCTTAATCAAAGTTTTGCCGCTTCCAAGATAGTAATCTGTATAGTCCTCGACTGTTGTGATACCGGATACTACAGAGTTCTTACCTACCGTTACCTTGGAAGGAATCACGGATTTTTCTCCTATTGTGACAAGTCCATGATTATAAATATGCGGATCTGTTTCGTTGTCTACTTCTTCGCCGATGCCCAGTTTGACATAGTCACCGATCTCAACATTTTCCGCTACGATCGCTTTATTCAGCTCACAGCCTTTACCGATCTGCGTCTCATTCATAATGATAGAATCCCGTACAACCGTATCTGCACCGATCGTTACGCCGCAGCCGATAACGGAATTGTAAACTTTACCGTAGATCTGGGAGCCTTCACCGATGATACATTTCTCGATCTCGCTGTCAGATGAGATGTACTGTGGTGGAAGGATGTCGCTCTTTGTATAGATCTTCCAGTATTCTTCATACAGGTTGAACTCCGGAACGATATCGATCAGCTCCATATTTGCTTCCCAGTAGGAATTCAATGTTCCTACATCTTTCCAGTAGCCGTTGAACTCGTATGCGTAGCACGGAGCGCCATTGGAATGGCAATACGGAATGACATGTTTACCAAAGTCGAGTGCAGGCTGGGATGCATTTGCAATCAGTGCTTCCTTTAATGTCTTCCAGTTGAATATGTAAATACCCATACTTGCCAGATTGCTTCGTGGGTTTGCAGGTTTTTCTTCAAATTCGCTGATCTTGCGATCCTCGTCTGTGATCAGGATACCAAATCTCTTGGCCTCCTCAAGCGGTACAGGCATTGCAGCCAGTGTAACCTCTGCACCTTTTGCCTTATGATAATCCAGCATTACTTCATAATCCATTTTATAAATATGATCTCCGGAAAGGATCAATACATAATCCGGATTATAGCTGTCCATATACTCAATATTCTGATAGATGGCATTTGCTGTTCCTGTGTACCATTCCGTATCTGTGCTCTTCTCATATGGCGGAAGTACGGAAACACCGCCGATATTACGATCCAGATCCCACGGAATACCAATGCCAATGTGTGTATTCAACCGAAGCGGCTGATACTGTGTTAAAACACCTACTGTATCAACTCCCGAATTAATGCAGTTACTAAGTGGAAAGTCAATGATTCTGTATTTTCCCCCGAACGCTACTGCTGGTTTCGCAACCTTCGCAGTTAATACACCAAGTCTGCTGCCCTGACCTCCTGCTAAAAGCATGGCGATCATCTCTTTTTTGATCATACTGTCACCCCTTACTTGTGTAATATCGATTTTTTTACACAATATTTTCCGAAATCTATCATTTCAGTTTCATCGATATTTTGATTATAGCATATAATATTGATAAAGTGAATGTTTTTTACAAATAAAATCCGTCTTTTTTCAGTTTATTTTGTATAAAAAGCTAAATAATTTGCCTTTATTTTTCTGCTTTTTGTGTAAATTTTCTTTTCTATATTTTTCCAAAAGATATCTGTAACTATTTTTTTGTAAATTTTGTCTAAAATGCATCTGTATTTTTCCATTCCCTCTCTTGTACATATGATGTTCTTTAGAGTATAATGGTTTTGATCCAATCAATCATATTTTAATAGGAAGTGTCATTATGTATCAAATCGATTTTAATAAACCAATTGCCATCCATTTTATCGGGATCGGCGGCATCAGCATGAGCGGTCTTGCTGAAATCTTATTGGACCGCGGTTTCCGCATCAGCGGTTCCGACGCCAAGGAAAGTGATCTGACAAAACATCTGATCCAAAAGGGGGCTGTCGTAAAATACGGGCAGCGTGCTTCCAACATCACGGATGATATCCAGCTCGTTGTTTATACGGCGGCGATCCACCCGGATAATCCCGAGCTTATGGAAGCAGAAAAAAAGAATATCCCCTGTATGACAAGAGCCGTCCTGCTCGGTGAGATCATGCAGAATTATCAGACCCCGATCGCCATCAGCGGAACGCACGGCAAGACAACGACCACATCCATGTTGTCCGAAATCCTGCTGGCAATGGATACGGATCCTACTTTATCGATCGGTGGTATTTTAAAAGATATCGGCGGTAATATCAGAATCGGAAGTTCTGAGCTTTTTGTTGCAGAAGCCTGTGAATACACAAACAGCTTTTTAAGCTTTTTCCCGAAGATCAGTGCAATTTTGAACATCGACGCCGATCATCTGGACTTTTTCAAGGATCTGCAGGACATCCGCAATTCTTTCCGCAAATTTGCATGCCTGCTCCCCACTGACGGAACACTTGTCATCAACGGTGAAATCGAAAATGTATCCGAGATCACGCACGATCTTCCCTGTCGTGTGATCACATACGGTTTTTCAGAAGATTTTGATGTTTATGCAACTGACATCACTTTCGATGCCATGGCACGCGGCTCTTACCGCATCCATTTAAAGAAAGATGGCGGTGAAACGGTTTTCCCTGTTTCTCTCGGTGTAACGGGCCGTCACAATATTTCCAATTCCATGGCAGCGGTCGCCATCGCTTATCTGCTGCTCGGCGGAGAACCAGAAGCGATCTGTGAGGCACTGAAGAGCTTCAGCGGTACAGACAGGCGGTTCCAGTATAAGGGCAAGCTTCTTGAGACAACTATAATAGATGATTATGCGCATCACCCGACAGAAATAACCGCAACTTTAAAAACAGCGCAAAATTATCCGCACAAAAAGCTCTGGTGCGTATTCCAGCCGCATACGTACACACGTACCAAGGCACTTCTGCCGGAATTTGCAAAGGCACTTTCCCTCGCAGACCACGTTGTACTGGCTGATATTTACGCCGCAAGAGAAACCGATACGCTCGGCATCAGCTCCCGTACCTTACAGGCTGAGATTGAAAAACTGGGAACACCATGTGAGTATTTCCCGTCTTTTGACCAGATTGAAAACTTTTTATTAGAAAATTGTGAGCCGAATGATCTGTTGATAACTATGGGCGCCGGAGACGTCTATAAAATCGGCGAAAACCTGCTTGGCAAATAACTTATCCACATTATCCACATTTTTTGGTGTGTAATTCACAGAAAAAGATGTGGATAATTTTGTTTACATAACCTATATATGGCAGCCCCCGCTGTCTGCGTCAAAAAGCGACAATCTATCACACCTTTTCCGGTTTTAACAAGCACGCGGCCAGGCAACTTATCCACTTTATCCACATTGTCCACATTTCCCGCAAACCCAGCATTTACAAGGGTTTGCAGAAAAATGGCTATTTCATTTTAAAAATGTCTGTGCTATAATTTCATTTGCTATTAAAACAAGGTCAGGTGAATGAAAATGAGTCGTCTTACGATATACAGAGATGATTATAGCGATGCAACGATCGTATCCAATCAGTTTATTGATGAATATATGGAAAATGCCAATGATGCGCAGATCAAGGTCTATCTTTATCTGCTGCGTATGATGCATGCCAATCTGCCTACGAGCATCTCCGATATCGCAGACAAATTTAATCATACGGAAAAGGACGTCGTCCGTGCACTTTCCTATTGGGAAAAGAAAAATCTGGTACGGATCGAATATGATGAAAACGGAGAGATCCTTGCACTGCATATGCAGTCCGGTGCTTCTTCTACGCCCGCTGCTCCTGTCAGTCAAAAGGAAGCTTATCCCAAAGTTCCACAACAGCCTAAGGCAGTCAAAAAAGCTCCTGCCCCGGAAGTACAGCAGGCAAAGAGTAAGCCTTCTTACAGTCTTGACGAGGTTGCTTCCTTCCAGCAGGAAGAGGAAGCCTCCCAGATTATCTTTATCGCAGAGCAGTATCTGGGACGTGTCCTGACAGTTCCCGACATCAAGACGATCATCTTCTTATATAAAGAACTGCATTTTTCAACCGATCTGATCGATTATCTGATCGAATACTGTGTCGGCAAAGGGCATCGGGAAATGCGTTATATCGAAAAGGTTGCGATCAACTGGTCAGAGGAAAAGATCACGACTGTCCAGCAGGCAAAGCAGCAGTCCTACAAATACAACAAGATCGTCTACACGGTCATGAACGCACTCGGCCGTACGAGTGCACCAACTGCAAAGGAAGCAGATTTTGTAAACCGCTGGGAAAAGGAATACGGTTTTACACATGACATGATCCTTGCAGCCTGCGAGAAAGCAGCTCTTGCTGTTGATAAGAACCGCATGGAATATACAGACGGCATTTTGAAAAGCTGGTTGAAACAGAATGTACATAACCTTGCAGAGGCAGAAGCTGCCAGCAAGGCGTTTTCCCAGAAGAAACAGACAACGCCGGCAAAGACAAGCAGCTTTCACGATTTTAAACAGCGCAAATATGACTATGATGCTTTAGAAAAGGAGCTTCTCAGTAATTAATGATCACAAATTCCCAGTTTAAGGCGATCACCGCCGACTACGAAAAAATACAGAATAAAAACCGTCATATCCTCCTGCAGCGTAAGGAAGAGATCTATGCCAAGCTGCCTGCCTATCAGGAGCTGGAACAGCAGATCTCCAGTCTGTGTATTATGCAGGGGCGCAGGCTCCTCAGTGGCGACAAGCAGGCTCTTGATGATATGAAAAAACAGCTCCACTCGCTTTCCGCGCAGAAGCAGCTGCTGCTTCAGGAGCATGGATATCCGGCTGATTATCTGGAGCCGGTTTATGACTGCCCGGATTGCCAGGATACAGGCTATCTGCCCGACCACAGCAAATGTCACTGCATGAAGCAGAAAATAGCCCATTATCTCTACGAGCAGTCCGGTCTTGAGCATTTGCTTGAAACTGAAAACTTTTCTCATCTTTCCACCGCATATTATCAGGGGGAAGATCTGGCGCGGTTTGAGAAGGCCGTGCAAAGTGCCAAAAATTTTGTATTAGATTTCAGTTCCCACTACCACAATCTGCTTTTTTATGGTACAGTAGGTACCGGGAAATCATTTTTATCCTGTTGTATAGCAAAAGAATTACTGGATGCAGGCTATTGTGTTCTCTATTTTAGTGCCTGTTCTTTATTTGATAGAATTTCCGAATACACCTTTGGCTCCAAAGATCGGGAGAACCTCGCACAGCTCTATCAGGATCTGTACGCATGCGATCTTCTGATCATCGATGACCTGGGGACAGAGCTTGCCAACGGATTTGTAGCGTCCGAGCTTTTCACGATCTTAAATGAAAGGCATCTGCGCAGAAGATCCACGATCATTTCCAGCAATATTTCTCTGGAAGAGCTCAGTGAACATTATTCAGAAAGACTGTTTTCACGCATTACCAGTAATTATGAGCTTTTTAAATTTACCGGTTCCGATATCCGGATTCAGAAAAAATTATCAGGCAGAAAGTGAGGATATTTCATCGTGGCAAAACGTGAAGAAATGAGAAACTTGGAAACCATTCCCGTCGGTTCGCTCGGGATCATTGCCTTAAAGGGCTGTCAGGAGCTTGGCGAGAAAGTCGATCAGTATCTGGTTGACTGGCGTACAGAAAGGGAAAATGAACACAAGGACAGTCTTGCATTCAAGGGGTATCAGAGAAGCTCTTACCTGCTGCAGGCAAAAGTACCGCGTTTTGGATCCGGTGAAGCAAAGGGCGTTATCTTAGAATCTGTTCGAGGCAACGACCTGTATCTGCTTGTTGATGTTGCCAACTACAGCCTGACTTATTCTCTCTGCGGACATGAAAATCATATGTCTCCGGATGACCACTATCAGGATTTAAAGAGAATCATCGCTGCTGTCGGCGGAAAGGCACGTCGTATCACGGTTATCATGCCATTTTTGTATGAAAGCAGACAGCATAAGAGAACAGCACGTGAATCACTTGACTGTGCACTGGCTCTGCAGGAGCTTACCAACATGGGCGTTGACAATATCATTACTTTCGATGCACATGATCCTCGTGTACAGAATGCGATCCCGCTGAACGGCTTTGAAACCGTTTCCCCTACTTACCAGTTTATCAAGGGCTTACTGAAGCACGTAAAGGATCTTACGATCGATTCTGATCATATGATGGTCATCAGCCCGGATGAAGGTGGTATGGGACGTGCTATTTACATGGCAAACGTACTTGGTCTTGATATGGGTATGTTCTATAAAAGACGTGATTATACACAGATCGTGGACGGCCGTAATCCGATCGTTGCACATGAGTTCCTGGGAAGCAGCGTAGAAGGCAAGGATGTGATTGTAATCGATGATATGATCAGTTCCGGTGAAAGTGTTCTGGAAGTTGCAGCAGAGCTGAAAGCCCGCAAAGCAAAACGTGTATTCATCTGTGCTACTTTCGGTCTTTTCACAAACGGACTTTCCAAATTCGATATTGCTTATGAAGACGGTCTGATCGCAGGTGTTCTGACAACCAACCTTGTATACCAGACGCCGGAGCTTTTAGAGCGTCCGTACTACATCAACTGCGATATGAGTAAATACATTGCTTACATCATCGATACATTAAATCATGATGCTTCCATCAGTGATCTGCTCAATCCGAGTGATCGTATCCAGGCTGCGATCGCAAAGTATAAGGCGCATGAATATTAAGATTGAAACTAACTATTTGATTATGCAATAAATAATATGGAATACTAACTAAAAAACAGCTCCGTAGTATATTTTGATGCACGCTGCGCATGCTTTTCTACTAAGGCACATGCTGGCATTCATATGGCACGCGGATATTCGACATCCTGTCTCAGATCCGCTGCCACGACATCCGTGTCGTGGCACCATATTCATCACCAGCATTTAGC
Source organism: Kineothrix sp. MSJ-39 (assembly GCF_018917935.1). Taxonomy (GTDB): domain Bacteria; phylum Bacillota; class Clostridia; order Lachnospirales; family Lachnospiraceae; genus CAG-194. Next base: position 24,518 of record NZ_JAHLPN010000020.1, on the reverse strand, counting down.
CAAGTAGAAATACGCATTTGCAGCTATCACATCCTAATATACTATGGAGCTGTTTTGTTTTTCATTTTTCATGGATAAATCGCTTCTATCTATATTCACAACTGGAAATTCAATACATGATCTATTATGCGATTATCTCTAACTTGTTCTATATATCTTCTGAAGTTTCTGCCGCTTCCGGCTCTACGACTGTGGACGGAACGACGGCTGCGCCTTCTGCTTCGTGTGGCTCTGCCACGTTCTTTGCTGCATCTGACGGAGATTTCTTCTTATCTTCGATCTCTGCTTTCAGTTCCTCGATCTTTGCAAGCGCTTCTGTGATCGTCTGCATCTGCTCGCTGTAGATGCTGTCCACATCATCCTTATGTGCCAGATAATAGGCTTCTCCGATCTCCTGATATGCTTTTTTTACAATGCCCTCCTGCTTGCCGACCTGCAGGGAAAGTCCCGGAATCTCAGCGTAATTTTTTGCTTTCTTTGTGGCATCGCTTTCTTTGATTGTCTGGAAAGTCTCTCCTGCCTTCGCGCTCAGCTTATTCAAAAAATCCATGTTTCTACCTCCTGTAAATACCTTTTCCTTTTTATTCCATCATATACTTCCAATACTCCTTTTTCAATAAAGGAAATATTAAATTTACATGATTTCCATATTTCCTGCACAGACTAAAACAGACTATATAAAAGGAGCGGATTTTATGCAGGAAATTATTTATATTATTTTATTGTCTTTCGGATCAATCATAACTCTTTTTATTCTGACAAAACTCATGGGCTACCGGCAGATGTCGGAAATGAGTATGTTTGATTATATCAATGGTATTACGATCGGTTCGATTGCCGCGGAAATGGCAACCTCGCTGGAACAGAACTTCTGGCAGCCTTTTACCGCCATGGTCGTCTATGGATTCTGTGGCATTTTCTTATCCTTTGCCACAGGTAAGAGCATCAAGCTCAGGCGATTCATTACAGGAAAACCGATCACATTGTACTCCCACGGGCAGATCTTCGAAAAAAATCTGAAAAAGGCAAGATTAGACCTGTCAGAGCTCCTGACACTTGCCAGACTGAGCGGTTATTTTGAGCTTTCCACGCTGGAAGTCATTATGATGGAACCAAGCGGCAAACTGAGTTTTCTGCCCAAGGCATCCAGCAGACCTGTGACACCAGGCGATCTTGCACTAGCGCCGGAACAGACTCTGTTATCTGCCGTCCTCATTATGGACGGAAAACTCCTGCCGCATAACTTGAAGCACAGCGGCAAAGATGAGATATGGCTTTCGCGTAGAATCCACAATCAGGGCTTTCACGATTATAAAGATATTTTGCTTGCACTATGTGATAATCAGGGGAAACTGACCATTTATGGCTATCAGAAAACAGACAGACAGGAAGCGGATATCCTGATCTGAAAAAGATCCTATAAAAGGGGAAATCCGTTAGCCGAGGGGATTGGCTAACGGATTATGAGGGGATAATCTGAGAAGTAAAACTTCTCATATTTATAATAAACATTGCTGTTTATTATCTGATTGTAAGTTTGCATTAGAAATACTATTTCCCTTTGCATCATTTATTATATATCAAAATGCCTATTTTGTACAGTCTTTTTTTGAGAAATTCTCAAAAAATTTCAAGTCATTTTTAAGTTCTATTTTCCCGAATTTACGGTTATTTTGCCAAAATAAAGTTCATTTAATAACTTTTTGGCAAAAACGACATGATGTTTTGGCAAAATTTCTTTTTGGAAGTAGGCACCGTTTCCGGAGATCAGTTCCGAAGGAGCTCCTTCATAGCCCTGCAGGTCAACTTTTTGCACATAATCCTGCGCATATCCGGCAGCAAGTGCCTTCCGCAGCTCAATCTTCTGTACAAGCTCCTGCGTCAGACCGGTCTTCTCGATCTGCGCTTTCGTCATATCGGACAACAGTGTTGCAGCCTGCTCCGTTGCTGTATCTTTTTCCTCAGCAGTCAGTTCATAGCCATCCTGTTTCGCCATATCCGCATAGATGATCTCAGCCAGACATGTATTGACCGCTGTATCCTTTGCCATGTCTTTTAAAAATCTGCTCTTTTTTCCTGCAGAAAAATGTACATTCCAGTAGCTTTGCGGGCTCCCGGAATCATAAGCTTTTGCCTGCTGATCCACATACGCTTCCACTTCATAGATGTAATATCCAAATTCACGGAGCGTGACATCTGTTTCGTCTACCGAAAAGACTGTCTCATCCAGATGCGCTTCGTAATCAAAAGTATCTCTGTGTCTGCCCCAGACCGAAAGCACAGCCAGAACAAGAATCAGTCCAAATAATAGCAGAAATCCAAAAAGCACCTTTTTATCCGTTTTCTTCATGTCATTTATCCGTTCTGTACACGGTTCATGTATTTATCCCAGCCAAGCTCAGAACTGTCAAATGCGATCTGTAACCAGTAGGAGGTTTCCTCATCTGCATCGATCCCGACCAGATATAAGAAACGTCCTGTTGTATTGTATACATCTTCTACTTTTACCACATCAAACAGATAATAGCCCTTGCTTCCCTGCAAAAGCGCTGTAAGCTCTTCCTCAGAAAGCGGCTCATCCGGTTTTTCCTCCCGCAGTACATCATTGGCATCATAATACTTATAGCCTTCCTTCACTGCTTTCTGAATCTCTGCGTTTTTCAGCTCCATCTGCGTTGTTCCCGCATAACTGTCCGTATAATTACCGTTCTGGGAATTATTTGCTTTTACGATCACTGCCTCCAGCTCAAACCGGAGTGCATCTCCTGTCCATTCTGCTTTTTCAATCTGCGCATCTCTGAAGCTGAAATGCTCCAGTTCATTCACTGCCTTAAATTTCATCCTTACTTTCCTGCTCTTCCTCAGCTTCGCGCTCTTTCCTTCTGGCTTCGATCTGTTCTTGACGCCGGATTTCCATGAGTTCTTCCTGCTCTTTTCTCTTCTTCCAGGAAATCTTTGCTTCCCGGACAATCTTCTCCATCAGTTCTTCTTCCGACAAAGCAGGTTCTTCCTGCTTTTCCTCATCCGGAAGATTTTCCGTCTGCACAGGCTCCGTGGGCTTTTCTTTTTCGTCCGAAAGTGCATCGATCACGATCTGTGCCCGATCCACGCCTTCTTTTTCTGCGCGCTTTGCTGCTGCTTTTGCATATCGTCTGTCGATTGCTTTTTCAATCGTACCTTTGACAAATGCTTTCCACTTATGATATTCCCTTTTTACGGTCAACACAAGCCATATTGCAAATGAAATCACCGGAAATGCAAGAAACAGTGTCCGCAACGCAAGTAAAAACGCTGCTTTCATTTCAATACTGCGTTCTGCATTTTCCCAATAAGGATATGCAACTGCATTGCCGCGCATCATCAGCTTTGGCAGATTCCAGATCTTTTTATATAATTGCAGCTTTGAGAAGCGGTCAGTATTATCAACATATTCTTTATCCGAAAAACTGACTGCCGAATCAGAGAGTGTGGTCTCTTCATCCTCGCCAAACGCTGTTTTTAACGCGGTTAACGCAAATCCCTTTACCGGATTCGGCAGAACCGCTTCATATACTGTAATACCTGTTCCGTCAAAAAGAGACTGAAACGTATTAAAATCCATGAATAGATAAGACTGGTTTCCACGTGCATACTTTTCATATTTATTTTCAGATGGCTTATAGACGCCGGCAATCACAAACTGCCTGCCTTCGATCGTTACCGTTTTGCCTGCAATATCATATGCTCCAAACAGTGTCCATGCTGTATTTTCATCCAGCACAACTCTGTCCTTTGAGATATCATTTTCAGAGAAAACACTGCCCGAGATCATATCAAACAAATGAAACTGAAAGAAGTCACCACCAACACCTATGATCTGTACACTATCCACGGAAGCACTTCCTATATCCGTCAGTTTACTGATGGAACTGTCATGCATGGCAGCATAAGCATCGATCCAAAGCCTTCCTGTAACAGATTCTTCCGTAATAGAGGCATCTGTCAGCTTTGACTGCAGCGTGCTTCGTACCTCCGAGATCATATCCTTTGTGATCTGGCTGTCACTTTGCATAAATGCACTGACCTGATGGTATCTGATATCATTGGCCGCCCAGCGCTCTGCCTCCTGCTGGGAATACTGCTTCCCAACCAGTTGATTCTCCGCAATCGTCAAAATAAGCGCTGCCAGCAGACAAAACAGGAGACATGCCAGAAATCTGATATGGTCTCTGCACCAGATTAATACTTTCATATCCGGTTCCTCCTATTGATCTGCCAGACGTACCTTCATACCGGCCTCTAATGGTTTTGTAGAGTTTGTTACAACATACTCGTATCCAAACAGTCCCCCACTGACAGCAGAGTTGGTATCGTCACTTGCCATTACTTCCACATCTGCTCTGGATAAAACATAGCGGTTACCGAGTGGACTGCTCTTTACATTAACAACCAGCACAAATTTTCCGTTGTTGTCCTCGCGGATTGCACTGTTTGGTACAATCACATCATACTGGGAGCTCTTTTCACCGACAGAAAGACTCAAAGACTGTCCAACTGTCACATCTTCTCCAGTGATCTTAAATGTCAGGATCTTATTTTTATCGGGATTATCTACATCTGCCTTAATGGAATCCAGTGTTGCTTTCATATCTGTTCCCCAGATATTCTGGATCTCTGCTTCCTGTCCTGCTTTCACGAGCTTTGCCTGTTCTTTTGTCACGGAAAAGCTGACACTGTATCCGTTTCCGGTTACTGCTATAGAAGCAAGTGCACTGTCCGGTGTTACCGTATCACCTGCGATACAATTGACGGATTTTACAACACCCGCATTTTTCGCTTTGATCTCTGATTCCTGTCCGCCGTTTTTCAGTTTTTCCACAACTTCTCTCTGATCGTCCACCTTTTTCTTGGAAGCTTTCAGATCAAGCGCTGCCTGTCCCTGTGTTACCTTATCATCCGTCTGCTTATTTGCAAGTGTCAGGATCAGCGTATCCAGTGCTTTCTGTTTTTCACGGACTGCTGCATTGGCATCATCCACGGTCGGTGTACCTTCCAGATCTGAGGTGATCTGTGCCAGTGTGGCATTTGCATCTGCCAGTGCTTTCTTTTTCTCTTTTAATTTCTTATTGTATTTGCTCACACTGTTTCCGGATACGGAAGAATCGATCTGTGCCTGAATATAATCAACATCAGCCTGCAGATCATTGACCTTTTTCTGTGCTGCTGCCTGCTGTTCCACGAGAGATGCTCTGGCTGCTGCCTTTGTCTGATTTGCAACCGCATCACTGAGCTCTTCCCTTGCAGATTTGATATCCAGATTGTCAAGTGCGTAGTTCGGTGCTGCAGCAAGAAGTGCCTTGCTGTAATCAAGCTCCAGACTGTCCAGCGTATCCTGTGCTTCCTTCAGTGCAGATTCGTCGGTTGTGCCTGTTCCATCCAGTTCAAATAATACCTGATCTGCCGAAACTTCATCACCCACCTTGATCTTGACACTGCCAACCACATGATTTTCCGTCACCTTGACATCGTAATCTTCTGCCGTTTCTACCGTTCCCGTTCCTCTGACCTTTGCGGTCACATTTCCGCTCTGTGCATAAGCCGTAGAGACCTCAGGCAGGGAATAATTCATGATCGTATTGGAGAAAAACGTCAAAAGTAACATGATCACCAGAAAGACGATCGCAATATTTTTAATTCTATCTTTTTTGTTGGTCTGTTTTTTTTCGTTCACTTTCTTATCCTTTCTATCCCTTCACTCCGCCGGAGTAGGAAATTCCTTCAATCAGGTATTCTTCCCCATACAGATAGATCAGTATGGTTGGTACCATGTAAATAACCGCAACTGCAAATGCCAGTCCGACTTCACCCTTATTGATCTCTGACAGGAAGATCGACAGTGGATATTTATCGCTGTCAGACAACAGGATAAGCGGCTGTTCTACCATATTCCAATAATCAATGAATACCAGGATCGCTGTACTTGCGATCGCGCTTTTACATAGCGGAATGCAGACTTTTGTGAAAATCTGCCACTCTGAGGCACCATCCAACTCAGCGGCTTCAATCAGTGATTTCGGAATACGTCTCATATACTTTGTCAGCAAAAACACACTGAAGGTTGAAAAAATACCCGGTAATATGATCGCTGCTCTGGTATTTAAGATCCCCAGCCATTTGCTGACAAGGAAGTTCGGTACAAGGCTGACCTGATATGGCATCAGCATCAGTATAATATATAAAAAGAAGATAATTTCCTTTTTTCGTCCCCGGAACCGCGAAAAACTATACGCCGCTCCCAATGCAATAAAGATCTGAAATACAACGATCGGAACAACCAGTATGACCGAATTCCAAAATTTCAGCAGATAATCCGGACTCTGTAAGAGCACTGTGTAATACTGCTTAAAAGTTACCATATCCGGAATAAATTTCAGATTCGCCGCCTCCGATGTATAAGAGGACTGTGTCTGCGACTGCTGATTTCCGTAATAACTGTTGGAATCATCGGTATAACTGTCAAATACTGCACCATAGTTGGAAGAGATCTCACTCTCCTGCATAAATGAGTTTGCGACCGTCAGGACGATCGGCATTAAAAATGAGGTTGCAAAGAAAAACGCTATGATAAACAATACAACCTTTGTGCATTTCTGCTTTCGTCTGCTTTTCATCCTTCCACATCCTTTCCAAAGTGATTTTCGACCACAAAGAGAAGGCCTATGATAACAACCATGACAGAGCACATGATGATCGCAGCTGCTGAAAGCTTCTGATAATCCAGTGATTTAAAGGTATTATTCATGAAATGCTGCAACATATACAGTGTATCATACGGATAATCGCCTGTCAGCAGATATACTTCCCTGAATACCTTGAAGGAATTGATCAGTGACATGATCGCCACAAACAGGATCGTCGGGGAAAGATATCTGATCTTGATATAAATAAATTTCTGCCATGCGCTTGCGCCGTCCAGATCCGCAACTTCTATATATTCCCGCGGGATATCATTCAGTGCTGCCATAAACAGGATCATATTGTAGCCCAGATTCTTCCATAAGAACAAAAGCAATACAATGACCTGTGAAAAAGATGACTTAAACCAGTCGATCTTATCTGCACCCAGATTGACCAGAAACTGGTTGATCGCACCATTATAATGAAAAAACACCTGCCAGATCAGGACGATAGAAGCCGTCGGTACCATAAGCGGTGTTAAGAAAAAAGTGCGGAATGTACTTCTCAGTGGAATATTCTGTTCCAGAATGATCGCCATACCCAGCGACAGCAGTACCGCTAAGGGTACTGCCGTCAGGCTGAATACAGCCGTATTTTTTGCTGCCTGTAAAAAGGCAGAATTATGAAACAGATTCACAAAATTCTGAAGGAATACAAATCTCGGATCGATCGGACTGTCTACCATGGAATAATAGAAAACCACACCAAACGGTACGACGAAGAAAATGCTGACACCGATCAGGGACGGGAGCAGAAATCCGAGTTCCCATTTCTTTTCCTTCCATTTTTTATGCTTCTTCTTCATGTTTAACCTTTCTATCTGTTTTCATTTACATAGTTAGAAACACGGTTCTGTACGATATCTGCAACATCTTTTGCTGACTTCTGTCCGCTGAAATAAGCGCCTGTTTCGTCAGCAATGATCGTCATGATATCGTCATTGTATACATACAGATGATCTACAGATGCAATGACTTCACGAAGTTTGTTGACCTGATCCTCAGAAAGCGGTCCGATCTCAACATCAAGATCATCATAGCCCCAGGATGACTGGTATGGCTCTATCTCATTTCCATATTCATCCGTATATTTCTCTGTTGCGGAATATCTCTTGATCTGATATTCAAGCGCATCTTTACGGAGCGGGAATCCGCTGTAATAAATGCTGTTATTGTTGCAGGTGTAATCCTTTGTCAGGAATGTCTTTAAGAACTCCCATGCGCCGTCTACATTTTTGGACTTTGCATAAATACCAAGATCCATATTCATACTTGCAGATGCACCGACTGATTTGTCGGAAGGATATCCGATAAAGCTGATGTCATCCTGGAACATTTCATTGTAAAGTTCGATCTCTTCCATGCCCAGACTGTAAATATCGGCAAAGATTACTTTACCGTTACGGATCTGTGTCGGCAGGCTTTCGTAATCTTCATCCCAGTTGATATCCTCATCCTTCGGATAAGTATTTGCATACTCTAACAGTTTAATGAATTCATCACTGTTAAAGCTGCATTTTCCTGTGTTCCAGTCAATATAATCTTCATAGTTTGCTGTACAGATCATATTCAGCACGCTGGAGTTGGATCTCATGTAAAATGCTTTTGTATCGCCACCCTTTGACTGCTCCAGATCGATCAGATCCTGTACGGTGAATTTATCTCTGCCACCGATATCGGATGTTTTGCCGATCAGCACATTTACACCGAAGGTAGGTGTGATATGATACAGCTTACCGTCTGTCTCCATCACTTTTAAAACATTGTCGATAAAATCATCCTTTTTGATATCCGGATCTTTATCCATCATGGTATACAGATCCAGCAGCATACCCTTTGAGATATATTTCTCTGCGGAAATGCTGGAAAGATCAATGATATCCGGAATATCTCCCGCAAGGAGATCGTTGTTCATCTGTGTAGTAGGATCATCGTAAGAAGAATAATCCTTTACCATGATCTGATATTTATCCTGACTCTTATTAAATTTCACAGCCTGTGACTTGATGCTGTCATCCACATAAGTACCTGCGTATGTGATCGTTACTTTATCTGCCACTTCACTCGGATCTACCTTGGTAAAGATATATAATCCGCTGTCTGCGCCGTCGTCTGAGCTGTAATCGGAATAATTTGTAATAAACTGACCGCCCTTGAGTGCTCTTGTATCTCCCACATAACTTGTATTGATGTTACTGCTGATCCAGTTTAAGATCTCTTTTGACTGCTTTGTCTGTGTATCATAACCGTATAAGCTGCTGCCATCACTGAAATAGAAGCTGTAGTCCGCGCCATCGATCAGGGAATTGCTTCCATAACCGGAAATAGCAACATCGTATGTTTCGCCAAATGCTTTCTTTGCCAGATCGACCGTCTGTACCTGCATGCCATCCTGACCGTTCATTGCAACGATGATCTGTCCATCACCTGTTCTTGCCATTGCCATCAGATAGCTGTTGCCTGAATTATCTGCCTTGATCTGTGCGATCTTATTGCCATCCTTATCCAAAACGTAAACAGACTGGTCACCAAGCAGATAGATATTGGCATCTTTATCCAGTCTCAGGGACTGTACATAATCGTTTTCATCCAGAATACCGCTTAAATTGATCTCTCCTGTCTGGCTTCCGCTGGCATCCAGAACCTTGATCAGATATGTAGACTGCTCTGTTTTGTCATCATATCCGCTGTACAACATATATAAAGCGCCGTCATCTGTTGCCGCAAAGTAGTTCAGCCAGTTATTTTCATCCTGTGCCACATCCATCTGGATCTCCTGCAGATCAGATCCGTCTGCTTTACAGGTGTAGAAGTACTGATTGGTTGTACCATAGTAATCGTCCGGTACAGAATCTGTAGCGTCCGTTGTGTCACCGGTCTCCGCATCCGCACCGTCTGTTGCTGCATCTGCAGCTTCCGCATCATCGACCGGCTTTTCTTCTCCTTCTTCGGAGATGGCATTTGTTCCGTCTGTGCTGTCAGTCTGCTCATCACCGTCCACTGCAGCGTCTTCTGTTGTCAGAGTCGCAACATCTCCGTCAGTAGCACCTTCCTTATCTTTTGCTACTACATCTTCGCCTTCCTCATCTTCTGCTACTACTGACTCTCCGTCTTCTGCTTCCGTATCATCCATATTGCCCGGACCCGGAATCCATTCCGTTGTGTAGATATAAATCTTATCTCCCGCAACGGTAAAACTGCTGATATCTCCCTTGATATCGTCTGTGCAGCTTAATTTCTCTGATTTATAAACCAGATCTTTCATATCTTTGTTGTCCTTGCCAGATTTTCCGCCACATCCGGTTAAAAGCATCGATATGGCAAGCACACCGGCAAGTCCTTTTGCGATTATTCCTTTTCTTTTCATACTCAGACTTTCCTTTCCCAGTTTTTCTAAGTTTGATTATATGCTATAACTCCCTATCTTTCCACAAAAGTATTCTTAAGATTTGCGAAATATTCGGAGCCATTGTGCTAAAATGATCACATACAAAGGCCCCAACAATATTCCCGCAAATCCAAATACTTTGACGCCCGCATAGATCCCAAGCAGCGTCAGGATCGGCGATACTCCCATTTTGTGACTGATCAGCTTCGGTTCCAGATACTCTCTTGCAAATACAGCCGCCGCGTAAGTAAGCAAAAGCACAATACCCGAGAACACATTCCGCTTTAAAAAATGCCAGATTGCCACAGGCAGGATCACGATCCCTGTTCCGATAAAAGGAAGGACATCCAGAAATGCCGTCAGCACAGCAAGCCCCGGTGCATTGGAAAGCCCTGCGATCCGGAATCCCAGCAGACACAAAAGTGCGATTACCGTCATGATCTTTCCCTGTGCCAGCAGGCTTACACGAAGATAGCGCAGAATTTCATCGATCACCTGCCATACTCTGCTTTTCCGGTCTTCCTCTTCTCTCCATTTTTGCAGATGCTCCCATTCTTTTGCATATAATAAGGTAGCAATTACCGTGATCAGTAAAAAAGCCCCTGCCTGCACCACGCCCGTGAAATACTGGTAGGAATTGCGGTAAGCCATGGCAAACAGCTTATTACAGACTGTCATGCTGCCCTGCTGCAGCTTCTGCCAGAGCATTCCTTTTTCCAGATGCATTCCGGTCTCGATATAACCACAGCAATCCCTGACCGTACACAGAAGTGTTTCCTGATATTCCAGCCGCCGCTCCCAGAACAACATCCCATAGGCCAGTATTTTTCTGCCGAACAGCCAGAAAAACAATACCAGAAACAGCACTGTCAGAAGAAGCATGCCTGCAGTCCAGAGCTGGCTGCAGATCCCCGTCCTGTGCTTCAGATAACAGACCGGTTTTTCATAAACCGCCATCAGGAGCGCTGCCACCAGAAACGGAGCCAGCAGTCCGATCAAATACCGGAACACGATAAACAACAGAACCGCTGTCACACAAAATTCAATTTGTTTTCGATATGTTTCCCATATATTACGCATTAAAAAACACCCACCTGCTCTGTTCTCCTCCAGATTAGTATGGGCATTTTTTCTTAATTCATAGTTGTTAATAAATGGCTGATCGCCGGATTTTGAGAATTCACCTGAAATTCCATTTGTTTTCCGGTTTTTGGATGTGTAAAAGCAAGCGCATAGGCAAAAAGCGAGACATTTTTGATTCCCAGTTCCTTAGAGCGCTCCGTAGAAGCCTGCGTTCCGTATTTCTGATCTCCCAGTATCGGAAATCCCGCATGTGCAAGCTGTGCCCTGATCTGATGGAACCTGCCGGTTTCTATTCTCACATCCAGCAGTGCTGTGTCAGCTTCCTTTGTCAGCAGACGGTACTGCAGCTTTGCCTGTTTCCCTTTCCCGGATGCCTGCGCCACAATTTCCGCCTTCTGCGTCTGCGGGTTCTTCCATAAATAATCCACCAGCGTGCCTTCCGCAGGAAGCTCTTCTGCCCAATGCACAAGTGCATAATATTGCTTATTCAACGTTCCCGCCAAAAGCTGCTTATTCAGCCCCGCTGCTGCCTGCTTTGTCTTTGCCAGCACGAGCAGTCCTTCCACCGGCTGATCCAGCCTGTGCACCACATAAACAGGTGCGCCCTTTAAGTGCCGCGTCACGGCAGATACCAGATCCGGGCTTGTTACCCGCGCTGACTGTGTCGCCAGTCCCGCCGGTTTATAAACAACCAGCAGATCTTTATCTTCATATTGTATATCATTATCTGTTATCGTCTGCATCATACCTTAAACCTGTAGCCAACGCCCCAACGCATCTCACGAAACTATTTGGGGTGCTCATATTTATACTTTAAATCTATATCCAACACCCCAAATAGTTTCAATGTACTGCGGCTTGGAAGTGTCGTACTCGATCTTTTCTCTTATCTTCTTGATGTGCACCGTAACGGTCGCAATATCTCCGACCGAATCCATATCCCAGATCTCGCGGAACAGTTCATCTTTGGTAAAAACATGGTTCGGATTCTCTGCTAAAAATGTCAGAAGATCAAATTCCTTTGTCGTGAACACCTTTTCTTCCCCGTCCACATACACTCTTCTTGCTGTTTTATCGATCTTAATGCCACGGATCTCCACAATGTCATTCTGCTTCTGGTTGGATCCGATCAGTCTTTCATACCGGGACAAATGCGCTTTTACACGCGCCACCAGCTCGCTCGGGCTGAACGGTTTTGTCATATAATCATCTGCGCCGAGTCCCAGTCCTCTGATCTTATCAATGTCATCCTTCTTTGCCGATACCATGATGATCGGGATATTTTTCTGGTTTCTGATCTGCTTACAGATCTCATATCCATCAATGCCCGGAAGCATCAGATCAAGGATGATCAGGTCAAAGTCTCCGGAAAGTGCTGTTTTCAGTCCTTTTTCACCGTCATTTTCAATCGTTACTTCAAAATCGCTGATCTCCAGATAATCCTTTTCCAGCTCTGCGATCGCTTCTTCATCTTCAATAATTAAAATCTTATTCATCACGTTCTACCTCTTTGTACTTTCTGATCACGAAATGCATACAGGTTTCTTCTCCTTCCCTGCTGGTTGCCCAGATATAACCGCCGTGATCTTCTATGATCTTCTTTACAATGGAAAGACCGATACCACTTCCGCCCTTTGTGGAATTGCGGGAAGAATCCGTGCGGTAAAACCGCTCAAAAATGTGTCCCAGATCTTTTGCTGCTATTCCCTTTCCGTTGTCTTCAATCTCCACACGGATCGCATCCACTTCATCCAGAATTCGGATCTCAATCTTTCCGTGCTCCTTATCCAGATATTTCACACTGTTTCCTATAATATTACTGATCACACGGCGGAGCTGCTCCGGATCCGCAATGATCTGCGTTTCCGGCGAAACCAGATTGTAAAAATTCAGTTCAATATCTTTCGACTCCAGATCCAGTCCGACTTCTTCCACACAATCCTGGAAAAATTCCGCCACGTTCATCCTTCTGAAATTATATGGAATTCTGTTACAATCAATTCCCGCATAAAATGTCAGCTCATTGATCAGACGGTTCAGCTCGTTTGATTTATTATAGATCGTACGGATATATTTATCCATCTTCTCCGGCGTATCCGCCACACCATCCATAATGCCTTCCACATATCCGGTAATGGAAGTGATCGGCGTTTTCAGATCATGCGTGATATTGCTGATCAGTTCCTTATTTTTCTTTTCATTTTCTATGGACTCTTCCGTCGATTCCTTCAACCGGAGCCGCATCTCTTCATAATTATGAAACAGTTCCCCGACTTCTCCCGTATATTGGACATTCAGCTGATATTCCAGATTGCCTTCCGCAATGTTTTTCATGGCTACGCTGAGCTCATCGATCGGTCTGACAAACCATCTGTGCAGCAGTCCCCTGAACATATAGACCGAGAAAAACATGATCAGGACAATTGCCATAAACATATCAAAAAAGAAAGTCCGGCTGATCTTCTGCTCGGCAAAAATCAGAGCAGCTTGAGATCCCATACGATGTGTCATATACAGACGGAGCAGGCAAAAGGATAACAGTGTCAAAACAAGCGGAATCAGTACCATCGCCGTACACGCCATAATCAGTTTTGTACGAAGTGATACATTTTTCATCTTATCTTTCATAGCTTTTCTCCTGCAAAATTCTACTTTGTACCTATAGTATAGCCTGTTCATTTTCAGTCGTCTATGCAGTTTCGAGGAATATTATCCTTTTTAGAAAATTTTTATTAAAATCTGTTGACAAAATTTTATTATCTGTTATTATAATAACAGTAACGATTACTGTTTCTGATAACAGAAAGGAGAAGTCAGATGGCTGGATTAAAATACAGCAGGCAGCGCGAAGCTATCTTACAGTTTTTAATGACCCGTAAAGATCATCCTACTGCTGATGTCGTGTATGCCAACATCCGGGAAGAATTCCCCAATATCAGTCTTGGCACCGTCTATCGGAATCTGACACTGCTTTCCGATCGCGGACAGCTTCTCAGATTGCATCTGGGCGACGGCGTCGATCACTTTGACGCAGATACCTCACCACATTATCATTTTGTGTGTGAACGCTGCCATGCCGTGCTGGATCTGGAAATGCCGGATATCGATTCTATCGACAAACTGGCAGGCGCGCATTTTGCAGGGAAGATCAAAGGACACTGCACTCACTTTTACGGGCTTTGTCCATCCTGTGTCAAAGCTGAATAAATGGTAACTTCTGTGAGCAAAATCACAGTTTCACGTTTGAAATATTTCAAACAACATAAAATAAAATGAAAAATATGAAAAAAGAAAAGGAGAAATGAAGTATGAAGTATGTATGTCAGGTATGTGGTTATGTTTATGAAGGAGAAAATCCTCCGGCAGAATGTCCGGTATGTCATGTAGGTCCGGACAAGTTCAAAGCAGTAGAAGGTGAAATGACACTCGCTGCAGAACATGAATATGGTGTTTACGGCCAGACAGTAAAGAACAACCCTGAAATCTCAGACGAAGATAAGAAGTATATCTTCGAGCAGTTAAAAGCAAACTTTGAAGGAGAATGCTCCGAAGTTGGTATGTACCTTTGCATGGCAAGAATCGCTCACCGTGAAGGATATCCGGAAATCGGCCTTTACTGGGAAAAAGCTGCTTACGAAGAAGCTGAACACGCAGCTAAATTCGCTGAAATGCTCGGCGAAGATCTGGAGCCAAACATGAAGGCTACAACAAAGGACAACCTCAAATGGCGTGTTGACTGCGAATTCGGTGCAACAGCCGGTAAGGTAGATCTTGCAAAATGCGCTAAGAAAAACAACCTGGATGCAATCCATGATACAGTGCATGAAATGGCAAGGGATGAAGCTAGACACGGAAAAGCACTCAAAGGACTTCTGGATAGATACTTTGGTTAAGCTGTAAGCCGAGCAAGGATAAAATAAAAATGGCTGGAGGGCATTTATGCACTTCCAGCTATTTTTTATTTTAGACTTATTGGGCGCCAGCCCAACATGAATAGCCCGCAGGGCTATGAATGGCTCGGCGCAGCATTCTATGAATGAGCATGGCATTTTCTATGAATGGCTCGGCTGTTTATCATTGTCCTTTTTCTTCTGCGCAAGCAGCTCATCATATTTCTTCTTTGCCTGCGTAAAATACTTCCTGCTTATCATGATTTTATTTCCACTCCGCAGAATAATTCCTTTCCGTTCAAAACTGTCGATATAATAGAAATTGACTGCATAACTCTGATGTACTCGAATAAAATAGTCCGGCATTTGTGCCAGACATTCATCCATCTTCAACCGGAACTTATATGGAATACCGTCCTGATAGATCAGCACATTATGCTTTTTGCTCTCCACATGGGTAACTTCCCGTGCATTTACAGCAAGCATCTTCCTTTTCGTATGGAAGGATACCATATTGTGATCCTCTATCATCCGCCGATTTACACATTCTACTACTGCGCTCTGCGAAACAGGCTTTGTCAACACATGGGACTTGTCCATTACATAAACAGTCTGCAGATCCGGATTCATCTTCCACATCTGCTCGATCAACTGCAATTCCCGTGCATTATGGTTTAACTCTGTTACCAAAATATCCGGACGTTCTTTTTCCTTTTCTGAAATTCTTGCATAATAGTCATTGAAATTCTGACTTTCCGAGATTTCCTGTACTTCTCCCCTCTCATCAATGACTATCTCTTTTATAAATAGAGTATCCTCTGCTGCCTTACCATCATAAACGCACACTCTATACATATAAAGACCCCTCACTTATTCATTTGTATTGGATTATCCCTTAATTTATCCCCTCACATCGGCAGTATAACATATTAAAATAGCAATTTCACTCTTTTTGTTACAATTTAGTGCGTTTTGGCAAATTTAACATATATTGTGTCATAATTAGCATAATACCGTAATTTTCCAGTACTATATGACCGGCTTTTACTACAAATGACAAAAGGAGGATGAATCGTGGACACAATTGGCGAGAGAATTGTCTTCTTAAGAGAGGAACGAAATATTTCCCAGAAACATCTTGCAGCCTGTATTGACGTGACACCTGCCACATTATCCCGCTATGAAAAAAATACATATGAACCCAAGGGAGAAACGCTCGGCAATATGGCGCGTGAGCTGCATACAACTACAGATTTTATATTAGGACTGTCCGATTATTATGATCTGCCGGATAATACGATGCCACACTCCAATCATCTGACCGCAAAGGAGCATCGTCTTTTAGACTACTATCGCAGACTGAATCATGATAATCAGATCCGTTTACAGGAGCGGGCACAAAGTCTTTTTGAAAACCAGAAATAATCAAGTCGCCGGATGTCATCTGCAACATCCGGCGACTTTTTCTTTGCCATTGTTCTAATAAGTTTCTTTATTTGATATAGTATACTCTATTTTCTTTTCTGGCAGGTTCTGCCGGATAAGCACCATCTATATAACCGAGTGCACAATGTCCGATACCTTCATATTCTCCTTCAATACCAAGAGATTTCAGAAGCTCTTTGCCCCACTCGGTTTCAAATTCTTCCTTTGCACGATGGATCCAGCAGCTGCCCAGTCCCAGCTCGTGTGCTGCCAGCATCATATTACCCATCACTAAGCTGCCATCATACACATGGGTCGGCCAGTCTTTTCTGCCAAGTACGATCAACATGGCAGGGGCTCCGTAAAACGGATCGAAACCTTTATCCCAGCCACCGATCTCTGCATTCATTTCTGCGATTTTATCGCGAAGCTCCTTCTGGGTTACCTGGATAATAATCGCTGCCTGCTGTCCTTTTCCGCTTGCTGCATACAGTCCTGCTTCGATGATCTGATCGAGCAGCTCCTGCGGAACTGCATCCGGTTTATATTTTCTGATACTTCTTCTTGTTTTCATTTTTGTAAGTACGTCGCTCATGGTCATTCTCCTTACTTTAATTTCAGTCCGTCTTTAAAAGCATTTCCGACCTTTTCTCCCAGTCCGAGATAAGCATTGTTGACCGGATCATAAGTGATCGGTTTCAGTTTCTTCGGATCGATCTTTCCGTCTGTCAAAACGCTTGCATCCGCATTGACATTTACGATCTCTCCTACTAAAATACCGTTTTCGAAACTTTTTACCTTGCATTCCAATGCCATCGGAAGTTCATCGATCAGCGGTGCATTGACAAAACTGCTTTTTGTTGCATGAAAACCTGCTTTAGCAAACTTGTCCGGCACTTTGGATGCGGATTCCACACCAACATAATCACATGCCACAACTGTGTCCTCTGTCGCCATGCTCACGGTGAAAGCACCTGTTTTTGCGAGATTTGCTGTCGTTTTGTGCTGTGACATGCTGATAGAAATCTCATTCATATCTGTAATGATACCCCACGCCGCGTTCATGGCATTCGGTGTCCCATTCTCATCATACGTTCCGATGATCAATACCGGCATCGGATACATTTCCGGTTTTACTCCAAAATTAACTCTGCTCATATTCAAAAACTCCTTTCTGCCTTTTCACAGACGTTGTCTGCTGTCTTTATTATAGAAGTATAAAAGGAAAATATCAATTTTTTGTGAACAAAATACTATTTGGGTTCTTTTATCATTTACTGCCTTTTTCTTGCCGCACCTAAAAGTTCCATCAGCCCTTTTTCTTTGATGATGGCAATTCCCTGCCCTTCATCTCCAAGTACGATCAGATTATCTCCCGGCTTGATATCAAACAGCTTTCTGGCTTTTGCCGGGATCACGATCTGTCCTTTCTCCCCGACTTTTACCATACCAAAGATATATTTTCCTTTTGGCGGCACACCAAGCCCCATATTTTCTTCTTTTTTGTATTTGACAAGATCGTCCAGGGATACACCAAACACTTCCGCAAGTGCCTGACTTTTTTCAATGTCCGGTAAAGATTCTCCCGTTTCATATTTTGACAAGGTCTGTCTGGACACACCTATTCTGTCTGCCAGCTCTTCCTGTGACATATTGTGGTATTTTCGAAGTTCTACCAGATTTTCTCCAAGCATTTTTATCTTTCCTTTCTTTTGATTCCCAAAACACACCAGCGAATAACCGGTATACGGCTTATGATCTGATATAATATCACCGCACCCAAAAAAGCTGCAGCCCCGGTCAGGATATAAACTGCAGCAATCGGCAGATTTTTCGCATATGCATGCAGATAATATGCACACATTGCCAGTGGCAGATAATGGAATATATAAAGTCCCCATGCTTCCTTTTGCATAAAATCTGAAAAGCTATTTTTAAAATTGCCAAACCTGCTCATACCCGCCAGAATGGCAAGCACGCTGATCCATGCAAATGCATTGCAAAGTGGTTTGTCCAGTACGGAATGCTCCGCATAGGGAGCTCCCCAATATCTGACAACAAACAGGATCCCAAGTACCACTGCGGCAAATGCCAGTGGCAGCCAGTATTTCTGCAATCTTTCCACAACACTGTCATGTGACAGGCAAAAATATCCAATAAAAAATCCAAAACCATAGATACCGAATCGATATACAACGATTATGGGCATGTTAAGTATCTGCGCAGATCCATATGCAGCAATTGTAAACAACAGAAGAAGCCAGACCGGGACTTTTTCGCATTTCCGGTACAACCGGTCTTTTTCCAGCTTACGTATCACAACCAGAATAACAGAAAACAGCCATAGCATCTGTAAATACCATAATGGTCCAATGCCACTGACTGCCATGATCATATAATAGATTACCCCGGGTATTTTCTGCATTGTATCTGTAAAAACACCGCTGATCATCATATTGTAATATCCCAGTATCCACTGAAAAACAAATAACCCTATTGTAGAGGGGACAAGCAATTTCTGCGTTCTTTTTTTCAGAAATTCTTTATCTAAGCGGCCTTCCAGACAAAAACGGGCACACATACCGGATACCACAAATAACAGCAGCATAAACCAGGGATATACCATGTATTGATAGATATCCTGATACTGTTGCTTCGCAAATGGTCCGATCACACCTGCCGTTTCGATTCCGTTAAACATATAAATCACATGATAGATCACAACCAGGACCACTGTGATCCACCGGATATTATCAATGTATGTCTTTCTCATAAAAATACCACCTTTGCTATTATTTTTAACATAATTGTAAAAAAACGCAAAGGTGGTGTCCAGCAAGTCTGCTTTACAGATTCATAGTGATCGTGTTAAAAAAAGTGGCAAATGCTCTACTCTGTCTTTTATTCCGTCTCTGCCTCCTGCAGTTCTTTCGCGCCGTCCAGATAAACCCACTTGATCGTATAGGTCTTTCCTGTGCATGCACCGATATTATTCACATAATCCTCTAACAATTTCTGTGCCCTCTGCTGTGCACTTGCCAGCAGAACGGTATCTTTTTCGGCTTCTTTGCGCATGTTATCCTGCGCTTCCTGAAAAGCCGCCGTCTGATGCTCGGCTTCTACTTTGGCAGAGTTCTTAGCTATAATAAAGGAATCTTCCGTCAGTGTCGATTCATCCACCTTACATCCCAGTATTTTGGCAGGTGGAAGCGTGATGGTTACCGTATCATCCTTCACTTCCATATTGACCAGCGAGGCATCGATTCCAACCGTAACAACACCGGCATATTCTATCCAGAACTTTCTGTCCTTTTTCCAAAGCCAGATACCGGAGGCATCTTCCTCATTATACTTTGCCACATTATGGTAGTAACAATCCATCGTAGCCAGTTCACAGATGGATTTCATCTGGGAAGACTGTGGTATGATTTCTTTTTTATCATCCTCATTCTTGCCACATGCAACAAGAGAAAGGCTCATGAGCACAAGCAGAACAGTGCTTATCACTTTTTTCATTCCGCATCCCTCCTACTCGATCTGCAGCTGATATTCTTCATCAAGCTGCTCCATAAAAGGCTGAATGATGGCTTCCATCGTATTTTTTGCATTCTGCTTTGCAAGCTCATAGATTGCTTTTTCTTCAGCACTTTCCTTTGTCACGTCCTCAATGCATTTTTTATATGCCTGCTCAGATACGTTCTCCGTATTTGCCTTCTTATTTTCAAATATGTAATCAAGCGATCCGATATCCACATTGACATCTGTGATTTTGATCTCCGGAATTTTCACCATGATCACCTTCCGGTCATGATCTACCTGCATATCCAGTTTTTCAAAATCAAAGCCCGCTTTTACCTTCGCTTCATAAGAAACGTAATAGTCGATCTGAGCCGGATCTGCTTCATTCTCTACCTCCGCAATCCCGTTATAGATCGCCTCAAAGGTAGACATATCACTGACATCAACCATCTTTTCCAGCGTTGTCAGACTGATGATCTCCGGTTCTTCCTTCTTTGCATTACGCGAAACCACAATAGCGACTGCTGCCAGAATTACCACGATCAGCACCGCGAATACGACTATTTTGCCCCTTTTTCTTCGTTTGTGCTCTTTTTTCATGCCTGTCTATCCTCTCTTTTTATATAGAGTTCGTTTATACTTCATTCGTAACTTCTACCTGACAGGATTTCATTGTCTGAAGTGCTGCAGTATGCGCTTCTTTTGTTACCCCTGCACAACAGCTTGCATCCACTCTGACAGTTGCTTCCGGGTAAAATGCTTTCAAAATAAGGGCATTTGATGCTACGCAGATATCTGTACAGACACCGATCAGCTCTATCTGCAGATCACTTCCGTCCGCTTCCTGCGCAGCGATCACATCCAGCCAACCTGTATAGCCAAATGATGGTTTATCTACAACTGTGTAGTCCTTCTCTGCGCAAAGTCCTTCCGTTAACGCACTGCAGATCTGCCATCCTTCCGTTCCTTTCATACAATGCGGAACCGGCAGATGTTTTCCCTCATTTGTCTGCATATAATCTTCCCCATGGGTATCTCTGGTGAAGATCACTTCTGCATCTTCTTTATGATATGCTTCTATTTTGGCTCTGACACCGGGAAGGATCCTCTGTGCGTCCTCCGAACCCAGTGCTCCTGTCACAAAATCATTTTGCATGTCTACAACGATCAGTATTTTTCTCATATTGTTCTCCTTTTCTATCTGCAGTATCTGATCCGGCAGTTTCCTTTCTCGTCAAATTCTTCAATCTCATATAACAGCGGTCCATCCTCATATATGCGGCTGTAGATCTCTCCCAGTTGCTTGGTCCTGCCTCTGACTATAGTCCACTCATCCGGCAGATCAATTTCATAATCTGCCCCGGTTATCGTTCCCTGTTTTAGGGCTATCGCATACTCTATGGAGTCAGCCGTCCAATTACAGCCAAGCCCCATCAGATTTTCTCTGCCGTATATGTCTGACAGCTCGTCCCAAAAGACCCCAATTGTGGTGTATTGTTCTTCGTTTTTTGTTGAGAATACTCTTCTGATTCCAGTGAATTTCATGTGGGCTCCTTTCAAAAACATAAATGCCTCAATCACGGCGATCCATTCATTTTTCCTGCCTCTTCATTTTTTTATTTGTAACAACTGCCATCACCAGAAATATAATACCCATAATGACAAGTATCACATTCTCGGATGTATTTTGAGCAATCTCAGCTGATGATGGATCTGCCGGATCATATAAGATTTCCTTTTCTGCTCCAATCCCAGGGGTATTATCCGATGATGACTCTGTAACCTCATAATCCTCACCATTCACCTGATAAGTATACGTTCTTGTATATCTGGCTATCATATCTCCGTCCACATATTTGTCTACATCCGTGACCACGCCTGTAGCCCGGTCATAATTCTTATACTTCCAGCTACCTATGCCCGCGTCCACTATTCCAAATACAATAAGAGCTATACCCACAACTGTGAACAGCAGAATTCCCAATTTACCTTTCAAATCTATCATGCCTTATACTCCACTCCATATTGGAACTCCAGCCATGAAAATCACCTGCGGTGATGAGCTGGAGCTGCATCATGCATCTCTGATGCATGACATTTCTATGAATTTGCTACCACTTTTTCCACTTATATCCCCAATAATCAGTGTTTTTATTATATCAAATACAAAATTATACAACAATCCCTTCCTGATTATTCACACATTTCCCTGTGCTTTTAGGCACCACCTGCTTAAAAATGGGTAAGAAAAAGAAGGTATATTTCAACCTTCTAATTTCGAATACTAGAATTTGATTTATTTTGCTGCCAAGGCTTTGCCTACCTTTACGCTTACTGCGTCTTCATTATCCGGTTCTTTATGAAGAAATGATACGAAAGTCATCTTTTTGTCGATAAGCTTTCCTGCAATAGCAACACCTTTCCCCATTGTAAATGCAGCCACAACGGTTCCTATTCCAAGTCCCAGGATCCTTTCCAGTGCAAAATATGTCATACACGCCGTAACCAGCAGACAAGTTACATCAAAAGTGATCTTTACTCTTGCATATGGCTTATTGATGATCTCTGCCAGATCTCTTGGGAACAGATCTGTCGGAATAATAGGCAGTTTACACCGGTTTGACAATGCTATACCAAAGCAAAGTATTACATAACTCACCATAAAATAGGCTATTCTAAGCGGAATTGACATTGGTAATTTTGTTATCCACAATTCATTTACATCCATTAATTTACCAAACATAAACCCTGCAACAAAGCTAAATAAGTAGGATGGCACAAATCTTTTCTTAAGAACCATAAGCGTAATTACCAAAAGTCCCTGAAATATATAAGTCCATGTCCCAAGCGTCAGCTTAGGAAATACCTCACTAAATGCATAAGGCACACTTGATATTGCAGATATGCCCGAACCGGACTGGAGCATCAACAAAACTCCCATGCTGTTTATAATAATAGCAAACAAAAGTGCCGCTTCTCCTCTAAGTACAAGTCTACCGTCTTTCATACTTTTCTCCTCTTTTTCTTATGAAATATTGGAATTTTTCCAGATGAGATTATAGTCTCATTTTTTCAGGATAGCAAGACTGTGTTTGCTATTGCCACATTACATTTTATCTGATCTTTGTATATTTTCCCTTTAATCTTAGATACTATTAAGGGAATTTTCCCTTAATGCATTGCCTTTTCCCTTATTTTGAGCTATATTATAAGGGAATCGAAGTGAGGTAAGGGAATGAGAAACTTTAATTATTCTGAAATTAAAAATCAAAAATGGGATTCTGATATTCTTGGATTAATTGCTGCTATATATAAAGAAGCCGGAAAACAAGAGATGTACCTTAAGCAAAAGCCACAGGAATTGGAAAAGCTCGTAGAAATAGCAAAGATACAAAGCACTGAAGCATCTAATGCCATTGAAGGCATTATCACTACAAGTACCCGTATCAAGCAACTCGTAGAAAAAAAGACAACACCGAAAAATCGTAATGAACAGGAAATTGCCGGTTACCGCGATGTGCTTAATATCATTCACGAAAGTTTTGATGCTATTCCTATTTCTCAAAACTACATCTTGCAGCTTCACAAGATTTTATATAGCCATATGAATAATCCTATGGGTGGCAAAACTAAAAGTGTACAAAATTATATAAGTGCAACCTATCCGGATGGACATGTAGAAACATTATTTACTCCTCTTTCCCCTTTTGAAACACCGGAAGCCTTGGATAAAATCTGTGATGAGTATAATCGTGTGATTGGAAATATGGAAGTAGAACCACTCATTGTTATTCCTATCTTCATCCATGATTTTTTGTGTATCCATCCCTTTAATGATGGTAATGGCAGAATGAGCCGTCTTCTCACCACATTACTTCTGTATAGAAATGGTTTTTATGTTGGAAAATATATTTCCTTGGAAGCAAAAATTGCTAAGAATAAAGATCTGTATTATAATGCACTTTCCCAGGCACAACACGGATGGCATGAGGGTACTGAGGATGTAGTCCCTTTTATTAAATATTTGCTTGGAACCATTCTTGCAGCCTACAAAGATTTTGAGGATCGCTTTTCCCTCGTCGAAACGAAACTTCCTGCTCTTGAAATGGTAAGACAAGCAAGCATGTATAAAATAGGTCGTTTCAATAAACAGGATATTCGGGAACTTTGCCCTACGCTTAGCAACAGTTCTATAGAAAAAGCATTTAGAGATCTCATTTCATTAGGCGAAATAAAAAAAGAAGGCAAGGGGAAAGGAACCTGTTATTACAGATTAAAATGAGGCTTTTCTTATATATTTTCAGCAAGAGGATTGTAACAACTTTTTGAGCTTAGGGGCTGTAAAAATTCAATTTATTTTTACAGATTATCTGAATCTGAGTGTGTGAAGAAAACTCTGTAAATACTTAGATCTTCTATGATAATGAATGGCGGAAGGCTTGAGATTAAGCTTTCCGCCTTGTTTTTATATATAACAGCGAAATGATTGCATGTCAA
>NZ_JAHLPN010000019.1 GCF_018917935.1 Kineothrix sp. MSJ-39 | reverse complement strand
TATTCGTACGGAACTGAGTATAGCATTCCGTCCACAGATATGTGATAATTGAACTGGACGGTGGCTGTTTTCCAGTCACTCAGTTCAAAGCGGGTAGCAGGTAATGGTGCAAGTAACGGCTTTTCATCTTCAAGGAATAAGTCCAACCGGCTGCCCTCTTTCTTTTGAAAGAGCTTTCGATTGAATTGTTCCAGTTTTTCTCTGATTGCACGGTTCAATTCGGCAAGAGAAAAGAACTGCTCATTCCGGAGTGCTGCCGTTATCCAAGTGGAAATATTTCCTACTGTTCCTTCAGCATTCGGCTTATCCTTGGGTGTCCTGACACGTGCAGGGATGATAGCTGTGCCATAGTGTTCAGCCATTTCCTGATAGGTTTCATTGATCTGCTGGTCTTTCCATCCACCATTGTGAACAACTGCTGTCTTGCAGTTATCCGGTACGAGAATTCTGGCGACACCGCCAAAGAATTCGTACATATGGACATGAGCAGTGATCCATGATTTCTGCTTCATATCCAGAAAGGCTTCTACATACGCATACTGGCTGTAAGTCATTACACCTACGAATATGTAAGCCTTTAAAATTTCACCGGTATCCGGGTCGATGATTGTTGCAGGATCCCCTGCCCAGTCAACTTCAACCTGCTCACCGGGTTTGCGGTTGATGTGCATGGTAGCACGTCGTTTCTGCTCGTCCTGTTGGATGTGATAGCAGAATTGAGAATACATGAGCGGAGCATCGCCGTTGGCACGGCAGTCTTCCATGTATTCAGTCCACAGGAGTTTTTTGCTGACTCCATTGCGGAGCAGTTCTTTGCGAATATACGCAAAGTCTGGCATACGCTTGTTAGATGCCACTGATTTACTCGCAGAGGGAAATAACCTCTCTGCAAGAACTTCGTCGGTCTCGTTCACATCAAGGGGCCAGGATATGTTTAATTCCTTAGCTTTCTTGAGGACACGATTAACCGTCTTTTTAGAAACACCGCAGCTGTCGGCGATGTTCTGTTGACTAAGCCCGAGATTTGATAATCTCAGAATCTCTCGATACTTGGTCATGATGTTGACCTCCTTAAAATGTATTTACACCAAAGGGTGCATAATTACATTCTAAGGTATTTATAGTAATGGTTTCCACCTCCGGAATAGTGGTTTCCTAGAAAACGGAATCACGGTTTCCTTTCGCCGGACAGCATGGACACGGAAGCCGGATTATTCATCTAATCCCATTCATCCGAAACCCCTGCCTTATTTTTTTGTGGAATAAAGCATGAATTTCTTGAAATTAAGATATGATTCAGACATTGGATTGCTATGTGTTGTCGTGAAAACAGCTTCCGATCCAATCCAACAGACTTGATAAAAGAAAATATGCTTTGCAATAACTATACCATTACTGCAAAGCATTTACAATTCCTATTTACTTTATGATCAAAATTTAGATTTACATCAGGCTCTCTACATATTCTTCGGTTTTTCCAAGATCCTCTGCAATTTGCGCTACTGTTTTTCCTTTTTGCAACCACTTATTGATCAGATAACGATGTGTAGCTTTCTCACCCTCGGCTCTGCCCAATTTCTCGCCCTCGGCTCTTCCACGTTTTTCGCCCTCTACAAGTCCTTCTCGCTTTCCATCCTCATATTCTTCCACGCGGATCAGTTCCTCGCGGCGTTCCCATGTATAATCAAGTACCATGCTCTTGGTCACCCCATTTCTGTTTTCCCTGAAAAAATCTTCCATGATGTGATTCTCTATACAATAATCAATCGCTTCATTAATGACGGCTTCCAGATCGTCCATGAATTCTGTCTCCTCATGTTCTGCCTCATCATATTCCGATGACAGAAATCTCTTGTTCTGTTCGCTCTTCTTCTGGCGATCCAAATTCTTCCGCACACGATTCACGAAGATCATATAGCCACTCAAAACCTTGCTTTTTGCCAGAAGCTGTGTATTATTGTTCGGATTGATATTGTAGACTGTAACTGTCAGTTCAATCTCCGGTTCATCCGACTGATTGATAAATGCATCGGAGAGTTTCAGCACTTCTTTCTCCGGTCTTTTCTCTGTCCCATTATAGAATACTGCAAAATGCGGCGTTGCGATCTGCACACGTTTTCTGCCATACAGATCCCGCTTTCCGATTGTTTTCTTAATAAGACTCATTAGATAAATCAGGAAGCGCAGCGGTGCATTCGGGCTGTACGTAGACTGTTGTTCATACAGATTCAGATAATTGCTGATAAAAAAAGAAGCATCATGGAAATCACATCACTTTTGTATTCCCTGTTGCCATTGTTATGATAGTTTCTTTTCTTGTCTTTCTGTGCCATAAGCATCCTCCTTTGATATACCGCAGGAAGTTGCTTTGCTATGACATTTTCAGACATACTGCCATATCCTTTACAGACCAGACATTCTCATCTATATCCTTATCTACTCTGTAAGTTGTCATGTTATCTTTTTGCAAATCCCTGCTCTTATTTAGTTACAAGCATGGATTTTCTAAAAGATGAACAGATATGCCACTCACATGACATCATAAAGATATGGTTCGCCGGAAGCAGAATGCTTCCGAAAAGAAAATATGCTTTGCAATAACTATACCATTACTGCAAAGCATTGACAATTCCATTTTTTATATTACATGTAAAATTCCCTATACCACTCAGCAAACTTCCTAAGTCCATCCCTGAGACTTGTATTCGGTTTAAAACCAAAGTCCTCTTCCAACGCCTTCGTATCTGCATAAGTGACCGGAACATCGCCGGGCTGCATCGGAACAAGCTTCTTATGGGCTTCAAAAGCATAATCGGATGGTAGAACATTTGCACGAATCAGCTCCTGCTGCAGGATATCTACAAAATCAAGCAGATTTTCCGGCTGATTATTCCCGATATTGTAAACAGCATATGGCGGAACCGGCAATCCATCTTCTCCCGTCTTTTTCTCCGGAGCAGCCTGCATAACACGCTTTACCCCTTCTACAATATCATCTACATATGTAAAATCACGCTTACAATTCCCATAATTAAAAATCTGTATTGTTTCATTATTACGCAGCTTATTGGTAAAGCCAAAGTATGCCATATCCGGTCTTCCCGCCGGTCCATATACCGTAAAGAAACGAAGCCCTGTGGAAGGAATATTATATAGTCTCGTTGAAACTGCTAATGACAACTACCTGAATGTTTATCAATATTTCGAGTTACTGCTCCCCGAGATTCCAAAACACATGGACGATACAGCCCTAAAATTCATTGATGAACTTCTTCCATAGGTACCACATGACCAAGGAACTTGCCCAAGTCATTTTAAAAAAACTTAAATTTTCAATGCACAAATATATCAAAATCGGCTCAGTCCTGCAGTAATGCAAGTTTTTGCATTGTTACGGTACTCATAATTGGAGATTTACATGATAAAGGTTTCCATCACTGGAATGGCGATTTCCTAAAAATCAGATTTTCATTTTCCTGTCACCGGACAGCAAGCACACGGCGTCGGATTATTCAAGTGCTAGATTTTTCCCCACGAATTATTCAATTGAGAACTTACGAGTGAAATATTCAGCCAATACATATTTATATGTTTATACAAATTTAACAGTACCTGACACCTTATATATCCATATATCTTTCAGTTAGATTTTAATTATTTTTCATTTCATTTTTTAACTGGGTCGTACTAATCCCATTTGTATATGGCAAATATTCAATATGGGCACCATATTCAGCAAATTGTTGTTCTGTACGTAAATATCGTTCAGATCCCTTCCAATCATCACCGGAAAACAAAACATCAAATCTAAATCTTTGAAGCGCTAACATTTTATCCTCCGTTTCTTCAATAGATACCAGCTCCGCCTTATCAACAACTTTCAATGCATTTAAAATGCGTACTCTCTGTTCCTCCGTAAAGATTGGAGTCTTATGCTTAATATCAGTAACATACTTGTCATCGCAAACACCAACAACCAAATATTCACACATATTCTTACAACGTTCCAAAAGATTCAAATGTCCTACATGAAATAAATCAAATACACCACATGTATATCCTACTTTATATTTCTTTTCACTCATAATTTACCTCCTCAAAACTTAATTTCTATTATACTATGTCTATTTTCTCTTTGTGATTTAGGTGGCAACTGCATATAATCGCCATATTCCTCTGTAAGTCTTTCATGTGTCCCTATTGGAATATTAAATTCAGCATCTTCAAATTTGCACAATTGAACATCGTTAAGCCAATCCACATCATAATAATGTGTATTCATTTTGCCGATTTGCTCATATACTACACTATTCTCAGGTACATTTTTTACCAACTTTTCATACTTTTCTACTAATTTTTTATGACTACTAAAGCATGCCATAATCTGATAACATAAATATCCAATTCGTTTAACGAAATCGGTTTTACCAGCATTTTGCCAGATTTTATAATTGCATTTCATCAAAATCATTCTGGCCAAGTGTACTCTTTGTTTAACTAAACGATCTCGCTCTTTTTTGTTTTTTGGCGCAAAATCGAATGGAAAAACATCAACGTAAAAACCCTTCTCTTTGAGTTTCCGACCTCCACGCTCCTCAATATATATTGTATTTTTCTTTCTTACCTTTCCAAATGGATGGGCATAGTTTTCATCTGTATGCCATGACTGCCAAGTATAGTCTGATCCTAATTCCCTGTCTACAATATTGCAGAATTTCTCATAATCACATCTTAACATACCTATATCAAGATCATCATCCCAAGGAATAAATCCTTTATGTCTGATGGCACCTATTAAAGTTCCCGAATCCAAAAAATACTTTATATCATTTTCATCACATACCCGTTTAATTTCTTTTGCAATATCTAATTGAGCCATCTGCACTTTTCGAAGCATTTCCTTTTCCATAATCATTTTCCTTTCCAGTTTATTTCTATACAAAATCAAAGAATATTTATCGTGAAAAATCGTTTTTGTATTTAAAACAAATAATCAATCGCAGAATCATCATTAAACATTCCGTACATCCCCTTAATATTGCAATACATAGTAAACTAAATTTTCCTGTAATAATAAGTACTCCCAAACCCACCACTTGAACCACAGCTGTTATGATTGTAGTCAATGTAGTTTGTTTTTGCTTTCCTATCGGTCCTAATGTCGGCCAGCCAAACAACATTCCTGGAAAACTAAACAACATTACTGGAATTAACGCCCTAAATACAGGAACAGCAGCCAAATATTGTTTACCACCAACTATTAATAGAATATATTTTGCAAACACTAAGCAAAAAAGACACCCTGCAACAACTAACGGCATAAAAATAATAGAAACTTTCTTTATGAATTTTAAACTTTTTGTCCTTATCATTGTTGGATAAATGCCATTCGTGATTGGTGTGTACATACTTTGAACTGCACCGACCAATTGTATACACAAACTCCAATATGCTACCTGAACTGTATCAATACATATACCAATCAGTAATGTATTAAGAGCACCAAAAGCGGTAGTTGCCATATCAGACACAAAATAAACTGCCGATTCCTTCAACATTGATAGTGATGATTTGATACCTGTACAGCGAAGTTTAATATCCAATCTCTTAATTTCAATTATTACCAAAATAAGAGCAACAACAGATCCTATAATATCGAAAATCGGAATAAGTAAATAATTTGTATCACTTTTTATAAATAAAAAAGTACAAATAGTAGAAATTGTTTTCGCTACAACGAATCTAACCGTAATAACCTCCATCTTATCCATTCCACGGAACATAAAGTCTGCTAGCATCTCCGTTATGACAATATTAATAAATGAAAGGATTGTATAAAATATATTTCTATTAAGTAGTGGAACATATGCTGTAAAAATTACAAGGAATATTGCCGCACCAGAAGCAAGCAATCCCTTTGCTAATAATACATCAGCTGTTATATTTCCTATTTTTTCTTTATTTCCATTTGCATTAACAATATCTTTTGTAGCAGATAACGTAAAGCCAAACATTAGCACTAACTGTATATATTGCATTACTGCCTTAACATAAGCTACTACGCCATAATAATCAACACTAAGAACTCTCGTTAAATATGGTAATGTTGCAAGAGGAAAAACCATTTTGGCTATATTCATTAAGTATAGCATAAATGCATTTTTCGCAGCACTCTTTTCCTCATTTATCATACTATCTTCCTTTCTAAACCGATGCTTGCATAAGCATGAGACCTATCTATCAGATTCTGATATTTCCCTGTGATTCCAAGTTAAAACTAACCACACTAAAACTAATGGCACCAAGTATGCAAAACACGAAAGCAACGAGCCTCTATACAAGAAGAGGAAATAACCAACCATATAATAATAAAGTGCATCAAATCTATGAATCATCCTTGGATTGTCGGATATATTTCTCCAAAAATATAAATCTATTTTTCCCAATAAAAACCCAATAAGGATTGCGCAAACCGCCATTCCAACAATTCCAAAATTAACTAACATCTCAGCCGGTAACGGTTCTGAAACGTTAGTAAACCACCATCCATAATATTCTGCAATCATTGTACCCGTTCCTATCGGTTTGGTAGGCCATATGCTTCTCGGGACGAAAAATAATATTACACCTACTAATTGCATACCCATTGTAATACCATGATCCTTAAGAAAGGTCAGTGACAATGCAACCATCGAATAAGCATCATAATCAACAGCTAACCAGCCTGAAGAAAAATTTTCCAAAACATTAACCACGACCTGCCCTAAATTAACATCTAATATAGATACTGTCCTAAATGCATTTAACATTGGAAAAGCAATCATAAAAATCAAAAGATATAATGAAATAAACCATTTGTTCTTTTTCATTTTTGGAAACATTGCTAACAACGCACCAAAATAAAGACCAGCTATTGCATTTCTTGCAGTACTTGTTGGGAAATAAGATAGCAACAAGCAAAAACCTGTTACAATTATTGGCAAAGGTTTCTTCTCATCTTCCCATTTAAAAACAGCATATATAAATGCAAAATATACTAATGCCATAGCTGTTTTTTCCACGAAAACACTTATTGATGAATTTTCACTCACTGAAAACGAACTTGTTCCACGAGCTAATAAATTAATAAATCCTATATTAACCACTCTATAAACGGTTATAAAAACTGCTATTATCATTAGAATATTAACCTTTGATTTATATCCTGTCCATCCAGTGAAATTTCTCTCTTCAAATTGTTTTTTCAACGTCTTTTCAATATTCTTTTTCCCTATTGTCAATTGTATAGTAGCCGCCTTGTAAACTCCAAACCTAAAAAGGATGCTCCAAAGTAGCAAAATAAGGTTTGTTGCTACCAAAGTAGCATCTGAATAAGGATCAACCCAAGGATAATCATTATTAAGAGTCTGTATTATTCCTGCAAAGAAAAAGAAGAATATACAAAACAACCAATGAACTAACACTAATGAAAAAGCATGTTTGTTTAGTTCATTGAGCAAAAAGACCAACCATAATACACCATTTAAACCAAAAGTAAAATATACAAAAAAATCATGTGCCGCTACGTTCTGCGCGCCTACTGTTAAAACATAAACAATAACAAAGGTTATACATGTAACTACAGCAGCTATAAAATTTTTCTTTGTTATATACAAACTCATAATTATCACCTAAATCGCTCATATCTTTTATTTTAAAATTAAATGTATCAACTCTTCCCAATTCTTAGCAAACGGTTGCCTTATCGGCTGTTCGCTAGCAATTGCAAACTTTTCTTTTCCATCTAAAAGTCTTTCCATTTCTATTGCCAATTCTTTTTCATCATATGGATTGAAAAATATAGCCTTATCATATGCCCCTAAAGTTTCATGAGCATATGGCAGATCAGCTAAAAGCATTGGTTTCCCCGTAAGTTTAAATTCACTAATAGGCAATCCCCATGATTCTAATGTAGAGGGAAAAATCATATAGTTTATCTGATTATACATTTCAAGAACCTTTTCACGTGGTTGAATCCCTAGCCATTTAATATTTTTTATATTTTTATACCTTTTTCTTAAATCATAAGCATAAGCATTTTCATCACCCTTTAAAGTAAACCAAACTTCAAAATCATTTCTCTTAAGAATGTTACAAGCCTCACAAATTATCTCAAAGTTTTTAAAATACCTTGGATAAGAAGCAAACAAGAATGTTTTACATGTTTGATTTTGTGCTTTAGGAATATACTCATAATCAACGTGCATAGTTGGTCTAGCCACTATAACATTAGTGATCGGAAACATTTTTAAAAATTCTTCTCGCATCCAATTATGCTGTACAATAATACCAGTTGCAGATTTAATATTAATTCTATATAAATATTTGTAAAAAAAAGAAAAAGCTACATTTGTTGCACTATACTTAATTTTTGTAATATCTTTTTTCATGAATGGAGATGGATTATGGCAATATGTATATATTTTATTTGCTTTCACATGTGGTGTAATATCATGTAATGAAAACCATACATCAACATCATGCAATTTAGAATATTCATAAAAATAGACATATTCATATCTCAATCTCTTAAAATAACTATCTCTTGAATCTTGAAATTCTATCAGTTCTACATCATTTTTATATTTTTCAAATAAATTTTTCTTATGTACAAAAGCCACAATGTGGTAATGTTCATTTACATGTTGTCGAATAATTTCATCAAGACAATCATAAAATATTGAAAGTGGTCCACCCTCAAATAGATTAATCCCACTTAATACTAATGTTTTCATTTTATTTACATCGCTTTCCAAAACTATTATTTAATTGCTTTCTTCATATATTTATCTTTTCCGATTCCACCAGAAATGACTTTTTCAATATCCCTTATTATTCTCAACTATCGAACAGTCTTTTTAATATCATCTTTGAAACAATCCCTCTCTTAAATTACTATAAATCCTCATTGGATTGATAGCTTATCTTATATCATGGTCATCACTATCTTTTTCATATATAATTAATCTCTCCACTTTTCAAGCTCTTTACAAATAATCTCATCAGTATCTATACCCTTCTTGTATCCTTCTCCTGTGCAATCCATTTAGACACTCGAATGCTCTCCCCAAAGATTTCTTTCATTGCACTCTCTCCCATTTATTTGTATTACTATCCCAGTGTTTTATAATCCGATTGCTACCAACTAGCATAGATCCTTCTGGAATTTTTTTTGTAACTACACTATTCGCTCCAATAATACATCCATCTCCAATATCTGCACCAGATAGAATAATAGCATTTTCTCCAATCCAAACCCTATTACCTATTTTCACTTTCCCAGATATCAATCTTCTATCATTTGGCTTGGTTTCAAAAGAATCCTGTTCTTCTCCATCATATTTCCCATGGTTTGTATCACTGATAAAACACTTTGATGCAATAAGTACGTCATCACCTATCTCCACATGATTATGTGCCACAATATGAGTCATGTCTCCCATTTCACAATTATCACCTATGTGAAGTGTTTTCTTTTTCCCCTGCAAATCAAATCTACAAAATCTTCCAGTTGTCAAATTTTTACACCCACAAAGTGATTCCTTACCACGAATATAAATAGGTCTACGTACAAATCTAGCCCCACTCATGGTAATTTTCGTCATTACAAAAGCATATATATTGTTTATAAATTCCGATACTGAATACTTATTGCCCATTATACTTAACCCTTTATCTTCTCAATCATTCTTATTTTAAAATCATCTCCCCAAATAGCCTTTGAATCATAAGGTCTATCCGGGAAAACCCCATAGTCCAGTTTAATATCAAACTTATTTTCTTTTATGAATCTTTCTACCCTATCAGCCAACTTTTCAGGTCTACCACAACAGATATTAATAATTCCGTTTACTTCATTCTGTTCGACCACATCCGCTACTTGTTTGCAAAAATTATCATAATCAAGAAAATCAAACTGATTCAGTCCCATTGTAAAAGGGAAATCCTTTTGCCCTTTATGTGCAGCCTGTACAATTTTCGAGAAGATAGAACAGCCATCTTCCGTATTACCTACAATATAAAATCCTCTAAGCCATTGAAAAATAACATCTTCTTTCTTGCACTCTAATTCAACTGCCTGTCTTAATGCATTTTTGCTAATACCGTAAAGACTTTGTGGGTTGCATGGAGTATTCTCATTAATACTACCCTCGTAAAATCCAATCTCATGCATACTTCCCATTACAGCAATATGTTTAACACCACCTGTAATCATCCTATTAATAAAATTCACATGCTTTGGAAGATCATTGATATGATTTTGCGATCCATGTACAAAACCATCCCTCCAAGCCATATGAAGTAGTACATCTGGTTCCCCTAATTCATTAAAAGGAGATTCCATTGAAAAAATATCACCATAAACATATTCAGCTCGCTTATCTATAAAATTATTTCTAAAGTCAGTAGCAATTACAGTAACCCCATCATTAAGTAACCGTTTTACAACACCCTTACCAAGATATCCATTTGCACCTGTAACAAGAATTTTCATCAATTTTTCTCCTATTAACTCAACACTTCCAAAATCCAACTCTGGAGTGCATATTTTTTGTATATGTCATCACTAAGCACTTCATATGATGTGGTCAAGAATTCATCATCAATCTTCACATTTTTTCTATCCACAACACTAATATTATTAGGATTATAAAAATCATAATCTTTAACAGTATCATTAGTAGTTATCAACTTCTTCTTCATACCTAGCATCTCAATTGTTCTCATGGTCAAACCGGTCTGCTTTGGGTGTTGAATATCAAGTATAATCCTTGAATCATCTACAATATCAGCGATTTCTTTGCTATCTATTTTTTGAAAATTAAAATCTTTTATATTTGTGTCTATAAATTCCTTTTTTGAAATTTTATAAAAATAATAAATAAACTTGCTCTGAAGGAAACAGAACCAATAACTTTTTAATCCCTTTTCAGCTACAATTTTACGAACATCTCTAATAATAGCGTACCTATCTGAATGAATAGTTCCTGCAAAGCAAACATCATATTTATAATTTTCGGTAGTCATTTCTTTGCAAAACTCATCTGCATAGAAAAGCGGTCTAAATTTTAGTTCTGAATACTTTTTACAATCTCTTGGATCAAAAGAGTGAAGTGTATCAAAGTACATAAATTTATTTACAACGCCAGGAATATTATCTATAGAATCCCAAAGATAAAGACACAATTTTGCGTTAGGAAATATATCGCGAAACTTCTTTAGGATACTTTCCGGTGTCATATCGCATTTAACAATAAGAATATAGTCATAATCTTTTTCCTTATTTTCACTAATAATTCTCTCATAGTATTCCAAGCTCTTAGGAGAAAAAATTTTGGGGAAAACTTTTAATAATGCTCGATCTCTAGCACTAGTCACTGAACGCACATCGTACATGTCAACATATGCTCCCATATCTTTCATCTTCTTTGAAATCTTATTTTCATAATCAAAAAATGCAGGAGCAAAAAATAAAATTTTTTTTCCAACAATGTCAGAAACTAGCTCTTCACTCACATGAAGTTTCTCCTTCTTCATCTCTCCCGTTCCACCTTCAACCACACTATCATCTTTTCCAAACACATGCAGGCTTCCAAGGAATACTTTCATATCCATCCAAAGCCCCATATGTGCAACATAATCTCCATCGAGCCTTGCCTTATCCGGAATTTCAAGTTCATCACGTCCGTTGATCTGTGCCCAGCCGGTAAGTCCGGGTTTGACATCATTTGCCTGATACTTATCTCTTTCCGCAGTCAAGAGATCCTGATTCCAAAGCCCCGGTCTTGGTCCGATCACACTCATGTTACCAATAAAGATATCCCAAATCTGCGGCAATTCATCCAAAGAATGTGCTCGAAGAAATTTTCCTACTCTTGTTATGTACTGTCCCGGATTTTCAAGCATATGCGTGGGTACATCATGTGGCGTACACATCTTCATGCTTCTGAATTTATGTAGTTTAAAATATTCTTTATTTTTCCCCAGTCTCTTCTGCGTGAATAATATCGGTCCCGGATCATCAATAACGATTGCAATGGAAATTCCCAAAAGGAATGGGCTGAGCACAACCAGACCTCCAAATGACAGCAAAATATCGATTCCACGTTTCACATATTTCTCGTAAATGCCCGGTTTATAATCAGAATTTCCGATTGCTTCCAGATGCCCTCTTACACCATCCGCATTCTCTGGTTCATCTTCATTATAGACAAAGCTAACCTTTTTCCCTTCCATGGGATTTTTCTGAGAAGGTTCATTTTTGTAGATTGAATTATTTTTTTTCAACCTTGCAATTATTGATGTAAGTGCCAATCCTGCAGTTAGTCCTATGGCTATATATTGAATTATTTTTTTTAAATTGCCTTTATGCATTCCTCTAGGCTCCTAATTATTTATATTTTCAATCAGTTCTATCGGCTGTTCATCCGGATCATATATAAATGTAAGATTCCTTTAATTCTTATCCGATGTATTTTTCACAAAAAATTCTCCCACTCAGCCAAAGCCAACATGGGAGAACTAAAGTCATCCAGTATTTCTTTTCCCCTCGAAATCCCCATTGACGATTCTTTATCCTTTTGTATCATACCATATGCGCAGTTATACACACAATGTTCATTCTGTCGAAAATACGCACCTATTGTCGCAATCTTTTAGCACTTTTGAAAGTTCTGTCTCTTCTTACAGGAAAATAAGTACAGACGCTACAACTGCCACGCCCAAAACTGCCAGTCCGATCAGTACTTTCTTGACAAACTGATATTCCTTCTCCACATCTTTATGATCCATATCTGCTCCTGTCTTCCCCTGCTTGAATCATACTATTATTTGCTTTCCGCACTCTTCCCATAGATTTCTCCGCATGTTACTGTTGTCCCCTCCGGTACGCTCGCCCCTTTCAGAACAATACCGCCGCAGTCGATATGCGAATATGCTCCCAGTCTGACATCATTATTCACGAGGCAGTTGGATGCCAGAATACAAAAATCCCCGATCTCCGATTCATTTACCGTACTCTGTGGCAATATGGCAATGCCTTCGCCAAGTTTGACATTGGGAGAAACTGTCGCCGCCGGCGAAATGATATTGGGCAGGATGAAATTCCGCTCCTTGAGAAACTCTGCATATTTCTTCCGGAGCTTATTATTGCCGATCGCCACGAAAGCGCAGCCATACTCGCCGCGGAAGTCAAGTGCATCCTTACACTTCCCAAGTATATCTTCCCCCACCTGATTATCATCCAGATATGAAATTTTCGTAAATACACGCAAAGACTGTGCAATTTCTTTTACATTTTTCCCATGGCTGCCCGCCCCTAGTATTAAGAGGTTGAGCTTCGTTGGGAATTTTGGTATTTCTTTTGTCCTTTCAAAGCCAAGCTCTGCGCGTTTTTGGATTACTTCTTCTTTGCTGTTTCCGTATACAGAGCCGTATATCGCTTTTCCCTCCGGGGATATGCCCTTTTTATATCTGGCTTCCCACCTGCCGTCCTTACGCTCATATACAAGTTTTTCTTTCTCCATAAAGCCTCTTATATAGTTTATGTGATTTATGAAAAGAATAGCACATAACTTTGGTAATTACAATATATTTTACCATTTTATCTCTTTATTGTTTTGGTCATATTTGGTCATATCCCAAGTATCTTCCTTGCTTCAGTCTCTGTAACCCTCTGTGTTTCCATCAGATTTTGCAGTAATTTCTTTTGTGTATCTTTCTCGCCCTCGGCTCTGCCACGCTTCTCGCCTTCGGCATAGCCTTCCCGTCTCATATCCATATCATTCACATAAGTTTTCAAATATTCCGATCTCCAATCCTCATTCAGTCTTGCATTTTTTACTTCTTTGTCCAGTAATTTTGTAAAATCATCGTCTACAGTTTCATTCTCAACATAATTTAAAAATTCTCTGATTCCTTCCGGTGCTTCCGAAAGATCCGCAGTTGTATTATAAAAAATCCAGTTCATTTTGTCCTGCAGCTGTATTTC
This sequence comes from Kineothrix sp. MSJ-39, assembly GCF_018917935.1. GTDB lineage: Bacteria > Bacillota > Clostridia > Lachnospirales > Lachnospiraceae > CAG-194. Next base: position 43,197 of record NZ_JAHLPN010000019.1, on the reverse strand, counting down.
TTCCTCTTCATCACAAGCCATGTGAAAATGATATACATACTTTCCTTTTCCGAATGGGTCATAGGTACATATAAATATGATGTATGTTTCTTTCAGGAATATATAATCCGTTCCACTGGATAATATTTCCTGATCAATCATCCCCTGATAGTATCTGACACGAAGAGGCAGTTCTTCCTGCACTATTCTATTTTGGGACTTATTCTGCATCTCAGTATCCACAACACGTCCATTCTCATCTTCCAGATACATATCCAGTTTCACGTATTTTGACGAGCTTCTGTGCTGTAGGAATTTCTCTCGTTCTACCCCTTTCACCTCTCCAATCTCTACCGGAGTTAATAGATCTGCCATTTTCTGTGCGATTACTGGGTTCTTTGTTACTTTTCCAAACATAAATTTGTCCCGGATCGTCAGTTTCTCATACATGTTTTTGCCAGCATTGTTCATAAGCTGCTCCTTTCTTTGTATAGCAGGAACAAGCTTATCTTTTGCAAATCCCTGCTCTTATTTAGTTACAAGCATGGATTTTCTAAAAGATGAACAGATATGCCACTTGTGGCATCATAAAGATATGGTTCACGGAAGCAGATAGCTTCCGAAAAGAAAATATGCTTTGCAATAACTATATCATTACTGCAAAGCATTTACAATCGCTTTATTAAATTATTTAATGATCCGGAACCCCCGTACAGCGAACTCTCTCGGCTGATCATTTTCAATCAGTTCTCTTACAAGGATCTCCTTCAGTGCCGTCTGATTGAGTGGAAGTGCCATATGATAATCTACACCAGCCTCCAGAATACGCAGTCTGTCATTGCGGAAAGCATGCGCCGTTACTGCGACCAGTGTAATATCAGACAAATCCGGTCTTTCCATATTTCGAATTTCCATCGCTGCTTCCACTCCGTCTTTATTTGGCATCTGCATAGCCATAAAAACAATCTGATAATAGCCAATGTCAGATTCCCGTAATTTCCTGACAGCCTGTTCTCCGTCTTCTGCCGTTTCCACCTGCACACCAATCCGCTCCAGAAGTACACACATAAGTTCCCGGTTGATACAACTGTCATCTACAACCAGTACCCGGAACTTTGAAAAATCTGCCTTATTCAGATTTTGGATCATATGATCTATCTTCTTTGTCTTTTCATAATCCTGCGCATCTGCCGACCGTACGGGCAGGCGGATCGTCACAGCTGTTCCTTCCCCCGGTCTGCTGGAAAGCTGCATTCTTCCCCCCATATTATCTACAATGTGCTGCACAAGCGGAAGTCCCAATCCACTCCCCCTGTTTTCCTCATCATAGCAGGCAAAGTCCTGAAAGACCGTCCGGCAAAATGCGTCCTCCATCCCCGGTCCGTCATCTGTAAATCTGAGTGTTACAATTTCCCAGCCGGGCGCCATCAGTTCCGTGTCGATCCTGCATCTGGTGTAACCGCCATTTTTCCCATACTGAATGGAATTCTGCATGATGTTCATAATAATTTGTTTCCATCTTGCCGGATCCAGCATAACCAATGGAAAATTTGTGGGTTTTACCTCAAAAATAACGCGGATTGCTTTTTTGCATGCCTGCTTTTCAAGTTCATCCGCAATTTCCTGAATTAGTTTTTGTGGCGCAACCGCTTCTTCTACGATTGCCAGATCATCCGTTTCCGCAGCAGATACATCCAGCAGATTCTCAAATATTGTCTGCAATTTTTTTACATCTTCCATTGCTTTCCTGATGTATGCAAAATCTTCTTCTCCGGTCTGTTTCTTTTCCAATCGCTGTAAAATACCGGAAAGTTCATAAAGCGGTACTCCGATATCCCTGGAAATATGTAATAGGAACTCCTTTTTTACCTGATTCGCCTTCTGTGCAATATCCAGTGCTTTTTCCAGTACCTGTTCTTTTTGTTTGACAACGCCATATTCTTTTGTCACATCACGCCATACAACATATAATATGCTATGATCTTCCGGCAAGAACTGCGCCTGCATAATCTTTCGTTTGATCTGCCCATCCACATTGATTGAATAGGATATATTTTCATTTCCATTCTTCTTTACTGCCCTGACAATGCTCTCCAGCCTTGTTGTACGGAGCACCAGTTCCAGATCGTCTCCTTCATAATGCCGTCGCAGATACTTCTCTGTCCATGCATCCAGATCCGTAATAGGAAAAAATCCCTTTTCCACATCATAATCCATCCAGAAAGCGGTCATGTCCTGCAGATTAACTACTACAATGCAATCATAATTCCATCTCAGCAGGTCTTCCGCAAGCCATCGTATCACCTTGTTTTCCGCACTTTTCGCATCCATTTCTATCCTCCGCAGCACTGCTGCTAATCCCATTTGCTAATAGCATATCATGCGTCAGCATATTTTTCTTATATTTTTCATCGACAAATTTCTTTTTTTATATGCAGGATCATATTTTTTCCTGAAACAGATTTTTATAGCCTTCTCCGTAGATCTCATTGGCACTTGTAATGATCAGAAATGCATTCTGATCCGTTTCCTTTACGATTTCTTCTATTTTAACGGCTCTTTTCTTATCCACAACACACATCAGAATCTGCTTTTCCTGCTGTGTATAAGCTCCTTCTCCATGGAGAACCGTCACTCCGATCTGCAGGGAATACAGCAGGCTTTCTGTGATTGCCTCCGCATTCCGGCTGATGATATAAATGAGTCTTGCTCCCTCGTGCCCGTACAGCACTTTATCAAGTGCTGTCGTGGTGATCGTTGTGGAAATTGCCGCATAAACCATGGCTTCCGGATCTCTGAATACAAGTCCCGCAAAGATCACCACGAAGGTATCCAGCATAAAAAACAGACTTCCGGTCCTGATATATGGATAACGTCGTCTGAGTAATTTTACGATAATATCCATTCCGCCGGTCGTCGCATGGCATCTGAGTATCACGCCCATCCCAAATGCCACAAGGCAGGAACCTGCGACTGCTGCCATCAGCCGGTCATGTGTAACCGGCTCATACTGCTGCAGTATATTCGTAAAAAATGTGATCAGTGCCAGCGCATACAGAGTGGAAAGAATAAATTTGCCGCCGAATTTCCACATGCCCAGCAACAGGATCGGAATATTAAAAAGAAAAAACAGGCTTCCGGTATCAATGCCAGTCAGCCTGTTTACCAGAATGGAGATACCTGTTATTCCCCCCGGCGCCAGATCGTTCGGATCCAGAAACAGGGCGATTCCGATCGCATAGGGGATCGTTGCCAGCGTGATCAGAATATATTCTTTCACACGCTGCGCCGCGTGGTTTCTCCATTCTATACAATTATAGCTTTGTTTGTTCTTTCCACATGTTTTCATGCAGGTAGTATGTGTAAGTTGCACCTGTTCTATCCAAATGCCGAAGTAAGAATTGCATATAAAAAACAGGCAGCTACTATAAACGCGATCACGTTTGCCTACCCTGCGATTTGCATACGTATATATGCACGCGCTCCGGCCGCAAAAAAGCGTTGCGGTCTCTTCGCTGCGGCATATACGCTGCAAATCTCGGTCGGCTACACTATCGATCGCTTATTATAGTAGCTGCCTGTTTTATAATACTAAATTTTACATCATCGTGCGGACAACCTTCGGCTGATAGCCGTTTTTGTTGAGAGCTTCGATGATCTCATTTTTGTGCTCTGTACCAAATGCCTCCAATGTGATGCGGAGCTCTACAGCCGCACTTCTGTTCGTGGATACAAACTGGTTGTGCTCCAGCTTGATAACATTTCCGTTGACATCGGCGATCACACCTGCCACTCTGGAAAGTTCACCCGGCTTATCCGGCAGAAGTACGGAAACCGTAAAGATTCTGTCACGGAAGATCAGTCCCTGCTGTACTACGGAAGACATTGTGATCACGTCCATATTACCGCCGCTTAAGATGGATACGACTTTTTTGTTTTTTACATCCAGATATTTTAAAGCTGCCACTGTCAGAAGACCGGAATTTTCCACGATCATCTTGTGGTTTTCTACCATGTCAAGGAAAGCAACGACCAGATCTTCATCCGGTACTGTGATGATATCGTCCAGATTTTTCTGGATATATGGGAAGATCTTGCTGCCCGGCGTCTTAACGGCTGTACCGTCTGCGATCGTATTGACTGTCGGCAGTGTTGTTACTTTACCGGCTTTTAAAGATGCCTGCATACAGTTTGCTCCCTGCGGCTCTACACCGATCACCTTGATCTTCGGATTTAACAGCTTTGCCAGCGTAGAAACGCCTGTTGCCAGTCCGCCTCCGCCGATCGGTACTAAAATATAGTCTACAAGCGGCAGTTCCTTTACGATCTCCATCGCAATGGAGCCCTGTCCGGTTGCAACGGTCAGATCATCAAACGGATGGATGAACGTATAACCATGCTCCTCAGCCAGTTCATAAGCCTTTGCACATGCTTCATCATACACATTTCCGTATAATACGACCTCTGCGCCATAGCTCTTGGTACGGTTTACTTTGATCAGCGGTGTTGTCGTCGGCATAACGATGACTGCCTTTGCGCCGTATCTTTTGGCTGCATAAGCCACACCCTGTGCATGGTTTCCTGCTGATGCGGTAATGATACCCTTCTGTCTTTCTTCCTCGGAAAGTGTACTCATCTTGTAATAAGCACCACGTACCTTATAAGCACCTGTAAACTGCATATTTTCCGGTTTTAAATAAACCTTATTGCCTGTCTGGTTGCTCAGATATTCGCTGTAAACGAGGTCTGTCGGTAAGATGGCTTCTTTTACCTTCTCGGAAGCCTCTTCAAATTTTTCCAGTGTCAACATATTTTCTTCGCTCATAATCGTATCCTTCCTTTTATATTTTCTCATTTCAGTTGTTCATGATGTCCACGGATTGTTCCGTGCTCTGCACTCTCACAATCCGCCTCCTCTATTCGCATATCGCGTTGCTTACGCACCACTTTTATGCTCATATCGGCGGGCGGGGCAACAAGTCTTAAAACCACTCTTGTGCAAGCACAACGTGGTTTCAGACCTTTGCCCCTGGCATCATTCCTCTACATTAAAAAGTGCATCTACAAACTGATCTGCATCGAATTTCTGCAGATCCTCGATTGTTTCTCCCACGCCGATATATTTTACAGGGATCTTCAGCTCTGACTGTATCGCTACAGCGATACCGCCCTTCGCCGTACCATCCATCTTTGTCAGGATAATACCGGTCAGATCCGCTACTTCTCCGAATTCTCTTGCCTGTGATAAAGCATTCTGTCCTGTTGTACCGTCCAGTACGACCAGATTTTCTCTGTGCGCATCCGGGAATTCCTTATCAATGATGCGGTTGATCTTTTTCAGCTCTTCCATCAGGTTTTTCTTATTATGGAGTCTGCCCGCCGTATCACACAGAAGTACATCTACCTTTCTTGCTTTCGCCGCATGCACCGCATCAAAGATCACACTTGCAGGATCTGCGTTTTCAGCACCTGCGATAATATCCACGCCTGCTCTGTGCGCCCATTCCTCAAGCTGTTCCACTGCCGCTGCACGGAAGGTATCCGCTGCTGCCAGCATGACCTTTCTGCCCTGCTCCTTAAGCTTGCCTGCCAGCTTCCCGACACTGGTTGTCTTGCCGACACCGTTTACGCCGATTACCAGCACAACCGACTGCTCATGTTCAAATTCATATGCCGTCTCACCTACCTGCATCTGCTCCTTGATGCTGTCGATCAGAAGCTGCTTGCACTGCGCCGGCTCTTTGATGTGCTGCTGTTTTACCTGCTCTTTTAACCGTTCAATGATATCATTGGTCGCCCTGACACCGATATCTCCCATGATCAGGATTTCTTCGAGTTCTTCATAGAAATCATCATCAATGCTGGAAAAGCCGCTGAAAACAGAATCGATCCCGCTGACGATATTATTTCTGGTCTTTGTCAGACCTTCCTTCAGTCTCGTAAAAAAGCCTTTCTTTTCTTCACTCATATCCTTCTGCATTCTCCTTACTGTGTCAGATCCTTTTCGATCAGATTGACACTGACTAATGTAGAAACGCCCTTCTCCTGCATGGTAATACCATACAGGCGGTCTGCCCTTTCCATTGTACCACGTCTATGGGTAATTACAATAAACTGCGTGTGTTTTGTAAGCTTATGTAAGTATTTTGCAAATCTGGTAACGTTGGAATCATCCAGTGCTGCCTCGATCTCATCCAGCAGACAGAACGGAGACGGTTTCAGGTTCTGGATCGCAAATAAGAGTGCGATCGCAGTCAGCGCCTTTTCTCCACCGGAGAGCTGCATCATGTTCTGCAGTTTCTTTCCCGGCGGCTGTGCGATGATACGGATGCCTGCTTCCAGAACATCTTCATCCTCCATCAGTTCCAGTGTACCCTGTCCGCCACCGAACAATTCCTTAAATACCTTGTCAAACTCGGTACTGATCTGGGCAAATTTTTCATGGAACTGGTTCCGCATTGCCGTATCCAGATCGGTGATAATACCCTGCAGCGTTTCTTCTGCCCGCACCAGATCATCATGTTGGTTGGACAAAAACGAATATCGTTCCATCAATGCCCTGTAATCCTCAATGGCATTGACATTGACATCACCGAGCTTTTTGATATCATCCTTGATCGCTGCGATCTGTCGCTTCATGCCCGGCAGATCGTTCATTTCTTCATCCTTCAGCTTGGCAGCCTCGGAAAGTGTGATCTCGTATTCATCCCACATATAATTGATCTGGGCATCCAGTGCCTCTTTCAGCCGTTCTTTCTGGGCATTTAATCGATATACTTCTTTGTCCAGTGCGGAAATCTGATCGGACAGCTTTTCGCGCTCTGTAAAGAAGCCCTTCTGCTTTTCGGATAATTCCTGTTTTTTTGCCGTATCCGCTTCGAGTTTTTCTTTATTCTCATCCTGCGAGGTATAGGAAGCATCGATCGTCTGCTGCAGCTTTTCGATATCTGCATTTTTCCGGTCCATATCTTCTTTTGTTCCGGTCAGACTCTCTAAGATTTCTTCCAGTTCTGCCTGAACGCGCCCGATCTCTCCGTTGATACGGTCCACATTCTGCTGCATAAAGCCCTGTTTCTGCAGTGCCTTTTCTGTTTCCATACCAAGCTGTGTATGGCTGTTTGCGATCTCATTTTCTTCCAGTCTGAGGGCATCCAGCTTTTTCTGTACCTCCGCCACTTCAGCCTGCAGTCTTTTTTCTTCCTCTTCGGAAGTCAGCAGTTCCTTCTGGATCTGCTTTTTATTTTCTTCTATTTCAAGAACCTGTGCCTCTACGTCCTTTGCTTCTTCTTTCAGACGTTCGAAGCCTTTGCCTGCTTCCGACTTCTTCTCCTGTGCCTGAATAACATTTAATCTGGCTGTATTCTGTGCAATGAACTTCGCCTGCAGATCACCCTTGACAGCTTCTAAGTCCTTACGCACCTTTGTACGCTCCGCCTTGCAGCTTTCGATCTCATCCAGCAGCTCATCCACCTTGTGCAGGTAAGATTTCACTTTTGCATCCAGCTCATCCATCTCTCTGCGGCGTCCCAGCAGATTGCTTGCATTTTTAAAAGCACCACCGCTGATTGCACCGCCCGGTACTAACAGCTCGCCTTCAAGCGTTACCATACGGATTCCGTAATCGTATTTTCTGGCGATCTGCACCGCATGATCCACATCATCGACCACGACAATTCTGCCCAGCATTGCTTTTGCCACATTGCGGTATTTCTTTTCTGTTTCCACAAGTGCATCCGCCATGCCAAGCACGCCTTTTTCTTTTAACACTTCCGGTGTCTTAAATTCCTGCGGATGCAGGATACTTGTCAGTGGCAGGAAGGTAGCTCTTCCGTATTTGTTCTTCTTTAAGAAGCGGATCATCTTTTTGGCAGTTTCTTCATCCTCTGTAACGATATTCTGGATATTGCCGCCGAGTGCTGTCTCGATCGCCACTTCGTATTTTTTCTCTACCTTGATGATATCCGCAACAACACCGATGATCTCTTTATTCTGTTCCTTCTGCTCCATAACACGCCGGATACTGTTTCCATAGCCATCATAGCGTTCTGTCAGATTGGAGATCGCATCCAGCTTTGATTTTTCCTGATGATATAATACCTGTGTATCGCGCAGCTTCTGATCTTTTGCGGAAAGCTCATCCGTGATCTCACTGTTGCGTTCTTCGAGCTTTGTCTGCTGCTCATTCAGCTCACGGATCGTCACATTGATCTGCTCAAATTCCTGCTCTAAGCGTTCGATCTCTTCATCCTGCTTTTCTTCTTCCGACTGTGCCAAAAGCAGGCGGGAACTCATCTCTGCCTTGCGGATATTGATCTGCTCGAGCATCGTATCGTAGCGTCCGATCTTGGATTTGATCGTTGCACGCTCTGTCAGTGCATCAATGATCGTCTTTTTATCTTTCTCTATGGTTTCATTATACGCGTCCATCTGCTGCTGCATGTCTGAAAGTCTGCCTGCTGCCTCTTCCATCTGCAGACGCATCTTTTCATATTCTGCGTCAAATGACTTCTTTTCCTCTAAGATCGCATTTTTTTCTTCTTCTTTTTCTGCGATCTGGCTGCGCACGCTCTGCTCTCTCTGCGCAAAATGCTCTCTGTTGTCCCCTGCTGACCGGATCTGTTCCTTCAAAATATTGATCTGCACTTCCAGCTTGCCACGAAGCTCGGATGCATTCGACAGATTTTCCCGTTCCCGTCCGATCTCTTCTTCCAGGCGCTCAATCTCGGAAACAACGCGCTCATATTCTTCCTTAATGCCTGCAAAGCTGTCCTTTGCTTTATTCAGATCAGCCTGTGCGATCTCATATTTGCCCGTCGCCTCAGTGAGCTGCTCCTGCATTCTGTTATTTTCCAGAAAGAACATGTTGACATCCAGTGTCTTCATTTCCTCTTTCTTTTTCAGATAGATCTTTGCTTTTTCAGACTGCTTCTCCAAAGGGCCGGTCTGCTTTTCCAATTCTGCCAGAATGTCATTGACACGCACAAGATTCTGTCTTTCATTCTCCATCTTCTTCTGCGCTTCATTTTTACGGCGTTTGAACTTTACAATACCCGCCGCTTCATCAAACAGCTCTCTTCTTTCCTCCGGCTTTCCGCTCAGGATCTTATCGATCTGTCCCTGTCCGATGATGGAATAGCCTTCTTTACCAATACCTGTATCATAAAAAAGCTCGTTGACGTCCTTCAGTCTGCAGACGGTTCCGTTGATGAGGTATTCACTTTCTCCCGAACGATACAGTCTACGTGCCACGGTCACTTCTTCATAATCAATGGCAAGGGAATGATCGCTGTTATCCAGTGTGATCGCCACATAGGCGTAACCCAGCGGCTTTCTGCTCTGTGTTCCCGAAAAAATGACATCCTGCATGGATGCACCACGAAGCTGCTTGACGCTCTGCTCACCCAGTACCCAGCGGACTGCATCCGCTACGTTACTTTTTCCGCTTCCGTTCGGCCCTACAATACCGGTAATACCATTATGGAATTCAAATAAAATCTTATTGGCAAAGGATTTAAATCCATGTACCTCTATACTTTTTAAATACATAAAACACCTACTTTAGTTAGTTTCCTGCGCCTGCATCTGCAGCAGTGCCTGATACGCCGCATGCTGTTCTGCCAGCTTCTTGGAATGTCCCTCTCCGCTTCCGATCCGGGTATCATCCAGCCATGCTTCTACGGCGAAATGTTTTGCATGATCCGGTCCGTCTTCCGCAATCAGCTTATATGACAGATTTCCCAGATGTCCGATTTGTACCTTTTCCTGCAAGATTGATTTTGCGTCATAAAACAGCTGCTTCTTTTCCAGATCGTTCAACACATGTGTCAGGATAAATTCCTTTGCCGGTGCCAGACCGCCATCCAGATAAATAGAGCCGATGATCGCCTCTACCCCATCTGCGATGATAGAGTCTCTGTCACGCCCACCAGTCAATTCTTCTCCTTTTCCAAGCAGCATGTAACTGCCCAGCGAAAGATCACGCGCCGTGATCGCCAGTGCCTGCTCACAGACACTGCTTGCACGCATCTGAGTCAGTTTTCCCTCCGGCAGATCCGGATACGTAAAATAGAAGAACTCACTGCTGACCATTTCCAGTATGGCATCTCCCAGAAATTCGATCCGTTCATAGCTCTTTAATTTGTTCATCTTCTGCTCATTGGCAAATGAAGTATGTGTCATTGCCTGACGCAGAAGCTTTTTGTCCGTATAAGTATAACCTATCTTCTGTTCCAGTCCTTCAAATCCGTATTGATTCATTTTTTCTCCTTGAAGAAAGACCCTTTACAGGGTCTTTACTGATTTGCTTTCACAGTCTGTTCGAGCAGCCTTACCGCCTGCCCGACAGTTTCCACCTTTTCTATCTTTTTCGGATCCAGTTCTATAGAAAGTCTTTCCTGTAGTTTCAGAATGATCTGAAATGCATCCAGAGAATCGATCCCCAGATCCCCGGCTAATGTCGTATCCATATGTATCTCATTCGGTGCCACATTCATCACCTCGACAAGAGCCTCCTGTAATACTTCAAATTCCATGTGAAAAGCCTCCTACTTTGCATCCGCAAGCTGTATTTTTTCTTTGATCTTCTCATTGATCTGCTGTTTCTGGAATGTCACACACTGCAGAATGGAGTTTTTGATCTCTACAGATTTACTGCTGCCATGTGTCTTGACAACCAGCCCTTTCAGCCCGAGCATCGGTGCACCTCCATACTGCTCCAGATCAAATGCTTTCAGTGTCTGCTTCAGGGCAGGTTTTACCAAAAGTGCACCGATCTTGCTGCGCAGGGAACTCATCATGCCCTTCTTTACCTTGCTGATCAGCGTTGCGCCGACACCTTCATACGTCTTTAAAATAACATTACCGGTAAAGGCTTCACATACCACGACATCTACCACACCGGCAGGAATATCTCTTGCTTCCACGCTGCCCACAAAGTTAATGTCCGGACATGCCTTCAGAAGCGGGAAGGTTTCTTTCACAAGCGCATTTCCCTTTTCTTCCTCTGCACCGATATTGACGATACCGACCTTTGGATTCTTGACACCCATAACACTTTCCATATAAATGGAACCCATTTTTGCAAACTGCACGAGATTGGACGGACGTGCATCCACATTTGCACCACAGTCGATCAGAAGAGAACAGCCTCTTTCATTATCTGTCGGGATCAGCGGTGCAAGCGGCGGTCTTTCCACGCCCTTGATCCTGCCAACGAGAACCTGTCCACCTACTAAGACAGCACCTGTACTGCCTGCGGATACAAATGCATCTGCCTGTCCTTCGCGCACCATATGCATGCCCTTTACGATAGAAGAATCCTTCTTTTTACGAATCGCATTGACCGGCGGTTCTGCCATCTCAATGACTTCCGAACAGGCAACTACCTCTACGCGCTCCCGATCATATGTATATTTGGAAAGTTCCTGCTTTACGGCTTCTTCCACGCCAAGCAGATAAAGGAAAATATCCTTACTCTCTGCAAGCGCTTCCACTGCACCTTTTACGATTTCACCGGGCGCATTATCGCCGCCCATGGCATCTACAACTACTTTTACCAATTCAGCCATTTTATCGACTCCCTTGCTTTTCTAATTATAAAAACGCTATATTATAATATACTGGAAACAGGGTAAAATTGCAAGTTCTGTTCCAGCTTCCTATTACACAAAAAGGCTGCTGCTTTCTTTCAAAAGCAACAGCCTTACTCTGCAATTCATTATTCAGCTACGGAAATGATCTCTTTCTTATTGTAGCTGCCACAAGCCTTACATACTCTGTGAGGCATCATTAAAGCACCACACTTTGAGCACTTTACAAGTGTTGGAGCGCTCATTTTCCAGTTCGCTCTTCTCTTATCTCTTCTACCTTTAGAAGATTTATTTTTTGGACAGATGGACATCGTTACACCTCCTTATCACGCGTTAAAGATATCTTTTATTACTGCCATACGCGGGTCCGGAACGAATGTATCACATCCACAGTCCCCCTCATTCAGGTTTTTGCCGCACACCTTGCAGATTCCTTTGCAGTCGGGCTTGCATAAAACCTTCATCGGCCAGTTTACAATAATTTCGTTGTTTATAAGAGCATCCGTATCCAGTGAAAAACCTTCGATAAATGGCATTTCCTCCATTTTTTCAGGATCCTCAAAGTCGCTTTCCTTCAGATATTCGCTTATCTTTAAAGAAAAAGGAACCTTAACAGGCTTCAGGCAGCGATCACATGGGATCTCACACACCAAGGAAATCTCACCTTCTGCTTCCACTTCACCTTTTGCCTTATTGGCAAGTGTTAAAGTCAGATCGGATTTTTCCAGAATCTTGTAGGAATCCAATCCGTTGCTCACAGTCTCATGCTCATATGGAACTGTCAGCTTTTCTACCTTTTCTTCACTTGATAATATACCAGTCAGGTTATAAAGCATAGCATACTCCTATCCACACTCAAACAATTATACATATGCCCCTGTGGTTTGTCAACTGCATTTGTACATTTTTTCTCACAAAGCTTCCTGCGCCATTTGTCAAACAAAGCTGTCTATGCTATATTGAAGGAAATAACGATCACTGATCGTTGCGATATCAGATATAACCTTTAGGAGATTTATGATGACAACAAGTGTTTCCAAAAAGACTTCTATTTTAAAACCGGCTCTTGCGATCCTTTCTCTTTTTCTGACAATCCTTCATAGCATACTTGTCAAAGGGCGCGATCTGGTCACCTTTACCTGGACAGAACATTCCCGGCTTTACATCAGCTGTATTGTACTGCTCGCCGTTTTGTTTACTTACTTCTTTTATCTTTGTGTGACACACGCCCTCTATTATATAGGAAAGAAAAACAAAACCTTTCTCTCCTATTTTCGTTTTTTTATCGGATATTTCCTGTTTATGGGCATTTTCTGGTTGCTGACATGGCCGGGGATTTTTAAGGGAGACGAATTCTATGTGATCCGCGCCGCCCTTTCCTTTACCATGTCCGGTGCACAGTCCGGTATTACAAGCCTGTTTTATATGGTTGCCCTTTTGTTTTTCCCTTCCATGGCATCCATTACTTTTATCCAGCTTCTGCTCATCTGTACGATCTTTGCCGTGATCATGCATGATCTGTTTTCTGTACTTTCCGGCAAAAAACGTTTTTTCTTATTTCTGCCGTTTATCCTGCTGCCTGTCATTGACGGCAACTTGTTTACCCTGCGTGCCACACTCGTTGGCTGGCTCTTTCTGCTGATCCTCGCAAAGGTTTACTACCTTGCCAAAACAGATCATTTTTCGGGCAAATGGCTTTTACTCCTGTCCGCCCTGACGGGTCTTCTTTGTGCATGGCGCAGCGAATTTATTTATCTGGTCGTATTCCTGCCCCTCGCCTTTTTACTTCTGAAAAAAGTTCGATTCAGACAGGCAGTCTGTATGCTTGTGTTAGCACTTGTTTTCTTTGTCCTTTGCAATATCCCAAACAAAATCGCATTGAACGGAAGCAATAAATATCCAATCTCCCTTGTCTTAAATCCGGTCGCCAATTTATTTACGGAAGTCGAGGATTTAAAAGGGCCATGCGTCTATGATGATGTCATGACGATCAATGAGCTCGTGGATGCTTCCCTGCTCCGCCGGTCCGCAAGTGTCCGCAACATCAGCCAGTACTGGAATATCGATGATGTCCTGCCAAAAGAAACCTTGAACCGTTTTATGCAGGCTTCTCTGCGGCTCATCATTTATAACCCGGATAAATTTCTGAAATACAGATGGCAGACTTTTGCCTATACAAACGGGCTGTATCCGGGCTATATCAACCATCCGGGCGGAGAATGCATCGATGCGATCAACAAACTTGTCTACTATGGCAACGACTATAAGTCCTATTTTGCCTTTATGAACCCACCTTTTGGACAGGCTCTTCGTGAAAAAACGATCGCTTTCCTTGCCTGCCGCCATTATGAGCAGGACAATATCAGGACGAACGCACTGCTTGTGGTCTTTTACAACTGTATTCCCGGTGCGATCTTTTTGCTGGTGCTGCTTGTTTATAGCTGCATTGCAGCATTCCACACGCGGAAAAAACGACCCGGATCTGCAGACAGATATGTGCTTTGCATTGTTCTGATCCTGCTGACTCTGCCACAGCTTGTCCTCATCTTTCTGACAGCACCGGCAATGTTTTTCATGTATTATTTCGGCTTTTATCTGAGCAGTTATTTCCTGACGATTTTATGCTGTCTGGAATATGACAATAAGGCTATGTGAAAATCCACATAGCCTTTCTGTTTTATTGAAATATAAAATTGATTCAATCTTACCTGTGCAACTACACAAGCTGTGCCTGTACGGCAGTCAGGGCTACCACACCAACGATATCTTCCCAGGAACATCCACGGGACAGATCATTGACCGGCTTTGCGATACCTTGCAGCATTGGGCCATAGGCTTCTGCTTTGCCAAGACGCTGTACCAGCTTATAGCCGATATTTCCACAGTCGAGGTTCGGGAATACAAGAACGTTTGCTTTACCTGCCACTTCTGAGCCCGGTGCTTTTGCCTTTGCTACGGACGGGACAAGTGCTGCATCTGTCTGCAGCTCGCCATCGATGCAAAGATACGGATACTGCTCTTTTGCAATCTTTGTTGCTTCTACCACTTTATCAACCAGCGGATGCTTTGCACTTCCCTTTGTGGAATGGGACAGCATGGCAATGATCGGCTTTGCACCGACCAGTGACTGGAAGCTCTTTGCAGAGGACTCTGCGATCGCGGCCAGTTCTTCCGCATTCGGATCCTGGTTCAGACCACAGTCTGCAAACAGGAATGTACCGTTTGCGCCGTATTTGCAATCCGGTACATCTAAGATAAAGAAGCCGGATACCAGCTTAACGCCCGGTGCAGTCTTTAAGATCTGCAGTGCAGGTCTGAGCGTATCCGCCGTTGCATGACAGGCACCTGCCACCATGCCATCTGCATCATTTGCTTTTACCATCATAACGCCAAAGGTCAGATAATCGTTCAGCAGTGTTTCCCTTGCCTTTTCCATTGTCATGCCCTTTGCTTTTCTTGTTTCATACAAAAGTTCTACATATTTTTCCAGTTTATCAGTCGTCTGCGGATTGATCACAGTCACACCATCCAGCTCTACTTCCAGCCATCCTGCACCGTCCATGATCTTTTCCTCATCACCGATCATAATAATATCTGCGATCCCCTCTTCCAGAATATGGGATGCTGCGATCAATGTACGCTTGTCATTTGTCTCCGGTAATACGATCGTTTTTTTATCTGCTCTTGCTTTTTCTTTGATTTGATCTATGTAAGACATCTCCGTCTCCTTTCCGCTTGTTTCATTTCTTCTATTATAATCTAAGGTGTTTTGAAGTACAAGGAAATCCCCCTCTTTTTTTGTGCAAAATATCATACAATTTAAGCAAAATCTTGAGAAAATAACCCTGTTATGATTGTGCACGAATCACAAATATGATATAGTTACTAATATGTAAAAGAGATATCAGAAGTCATAGTTGCACAACATTGTCCCATATATAATTGTGCTGTTTGCAAAAAAGGCTTGATATGATTTGTAATGGAGGAATTCGATATGAAGGTTACAGGAATTATTGCAGAATATAATCCTTTTCACAAAGGGCATGCCTACCATATTGAACAGGCTAAAAAATTAACCGGCGCAGATGCTGTCGTCGTTGTCATGAGTGGTGATTTTACACAGCGCGGTACACCCGCCATCATGGATAAATATGCTCGAGCACGTATGGCTCTGATGAACGGTGCTGATGTTGTGATCGAACTGCCAAGCTGCTATGCCTGCGCCAGCGCAGAGTATTTCGCAGACGGTGCGGTTGCCCTTTTGGACAGTCTCGGTATTGTGGATACGCTTTGCTTCGGTAGTGAATGTGGCAGTATCGATATGCTCCGCCCCATTGCCCAGATCCTTGTAGATGAGCCGGAGGCTTATAAAAAGACACTAAAGGCCGAGCTTGCGATCGGACGCTCTTATCCTACCGCAAGAAATACAGCACTTGTCCATTGTATGCCGGAATTTGCCGCCAACGAAAATATCATTGGCAGTCCGAATAACATTCTCGGCATTGAATATATCAAAAGCATTATCCGCCGCGGCAGTAAGATCAAGCCTGTGACGATCCAGCGTACAGGAGCCGATTATCACTCTTACCGCTTCAGTGACAGCTTCAGTTCTTCGCTTGCACTCAGACAGGCGTTACATACACCGGGCTCTTTGGAGCTGATCCGCGATCAGGTTCCGTCCAATGTGTATGACATCCTGGCTGAAAACTACGAGAAGACCTTCCCTGTTTTCCCGCGTGATTTTTCTGCCATGCTGAAATATAAGCTGCTTGTGGAAGAATCCAGAGGCTACAGCCGTTTCGTCGATATCAATGAAGATCTTTCCGACAGGATCTTAAAGAACTTGTATAAATCTTATGATTACGAAACGCTCTGTGATATTTTGAAATCCAAAAATGTCACTTATGCAAGAGTCAGCCGTATGCTCTGCCATATCCTGCTGAATCTGAAAAAATCAGATCTGTATGCCTATCGCAACAACGGTACTGTATTCTATGCGCGTGTGCTTGGTTTCCGGGAAGATATCGGCGGTCTGGGTGTGATGAAAGCCCTGCACCAGTACACTTCCATTCCGATCATCACAAAGGTTTCCGATGGAAAAGATCTGGCAACCGACCTTGCGCAGCGTCAGTTCCACCACGATATTTTAGCGGCACATATTTATGAGAGTATCATCGCAGATAAGTATCAGACGGAAATGCAGAACGAATATACAAGACCAATCATAAAACTGTAACGTATATGTAACGTATAAAACAAAAGAGGAGAAATGCAATCTTGCATTTCTCCTCTTTTCTTATATCCTTTATTAGTTCTTAAAGCTGTGGATTGGCGCAGGAATCCGTCCGCCACGATTTACAAACGCATCACAAGAATATGGATTGACAGGCATGATCGGTGCATAGCCTAAAAGTCCACCAAATTCTACCTTTTCTCCCACACCCTTTCCGATCACCGGAATGATACGGACTGCGGTTGTCTTCTGGTTTACCATACCGATCGCCATTTCATCTGCGATAATACCGGAA
Organism: Kineothrix sp. MSJ-39; assembly: GCF_018917935.1. Taxonomy (GTDB): domain Bacteria; phylum Bacillota; class Clostridia; order Lachnospirales; family Lachnospiraceae; genus CAG-194. The sequence continues at coordinate 26,102 of NZ_JAHLPN010000019.1, read as the reverse complement.
ATGGTCGTTGCCTTTGTATCGCCCGGAATGGCGATCATATCAAGACCAACGGAGCAGACACAAGTCATTGCTTCGAGCTTTTCGATCGTCAGCGCACCTGCTGTTACCGCATCGATCATACCCTGATCTTCGCTGACCGGAATAAAAGCACCACTCAGACCACCTACATAAGAGGAAGCCATAACGCCGCCCTTCTTTACCTGATCGTTCAAAAGAGCAAGTGCTGCCGTTGTACCCGGTGCACCTGCATATTCCAGTCCGATCTCGCAGAGGATATCTGCCACGGAATCTCCGATCGCCGGCGTCGGTGCCAGAGAAAGATCTACGATTCCGAACGGAATGCCCAGCATCTTGGAGGCTTCTTTTGCTACAAGCTGTCCGACTCTGGTTACCTTAAAAGCTGTCTTTTTGATCGTTTCACATAATACTTCAAAATTCTCGCCGCGTACCTTTTCCAGTGCTGTTCTGACAACGCCCGGTCCGGATACACCGACATTGATGATCGCATCGGCTTCTGTTACACCATGGAATGCGCCCGCCATAAACGGATTATCATCCGGTGCGTTACAGAATACAACGAGCTTGGCACAGCCAAGAGAATCATCTTCTTTTGTATACTCTGCTGTCTGTTTGATGATCTCACCCATCAGCTTGACAGCATCCATATTGATACCCGTTTTGGTAGAACCAAGGTTGATGGAGCTGCAGACACGCTCTGTAGAGGATAATGCCATCGGAATGGATTCAATCAGCATTTTATCTGCCTTTGTCATGCCCTTGGATACGAGTGCGGAATAACCACCGATAAAGTTGACACCGACTTCCTTTGCCACCTCATCAAGCACAACTGCGATCTGTGCAAAATCTTCCGGTTTCTGACAGCAGGCTCCGCCGATCAGGGCGATCGGGGTAACGCTGATTCTTTTATTTACGATCGGAATACCAAATTCCTTTTCAATCTCATTTCCCGTTGCAACAAGATCCTTTGCTGTCTGTTTGATCTTGCTGTAGATCTTCTTTTTACAGTTTTCCAGATCTGCATCGATACAATCCAGAAGGCTGATACCGATCGTAATGGTACGCACATCCAGATTTTCCTTTTCGATCATTTCATTTGTTTCATTTACTTCAACACGATTAATCATGGGTATTCTCCTTAATTAGATTCTATGCATTTTGTCGAAAATCTCTTCTCTCTGGCATTTGATCACAACGCCGATCTCTTCTCCGACCTTTTCCATCTCATCTGCCATATCACCAAAGGAGTTGGTTGCATTTGTTCTGTCTACAACCATCATCATATTAAAATAACCGGATACGATCGTCTGTGAGATATCCAGAATGTTGATCTGCTTCTCTGCCAGATATGCACATACCTTCGCAATAATACCTACCGTATCTTTTCCAACTACAGTGATAATCGTTTTTTTCATGGTTTCTTCTCCTCTTCTGCTTCTGTAACAAACTTGTCTACATCATCTTAAACTTTCCTATCTGTTCTTGCAAGTCTTTCTTGATAAATAGATCCGTCAAAACTCCAGGAGCTTTGTCGGTTCACTTCTGCTTGCTACCGTAATATCAAAATCATTTGCCTGATATGGGGTTTCTCCCATCGTGATCTCCAGCCTGACTGCCTCATGCGCAAGCTGCGGCAGATTGTTTTCCTTACTCAGATGTCCCAGCAGGACATATTTCAGATCATCATGCAGAAGCTCACATAAAAGCTTTCCCGCCGTTTCATTGGATAAATGACCTTTGTTTCCTAAAATACGCTGTTTCAGATAATAAGGATAAGGACCGACCTGCAGCATATTGACATCATGGTTCGCCTCCAGCAATATGGCATCCATACCCTTCAGATTTTCTACGATCTCCTCCGAATAACAGCCCATATCCGTTGCGATCGCCGCATGACTTTTTCCGTTTGTGATCGTATAACAGACAGGCTCCGCCGCATCATGTGAGATTGGAACGGCTTTGATCAGAAGTCCGCCTACCGTGATATTCTCATTTTTATGTATTACCTGGTATAACTGGTCATCGATATCTCCGACCGAACGCGTCGTACTGATACCTGCTATCGTTCCGTTTGTTGCATAGATCGGTACATCATATTTGCGGGACAAAACCCCGATCCCGCTGATGTGATCAATATGTTCATGGGTCACAAAGACCGCATCCAGATCCTTTCCGCTGACCCCGATCGAATTCAGTCCCGCTTCGATCCGCTTCCCGCTGATCCCCGCATCGATCAGGATATGTGTTGTATCATCCCCCACATAAATGCAGTTTCCACTGCTTCCGCTCGCAATACTAAGTAGTCTCATTTCTAGTCCTTCCAGAATATCTCAAGCACATCACCCGTTTTCAGCGGTTCCACATACTGTGCTCTTCTTCCGTTGATCAGTGTTTCCACTGTTTTACCTTTCGGCTTTGACAGGTCAAAATCGATGTGGTCAAATACATCCACGTAAATATAATCTTTCTTGCCCGTCAGTGTCAGCTTTTCACCATTTACCGTGACAGTCACTGCAGTGATGGCATCTGCCGACTGCTGTGGCGTTTGCGTTGCTTCTGCCGGCGCCGGCTGTTCGGTTGCCTGTACCGGTTCCGGTTGTGCAGGCGGTGTCTGTAATGCCTGTTTCTGCTGCACAGGCTGTGGCATACCCTGCCCGCTGTTATAGGCTGTTGCAAATGCTGCGATCCGTTCTGCCGCTGCATTCGCCCGCATCTGCTTCAGTTCTTCCTCTACTTCTTCCGTTATCGGTGCATCCGCAATCTGCTGTGCGGACTGTCTTGCTTTTTCCAGCATACTGCCGCCAGTTCTGCCCGTTTTTCTGCTTTCCTGTGTATTTGCTCTGTCAGGCTGCTCCTGTTCTCCGGCCTCTGTATCTGCCTGCACTGTTTCTGCCGGTTCCACAGTCTCTGATCCAACTGCCGTTATCGCAGTCGCCTCCACCGCTGCCCCCGCTTCTGTTTTCTGCTCCGGTTCTTTGGTTTCTGCCGGCTTTTCTTCTGCCAGCTTCCACTCCAGTGTAAAATTATCATAGACCTTGGAATCCATATCCGCAGGTTCATGATTGATCAATATCTGCATGGCAGGATCCAGCAGCACATCCATAACTTCCGTCACCTGCTGTACCGTATAATAATTCAGCAGCTCGATCTCGTCGCCTTCCCGGATCTGATAAAAGGCAGACTGCAGTTCCCCGTTTGCCGAAGCAAACTTTGGAAGCGTAATGCTCTGCCCGTTTACGGTAATATGGATCTCCTGGTTGTACTCTGCTAACTTTCCAAGCTCCATCACAGCCGCTGCACCGGCTGTGGATTCTTTGATCTCGATCCTGTCATTTCCACGGATCGGCGTATGGATATCCGCCGGTTCTCCGTTCAGAAGGATCACGGCTGATTCTCCCCGTTCCCCGCGGATCACTTTCTGCTTTCCGTTAAAGGTAAAGGTCAGGGATTCCCCGCGCTTCGGGAACAGTGCATCATTCGGGATCTCAGCCTGAATGGCAGCATCCACCACCGCCAGCTTGTTGTTATCATATAATTTGACGCGTTCTCCGTTCAATGTCACAAATACAAAGTTGTTACTCTGCTCATAATAGTTCAGACAGATACCGACAGGTGTCACGAGCATGGAGTCCTTCTTGATGTCGCCCGGCAGGAAGTCGATTTTTTGCATAACTTCTTCTCCACGCAGTGCACAACGCTCTCTGGCAATTCCGAGTCTGTCTGCCACGAGCTGTGTATAGCCCTCGATCTTTCCGCCGCCGCCGACAACAAAGACCGCGCTGACCGGTTTATCCCCGTTCAGTTCCATGATCTTGTCCGCCGCCTGTTCCGCCATTTCTGTCAGATGGGCTGAGCAGACCGAAAGCACTTCTTCCTTGCTGATCGTCTGTGGCAGTCCCATAATATCCTTATATTCCACTGTATCACTATGCTCGATCCCGCGTTTGATCATCTCCGCTGTCGTGAAATCGACCAGACAATGTCTGGCAATATCCTCTGTCAGACAGTCCCCTGCAACCGGCAGCATACCATATGCCACAATACTGCCGTCCTTTGTAATGGAAATATCGCTTGTTCCCGCGCCGACATCGATCAGAGCGATATTCAGCATCCGGTACATCTGCGGGATCGCCACTGCCATAGCTGCGATAGGCTCCAGTGTCAGATTGGCAACCTCAAGCCCTGCCAGCTCCACTGCTTTGTAAAGTCCGTCCACAACATCATCCGGCAGGAAAGTAGCGATCAGATCCGCCGCAATGATCTTTGCCTTATGATTTTCCAGATTGCTCATCGGGTAATGATTCATATAATAGCGCATGACCGTATAGCCCACGCAGTAAAATTTCATATCCAGCTCGTTTTCCTTCTGGAACTGTTCATATGCCTTTTCAATGCCATAGGAATCCAGTGCAAAAATATCTTCTTTTGTAATGAGCTTTTCGCCTTCCAGATCGATCTCCACAGAAGTTGTCACAGTCTGTAAAACACGACCTGCCGCTGCGATACAGACCTGGGAAAGCGTGATATCCAGTTCCTTTTCCAGTTCATCCGTCACATCCCGGATCGTTTCACCTACTGCACCGATATCATGGATCTGTCCATCGAGCATGGCACGTGTTTCATGCTCTCTGACCTTCTGTGCCACTACCACAAAATGATCCTTTTCCATATAGCCGACTGTTCCTACAATGCTTCTCGTTCCGATATCAAGACCGTAGATTAACTTATGCTGTTTGCTGTCTGCTCTTTGCACAGGTATACCCCCAATTTCTCATCTATCTGCTGTTTGGTATTCTCAAAATCACCGGAATTATCCAGCACAAAATCACATTTGCTGCGAAATACCGCATCCGGCTGCTGCCTGCTGATAATAGAAGCCGTCTTTTCGTCCGAATAACCGCGGCTGTCTTTCAGCCGTTTGTAACGTACCTGCTCATTGGCATATACATACCAGAGCTCATCCACGACCTCATCATAATGCTCTTCGATCAGAAGTGCCGCCTCCAGAAAGAAAAAGTCATTGACTCCGCTTTCCCTTTCCAGCCGGATCTGCTCCATAATATAAGTACGCACCGCCGGATGTATGATCGCATTGATCTGTGCCAGCTTTTCAGGCGATGCAAAGATTGCCTCTGCCATCTTTTTATTGTTGATTGTTCCATCTTCCTGCAGGATCTGCCTGCCAAGTGTTTCTATCACCGGTTCATAACAGGGCATGCCCGGCTTTTTCAGATCATTGGCAGCATCATCCGCCAGAAGAATCCTTGCTTTATACGTATCCCGGATATAGCCAAGCACCTGCGATTTGCCTGCGCCGACACCTCCGGTCACACCGATCAGTTTCATATTATTTTGCCTCGTACCAGTTTTTTCCTGTGTGTACATCTATTTCGAGTGAAACGGAAAGCTCTGCTGCGCCCTTCATATCACGCATCAGGATCTCCCGTACCTTCTCCACTTCATCTTCCCAGACTTCCAGAAGCAGTTCATCATGCACCTGTAATAAAATGCGGCTCTTCAGCCCTTCTCTTTCCAGCGAATCATAGACACGGATCATGGCGATCTTCATAATGTCAGCCGCTGTTCCCTGGATCGGCGCATTCATCGCCACACGTTCACCGAACTGACGCTGCATGAAGTTAGAGCTGGAAAGCTCTGGGATCGGTCTGCGCCTGCCATACATCGTACGGCTCTCGCCCGTTTCCTTTGCCTTGGCAATACAGTTGTCCAGGAAACGCTTTACGCCAGGATATGTTTCAAAATACTGCTCGATATAAGCACTTGCTTCCTTCCGGCTGATGCTCAGATCCTGACTCAGTCCAAAGGAGCTGATCCCATATACGATACCGAAATTGACTGCCTTTGCATTTCTTCTCTGCAGATCCGTTACTTCTTCAAACGGCGTGTGGAATACCTTGGATGCTGTGATCCTGTGGATATCCTCAGACATCCGGTAAGCCTCAATTAACTCCTCATCTTCAGACATATGCGCCAGGATACGCAGCTCGATTTGGGAGTAATCCGCATCCATAAATACGCAGCCCGGCTTCGGTACAAACACCTTACGGATCAGCCGTCCCAGTTCCATACGCATCGGAATGTTCTGCAGATTCGGCTCTGTGGAAGAAATACGTCCCGTCGCCGTGATCATCTGGTTAAAGTTTGTATGGATCCTGCCATCCTCTGCGATACAGTCCGCAAGTCCGTCCGCATAAGTTGATTTTAATTTTGTAAGTCCTCTGTATTCCAGAATATCATTTACAACCGGGTAATCCGGTGCTAACTTTTCCAGAATATCCGCAGCCGTGGAATAGCCTGTCTTTGTTTTCTTGCCACCCTTAAGCTGCATTTTTTCAAATAATATCACACCAAGCTGCTTGGGCGAATTGATGTTAAACTTCTCTCCGACCGTATCATAAATACGCTGCTCCACAACAGCGATCTTTTCTGCCAGCTGCTCACCGTAATGCTTTAACTCTTCCTTCTGTACGATCACGCCTTCTTTTTCCATGGCGTAGAGCACATAAGTAAGCGGCATCTCGATCTCGTCATACAGATATTCCATAGCAGTCTGTGCAAGTGCATCTGCCAGCTTTTCGTAGCTGTCATAGATTGTCTGGATCAGCCCGCCCGCATACTGCGTAAACTTTTCTTCCTCGGTTTCCATGCTCTCGGCAACAGATTTTTTCCCGAACTGCTGCTTATAATCCATCAGCATTACATTTCTGTATTCCTGCGCAATATCTTCCAGCGTATATTCACTTTTCAAAGGATTGAGCAGGTACGCTGCAAGCTTTGTATCAAAAAAACTGCTGACATCTGCGCGGTCCATTGAAAACAGTCCATAAAACTTCTTCACATCGAATGTCAGAAGCAGATGCCCTTCTTTTTTACAGGCTTCAAACAGCTCCTGCAGCTTTCCCTGTAAATAGGCAAATGTCAGAAAGCCCTGCGCAGGAATGTAATAATTCTCCTGTCCGCAGGAAAGCAGCACGCTTTCTCCCAGCACATAAAAAGCAGTCTTTTCCGCTTTTTTGCAGAGAGCAAAAATCTCCTCTGCCTTCTGCATTTCCGTGATACAGATGCTTTCCCTGACATCGGATTCCTGTCTGTCCTGTGCATCAAAACGGCTGAGCATGTTTTTAAAGGCTAACTTTTTCATATAGGCATAAGCCTCAGGCGTATAGAAATTACCGGTTCTGGCATCTGCCAGTGTGTAGCGGATCGGCGCATCAATATCGATCGTTGCCAGCTTTTTGGACAGATCTGCAAGCTCTCTGTTTTCCGCAAGCGATGTCCGGATGCTGTTTTTGGAGATCTCCTCAAGATGCGCATAAATATTTTCAATGCTTCCGTACTGCTCCATCAAAGCAGTGGCTGTCTTTTCTCCGACCTTCGGAACGCCCGGAATATTGTCTGCCGTATCTCCCATCAGCGCCTTGAGTTCAATGAACTGCTGCGGATTTACGTGATATTTTTCTTCTACATCTTTTGCATAATAATCTTCAATCTCTGTTCTCGCACCCTTTGTCTTTGGAATGCGGATCTTGATCTTATCCGTAGCGATCTGCAACAGATCTCTGTCTCCCGATACAAGCGCGACCGAAACACCTTCTTTTTCCGCCCGCTTTGCCATTGTCCCGAGAATATCATCCGCTTCAAAGCCCTCCTGCTCCATTGTCAGGATGCCCATAGCGGAAAGCACCTCTTTCATGACCGGGACCTGCTCCCTAAGCTCCTGCGGCATTGGCTTTCTCGTCCCTTTATACGCATCATACATCTTATGGCGGAAGGTCGGTGCACTCAGATCAAAAGCGACCGCCAGATATGTCGGATCTTCTTCCTCTATGATCTTAAACATGATATTCAGAAAGCCATAAATGGCATTTGTATGCAGTCCTTCTGTATTTGTCAGATCCGGAACTCCGTAAAATGCCCGGTTCAAAATACTGTGACCATCGATCAACACTAATTTTTCGCTCATAAATACCCTCTTGCTTCTTTCAAAGTAATGCGTAGGCAAACACACCTGCAATGATCAGTATTGCCAGAATTTCCAGTACTAATATGCCAAACCGAATCTTTCGGCGCAGCTTGTACTTCCTGACCGTCGTATGCATATATTCCGTCAGTTCCCGGTCAAGATCAAAAGTTTTTCCTTCCTCCAAGCGCGCAATACCCTCAGAAGAAAGATACTGGATCGTCAGCTCCTCCTTGCAGGATTCACAGCCTTCCACATGCTCTATAAATTGTATGAGTTCCCGCCCTGTCAGATCATTTGCCAGAAAGCGGGATATTCTTCGTTCTGTTTCTTTACAGTCCATAAAATCACCAGTTTTTATTATAACAAACCTGCCTACATACGTCAAAACCTGCCAAGGCTTTTAAAGCATTTTTTACGGATACAGAAATAAGCTGTCAGCATAGCTGTTCCCGTGATGATCCACGAGATCGGATAAATGATCATCAGCACACGGAAATCATGCACCATCCGACACGCTGTCGCGATCCATACAAGCCTGAGCAGACAGGAGCCGACACAGGTAATGATCGCCGGAAGCAGGGAATGTCCCAGTCCGCGCATGGCACCTGCGCTGATCTCATAGGTGGAGGTCAGAAGCTCCAGTGTCGTTGCGATCAGAAGTCGCTGCGCTGCAAATACCAGTACCGCTTCATCGGTTGTATACAGCCGCAGGAAAAATCCTCTGCCCAGTACAAAAATTGCAGAAAGCATACCGCAGAACAGAAGGGAAAACACCATATTCAACCGGAATATCTTTTTACATCTGTCCACTTCTCCCGCTCCGTAATTCTGGCTCGTGAAGGTAACGGTCGTCTGTGCAAATGCATTGACAATAAAATACGCGAAAAATTCGAAGTTCAGTGCAGCGGCACTTCCCGCTATCGCATTAGAGCCAAAGCTGTTGATCGCACTCTGGATACAGACATTGGCAATGGAAAACATCATTCCCTGCAGTCCCGCCGGAATACCGATCACCAGAATTTTCTTCAGTTCCTTTGGTACAATACTGAGTTGTTTCAATTCTACTCTGATCGGCTCTTTTTCATGCAGCAGAATGGATAACACGATCCCTGCACTGACCATATTGGAGATGACTGTTGCAATGGCAACACCGGAAACACCCAGCCCAAAGCCGATGACCAGTATCAGATTGAGGATCGTATTGATAATGCCCGCTGCGATCAGCGCATACAAAGGTCTTTTACTGTCCCCTGTACTTCGCAGGATAGATGCCCCAAAATCATAAAGCATGATGCAGGGCATACCAAGCAGATAGATCCGCAGATATAATACTGCCAGATCGATCACATCCTCCGGCGTTCCCATCAGAAGCAATACCGGTCTTGCGATCACCTGCCCGAGCAGGAGCACAAAAAAGCCGCACAAAACCGCTACAAGCATCGCCGTGTGGACTGCTGCCTTAATATTTTTCTCAGATCCCTGCCCGATATAATGTGCGATCACAACATTGGAGCCCAGCGATACCCCCAGAAATAAATTGATCATTAAAGAGATCAGGGAGCTGTTGCTGCCGACTGCTGCCAGTGCCTGACTGCTGGCAAACCGTCCGACCACCGCGGTGTCTACCGAATTAAACAACTGCTGCAAAATACTGCTTGCTGCCAGTGGCAGTGCAAATAATAATATTTTATTCCAAAGACTTCCGTGGATCATATCCATGGAATTGGATTTCTTCTCTTTCTGCATGAGATCTTCTATCCTTTCTCTCTCTGTATATCGGAATATCGGAAATTTCTTATTTTACTTCCGGTACCGTAACATATTGCAAAAATTTCTGCATGGCAGCAGAAACATTTTCACTTCGCATGGCGATCCCGATCTGCCGGTAAATCGGCTGATCCAGTGGTTTGATACAGATATCGTAAGGGATCCGCTGCAGGATCAGGCGTGGCAGAATGCTGATGCCGAATCCCTGCTCTACCATAGACATAATCGCATAATCATCCCATGTTGTAAACTTAATATGAGGTTTAAGTCCATTTTCCTGTAACAGCACGGATACATCATCATCGCCGCCCTTCTGCAGCAGCATAAATTCTGCACCGTCCAGTGCCTTTACCGGAAAACGTTCCACAGCCGCCAGCGGATGTGCTTTCGGCAATACAACCATCTGCTCATCTGCCGCCAGATGCATACTCACAAACTCCTTTCTGGTTGGCAGACGTAAAAAACCGCAATCCACACGTCCCTCTGCGATCCACTGCTCGATCTCCGAATAATCCCCTAAAAGCAGTTCATAATCGATCCCCGGATATTCTGCCTGAAAACTTCCGATCATTTTGGGCAGCCAGTGTGTTGCCACACTGGAAAATGTACCGATACGGATCAGCCCACTTTTCAGCCCACTGATCTGATCGATCTGCTCCTGCATCTTATAATACTCTCGGCAAAGCTGCTGGGCATAAGGAAGAAGCCGCATGCCATCGGAAGTCAGGCGGACACCCGCTCGGTCCCGTTCCAGCAGGGTAATGTTCCATTCCCGTTCCAGATCCTGCAGCATACGGCTGATTCCGGACTGCGAATAGGAAAGTGCCTGCGCAGCCTTTGACAGGCTGCCCAGCTCCACTGTTTTGACAAAAGCTATGTATTTTTGTAAATTCGCCTCGATCATATATTACAATTCCTCATATTATCTATGCCATATATTCGCTTTTCAAATAGTTCTGCACAAGGTATTCTAGCACAGGAAAGGAAGGTGTACAAGAATGAGCATTTCTGAAAACAAAGAGATTGATATGTTACATGGTCCCTTATTATATAAACTGATACAATTTGCCATCCCCATCGCTCTCAGCAGTATGCTGCAGCAATTATTCAATGCGGCCGATACAGCTGTTGTCGGTCATTTTGCATCCGCGGGAGCACTTGCCGCCGTGGGAACCAACGGAGAACTGGTTGCCCTTTTAGTCAGTCTGTCCGCCGGGCTTTCTGTTGGTGTGAATGTTCTGATCGCGCGCCAGATCGGTCTTGGCAGATCTGACGGAATCAGACATGCTGTCCATACCGCCATCCTGCTCTCTGTCCTGATCGGTATGATTGGACTGCTTCCGGGCATTGTCAGTGCACGCTCTGTTCTTTTGCTGATCCATACGCCTGCGGATATTTTGAAAGATGCCACGCTGTATCTGCAGCTTTATTACCTTGGTTATCCGTTTTTACTCATCTATGATTTTGCTGCTGCCATTCTGCGTGCCAGAGGAGACAGCCGTCGTCCCTTTTGGATCCTCGCGCTGTCCGGTCTGTTAAACGTGATTCTGAATCTGATCTTTGTGATCTTTTTCCATATGGGGGTTGCGGGTGTTGCAATCGCAACAGACCTGGCCAATTTATTTGCAGCCTGCAGTCTGCTCTTTCTGCTGACCAAAGAACCGGATGAATTTCATTTGCAGTTTTCCGCACTTCGTCTGCAGCTGGCTGACATCCGCGCTATTCTCGCAGTCGGTATCCCGGCGGCTTTGCAGGGTGCTGTTTTCTGCTTCGCCAATATTTTTTTACAGGCCTCCATCAACCGTTTCGGTGCTGTTGTGACTGCCGGTAATGCCATCGCCATGAACTTCGAATATTTTGGTTACTATGTAATCACTGCCTTCGGTCAGACTGCTACCACCTTTACCAGCCAGAATCATGCTGCCGGACTGCCCGACAGAGCTAAAAAAGTATTGCTCTACTGTCTGCTATGTTCGATTCTGTTCAGCGGACTGATCACAATACCTCTTACCCTATTCCGCGGACAGGCAAGCAGCCTCTTTTCAGGCGATCCCGATGTAATCGCTTCTGCCTGTGTACGGATCCTCTGTATTCTGAGCGTGGAACCAATGTGCAGCCTGTATGAAACACCCGCAGGTTTTCTGCGTGGACTGGGACATTCCTCCCTTCCTGCTGCTCTGACGATCCTTGGCACCTGTCTTCTACGGATCCTCTGGGTTCTGTTTGTTTTTCCGCATACAAAGACACTGGAAAGCCTGTTTTTTGTCTGGCCTCTGTCCTGGATCGTTACGTCTGTTCTGATGCTGGCCGCTACTTTTCTGATTCACCTACAAGTTCGTCGATCAGCGTAATCGCTTCCCGGATCATACCATCGCAGTGCTCTTTTTTGTTGCCGCCGCGCTCTGCATTTGCCTTTAAAAGCAGCTTGCAGTCCGTCATGCCGTCATGATTTTCTGCAATCCGCCGGCGGAATTCCCCAATTTTAGCAGGGGATTCGATTCCTTTGCCTCCAAGCACCAAAAGTCCGCTTGTAATCACGCCGCATGTTCCGCCGCATTTCATACCGCCGCCAAAGTTGCTGCCCAGCTTTTCCGCCTGCTCCGGCGACAGTCCCAGTTCCTTTGCATACACCCGCATGATCGTCTGCGCGCAGTTGCATACCATCGGTTGTTCATTTCTGATTGTCATTGCTTCTTCTATATGTTTGTTCATTTTTCATTTCTCCTTTGTTTTCCCTTATTTTTTCGTTCACGGGCACATTATATTTCATGCCATATATAATGTTATTATACTCGATTTTCCGGATTCTTTCCATTGCCTAAAAAATTTGTTGAATACCGTCGAGAAATAGCCTATTATAATAGGTAGGCATGATTTTGCTTATCAGCATATAAAATGAGGTTTTTGCAACATGAGTCAATTTATGAAACAGGCTTTTTATAAACAACGGGCAGATTTTCAGAAATCTCTCCCGGCGCGTGATAAAAAATACACGCTTTGCAGCGGTGTTACCGAGCTGCGGGATATCCCTTATGCAGAAGACGGGCTGACGGCTCACAGGCTTGATCTGTATCTGCCCGAAGCTGCAGCGGATCAGAAACTTCCCGTGATCTTGAACGTGCACGGCGGTGGACTGTTACTTGGCTGCAAGGAGTTTAACCGTTACTTCTGTGCCAAGCTCAGTAAGCTGGGCTATCTGGTTTACAGCATTGAGTACAGACTCGTTCCCGACTGTTTGTTTTTTGACCAGTGCAACGATGTTTTTCTTGCTATGGAATATATACGAAAGGATCTTGCCAAAAGAGGACTTTCGCAGCAGATCTATGCAGTCGGTGACAGTGGCGGTGCATGCCTGTTGACTTATTGTGCATCAATGCAGAACAGCCAAAAAGTAGCTGCTGCTGCGCATGTAACTCCATCTGTCCTTCCTATACAGGCACTTGGGCTGATCAGTGGTATGTTTTACACCAATAAACGGGACAAGATAGGACTTTTCCTGCCTTCCTATTTATATGGAAAGGGCTATAAAAAAGGAGCCTTCGCTCCCTATGTCAATCCGGAACATCCGGATATCCTGAAAGCACTTCCGCCCTGCTTTCTTGTCACAAGCGAAAATGACAATCTGCAGCATTATACCATGCAGTATGAAAAGGCAATGGTCCGTCAGGGTGTTACCCACAGCTTACTGAACTTTCCGAAGAAGAAAGAACTGACACATGCATTTTCCGTCTTTGAACCGGATTTAAAGGAAAGTGACGAAACGATCAAAGCCATTTCAGACTATTTCAAGAAATTGTCTGCCACACAACATGGAGGTACCTATGAATTACGATGAATCTGTTTTTAAGGAAAAAGCCAACCGGAGGGCACGTAAGATCTGGCTGGTCTTTGCTATCCTGCTTTCCGCCAACTATGGAAGCGATGTTGCAAACGGGCTGCGGACTACCCCTTACTATTTTGTTTTCCTGCTGCTCTGCTGGCTTCCGATCCTCATCGGAGAGATCCTGCTGCGGGTCAAAGGTTTTACAACAGAGCTTTACAAATACAATCTGGTCATCGGCTATGGTATCTTTTATACCTACGTTGTCAGTACGACGGAATCTCCGATCGCGTTTACCTATATTCTTCCGGTAACAAGCCTTCTGGTTTTGTATAAAAACAAGAAATTTATGGTTACCTGTGGTATTGCAAACTCTCTGATCATCATAGGAAGCGCAGCTTACCGGATCATGATCGGTTATAATTCCGCCACCAATATGAAAGATTATCAGTTAGAGTTTTCCTGTATCGTTCTGTGCTATATCTGCTATGTCATGTCCATCAAGCATCTGAACGAATCGGACGGTGCCATGACAGACAGCATCAAAGCAGATCTGAAACGCGTGATCACGACTGTCGAACAGGTCAAACAGGCATGTAACTCGATCATGGACGGTATCACTGTCGTACGTGAACTTGCCTCCGAAAATACACATGGAGCCAGCATCGTTGTAAACAGTCTGCACAAGCTGCAGGATAATAATGTTGTGCTGCAGGACAGCACCAATTCTTCCAACGATATGACAACGGATATCCGTTCCCAGGTCAATCATGTGGCAGACATGATCGAGCAGATGGTAACTCTGACCGCTACTTCCGAAAAGCATGCACAGGTCAGCTCTACAGATTTGGAAAATCTCGTTGCCACCACCAATACAATGGCACAGCTTTCCGGTGAGATCGAACAGACTCTGCAGAACTTTAAAGATGATTTTGCAATGGTAAAGAAAGAAACCGGAACGATTGAAAATATTTCTAACCAGACCAATCTTCTGGCACTGAATGCTTCGATCGAAGCCGCCAGAGCCGGTGATGCAGGACGTGGATTTGCTGTTGTTGCAGACCAGATTCGTTCTTTAAGTAATGAAACCAAAACTTCCTCCGGTCAGATCTGGCAGGCTCTTACGCATCTGGAAGAAACTTCCGACAAGATGACAGCCGCTATGGAAGAAACCTTAAAACTTATTCAGCTCACCCTTGACAAAGTTACACTTGCCGGTCATAACATCACGCAGATCGCTTCCGATGCAGAACAGCTTGGTGACAACATTCAGGTGATCGACACTGCCATGAAGGAGGTCGAAACCTCCAACCTGCATCTGGTCAACAACCTAAAGCAGGTTACACATATTGTATCCGACATGACAGACCGTATTGCCGATTCGAATGAGATCAGCAATCGTATGGTGAGCAAATACACAGAATCGGCCGAAAATATTGATTCCATCGAAAAGGTGATCGAAGCACTGATGTGTGAGCTCGGTATTGGCGGTTTCATGGGAACAGAGGATATCAAGCCGGGGATGAAGCTGACCGTGTTCCTTGGTGATCACACAAGTTACCACGGCGAGATCATCGCACAGAACGATAATACTTTGACGGTCTCCCTTCCTGCATCCGTACAGTTATCGGATCCTGCTGAGTGTAAGCTGCAGGTAACGGTTGGTAATGTCCTGTATTGCTGGAACCGCGCAAAACTTACTCCATCTGCCGGAAAAGACAGCGCCGCTTATACGATCCAGATTGAATCCCGTCCGAAGATCAACAACCGCCGGAAATATCCACGTATGGATCTGACGAACCGCTGCAGTATTACAGTCATAGGGAAAGACAAAGTGATCGAAGGGCAGCTGGATAACATCAGTGCCAACGGTTTCGCTTTCCTGACACATGATGATTACTTTGCAAAGCATAAAGATATCACTGTTTCTGTCAAGATCCATGATTTTGATCTGCCAAAGCATGATATTGTAGAAGGACATACGATCCGCTGCTCAGACAACGAAGGGCTGTACATTGTAGGCTGTCAGATGCCTGAGGACAACTTCTTCATCCGGGATTATGTAAAAGAACATTTGGAATAAACAATAGAAAAGGCAACAAAAAACCTCGCTTCGAAACGAAGCGAGGCTTTTTCTTAAATTATCATATCCTACAGATGTGATACATTTACTGCCGGTGGCGGGACTTGAACCCGCACGGGCGTACACCCAACAGATTTTGAGTCTGCATCGTCTGCCATTCCGACACACCGGCTTATCTTCGGCTGTTTTCCAACAGCCGAATTATAGTTTAGCATATCTACGATAGATTTTCAAGACCCATCTGAAAATCACAGCAATTCTGTACTTTCAGTATTTCAATCATTAAAATCCGAATTTTTTATAAATCGGGAAGCAATCAAAGGTTGCAAAGTAATCTTTTGGCTCTTCCGCACGACGGATAAGCTGTACACTGCCATCCTCTTTCAGCAAGAGCTCTGCTGATTTCAGCTTACCGTTATAATTGTAACCCATTGCAAATCCATGTGCTCCGGTATCGTGGATCACCAGATAATCTCCCATATCGATCTTTGGCAGATTTCTGTCGATCGCGAACTTATCATTATTTTCACACAGAGAACCTGTGACATCATATACATGATCACAAGGTTCATTTTCCTTGCCCAGTACTGTAATGTGATGATACGCACCATACATAGCCGGACGCATCAGGTTGACTGCACAGGCATCCACTCCGATGTACTCCTTATACGTATGCTTTTCATGAATCGCCTGTGTGACAAGTGCACCATACGGTCCCATCATGAAACGACCCATTTCCGTGTAGATCGCAACATCATCCATACCGGCTTTTCCTAATACTTCATCATATACCTTATGCACACCTTCGCCGATCACGCGGATATCATTCGGCTCTTTATCCGGTGTATATGGGATTCCAACACCACCGGACAGATTGATGAAGCAGATATGCGCACCTGTTTCTTTCTGCAGCTCTACTGCCAGTTCAAACAACTGCTTTGCCAGTATCGGATAGTACTCATTTGTTACTGTGTTGCTGGCAAGGAATGCATGAATACCAAAGTTCTTAACACCTTTTTCCTTTAAGATACGGAACCCTTCAAATAACTGCTCCTTTGTAAAACCATACTTGGAATCGCCCGGATTATCCATGATGCCATTACTCATCTGGAAAATGCCGCCCGGATTAAATCTGCAGGAAATAGTTTCCGGCAGCTTACCAAGTGTTTCTTCCAGACACGCAATATGCGTAAAATCATCTAAGTTGATCGTTGCTCCCAGCTTAGCTGCATATGCAAACTCTGCAGGCGGTGTATCATTTGAAGAAAACATGATATCTTTTCCTTCACAGCCGATCGCATTTGCAAGCATAAGTTCTGTCATGGAAGAACAATCACAGCCACAGCCGTATTCTCTCAGAATATCAATTAAAAACGGATTCGGCGTTGCTTTTACCGCAAAATATTCTTTAAATCCCGGATTCCATGAAAATGCTTCCTTCACTGCTTTTGCATTTTCTCTGATCCCCTTCTCATCGTAAATATGAAATGGTGTGGGATATGTTTTTGTGATCTCTTCGATCTGCTGTTTTGTTACAAAAGGTTTTTTATCCATTTTCTTCTCCTGACGCCTTTCTTATTTCTATTATAACAGATGTGCACGCAGTTCTTCACCGCTCATTGGGCTGAGGTAAGCCGGTGCTACATCAAATACCGTCTTGCAGCCCTTCATGCCTTCCTGTTTCATTCTGTACACGGCTCTTGCATATGCTACTAAAACAGATGCTGTAAATTCCGGATTGGAATCCAGCTTCAGACTGTATTCGATAATGTGATTATGTTCCTTATTAAGTCCTGTCTTGCCGCTGCGGATCACAAATCCACCATGCGGGATGCCACTGTGATCTCTTTTCAGTTCTTCTTCTGAAATAAAATGTACCGTTGTATCATAATCAGAGAAGTAGTTAGGCATTGTCTTGATATCCTGCTCGATCTGAGCAAGATCTGCGCCTTCTTCCGCTACCACAAAGCACTCTCTTGTATGCTTCTGTCTGGTAGTAAGCTCAGGATTACTTCCGCTTCTGACAGCCTCTAATGCCGCATCTACAGGAATTGTATACTGCTTACCATCTTTTACACCTTTTACACGACGGATTGCATCAGAATGTCCCTGGCTGACACCTTTTCCCCAGAATGTATAATCTTTTCCTTCCGGCAGGATAGATGCTGCATATAAGCGGTTCAAAGAGAACATACCCGGATCCCATCCTACAGAGATCATTGCAACATGTCCGTTAGCCTTTGCTACCTCATCCACATCTGCAAAATGCTGTGGAATATTGGCATGTGTATCAAAACTGTCAATTACATTAAAGTATTTTGCATATTCCGGTGTCTGCTTTGGCAGATCCGTTGCACTTCCGCCACAAAGCATCAACACATCGATCTTATCCTGAAACTCTGCGATCTGATCTACTTTGTATACTGAAACACCCTCTGTCTGAATTTTCACCTGCTGCGGATCTCTTCTTGTGAAAACTGCAACAAGCTCCATATCCTGATTCTGACGAATTGCACACTCAATTCCTCTTCCTAAATTTCCATACCCTAAAATACCAATTCTGACTGCCATAATATCCTCCTAATTGACATGATTTGCAGCTAACTATACGGAAGCTGTCTGCTTCTGCTGGTCTATCACATTCGTCAGGCGGATCTCATTACGCAATGCCTCTTTCAAAACACTGACCAGATTTTTCTGTCCGGAATACAGACAGGTATCAGACTCCTGTCCACTGTAATCGCCTGTCAGTACAAGCTTGGAATCCACGATCAGATGAATCTGCGCCTCTTTCTGATCCGAAAGATATATTGTGATACCTTCCGGTAACTCTACCTGTTTATCCGTCAGGATCACTACTTTGATCTGACGCATGACCAGCTTTTGCAGTTCCTCTTTCCAGAACGCAAGCTCCGTTGCAGCTAAAGACAGATAAATACGCTTTTCTGCTTTTCGCAGCATTGCATAGACCTTATCCTGAATATGCCGATAGCCTTCTATTGTGATATACCCTTCTGTTTCCTCTTCCACAGGAAGCAGATTGTTTTTCAGATAGCCCTCTGCCTCTTGCAGCAGACGCATTCTGTTCTCACAAAGTTCCTCCACAGGAGCGGCCAAATATTTATTTGCTGCCGCTTCCATTTTATAGGCTGCACCTTTTTCTACCAATCCTGCAAGCGCGCTGTACACATTTGATCTTGATATTCCTGTATCCTTCGCCACCTCATAACCGGTCAGCGGACCTGTCTGGTATAAGCAGATATAAATCGTCGCTTCCTGTCTGGTGAGTCCAAATAACATTAATTTTTCGATCATATGTCCTTCGCCCCTTGGTTAGTAGTTCTGTACAGGAACACTATAACACAATATTGCTATTTGTCAACCCTGCGGAGCCGATATTACTGATAAAATCTATCGATTCTCAATCTGCCAATCAATCGGCGTCAGCCCATTTTTCTCCAAAAATGCATTCGTCTGACTGAACGGCTTACTGCCAAAAAATCCTCTGTATGCAGATAACGGACTCGGATGCGGTGCCTCCAGAATCAGATGCTTTGGATTGTTCAGCATTTCCTTTTTGCGCTGCGCCGGACCTCCCCAGAGAATAAACACGATCGGTCTGTCCTGTTCATTCAATACCCGGATCGCTGCATTGGTAAATTCTTCCCAGCCGATCCCTCTGTGTGAATTTGCCTGATGCGCCCTGACGGTAAGTACTGTATTCAGCATCAGCACGCCCTGCTTTGCCCATTTCACCAGATATCCGTTATTTGGAATATAACAGCCCAGATCATCATGTAACTCTTTGTAAATATTCACAAGAGAAGGCGGAATCTCCACATCCGGTTTTACGGAAAAACAAAGACCATGCGCCTGTCCCACGTTGTGATACGGATCCTGCCCCAGGATCACCACCTTGACATCAGCAAGCGGTGTCAGTTCAAACGCACTGAACACTTCATTGGATGGCGGAAAGATCACATGCGTTGCATATTCTTCCTTTACCTTTTTATACAATTCTCTATAATACGGCTTTGCAAATTCCGGTGTAAGCGGTGCAAGCCAGTCATTACTGATCGCTGCCATTTTCCTATCTTCTTTCTTTATATAATCATTATTTTATAATCTGACCGGAACTCCGCGCTCTTTCAGATATTGCTTTACCTGCTTGATCTCCAGTTCTTTAAAGTGGAACAAAGAAGCAGCCAGTGCTGCATCCGCTTTTCCATCGGTCAATGCATCATAAAAATGCTCCAGTTTTCCCGCTCCACCGGAAGCGATCACAGGAATGGAAACATTTTCTGAGATCAGTCTTGTCAGTTCAATATCATAACCTGCTTTCGTACCATCACAGTCCATACTGGTCAGAAGGATCTCTCCCGCACCAAGCTCGTCTGCCTGCATTGCCCATTCTATGGCATCAATACCCATATCAACACGACCACCGTTTTTGAAAATATGATAGCCATCCGGTGTTTTCTTTGCATCAATCGCCACAACAACACACTGACTGCCAAATTTTTCTGCCGCTTCCGAGATCAGATGCGGATTCATGATTGCTGCGGAGTTCACGGAAACCTTGTCAGCTCCCTCTCTCAGGATTGCCTTAAAGTCGTCTACAGTTCGGATACCACCGCCTACCGTAAACGGGATAAACACCTGTTCCGCAACCTTGCGCACCATATCTGCCACTGTGCTGCGTTGATCAGAGGATGCAGTGATATCCAGAAATACGAGTTCATCTGCTCCTGCTGCATCGTAAGCCGCAGCTACCGCAACCGGATCACCCGCATCGATCAGATTCACAAAATTAACGCCCTTTACAACTCTTCCATTATTAACATCCAGACATGGGATAATTCGTTTTGTATGCATATCAGTTGCCCTCCCTGTTGATAGACAGGAAATTCTGTAGGATCTTCCTGCCGACTGCGGAACTTTTCTCCGGATGGAACTGGCATGCAAATACATTATCCTTCTCTACTGATGCATGGATCGTCACACCATATTCCGTCGTTGCTTTTACAATTTCTTCTTCCTCTGCCTGTAAATAATAGGAATGCACAAAATAAACATATGCATTTTCACTTAGCCCCCGGAACAATCTTCCCTCGTGCGGAAACGAAAGGGAATTCCATCCGATATGCGGAATTTTCAATCCCTTGTCATGTGGAATTGCCACAATTTTTCCCTTTAAGATTCCCAGACCTTCTACACCCGGTGTCTCATCACTGCTTTCAAACAAAAGCTGCAGTCCCAGACAAATGCCAAGAAATGGAGTTTTCTTCTCCACGATCTGATGGATCACATCTACCAGACCATAGGCATGTAATTTTTCCATTGCGTCTCCAAAAGCTCCAACCCCCGGCAATATTACTTTTTCTGCCAGCAATAAAATTTCGGGATCTCTGGTGATGACAACTTCTTCTCCAAGCGCAATAAGTGCATTTTCTACACTTCTGATATTGCCAGCATCATAATCGATTATTGCGATCATTCCATTTCCTCCTCCGGTAATATATCCTGCATCTGTGTCATATCTGCCGTATCACTGGCAGACTCTGTCTGTATGCCATCACTCAAACTGTCTGTTGGTGCTGTAGCATCTGCAGTTCCTGTCACAGCAGTACTTCCTGACTGCTGTGCATTGCTGTTTTTATGGCTCAGGCTTCCTGTCAGTTCTTCCAGCTTTACGGTATAGTCATAATCATCCAGTGCATTGATTTGTCTTACATCATCTTCCGTAAGCTGATACGTATCATATAATGTATTCAGAATCTGATACTTTACAGCATCTGTCTCTGTCGCAGCATCATATTCTGCAATGGCATCTGCTTCCTGTTGCCAGAACAAATAACCTGATAACAGACTATCAAGTGCCTCCACAGGCATCTGCAGTGCTGTATAAGTAGTATATGCATCATATCTTTGTTGCAAGGAAGCAACCAGCCTTGCTTTTTCATACAATCTCTGATCCTTTTTAGAAAGCTTCTTTCCTGTCATTTCTTCATAAGCAGCGCGGTATTCCTTCTTATAGAATGCATTTCTCGCATCTGCTGCAGTCCACACGGACGGAATAATTTCTACCACGATCAGCAATAATGCCAAAATAGAAAATGCCAGAATAAAGATACGCACTACCATTTTAATTGGAAGTTTTTTACTGTCTTCTTCCTTATCTGTTCCTTCTTTTGGTAATGCCTTCTTTTCTTTTTTCGGCTTCTTCTTATCCTTCTTCTTTTTCTTTCCCTTTTTTCCGTCCGCACCTTCTGCATCCAGTTCTTCTAAGATTCCCTGGTTGTCAGATGCATCCGTAACCTTCTTTTTCTTCTTCCCCTTCTTATCTTTTTTCTTCTTTTCGGGTTCCTGTTCTTCCTGTTTATCCTCTTCTTCGTCCTCTTCAAACAAGGCGTTTCCAAGTTTCTTCCAAAAACTTTCTTTCTTTTCTTTTTGATCTGAAACTTCCGCTACCTGCTCTCCCGCAGCTTCCTCCTGCTGTAAAAAGTCCTCTGCAGAAGTTCCTTCTTCTCCAAAAAGATCCTGCAAAAGATCATGTACATCTCCATCTGGCACAGGCTCGGTTTCTTCCCTGTCTGCCTCTGTTTCTCCTTCTGCAGCTGATTCCTCATCTGATATTTCGTCTACTGTCTGATCTGTATCTTCCTGCTTTTTCTTCTTTTTCCCAAAGAAAGAGAAAAGCCCTTTCTTCTTTTTGGCAGTCTTTCCCCCATTCTCTGCTTCATCCGAATCTGACTGTTCCGTACCTGCTCCTTCTGTCAGACCAGCCAACAGCTCATCCTGTTCTCCCGGCAGATCCAGTTCTTCACTCACCATCTCATGGTTATCGGATTTTCGCAATAGTTCCTCTATTTCATTGACTGCGTCATCTTCACCCTTACTTTCTTTAGGTTCTTCCTTTTCCCGGATCTCCTGTAAAAAGCTCATTGCATCCGGATCTGACAGATCAATTTCCATTTCTTCCTGCGGTGGCAGTTTTTCTGCTGTCGCAGTTTCTGACTGCTCCTCAGCATCTGATTCTGCCTGAGCTTCATCCTCATCTGTTTCCTGCTGTTCTTCCTCATCCGGTTCTGCCTGTATTTCTTTCAGCAATGCGGACAGCTCATCACTCATATTTGAATCTTCTACGTTTTCTACAGATTCCATTTCCGGCTCTGATTGCGGAATCTCTGCTACCTCTTCTTCGTTTCCCGCAATCTCTGTTTCTGGTTTCTCCTTCGGTTCTGGATCTGCTACGGATTCTGGTTCTACTGCAGGCTCCGATTCTACTGCCGGTTCCGGATCCCCCTGCATTTGTGCAAATAATGCCGCGATCTCATCCGGGCTCATCTTATGATTATCGTCTGCCGGTGTTGCAACAGACTCTTCCTTCGGGACTTCTACTACTGGTTCAGGTTCTACTACCGGTTCCGGCTGTTGGATCTGTGTTGCGTTTTCTTGATCTTTCACAGCCTCGTTCTCTGGCTCTGCTACTGTTTCCGCCGTCGGTTCTGGATCTCCCTGCATCTTGGCAAATAATGCCGCAATTTCATCCGGGCTCATCTTATGATTATCGTCCGCCGGTGCTGCAACAGACTCTTCCTTCGGGGCTTCTGCCACCGGTTCCGGCTGCTGAATCTGTGTTACGTTTTCTTGTTCTTCCACAGCCTCGTTTTCTGGCTCTGCTACTGTTTCCGCCGTCGGTTCCGAATCTCCCTGCATCTGTGCAAATAACGCTGCAATCTCATCCGGGCTCATCTTATGATTATCATCTGCTGGTGCTGCTTTGGTTTCTTCTTTTGGAACATCCGACTGTGCAGCTTTTGCATCAGGCTCATCCTGTCCCATTGTTGCCTGCAGAAGTCCATCTAAATATTCTTCTGTTGTGCTCATAAAACTGCCTCCCCCTCTTCCATATCCTTAAAAAACGAAACTGCCGATGCCTCTATTCCACATGATCTTTCTGCAATCTCGTGATTGATCTGATGAAATGTATGATGAATGCGATACAAAGAAGCCTTTTGATTGTAGTATACTGTTTTTTCAAAAGGCCAGCGAATAACAGACGGTAATGACATCCCTGCCCCCGCTTCTATCACGCACAGCTTCTTATTCACAGAACCCTGCAGCCATTTCATATACATCTGCCAGTTTCCAAGATATCCTTCTTCTCTGTAACGTGTTGCTTCTAATGTGTTAAAAAACAGCGGAGCACCACATTTCGGGCATATAAGCTTTGCTATCTCTTCCCGGCAATCATTGACCAGATCTGTCAATACGCATTCCTGCAGTTCTGTTTCTGAAACATCCTGCATTCTCTGCTGCAGTTTTTCTGAGAATGCCTGCATGATTGATTTCGCAATATACAATTCCTCCGTGCATCCATTTCTGCACTGCATACGCTGTACACTGCCACATGGATTCACACAGCGATCCATATCAAATCCCATCTGTGCTAAATACGGATCTATTGTAAGCGATACAATATAGTAATCTTTTCCTTCCAGAAGCTTCCGTAAATGTGCATACGCATTCTTCCACATATCCGGTATTTCCGTTATTTGATTATAATAAAAGGCTTCCAGATAAGGCACAATATCCCTGTACTGCTCTTGTGTTGCAGCAAATTTTAGTAAAGCAGCAAACACCGGATGGCTGTTTTCCATTGCTTTACAAATAACCTCATCTGTCAGAACCCATTCTTCTCCGAGTCCAACCAGTACACGATTCGCTTCCTGAACTGCATTTTTTATTTTTCCATAATATTGCATATTTACAAACTCCGCTTTTCTGATATTCAATGTCATAACAGAGCTAAGATACGCTCTGATTAAATCTCTCCATAACAGAGACGAGATACGCTCTGCGAATCTCACTCTGATTAGCGGTCGTCAAATGCACTGCATAAATGCGTGCATTTTCCTCGTCGCCATAACATAAAACAGGCTGGGAATTTTCCATCCCAGCCCCGTTACTAGTGTACCAAACTATCAATTACCCTTACCAGATTTCCGATTTCCGGCTTGGAAAGCTGTGCATCCGCACCTAATGATTCACCTTTCTTCTTCATATCTTCATTCACCAGAGATGAGAAAATAATGACCGGAATGTTCTTTGTCGCATCATCACTTTTAATCAGTTTAGTCAATCTGTGACCATCCATGATCGGCATCTCAATATCTGTAATAACGCATCTGACATGCTCATCCAGCGTGCCTTCTTCTTTACATTCACAGATCACATCCCATGCTTCCTGTCCGTTCTCTGTATGTATCAGGTTCTGATATCCTGCTTTCTTCAAGGAATCTACAATCAGTTTATTCAATAATGCCGAATCTTCTGCGATCAGGATTGGCACGTCATTTTTCTGTCTTACACCAAGTGCATCAACTTCCGCAGTCTTTAAGCCTGTCTCCGGGCTGATGTCTGTAATGATCTTTTCAAAGTCCAGAATAATGATCAGTTTATCATTAATCTTTACGATTCCGGTCGAAATACCATCCTCCGAATTGGATACTGTTGTACCCGGCTTTATAATCTCTGACCATGATACCCTGTGGATACCGATTACCTGATCTACATGAAATGCGATATCAAGTTTATTAAAGTTTGTAATAATGAATAATCCTTTTTCCTCTGACTGTCCCCTCTGCAAACAGTTCTTCAGATCGATCGCCGTGATCATTACATCACGCGGCATAAAAATACCTTCAATACTCGGATGTGCATTCGGTACAGGTGTTACCTTCTGATAAGGAATGATTTCCCTGATCTTTGCCACATTGATTCCATAGGAATTTCCATCCAGAATAAACTCTAAGATCTCTAATTCATTTGTTCCATTCTCTAATAAAATATTTGTATCCATTTTATCACCTCTCACGGACTTTGAAGCATTGCCTTGGCAATCATCAATATAGATAAATTATAACAAATATCGAATAAAATGTACACCTGATTTATTGAAATTATACAACAAAAAAGGATTCCATCTGGAATCCTCATTTGAAGTCATATCTTCAAAACCGAATACTGAAATCTTTCTTTACATCGTATGCAAACTCGTTTGACTAATTCTTTGATCGTTCATTGCTTACTTGATCTCTTTTGTCCATACTCTCATCATTTCTTGATGATTTCTGTTCTCTAACAAGCTTCGCTTGTTACTTGGCGGCAAGATCACTTCCCACTTCCGTGGGCCCCTTCTTGTCGCAAAGGATAAGCCCTCGACCTATTAGTACTTATCAGCTGAACATATTACTATGCTTACACCTTAAGCCTATCTACCTCATACTCTCTAAGGGGTCTTACTTGTTGGGATATCTCATCTTGAGGGGGGCTTCACGCTTAGATGCCTTCAGCGTTTATCCCTGCCAGACTTGGCTACTCTGCCATGGTGTTGGTCACCAACAGATACACCAGCGGTCTGTCCA
>NZ_JAHLPN010000018.1 GCF_018917935.1 Kineothrix sp. MSJ-39 | reverse complement strand
TCACCACTGGAAAAACGCCATGAACTGGAAACCTAACCATTTGTATCAGGTGATATATCTATAGGATCATACCGTTTTTTATTTTAAAAACTTGGTGTCACATCATTGACTAATGTACACGTCGATTTGTATGGGAGATACACTCCATTTTTTGAGACGATAACTTTTCGGTTGCTGCTTCTCGCCTTGACTGTTATAATCAAAATATGGGTGCTACCATAACGGTAGGCGGTTAGTCCTTCAGCAGAGGGACTGTAACCCTCTGATTACATAGAAACTCGAAAGAGAATCCATTGCAAAGGAGGGCTAAGCCAATGAGTATTGTGGATTTTATTGCAGTCGTGAGCTTCGGCATCACCTGCTTTTGTGCCGGATACACATTCGGCAAGGATAATTACAAGACACAAAAATAACCGCCCCAGCCTCGCAAACTGAACGGTTATTTTTAATCAACTAAGTATGTGGGCTAACCGTCTATCGGCAGCACTCTTTTTTCTATAATCATATTAGCACGCATTTGTAAAAATGTCAAAATTTCTTAAATTCCATGAAACTTCGAAAACCATTTAAGTTAATTATCTTCTGTCTCCGAAATATTGCAGTTTTGAAATGAAAAGTGCTACTTCATCATAGATCAGATTAAATTCTCTGTCATTCCTGCTGCCGATCATTTCTTCCAATTCTGCCATCTTACGCTTTCTCTCTGCATTTGAGATAGCCACTTTGCCGGTACCTGTTGGCTTTTCTGCCACTCCGTATCTGCTTTCCGGTTCATGTGTCAGTAGTTCATTTACCGGTATCTTCAATGCTTCTGCGATCCTGTTGGTATAATCCAGACTGATCGACTGTTTTCCGCGTTCTATCGCACTCAGATAAGAGGATGATATATCAGCCAGCTCTGCTAACTGTTCCTGTGTCAGATTCTGTTTTGTTCTTTCCAGCTTAATCCTCAGACCAATCCGCTCTTTATCCATTGCATCCGCTTACCTTTCCTATTACTACTACTATTTTAATAGAAGAGTTCCTGAATATACAATGAACAATAATGTTAATTTCATTCATTATTATAGAGTTTATCCACTATAATGCAAATTATGCAGATGATAGTCAATTATCTGATCTGACAGGCTGTCCGGCAGAGTGCACACGATAGTACCGTCAGCACTGTCACAAGACGTTTTATACTAAAACTTTCCATGTATTTTCCTTCCCGGATAAATCTGTATCTGATTATAGCATACAGAAATAAATGTTTATAAATATTTCATAGTTTTACCAGTTGCTTTTTTATACTATTTGAGTATAATACATAGCAACAGGAGCCCCCACACCTCTCGCAGAAGTGTCCAATGGGGGCACATTTTTACAGATTTTCTGCCATTTCAGGTAAACGAACACGGTTCATTATTCCCCGATATAAAATTTGTATATGATTTCTACTATTAAAATAAGCGTCTGCCATAAAGGCAGGCGCTTGTTTTTATCTTTGCGGTTTTACATCATTCCCATGCCTGGGTTACCGGCTGGCATAGCCGGTGCATCTTCTTTGATGTTTGCTACAACAGATTCTGTTGTAAGCAGTGTAGATGCAACGCTTGTTGCGTTCTGCAGAGCACTTCTTGTAACCTTTGCAGGATCCAGAATACCTGCATCTACCATATTTACATATGCATCCTTCAGTGCATCGTAACCGATACCAACTTCGGATTCTTTTACTTTATTGATGATAACACTGCCTTCCAGACCTGCGTTTGCTGCAATGTGGAACAGTGGAGCTTCCAGTGCTTTCAGTACGATCTGTGCACCTGTCTTCTCATCACCTTCCAGTGTATCAGCCAGTTTAGCAACTTCTTTGGAAGCGTGGATATAAGCAGATCCACCACCTGAGATAATACCTTCTTCTACAGCTGCCTTTGTAGCTGCAAGTGCATCTTCCAGACGAAGTTTTGCTTCTTTCATTTCTGTTTCTGTTGCTGCACCAACACGGATCACTGCAACACCGCCTGCCAGTTTGGCAAGTCTTTCCTGTAATTTCTCACGGTCGAAATCGGATGTTGTTTCTTCTACCTGTTTCTTAATAGAAGCAATACGTGCTGCAATGGCATCCTTGCTGCCTTCGCCGTCTACGATCACTGTGTTCTCTTTCTGAACCTTAACGGATTTTGCACGTCCGAGCTGTTCCATTGTTGTGTCCTTCAGTTCCAGACCAAGTTCAGAACTGATCACCTGACCACCTGTCAGGATTGCGATATCTTCAAGCATTGCTTTTCTTCTGTCGCCATAACCGGGAGCCTTAACAGCTACTACGTTGAATGTACCACGCAGTTTGTTGACGATCAGTGTTGTAAGTGCTTCGCCTTCTACATCCTCAGCGATGATCAGAAGTTTTGCACCACTCTGTACGATCTGCTCCAGAAGAGGAAGGATCTCCTGAATGTTGGAAATCTTCTTATCTGTGATCAGGATATATGGATTATCCAGAACTGCTTCCATCTTATCCATATCTGTTGCCATATATGCTGAAATATAACCACGGTCGAACTGCATACCTTCTACAAGGTCAAGTTCTGTCATCATGGTCTTGCTTTCTTCGATTGTGATAACACCGTCGCCGGAAACCTTTTCCATAGCATCTGCTACCAGGTTACCAACTTCTTCATCACCTGCGGAAATAGCTGCAACCTTTGCAATATGCTCTTTGCCGTTTACTTTAGAGCTCATCTTCTTGATTGCTTCTACTGCACAGTCAGTTGCTTTCTTCATACCTTTACGAAGGATGATCGGGTTAGCACCTGCTGCCAGGTTCTTCATACCTGCATTGATCATAGCCTGTGCCAGTACAGTTGCTGTTGTAGTACCATCACCTGCTACATCATTTGTCTTTGTAGCAACTTCTTTGACAAGCTGTGCACCCATATTTTCAAAAGCATCTTCCAGCTCGATCTCTTTTGCGATCGTTACACCATCGTTTGTGATCAGTGGTGCGCCATATGATTTATCGAGAACTACGTTTCTTCCTTTCGGTCCAAGCGTTACTCTGACTGTATCTGCTAACTGATTTACACCGGCTTCTAAAGCTGCTCTTGCTTCTGCTCCGTATTTAATTTCCTTTGCCATATAGAATGACCTCCTTACAATCTGTTTTCCTTTTATGTTTCTGTCTGCTTACTGTTCGATCACAGCTACGATATCGTTCTGGCGAACTACGATATATTCTTCTTCCTCAAGTTTTACTTCTGTTCCTGCATATTTAGAATAGATAACCTGATCACCAGGCTTTACTTCCATCTTGACTTCTTTTCCGTCTACAACGCCGCCCGGACCAACTGCAATTACTTCTGCCTGCTGTGGCTTTTCTTTGTTCTGACCAGGTAATACGATACCTGACTTTGTTGTTTCCTCTGCTACAAGTTGTTTCAATACAACTCTGTCTCCAAGTGGTACTAATTTCATAAAAATTGCCTCCTTCTATTCTTCATTGCTTTAACATTCTTTTCATTTGTTAGCACTCAATTAGTTTGAGTGCTAATCACTGTGCTTATATTAGTTTTTTCAGAGTCAATATGCAACTTTATCCAACTCTTTTTTTCTATCCATTTCCTACCTTTTTTATGATATTTACTCTCGTTTTCTCATCTTTCCATTATTTTATAAAATAAATATAAAATCATGCACTGCCTGCATTATAAGAGTCCCATATGTGCCATGGCATTCCAGATGCCGTCTTCAAAAATATCGGTTGTCACATAGTCCGCAATCTCTTTTGCCGGCTCTGTTGCATTTCCCATTGCAATACCGCAGCCTGCAAACTGCAGCATATCCACATCATTGATGCTGTCACCCACAGCAATGGTATCTGCCTGATCGATTCCCAGAAGTTCACAGACACGCTGGATTCCGGATGCTTTTGTAAAGCCCTTGGGCACGATTTCTCCGATGTTATCGTAGTGCAGCAAAATCTGGAAATTCTTTTTTGCCGCTTCAATCACTTCATGTGCACGCTGCGGCGGTACCTGAATGCTGACCTTACAGGCTCTGATCTCCCGGCTGTCCTTTGGTACCGGGATAAAGTGACCGGGGATCATCGTGCGGATCGCATCGATATACCAGTCATCGATCGCATTACCGATCGTATTTTCATCATAATAAATATACTCGGTTCCTTCTAAAATATACATCGTTTCCGTCCGCTGCAGCACCGGCAGGATATCGTCAAGCACTTCCTGCTGCATTTCTTCCGCAAAAAGTGTCTTTCCCTGATAATCCGCATACATACCGCACGCTGCCACAACACCGTCAAATCCGATATCCAGAATCGGTGTTTTGGGCACCATGACACGGCTGCGTCCTGTGCATACAAATGCCAGATGTCCGTTCTCCCGGATTTTTGCGATTGCCCGGATCGTACTCTCCGGAACTTCTTTTCCCTGCTTAAATAATGTGCCGTCCACATCAAAAAATACTGCTTTTCTTTTGCTCATTTTCTTACCCATGAAAACGCCGGAGCTTTGATAAGTTCCGGCGTTTCTTCCTTTTTATTTTTCTAATCTTGCTCTGTATCCGGGTGCATTTTTCAGTTCAAACTTGTTATTGAACATTTCGTATTCCGCATCCGGCAGAAGTTTTCTGATCGACTGTTCGACATTTGTTTTATAAACAATACCGCAGGCAACGGATGGTGCGATCTTCGGATCCTCAAAGCTTTCGCATTTCTCCTGCATCCTCTTGCAGTAATCTTCCGCTTCTCCGTCTTCTGCCATTGGGATCAGGATATTAAACAGATCACCGCCGCATCTGGCGATCACATATTCATCTTTTGCCTCGTCCTTTATAATAGAAGCAACGGTCCGGATCAGACGGTCGCTTTCTTCATCCCCGAATTTATCATTGACATATTTCCAGTCATTGATATTGGCACAGATGATCGCAACAGGTACGATTTCCGCACGTTCAAGCACTGTAATCCGGCTGTCGAAATACGTGCTGTTTAACAGACCGGTAAGAGCATCTTTCTTTTCTCCGTGCTTAACCTGATACTGTTCTTTTTCCAGACGTCTTTCCAGTTCATCCGCATACATGGATGTCTCGATGCTCTCATATGTATTTTCTGCCTGTCTGGTGAGCTGTGTCACGATCGCATGAACAAAGTCCTCTGCTTCTTTCGTACAGATCTCTTCATCCTTCACATATAAATGACCGACCGTTCTGCCATATACTTTGATCTTATGCCCCGGCTCATTTACCACATCCGGCTTAAATCCGATAAAGTTTCCGACGCTGACAGCCTTTTCCCCATGCCTGTGTACGAGCAGAAAACTCAGACCGCTGATCTTTGATGCAGCCTCCATGTAATCGGAAAGTTCATCAATCTGGAATAACTGATCCAGACTATAGTTTTTTATGTTATTTGCTAATCTTTTCTCAAGTGAAACCATTCCAAATGCCATATGATCTTATCCTCCCTGTTCAAATTCCAAAAGCCATATATTGTTTAATATTATAACTTTTTTTCATTTTTTTGTCTATCATATTTCAGCGGAAAAATGATGGGAAAGTACCGTCCGCAGGTTGCAAAACAAAGGGGCATATGCTAAAATATTGTTAATCAAATTTTGAAATCGGCATATAATACAAAGGATAGGGGGAGCTCATAATGGATATTCCTGCATTATCAATGACAATGGCACAATACAATATTAATTCTCAGGTTAGCGTAGCCATGCTGAGCAAATCACTTGACATGTCAGCAACAATGGGGGATGCGCTGACTTCCATGATCGATCGCTCCGCTATGGAACACTCCGTTACCCCGCAGCTGGGTGCTAATATCGATCTTTCCATTTGATCCATTTTGTAATAACGACTTTTAACAGATGCGGTATCTATACTGCATCTGCTTTCTTTTTCTGATTTTTTGAAGTTTTAAAAGTGAGGGGCACTATGCACAATCTAACGCAGAAAGTAAAACATTATCTGGATGGCAGCCGGCAGCTTGAAAATGCATTTAAATATTCGATTGTCCTTTATGCTGTCGCATTCGTACACCTGATCATTACGATCGTCTTTTTTTACTACAATATTCTTCCCATGTATTTATATAATGCGCTGATCTTCGGCATTTATCTTTATATGGCGGGCGTTTTTATTAAAAAGAAAGCTTATCGTGCCATATATCTGTTCAGCCTGTTTGAAATCCTCTTCCACTCCGTTTACGCGACCCTTCTGGTCGGTTGGGAATGGGGCTTTATGATTTATACGATCGCACTTGTTTCTGTTGCCTTTTATATGGCATTTACACTGTCGCAATTCCATAAAAAGATTCTGACACCTTTTATTTCGGGAATCATCATATTACTTTGTTTTATTGGAACCAAGCTGTTTTGCGTCAGTCATGTTCCATATTTTCGTGACTTTGCATCCTCCAGAGCAGTCGGCATTTACTACTGCTTCAATTCTCTCGTATGCTTTGTCATGCTGATCCTCTTTTCCTTCTTTTTTGTACTGGAGATCAGACATACACAGCTCCATCTGGAGCAGGAAAAAGAGACACTTGACGCTATTGCCAGTCATGATCCGCTGACACAGCTCTTAAACCGGCGCAGCATGGAAGTCCATCTACGCAAGGCAATGGAACAGGCAAAGAAAAGCGGAACACAGTTCTGTGTTATACTGGGTGATATTGATGATTTCAAAAAAGTAAATGACACTTACGGGCATGAATGCGGGGATAAAGTTCTGATACTCGTCGCAGATATGATTCGCTCCCATATGCGGCCGGAAGACAGTGTATGCCGCTGGGGCGGAGAAGAGATCCTGCTTCTGATCAACGGAGCGGAGACGGTCGCGACTGCACTTGCCGAAAAGATACGTTCTTCAATCGAGCATGCAAGTGTTACGGAAGAAGGCACCCAGGTTTCCGTTACCATGACTTTCGGTGTTGCCTCCTATGTTCCCGGATTTAAGATCAATAAGCTGATTCAGTTAGCTGACAACAATCTGTATATCGGCAAAAACAATGGCAAGAACCAGGTTGTATCCTGATCCCTGCCACAGTTTAATGTTTATTGGATGCATGCAGCCCCAACAGTCTGCATGCATTTTCTTTGTATATATTCTGCTTTTGAGCCTGTGTCAGACTACTGCTTTCTATCCATTCTATCACATCTCTTATAGTTTCCCTCGGATAATCCGATGCAAATAAAATCTTATCACTTCCATGCCTGTTTACGATCCGCTCCAGCTGTTCTTTTGGCATCCGGCCGACACACCCCGCACAATCCAGATAAACCTGCTTTCCGATCAGTTTTTCTTCTACCAGACTCCATTGTTTATACCCTCCCATATGTGTTAACACAAGTCGTGGTGGCTGCAATTCTTCCAGCATATGGGCTGCCAGCTGCGGCGGACAATGTACAGACAGTGGTTGTCCGCATGAAATTCCCGCATGCACCGCAATGATAAGCCCCAGCTCAGATGCATAGTCGATAATGTGCAGGTATCCTTTATGATCAATTGCAGTCTTCTGTCTGTCCGGATGTAATTTGATTCCCGGAAGCCCCAGCGACTTAATATAATTCAGTTCCTGTTTATATTGCTGCGACAACGGATGAATGCTGCCAAAGGAAAGAAGCCTTCCCGGATAGGCTCTGTTTATTTCTGCCGCATGATTATTTACACGCTGAAACTGTTCGGGGCTTGCCACAACCGGCAGAATCACTGAAAGGGTTATATCTGCCTGCTGCATGGCAAGCAGGAGGTCCTCCGTTTGCTTTCCGGATTCTGTATGTGTATGAAAGTCGATTTTCTGATATGCTGCCATTTTATTTCCTCATTTCTCATCCAGTTGTAGTTTTATCTACATTGTTTCGTGGCATTGCATCTTTATTATCTCCCTCCTTGGGAAATTTATACAGATTTTACCTGTTGCTTTTATCAATAGTGCTGTACAAATCACATTTTTTCTTATAAAATAAATTTTGTATGAGAAAATTTATAAACAGGAGATCAAATTAGGAGGTTTTACATGATACAAGCAAGTAATGTCACTTTACGAATCGGAAAGAAAGCTCTTTTCGAGGATGTCAATATCAAGTTTACAGAAGGCAACTGTTACGGTCTGATCGGTGCCAACGGTGCAGGTAAATCTACATTCCTGAAGATCCTGTCCGGTCAGCTTGAGACAACCAATGGTGAAGTCATCATCACACCCGGTCAGCGTCTTTCCGTCTTAGAGCAGGATCACTTCAAATATGATGCCTATCCGGTCATGGATGTTGTCATCATGGGAAATGCCCGCTTATACGAGATCATGAAAGAAAAAGAAGCCATCTATGCAAAAGAGGACTTTACCGATGAGGACGGTATCCGTGCCAGTGAGCTGGAAGGTGAATTTGCCGAAATGGACGGCTGGGATGCAGAAACCAATGCAGCCATGCTTTTAAACGGTCTTGGTATCGGTTCCGAACTGCATTACACCATGATGAGTGATCTCGGCGGTAATGATAAGGTCAAGGTATTACTTGCCAAAGCACTGTTCGGTAATCCCGATATCCTGCTTCTTGATGAGCCTACCAACCATCTGGATCTGGATGCGATCGCATGGCTGGAAGAATTTTTGATCGAGTTTGAAAATACAGTCATCGTCGTTTCCCATGACCGTTACTTCTTAAATAAGGTCTGCACTCATATCGCAGATATCGACTACGGTAAGATTCAGTTATATGCAGGTAACTACGACTTCTGGTACGAATCCAGCCAGTTACTTGTCAAACAGATGAAGGAAGCCAATAAAAAGAAGGAAGAAAAGATCAAAGAGCTGCAGGAATTTATTTCCCGTTTCTCCGCTAACGCTTCCAAATCCAAACAGGCCACTTCCCGTAAAAAAGCACTGGAAAAAATTGAGCTGGATGAGATCAAGCCTTCCAGCAGAAAATACCCCTATATCGACTTCAGACCTGACCGTGAGATCGGTAACGAAGTGCTCTTTGTGGAAAATCTCTCAAAGACGATCAATGGCGAAAAGGTACTGGACAATATCTCGTTCAATGTCGGTCATGATGACAAGATCGCATTCGTTGGCAGTAATGAGCTTGCAAAGACCACACTGTTCAAGATCCTTGTCGGAGAACTGGAGCCGGATGAAGGGACAACCAAATGGGGCGTTACCACTTCGCAGGCTTACTTCCCGAAGGATAATACCGCCGAATTCGACAATGATTTGACGATCGTTGACTGGCTGATGGGCTACTCTCCTGTAAAGGATGTAACCTATGTCCGTGGTTTCCTCGGCCGTATGCTGTTTGCCGGTGAGGACGGTGTGAAGAAAGTCAAGGTATTATCCGGCGGTGAAAAAGTACGTTGTCTGCTTTCCAAAATGATGATCTCCGGTGCAAACTGTCTGATCCTGGATGAGCCTACCAACCATCTGGATATGGAATCCATCACAGCTCTGAACAACGGACTGATCAAATTTGGCGGTGTTGAGCTTTTTGCCTGCCATGACCACCAGTTTGTACAGACAACTGCCAATCGTATCATGGAGATCCTGCCGGATGGCAGCCTGATCGATAAGATCACAACCTATGACGAATATCTGGAAAGCGATGAGATGGCGCGTAAACGTACTGTATACACTGCTGAAAAAGAGGAAGACGATAATTAATATGATAAGAAATCTTACTATCCGACCGGGCGAAACACGTCCGGTCGATCTACATGTACATTCTAACAGATCCGACGGAAGCGAGACACCTTCTGCCCTTGTTGATATGGCACTTGAGAAAGGGCTTGCCGCTTTCGCCCTGACCGACCACGATACGACAGACGGGCTTTCCGAGGCCATTGCCTATGCGGCAGATAAAGATATCGAGGTCATTCCCGGCATTGAATTTTCTACCGAATATGAAGGCAGGGATATCCATGTCGTCGGACTTTATATCGACTATACGGAAGAACGTTTCCAGCACTATCTGAAAGATTTCCAGAACTCACGTGATCTGCGCAACCAAAAAATGTGCAAAAAGCTGCAGGAACACGGTGTAGATATTACCTACGAACAACTTCTCGCCGAGTTTCCCGGATCTGTATTGACAAGAGCACACTACGCACGCTTTCTACTGGCGCATGGCTATGTCAAAGGACTACCGGAAGCATTCGACCGCTATGTTGGCGATCACGCCCCCTGCTTTATTCCAAGAGAAAAAGTAACTCCCATGCAAGCTGTACATCTGATTCTGCAAAGCGGCGGTATTCCGGTTCTGGCGCATCCGATCCTGTATCATATGTCGAACGAAAGGCTGGATAAACTGGTTGCCACGCTGAAACAGGAAGGACTTGCAGGAATTGAGGCCATTTATTCCACTTACAATGCAGCAGAGGAACGACAGATCAGACGGCTTGCTGCTAAATATGAACTGCTCTTATCCGGCGGTTCCGATTTCCACGGTGCTGCCAAACCCGGATTATCCATGGGGAACGGCTATGGGAAGCTGTATGTCCCCTATGAAATACTTGCCGGTATGAAACAGTATTTGAGCAAATAATCTATATAAACATATAATAAAAAAGGAGCCGGAAAATGTTTTCACATTTTCCTGACTCCTTTTCTTTTTCTTCATTTTATCTTGTTGTCAAAGCAATTGCCTTACTCTTGGCACTCATAACACGGCTTTCATCTGTCTGCTTATAAGCTTTTACATAATAAGAATATGTTTTTGCACTGGATATTGTTGCATCTTTATATGTTGTAAAATCTGCATTCTTCTTTACGTCTACAGTAGCAATCTTCTTATATTTACCGTTTCCCTCTTTGCGATAAATTACATATCCATCTGCACCTGCTACCTTATTAATATCTACGTCAATGCTTGCCCCCCACTGCGTCAGCTTAATAACCGGCTTCTTCGGAACAGCTCTGACCACTTTTGCACCCTTTGCGGATTTATTCATAGCACTGAATACATTTTTGCCATTTACCTTTGTATATGCCTTTACAGTATAGATGTATTTCACACCTGTTTCTGCCTTACTATCTACATAGCTTGTTGTGCTGCCATATTTTACCTTCTTAATACGTTTCCATGCAGCATCTTCATCATCAGCTACCTTGCGGTAAATATAATAGCCGTAAGCTTTTGTAACCTTTTTCCATTTTATAGTGATCTTATTATAATCTGTTGCTTTCACGGATGTTACAACCGGTGTTGCAGGCTTTGCCTTAGCGGAAAGCCCTGTTGTATCACAGCCACTGACAATTTTTGCCACACTGTTCGCTGCAAGTGTATATGCCTTTACCGTATAACGATATTTCTGTCCTGCTTTCAGCTTTGTCATTGTAGCGCTTGCCTGTGTGCCTGTTGCAGGCTGTGCTACTGTTTTTACCTGCTTATAAGAACCGTCTGCCAGAATCTGATAGACCAGATATCCTGTCGCACCGTTTACTGTATTCCATGTAAGCTTCAGCTTATTGTAGGAAGTACTCTCCAGTGAGATAAGCTTTGGAGAAGATGGTGTAATTTTCACTGCCACACCTGTTGCATTTCTCTCGCTTTCCACATACTGATTTGCATTTGTCTTGGAATCTGCTTTTGCCACAATTCTGTAATAGTATGTCTCACCTGTTACAAGACCTGTTGTATCTTCATAAGAAGTTACCCCGGATGCAAGCGTTGCAATCTGTGCGAAATTGCCGTTGCCTGTCTTTCTTTCCAGAATATAACCGTTTGCATTGGCTACCGCATTCCACGTGATCTTGGCACTGTTAAAGCCTGTACATACAGCACCTGTGATCGCCGGTGCCTGTGGAGTGATATCAAACGTCTTCGTAATGATACCGGTATAATCACCAATACCCCAAATTTCAATTCCAACTGTTCCCATATTTTTTTGATTATCTGTTGTCAACTTATAATCAAAATCTTTCTTATACACCAGTGTATAACTGTTATCACCTATTGATTCAACGATTGTAATATTAGGTTTTGCAGTTTTTCCATCATATACCACATTTGATACATCTGTTTTAATAATATTCTTATTATCTTTTGCATCAAGTGATTTCAATATCTTAAAATCATAGCTACCGCGCTCCGTGTCTTCAACTCCCCACTTCAGCGTATATGTACCTACAGGAAGATCATCTAACTGCAGCGGCACTTTAATTTTCACATAACTGGAACCTTCTGTAGGTGTTGTACTGGATCTACGATTCTTTGCACCGATTCCCATATCTTTGCCTTCTGCATTATATACACATACATAATATTCTGTATCCACAGATACTCTGATAGTCACTTCACTATTCTTACCAACTGGTATTGTCTCTGCCGGATACTCATCTACAATAATATTAGGAGTTACTTTCTCCTTCTCCGCATCCACCTCAGTCGAATTTTCGGATATTGTTCCTGCCTGTTCCATTTCTACATCATTTGTAGAAACTGTAACTGCAGAAGCAGAAAGCGTTTCCCCAAAACACATTGCTGCTGCGAGCAATGCGCATAATAAACGTTTTTTCATGATATTCTCCTTTCATTTTCACAATCAAAAACCCTTATTATTACTATACCACAATATCT
The DNA here is from genome assembly GCF_018917935.1 of Kineothrix sp. MSJ-39. Classification (GTDB taxonomy): domain Bacteria; phylum Bacillota; class Clostridia; order Lachnospirales; family Lachnospiraceae; genus CAG-194. The sequence continues at coordinate 45,249 of NZ_JAHLPN010000018.1, read as the reverse complement.
GGGTGCGTCAATGATTCAGAAACACTTGCAATGGTATTTTTTCTTAAAGTTTTCTTAAGGCAATCCGACTTTTACGCTTCCACGATCAGAAAACGTCCGTCGCCGATGGCAAACACTTCATCCGCATCTAAAATATCCGCTTCATTCATTTCTGAAATGTCTACCCCTTCCTCATCGAAGTAAGTCCAGACTTCCTTGGCTCCCTTTACCACAACCGCCATACATTCTTCCAGAAAGTCCTCCGCTTCCTCTCTTGTCGTTGCCACTTCTTCCGGGAACAGCTGTAACTGCTTTTCTAAAAATACATCCAATACTTTTTCATCAAATTCAGGCATAATTCTTCTCCTTTGCTTTTTCATTCATTTAATTGTTTTTACAGACCGTCGTTCTCTGCTGTCTGGTTATTACTTCCGCTTCCAAAAGTCTGCAACAGAGCTTAATTCAAGTTATAACAATGTTTTCAGGACGGAAAGTACACCATTCTCCCAATAGGGCGGACATGTGTATGCTGCTGCCACCTTTACAATCTCCTTGGCATTTTCCACCGCATAGCTGCAAACTGCCGACTTCAGAAGTCCGATATCATTCTCATTATCACCGAATACCATTGTTTCCTGTGGCGTGATACCAAGTCCTTCCTGCACTACTTTCATGGCATTTCCTTTGTCCACGGAAGCATCCATGAAGTCAACCCATTCTTCTCCCGCCAGGCAGGCTTTCACTTTATCCTTCCATGCAGGCACAAGGACCTTCTCGCCAATCTCGCGGATACTGCCCTTTTTATAGATCGCCAGCTTCACAATATCCACATCATGCGCCAGAATATCGTCTGTCAATGTCACATCATTTCTGTATTCATCTCGGATCAGATGGATGAAATCCGCATCCTTACTCTCGAGAAAACAACCGTGATCCGTTGATGCCACTACATGACAGCCTTCCGGATAAAAACTGCGGAGCTGTGCCATGATCGCTGTCACATCTTCCCGTTTCATCTTTGTGACCGCATAATTTTGTCCGTCTTTGATAATATGTGCGCCATTCTCCGCAATGTAAAGCAGATTTCGGTTAACCGGTGCAAACATCTTACGAATGCTGCCATACTGCCTGCCACTTGCGATCATAAAGTAATACCCCTTGTCCACAAGCTGCTGAATGGTCTCGATCACTTCCTGCGACACCTCTCGGGAGGAATCTTTCACAAGAGTACCATCTACATCCGTTGCGATCAGTTTGATCCCGGTATGTTTTATTTCTTTCTCCATATTCTTTCTCCTTACGGTTTTATTATAACGGACTTTTGGATGGCAGGCAATGTTATCTTTATGCCTTACTTTAGGCGAAAAAATAGCATCAATTCCCATGAATTTGTGTAATACACTTTCCATTCTTTCTATTTTTTCGTCCTGCTTCAACATTTTCACACATTTGGGGCGAAAGTATTCCATGAGAGGAAATTTCAGTTCATCCTAAACAAGCAAATACGTCAAGTTTGGGCGAAACATATCTGTACTCTCTATCAGCCTTCATACCATATGTATCAAAAGTCATAAAAAAGATGAATTGCCGGGCAATCATTGGGCAGAAAACCATGCAAGTATCAAGGAATCACCTGGCAGAAGATCACGCAAAATACAATGAAATACCGGGGAACTAAAAATCAATTCCTGCAGAAACAAAACTGGCAAATGTTAGCAACAAATATGGAGGCTGCAGCAGTAAAACTGCTGTAGCCTCCATATAACGCTTTCCCTATGCGCCTATCGATACATTCTATCAGGCAGCTGACCATTCTACATTTTCAGTAATCCTCGCCCTACTGATCAATATACTGCAAAAGCTCCAACGGCTTTTCAATAATGGCATCTGCATGGTTTTCGGTCAGCTCCTGTCTGTCGCGAAAGCCCCAGAGTGCTCCCACGGTAAACACGCCTGCACTTTTGCCGGTCTGCATATCCGTACAGGTATCGCCGATATAAAGTACATCTTCCTTATTCAGATGCAGCTTATCCAGAATATAATTTACGCCGTCCGGCGCAGGTTTTCTCTTGCGTTCCTCGCATTGTCCGACAAGAAGGTCAAAGGTGTCTTTTCCGAAGATCTGCTCCACCACATCTACCGTACGCGGCTGTGGTTTGTTGGAATTGACCGCCAGATGCAGACCTCTTTCCTTCAGTTCTTTCAAAAGCTCCGGGATCCCGTCATAAGGCTTTACCTCATACATGCAGTATTCTTCAAAAATGCTGTTATATGCCTCCATCACACTGTCAAAATGCACAAGCTCCGTATCTCCGTCCGCAATCAGACTCTTGCGGATCAGTTCTTTTGCCCCGTTTCCCGCAAAATACTTATAGCTGTCGATCTCATGCGGTGGCAGTCCTGCAGTCGCCAGTGCCATATTCGTTGACTTCCAGAGTGATTTTAATGTATTGGTCAGTGTTCCGTCCAGATCAAAAATGACTGCTTTTTTCATTCGTCCTCCTGTATGATCTGGCTCTTTTCCGGGATAAATACTCTGTCCTTTGCCGGATCATCCTTGGCTTTTGCTTCCTCTGCTTCACGGATCGCTTCCTCACAGAAGGTATCCTGTGCACAGATCAGCTTTTTGCCTCTCTTATCTATTTTTTCATAGCTGCCATCCGCCTGCATCACATGTGCCTTCAATGTATCTGCAAGCTGGACGCGCAGGATATGGATTGCTTTTTCCTTCAGATCTTCCTGTTCTACCGGGAATAAAATCTCCACACGGCGTTCCAGATTTCTTGGCATCCAGTCGGCGCTTGACATATATACCTCCGGACTGCCTGCATTTTCAAAGTAATAAATACGGGCATGCTCCAGGAAATTTCCGACGATCGAACGTACTGTGATATTCTCACTGACGCCCGGAATGCCTACCTTCAGACAGCAGATACCGCGGACGATCAGCTCAATCTTTACGCCTGCTGCACTTGCCTTGTAAAGTGCCTCGATGATATCTCTGTCACATAAGGAGTTCATCTTTGCGACAATATGTGCCTTCTCTCCTGCCTTTGCATTTTCCGCTTCTCTGCCGATCAGATATAAAAATTTATCCTTCAGCCAGAGCGGAGCCAGTGCCAGCTTATTCCAACTCTTTGGCTCGGAATAACCGGAAAGCATATTGAATACGGCTGTTGCATCTTCCCCGATTGCCTCCTGACAGGTCAGAAGTCCTGTATCGGTATACAGCTTTGCCGTCGCATCGTTATAGTTACCTGTGCCTAAATGTACATATCTGCGGATACCGTCCTCTTCTCTTCTGACAACCAGTGTGATCTTGGAATGTGTTTTCAGGCCTACCAGTCCGTAGATAACGTGACAGCCTGCTTTTTCCAGCATCTTCGCCCAGACAATGTTGTTTTCCTCATCAAATCTTGCCTTTAATTCCACAAGAACAGAAACCTGCTTTCCGTTTTCTGCCGCCTGTGCGAGCGCTTTGATGATCGGTGAGTTACCGCTGACTCTGTACAGTGTCTGTTTGATCGCAAGTACCTGTGGATCTCTTGCCGCTTTTCTGACAAAATCCACGACCGGCTCAAAAGTCTGGTATGGATGATGCAGCAGGATATCATGCTTTTTGATCTCTTCAAAAATATCTGCATCTGCCGGTAATTCTTTGACGGGCTGCGGTGTATACTTCGGTACCTTCAGGGCGTCAAAGCCGTCCATGCCATACATCTTCATCAGGAAGGTCAGATCCAGAGGACCCGGAATATAATAAATATCCTCTTCGGAAAGTTTTAACTCATTTTTGATGATCTTTAACAGCCGTTTGTCAATGCCATCCTCTACTTCCAGACGGATTGCTTCTCCCCACTGTCTTTTCTTAAGCTGCTTTTCAATCTCCTTTAACAGATCGGCTGCTTCATCCTCGTCAATGGAAAGATCCGCATTACGCATGATACGGAACGGATGTGCACAGATCACATCATAATTCAGGAATAACTGATCGATATTATGCTCGATCACTTCTTCCAGTAAGATGACAGTTGCAGTCGCACCTTTTTCTCCGATCTCCTGCGGGAGCTGGATGATACGCGGCAGAACGGAAGGAACCTGTACGGTAGCAAACTCGATCTCTGCCTTTTCTTCACCTTTTTTCCGCACCAGTGCGCCGATATTCAGCGATTTATTGCGGATCAGCGGGAACGGACGGGAGCTGTCTACTGCCATCGGTGTCAGAACCGGATATACCTCGTCTTCAAAATAACGGTTCAGATACTCTTCCTGTTTTTTCGTCAGTTTTTCGTGCTGGGTGATGATATGAAGTCCGTTTGCGCTAAGCTGTGGCAAAAGACTTCTGTTATATGTAGAATACTGCATATTTACAAGTTCATGTGTCTCGGTATTGAGTGCCTTTAACTGCTGCTGCGGTGTCATGCCCGCAATATCCTTTTTCTCATAGCCTGCATGCACCATATCTTTCAAAGATGCCACACGTACCATGAAAAATTCATCCAGATTGGAGGCTGTGATGCTTAGGAATTTAAGCCGTTCAAACAATGGAATGCTCTTATCCCTTGCCTCCCCTAAGATTCTGTTATCAAACTGCAGCCAGCTCAGTTCTCTGTTTGTATAATAAGCCGGATTGCGAAACGGCTTTTCTGATTTTTCTCCCATGCTATGCCTCCATTATTGTTTCCTGTAATTACGCTTCTGTCTGATAACCGGTCTGATTGAATACACTTCCTCAAAGAACTGCGCCTTTGGCTTGATCAGTCCCTTCTCCAGTGTGATATCAGCCGCTGTATCTACAGAAAGTACAAGCTCCTGCTCCTGTTCATGCAGCGTTGCCTTGATCGTCTTGAACTTCTGTTTGTGACTCCGGTCAAGCCCGTTTGACAGCTTTAAGATCGCTGTCAGCTTTGCTACCTTCAGATAAGAGGCAAGATCCATGCCAAGCTGCTCCCCATTTTCATGATAATACGGGAAATCGATCCGGTTATATTTTACGATATTGGCAACCATTTCACGTTCCAGATGTGACAGACCGATGATCTCCGTTGCCATGATGATACTGTAGGAGCATTCTCCCACACTTGTCATGCTGATATATTTTCCGCAGTCATACAGCTTTGCGGCGATCTGCAGAAGCAGACGTTCTCTTTTGCCGAGTCCGTGGATCTTCTTCATGCTGTCAAAGATCGTCAGTGCGATATTTTCCACCGATTCACTGCGCTTTTTACTGCCCATATACCGCTTGCTGATATTGGCAACACAGGCAAGGATATCTTTTTCAAAATCATGCTCCGGGCTGATCAGTTTGTTACCCTCTGCATACTCATAAACCATACCATCACACAGTGTCACACCGGGCGCCCACAACAGCTTTGCATTCATGCATTCGATCACCCGTTTCATCAGGACAACACTGTTAAACAGCAGAAAGACCTTGTCTTCGCTGATTCCCAGCTTTTTTGCGATCTCTGCCTTGTTTTTGCCCTGCAGCTGACCGGCAAGAGCAATACAGTCCTCCCTTGTCATATAGCCGCCGCCAGCACATACAGCAGGATTCTGCATCACCGGTGAAAGATAGTCATCCACAACAATGATGTTATCAATCACACGATCTTTAAAATACATTTTTTTCAAAATTTCCAGCTGATTATCCACGATCTCTTCGATCAGCTTTTCATACTGGGATGGTTTTACCTGCATGGAAAGGATCCGTTCACGCATACGCAGTACACCGAGTCTGATGTTCTGCGTCGTGATCAGGGAATCATTGTCAAACAGGGAAATCTGCACACTGCCTCCGCCGATATCCACGATCGCAGTTCCCTTTTCAATGATCTTCTGGAAGCCCTCGCCCTTAGAGGCGATTGCCTTGTAATCCAGGAAACGCTGCTCGGAATTGCTGAGTACCTCTATATCCAGTCCCGTACGGTTTTTTATCATATCCAGGATGATCAGCCGGTTTTCCGTCTCCCTGAGCGCACTCGTTGCATAGGCTCTGTAGGCATTCACCTTGTAAGTACGCATAATTTCCTTAAATTCTTTTAACACCTCACACAGCTCATTGATCCGCTCATTGCTGATCTTTCCGGTTGTGTAGGTATCCGTACCCAGATCGATCCGGTGTCTGATATCATCAATTTCTCTCAGTCCGGCTCTGGGTGATATTTCAAAAATTTTCATTGCCAGTTCAAAGGAACCGACATCAATAGCAGCAAATGTTTTCAGTGCCACGTTATCAATCTCCTTTGTATCATTTTACAAATGCAGAAAACATACAATTTTAATAATTGCCAAGGATCTTCATATTTCTTGCTTCATCCCGCAGTCCACGCAGCGCATTCTTCACAGCACTGTCTGCCAGATTTCCTTCAAAATCCACAAAAAACCGGTATTCCCATGTACGATCCTCGATCGGACGGCTTTCGATCTTACACATGTTCAGATTATTATAAATGAAATGGGACAACATATGATATAAGGAACCACTCTGGTGTGGTACCTCAAAGCAGATGCTGATCTTGTGCGCATCTTTCCGGAAGATTTTCTGGTTCGTTACGATGATAAAACGGGTGGAGTTATTTTCTGCCTGATTGATCCCCTTCTGCAGTACTTCCAGTCCGTAGATCTTGCCCGCATATTCACTTGCTATCGCTACCTGCGACTTATCTCCATCGTTTTTAACCTTCTGTGCGGCAAATGCGTTGTTCTGCATGCTGATCTGACGCCAGTCATAGCCCTGCAGGAAACGTGCGCTCTGCATCAGGGACTGTGGATGGGAATATACGGTTCTGACTTCGGACAGATCTGTTCCCGGTAAACCCAGCAGACAATGCTCAATCTTGATGATCTGCTCCCCGACAATATAATTTTCAAACTCTACAAGCAGATCATAAATCTCACTGACCATACCCGCTGTGGAATTTTCGATCGGTAAAACAGCAAAATCCGCACTACCTTCATCGATCGCGCTCATTGCATCACGGAATGTTTCCACATGAAAGCTGTTGACGGAATCCCCGAAATATTTATCCATGGCAGCCTGCGAATAAGCACCCTCTGCTCCCTGAAATACAACTCTTGCCTTTTTGGTATCCAGCTCATCAACTCCGATGAAAGGCAGTTTGCCAAGGCTTCCTTTTTCCGCCAGCATCTGATACTGCAGCTTTCTGCTCATGGACATGATCTGCTCAAACAGTTCTTCCACACCGTGGCTGTTAAACTCATTGTGTGTCTGCGATTTGACCTTTCTGATCTTTTCCTCTTCACGTGTTCTGTCAAACACCTTTTTTCCGGTTTCGATCTTATACTCTGCCACCTGTTTGCAGATATCCATTCGTTTTTCATACAGATCCACGATCTTTCCGTCGATCTCATCAATCTCCTCTCTTAATATACCGAGATCCATTGTGTTTCCTCCATTCCGTTTATTTTATCCGGTCTTCTTTTTTTCTGCTATCAATTCTTTGTAAAATAAAACCGGAATTTATGTAAAATATTTTTTATATTTCTCTCTACTTTAATTTGCCTGCTTCCATGATTTCCTTTTATCATTCTATCTGCTATAATATAGCCAGAAAATGCTATGAAAGGAATAATTTTATGAACAGTAAAAAAACTGTGATCATTACCATCTCCGTTATCCTGATACTGATCTTCGGGCTTACGTTTGTATCCCGCCTTGCCACAAGGCTTCCGCAAAATCCTTCCGATACGGTCGGAAATACCGCCGGGAATCTGAACAATGGCGGCTACTTCTGTGAAGCCGACAACAAGGTCTATTTTGCAAATGCCTATGATGATTATACGCTTTACAGCATGAATCCCGACCAGACGGAAGTCACCAAGCTTGGACAGTCTTCCCTTGCCTTTCTGAATAAAGGCGGCAATTATCTGTATTATTACCAGAAAGAGGCATCAAAAGCCAGCGGTCTTGGTTTTCTGATCCATATGTCCGGTATTTACCGGTGCAAAACAAATGGTAAAAATATTACCTGTCTGGATCGATCAAGCTGTAATACGCTGAACCTGATCGGTAATACACTCTATTATGAAAAGGCAGTGGAAAATGCCAAAACACTGCAGCTTTATGCTGTTAATACCGACAAGTCCGATGCCAGGGCTGTTGCGGAATATCTGGTCAATCCTGCAAGTGCTGCCAATGGTGTGATCTATTATAACGGTACTACGGAGGATCACTACCTTTACAGTTATGATACACAGTCAGGCACCGTCCAGACGTTGTTCGAGTACAACATGTGGTATCCGACCTTATCCGGCAGTTCCATCTATTATCTGGACACGGAAAATAATTATCAGCTTTGCCGCTATGATCTGACAGACGGCAGTAATACGGTTCTGACAACCGACCGCGTCGATCTGTTCAATGTAGCAGGCAGCTATGTATACTATCAGAAAAACGATCCGTCTTCCCCGGCACTTATGCGTATGGGAATCGACGGCAGCAATCCTGAAATTGTAGCGGAGGGTAACTACAGTGATATCAATGTCACCTCATCCTATGTTTACTTCCACAGCTTCGGTGCTGACACACCGGTTTACCAGACCAGCACCTATGGTCCGATATCTGTCATGACCTTCGATGCTGCTAAGGCTGCAGCTCTGCAAGCAATTGACTGATCGTCTTATGCAGCACCGGATGCATGTAAGCCGGTGCTAACTGTGAAAGCGGCTCCAATACAAACTGGCGGTTTTGCATATCTATATGCGGGACCGTCAGTTTTTCTGTATCTATGATCTTGTGATCGTACAGTAAAATATCCAGATCCAGTGTCCTTGGTCCCCAGTGGATCTTTCTCTCTCTTCCCGCCTCCTGCTCGATCCCATGCAACTTATCAAGCAGCGCATCGGGTGAAAGGAATGTTTCCGCCTCGATCGCACCGTTTAAGAAATCATCCTGCTCCACACCGCCATAAGGCTTTGTCACGATCCAGTCCGAAGTCCGCAGCTTTCGGAATGCCTGATCAAGCTTCAGCTTTTCAACCGCATGCTCCAGAAATTCTTTCTTATCACCCAGATTAGAACCGATCCCCAGATACACCTTGTGCCAGAACAGGGATCTTGTCACGGATACCGTTTCAAAGGAAAGCGGAATTGGTGCCTGTGGCTTACTAAGCTCCAGTTCCAGTCCGCTAACAGCCGGAAACTGCAGCAGAACCGCCTGCATCGTCTCTGTTACCGCCTTTTCCAGCAGCTTATAGGTATGCTCCTTTAAAAAGCTGTCCAGAAACAGGCAGACTTCTCCATAATTGACTGCATCATTCAGTGCATCCGTTGCACCTGCCCGCTCCATATCCACATAGAGCTTTGCATTCACATAAAAGTTCTGTCCGTTTTCCGTTTCCTGCGCAAACACACCGTGATGTGCAAATATCTTCAGATTTTTGATCGTAATATAATCCATGCGTTCCTCTTTCTACTCTGCCAGCATAATTGCCTTTGCCATCTGCATGGCACGCAGATTTTCCTTCACATCGTGCACCCGGATAAAACTGCAGCCGGAAAGAACCGATGCTACCGTGATCGCGATCGTCCCTTCCAGTCTTTCATCCTTTGGCAGATCCAGTGTGAGTCCGACAACCGATTTTCTGCTTGCCGCCATCAGAACCGGAAGCCCCAGACTGTGCAGCTCACTCACATTTTTAATGACTGTCAGATTCTGTTCATAAGATTTTGCAAAACCGACACCCGGATCGATCATGATCTTATCATAGGAAATCCCCGCATTTTTTGCCAGCTCCAGTGAGCTTTCCAGATCCATCAAAACATCCTTCATAAAGTCCTGATAGTCCGTATTCTTTCTGTTGTGCATCAGACAGCAGGACGCATCTGCGTCTGCGATCACCTTTGCCATAGCAGGATCGTATTGCAGTCCCCAGATATCATTGATCATATCTGCTCCTGCTTTCAGGCCCTCTTTTGCGACGCCGGATTTGTATGTATCGAGAGAAACCGGTACATCAAACCGCTTCTTGACCGCCTCGATCACAGGCAGGACACGGGAAATCTCCTCTTCATCGGAAAGCTTTGTATACCCCGGTCTTGTTGATTCACCGCCGATATCTATGATCGCCGCACCTTCCTCTACCATACGCTCGGTCTGTCTGAGTGCTGCATCTAAAGTGTTGAACTTTCCTCCATCCGAAAAGGAATCGGGAGTGACATTCAAAATGCCCATGATGTATGATTCGTGTTGTGTGTCAAATGTCTTGTTTCCGATAATCATTTCCGTCGTTTCCTCCTGCATAACCTGCCGTTTATCTGTCTTTGCTACAATTCTTTATCTCATCACTTCTGCTGCGGTATTTTATACACTACCAGATAAGCTGTCTGTTTTTCTTATCGCCCTTCCAGTTGCATGCCCCTTCTTGTTTGCAGCAGTAGCAGGGACGGCTCAGCTTATCAGCCCGATATAACAGGCCGTTTAAGTCTTTTCTGTCACGTACCTCTACCTGTCTGTGGGTAGCGATCGCTGATACGATCTGCTCCGACTCTTCCTGCGAAAAACCGCAGTCTTTTAAAATAGCCGGTGCCATCCGTGCACTGACCAGTGCATGATCTTCTCCCGTCTCATACTGGATATGCCTTCCGACGTCATGCAGAAGTGCTGCAGCATAAATAAGCTCTGCATCCTGCCCATATCCTTCAGTCAGATTCAGGATCACTGCCAGTCTTGCCACATCCAGAAAATGCCCCATATCGTGATGGCAGAACACCCTGTCCCGCTCCTTTTCGGCATTTTGGAAAACATATGCTTTATAGGAAGGATGGGTTAAGATCCGGTTGATACGCTCTGTTTTCTTCTGTTCCATTGTTCTGCATCATCCTTTCCTGATATATCACACTTTTTAGCTGTGCAGCATCTGGAAAAATGTATTCTGCAGTGCTTCATTGTCCGCAAAACAGCCTCTTGTCGCAATGCTCACCGTCTGGCTGCCCGGCTTCTTGATCCCACGCATCGTCATACACATATGCTCTGCCTGCACCATGACCATGGCGCCCTTGACACCCAGCTCATCCATCAGAGCATCTGCGATCTGATCTGTCAACTGCTCCTGCAGCTGTAATCTTCTGGCAAATACCTCTACCGTCCTTGCCAGCTTACTCAGCCCGACAACCTTCCCGTCCGGGATATATGCCACATGTGCTTTTCCGTAAAAAGGAAGCATATGATGCTCACACATGGAATAAAAGGTAATATCCTTTTCCAGCACAATGCCTGTATTTTGAGAGGTAAATGTCTTAGACAGATGCACTGCCGCATCTTCATCCATTCCCGCCATCAGTTCCTCATACATCCTTGCGATCCGCGCCGGTGTTTCCTTCAGTCCTTCTCTTTCGGTATCTTCTCCGAGCCCTTCCAGTAATAACCGGACCGCCTGCTCTACCTTCTGTTTATCTACCATTCTTTTCACGCTCTCTTCGTTTTCATCTTGTCTATAATATCCATGATCTGTCCCAGATAGGAAAGCGATCCAAATGCCAGGATCACGCTGTCCTTATCTGCCAGAAGATAGCTCATCTCCACAGCTTCCTCTAAACTGTCTGCTGCCGTCACACGGTTATGATACTTCGCCACAGTTTCTGCCAGTGTAAGGGCAGACAACGCTCTCGGATTACCGGGCGTTCTGACTGTGATGATACTGTCTGCAAAGGGACTCATGATCTCTGCGATCTTTTCATATTCTTTATCCCTTAATACTCCCATTATATAAATAATCTTCTTATTTGTAAAATAGAATTGCACGGTCTGCGCCAGCTTTCTTGCAGCATCTTCATTATGTGCGCCATCCACGATAAAATACGGTTTTTTGGACAATATCTCGAACCTGCCGTGCCATCTGGTCTGCTCCATGCCCTTTAAGATCGCCCTGTCTGATATCCTGTATCCCTTCTGCTGCAAAATCTCTGCTGCCCGCAGGGAAAGCAGGGCATTTGCGATCTGGTAATTGCCTGCCAGACGGATCGTGACCGGTAATCTGTTCCTGTATAAAAAGGTCTGTTTTTCCAGCCCGTAATGAATGGATGAAGCAGCCTCCGGTTCGCTGACTGTCAGTGCTGCCTGTTTTTCTTTGCAGACCGCCCTGAGTACATCCATGACAGGCTCACGCTGTTCCATCGTTACCACACTGCAGCCCTGTGTGATGATACCCGCCTTTTCTTTTGCGATCTGCTCAAGGCTGTCACCCAGAAATGCCATATGATCCATGCTGATAGAAGCAAATACCGCCAGGAGCTTTTGTGTATCCGGTATGACATTGGTCGCATCCAGCCTGCCGCCCATTCCTGTTTCCAAAACAACCATATCACAGTTCTTTTCCTTATAATAAAGAAAGCCGAGCACCGTTTCCACTTCAAAAGAAGTCGGATGTGCAAAGCCGTCCGCCACCATTTCATCACAATACGTTTTTATCTGCGTCAGCAGCCTGCACAATGCAGTCTTGGTGATCATGGACTGATTGACACAGATCCGTTCCCGATAGGTGCGTATCGTCGGCGAATTATAACGTCCAACTCTGTACCCCGCCGCCATCAGGATATTGGACAAAAAAGCAGATACCGAGCCTTTCCCGTTCGTCCCTGCGATATGGATAAAGTTAAGCTCCTTCTGCGGATCTCCCGCTCTTCTCAAAAGCTCCTGTATCACAGTCAGCCCCAGCTTACTGCCAAGTGTATTTAAGTATGCAATATATTCCATTGCCTCTTTTTCATTCATGCTTTATACTTCCCAATCTCATGCAGACTGTCCCATCTGCTTTTTCTCACATCATCCTATCCAGTATACAATTTTTTACAGAATAAAAAAAGTAATTTTGTCAATACTGCAAGTATGATAAAAAAATTCTTAACCTGTGGTGTCGTCGGCTGGTGTCTGGAGATCATTTTTACCGCCGCCTGCACAATAAAAAAACATGATATCCGCCTGAAAGGCAATACTTCCCTCTGGATGTTTCCGATCTACGGAATGGCTGTCCTCCTGCAGCCTGTGTTCAGACTGTTAAAGGGCAAACCGCTTCTTTTACGGGGCAGCGTCTATACCGTCTGTATCTTTATCACAGAATTTATAACGGGCAGACTGCTTCAGAAGAAGCATGCCTGCCCGTGGGATTATTCGGAGGCTCCGCTCAATATCGACGGAGTGATCCGACTGGATTATGCGCCCTGCTGGTTTGGTACAGGGCTTCTTTATGAATATATCTTAAACACCATGCACTGACGTCGTTTTCTGCATGCCTGTTTCAATGCGTTTCATTTTATATAAGTAGGCAGCCAGTAAAAAGAAGCCTGCACCTACCCACGCACTGACATTGGCAATACAGACGCCCGTGTAGCTGTGGTGATATGCTGCAAGAAATGCAAAGATCGTACGGCAGACAAGTTCTACAACGCCGCCCATCATTGGCAGGAACCCATAGCCTGCGCCCTGCAGTACATTACGGAATACGAAGATCATTCCAAGCGGGATATAGCAAAGTGCACTGATACGCATATAAATTGCCGCTGCATCGACTACCGCCTGCACATTGTCACCGGTCACAAAAACAGGAACGACCGAAACAAGTGCTGTAGCCACAAGTACACCGATCACAACTGCGTAAACGATCGTCATCAGATTGGCTGCTGCCACACCCTTACGGATCCGTTTGATATCTCCGATCCCCATATTCTGTGCGCTGTAGGTCGCCATTGTGGCTCCCATGGCAAGGAACGGCTGTGTCACGACCTGCTCCACCTTGGAGGCTGCAGTATAAGCTGCCACCATGACAGAACCGAGCAGATTCAACGCGCTCTGCAAAATGATCGCACCGACCGCCGTAATGGAGAACTGCAGTGCCATCGGAATACCGATTGCTAACTGCTGCATGCTAAGCGTATGCTCCAGCTTCCAGTTTCCTTTTCCCGGATGCAGGATCTCCATCTTCTTATATACATAGAAGAGACACAATACACCGGATACGCCCTGAGAAATGATTGTTGCCCAGGCAGCACCTGCCACACCCATATCACAGACAATGATCAGAAACAGATCCAGCCCGCAGTTCAGCACAACGGAAACCAGCAGGAAATAAAGCGGCACTTTGCTGTTGCCGACCGCACGCAGAACCGCTGCCATCATATTATACAGAACATTACAGAAAATACCGCCGCAGATCACAATAATATAATCATACGCATCCTGAAAAATGTCCGCAGGCGTGTTCATCAGTGTCAAAAGCTGTTTCATAAAAACCATGCTGAAGAAGGTCATGACCGCTGATACGATCACAGCCAGAAGCGCAGCATTTCCCACTGCTCTTTTCATGCCTTTGATATCACCCGCACCAAATCTCTGCGATACAAGCACCGTGAAGCCTGATGTCAGTCCGGATAAAAAGCCGAGGATCAGAAACATGATCGTTCCGGTACTTCCTACTGCGGCAAGAGCTCCAACACCGACAAAACGACCTACGATAATACTGTCTACCGTATTATATAACTGCTGAAAAATATTACCGATCGCTACCGGGAGCAGAAAACGCAGCATCAGACCCATCGGTTTTCCTTTTGTCATATCCAGTTCCATGATTAACTCCTTTATCTCATTTATATTCTCTATCCATCCACGGAAATCCACTGCTTCAGATTTCCTTCCTCGCTGCATTTTATCAGCTTTTTATCAATTTGCAAGCGCTAAAATAAAGTGAGCAAAATAATGCTCTTTTTCTGGCAATATTGTTTCATTTTTATTCCCGGATAAGCATTGCAAGTGGCAAAATGGTATGCTAATATAATAGGCAAAAGCAAATCAGAAGGAGGAACTTATGACTGCAAAAGAATGTATTTATGGACGTAGAAGTATCAGAAAGTATAAACCGGATCCGGTTGATCACGCACTGCTGGAATCCGTGATCGAAGCAGCTTCTTATTCACCAAGCTGGAAGCATTCCCAGACGATCCGCTATATCGCGATCGAAGGCGAATTGAAAGACAAGATCGGTCGTGACTGTACCACTATTTTCCCAAATAATGGTAAAATTATTGAAAATGCACCGCTTTTAATCGCTGTTACTGTTATCAAAAACAGATGTGGCTACGAAAGAGACGGTTCCTTCTCTACAGGGCGTGGAGACACCTGGCAGATGTTTGATGCCGGTGTTGCCAGCCAGACATTTTGTTTAGCCGCCTATGAAGCAGGTCTTGGCACCGTTATCATGGGATTATTTGACAATGATAAAATTACTTCTTTATTAGAGATCCCGGAAGACAGAGAACTGGTAGCACTCATCCCGGTCGGATATCCGGATGAAACACCTGCAGCTCCAAAAAGAAAAGCTGTAGCCGATTTATTAACGTATAAGTAAACTGATAGAATCGAAGAGAATCATTTCCCTTCGATTCTATTTATGTAATGTCATGCATTGAAGATGCATGATGTAGCCGCGGCTCATTTGCGCAGCAAATTCTGCATGAGCTGCGGTTCCAAATAACGTCATGAGGAGGGAGCCCTGATGACATCATATAAAGGAGAACAAACTATGAGACATTTGATGAGTCCACTGGATTTTACGACAGATGAGCTGACGCAATTATTTGATCTTGCTGCAGACATCGAAAAGAATCCACAGAAATACGCACACAAGTGCGACGGAAAGAAGCTTGCAACCTGCTTCTATGAGCCAAGTACCAGAACGCGTTTAAGTTTTGAAAGTGCCATGATCAATCTTGGCGGACAAGTCATCGGTTTTTCCGATGCAGGTTCCTCTTCCGCTTCCAAGGGAGAAAGCGTTTCCGATACGATCCGCGTTATTTCCTGTTTTGCAGATATCTGCGCCATGCGTCATCCAAAGGAAGGTGCACCGATGGTTGCTGCTGCACATTCCCGCATTCCGGTCATCAACGCCGGAGACGGCGGACATCAGCATCCGACCCAGACACTGACAGACCTTTTGACGATCCGCAGCCTGAAAGGCCGTCTGGATCATTTCACGATCGGGCTTTGCGGCGACCTGAAATTCGGTCGTACCGTTCACTCCCTGATCCGTGCACTGGTACGTTATGAGGATATCCACTTTGTATTTATCTCCCCGGAAGAGCTGCGTGTTCCGGATTATATCACGGACATGCTCAAAGAAATGGGCATCTCTTATGAAGAAAACACCAGTCTGGAAGATACGATCGCAGATCTGGATCTGCTTTACATGACAAGAGTCCAGAAGGAACGTTTCTTCAACGAAGAAGATTATGTCAGATTAAAAGATTTCTATATTCTGAACAAACAGAAAATGGAACTTGCCAAACCGGATATGCTTGTACTCCATCCGCTTCCACGTGTCAATGAAATTTCCGTTGAAGTGGACGACGATCCGAGAGCTGTATACTTCAAGCAGGTACAATACGGTGTCTATGTCCGTATGGCACTGATCCTGACACTGCTTGATCTTGCGTAAATGGCAAATGGGGTGCTGAATCGTTACTGTAACTACACGGGGAAAGCATTTTACCATATATTCACAGAGCAATATATATAGAAGGAGACAACCATGTTAAATGTAGGAAAAATTGAAGAAGGATTTGTACTGGATCATATCGAAGCAGGCAAGAGCCTGACAATCTATCACCTGCTCCAGCTTGATAAACTGGATTGTACCGTTGCGATCATCAAAAATGCACGCAGTAACAAAAAAGGGAAAAAAGATATCCTGAAGGTAGAATGTGATATTAATACATTGAATATCGATGTTCTCGGTTTTATCGACCATAACATCACCGTCAATGTGATCAAGGACGGCAAGATCGTAGAAAAAAGAGATCTGAGCCTGCCAAAGGAGATCAAAAACGTCATCAAATGTCGTAACCCTCGCTGCATCACTTCCATTGAGCAGGAGCTGCCACACATCTTCGTACTGGCCGATGAGAAGAAAGAAATTTACCGTTGCAAATATTGTGAAGAGAAATGCAGAAAAAGAGATCTGTTCTATCAATAAGATAAGCAAAGCCGCATGCTGGTTGCATGCGGCTTATTTTATGTCTGTCATATTTTATTGTTTTGCATCTTCCTCATATGGCGACTGATTTAACAGCGTAGGCTTTGGAAAATAGCGGAAGATCGCTTTTCCAAGTATCTGATCCCTGTTTACGAAGCAATATCCCTGTGCTGTCGCATCTTCCACACTATCCGCCAGTCCATAATCAACTGCTTCCATCGCCCAGTATCTTCCATCCGCAGAATTGTTCCGGTTATCTCCCATCACAAAATAGCATTCCTCTGGGATTTCATAAGTCAGCCCATCATTCATGGCAACCCAGTCTTCCTTGAGGTAAGGCTCATCAAGCGGTGTTTCACTGTGATCAATGTAGACCTTTGCATCTCTGATCTCCAGTGTTTCTCCCGGAAGTCCGATCACACGCTTGATATAGATTTCGTCCTCATCCACCGGATAGCGGAAGATAACAATATCTCCACGTGCAGGTCCTTCCTTCTGGTAAGAAAGGCGGAAACCGATCAGACGGTCTCCCGGCTGGATCGTATTTTCCATTGATCCCGTCGGTACATTTGCATTGACAATAATATAATGATTTAAAAACAGTGCGATCACAAACGCAACTGTCAGTGTCCAGATCCAGGAAAAAATTTCCTTTTTGGTTTCTTTCTTCATGCTAATTACCACATTCTACACTGATTTGGTTAAAGATCTTCATGATCTCTTCCGTATCTACATTCTTCTTTTCTTCTCCGGCTTTATCTAAAATAACCTTGCCTTCATGCATCATCAGAAGACGACTTCCGTATTCTACCGCATAGCGAAGATTATGGGTGACCATGATCGTTGTGACTTTCTTTTCCCGTACCACCTGATCTGTCAGCTGCATAATGATCTCAGCAGTTTTCGGATCAAGGGCTGCTGTATGCTCGTCAAGGATCAGAAAATCGATCGGTGTCATTGTTGCCATTAAAAGTGCCACTGCCTGACGCTGTCCGCCGGAAAGCGCACCTACCGGTGTATGCATCTTATCTTCCAGTCCGAGATTCAAATGTGCAAGCATTTCACGGTAATAATCGATATGTGCCTTATTGACACCTCTTGTTAAATTGAACGGTTTTCCCTTATTTTCCGCGATCGACATATTTTCCAGAATCGTCATCTGTGGGCAGGTTCCCTTGGAAGGATCCTGAAATACACGACCGATCTGTCGGCTTCTGACAAAATCCTTTTTGCCTGCATAATCTTTGCCATCTATTAAAATCTGTCCGTGGTCGATATCGATACTGCCACAGATAATGTTCAGCATGGAAGTCTTACCGGAACCGTTACTGCCGACAACGGAAACAAACTCTCCGTCCTTTACCGTCAGGTTAAAATCATCAAAAAGACAGATCTCATTGACAGATCCCGGATTAAAAAATTTATGGATATGCTGCAGCTCTAACATGTACTCTTCACCTTCTTCTTTCTCTCTGTTCCCACAACAAGGATCAATAAGAACAGGACTGCTGTGATCAGTTTCAGATCTGTAGACTGCATACCCATACGGATCGCTACAGCAACACAGGCTTTATAGATCAGTGAGCCAATGACAACACTGGAGGTCACACGCAGGAAAGTTACCTTTTTAAAGACTGTTGTTCCAATGATAACAGAAGCAAGACCGATCACGACCGTACCTGTTCCCATTGTCACATCAAAGTAACGCTGCTGCTGTGCAAACATACAACCACTGAGCGCCGCAAAGCCGTCGCCGAGTGCCAGACCCAGGATCTTGATCCATCCCTTATCCACGCCAAGGCTCGTTACAATCGTCTCATTATCGCCGACCGCACGCAGCATAAAACCGGATTTGGTACTTAAATACCAGTCCAGAATGTATTTCACGATCATTGTGATCACAAATGCCACAATCACTGTTTTAAACTGGGAAAGACTTTCCGGGATAATGGCATTGACCAGTTTGTTATCAAAAATATTTTCCATATTGTAGATTGGCAGGTTTGCCTTGCCCGCAATACGGAGATTAACGGTATAAAGTGCCGTCATCATGATAATACCGGATAACAGATCCCGCACACGGAGTTTGACATGGATCAGTCCTGTCAACATACCTGCAACCGCACCGGCTGCAAAAGAAATTGGCAATGTCAAAAACGGATTCCATCCCTTTGTGATCAACATAGCAGTAATAGCAGCTCCCAACGGGAAGCTGCCATCTACTGTCATATCCGGAAAATCCAAAATTTTGTAGGTGATATAAAGTCCGAGCGCCATGATCGCATAGATCAGACCCTGCTCGAAAACACTCAGTACTAAACTCATTTCTTACCTCTTACTCTACTGTAATTTCATCAAATGTCTGATATGCTCTACCTGCCATATCATCACTGATCGTCAGATTCACATCTGCTGCTGCCTTTGTATTGATGTAAAGGCTAGGCTCGCTGATGACTTCAAAGTTCATTTCGGAAGCCTTTGCTTCTCCCTTTAATACCTTTGCAGCCATAGCACCTGTCTGCTTACCAAGCTCTACATACTCAAGACCCATGGAAGCAACACAGCCTGCTTTTACCTGTTCTACTTCAGAACCGAATACCGGAATACCTGCATCCTTTGCTGCTGCAAGCTCTGTCTGCAGAGCAGATACAACAGTATTATCCGTCAAATTGGTAATGCAGTCAACCTTTCCTGCTAAATCTTTTGCTGCCATTTCTACATCTGCAACTACATTGATACCGGATTCTACAATTTCAAATCCATAATCCGGAGCTGCTTCTTTGTAGCTTGCGATCGTGCTGACTGAATTTGTTTCACTTGTTGTATAAATAATACCGATCGTTTTTGCATCCGGTAACATTTCACGAATCATTTCAAGCTGTGCATTGATTGCCAGTGCATCGGATGTACCTGTGATGTTGCCAACCGGTGTACCATCTTCGTTTGCAAGACCTGCTTCTACCGGATCGGAAACTGCTGTGTAGATAACCGGGATATCTGTATTCATGCAAGAGTTATATGCTGCCATTGCAGATGGTGTTGCGATACCACAAATCATATCCACACCCTGTGATACATAGTTTTCTGCGATCGTACTTGCTGTACCTGTATCAGCCTGTGCATTGTCATAAATGACTGTCAGGTTTTCACCTTCTACGATACCTGCATCTGCAAGTCCCTGTAAGAAGCCTTCTCTGCAGTTATCCAGAGAACCGTGCTCAGCGAACTGTGAAATACCGATCGTATACTGTTTGCCGTCTGTTGCTGCGTCAGTGGCATCTGTTGCTTCTGCCTCTTCTGTTGCATCCGTTTCTTCTGTTTCATTTGCAGTTGTATCTGCTGCATCATTTGTGCTGCCGCATGCCATTAAGGAACATGCCATTACTGCTGCCATCATCATTGCTACTACTTTCTTTTTCATACTTATTTCCTCCCAGAAAATGAATTTTCATAACATAAAGAAAACCGCCTCAAGCTAATGCTTGAGACGGTAATAAACTAAGTATTATCGCGGTACCACTCAAATTGACAATGTGTCCACTCTGTCATGTACTATCATACATGTCACCTTGATAACGGGTGTGCATCCCGCTGACTCCTACTTGATTCAGGTCAGCCTCGAAAGCCCATTCATCAAAATTCCATTTGCTGCAATCCCACCACCTGCAGCTCTCTGGGAAACTTCCTAATGACTACTCTTCTTTCTCATCGGTTTCTTTACATTATGTTTGGTTTTTTAAGTTGTGTTTACTTTACAACTATTTTTTTTGAATGTCAATACCGAATTTTAAAAATTTTGCATTTCCGTATCCGGTGCTGATGTCATGTCCTCGGCAGTATCCGTCATATTTACTTCATACTCCTGCTTTCTGTTTCTGACGGCCTGGCTCATCCGGTCTCTTTCCGTATTATACAGTTCTACCCAGTCTTCGTCATAGCCAATAAACAAATATGGCATATTTGCAGCAATATATTGCAATGCCTCCTGCGAAGCTGTCTTTTTACTCATTGGAATGTCAAATGTTCTTCCATCATAAAGCTTCACAACAACAGAATAGGTTTTACCTGTCGGAATAAAGTTTGTTCTGTGCTGTACCACATTTTCATATACCCATAATACCTGATCTGCCTCTGCCAAATATACCTTTGTTCCCTTTACAGCCATGAAATAATCCTGCCCGATGCGGATTCCCTGCACCGCCGGCTGCATCTGGTAAAAATGTTCAATCTGTGAAAGTATATATTCTTTGTTTCCCTTCCTTTCGCAATATTCTTCCAATGCTTTTACATTCCTGCCCTTCATTCCGCTGACAAGCATATAAATACCGCCGATCAGGGCGCCTGCTGCAAGCAATATAAAGAAGATAATGGTTACCATGTTTCCCTCACCGATATCACCGTCATTGATCACATAAGGCAGGAATAATGCCGCACTTTCCTCCGGTAAACCAATCCTATCTACAAACTCATTAAAGTATGTCAGATAATCACCTGATAGCGGCTGGATCGTTCCGGAAATCTTTACCGGTTGCAGATTATCCATTGCTGATTCGTCTCCATCCAGATACGCCCAGTAAGCATCCATATTTTCTTTCGCACGGTTCATTGTGGAACCACTGCAGTTTACACCCATGTATTCTGCCTCTCCGACAGGAATCATAAACTGCATGGCAGTCATATCACCCTCATCATTTTCCTGATAGGCATAATAATCCATAAAATAGTATATGTCACCCTCAACTTTCACATTTTTCTGTATATCCTCTGCCTTCAAATCTTCAATTTTCAATGTTTTTTGGAAAAGCACATTGAGATCATCCCATGTTATCGCCACAAATACAGCAGCAAGCACCCACAGAAAAATCGTTGCAAAAATACAGTTCGCCATGTATTTTTTCTTCAGCTTTTCAATCATATTTTTTCCCTCACTTTTTCTCTTACTTTATTTTTCTGAATCTCACACCACTGTCATACTTTTTCTTCAGAAGTTTTCTGTACGCCGTATTTTTCTTCTTGGGCAGTTTAAACAACATACCCTTCTTCGTCTTTTTAAATGCAGACGCACCAACCTTTTTCAGTTTTGTTGTTTTCAGTGTTACGGTTTTCAGTTTTTTACACTTATAAAATGCTTTTTTTCCGATCGTCCTGACATTTTTCGGTATCGTGATCGCAGTAATGCTTCTGTCACCCTCAAACGCACTGTCTCCGATCGTCACCAGACTGCCCGGCAGCGTTACCTTCTTTAATGCCGTACAATGATAAAACGCTTTCTTTCCGATCTTTGTGATCCCCTCTGCAATCTTTACTTTTTTCAGCTTTTTGTGGTTTGCAAATGCATACGGTGCGATCTCTTTTACATAGCAGGTTCTTCCCGTTGCATCCGTAAAAGTGGTCGGAATTGTGATATCCTCCGCATCTTCATCTGCCTCCGTGAAGGTGACATATACTTTGCCATCTTCTATCTGCGTGATCTCATAAACCTGACTGCCGACATCCATGCTGTCTCCGACCTCCACAGCCTCATCCGGTGTTTCATCTACATCATCTTCCGGCGTTTCACTTGGGGATTCACTTGGCGTCTGACTTGGTGTCATACTCGGTGCTGGGCTTGGACTTGGTGTCTCGCTCGGTGTCGGACTTGAACTTGGTGTCTCACTCGGTGTCGGACTTGAACTTGGTGTCTCACTCGGTTTCGGACTCGGGCTTGGTGTCTCGCTCGGTACCGGACTTGGACTCGGTGTCTCACTCGGTGCCGGGCTTGGGCTTGGTGTCTCACTCGGTGCCGGACTTGAACTTGGTGTCTCACTCGGTTTCGGACTCGGGCTTGGCGTCTCACTCGGTGTCGGACTCGGGCTCGGTGTTACACTCGGTGATTCACTTGGCTTCTGGCTTGACGCCGGACTCGGACTCGGTGTTGCACTCGGCTTCTGGCTTGACGCCGGGCTCGGACTCGGTGTTGCACTCGGTGATTCACTCGGCTTCTCACTTGGTGCCGGACTCGGGCTTGGCGTCGGACTCGGACTCGGTGACTCGCCAGAGGAGGTTCCATAGTATTTTTCTACTCCGATGCTTCTCAGCTCCGCCTCTGTTGCCAGATCTGTCGGATAGGCTTCCTCTCCCTTATGCAGCAGATACAGTCCTGCTGCAGCACCTACCAGACCGGCATTGTAATCCAGTGCTACCTCATTACAGTTATAATCTGCCTGATTATCTGCATATGTATCCTTTTCATCACTCGGGCCGCCAACAAGGGCTCCCAGCAATGTATAATGGTCTTCTCGCACTTGTCCTTTATCATTCGATCTGGATGCTGCACGGTGATGCGGATATTTTGCCGCATTCTCATTATAGCCGACTACAAAACAACGTTTCGCTTTGTTATTCCCAAGCAGATATTTCATCTGTCCGGTTGCCCAGCTACTGTAATTGCCGTCTGCCATGGATAACTTCTGGTTTGCCTGATCATAGATCAGCCCCATAAACTGTGCAGATGCATTATATCTTGCTGAGCCCCAGCCATCGATCATTTTAAAGCCCTGTGCTGTATTCTTATTGCCATAGCTGGCAAAGGCACTAACCGCTGTATAATCCTCTTTCAAAACCGCTGCTACCGGCCATGTATTGTCCCATGTCAGGCACCAGCCTGTATTTAACTTTCCGTAATAGGCATCTCGCTGCTGTTTATAGCTTTCGTTACCTGTTGCTGCATATAAAGCAGCCGCAGCCGTACAATAATCATCTTCCCAGTTGCTGGAAGAATAAAAAGGAGCTGCCCCCTGTGTTGCTACCTGCTTATTACTGCAATTCTTTGCAAAAGCAAATAAATCCTCTGCTGTCTTTAAGTACGCCTTACTCTTCGCAAGAACTTCCGCTCCTCCCTGTTTCTGGTAGTTAGCTGCCTGCAATGCAAGTGCTGCTACCGCAACAGAGACTTCATCTGTCGCGGGATTAGAGGTCGTTGCGAAAAATGCCGGTCTGTCTATTGTCTGACCTTCCGGTGCTTCCCACTTTGCATGGTCACTGTCTCCGTCTCCAACCTGATAGCAGAAAGCTTCTACAGTATCTGTTCCCTCTTTATAGATTGTACAGCGTGTAAAATAATCACAGAAGTAATCCATGATCGTATTAAAATGCGCTGTCTGTCCCAGCTCATCGTAAGCATCTGCAAACTGATAATAACCAAGTGCCAGAACGGTTGCTGCGTATCCCTGTGGCAGACCGAATTTCACATGATCGCCCGCATCATGATAGCCGCCGCTTACATCTACTGTCTTTCCATTATAGGTCACATAGCTGTCATATGTATGGCAATTTCCTCTCCAGGAAAAAGCACTGTTTTCATCCACACCTGTTCCGCACATATTTCCATCATAGAAATAAAGCGATTCCTGCAATAGCTTGGCAAAATTGTAGCTGATGTCCAGATTCAGATCCGTCGTCGTATCTTTCTGTGCATCTCCACCACTACTACCGCTTCCACCGGTCTCATCATTGGTATTTCCATTGGAATAATCTATCGTCGATTGTGTTCCATAATTATATGCCACATTGGTGATCGTGATATCCGATGCGTTTACCCATGTACTGCTGAATCCAAATCCCGGCGGATTAGCAGACATTTTTCCTGTTCCAAGCACCGCATTGGAATTTTCTTTATTCGGATACAGATAGATTGTATCGCCGTCTGCAGTATAGGTCGCATTCCAGCATTTGAATTTAGCTGCACTGCCGGATGAAACCGTCATTGTGATCACCCAGTCGCAAATGCTTTTTCCGGTCTGATTATCCACAGAAAGTTCAAACCCTGACCAGTCATTACTCGGCTGTCCCTGCGCATTTACCGTAACAACCACATTCCCGGAAGCTTCTCTGTCAGTCGTTATCTGACCACCGCTGCTTCCACTGCCACCGGATGCATCTGTCGAAAAATAAATATCTGATATTTCATAGCTTACACTGCTGCCCGATGCCAGATTGGCAAACTGCAGTCCCAGCTTTCCAATCTCATAGTATCCATCCCATTTCATGGAAGCCAGATCAAATTTCACTGTTCCGCTTTTTCCCACTGCGATATCGATCCAATCTCCATTTTCCCAGCTATAAGCCTTACTCATACCAAATGCCATACAGCCAGCATTTTTACCCTCATAGGCTGTCATAGCATCCACTTTAAAATCTACTACAAGCTGCTTTACACCCAGCGCGTCCAGTTCCTGCTTTTCATCCATATCCCATGGCAGCTTGACCAGCAGCTCCGCAGCCGGTGTATTACCATTTTGACCATCTACAGCATCTAATGTCCCTGCCATTTCGATATAAGCGGAAAGATCGATCTTACCGTCTGCCGCATATACCTTTTGACCGGGCAGTGTCATTCCGCTCATTACAACTGCAACCGACAAAACAAGCGCAAGCACCCTGTTTCGTTGTTTTCTCCGTACTCTTTTCACAAAAACCTCCCTCGTTGCATACCAACAGTTAGATTTATTGTAACAAAATAATGAGCCAATGTCGCTTGGCTCATTATACGGAAATTATGCATTTGTTTTGTACAATATGTCATGTTTTGGGTTGTTTACAGCTTACACAAAGCTGATTACTTCTTCCTTCGGTGCTTTCGTCTTTTCTACAGAAATGGCATGCAGCACAGGGCCTTCCTTGCCATAATCTTCAAAGTATTCAATGGCTACCTTTGCCGTTACCTTGACCCATTCCTTCTGCTTTAAGGTATCTGCCTGGTCATACTTGCAGGCATAGCCCAGAAATGCCATATCCTCCGCACAGCAGGTCATTGCCATTCTGCCCGGTACAAAATATCCCTTCGGGAAATTTTCAGGATGCAGCACCATACCTACATAGGAGATCGTCTTTCCGACATAACGCTGCATATTATCCAGCACATCAATATACCAGATTCCATAGCCTGTATCATCCAGATCGATCACATCTGCATTGACATCAAACGGCAGATCTTCTTCGAGCGTCGCATTTACTTCGCCGTTCTTATCCTCAAAGATGATCTCGGCATTCTGG
The DNA here is from genome assembly GCF_018917935.1 of Kineothrix sp. MSJ-39. Classification (GTDB taxonomy): domain Bacteria; phylum Bacillota; class Clostridia; order Lachnospirales; family Lachnospiraceae; genus CAG-194. Next base: position 19,255 of record NZ_JAHLPN010000018.1, on the reverse strand, counting down.
TTGATCGCCTTGATATTTCTCTTGTAGGTCGGGATCTGCTCAATAATATTGTCACAGCGGTTCATAATGATCAGCTCAGATTTGCGGATATGCTCTGCCAGCAGAGATTTCATATTCGTAAAATAGCTTGAGAATGTAGAGCCGTCGATACAGGTGATCTGCTGTTCCAGCTTCCAGTGCCAAGGCAGTTTTACATTTTTGCTGTTCCACATACCGTTAAACTCGATCAGGATACGCGCCGGTTTATGCTTTTTCTCCAGCTCGATCAAATTCTGCGCTGTAAAATCTTCCTCATCCTCGATCAGTTCCATGACAGTCCTGCTCTTTTTCAGAAGCGTCGCATCATATTCGATATCGCCTTCCTCACATACGATCAGAAGCGTTTTGGCACGCATCTGGAAATAAGGCTGCGCGATCGTATACTGGATAAACTCTGTCTTACCACTATCCAGGAATCCGTTAATCATATATACAGGAATCATAAATTCTTTCCTCTTTCTTATCATATTTCTGTCTGCTTATTTACTGAACAGCTCTTTTAAAGCATCTTCCTTCAGTTCTGATCCGATGACACAGATCTTACCTGTGTACTCAGCACTGCCATCACGGATCTCGCTCTCACCCGGTACATAATCAAAGTGGATAAAGCCGTTTTCAGCCGGAAGCATACCTTTGGCACGCAGGATAAAGCCATATTTTTCTTTGTCCTCTAATGCATCCAGCATATTCTGTAATTCTTCCTTTGTATACTTGTCCGGTGTTTCCATGCCCCAGCTTGTAAATACTTCATCTGCATGATGATGTCCATGCTCGTGGTCATGTCCGCAGCAGCAGTGTCCGTCATGATCATGATGATGTTCATGTTCTTCGTGATCATGGTCATGATGGTGCTCATGTTCTTCGTGATCATGGTCATGATGGTGCTCATGTTCTTCATGATCATGGTCATGATCATGATGATGCTCATGTTCTTCGTGATCATGGTCATGATGATGCTCATGTTCTTCGTGATCGTGGTCATGATGGCAGCATTCATCGTCATGGTCGTGATGATGATGTTCATGCTCATGTTCTTCCATAACAGCTTTCAGAAGCTCTGCTTCCAGATCCTTGGCACCTTCAATGGCTTCCATGATCTTTGTACCCTCAAGTTCATCCCAAGGAGTTGTAATGATAGCTGCCTTTTCATTATGCTGACGGATCAGTTCGATACACTGGTTGATCTTTTCCTCACTCATTTCGCCTGTACGGCTTAAAATGATCGTGCCTGCATGCTCGATCTGGTTCTCGAAAAATTCACCAAAGTTCTTTAAATAAGTCTTGCATTTCTTTGCATCCACAACTGCAACCGCACTGTTTAAATGTACGCCAGCTTCACCTGTTGCACCTTCTACCGCACGCATAACGTCGGAAAGCTTTCCGACACCGGACGGCTCGATCAGGATACGGTCAGGATGATACTGATCCAGTACCTGCTTCAGTGCTGATGCAAAGTCACCAACCAAAGAGCAGCAGATACAACCGGAGTTCATCTCTGTGATCTCTACGCCTGCTTCCTTTAAAAAGCCGCCATCAATACCGATCTCACCAAATTCATTCTCGATCAGAACGACCTGCTCTCCCTGCAGTGCCTCTTTTAACAGTTTCTTTATTAAAGTTGTTTTTCCTGCTCCCAAAAATCCGGAAACAATATCAATTTTTGTCATGTTCTTCACCTTTCTTTATTCTGCTTCTTACTATAGTTACCTTTTGCACCGGAAATCACAGGGATTTCCCATGCCGCTATACTTATTATAGCACACTTGTCAAACCAGAAATTCCGCAAAGCGTCCTTTATCTGCCTGACTACATTCCACCGTTACTAAAATGCCATCTGCCTCATAGCTTTCCGAAAGTACATTTGCCTGTTCTTTCAAATAAGAGAAGATATCTCCTCTCGCATAAGGCAGGCACATATGACAGATCTCATGCCCCGCATACACCCGTTTCAGCACTTCATCCGCCAAAAGTATGATGCCGTCCTCTTCCTTTGCGGAAATATATACCGCCGATTCAGTTACCCTTGGATAACTTGCTCCTTCCATCCGGTCAACCTTATTATATACCATCAGAACCGGAATATCCGCAGCACCGATCTCCTCCAGTGTTTCATTTGTCACGGCAATATGGTCTTTGTAATCAGGATCCGAAAAATCCACCACATGCAATAGCAGATCTGCACTTGCTGCCTCCGACAGCGTAGAGCGGAATGCCTTGACAAGACCATGTGGCAGCTTGTCGATAAACCCAACCGTATCGGACAGGAGCACAGTCTTATTTTCCTTCGGTGTAATACTGCGGACTGTTGTATCCAGTGTCGCAAACAGCATGTCCTTTTCCATGACCGTTTTTTCCGCATCGCCCAGATAGCGCATGACCATGCTGTTCATGATCGTCGACTTTCCCGCATTGGTATAACCGACCAGTGCGACACGCGGGATCGCAGATCTGGCACGCTTCTTCTGCTGCGTCTGGCGTTCCGTTTCCATTTCGGCAAGCTCTCGTTTCAGCTCTGTCAGGCGGTTCTGTGCCCGTCTTCTGTCAAGCTCCAGTTTCTTCTCGCCGCTGCCTCTGCTGCTCATGGAGCCACTCGTTCCGCCCTGTCTGGATAATGCGTCATGCAGTCCCACAAGACGGGGCAGCAGGTATTGCAGCCTTGCCACCTCTACCTGCAGCATCGCTTCTCTGGATTTTGCCCTGGATGCAAAAATCTCCAGGATCAGCGTTGTACGATCCATGACTGCCATTCCCGTATCATCCTGAATATTCCGGAGCTGGGACGGTGTCAGCGAATCATTGAACAAAAGCAGGTCTGCCTGCAGGCTTTCCGCTTCTTCTCTGATCTGCTCCAGTTTTCCCGGCCCAACATAAATTGCTTTGTTGATCTGCGTATGCTGCACACAGCTTCCCACAACTTCCATCTCGCAGGCATTTGCCAGCTCTGCAAGCTCCGCCATAGAACGTTCAAATTGTCTGTCATTTTGCGTATCCACGCCAACCAGATATACCTTGTCCATGTTTCTCCCGTTTCCTTTTCTATTTCCAAACATCACCATTTTAATATGTTTAGGGACATTACGCAAATAAAAAATCTGTGAACTGCGCTTAATGCCAAAGGAATTTCCTGTGCAGTAAAAAAGAAGGATAGCATACGCTACCCTTCTTCACTCTTTTTGCCATTTTCTATTGCAGGATCAGCTTCTGTCCAGAAGTTCTGTATAGAAATCTGTGTAATCCGTTCTGCCTGCTTTCATACAGTCGATCGCTGATGACGGATGCAGATTTAATCTGCCTGTCAGGAAGTATGGGATATCATAGCCCCAGACAACTCCCTGCTCCTTCAGTGCTGTCATCTGCGTTTCCACAAATTTCAGTACCGGGAATAAATTGTATTTCGGGTTTTTCAAAAAGCCAAGTAACAATTCCATTGCACAGTTGCCTGCACCACGTCCCATAGAGCTCATGGTCGCATCCAGCAGGCTCACACCTCTTGCCATGGATTCGATCGTATTGGCGAAAGCAAGCTGCTGGTTGTTATGTGCATGGATTCCGACATATTTGCCTGCTGCATCCATGGCATCCACATATTTATCAGAGAGGGCACGGATCTGTTCCGGGTAAAGAGAACCATAGCTGTCTACCAGGTAAACACCATCTACATTTGTCTCTGCCAGCATCTTCAGTGCAGTATCCAGATCTGCCTCCTGCGCATTGGAGATCGCCATGATATTACAGGTAACCTCATATCCTTTTTCCTTTGCATCCTCGATCATATGGATCGCTGCAGGCATTGTATTGATATAGGTTGCCACACGTACCATATCGATCACGCTGTCTTTTTTATCAATGATATCCTTTTTATAATCGCAGCGGCCTACATCTGCCATAACGGAAATCTTCAGATCCGAATTGTTATCTCCCACGATCGCGCGGATATCGTCTTCATCACAGAATTTCCACTTGCCGAATTTATTGACATCGAACATATCCTTAGATGCCTTATAGCCGAATTCCATATAGTCAACGCCTGCTTTTACATTTGTACGATACAGTTCATTTACAAACTCATCTGTAAAATAAAAGCTGTTCACCAGTCCTCCGTCTCTGATTGTTGCATCTAATACCTTGACGTCAGTACGAACTGTCATCAAGTTTCCCTTCTGTGCCATTGTAATCTACTTCCTTTCTTTTCTCTTTTACGCTTCAACGCTTTAAAGCATGTGAGTACATACTAGCACACATGTCAGAATTCTGCAAGCCCTTTTTCTATATTTTCGCTTACCGGCTTTAAAGGTCCGGATATTTTTCCTTTAAATAGCCACAATAAGTCTGCACACCTTTTTCGTTCAGGTGATCCGCATCTCCGAAGCAGTCATTCGGATAACAGTAAAAATCCGGGTAAAACAACACGTCCGGAAACTCCTGCACCAGATTCGCCATATAGCTGCGGTAATGGTCTTTAAACGCCCGCGTAAAGATTTTATAAGAAGTCTCATTGACCGGTGTCTGCTCTAAGATCACCTGTATGTTATTTTCCCTGCACAAAAGAAACATCTGTGTCAGATAGGTTGTGATGATATCGGAAGCACTAAAGTCACTGACCTTGGCTTCTCCGTCCACATCATCCGAATGGTCTGCCATTCCGTAATAGGTATGTCCGCTGTCTGCTTCCACCTGCTCATATTTCTGTAGATTTTCCTGCCTGCGTCCGAAAAAAACAGCCTTTTTCAAAGCAGTGGCATATTTATTTGGCATATAAAATTTATATTGCAGATATTCCAGTCTGTAGTGGTCGATCAGAATATGCTCCGTATCCTGAAAGCTCTTTGCACGCGATGCCAGATCAGAAAAGTCCGCACTACTCAGCGTATGAAAATAAATACATCTTGTCCATAACGTATCCACATCCATATAATGCATTGGCGCATATGCGATCACAACCGTCTGCGGCAGATCATCTGCATGCGTTTCGATATATTCCTTCAGTGCATAATAGCCCTCGATCGGCGTTGTCCCGCCCAGCGCGATATTGTAGCTGCCCTCCCAGAGAAGCGACGGATCCATCCCCGCCTTTGTCCGGGAATCACCGACGATCAGAACCTTTGCAGCAATGCCTGTTCTGCCCTGCACATAATCCTGCTGCTGCCTGTACATGGCATATTCCCCATCCAGATAGTTTTCCGGGAAGAATCTGCAATACAGCGGCAGAAGGAGAAAGAAAGGAAACAAAAGCAATATTAACTTTTTGACAATACTACCGATTTCTTTCCACATAGTTTTTGTTACCTCAAAACTGGAAATATACAAATTCCTGTGCATTAAACGATGCCAGCAGGATCACGAGAAGCATAAATCCATAATAAAAGCTCCAGCGGAGCACCGGTTTCCACGTCCCCGTTTTTCGGATCGGATCTGTATGCAGGCTGCAGGCATCATAAACAGCCAGGAGCACAAGGGGCACTACCAATTCAAGTGTCGTCCGCAGTGTCAGTCCGAGGCCCGCAAAGCCTGTCCGCAGGTAAGAAAGCGGATGCCCTATGCCAGTCCACATATCCCGCAGGATATACACTGCCTGTGATACTGACCCTGCACGGAAAAAGACCCATGCCAGCATCACCAGGAAAAATGTCACAAGCCTGCTGATCACCAGAACGCCCTGCTTCTCCGTTCCCTCTTTGGCGCGTCTGATATGTGCCCGAAACAGCGGAATGCTGTTTTCCAGTATCTGCAGCACGCCATGAAGCCCGCCCCAGACAATATAGGTAAAGGCAGCGCCATGCCAAAGCCCACTCACCAGAAATGTCACAAGGAGATTGGCACAGTGCCGCAGTTTTCCGACTCTGTTACCGCCAAGCGGGATATAAACGTAGTCCCGGAACCAGGTGGATAAAGAAATATGCCATCTGCTCCAGAAATCCTTCACAGAGGTTGCAAAATACGGGCTGCTAAAATTCTGCATCAGTCTGATATCAAACAGCTTTGCCGTACCAATCGCAATATCCGAATATCCCGAAAAATCACAGTAAATCTGTATTGTAAAGAAAAAGGCTGCCAGCAGCATGGCAAAGCCCGGATAATCCTGCGGCGTATCAAAAACCAGATCCACATAAACCGCGAGATTATCTGCGATCACAAGCTTCTTAAAAAAGCCCCATGCCATCAGCTTCAGTCCATATACCGCATCTTCCCGGTGGAAGGTATGCGCCCCTTTGATCTGCGGCAAAAGATTCGATGTTCGCTCAATAGGTCCTGCCACAAGTTGTGGAAAGAAGGAAATAAAAGCTGCATAGGTAAAGAAATTCCGCTCCACTTCCACCTCTCCCCGGTATACATCGATCACATAGCTGAGCGTCTGGAAGGTATAAAAAGAAATACCCACGGGTAACAAAAGGGTAAGCGTATGTGCCTGCACCGGGATCGCACATTTTTGGAGGATCCGTACGATCGTCAGATCAAAGAAATTGTAATATTTGAAGAAAAACAAAACACTCATGCATGCTACGATCGTCAGCCATAAAAACAGCTTTTTGTGTGCAGGGTATTTTTCAAGCAGCCTTGCACAGCCATAAGACAGCACGGTTGTAAACAGAATGAGTACGACATATTTGACATTCCAGCTCATGTAGAAATAGTAGCTGACAATAAGCAGAAAAAAAGAACGGTATTTACTTGGAAGTGCCCAATATAAAAAAAAGACAATCGGAAGAAATATGGCAAACGCCAGTGAATTGAATAACATGTTCTTGTCCTTTGTTAAATACTTTATAAAAAAGCAAGCAGGACGGTAAGCCGGGTTATGTCGTTGAATGATCATCTATCTAGGCCTGCTGTTGCCAGCAGGCTCAAGCAACCTACCTGAAAACGCAACGGGCCGCTGCATCGTTCTCTGCTCGGTCTTGCTTCGGATGGGGTTTACATGTGCCCCTGCTGTTACCAGCAGGGCGGTAGTCTCTTAAGCTGCCTTTCCACCCTTACCGGGAGATCCCGGCGGTATATTTCTGTTGCACTGGCCTTGGAGTCGCCTCCACCGGACGTTATCCGGCATCCTGCCCTGTGAAGCCCGGACTTTCCTCGTCTGTCGCCTTTCGGTCTGGCAGCCGCGATCATTTGTCCTACTTGCTTATTTATCACATTAAATCATATTTTTATCCCCATTACGGGATGTGCAGCATTCCAAAATCGCCTGCGGCGATGTGCTGCCGTCCTTACTACACCGGAAAACAACTGCCACCCACAAACTCTCTTACGATGGAGTTGTTTGGCAGATGCTCCGTACTGACCCCTAAGAAGTATTCGAGGAATTTCAGCAGTCTCTTTGCCTCGTAATATTCCGGTTCCTCCTCCGTGATATTAAACAGAAGCGGTTCCGCAAACTGTTTCAGTACTGCCAATTCATAGATCAGCACACTGTTAAAGAAGGCATCTGCTTTTTCCTGATACGGGAAAATATTTTCTTCTTCTCCCTTTCTGACACTCGGCCACATCTGGATCGTTCTCTTCGCAGATGCGCCTCTGGTACGTGCATCCCTGACCATACGACGGATCAGTCTGCCGTCTGTCGTCGGGATCCGGTTATGTTCATCTATATTCAGGCTGGTCAGTGCGCTGATATAGATCTTATATTTGCTGCTGTTTGGCAGAGAATACGACATGGCATCATTCAGTCCATGGATTCCTTCCAGTACCAGAATATCATCCTTGCCCAGCTTCTTTACATTACCTCTGTATTCCCGCATTCCGGTCTTAAAATTAAAGGTCGGAAGTTCTACCTCCTTGCCTGCCAGCAGATCACTCATATCTTTATTGAACTGCTCCACATCCAGTGCTTCCAGACATTCAAAATTATAATCACCGTTCTCATCACGCGGCGTCTCGGATCTGTTCTTGAAATAATCGTCAAGTGCGATCGGATGCGGCACTAAACCAAGTGTGCGGAGCTGAATGGAAAGCCTGTGTGAAAATGTCGTCTTTCCGCTGGAAGATGGCCCTGCGATCATCACAAACTTCACACCATCGCGGCTCGCGATATCCTTTGCGATCTCACCGATCCTGCGCTCCTGCAGTGCTTCCTGCACCAGGATCAGATCATTCAGCTTGCCTTCACAGATCTGGTCGTTCAGATCTCCGACTGTATCGATGCCCAGCTTCATGCCCCAGTCCGTTGCCTGGGAAAGCGTTGTGAAAAGCTGTTTTCTCGGCTCGAATGGGGAAACAACTTCCGGTGCTTCCTTATCCGGCAGATTTAAGATCATGCCGCTTTCATACGCCTGCAGGGAAAAATACGGTACATACCCTGCGTGTGGCAGCATATAGCCATAATAATAATCATAGTAGCTGCCCATATTATAAACATTGATCGTAGAACTCCGTCTGTAACGGAACAGCTTCACCTTATCCTGCATATGCATCTGCACAAATATAGCGATTGCTTCATCCTTTGGCATTGCCTGCTTATGGATTGGCTCCGCAAGCTCCACAAGCTCGCGCATACGCGCTTCCGCTTTTGCCACGATTGCTTCTGTCAGGTTGACGCCTCTGACACTGATATAATACCCCTTTCCGATTGAAAATTCTACCTTTATCTGATCCGGATGCACCTCAGGCAGAATATCATACATGGCACGCATCAGTACCATGGTTGCGGTTCTGACATAAGACTTGTGTCCTGCATCATCCGCATATGTCAAAAAGGAAATCTCTGTATCACGCTCGGGTGCTTTCAAAAGCTCCCGGATCTTTCCGTTTGCGATCACAAGTGCGATCCTTGCAGCATATTTGCTCTGGAAATCCTTTGCGATCTCTTCATACGTCGTTCCTTCGGCGTATTCATATACTTTACCGTCATATTTGATATGCAGCATTTTGCTACCTCCCATTCCCTTACAGGATACGGAACGGATCCGCTTTTCCCTGTGTTATGATCTCAATACCTTCTGTTTCTCTTTTCAGATATTCCTGCAGATACGGCACAAAAATCTTCTCCAGTCCATAGTGTCCTGCATCAATGATCGCCATGCCCTGCTCTACCGCATCAATTCCTTCGTGATGGTCGATATCACCGGTGATCAGCACATCCGCACCCTTTCCGATCGCAGGTGCGATCATGGACTTGCCGGAGCCCGGCGAAATTGCCGCCCTGACAAGCTGCTGGCTGCCCTGTCCGAATACCTTTACCGCCTGCAGATGAAAACGCTCTTTGACATAAGCCGCACATTCATCGACCGTCATCGGATATGGCAGATCCCCCAATCTTCCAAACCCTTCTTTGGCAATATCATCTTCAAAGGTAATATCCAGCACCTCTCTGTTTTGCAGCTTCAGTTCATCTGCTGCCGCATCCGCCATTCCCATCACATCAAAATTGGTGTGCATGGCATAATAGCACATATCAGCCTGCAAAAGTGTTAAGATCCGTCTGCCGATAAAATCCTCACTGTTTACTTTTTTAATGCCCTTAAAAATAAGCGGATGGTGTGTCAGAAGCATATCTGCACCGGCACTTACCGCTTCCGCGATCGCTTCCGTGGTCGCATCGACAGCTATGTAGATCCTTTTGATCTCCTTATCTGTCCTGCCCGCCAAAAGTCCGGGATTATCCCAGCTTTCCGCATAAGAAAGCGGAGACAGTTCTTCCAGTTTCCGTATCACATCTGCGCAGCGCATATGCCCTCCTGTTTTCCTTATGCAAGATCCAGCATGGCTGCTGCCAGATCCAGCATCTTCTTTCTGCTGACCGCCTCATCAGAACTGCTCTGATGCTGCTCTATTGTTTCCAGTATTTTTGCAAATTTCTGTTGTTCCTTTTGGATATAGCTGACAAGCTGCTCATTTTTCTCCTGCATCAGATAAGGCCCGAATGCATGCATGACCTGTCTTTTTTCCGCCGGCAGCTTCTCACATGCTTCGATAAATGCGATCTGCTCTTTTGCTGCCGTCTCTTTTCTTACCGCACGCAGAACCGGATAATATTTTCCCTCTTCCAGCACCATATTCTCTTCTACGATCAAATATGTCTGCTCATACAGAAAAGCTCTCAGTTCTTCCCATTCCGACTGTGGCTGCAGCACAAGCTCCTGCACCGGCAGTCTGTCCAGTTCTCCTAAGATCCGCCGCATCAGGCGTCCGCCCATACCCGCCAGGATCACCGTATCGATCCGATCCTCCGGTGTTACCCCGGCAAGTCCGTCCGAAAGCCGTGTTTCTATGTACGGCGTAAGCTGTACCTCTTTGATATGCTGCTGTGCCCGCGACAAAGGTCCCGGTCTGACGTCAGCAGCCAGTACATGATCTGCTTTTCCCGCCTGCACCAGATAAATGGACACAAAGCCATGATCGCAGCCGATATCCGCTACCCGCCTGCCTGTTACCATATCCGCTACCGTCTGAAGACGGTTTGATAAACTTACTGCTTCCATCATTAATCCAGATAATCCTTCAGCTTACGGCTTCTGCTCGGATGACGGAGCTTACGCAGTGCTTTTGCTTCGATCTGACGGATTCGCTCTCTTGTAACATTGAACTCACGCCCAACCTCTTCCAGTGTTCTGGCACGTCCGTCGTCCAGACCGAAACGGAGCTTAAGTACCTTCTGCTCACGCTCTGTCAGTGTGTCAAGCACCTCATTGAGCTGCTCTCTGAGGAGCGTAAATGCCGCTGCATCTGCAGGTACTGGCACATTGTCATCCTGAATAAAATCGCCAAGGTGGGAATCTTCCTCTTCACCGATCGGTGTTTCCAGAGAAACCGGTTCCTGAGAGATCTTTAAGATTTCACGTACACGGTCTACCGGCATATTCATTTCCTTTGCAATTTCTTCCGGCGTAGGTTCGCGTCCAAGCTCCTGTAAGAGCTGTCTGCTGACTCTGATCAGTTTATTGATCGTTTCCACCATATGCACAGGGATACGGATCGTTCTTGCCTGATCGGCGATGGCTCTTGTGATCGCCTGACGGATCCACCATGTTGCATACGTAGAGAATTTATATCCTTTCCGATAATCGAATTTTTCAACTGCCTTGATCAGACCAAGGTTACCTTCCTGGATCAGATCAAGGAACAGCATACCACGTCCCACATAACGCTTTGCGATGCTGACAACCAAACGAAGGTTAGCCTCTGCTAATTTTTTCTTTGCCTCTTCATCGCCTTCTTCCATCTTCTTTGCAAGCTCAATCTCTTCCTCTGCACTCAGAAGCGGTACCTTACCGATCTCCTTCAGATACATACGGACAGGATCCTCAATGCTGACACCATCCGGGACAGAAAGATCGATATTCTCAACATCAACCTCTTCTTCCTCTGCCAGCAGCATTTCTTCATCCGGCTCATCATCATCGGTAATACGCAGCACATCCACGCCGTTGTGCTCCAGATATTCTACGATCTTGTCAAGCTGATCATCCTCTAAAGAAAGCTCAGCGAAAGAATCCACTACCTGCTGATAATCCAGAACATTTTTCTTTTTCTTGGCAAGTGCCAAAACCTCTTTCAGTTTTTCATCCAGTCTTGCCTGTGTGTTTTCGTCCATCTTTTTTCCATCCTTCCATTTATGTATCTATTTTAACCTTAATCAAAAGAAATATGCGTTTTCTCGAGCTCGTCCAGCTCCTGTCTGCCCGAAATAACACGGGAAAGTGCCTCCATATCAGACCCCGATGCTTTCAGATCCTGTTCGTAGGCATTCCGTTTTACCTTGACAACAATATCATGAAACGCTTTTTCTCTTTCCTGCACCTGTGACTGCGATTCCATATCCTGCTGCATATAAGGCAGCTTTGTATTAAATAAAGATGCCGCCTCGCGCTGCTCTTCTTCCTGTGAAAACCGGCTGATGATCGCTGCCGGATTCGGTTTTCCTTCTTCCAGCTTCGGGAACAGCTCCTGCGCAACCTGCCTGTACAATTCATTCGTAAAAGAAAGCGGCGTGATATATTTTTTGATCTTTTTGTATAGATGCGGTTCTTCAACCAGCCATGTCAGAAGCAGCTTCTGTACATTCTCCTGTTGCTCTTTCGGCGTATTTTTCTGCTGCACGGGCTGTTTCGGCCGTATAACCTCAGCCGCCATGCCCATTTTTGCCGCATAGCCTGTTACAAGCTTTTTCAGGCTTTCCATGCTGATATTGTACTTCTCTGCCACAGCCTCCGTGTAATTTTCTCTTTCCACTTCTTCGGAAAAGCCACACAGCTTCTTTGCAATTTCATTGTAAAACTTCGTCTTTGCTTCCGGGTCAGAAAGATCATATTGCTTCTGCATCATCCTAAGCTCAAAGAAAAAGGTGTTTTCCGCCTGTGATAGACGTTTTGCGAACTCCTCCCGCCCCAGATTTTTCATAAATTCATCCGGGTCTTTATACGGCTCCAGATTCAGTACCTTACCGGTCAAGCCTGCCTCTTTTAAAATACCGATCGCACGCAGTGCTGCTTTCACACCTGCTCCGTCACTGTCATATGACAAAATGACATTCTCCGTATAGCGCCTGAGCAGATTTGCCTGTCCGCTTGTAAACGCCGTTCCAAGCGATGCGACCGCCTGCGTAAAGCCAGCCTGGTGCATGGCAATGACATCCATATAGCCTTCACACAGAATGATATTATCCTGTCTTGCCGTCCTGGCAAAATTCAATCCGTACAGATTCCGGCTTTTGTCAAATACCGGTGTCTCCGGGGAGTTTAAATACTTGGGCTCGCCTTCTCCCATTACCCTGCCACCAAAGCCGATCACTCGATGGTTGACATCCTGAATTGGAAACATCACACGGTTCCAGAACTTATCGCTCATGCCATATTTTTCATTGAATACCGCAACGCCAGACTCCCGGATCAGTTCATCCGGATAACCCTTGTGGCGCAGATACTGGCAAAGATCACTGCTTGTCTTATTCGAATAGCCCAGTCCGAACCGGTTCATCGTCTCATCACTGAGCTGTCTGCCTTTCAGATAATCCAGCCCCACACGTCCCTGCGGTGCCCGCAGCTGATAATAAAAGTAAGTCGCAGCTTCCTTATTGATCTGCAGAAGTGTTTTCCTGCGATTTTCCTTTTCTCTCGCTTCCTTGGAATCCTCGATCTCCGGCAGTGCGATCCCTGCCCTGTCTGCCAGCAGCTTGATCGCTTCCGCAAAAGTGTAATTCTCATAATTCATGATAAAGGTAAATACATTACCGCCTGCCCCGCAGCCGAAGCAGTAATACATCTGTTTCCCGGGGCTGACGGAAAAAGAAGCGGACTTCTCATTGTGGAACGGACAAAGTCCGAAATAATTACCGCCCTTTTTCTTCAGATTCACATAGCCTGAGATAATATCTACTATATCATTTCGTTGTCTGACTTCTTCTACCAGTTCATCAGAATAATACATTTTATCACCAACTTAACCATGCCACGTTTTCGGAATATAAATTTCTTCATATTTTGCGATCGCAAAACGGTCTGTCATGGCTCCTACATAATCACAAACGATCTGCTCCTTCGGCGTCCCGTCGCGGTCCATTAAATTCAGCATATCCCGCGGGATCAGATCCATATTTTTCAAATAATACTCATACAGGGTAATAATGAGATTTTCTGCCTTGCTCTCTTCGCTTTTTGCTACCGGATTCTGGTAAACATTTTCAAACATGAAAGCACGCAGCTCTTTCATCGCATTTGCTACCGGCTCCGACATGATAATATCATCCTTGCCCGCGCTGTTTGTCACAATATCATGGATAAAGTGATCCAGCCGCTCTCCGAGCGTATAACCGATCACATCGCCGATGCTCTTTGGCACATCTGCATCCGTCAGGATCCCTGCGCGGATCGCATCGTCCATATCATGATGGATATATGCGATCTTATCCGACATACGGACGATCTTGCCTTCCAATGTCGATGGCATACAGCTCGTCTGGTGATTGCGGATCCCATCACGCACTTCATACGTCAGGTTCAGTCCCTGCCCGTTCTTTTCCAGTACTTCAACAGTACGGACGCTCTGCTCACTATGTACAAAGCCCAGCGGACAGACGCTGTTCAGTGCCCTCTCCCCTGCATGACCGAATGGCGTATGCCCAAGATCATGCCCAAGTGCAATCGCCTCTACAAGATCTTCATTCAAGCGGAGAGCTTTTGCAATCGTACGCGCATTCTGGGAAACCTCCAGCGTATGCGTCATACGTGTCCGGTAATGATCACCTTCCGGCGTCAGGAATACCTGTGTTTTGTCCTTCAAACGCCTGAACGACTTGGAATGCAGAATTCTGTCTCTGTCCCTTTGGAAAACAGGGCGGATATCGCATTGCTTTTCCTCCCGATCCCTGCCCTTTGAATTTTTACTCAGGCAGGCATACGGACTCAGGTTGGTACATTCCATTTGTTCCAGATTCTCTCTGATTGTCATATAGATTCTCTTCCTCCAAAGACACTTGACGGCTCCCTATTTATATTTTTCTGCACATTTCGCAGGATTCCTTTTTTCTTATGTGAATTTTGTGATTTCCATCTCTTCTTCGCACAAGTGCGCATCCTTGCGGCGCATCTATGTGTGATCAGAATTTCCTATCACATATAGAAAAAAAGAAAACCTCAGCAGATTCTGCTGAGGTTTGGTATGCAGGAGATGGGACTTGAACCCACACGATATTGCTACCACAGGCACCTGAAGCCTGCGCGTCTGCCAATTCCGCCACTCCTGCGCGCAAGATGTATTGTATCTTCTTTTAGGGCTTCTGTCAATGCCTATTTTAAAATTTTTTATTTTTTCGAACAATTTTTTAAATAAAGCTGTTCCAGATGTCTCCATTTGAGAATAGAGATGCGGTATAAGTTGCTGAAGAACCATATACACCACTGGCTTTATTCTGGTCATTCTTTGCATACATACTGATAAAGGATGCCTTTGTCTGTACGCCGTAAGCAAAAGAGCCGTTTCCGTTCATCATGCTCTTCACCGTTGTCATATCTGCTGCTTTCAATTTCTTTTCATCTACAGAGAGCTTATTGTCCTCTCCGATCGTGATACCGATCTTAGAAAGCATCTTTTCATTTGCAACTGTCTGCTGCACCATATTGGAAGCTGTTGAAACAACACTGCTGTTCTTTGACTTTGCTGCTGCACTCAGAACGCTGTTATAGTCATTTGCAAATGCGGATACCGCTTTATAAATTGCATCCGTATCATAGCCCTTTGTCGTCTTTTCAACACCGTTCTCATCCTTTGTCGTGATATCCTTCTCCTTGAAAACGGAGTCCTTACCGGTTTTCAATAAGCTTTCGGCAGATTTCACAAGTGCATTGGCACTCTTCTGCAGAGATGCATTTTCAGATGTTGTATCTGCTGTAGCTGTCTTGCTGTTTGTCTTCTTCGCGGCAGTTGCCGTGTCCGATGAGGCTGCCTTTGTATAATATGCCTTCATCAGCTTGCCATAGCTGCCATTCTTTATGCTGGCGTAATCAGCAAGCGAATAACTTCCGCCGCCGATTCCCGTAGATTTTCCACCGTTCAGGGAAGAAAATAATGCGCTGTAATCTGTTCTTCCTGTGATTCGAATACTCATATGCTTCACTCCTTTGAAGAAAAACACTTTTCCTATTTATAGTATCGGACTTTTTTTGAAATAATGCAAGGCTTTTTCATCTTTTTTGTGTCGTTAACAGCGGTGCCAGTGTACTTCTGATATTTTCAATATCTATCGGCTTTGCGATATGTCCGTTCATTCCCATTTCAAATGCCCTTTTCCGGTCTTCTTCAAAAGCATTTGCGGTCATTGCAACGATTGGTATAGAAGCCTTTTTACTGTCCGGGAGCTGTCTTATCATCTGCGTAGCCTTATACCCATCCATATTTGGCATTTGAATATCCATTAAAATGATATCATATGTGCCCGCTTTCTGCTGCTCCATTTTATTCACACATATGATTCCATCTTCTGCCCGGTCTACTACGAATCCCATATCCTCCAGAATAACTGTTGCGATTTCCGCGTTCAGATCGTTATCCTCCGCTAACAGAATCTGTTTCCCCTCAAATACACGCCTGAAATCTCCTGCAGGAGCCGGCTCATTCTTTTCATACAGCTTACTGTCTACAAGTTTATGCGGAATAATAACAGTAAATTTGCTGCCCTTACCGAGTTCACTCTCCACTTCAATCGTTCCCTCCATAAGTTCTACCAGCTTCTTTACAATCGGCAGACCAAGTCCTGTGCCCGCAACCTTTCCCGCTGTCGTATTCCTTTCCCGCTCAAACGGTTCAAAAATACGCGGTATAAAATCCTTACTCATTCCGATCCCTGTATCCCGGACTGTTGTCTTAATGGCTACATACCCCTTTTTTTCACAGGGTACTTCCTCTATACTCACATCAATTCTTCCACCTGAAAGCGTATACTTGATAGAGTTACTGATCAGATTCGTAAAGATTTCTTCTATCTTCGTAATATCACACAGTACATGCAGATTGGGGATATTCTCCTGATAAATAATGTGAATTCCCTTCTTCTCTGCCTCTTCCTGATAAACCTGACATATTTTGGAAACAATAGACCCCACCGCATCATAGTTTTCGTCCAGTTCCATCTTTCCACTTTCAATCCTTGCCATATCGAGCACATTATTGATAATAGACAGCAGTATATTCCCCGACTCCTCTATCATTTCCTGGTAATGAATAAGATCAGGATCCGTCAGCTTTTTCCGCATTAACTGCGAATATCCGATAATCGCATTCATAGGCGTTCTGATATCATGTGACATATTCAGCAGAAATGTGGTTTTCGCCTCATTTGCGCTTTCCGCAACTTTATAGGCAACTTCCAGCCTTTGCTTTTCCAGTTCCTTTTGCTTTTCCTGACTGACAATACGGGTAACATACAAAATATGCGTAACCCTGCCATCTTCATTTCGCTTTTTCTCTATAAATCTTGCCTGATGCCAGTTCCCATCTGTTGATAAATACTCCATCTCTACCGTATCTGTATTCCTTAACCGCTCTGCAACGGTAGACAGATTAAAGAAATGACGTACTGCCTCTCTGTACTTCTCCGATACAATAGAATCACACAGCTCATACATCTTCTTCTGTGCTTTCCCTTCGTGCCCTGTAAGCCGGTGTACAGACCGGTCACTGGATATTTCTTCATAAAAATCCTTCTCAAGGTCTATTCGATAAATAGAAAAATAGAGTTTACTGACAGCCGATATGATCTCATGATCCAGCAGCAGTTCATCCCGGACATCCTGCGCCTCTTTCAGTGTACGCTGCAGCTTCTCATCGATTGTATGTCTTTCATCGTGGTTGATAAAAATACCGTCAAAAGACTGGGGTGAGCCATCCGCTCTTCTTGACAAATAACCGGTAGAGCGGAACCAGTGGTACTCTCCACTCTTAGACATAAGCCTGTATTCCACATCGTAAACCTTCCTGCCCGTCTTATCTGCAAGCACGCTTTCATATTCTCCCAATGCATTTTCTTTGTCTTCCGGATGCAGTCTGTCCGACCATGTTTCAAATGTATTGGGAAAATCCTCCGTTGATGAAAATCCCAGCATCTGCCGCAATGTATCTGACCAGTTCACTGCGACAAGATTTCCTTCCTTATCATACAGAAGATTCCATGCACCTGAAGATAGCGCCGCATGAATATTATGTAATGAAACAATTCTCTGCTCAAGCTGTTCTTTATTTCGCGTTGCCTCTGCCAATGCCTTTTCCAAATCTCTGCTGTTTACAGTATTTTCTTTCATATGCGTACTCTCTTTTACTTCATTCTTCAAATTATATCATGATATGGCTATGCAATCAAACTTCCAACACCTGCATCATGCATCCCTTAATTCATAGGACGTAATTTTCTATGAAAAAAGCTCTTGAATCCTGAGATTCAAGAGCATGCTCTGATAATTATATAATGCGGAAGATGGGACTTGAACCCACACGATCGCAATGATCACAAGATCCTTAGTCTTGCTCGTCTGCCAGTTCCGACACTTCCGCATGCGTTTTGTTTGCCGCGATTAGTATAATATCATTTTAAAGCGTCTGTGTCAACAGCAAAATACATTTTTTTTGAACTTCGTATTTTTTAAGTTCTTTTGTCACTTTGGGCGGTATTTTTTCGTCTGAATTTTCCGTGTATTGAATCTATGTACGCTATAATCTTCGGTATCTAAATTTATACCAAAGGAGAACATTATGGATACGACACAAACACTTATCGAAAATTATCTGGCATATTGCAGCTCACAGAAACGTCTGGATGAAAAGACCCTGAAAGCATATAGGATCGATCTGCGGCAGTTTTCAGAACAGACTCCTCCCGTGGAGCTTCCCGCGCTCAGCTCTGCAGCTCTTGAAGCCTATATTGCAGCACTGCATAAGCAATACAAGCCTAAAACCGTCAAACGGAAAATAGCCTCTGTGAAAGCCTTTTTTCATTACCTTGAATACAAAGACATTCTCATCCGTAATCCCTTTAACAAATTACAGATCCGTTTTCGTGAACCGGCCATATTACCCAAAACCATTCCTCTACCGGTCGTTGAAACATTCTTAACCACTATTTACAAGCAGCGCAAAACTGCAACAACACTCTACCAGAAAAGAAATGCCTTGAGAGATGCTGCTGTTGCAGAGCTTTTGTTTGCAACGGGTATGCGGATTTCCGAATTATGCACCTTAAAAAGTCATGATGTCAACTTATACGACGGAACGATTCTTATTTACGGAAAAGGTGACAAAGAAAGGCGCATTCAGATTGGAAGCGATGAAGTCATCCATATTTTATCAGAATACAGACATGACTTTCATACAGAAATCGAAGGCTGTCATCATTTTTTTGCCAACCAGGCGGGAAGAGCTTTGTCCGATCAGTCCGTCCGCAGAATGATCACCAAATACTCCTCTCTTGCCGCTATCGACCTGCATATCACGCCACATATGTTTCGCCATACCTTTGCCACCAGCTTATTAGAGGCCGACGTTGACATTCGATACATTCAGGAAATGCTGGGACACAGTTCCATCAACGTCACCCAGATCTACACGCACGTTGCTGTCGCGAAGCAGCGAAACATTCTGGCCACCAAGCATCCGAGGAAGGATTTTCATATATGACAAAAAAGGGGCTGTAAAATAAGTCCCTAACAAAGAAACGCCAACTCCGGCAAATGTCGGTTTTGGCGTTTCTTTGTATGATTTTTTCTATTTTTGAACAGGTCTGCATCTTTGGGTATAAAAA
>NZ_JAHLPN010000017.1 GCF_018917935.1 Kineothrix sp. MSJ-39 | reverse complement strand
TCATTTGTACTTTGTGTACTGGTTTCTTTTGTCTTGCCATAAAATAAGGCCTCCTATGATTTTATATTTTATCATAGAAGACCTTAAAATCCTATTTACAGAAAAACTTTCACAGACTCTGAAATCTGCTATCTGATAACAATAAACAATGAAAATTCGTATGTCATACATACAGGAAGTTATATGGGAACTGCAGAGGATTGAAAATTGAATTGGATAAAAAAAACGAACAATAAATTAAAACAAGGTATAGTAGCATACTATCCATTATTATTAATTGCTTTTGTATGGCTTATGCTTCAGCTTTTGATGCAGGCTTGGACAGGAGATGAATTTCTTTATGCTGATTTGCTCGATCAGATGAGTCTGCCACAAATTGCAAAGAAATATTATATGACGTGGTCAAGCAGAATACTGTGGGATATGTTGGGAGCATTTACCCATCATTATCCACTAATGCTTTTCAAACTTATGAATACAGCTATGATTTTACTGGAAATGTTTGGAATATTATTGCTGATTGATAATCATGAAACAAATACACAATGGTTTGTAGGCTTCTTGCTTTTGCTTTTTCCCTATGTCTCTTTTTACGATTGCGGATTTACAATCACATCACTTTATTATATTTGGCCGGCTGTTTTTATGTTGTACGCACTTATTGTTTGTATCCGATACCCTAGATTGGAAACGGGAAAATCAAAATGCGGATTCATAATAGCAGAAATTGTGTTAACAACATTTGCAGCGGATATGGAACAATATTTGGTTATCTTATTGGGAATACAGCTATTCTTTTTTATGATGGATTCGTTTCAAAAAAAGATAAATATCTGTACCTGTGTAGGAATTTTGACAAGCATTATGGTCGCTGTATTTACTTTTTCTGCTCCGGGAAAAGAAAATAGAATTATGCAAGAGATTGGTAATTCTTTCCCGGAATATGGCATGCTATCTTTTTTACAAAAGATAAATATAGGGTTTTCCACAACAATGAAGGAAACGGTATTGGGCGGGGATGCAACTTGGCTTGTTATGACAGGAATGCTGGTTGTTATTTCATTTGGCGCATGCAAGAACCGATTGGAGAAAATGGTTTGCATGCTTCCATTTGGTCTATGCTGTCTATATGGTCCTGGGTATAATATACTCTCGGGTATATTCCCTTATTTATATAAGACAAAAGAAGTGGGATATTATGGGGTATCAGATCTTACAGATTTTGATCAGATACGAACATGGGTTCCGCTGTTTATTATGGTACTTTTTTGGGTATCGCTTCTTCTGGCGGTTTGGTTGCTTATACAAAATAAGGAAAAATTAGATCCCTGTTTTTACATTCTGATTCCATTACTTGTTTTTGGATTATTAAGCAGAGTGGCGCTTGGATTTTCTCCAACAATTTATGCATCTGGAAATCGAACATTCTATCCATTGTGGCTAACTATATGTATAGTATGTGCTTACTTATTTACCATAGGTGAGAAGAGACAAAAGACCATATTCGGTTGGTTTGTCGGAGCCCTTTCCTTCATTTCTTTTATTGTTTTTGCAAGCATATTGCGGTGAATTGGGCGTCTGAACGCCCAAAATTTGACAAAGTGTGAAGAATCTGTTATAGTCTCTCATATAAGATTTAACATTTTTGTAACAAATGCAACAGAAATGTAACGTAGTCTTATAAAAAAGTTAAGAAATAAACCTATGCGTTTACATGGGAGGCTTTATGTTTAGTAAAAAAGAAATTCTGAAAAGAAGTCTGGCGGGTCTTATGACAGCAGCCATCGTACTGACAGGTGTACAGACACCGGTGCAGGCAGACAACTTACAGGATGAGGTAACACTTCATGCAGGTGCCACAGCAGTAATGAACGGTGCCTATGGAGATGCGGAGCAGAAGACAGATAACACGGATCTGCAGGCAGGTGCAGCCCTCTATCTGGAAAAGGATGGAGAGGAGCTGGCAGCAGTGACAGAGGTAGATGCAGGTGCAGCCATAGAAGAAGCGGTGGAAGAAGAGGAATCTTCTGATGTGGTTATGGCAAATGTCAATGATGCGGTCAATGTCAGAGTAGAGCCAAACGAGGAAGCGGAAGTAGCCGGTAAGCTGTATAAGAACTGCGGCGGTACGATCCTTGAGCAGGCAGATGGCTGGACAAAGCTGACAAGCGGTGAGCTGACAGGCTGGACGAAGGATGAATTCCTTTTATTCGGCGATGAAGCAGAAGCAATGCAGCAGGAAGTTGGATCCCTGAAAGCAACTGTTAAAACAGATGCACTTCGTGTCAGAAAAGAAGCAAATGAAGAAGCAGGCATTTATACCGTACTTGCACTTGGAGAATCTGTTACAGCGGTAGAAGAAGCAGATGGCTGGGTAACAGTACAGGTAGATGAAGATACACAGGGCTATGTCAGTGCGGATTATGTGGATGTAGCTTTTACAGTAGAAACAGGAAAGACAAACGAGCAGATCGAAGCAGAAAAGAAAGAAGAAGAAAAAAAGAAACTGAGTGAGAATCGTGGCGCAGTCAGCTGTGAGACATCCGATGTGACATTACTCGCAGCACTGATCCAGTGTGAAGCGGGCAGAGAATCCTATGAAGGAAAGCTGGCAGTCGGTGCAGTTGTTATGAACCGTGTCAGAAGCGGCTCTTATCCGGGTTCGGTAAGCGGCGTTGTCAATGCACCATCACAGTTTCCACCTGCAACGAACGGTAAAGTGGCAGCAGTGATCGCAAACGGACCAAGTGCTTCCTGCGTAGAAGCAGCACAGGCAGCGATCAACGGTGCGACCAATGTGGGCGGTGCAACTCATTTTAAGGCAGCCAGCAGTGGTCAGGCAGGTGTTGTGATCGGTAATCACGTATTTTGGTAAATATAGAAATTGATAAAAGCTGTTATTTCAGATGCAGGCATTGCTCTGGAGTAACGGCTTTTTTATGTTTCGTCTCTGTGTTTTAGAGTGGTATACTTGCTAGATGGGCATTTTATGAGTATAATGAGCGCAAAGAAATGAAAAGAAGGAAAGTGAAATGGTAAAAATAATTGCAGACAGTACATGTGACCTTTCAGAAGAACTGATCCAAAAGTATGATATATCCATCCTGCCTTTGCATATTTTGTTAGGAGAGGAAGAATATGAGGACGGAAAGACCATTACACCGGAAGAGATCTTTGCATGGTCCGATGCACATAAGACAACGCCGAAAACTTCAGCACCGGGGCTTGAGCAGGCAATTGCACTGATCCGGCCGTTTGTGGAGGCGGAAAGAGAAGTGATCTGTTTTTCCATCTCGGACAGCATGTCCACCTCGGGAAATGTGATGCGGCTTGCAGTGGAAGAACTGCATGCGGATGGTCTGGTGACGGTGATCGATTCGGAAAATCTGTCCACCGGGATCGGGCTTCTGGTGGTGGAGGCAGCACAGATGGCACAGGAAGGCAAAACTGCCGTGGAGATCACGGAACGGATCTATGATCTGCGTCCACGTGTCAGAGCCAGCTTTGTGGTGGATACGCTGACCTATCTCCACAGAGGAGGCAGATGCAGTGGTGTGGCAACTCTGGCAGGCAGTGTGCTGAAACTGCATCCAAAGATTCTGGTAAAAGACGGCGCCATGGGTGTGGCAAAAAAATACAGAGGAAAGCTGGCGTCTGTAGTGCGTGCTTATGTGACGGATATGGAGGATGAACTGCGCCTCGCAAGACCGGAGCGGGTTTTTATCACACATTCCGGCTGCGACAGAGCCATTGTCGAGGAGACAAGAAGTTATCTGGAAGGGCTGGGTGTTTTTGAAGAAGTACTGGAGACAAGAGCAGGAGGCGTTGTTTCCAGCCATTGTGGGCCGGGAACGCTCGGTGTATTGTTTATTGCCCGGTAAATGAAATGTAAATACGGGGTAAATTGCTTGAATAAACAGGCAAAGTATAGTATGATTCCTTTATACAGGCAGAGCCTGTAAACAGAAGTCAAAAGGGGAAAGGAGAAGCAGATGACATTATTGGGATTACTTTCTACGTCACAGTCATTATTCTGGCTGGCAGTACTTGTAGTATGCATCGTGATTGAAATTGCAACGATGGGACTGACAACAATCTGGTTTGCAGGCGGCGCGCTTATTGCAGCTATTCTGGCTATGTTTTCCGTACCGTTTCCGGTGCAGGTCGTCAGCTTCATTCTGGTATCTTTCATACTGCTGTTATTTACCAGACCGATCGCAGTCAAATATTTCAATAAAGACAGAGTCAGGACCAATATTGAAAGCCTGATCGGACAGGAAGCGATCGTTGTTGGTGAGATCGACAATCTGGAACAGATCGGTCGTGTGACATTGCAGGGAAAAGAATGGACTGCAAGGACGGAGAAAAACGGAGTGAAAATTCCGGTAGGAAGCGTTGTGATCGTAAAGGCGATCGACGGCGTAAAACTAATTGTTGAAGAAAGAAAAGAGGATTAAAAATGGGAACACTTATTACCGCACTTGTTTTACTTGTAATCGTGATCTGGGTACTTGCAAGTTGTATTAAGATCGTACCGCAGGCACAGGCTTATGTAGTGGAGCGTCTGGGCGCTTATCAGGGAACATGGTCTGTAGGACTTCATTTTAAGACGCCTTTTATTGATAAGATCGCCAAAAGAGTTGTATTAAAAGAGCAGGTAGTGGATTTCGCACCACAGCCGGTTATCACAAAAGATAACGTTACCATGCGAATCGATACTGTTGTATTTTACCAGATCACAGATCCGAAGCTGTTTGCATACGGTGTTGAGAATCCGATCATGGCAATCGAAAACCTGACAGCTACAACACTTCGTAACATCATCGGTGATATGGAACTTGACCAGACACTGACATCCAGAGAGATCATCAATACAAAGATGAGCACAACACTGGATATTGCAACTGACCCATGGGGTATCAAAGTAAACCGTGTAGAGCTGAAAAACATCATCCCACCTGCAGCAATTCAGGATGCAATGGAGAAGCAGATGAAGGCAGAGCGTGAAAGACGTGAATCCATCCTGCGTGCGGAAGGTGAGAAGAAGTCTACGATCCTTGTTGCAGAAGGTAAGAAAGAATCTGCAATTCTGGAAGCAGAGGCTGAAAAGCAGTCTGCTATCCTGCGTGCGGAAGCACAGAAGGAAAAGATGATCCGCGAGGCAGAAGGTGAAGCTGCTGCAATCTTAAAGGTACAGCAGGCAAATGCAGACGGTATCCGCATGATCCGTGAAGCAGGCGCAGATGAAAAGGTTCTGCAGATCAAGAGTCTGGAGGCACTGGAAAAGGTTGCTGAGGGAGAATCCACAAAGATCATTATCCCTTCCGACCTGCAGGGGGTTGCATCACTGGCAACCACTTTTAAAGAAGTAATTTCAAAGTAAGAAGTTTAAAATAAAACTGTAGGAAACAGGTAAAGGGATGGCTTCGTAAGAAGTGATCCCTTTATTCGGGAATATGGTGCTAAATAGCAGCCGGAAATATATTTACAGACAGAAACAGATAGGAAAGGACAGCATATGAGTAAGATAGATTTAAAAGGACGCGATTTTTTGAAACTGCTTGATTATACACCGGAGGAGATCCTGTATCTGGTCGATCTGGCAGCAGAATACAAGGAAATGAAGAAAAAGGGAAAACTGCATGACAGCCTGCATGGTAAAAATGTAGCACTGATCTTTGAAAAGACATCCACCAGAACACGCTGCTCTTTTGAAGTGGCAGCGCATGATCTTGGTATGGGAACGACTTATCTGGACCCGACAGGTTCCCAGATCGGTAAAAAAGAGAGTATTGCAGATACCGCAAGAGTGCTTGCAGGCATGTATGACGGTATCGAGTACAGAGGATTTGACCAGTCTATCGTGGAAGAACTTGCACAGTATTCCAAAGTGCCTGTCTGGAACGGACTGACAAATGAATTCCATCCGACCCAGATGCTGGCAGATATTCTGACGATCCGTGAAAAACTGGGCAGGATCAAAGGCGTAAAACTTGCATATATGGGAGATGCCCGTTATAATATGGGAAATTCCTGGATGGTAACCTGCGCAAAGCTTGGTATGGATTTCAGAGCCTGCGCACCAAAGGCTTACTTCCCGGATCAGGAACTGATCAAAACCTGTGAAGAGATCGCAAAAGAAACAGGTGCAAAGCTGACCTTTACGGAAGATCCGATGGAAGGTACAAAGGACGCAGATGTTATTTACACAGATGTATGGGTTTCCATGGGAGAACCTGATGCAGTCTGGGCAGAAAGGATCAGAGATCTTTCCCCTTATCAGGTCAACAAAAAGCTGATGGACAATGCGGCTGAAGGAGCCATTTTTATGCATTGTCTGCCTGCATTCCATGACCTGAAGACGAAGATCGGAAAAGAAAAAGGCGAGCAGTTCGGCGTAACTGAAATGGAAGTAACGGATGAAGTGTTTGAATCAGAGCAGTCTGTTGTATTTGACGAAGCAGAAAACCGTATGCATACGATCAAGGCCGTGATGGCAGCAACACTTGGCGCATAAGGACAGGATAATGAAAACGGAAATATTAAAATTACTCAGAGAACAGGACGGATATCTGTCCGGACAGCAGATCTGTGAAACACTTGGTGTTTCCCGGACAGCAGTCTGGAAGGTGATGAACCAGTTGAAGGAGGAAGGCTATCAGATCGAAGCGGTTCCGAATAAAGGCTATCATCTTCTGCAGACACCGGATATCCTTTCTGTCAGTGAAATAGAGAGCAGACTGACCACAGACTATATGGCAAGAAAGCTTTATTACTATGATGTGACGGATTCGACCAATACGGACTGCAAGCGGTATATGGAAGAAGAGGGTGTGCAGGGTACACTTGTGGTGGCGGATATGCAGCGTGCAGGCAAAGGACGCAGAGGCAGAAGCTGGGAATCTCCAAGCGGACATGCCATTTTTATGTCTCTTGGCCTAAAACCGGAGATCTCACCGAATAAGGCTTCCATGCTGACACTTGTCATGGCACTTGCGGTCTGTGACGGTATTGCAGAGGTGACAGGACAGGAAACAGGGATCAAGTGGCCGAACGATGTTGTATTGCATCAGAAAAAGATCTGTGGCATTCTGACGGAAATGAGTGCGGAGCTGGATTACATCAATCATGTGATCATTGGTGTCGGTATTAATGTCAATCAGACAGAGTTCCCGGAGGAGATTGCAAAAACAGCAACCTCTCTCTGTATTGAAATGGGACATCCTGTGCAGAGGGCATCTGTGATCGCTGCGGTGATGTCATATTTTGAAAACTATTATGAGAAGTTTATACAGGCTGGCGATCTTTCCGCCATTCTGGAAGAATACAATGACAGACTGGTGAACCGGAATGCGCAGGTACGTGTTCTGGATCCGAAGGGTGAGTTTTCGGGAACAGCGCTTGGTATCAACAAGAGCGGTGAGCTTTTAGTAAAAAAGGAAGACGGAAGCGTGACGGAGGTATATGCCGGTGAAGTTTCCGTAAGAGGAATATATGGCTATGTCTGATCTGCAAATGAAAGACCGTATGGCAGACGGCAGAATTGTTCTGTGCGGTTCCAATGCATACGAAAAAAAATACTATTTCAATCCACTGTTTGATTCCGTACCGGAATCGGTTAAGGAAGAATTGCATATCATCTGTGTGTTGTTTACAGAAGAAGCAGGTGGCGTTTTCCTGATCGTGTTTGAACCGGATGGCAGCATTTCCATGGAGACAGAGGCTGCGGAAGAGGATATTTTATATGATGATATCACAGCAGGACTGCTGGTGAGTGAGATCCGCAGGCACAGACAGACGCTGTTTGAGGAGCTGCAGCTTTTCTACAGAGTATTTGTACTGAAAGAAGATATTACACTGGAGGATGAAACGTAAGATGATATTAGTACTGGATGTGGGAAACACAAATATTACGTTTGGCGCATATGAAGAAGAAAAACTTGTGACAACATTCCGTATGACGACAAAGGTACAGCGTACCTCGGATGAATACGGGATCGTGATCCGTGATCTGCTGCATATGAACGGGGTAAAGCGGACTGATATTGAAGGCAGCATTGTGGCAAGTGTTGTACCAAACGTGATGCATTCGCTGACAAGTGCCATGATCCGTTATATCGGAACGAATCCGATCGTAGTCGGACCGGGGACAAAATCAGGGATCCAGGTAAAGACGAAGAATCCGCGGGAGCTTGGTGCAGACCGTGTGGTAGATGCGGTCGCTGCCTATGAGAAATACGGCGGACCGATCCTGGTGCTGGATTTCGGTACGGCGACAACTTACGATTATGTATCGGAGGATGGCTGTTTGATGGCAGGGGTAACTGCGCCCGGAATCCGTATTTCCGCTGCGGCACTTTCTGAAAATGCAGCAAAACTGCCGGCATTTGAGATCAAAAAACCGGACAGTATTTTAGCGGGCGATACGGTAACGAGCATGCAGGCAGGTATCATGTACGGACAGATCGGACAGACGGAATATATCATCCGCCAGATGAAAAAGGAAACGGGCTGTGATAATATGAAGGTTGTTGCAACAGGCGGTCTGGGAAGAGCGATTTCCAAAGAAACTGCGCTGATTGATTATTATGATTCGACGCTGACACTGGACGGACTGCGGATCATTTACCAGAAAAACAGACAGGAAAAGAAGCATGAATAAAAAGCTGAAAATAGGAAATGTCAGCCTTGAAAATCCGGTTGTACTGGCTCCGATGGCAGGTGTAACAGACCTGCCATTTCGTTTGCTCTGCAAAGAGTACGGGGCAGGACTTCTCTGTATGGAGATGGTATCGGCAAAGGCGATCTATTATAACAATAAAAATACAGAGCTGCTGATGGAGATCCATCCGGAGGAAAAGCCGGTTTCGCTGCAGTTGTTTGGCTCAGATCCTGATATTATCAGTGAAATGGCGAAAAAGATCGAGGAAAAGCCGTTTGATATTCTGGACATCAATATGGGCTGTCCGGTGCCAAAGGTAGTCAATAACGGAGAAGGCTCCGCACTGATGAAAAATCCGAAGCTGGTGGAAGAGATCCTGACCAAAACCGTAAAGGCGATTCAAAAGCCGGTAACGGTCAAGATCCGCAAGGGCTTTGATGATGCACATGTCAACGCGGTAGAGATCGCAAAGATCGCAGAAGCCAGCGGCGTTTCCGCGATCGCTGTGCATGGACGGACCAGAGAGCAGTATTATGCGGGCAAGGCAGACTGGGAGATCATCAGACAGGTCAAAGAGGCAGTTTCTGTTCCGGTCATCGGAAACGGTGATATCACAGACTGCGCTTCGGCGGCTACGATGTTGAAACAGACAGGCTGTGACGGTATTATGATCGGGCGTGCGGCGCGGGGAAATCCGTTTATTTTCGGACAGATCGCGTCTTTTCTGGAAACAGGGAAACAGCCGGATAAGCCGTCGCTAACACTGATCAGAGATACAATACTCAGACATGCGGACCTGCAGGTCAAGTACAAAGGAGAATATACCGCAGTGCGTGAAATGCGTAAGCATATCGCATGGTATTCGGCGGGACTCAAAAATTCTGCCAGACTGCGGGGCGAGATCAACGAGATCGAAAGCATGGAAGAACTGCGTGAAAGAGTCATACAGCTTTTCTCTCCGGCATAAGCTGTGATATGGACGACTATTTTTATTACCTGACGGGGGAAAAACCGGAGAAAGCACCTTCTTATGTGGATATCGAAGACTACCGCATCTGGGGCGTGTGGATAAAGGAAGAAAAATTGCTGCAGCATCTGACGGACAGGACGATCAGGCATAAAAAAGCGGAGAAGAAAAGCAACCGGATCCTGCATACATTGCTGCGCCATCTGTGGAAAAGAAAATTTGAAAAAAATAAAAAAGAAGAAATACCGCAAGCGGCGTGTGTGGATTTTCTGGATCCCATGCACAAAGTAGCCAGTGAAGCACTGGAAAAGAGATTGCCGGGAGAAGACCTGCTTAAGTGGGATTTTCCCGGCAAACTTTATCTTGCCTTTGGCAGGGCGATGCTGCGAAAACTGTTTGAGGAGCAGGGACAGATCACACTTTTCTGCCTGCTTTCGGAGGAAACGGATCATGAACTGCCGCAGTTTCTGGCGGAGCATGCACTCTGTCTGCGAGAACTTGTCTTTTTTGCTCCTGCATACGGAACGGACAGGGCAGAAGACATGCTGGAGGAGATCTATGAGGAAACGGGACTTGTGGGAAGCTGCAGCGGCTATGGGAAGCTGCCTCTGTATCTGGCAGCCATACAACAGTATGAGTCTGGTGATGCAGGAAGAGGGGAACAACTGGTCATTCTGGACGAAAACGGCGAGATTCCGGTGGCATTTTCCGGAGCAGTATATATTGCCGCACATTCTTCCTGTGCAAAAAGGAAAATCCGAGGGATGCAGGAGTGCGGAATGCACTGTAAAACCTTGCGAAAGTACCTTGACAGTACCTTTTTGAGTGGGCTATAATGTCTAAGTTAAAGTGGCGGCAGATGCCCGCTGTATCAAAGCAAAGAAAGGATGAAAGTCGTGGAAGCAAAGAAAAATATCTTAACCTATGAAGGTCTCAAGAAATACGAAGATGAATTGGAAAATTTAAAGGTCGTTAAGCGTCAGGAAGTTGCGCAGAAGATCAAAGAAGCAAGAGCACAGGGTGACTTATCCGAAAATGCTGAGTATGATGCAGCAAAAGATGAGCAGCGTGACATCGAAGCACGAATTGATGAGCTGGAAAAAATCTTAAAAAATGCCGAAGTTATCGTAGAAGATGAAGTAGATCTCGACAAGATTAACGTTGGCTGTCAGGTCAAGATTTTAGATATCGAAATGAATCAGGAGCTTGATTACAAGATCGTAGGTTCTACAGAGGCAAACAGCTTAAAGGGAAAGATCTCCAATGAATCTCCTGTAGGACGTGCACTGATCGGTGCCAAAACAGGCGATATCGTAAAGGTAGAAACACCTGGTGGAGAATTGGAATATCAGGTACTTGAAATTCAGAGAGCAGGAGTATAAGAACGTGGGAGATAAGAATCAGAATCAGACACAGGATGTCAACCAGCTGCTGCAGGTTCGTCGTGAAAAGCTGGCGAACCTGCAGCAGGCAGGAAAGGATCCTTTTCAGATAACAAAGTTTAATCAGACACACCATTCCATGGAAGTAAAGAAGCTTTATGAAGCACATGAAGCAGAGCTTTTGAAGGACCATAAAGAGCCGGATGTATCCGGAATGGATGAAGAACAGGCAAAGGAAGCACTGAAGGCAGATTATGAAGCAAAACGTGCCATTATGGACGCTCATCCTCTGCATGTAGCGATTGCCGGCCGTATGATGTTCAAGCGTGTCATGGGAAAAGCATCTTTCTGTAACATTCAGGATTTACAGGGAAGCATTCAGGTTTATGTAGCAAGAGATTCCATCGGAGAAGACTCTTATGCAGACTTCAAGAAAGCAGATATCGGTGATATCTATGGACTGGAAGGCTTTGTATTCCGTACAAGAACAGGCGAGATCTCTATTCATGCAGAGAAGATGACACTTCTCTCCAAGAGCTTACAGATCCTGCCGGAGAAGTTCCACGGACTGACAGATACCGATACCCGTTATCGTCAGAGATATGTGGATCTGATCATGAATCAGGACAGCAAGGAAGTTTTCATCAAGCGCTCCCAGATCATCAAGGAGATCCGTAATTTCCTCGCAGGACGCGATTTCATGGAAGTGGAAACACCGATGCTGGTTGCCAACGCAGGTGGTGCAGCAGCAAGACCGTTCGAAACGCATTACAATGCACTGAATGAAGATGTAAAGCTTCGTATTTCTCTGGAGCTTTATCTGAAGAGGCTGATCGTAGGCGGTCTTGAGCGGGTTTACGAGATAGGTCGTGTATTCCGTAATGAAGGTGTGGACACAAGACACAATCCGGAATTTACACTGATGGAATTATATCAGGCATATACAGATTATGAAGGCATGATGGAACTGACAGAGAGCATGTTCCGTTATCTGGCAGAAAAGGTATGCGGCAGCACAAAGTTCACGTACAACGGAATCGAGCTTGACTTTGGTAAGCCGTTTGCACGCCTGACC
Organism: Kineothrix sp. MSJ-39; assembly: GCF_018917935.1. GTDB lineage: Bacteria > Bacillota > Clostridia > Lachnospirales > Lachnospiraceae > CAG-194. The sequence goes on along the minus strand of NZ_JAHLPN010000017.1, from coordinate 51,463 downwards.
ATGAACGATGCCATCAAGAAATATGCAGGCATTGATTTTGATGCTGTAGAAAGCGATGAAGCTGCCAAGGCACTTGCCAAGGAGCACAACATCGAATTTGAAGAACGCCATACAAAGGGCGATATCATCAATCTCTTCTTTGAGGAATATTGTGAGAAAGAGCTGATCCGGCCAACGTTTATTATGGATCATCCGGTTGCTATTTCTCCGCTGACAAAGAAGAAACCTTCTGATCCAAGCAAGGTAGAGCGTTTCGAGCTTTTCATCAATACATGGGAAATGTGTAACGCTTATTCCGAGCTGAACGATCCGATCGATCAGAGAGAGCGCTTCGCAGCACAGGATGCAGCTTTTGAAGCCGGCGATGAAGAAGCCAACCATACAGATGAGGACTTCTTAAATGCACTGGAGATCGGTATGCCACCGACAGGCGGTATCGGATACGGTATCGACAGACTTGTCATGCTGCTGACCGATTCACCGGCGATCCGTGATGTCCTGCTGTTCCCGACCATGAAGTCACTGGACTCCGATAAGAAGTATGCAAAAGCCGGTGATGCACAGGCAGACGGCGAAGCTGTTGAAGGACAGGCAGCAGGCGCAAATGACAACAATGGTTTCTTTACACCGAATGACAAGATCGATTTCAGCAATGTCAAGGTAGAGCCGTTATTCGAAGATGCAGTAGATTTCGATACATTCAGCAAATCTGATTTCAGAGCTGTTAAGGTAAAAGAGTGTGTTGCAGTACCGAAGAGCAAAAAGCTGTTACAGTTTACGCTTGACGATGGTACAGGCACAGACAGAACGATCCTTTCCGGAATTCATGCATATTATGAGCCGGAAGAGCTGGTTGGCAAGACGCTGATCGCGATTACCAACCTGCCACCGAGAGCCATGATGGGCATTGAGTCCTGTGGTATGCTGCTTTCCGCAGTAAACAACCTCAAGGATTCAGAGGAAGAAGAACTCCATCTGATCATGGTAGACAACCATATCCCGGCGGGCGCAAAGTTATACTAGAATAGTAAATATTTTATTTTATGATAAAGTTACGACAATAGTGAGCCAGGATGTAATAAAAGACTACTTCTAAACATGAAAATAGGTTGATTATTCCAAAGATGCTGTATCTACTAATGATAGAAGTAAATGTTCCCCATCAGTGATTGCTGATGGGGAATTTTATCGCAAAAGAAAGATTGTCTATGGAGATATGACAGAGATATTCTTACCATATCAAAGATGAATTTTTTGACTTGGTTCAGGATAAATATCTGATGAGTAATAAGGAACAGGGAAATTATCGTCCTCATTATTATTGGATTTCAATACATTCTGCAAATCTAATGATAGAAGTATATAAATGAATAGAACGGAGGATGAGTGCGTATAATTATTGACAGTCAATCATAATAAAAGTATAATCGTATTAGTTCCTAAAAAGGGAAGAAATGGCATAAGGAGTGAAAGAAATGATTTTGATGAACTTAAAGCTAAATAATTACATGGCTTTTAATGATTTTGAAATTAATATGTCATATCCAAAGAAGATTGTTGGAAATCAGATGGTAGAAAATCTGCAGAACCATCCTAATTTTAGATATAGGAAACTTAATATATTGATGGGATCAAATGCATCTGGAAAAACATCTATTGGAAGAATGCTTATGTCTATTTTCAATTTTATTGATAGAAAAGAATTTACTAATCTTATAACATATATCAATGATACCCAAAAGGATGCTACATTCGAAATTCAGATTGTTGTCAGGGATAATTTTTACAGAATTACTTCTATTATAAAAGGAAAAAGAGAAGAATGTGATTATACTAGTGAAAATTTTTTGACGAAAGTTGAAAAGATTGAAATTAATAAGACTGAGACTTATGAGAGATGTTTGGAAAGATTGCAGGCGAAGTCAACAAGCGAATATAATCATGATTTTTTGCGGGAACTTGAAAAAGTTGAAAAATTATCGTGGGCGTTTGAGTTCCCAAGAGACAGTAGAAGAGTAACATCAAGATATATTCCTGAAAATGAGAAGAGGTATCTTAGTATCTTAAAAAATACACTTCAGGCTCTGGATCCATTAATTACGGAAGTAGAAAAGGTAAGTGAGGTAAAAGACACCTATGTTATACATTTAGGGAATGAACCAATTATGATTAAGAATGGAATAATTGTTGGAGACGATAAACTTTCCAGTGGCACAAAAGAAGGTATTAGTCTTGCCAATATGTTTGCTGCATTGGTATGTGGAGGATATAGTTTTTTTTACTGTGATGAAAAATTTTCATACATCCATTCAGATATAGAAAAAGCTTTTCTATCTCTTATGGTTCAAAAACTTGAGGGAGATAGTCAGTTGTTTTTTACAACGCATAATACAGATATTTTAGACATGGATTTTCCTAAACACAGTTATAATTTTTTGAGAAAAGAGATATTCGGTGACAACTGTTATATTTCAGTTGTAAATGCAGGAGAGTATGTAAAGAAAAATAGAGATTCAGTTAAGATCGCCGTTCAAAATGATCTTTTTTCTTCAGCACCTATGTTGGAAAAAGTGTTTGCTTTGGCAGACATTTAAGGAGGGTGTAAGGATGAAAGATATTTATCAGTATTTTGTAGAGGGTGACGATGAGAAGCGATTAATTGAGGTATTAAAAACGGATATGAGATTGATTCAGCCGGGTAAGATTCAAGTTTTGAATGTTGTTCAGGAAAAATTGACGGATTTAAAGCTGAGAGTGTTATCGGAAGGTACAATTCTTATTTTTGTTTTTGATACAGATGCTGGTAATATTGATATACTTAACGAAAATATCAGGAAGGCAAAGAAATCCTCAAGAGTAAAGAATGTATATTGCATTACTCAGGTAAAAAATATAGAGGATGAACTTATCAGAAGTACGGATATTAAGCACATTGAAGAACTTCTCGACTCAAAAAGCAAATCGGATTTTAAAAGGGATTTTATTAGAGAAAAGAAACTGAAGCAGAAATTGGCAGCTCATTCATTTGATTTGAATATGCTATGGTGTAGGGAACCACAGCCCCCATATGACAAGATTCGTAATGATTCAAGTATAGTGAAAAATAAAGAATAAATTACATATGTATCGTTAAGCTATAATTTAACCACAAGTTAATACCACATTTCCCCAATTATGTGTTATGATATTGCCATGCGGTATTTTTGTAGGACAAATCGATGAGTTTTCCAAAAGGAGGCGCGACATGGAACGACCACATTTCGATATTGTGGCCAGCGGTGAGCGGATGAGACAGATCCGCAGACAGAGAAATATTTCTGTGAAGCAGGTCATGGAGTACATGGGGTTTGAATCAACCCAGGCTGTGTATAAGTGGGAAGCAGGAAAGTGTTATCCTCAGGCCGATAATCTGGTAGCCTTAGCAATTTTGTATCATGTAAGCCCAATGGAGCTTTTAGTGGAAGAGGACCTTGTGTCCTCTTCTACTTGTTTAGGATGTTCTATAGCTGCGTAGCCTGAACCACCGGTTGCTCGACAACAACTACTCTGAAAGATATGATGCTTTTATGGAGGTTGTAGAAATGTTACATAAAAAGGTATCGGTTGAGAAACAAAATGAATTTGCACGTCAGGCGTTTAAGAGGTGGAATGAAATACCAAAGAAGCTGAAGCTATCAAAAAGATTTTTGGAAAAACTGCTTCGTCATTATTTCTGCGAATCTGCAGTTGAAAAATTTTATGACAGCGAGCCTGATTTTGATGATGAAGAGTACAATATGTATCTGGATTATCAAAATAAGTTCCGGATAACCGGAAGATCCTTTTGGGAGCTTGTCACGAATATGGATGAAAACGGTGAAATAGCCGATAAAAAGTTTTCAAAAGAAGAGCATACACCGGAGGAATGCAAGCGCGCATATGAAAAAGTGAAGCAGATGTATGAGGCGTATGAAGAGCGGCGGATGAGCTTTAATAACTGGCAGGAATTATACGAAGAAGGAAACTGGGGGATGACACAGAACTATGTGGATAAATTTGCCGGATCTGTTCTCAACAGGGTCAGAAAAAGCTCGTACAGTAAGGCAGGAAGGATCTATTATGCAGAAGATAAGCAGGAAGGGCTTATAACAATCTATGTCTGCCTCAGAGATATAAAAAGTGTAGATTATTTCTTTGATTTCAGGAAAAAACAACAAAATAAACGCAAAAAAAGGTGAGATTGATGGTTCATACAATTTTATTCCCCTCAAGCTTTTTTGATGGGAAAAAGATAGACGAAGATATACAAAATGAATACGAAGCGGCGATAGATACAGGGCTATGGGAGGTTGTTTTATTCAGTTATGAAAAGTGGTTTCACGATGGCGTACTTGTATTATCCAAAGAAATCCCATCCCCTGTCACTGCAGTATATCGCGGCTGGATGATGAAAGAAGAGCAGTATGCTTCTTTCTACCACAAACTGCAGGAGAAAGGAATCACACTGGTTACGGATCCCAAGGCGTATCAATATTTTCATTATTTTCCACAGGTGTATGAGGCGATCAAAGAAGATACGCCAAAGATGCTTGCGGTTCCGTCCGGTAACGCATACTCGTTGGCGGATATACAAAAGAAGTTTGATCGCTTTATGGTGAAGGATTATGTGAAATCGGTAAAAGGCACAAATTTCCCGACCTATTTTACGAAAGATACAACGGAGGAAGCCTTCCGGAATGCCATGGAGCTTTTCTATCAATACCGCGGGGAGCTGCTCTCCGGCGGGTTATGTTTTAAGGAATATGTGGATCTGGCAAGATACGGAAAAGCAACAAATGAGTACCGCGTGTTCTACATCGAAAATGAGATTGCGTCTGTATCGAGAAATTCCCTGCAGGGGAATTTCACGCCTCAGCCGCCGAAAAACTTACTGGAAAGATATCGATCCCTTCCTTCTCCGTTTTATACGCTGGATTATGCAGAGCTGGCGGATGGAAGCTGGAAAATCCTTGAGGCGGGTGACGGAAGTGTGTCAGGACCGTCGGAGGGGCAGAATTTGTATGCATTTTACAGAGCATTGTATCAATGTCTGAACCACCGGTTGCTCGACAACTGACACCGTGAAATATAAGATAGTTTTATCAATGATACAGACACTTACAGCAGATGATTTGATTAGGTAAATGATGAGAATATACAAGCAGCGGGACCTGACGTCCTGTTTTCTATGTGTCTGGTGTTTCACGGAAAAGGAGGAACCTATGAAAAGAGCATTTTGGTTTGATGGCGCATATATGGATCAGCAGATTGCGGAAACGGATATCACCGGATCCCGTGCGGTTCAGTTTGTCAAAGGCTATCATAACAGATCAGTAACCGAAAACGGTGCTGTCGGATACAGAACAACCACAAAACCGTTACTGGATCTGAATTTTCAGGTTTCTTCCCTCAGAGCAAGAGAGGAAGCATATATCGTACAGGAATTTACGAAAGTTTTTCATGATTCTCCGGGGTATGCAGTAAAGTGGCTTTTCTTTGTGCGGGATATTCTGGAAGGATTGGGAGAAAGAAGAACCTTTCGGGTGTGTCTGAAATATCTTGCAATTTCCCGATCGGAGATAGCACGGGCTGTCCTTAATTATGTACCCCAATACGGCAGATATGATGATGCGCTTATCCTTCTGGATACGCCGCTGGCGGGCGATGTGGCGGGAATGTACAAAAAGCAGCTTGATCGGGATCTGGCAGCCATGGAAGCGGGAAAACAGGTATCTCTTCTTGGGAAATGGCTCCCCAGCTGTAATACATCTTCTAAAAAGACAAGAGCGTATGCGGGAAAGCTTTGCAGGTACTTTAAGATGTCGCAGAAAGAATATCGTAAGACACTGGCAAAGCTGCGGGCATATGCAAATGTTATAGAAACAAAAATGTCTGCTGGAGCATGGGCAGATATTGCATATGAAACGGTTCCGGCAAAAGCCAATATACTGTACGACAAAGCATTTGAAAGACATGACCGGGACAGAAGGATCGAGTATCTGGAAAAGGTATTGTTAGGCGAAGGTAACCTGAATACCAAGGGGCTGATGCCCTATGAGATCGTACACCGGATCACAGGCAAAAGCAGCTATTACCGAGTTTTGCAGGGAGATCTTCTTTCAGAACTCATGTGGAAGAAGATTGTGCGGGAAGGTTTTCAGAATGATTGGGGCTTTGAAGATGCCATTGTGGTGGCGGATGGTTCAGGCAGCATGTTTCAGATGGCATCCGGAAGCAGCTCTGTTATGGCAATCGAGATCTGTAATTCACTGGCAATTTATTTTGCCGAGCAGCTTCGTGGTGTCTTTCATAACAAAGCCATTACGTTCAGCGATCATCCGCAGTTTATTGATCTGAAAGAACATACAAGTCTTAAGGATAAGCTGGAGATCATGTTTGCACATAATGAAATGTCAAATACGAATATTGAGGCTGTATTTGACCTGCTTCTTGCAATGGCAGAGTGCGAGAATGTGCCACGGGAGGAGCTCCCCAAGCAGGTGCTCATTATTTCGGATATGGAATTTGATGAGGCAACTGCATCTTATTTTTTGGGAAAAAAGAGAAAACCTGTCAATGATACGCTGTTTGCCCGGATCGCAGGAAAGTATAAAGCTGCGGGATATCGGATGCCACGGCTGATCTTTTGGAACGTGTGTGGAAGAACGGATACCATTCCTATGGTAGATAACGAGGAAGGACTGTGCCTGCTTTCCGGTTTTTCACAAAATGCAATGAAGGTTGCCGCTGATCAAACCCAAAAAGATCCTTACAAGGCTTTGCTGCAGGTGTTGGATTCGCCACGGTATCAGGCGATCGAGGATGCGATCCTGCCATGGATCGCGTAGGGCTGCTGGAGAAGCCATGCAGATTGCACAGAACTGCTGGAGGAAGCATGCTGATCGCACGGAATTGCAGAAGACGATCTGAATTGGCTGGCATAAATGGCAGGTCTAGTCATGGGTTTCCATAAAAATATTTGCATAATAAGAAAAATGTGGTAAAATAGCGCTGGTTAGAAAGGACTAACCCGTGCTGTTTCTTTTTACAGAAAGTAAATAGGGACAGGAGAATAAGAAAAGGAAGGTATTAAAAATGCTGCTGTTATTACAAAACATATTATATTGTATTCTGTTTATCTTGCCGGTAAAATTAGCGGTAAAAAACGATGGAATGAATTGTCTGTATTTTTATCCGAAGGCATACATAGAGGAAGCCCAGAGACGGGGACTTGCGGATAAAGATGCAACAATGAAAAGAGGAAAACGTTTTATGGTACCGTTTTGCATCTTCATCTTTGTTGCCTTGATCCTGATCATCGCGCTGTGGAATCAGGTAACTGATTTCAAGACAGCTTTCTGGCAGGCATATCTGTTCCTGGTGGTTATGAACTGGTTTGATGGCATCCTGCTTGACAGAGTATGGGTGGCACACAGCAAGATCTGGGTCATCGAGGGTATGGAAGGAATTCCTTACATCAAGCCGTGGAAGGATGTTCTGGTAAAACGTGGTCTGGCTACCATCCTGTATCTTGTTATTGCACTGATCGTGGCAGGGATCGTGGTATTGATCGGCAAAATTTAATTGAAAGGTTTTGATGATTTTGATGTTGAATGGAGCACTTCTTGGGAAATCTGAGAAGTGCTTTTTTATGCAGAGTATGTTATACTGAGTAGCAGAAAAATAAAAATACAGGCAATGACGAAAGAGAAGAAAACGAAGGAGGCGGACATGAAAACGGAAATTGAGTCAGAACAGACAAATCTCCGGCTGGAGATCCCGGAAGCATATGAGCTTTCGGAAAATGAGGATGGCGACCGGACTTTTGCATGCTTTGAACGATCTGGCAGCAGTGACATGGTATTCAGCTTCCTTTTAGAAGCGGAGGAAGAAGATTTTCAGGATGCGGAGGACTATATCAGACGGGAATTTGCAGATGACTGCGCTGAAAATAAATGCAAAACAAAGATCTGCGAGCAGGCATACCTGCAGGGCAGAATGTATTACTATTATATTGTAAGCTTTAAAGATATGCATGCACGCTTCCAGAAGCTGGTAGCGGCGTGTGATATCAGACCGGGAGAAATTTATACTGTCGATACGGACTGGGTGGATAAAAAGGAAGTATTGACGATCGATGCAGTCAGTCCGTTTCTGGAGATTGCTGTTTCAGATAAAGAGTAGAAGCGACACTTTATGGGGGATGAAGCGGTTGCCAAGAAGGTACAGGGTATGGAAAATTTACAAAAGCACATAATGAACATAACGGATAAACTGGAAAACAGCTGTGTGGTCGGTGCAATCAGACAGGGCATGATTATGATGATCCCCCTTCTGGTGGTTGGTTATATGGCAGCTATGCTGATCAATCTTCCCATTCCGGCATTTCAGAAATTTCTGTCAGAGCTGTGGGGCGGATGTGTCAGAACTTTTTTAGAGAGTATTTATATCAGTGTGAATGATTTTTTTGCTGTCTATCTGACCATTGCGACAAGCGTCAGTTATTCGATGATGAAGCGCAGGAAAAAGGGTATTTACGAAAGTACCGGAAATGTTGTTATTCTGGTAATCATTACACTGGCAGCTTTCGCAGCCTATGCAGGCATCCAGTATGAGACGTTTTCCATTGCAAGGTTCAGCAATATGTACGCATTCAGTGCACTGGTGGTATCACTGATCTCGGGCAGTATTTATTATGCCCTGAAAGAAAGCCATTTCCTGCAGGCAAAGCGGCAGAGGACCAATACGGACAATGTGTATATCGGTGCGGTAGAGGGAATTCTGCCTGCAGTTATTATTATTGGTTTTTTTGTGCTGCTCAGACAGATATTATATGTGGCATTTGGTGTAAACGGGTTACAGGAACTTTTGGAAATGTTGTTTAATTTCCTGTTAAAACCACTGAAAAACGGGCTGGGAGCAGGTCTGATCGTAATCCTGCTGACACATGGTCTGTGGTTTTTCGGAATCCACGGACATAATATGCTGGACGCTGTGATCAAACAGAACTTTACGGATGTCACAGCAGGTATTTTCAGCAAGACAATGCAGGATGTATTTGTACTTTTGGGCGGTGCGGGTGCTATGTTGTGTCTGCTCATTGCCATTCTGCTGTTTGCAAAGAAAAAGGGCGTCCGCCATCTGGCGGGCATGGCAGCACCGAGCGTGCTGTTTAATATTAGTGAGATCGCACTCTTTGGTATTCCTGTCATTTTGAATCCAATCTTTCTGATCCCGTTTTTACTAGTACCGGTTTCCAATTTCCTGCTCTCATATGCAGCCATTTATTTTGGACTGGTACCTCATGTGATCCGGGAGATAGACTGGACAACGCCGATCTTTCTGAGCGGTTATAAAGCAACCGGTTCGTGGGCGGGTGTGATCCTGCAGGTTGTCTGTCTGGTGGTCGGTGTGCTGATCTATAAGCCGTTTGTCCGTTTATATGAAGAGCAGAATGAACGGCGTATGCGCCGGGATGTGAAACGTCTGGTTGAGGAAATGCAGCGGGAAGAAGAAAACAATGCGATTTCCTATCTGACGAAACGGGAAGATGATCTCGGACATACAGCACGTATTCTGGCAGCAGATCTGGTCGATGCAGTACAGAAAAAAGAACTGTTTCTGGTATACCAGCCACAGGTAAACTGTGAGGAAGTCTGTGTCGGTGTGGAAGCACTGATCCGCTGGAAGCATCCGGAGCTCGGCTTTATCTATCCGCCGCTGATCATTCAGCTTGCCAAGGAGAAAAAGGTACTGCACAAGCTGGAAGAATATATCATTGATGAGGCCGCAAATGTACTTTCCGGACTGGAACCGCTGACATCGGCAGAATTTAAAGTATCCGTAAATATTACCAATGAATCTCTGGCATGGGAGGATCTGGAAAAACATATTGCGGAAGCTGTGGAAAAATATAAAATTCCAAGTAAATATCTGTGTCTGGAGATCACAGAACAGGATGCGCTTTCTTCTTCAGTGGATGTAGCGGATAAGATCAGAAAACTGAAGGCGAGAGGACATCGTTTCCTGATCGATGACTTTGGAATGGGACATACCTCTCTTATGTATCTGCAGACCAATTATTTTGATGTGGTGAAGCTGGACGGCGCACTGACGAGAGATGTACTGACCAATGAGAGAAACAGTGATATCATTGCATCCATTGTATACCTGGGAAAATCGCTCCACTTTAAGATTATTGCGGAATATGTAGAGACAGAGGAGCAGAGAGATAAATTGAAAGAGCTGGGTTGTGATGCGTTCCAGGGATATCTGTACAGTAAACCGTTGGAACTGGATGAACTGATCGGCTGGCTGAAGCAATATAAATAGCAGTAAAACAAACTGGTATGGTAAAAATAACATAAATTGGCTGTTTTGACAGAACCACGTGCGTGTATAATAGCCTTCAAAGAATATATTGTTTATGAGGAGGACTATTATGAATAAGAAACTTACGCTCAGTGTAACAGCAGCGATGCTTGCAGCCCTTACCTGTATTGCCACAATGGTGATCAAGGTTCCGACGATCGGAACGAATGGGTATGTCAATATCGGTGATTCTGTGGTATTATTGTCAATGTGGATTTTAGGAAATCCTTATGGTGCACTTGCAGCAGGTATCGGTTCCGGTCTCGCGGATCTGATCTCAGGCTATGGCAGCTATGTACCGGGAACGGCAGTGATCAAATTTGCGATGGCATTTGTAGGCTATCTGGTATATAAGGCAATGACAAGCGGTAAGATCCCGAAAACAGCAGCTTATATTGTCAGCAGTCTTGTAGCGGAAGCAATCATGGTAGTCGGCTACTTCTTATATGAAGCAACATTCCTGGGATACGGCGTAGCAGCCGCAGCATCTATTCCAAGTAATATGGTACAGGGCATTACCTGTCTGGTACTTGGTAATCTGCTGATTCAGGCACTGTCAAGGGTTCCTTACATAAAAGGATTGATGGTTGAAAAGAGGTAATTATCATGTATGAGGAAATTACAGCACAGGCTGAAAAGGTAACGGAGGAGATCATTGAGATATCCGGGATCAAAAAGGGTCAGATCCTCGTGGTCGGATGCTCAACAAGTGAGATCTGTGGAGATAAGATAGGAACAAACTCCAATCTGGATGTTGCAAAAGCCGCATTTAAGGGCATTTATGAGGTAGCCTGTAAAAAGGGCATTTACGTTGCAACGCAGTGCTGTGAACACCTGAACAGAGCGATCATTGTAGAACGGGAAGCAGTTCCGTTTGCGGAGATTGTCAATGTCGTACCGCAGCCCAAGGCGGGTGGTTCGCTTTCGACAACTGCTTATGAGACATTTCAGGATCCTGTGGCAGTGGAAGAGATCAAGGCGGATGCAGGGATTGATATCGGCGGAACGCTGATCGGTATGCATCTGAAAAAGGTGGCGGTTCCGGTAAGACTGGTCAACAATCATATCGGACAGGCTTATGTCTCCGCAGCGCGGACAAGACCGAAATTTATTGGTGGACAAAGAGCCCATTATGATGATACATTAAAATAAGCAATTCAGAAGACGGTGGCTTCCTGCGAAGCCACCGTTTCGTTTATGGAGAAGGGAAATCGGAGGATAATTTTTATGAAATTTTTACATACATCCGACTGGCATTTGGGGATAACCTGGAGAGGCGGTATTTCTTATCGGAAGGATCAGGAATTTATGATCCGGCAGATCTGCAGGATCGCAGCAGAGGAGCAGGTTGACGGGATTCTTCTGGCAGGAGATATTTTTGACAAAAGCATAGCATCACAGGAAGCGCTGGAATTATATGACGAGGCGATGACTGAGATCTGCAACGGGCTTCAGATCCCTGTTTATCTGATCGCGGGGAACCATGACGGCGCCCAGCGGATCGCGCAGTGCAGCGCCCTGCTTGAAAGAAGCGGGCTTTATATTGCTGGTGTACTCACCGAAGAACCGCAGAAGGTGCGAAAGGGTGATGTCGATATTTATCTGCTTCCCTGGATTTCTACGGACAAGGTGCGGTCTGTTTTTCCGGAGCAGGCAGAACAGGTGCAGTCCATGGAGGATGCCTATAAGGTTGTGCTGGACAGATATCGTGCTGATTTTACACCCGGACAGAAAAATATATTGGTTGCGCATGCATTTATTGTGAATGCACAGACCTCGGAAAGTGACAGAGCTGCGGAGGTCGGGCGTGCAACCATGGTAAGCGCGGCGGTCTTTGACGATTTTGACTATGTGGCACTGGGACATCTGCATGGGCCGCAGCAGATCGGTGAACGGATCCGTTACAGCGGAACGCCGATGGCATATTCCTTTGGCAAAGAAGAAAAGCAGGAGAAGAGTGTGACGATCCTGGATACGGATACGATGCAGCAGAAAACAGTCAGTATGCCGCAGCTGCATAAAAGAGTGACACTGACAGGAACCTTTGACGAACTGGCGAATGGTGCTTATGCAGAAGAAATCCTGCAGGGCTATGTGCGGCTGGATGTGACAGACCGTTATGTGGGGCTGGAGTCTGTGGCACTACTGCGCGAGCGTTACAGCAATCTGCTTGAGGTAACGGGCAGGGATTTTGAGCGGGAAGATGCCAGAATTACTATGTCGGTCGATGAGCTGGAAAAGGCGGATAAAGATCCGGATACAATCTTTGCAAGATACTGCGAAGATATTTTGGAGCAGGAGCCGGATGCCCACTTGAAAGCACTGTTTGACAAGGCATGCAGGACTTATGAAAAGGAGGCGGAGAGCAGATGAAACCATGTAAAGTGGAATTTCAGGCATTTGGCCCTTATGCGGGCTATGAGCTGGTGGATTTTGAAAAACTCGCCGCCAAAGGTCTGTTTCTGATCTGCGGAAAAACAGGAACGGGCAAAACAATGATACTGGATGCCATCACCCTTGCATTGTACGGAAAGAGCAGCGGCCATGGCAGGGACGATTTTGAAGCGATGCGCTGCACCAATGCGGCTTTTGATGCGACGACCTTTGTCCGGTTTGAATTTGAAAATAACGGAAATTATTACCGGTTTGAGCGCAGGCTGGAACGCAAACGGAAAAATCTGTCCGCTTCCTATATGGTCTGGCAGAAGGACGATAACGGAACGTGGACTGCACTGTTTGAAAATGCGAAGGAAAAGATGCTCAATGAGAAAGCGGAGGAGATCATCGGGCTTTCTTACGAGCAGTTTCGTCAGGTCATCGTATTGCCGCAGGGACAGTTTGAAAAGCTGCTCACTTCCGATTCGGCGGATAAGGAAAAGATCCTGACCAGTATTTTCGGGGAAGAAAAATGGCAGGCAATCGCGCAGCTTATGTTCGAGGAAGCAACGGAGCGCAGACAGCAGCTGAAAAACCTGCAGGAGCAGATCAGGAACAGTCTGCAGGAGGAAGCCTGTGAAACGCTGGAGGAACTGGAAGGCAGGATCAAAGAGAAAAGGGAAAGTCTTGCCGCGATGGAAACAGCGTATCAGGAAAGTGCCTACGAGAAGCAGAGCAAAGAGCTTCGAGACAAACTGGCACTTGTCAGCAGATTTCAGGATCTGCAAAAGGAAAAAGCCCGTGTCAGAGCATACGAAGAAAAACTGCCGGAGCGGGCAGCGCAGGAAAAACGGAGCAGCGATGCACGCCGGGCAGAAAAAGTGAGGGCATTGCTTGCCGAGCTGCATACAGCAGAGACTGCATGGACACAACGAAAGACGGCGGCACAGGCGGCAGAGCAGGAAGCCATGCTTGCAAAGCAGAATGCGGAGCAGGTACTTGCTCAGGTAACAGCGCAGCAGGAGAAAAACGCTGAGATCGAGGAAAAGAAAGCCCGGAAAATACAGTATGAGGCAAAAACGGCGGATTATGAAAGTATCGCAGTCTTAGAGCAGGCATATCAGAAGCAGCAGAAAGAGGCTGAAATGGCTTTACAGGAGGCGAAGCGTGCAGAGCAGAGTTACGAAAGCTATGCACCGAAGCTGGTCGCACTCCATAAAGCGTATGAAACCGATATGAAAGAACATCAGAATCTGCTTGCAGCATACCTGGCAGGTATTACCGGGGAACTCGCAGCTTCTCTTGTCGAAGGACAGCCATGCCCGGTCTGTGGCAGCAGACAGCATCCACAGAAGGCAGTGCGGACAGAGGCAGATACGTCCAAAGAGCGCGTAGAAGAAAAAAGAGCCGAAGCGGATGCGGTCTATCAGAAACTGCAGCAGACGATGCAAAAGCAGGAGCAGGCAAAAAAGCAGTATGAAGAAAAACAGCGGCTGGCACAGGAACTGCAGCTTGCAAAAGAAACCGCCTATACAAGACTGGCGGAAATGAAAAACAATCTGATCCCGGAGATCGGATCGCTTGCAGAGCTGCAAAAGAAATTGCAGCAGCTGACCGATGAGATCAGCAAGGACACGGAGAAGCTGCAAAGCCTGACAAAGAAGCTGGAACAGGCAAACAATACAGTTGCGGAAACAGAGGCAAAAGCGGAGCTTGCGCGTCAGGAGGAGGAGCTTGCGAAGAAGAAGCAGGAAGCAGCTATGCAGGCAGTGACAAAGGGGCTTTCGGAACATGGCTTTTCTGACGCGAAAGAAGCGGAGCGGCTGCTGCTTTCAGAAAAAGAACTGGAGGAGCTGCAACAGCAGATCGCGGATTTTGATGCGGGCAAAAAGGCGGCAGAGGAACAGGTAAAACACTTGCAGGAGGAGCTTGGCAGGCAGCAGGAGCCGGATGCGGAAGCCTGTAAAACAGAGCTGGCACGGCTGGAGAAGCAGCAGGAAACTTATGCCAAGGAAACGGCGGTTCTTGCCGAGACGATCAGGAGACTGTCGCAGAAGGCGGAAAAACTTGCGCTGGCAGGCGAAGGGCTTGAAGAAAAGCTGTTAGAGGCGGAGCAGGATCTGGCATTTGCCAAAAAACTGCGCGGAGACGCCGGAACGGGGCTGCAGAGATATGTGCTTGGCGTTTTGTTCTCCTCTGTGATAGCAGCGGCTAACCGAATGCTCTCCATGGTGCACGGCGGCAGATACCGGTTGTTCCGGTCGGATGAAAAGGCGCAGGGCAGCAATAAGAGAGGCCTCGAACTGAAAGTATACGATAAGAACAGCGAGGAGCATGAAGGGCGGTTTGTCAGTACATTATCCGGCGGAGAGAAATTTCTGGCATCGCTTGCTTTGTCGATCGGGATGTCAACGATTGCACAAAAGAGCGGGATCCGGATAGAAGCCCTGTTCATCGATGAGGGCTTTGGATCGCTCGATGAGGATTCCATTACGGATGCCATGCAGATCCTTGACAGCATCCAGCAGGCAAACGGGCTTGTGGGGATCATCTCCCATGTGCAGCTTTTGCAGGAGCGTATTCCGACAAAGCTGTGTGTGGAAGAGACGGAAAAAGGCAGTCATATCATACAGACGATTGGATAGAAACAATAGTGGCTATAGGTTGTACCTATAAGCCACTATAATTTATTTTGATTATACAAACAGGACGTAAGTATGGTAGTATTGGTTCATGATAAGAAAGTCTATTAAGATAATAGGAATTATAGGAAAGAAAAACAGAGAGAAAAGGAGAACAGCAATGATCCAGTACATACCAAGAGTTTTTAAACAATTTACAGATGAGGATTATTTAAGAGGAGCGATTGAAACCGCAAACTGGCTGAAGACGCTGGAAATTAAAACAGAGCATGGAAAGATCTGGAAGAATTTCCCGGACGGACAGAACGGCTTCGGCAGAGATATCATGTTGTTCGGACCGACCAATATTTACTCCGGTTCAGCCGGTATCGGTATTTTCTATCTGCGTTTATATGAAGCAACCGGGGACGAACAGTATCTGGAGGAAGCAAAGGCAGCAGCCAATCATATCATTTCCGTTGAGACGGATGCGGGCTGGTATGAAAAGACACTGACCTCCGATATCGGGGGTGTCATTCCGGTACCGGGCTGGGCAATCGGCTATTCTAACGGTCCGATGGGACAGGCACTGTTTTTAGATGATATTTATCAGGTGACAAAAGAAGAAAAATATAAAGCCTATGTACTGAAGGTAGCGGATGATCTGCTGGAAGCAGGCAAGTATACAGAGGACGGGCTGCACTGGAGTAATGAAGAAGATGTTGTGGCAGATGGCGGTTTTGTATTCTTCCTGGTGCAGGTATATGAGCATTTCGGCGGTCAGAAATATCTGGATGCAGCGTCCAAAGCGGCAGATTATATTGCAAAGGACGCACTGGATGCGCCAAACGGCGGTAAGTTCTGGAAACTGCTGGACCTGACGCTGATTGGCTTTGAAAAAGACACGACATTCCCGGGCTTTTCACATGGAACAGCCGGAACTGCATGGATGTTTGCAGTCATCTATAAAGCAACGAAAAATGAAAAATATCTGGAGCTGGCAAAAGAGGGTGCCAAGTATCTGCAGGGCATTGCAGTCGGGGACGAAAATGCAGTCCTGATCCCTTATCAGGATCATCCTGTTACAGGCCCGACCAATGATAAATTCTATTTAAGCAGCTGCCATGGTCCGGCGGGACATACACTTTTGTTCCGTATCCTGTATGAAATCACGGGAGAACAGGAATACCTTGACTGGTTCAAACGGATCTCCAGAGGTACGATCCGGGCAGGTGCGCCGGAAAGATTTTCCTGGGGCTTCTGGAACGCGCAGTGCCAGTGCTGCGGAACAGCCGGCATCTTGGAGCATTTTGTACATGCATATGAATTTACAAAAGATGAAGAATTTTTAGAATATGCGAAACGGACAGCCAAGGTGCTGCTTTCCGATTCCTCCGTCAGCGATGAGGCACCGGATCAGAGAAAATGGTTTGGCGCATGGACAAGAACAATTCCGGATAAGGTTGTCAGCTATGCAGGACTGTATGTCGGATCCGCAGGCTGCGCATCCGCACTGCTGAGCTTATATGCAGTAGATCACAGGATCAAGCTGACACAGTTGTTTGAATATGCACACTTCAATGATTAAGTACGGAAAGAAGGCAGAAAAATGAGTGAACGTAAAATATACAGCTCCATTGCAGAGCTGGTCGGCAATACACCGCTCGTAGAGCTTGGAAATTATGAAAAGCAGCATGACCTGCATGCCAGAGTGCTGGCAAAGCTGGAATATTTTAATCCATCCGGTTCCGTTAAGGATCGTGCAGCACTTTCCATGATCCTGGATGCGGAGAAGAAGGGGAAGATCAAGCCGGGCGATACAATCATTGATTTTACAAGTGGAAATACGGGAATCGCGCTGGCTGCTTATGCCAATGCACTCGGCTACAAATTTGCCGTTGTCCTGCAGCCCGGCGTTTCTGCAGAACGGACACAGATCCTGAAGGCATATGGCTGCACGTTTTTGGAATTTAAGGATATTCCGGGTGTTGTGGAGCTGATCAAAGAAGAGGGGCTTGTATTTGAGAAGTTTTATAACCTGATCCAGCAGTATGCGGATGCCCATGGCTATTACTATATCAACCAGGGCAGAAATCCGGAAAATCCGCTGGCACATTACCGTACGACAGGGCCTGAGATCTGGGAGGCAACAGAAGGAAAAGTGGATTATCTGGTACTTCTGGCAGGAACCGGTGGATCAATCGTCGGTATCGGCAAATATCTGAAAGAGAAAAATCCGGATCTGAAGATCATTGGCGTACAGCCTGCAAAGGATTCCTTAAAGGATCCGAATTTTCCGGAACGCAATACGATCGATGGCGTTTTAGTATTTGACAACGTACCGAAGGAAAAAGAAATCCTTTATTTCAAAGAATTCGGTGTCAGCTATGATGAGTGTCTGGAAGTCAGTGCAGATGATGCTTACGAAACGGGCAGACAGCTTGTAAAATCCGACGGTATCTTTTTAGGACAGTCCGCTGCAGCAGCTGTTTATGCTTCTTCTCTGGTGGCAAAACGACCGGAGGCAGAAGGCAAAACGATCGTAGCGATCTGTGCGGATAATGCATTCAAATATTTATCCACCAATATATATCGATAAAACAGCCAACTTAAAAAAAGATTGTGAAAACAGAAAGGAGCGCTATCTATCATGAGCAAGACAGCAAAGACACAGGTCATTGATGAAAACAGCAGAGACTATGACCTGAAAGACATTGAAAATGATCCGCGGATCACACAGACAACGAAAGAATTCTGGATCACGATGGTCTGTTACATTTGTTTTGCAGCACTGATGATAGCCAACCTGCTTCTGCTTTCGGGCAGCAGCGCTACCGTGCTTGGGTTTCCACTTTGGATCTTTCTGGAGATTCTGATCATCATTGGTTTTGTGGTCATGGTTATCATTCTGGCAACATTTGTTTATCAGGATATGGACATCACACCGGATGGTAAACTTCATAAAAAACAGGATCGGTAGGAGGAAAGCAAAATGGATCTGAGTACAAAACAAAGAACGATCATTATCGTGGTATTTGCCCTGTATACAGCAGCACTTCTTTTATACAGCATTGTGACCAGGAAGGCAATGCAGAAAGGAAAGGGCGATTACTTGTCTAAATTTTATACAGGCGGCAGAAGCGGCGGTATTATCATTACTGCGATGATGGTGTCCGCGGGTGTCGCAGGCGCAGGTGTATTCATGGGTGTTCCGGGCTTTACCTATACATATGGTGCAACCTGGATGGTCTGCTGCTTTTTCTCCATCGGATCCAATCTGATGGTACTCGGCCTTCTGGGAAAACGTGTCGGTATCGTAGCCAGAAGGACAAATTCCCAGACCTTTATCGAGCTGTTCATGAACCGCTATAATAACAGTAAGGTGGTTGGCATTTTATGCGGCGTTTCGACGCTATTCTTTCTGGGCGGTTTTGCTGTTTCCACGATCACAGGCGGCGGGCGGATCTTCCAGATCCTGACTGGTCAGGACTATCGGATCGGACTTGCGATCTTTACCGCACTGGTCATCATTGCAGCATTGACAGGCGGTATCAAAGGTGTGGCAAGTGCTATGGTCATTCAGGGAATCGTCATGACGATATCTGTCCTGCTGTTATTCATCATGGGTGTAAACAGCACAGGACTGTCCTATACACAGACAATCCAGTCGCTGATGCAGACAAATCCGGACTGGTTCAAGCCGGACGCCAATGCCCTGCAGACGACGATATCCTATGCAATCCTCTGGGGCATCACAACCTTTACACTGCCGCATGTGACAATGACAGCGCTGACCTATAAGGATACCAAAACACTGCACAGAGCACTGAAGATCGGAACCGCTGTTGTGGCGATCTGGCTGCTTGGCTTAAACGGGCTCTGCTTTATCACGAAATACAGTTTCGCAGAAGGCACACTTGCAACCGCAGACCTCGCGATCCCGACACTGGCTGTCAAGGTCATGCCTGCATGGGCAGCGGGACTGGTGCTGGCGGGCGTGAGCGGCGCAGTACAGTCCTCTATGGGTGGTATGGTCGTATCGCTTGCGGGAACAGTTGTCAGTGATCTTTATAAAAATATTTTTGATAAAGATGCAAAGCCGGAAACGATCAAGAAATTGAATGTGGCGGCAATCCTTGTCGTATCCATTGTGATCTTCCTCTTGGCAAGTAATCCGCCACAGCTTCTGGCACAGCTTATTACCTACGCCACGGGCGGTCTGACTGTCGTATTCTTCCATGTCGTCCTTCTTGGGCTTTTCTGGAAGCGGGCAAATGAATATGGCGCGGTTGCGGGAATCGTGAGTGGTATATTGTTATATTTCCTGATCGATAAAGGAATTCTGGCGATCTCGTTTGGTTTTAATGCCTGCATTATGGCAACACTGCTTTCAACGCTGATTGCAGTGATCGTAAGCTTACTGACACCGAAGACACCGTACGGTATTATCCGGACATGGTTTGGACGTGCAACAGAATAGATAATAGTTGATTTTGCGATTTCCCACATGGAATTTACCAAAACTATCCTTTTGGTTAGTTCCATGTGGGAATATTTTTTGTTACAATGAATAAAATTATGTATCGGTGAGGACAGTCGTACATAGTTTTATTGTGTGAAAGGGGTTGAGACTGCGTATGTCAGAAGAACGAGATGGGTTTTATGTCTTTCCCGAACGGGCAAAGGCAAAGCTGCGAAAAGCATATACGGAAAAACAGCCGGTTTACATTTACGGAATGGTCGGCTACGGGAAAACTGCACTTGTGGAGCAGTTTCTCGGGAAAAAGAAATACATATACTTTGATGCGGCAACATCACCCCTAGCCTGTCTGGAAGCTCTGCATACGCAGTCGATACTGGTGGTGGACAATCTGCAGTTTCTGGAGGATGAGTTTGTCAAAGACCGTCTGCTGGAGCTGATCAGACAGCCTGATCTGTGGCTTATCTTTATTTCCAGATCCAAATGTCCGAGCTGGCTGATCAGTGCTTATCTGAAATATCGGAGCTTCTGCACGATCACCGAGACAGATCTGGAGCTTTCCGAAGAAGAAATACGAAATTACATAAAAGGAAGAGGAATAGAAGTTAGCGGTGCAAACGATATCCGGTTTGTACAGTCTTATTGCAGAGGGCATGGACTTGCCATCCGTCTTCTGTGCGATCAGGCACTGATCGAAGGAAGACCGGAAGCGGGACAGGATGTATTTGATCTCGATCTGTTTGAACGTTCCAGACTGGTATTCTGGGACTATGTGGACAGAGAGGTCTATCAGAAATGGGATGACGAGCTGATCGATTTTATTATGAAGGTCAGTATTGTACAGGAGTTTACACTGGAACTTGCCACAGCGATCTCCGGCAGTGCAAGAGCACGCTATTATCTGGAGGCGGCAGTCGGTGTTGGCAATTTTGTGAAAGTGGAAAAAGGAATATACCGTTTTGAAGAAAATGTAGTACAGAGTATGGAACGCAGACGTTATCTAAAGCTAACACAGGAGCAGGTCTATGAGCTGTATTATAATGCCGGTCTGTACTATCGAAAGCACGGGCAGGTCATGCAGGCACTGGAGATGTTTCAAAAGTGCCACCATGTCGGGCAGATCAGCGAGATACTGATTGAGAATGCAAAATATAATCCATCGATCACGTACATATACGAACTCAGGAAATACTATCTGGAAATGGATGAGAAGGCTGTGCAAGACAAGGTGGAGCTGATCGCGGGACTGTGCATGATTCAGTCATTACGTCTGAATGTAGAACAGAGTGAATACTGGTACAGCGTTTTGCGGGAAAAGGAACGACAGTCAGAAGGAAAGACAAAGAGGCTTGCCAAAAGCTATCTGGCATATCTGGATATTGCGCTTCCGCATCGCGGAAGCAGTAATATTGCAGAGCTGATCAAAAAGTCAGCGACTCTGCTTATGAACCGTGAAATTTCACTGCCTGAGTTTTCCGTTACGTCCAATGCTCCAACGATGATGAATGGCGGTAAAGATTTCTGCGAATGGAGCAGACGTGATAAAGAGCTGGCAATTACACTTGGGAAGATCGTTCCGTTTGTACTTGGAAAAGCCGGAGAGGGTCTGGTGGAACTGGCACTGGCAGAAAGCAGCTTTGAAAAGGGATTGGACGATTATGAGGTTATGCGGCTGATCGCAAAAGGACAAATGAAAGCAGATGCAGCAGGCAGACTGGAGCAGAGTTATGTAGGAGCGGGGCTGATGGCAAGGCTGCATTTATATAACGGACATCCGGAAGATGCAAGAGAATTGCTGGTGTCCTTTCGGGAACGGGCGATCGCAGAGGAAAAACAAAAGATTGTATGGAATATTGAAAATATGCTCTGTCAGATTGCTATGTATACAGAGCAGAAAACAGAGGTAGATAACTGGCTTTTGCAGGCTCCGGATGAGAATCAGGAATTTTATTGCATGGAGCGGTACCGTTATCTGACAAAGGTACATATTTATCTGGCGATGAAACGATATGATGCGGCAAATGCACTGCTGCAGAAACTGCTGTATTATGCCCAGATGTATGGCAGGACATATATTCAGATGGAATGTGAGCTCCTGGATGTGCTCCTGCAAAAGGAACTGGGACTGCCGTGGGAAGATCATTTTCAGAAACTGCTCAGTCAGGCAGAAAGCTATGGATTTACCAGAGTCATTTCACAGGAAGCAGGTATGGTATACAGGCTGTTGAAGGTTAAAAACTGGACATTCCGGGATAACAGCTATAAAAAGCGGCTGTTTATGGAGTCGGAGAAGATGGCAAAGCAGTATCCCGGCTATATGAGTTTTCAGGGAAAGCTGGAGGAGCCGATTGAGGATAAGGCGCTTCAAATCCTGAAACTGCAGGCACTGGGATGTTCCAATGAAATGATTGCGGAAGAACTGCATATCAGCGTCAGCACAGTCAAATATCATTGCAGGGAGAATTACAGGAAACTTGGTGTCAACGGAAAGGCAGCGGCGATTGCCGAAGCAAGAAAGCGGCGGCTTATATAAAAGGGTAAAAAAATTCAGATAGAAAAAGTGTAAAGGAGAAAAAGAATGAAAGGAAATGGGAGAATCAGGAAACAACTGCAGGCATATTTATGTATGCTGGTTTTGTCGGTTCAGTCACTGACACCGGTCATGCAGGTATCCGCAGAAGAAGTGACAACAGTGGATGTGTCTGCACAGACAGCACAAGCAGACGAGACGGAACCGAAAAATGGAGGGGATGCTGCGACTGTATCAGAGCCGGGAATCACGCAGGGGATACCAACTTGTGATATCACAACGGGAACGCCGGATGAAGCAGACGGATGGTCTTTCAGCAATGCTGCGGATCAAGGTTATCAGCAGGTAACCATTCACAAGAATGGTACATATCGTCTGACAGGAAGCAATGCAGAAACAGGATATAATTTTTATATCAAAGTAGAAAGTGGGCTGGATGATGTAAAACTTATTTTTGATGATGTAGTGATCTGTAATACATATAATGGATCCCCTGCTCCGGCGCAGACAACGGAAGCGCCGGCGGTAACATCGGCAGCACCAGTACGGACAACAGAGGCACCGTCGCAGACAACAGAAGCGCCGGTAGGGACAACAGAAGCGCCGGTAGAGACAACGGAAGCACCGGCATCGGTAGAGACAACAGAGGCACCGGCATCGGTAGAGACAACAGAGGCACCATCGCCGGTACAGACAACAGAGAATCCGCCGCCGGTACAGGCAGAAGAAGTACAGACACAGGCAGATGCTGCCGGTATGGTACCAAGCGTACAGGCGTCAGGAACATCGCAAGCGACGCCTGTGTATGGCCCTGACTATGTAAATATACAGGCTGAGCAAACCCCTCTGATCATTGGCAGTGATACAAAGGTAATTCTGCAGGGAAAAGCAACATTACAGGGAAAAAAATATACTTTGCATTCGGTCTGGGGGGATGAAGGCAGCTGTATTACATTTGAAGAAGGAATTTTCAATATATCGTGGGTATCCACAACAGTTATAAAATTTGAGAATGCGCTTGTATTTAATTGTACTTTGTTGCAACAGGACTATTCGGAAAAAGAATGGGAACAGATGGGCTTTACAATGTTTTCAGAGAATCTGGATCTGGAAAGTGTATGGATCAGTGGGCAAAAATATGATGTAAGCGGACTGGGTATACAGGGAAGACCTGGCTGGATATCTGTGGCGATGAATCTCCAAAAGGCAAAAACGATCGAGTTTTTGTTTGATGGCGGAATTTTATACAGTTATCGTTATTCCATAGCAAAGCTGCAATATCAGCAGGTTGCCCCTATGCAGGAGCATTGTACGGTTATTTATGAGGAGGAAGGCTATGAAGTGGGCAGGTGCTATTGTGTGCCGGGCGGAAACGTGGAACTTTGGCCTTCCAATCGGGAAGCGCAGATGCAGTATATGGTAAAAGAAACCGGAGAGAACTTTGATGGCAGAAATGTGACACAGGATATGACAGTACAGCTTCTGCCGGATACTGCATATGGGATTGATGTGACGATCAATGGGGAGGTAAAACAATTTCCGAAGGGATCTTCTCTGCCGGAAGGTTATTGCTATATTGAGACAGATAATGATGGCAAGTATAAAGATACCTATGACTGCAGAGTGGGAAAAGAAAAGGTTGTGATTAACGAGCCTATGACTTTGTTGGCTTTGCAGTATGGAGACAATGCAGATCATCCGGAATATCTGATTGATTCGGCAGAAAGTCTGAAGACCTATGTATTCTTATCAAAATATGGTCACATAGAGGGAGAGAATGTACGTGCAGCAGACCTGAAGCTGACACAGGATATCACAGTAGACTTTATGCTGGAGTATTTTGAGGGAAGTCTGGATGGGCAAAACCACACGATCACACTTGCACTGACAGAGGATAAAACGCATGAGGATTCTATAGTCGGTCTGTTTCAGAATCTGAACGGAACAGTCAAAAATCTGACTGTCGATGGCAGTATGGAGGTAGAAGATGAAAGTATCACGGTCGGTGGTCTTGCCGGTTATGTAGGAGAACAGCTCTTGATCAGCAACTGCAGATCTGATGTGAATATCCGTGTGTCAGGAAAAAATATATATGCAGGTGGATTAGTTGGACGGACTGATGGAAGTGTGCAGATCAGTGATAGTAGTATGAATGGTACAGTGACTGCAGAGGGCGGCGGCTCTCAAATGAGTTATATAGGAGGTATGATTGGATGTATAGATTGGGGCAGAGGTGTGATTGAACGCAGTCATGTAACAGGTTTTATAGATGTAGGATCGATATATACGATTGCATCTTCAATAGCCAATGAATCACATAATGCGGATGGGATGGAGATACGTAACAGTTATGCCAGTGGAGAGATCAGACGCGGTAGAACCGGCGATAGTAGAATTCTGATATATGGCCTTGCCTTTGCGGAGGTGCGGGAAGCAGGTGCAGGCGGAACAGGAAATAAAAAAGGAACATTGACCAACTGTTATGATTACAGCGTAGTGAGAGATTCAACCGATGGAACTCTTGATGATCATATAACAGCCGGAGGTCCATTACAGACGGATAACTGCTATTATGCGACAGAGCAGTGTGCAGAACAGACGGGAATGACGGGCGTGACAGAAGAACAGATTAAAAATGGCGCGTTATGTTATATGTTAAATCAGGGTAAGACGAAGGAGTCGGTCTGGTATCAGACAATCGGTGCAGATCTATATCCTGTAACGGAATCGGAAGGGCACGCAGTTGTATATGGGAAAACGGACAGCGAAACGGAAGAGATGCATTATGGAAATGCAGAAGGAACGGTTGTCCCTGCGGAACAACACAAATATCAATATGTTAAAATGTACTGGGAGCGGGAAGAAGAACCTGTAAAAGCTTGTGGCATTTTCCGCTGTGAAAACTGCAAGAAGCAGGATGAAAAAGATGCAGAGGTAACAGTGGAAAATATCGAACCTGACTGTGAAAATACCGGAAAGATCATTTATACGGCAACGGTGATCAGGGATGGTAAAACCTATACAGACAAAACAGAAGAAGTTGTTCCTGCAACCGGCCACAAGTATGGAAAATGGGAACTGAATATATCCGGAAAAGGAGTGAGAGTTTGTCAAAATCCGGGCTGTGGTAAGAAGGAATTATGCGATCATGGGATCACCATAACGGCGCTGGATGGTACACCCGCTAATGCTTCAGCAGAGAACGCTAAAGAAAATTATAATAATCTGTTTGATCATAATATGACCACAAAATGGTGTCTGCATGATTGTAAAGATGCTTATGTGATCTTTGAAACATCGGTAAGCATTGCACCGGAAGAATATATTCTGACTACAGCAAATGATAATAGTAATAATCCGGGCAGAAATCCGAAATCATGGAAATTATATGCTATGAATGCAGATACCGCACCTTCCAGATATGCAGCCGGATGGACGGAACTTGCTTCTGTTGAAAACGATGCGAAGATGGAGGATAGGAACTACACAGAATATAGGTTTTATATGACAAAACCTGCAGAAAAATACCGCTATTTTAAACTGGAAATCGAGGGACCGCATGAGAACGGTGATGGTATCATGCAGTTATCCGAGATCAGGTTATTGCCGGAAGTTGATACGCGCAAAGAGTCCGTATCAGCAAATGACTGTATTTTGACAGATTATGAAGCAACCATTTGTAATATATGCGGATGTAATCTTTCAGATAAGCAGGAAACGGAAAAGCATGATTATGTAAATGATGTGATCGTACCGGATATTCAGCTGGAAAGTGAAGCAACCTGTACGAAAAAAGCAGCTTATTATGCAATCTGTTCAAAATGTCATAAACTGAACCTGAATACTGTATTTGAATACGGAGAAACGAAGGCACACAGCATCGGCAGTGTGGAAGGATATCGCTGGAATACAGATAACAGCTGCGATCTGCGGTATACGTGTGAGGAATGTGGTAAGTTATTCTCCGAGAAAATGGACGTTACAAAAGAAGTATTGCAGGAGCGTACCTGTATGCAGAATGGAAAATTGATTTACAGGGCTGTTTTGGAAGAAAACGGAAAAGAAATCGGAAAAACCGAAAAGTCGGTTAAAATTCCCGCATATGGTCATGCGCTTGCAGGCGATAAAATAGAATTTGCCGAAACAACAGGAACAGATGGTAAGCGGACAGTAACTGCTAAGCTGCCAATCCATTGCAGCAATGATAACTGTACTTATGAGCAGCTTATTCCTGCTACGGTAGAGGAGGGTAAGAATACAGCAACCTGCACAGCAGACGGTGTGATTCCATATACGGCAAAGGTAATCTGGAATGCACAGACTTATACGGATATTTATCAGGTAAAGACGACAAAGCAGGGACATAAGCTGAAGAATCATGTGCCACAGAAGGAGGCAACACAGACTGCTGAAGGTGTGAAGGAATACTATACCTGTGTCGGCTGTGATCAGAAATTTGCAGACAGGACACTGACAAAGCCTGTAACAGATGCAGAGCTTGTTATCCCGAAGCTGACACCTGCGCCAAGCAAAAAACCGGTGCCAAGCCCGCAGCCGAGCTCCCAGCCGAGTCAGAAGCCAAGCCCGCAGCCGAGCAAGTCTCCACAGCCGGAAGTGATCAGGCAGAAGGACGGTTCCGGTATTACGATTATCAATAAGAAGAAAAAAGAAGTCAGTTATACAGGGGCAAAGAAAACAAAAACATCACTGACAGTCCCTTCAAAAGTAAAGATCGGTAAGAAGACTTATCAAGTAACAAAGATTGTCGACGGTGCATTCAAAGGAAACAAGAAACTGAAAAAGCTTACTATTCCGAAAAACTGCAGCTATATCGGAGCAGAAGCATTTGCCGGCTGTACGAAACTTAAAACATTGACGATCAAGTCTAAAAAGCTGACAGAGAAAACAGTGGCTGACCATGCATTTAAAGGAATCAGTAAAAAAACAGTTATTAAAGTGCCAAAGAGTAAGGTGGATACATACAGAAAACTGTTCAGAGAAAAAGGATTAAACAAAAAGGTTAAGATCAAGGCAATCTGATAATGCCCTTTACCACATAATGCAGGAAAGACCGGGTCATAGGATGATCCGGTCTTTTCTGATGACTGATTTTAACTTCTCTTTAAGTAGCTGTTTTAAAGTAAAAAAGAATGTGCTAACATAAAGCCTTGGGAGGCGGAAAATGAGATTATTACTTGCAGAAGACGAAAAGGAACTGGCAAGGGCACTTGTGACGGTTCTGACATATAATCATTACTCTGTAGATGAAGTGTATGATGGTGAGCAGGCGCTGGC
The DNA here is from genome assembly GCF_018917935.1 of Kineothrix sp. MSJ-39. Taxonomy (GTDB): domain Bacteria; phylum Bacillota; class Clostridia; order Lachnospirales; family Lachnospiraceae; genus CAG-194. Next base: position 23,772 of record NZ_JAHLPN010000017.1, on the reverse strand, counting down.
TTTTCTGGAAAATGGCAGCTATGATGGTGTGATTTTGGATATTATGATGCCAAAACTGGATGGGATCTCTGTCCTGAAAAAGATCAGGGCACAGGGAAATCAGGTTCCTGTTTTGATCCTGTCTGCCAGATCTGCACTGGAGGATAAGGTAAATGGCTTGGATTGCGGCGCAGATGATTATCTGACAAAGCCTTTTGCAACAAAGGAACTTCTTGCACGCGTACGGGCGATGACAAGGCGCAGAGGAGATACACTGGAGCCTAATTTATCGTTTGGGGATCTGGAGCTTTCCGCAACTTCCTTTCAGCTTGGCCGCAAGGGGAAATGGGTATATCTTGCCAACAAAGAATATCAGATGATGGAGATGCTGTTGAAAAACCCAAAATGTGTGCTTTCCGCAGAACAGTTTATAGAAGCAATCTGGGGTTATGAAAGCAATGTGGAATATAATGTGGTCTGGACGTATATTTCCAGATTGCGCAGGATCTTAAAGCAGCTTGATTCCCATACGGTTATCCGAACTGCAAAGGGAATCGGGTTTGCATTGGAGAAAGATGATGATTAAGCAGTTACAGAGACGGTTTATTAATATTGCAATGCTCTCCTTCTGTATTGTGGTTTTTTTGATCGTAGGTCTTACGAATGTGTTGAATTACGTGCGGGCGAAAAAAGAAATTGAGGAAAATCTGTCAGTTGTACTCGAAAATCTGGATGTGATCCAGCAGACGGAAAAGAACTGGAAATGGAGCTACGGACGAAAGGATACAGAGGATAATTATATCTATGCGGAGGATGCGGATACAAAGGAAGATATCGATGCCATTTTAAGCGGTGTCCGTTTTTTTACAGTAACACTGGATGCGGATGGAAATGTAATCAAAACGAACACGCGAAATACCAATACGGTAGATGCTGAGCGTGCCTCGGAGATTGCACTTGATCTTTATCAGAAGGGGAAAAAAGACGGGTACGGAAAGTATAGCCGGTATAAGGCAATTTCATCGGGAGACAATCTGATCTATGTTTTTGTAAATTGTAAGCGGAAACTGCGGGAATGCAATAATTTCCTGAAAACCAGTCTGATCAGCGCGATCATAGAGCTGATCGCGGTATTTTTTCCGGTATATTTTTTCTCCAGGTCTGTCGTCAGACCACTGCAGGAAAGTGTGGATAAACAAAAAGCATTTATTACAAATGCGGGGCATGAGCTGAAAACGCCGTTGACGATCATAGATGCAAATACGGATGTGATCGAATTGACAAGTGGGGAGACAGAATGGACGAAAAGCATCAGGAATCAGGTATTGCGGCTGACAAAGCTGACGGAGGAAATGGTCAGCCTGACAAAGCTGCAGGAAGTAGATCAACTTACCAGTCCACAGAAAATACAGCTGTCCGCTCTTTTGCAGGAAGCCTGTGAACAGTTTGAAACAGTTGCCAAAACACATGGAAAAGAACTGGTGTGGGAGCAGCAGGAAACTCTCTGGGTGTATGGAGATGAGGCAATGCTGGAACGACTTTTTTCCATACTGCTGGATAATGCCATCAAATATGCAGATGAAAAATCTGTGATCCGTGTTACTGTAAGGAAAAACGGCAAATATACACTGGTGGAAGTCAGAAACCAGGCAGAAAATATGAAAAAGGGTAAACATATGGATCTGTTTGAACGGTTCTACAGAGCAGATATTTCCCATAATTCCGCAACCGGCGGGCACGGGATCGGATTATCCAATGCACAGGCTATCGTAGAACTGCATAGAGGGAAAATAACTGCCTACAGCCCGTCTGACGGTGAGATCTGTTTTCAGATTCGTCTGTAAGCAGGTTGAAAGCAGAAAATGTACCGGGATTTAAGTTGTGTTTAAGTTAGATATTTATACTTGTTTAAGTTTAAACATGTATATGTAAGGGATATCATAAATTACGAGTTGGAGGAAAGATACAGATGTCTGTTGTATCGTATTCATTTTTACTGTTTTTATTGATTGTATGTCTGGTCTATTATATCATACCGAAAAAATGGCAGTGGGTCGTTCTGCTGGCTGCGGGTATTGTATTTTATGCGGCTGCGGGTGTATCCTATCTGGCGGTAGTGGGGCTGACAGCACTGGTTGTGTACGGTTGTTCGCTTCTGATGCAGAAAAATCTGGATCAGCAGGCGCTTTTGCTGCAGGATGTTGATCGTAAAGCTGCCAGAAAGATCAAAAATGAAATGAAACAAAAGAGAAAGAGAGTGCTTGTATGCGGACTGATTGTCGTCATCGGTATTCTGGTGCTTTTCAAGGGCAGCGATTTCCTGATCGAGAATGTGAATGTTCTGCTTTCTCATACCGTACATAGACAGATCAGTGCATGGAAGCTGATTGCACCTCTCGGTATTTCTTTTTACTCTTTTATGATGATCGCCTATCTGGTTGATTTGTATCATGGCAAGATCAATGCACAAAAGAATTTTCTGAAATATCTGACCTATGTATTGTATTTTCCGCATATCACACAGGGACCGATCGGCAGATATGATCCGCTCGGGACAGAAATGTTTGCAGAGCACCGGTTTGATTATGATATGTTTCGGAAAGGCATATGGCTGATGATCTGGGGCTATTTCAAAAAACTCGTGATCGCAGACCGCATTGCGCCTTTTGTATCAACGGTGATCAAAAATGCGCCGGACTATTCCGGTCCGATCTTTCTGGTTATCGGTATTGTCTATTCCATCCAGATCTACTGTGATTTTTCCGGTTGTATGGATATTGTGCGCGGCTCTTCCGAATGTCTGGGAATCCGTTTAAAGGAAAACTTCCGCCGTCCGTATTTTTCACGCAATATGCCTGAGTTCTGGCGCCGTTGGCATATTTCACTCGGTGAATTTTTCCGGGAAAATGTATTTTATCCGGTTTCAACTTCTGCGTTGTTTCTGAAATTGAATACGGCAGGCAGAAAACGGTTTGGAAATGAATGGGGCAGAAACATTGCTTCCTGCCTGCCTATTTTGTGTGTCTGGATCTTGACCGGTGTCTGGCATGGGGCAAACTGGAATTATATCGGATGGGGTGTTTATCATGGTATTTTAATCTGTTTATCTGCCATGTTTGAACAACCGATCAAAAAGCTGATGGAGAAGGCAAAGATCAATACGGATCATATGGCATTTCAGGTATTCCAGATGCTCAGAACTTTTTTCCTGTGTCTGATCGGAAGACTGATCTTCCTCGGAAACGGACTTTCCGATTCCTTTTATATGATTGGTTCTGCTTTCAGCAGACCGCAGGCTGCTTATACAATGAAATTGTTTGTGCTGCGCAGGAAGGAGTGGGCCTTTGCGCTTGTCTGTATGCTGCTCCTGCTTGCAGTTTCGATCGCGCAGGAAATATTGGAACGCCGCGGGATCAATATGACGATCCGTGACTGGCTGGGAAACAGGAATGTGATCTTCAGAGGTGCTGTGCTTCTTGCAGGTATTCTGCTGATCCTCTGCTTTGGTATTTACGGAGCAGGCGCAGGTGCGACATTTATTTATGAACAGTTTTAAATGAGCTGACAGGATTTTTGAGTATAGATAGAGAGGAACAAAATGAGTACGACAAGAAAAAAAGTGCTGAAGACAGTGGCAGGTATTCTGATTTTTCTGTTTCTGCTGACAACGATCATCAATCTGCTTGGACCGCTTTTAAGACCGGAAGGACAGGATTTTGATGGCTGGCATTATTTTTATGCAGAAGATAATAATACGATCAATGCGGCAATGATCGGGTCGAGTGCTATGTACAGATACTGGATTCCGGCGCAGGCATATGAAGAGCAGGGCTTTACATCGGTGATGCTTTCACAGTCCTGTCAGAATATCAGAGCGGTTCCTTATATTATGGAGGAAACACTGAAAAGTCAGGATGTGGATCTGTTTGTGGTAGAGGTCAGACAGGTAGTGGTAGATCTGGCATATGACGATGAAATGACAGAGGAAGAAAAGGAAAAAGAAAATTATTATCTGAGTATTCTGGCTTCCGGTATGAAACAATCTCCGACCAGAATCAGGATGATCCATAATCTGTTACTGAAAACTGAAACCGACAATGAACTGGAATGGCAGATCCCGCTTTTGAAATATCATGAGAATTTTTTTGAAATCGCAAGAGAGGACTGGATCAACAGATTATCTGAGGGAAAGAGCCTGTATAAGGGACTGCGTGTCAGGACGACGGTAGATCCACAGGTAAAACCGTCGAGATTTCCGGACGTGGAAAATGCCACCTTTGAACTGCCGGATAAAGGAAAGCAGTACATAGAGGATATTGTAAAGACTGCTGAAAAGTATGGGAAACAGGTACTTTTTGTAGCAACACCATATATGTATTCCGAGGCACGTTTCCCTTATCAGTGTGCGCTTAATGCTTATATGGAGGAAAAGGGATATCCATATCTGAATCTGGATGATAAGCAGACAAGACAGATCATCAATCTGGATTACGGTGTTGATTTTTATAATCCGCGCCATGTCAATTATGTCGGTGCGGAAAAGATCACCTCTTATCTGGCAGCTTATATGAAAGAGCATTATCAGTTTTCGGATAAATTGAATGAAAAACAGAAAAAGGAATGGGATCATGCAGTGTCTGCATGGGATAAGAAGGAACTCCAGTACAGGCAGGAATGGGAAGAAAACTGTAAGCAGGCATCTGCAGTCGGTACTTCTGAAGAATAGGAGAGGATATATTGAAAGCAAAACGTGATTTATCGATTATAAACAGAATCATCGGTCCGGTTCTGTTCGGACTCTGCATCTGGCTATTGCCGGAAAGTATCTTTGATACTTTCCAGTCACGGGCGGCAATCGGAACAGTGCTCTGGATGGCATACTGGTGGATTACTGAGGCGCTGGATTATGCAGTGACGGCATTTCTGCCGATTGCAGTGAATGCATTGTTTAATCTGGTTGATATGAAGGATGTCATTGCAAATTATGCATCGGAGACGATCCTGCTGCTGCTTGGTGCTTCCATCCTGACTGTATCGTGGGAGATCGTGGGGCTGGATAAACGAGTGGCATGTGCCTTCTTAAGCATTGTAGGAACTTCGCTGACTACGCAGATCCTGTTCTGGTTTCTGCTTTCCACAGCACTTTCCACAATCCTGCCAAATGCGGTTGTGACAGCAACGATCACGCCGATCGCAGTTTCCATGCTGCGTTATCTGGGAATCAATAAGGTTTCGGAGAGTGAGCCTGCATCGATCATCCTGATGTCGATCGCCTGGGGTGCGGGCATCGGCGGACTGGCTTCTCCGTTGGGCGGCGCTATGAATCTGGTTGTAGTAAATTATATCCAGGAGCTGACCGGACAGGAATATATGTATATGGACTGGGTCATTAAGTTTGCACCGATCATGCTGGTACTGATCGTGTCAAACTGTCTGTATCTGATCTGGATCAAGCCAAAGCATGAAGGACTCGAAGGCAGTAAGGAATATTTTGTAAAGGTACGCAAAGAGATGGGAAAGATGAGCAAAGAAGAGATCGCCTGTCTGACAAACTTTGTGGTCGCAACGGTGCTTGCTTTTACAAGAAATTTGTATGCCTCTGTTTTGCCGGGACTGAAGCCGGCGTATGTTTTCATCATTGCTGCAGTGCTTTCGTTCCTGCTCAAGGACAGTAAGGGAGAACGGATTCTGCGATGGAAACCGGTTCAGGGGAAGGTATACTGGTCACTGATGTATATCTTTGCAGGAGGTCTGGCGGTTGGGACGCTGTTGACCAAGTCAGGCGCAGATGTCTGTATCGGCAATTATGTATCCCAAATGGGGCTGACAGGCGGATTTGTGACGGTGCTTGTGATCATTACCGTTACGATCCTGCTTTCGGATGTGACGTCCAATACAGCGACAGCGGCGGTGGCAATTCCCATTGTCATTTCTGTTATGAACGGAATCGGTATTGATCCGATCCCTTATGTATTTATCGCAACGATCGGCGTGAATCTGTCCTATATCCTGCCGACCTCTGTCCGAAGCGTTCCGGTCGGATATGGATTGAAGCCTTCCTATATGTTCAAAAAGGGACTGCTTCTGACTGTGATTGTGATCGCACTGATGAGCGTCAGCGCATGGCTTTTACTGCAGAATGGCTGGTTTGCAGTCTGATTCCGATAGAAAGCATGGAAAAATGATTTAGTCTGAAAGAGAAGGATAACAATGAGAAAAGACAGTATTTTACAATACATCAGCGAATATGCAAAAACGCAGCCGGATACGCTGGCTGTCTGTGAGCTGCGAAAGACAGTTACCTATGAACAATATTTTACAAACATCCGGAAAATGGCAGCAGTCCTGATGGCAGCAGGCATTCAGAAGGACGAACATGTTATTTTGAAATGTACCCAGAACATCAATTATCTGACGATTTTTTCTGCCTTGCAGTATATGGGAGCACTTCCCATTCCGGTAGAAAAAGCAACCATGCCCGAGCGTATGACGGAAATCGCGGCACAGGTAGAGGCGGAAACGCTGATCTCTGACGCAGAGGCGGAAGGCATGCGGTTTTTCTCTGCAAAAGAGCTGGAAAAGCAGATGGCAGATGCAGAACCTGCAGATTGCGAATTGCCAAAAGCCCGGAGCCGTTCGATGATCTTATTTACAACAGGTACAACCGGAAAATCAAAGGGCGTTGTGGTCAAACATATTAACGATGTGGCAGTTGCGGAAAATGTCATTGGCGGAACGCATATGCGGCCGCATAATGTGGAGATCATTCCGATGCCGCTCAATCATGCTTACGGGCTCAGAAGATACCAGTCCGATATGGTAAACGGCGGAACCGTCTGCCTGATGGACGGTATGGTATTTGTGGGAGTGCTCTGGAAACTGATGGAGAAGTATCACGCAACATCCATGGCACTTTCGCCGGCTTCGCTGGGCATGATCTTCAAGTTGTCCGGGGACAGGCTTGCAGAGTACGAAAGTCAGCTGGATTATATCCAGATCGGTTCTGCGCCGCTGGTAGAGGCAGATAAACAGCATCTGCTTTCCATGATGCCAAATACAAGATTATATAATTTTTATGGGGCTTCCGAGGCAGGCTGTTCCTGTATTCTGGATTTTAACAGTGCAGATGACAAACCGGGCTGTATCGGAAAGCCGACGGTCAACTCCGTGATCCGTTTCACAGATGAAAACGGAGATACAGTAAGACCGGAAGATGTGAGCGAAGCAAGGCCTGCCCTGTTATCCTGGGGCGGAGATATTGTCATGGAAGGCTATTACAATGATCCGGAAATGACAAGAGAAACGTTGGATAACGGATATGTCAGAACAAAAGATCTGGCTTATCTGGATGCGGAAGGCAGATGTATTCTGGTCGGACGGATGGATGATATTATCAATTACGGTGGAAGTAAGATATCTCCTGCGGAGGTAGAAGACTGCGCAAGAGGTTATGAAGGAATCGTTGATTGTGCTTACAGCTCCAAGCCGGATGCTATTACCGGCGAGGTTCCGGTGATGCTTGTTGTAAAGGCAGAAGCTTATGATAAGCAGGCATTTATGGCATATCTGACTGAAAAACTGGAATCCTATAAGCTGCCAAAACACATATATGAAGTAGCGGACTTGCCCAAAACCTTTAAAGGCACTATACTGAGAAAAGAAGTAAAGAAAATGCTGGAGCAGTTATAGCAGTTCCTGTCAACTATATTTTCGAACAAAAAGAAGGCGAGGAAAAAGAAATGAATGAATTTATTGAAATGCTCAAGAGAGTAAAACCAGGAATTGATTTTGAACATGAAACAGCCCTTGTAGACGATGGGCTGTTGGAGTCACTGGATATTATTTCAATTATCTCCGAGGTCTCTGAAGTATACGGAGTATGGATCCCAAGTGATGAGATCATTCCGGATAACTTCAATTCCGCAGAGGCAATGTACGAACTGGTACAGGATCTGAAAGAGGAGTAATCTTGTACCATGGATCTTAGCTGTGCGCCAGATCGTACAGCTTCTGGATATCGGCAGGTAAATGATCAGGCAGCATCTGATGGATCCTGTCCTCGTTGCCGTCTTTCATTGCCTGCTCGTAATACCAGCATTTAAACTGGATCATTGCCATATTTTTCTGAAGCTTGAGCATATCCTGCTCCAGCATTTTTCTGCGGTTTTCAAACAGCTCTTTCCGTTGGGCGTAGGTAGAAGGACCCTGGGCACACCAGGCCATGAACTGCTTGATCTCTTTGATCTCCATGCCTGATTTTTTCAGACATTCGATCATATGCAGGGATTCGATCTCCGTATCGGAAAACTTGCGGATTCCGGAGACTCTCGTTATATGTGGGAACAATCCCTCTTTATCATAGTACCGGAGTGTGGAGACCGGCAGCTGGAACATTTCAGATACTTGTCCGATTGTATACATAGAATAGACCCTCGATTCAGTCATACATTTTTATATCAACATAAAGCTAGCTTCAGCATAGCAGAAAACAACGAAAATTACAAGAAAACATACGAAAAGAAACATGAGACTTGCTATCTCTCCTATAGTGGTGTTAAAATAAGTTATATGCAGGATTAGTCTATCGGTAGGGCGCCAGCTTCCCAAGCTGGATAGGCGGGTTCGACTCCCGTATCCTGCTTTTTATAATAAGGGGACAATTCTGAAAAAGGGAGAGAAAGAAAATGTATAAGGGAAATCTGGAAGACAGGCTGGGGGCTTTTTCAGATGCATTATTTCAAAGCCCGGACAGCATAGAGAGTTGTGACAGAAACGCAGGACAGGCAATTGCGCTTCTGGCTGAGGAACTGGAGATCTGCAGGATGCAGATCAATCTAAACATACCTGAAACGAAACTGCGCCAAAATGCCATTGGAGAGCATACTGCGGTGATCTACGACAGCGGAGCGAAAGCAGGTACACCGGCTTATGAGACGACATATAAGCTGGCAGATGGCGGAAGTATACAGGTACATATCGATCCATATGACGGCAGATCTTTTTCACAGCAGAAAGAGAAGATGCTTCTTTTTTTATCAAGGGAGCTGTATTTTGTATATAACTGGCTGCTGATGCATGAGCTTTTTGATCAGATTGCCACCACAGATCTGGAGACGGGTGTCAGAAATCCGGCGGCGATGATGCAGTTTGCCGGCAGACTGCTTGCGGAAGGCAGCTTGCAGAATTACAATATTATTTTCTACAATGTGCATAATTTCAAATATGTCAATAAAATATTCAGCTATGCAGAGGGCGATGTGATCCTGCATAAATATGCCATGCTGGTACAGTCCTATCTGGGGGAGACAGAGATGCTGGCAAGGCTTGGCGGCGATAATTTTCTGGTGCTTGTAAAAGCCGAGCATACGGATGAGTTCCTTGCCCGGATACAGGATATCAGATTGTCGTACAAAAACGAGCAGAGAGAAAAATGCTTTATATTAGGTGCTACGGTCGGATACAGCGATCTGACAGGTATCACACATACACGGGATCTCATGGCACGTTCCAGTATTGCTTATCAGCAGGCACGGAAACGCGGTGCAGGCAGTGTGGTATGCTTTACGGAAGAAGTCAGACAGGCGCTTATGGCAGATCAGAGTGTTTTGTCGGACTTTTTACCGGCGATGGAAGCAGAAGAGTTTGTTGTGTATTACCAGCCCAAGGTAAATCTCAGGGATAAGAGTCTGTATGGTGCAGAAGCCCTTGTCAGATGGATGCGCGGCGGACGGCTGATACCGCCCGGTCAGTTTATTCCGGTTTTGGAGCGCGATGGCAGTATCTGTCAGCTGGATTATTATGTGCTCCGTAAGGTCTGTCAGTTTATCAGACAGCGGAAGGAGCAGGGAAAAGAAACCGTATGTATTTCTGTCAATTTTTCCCGCAAACACCTGGAAACAGAGGATATGGCAGAGCGGATCGCTGCTGTTTTGGAAGAGTATAAGATTGATCCGTCAGCGATCGAGATTGAGCTGACAGAGAGTGAGGATTATCAGAATTATGAGATCATGACACATGTTGTCAACGAGCTCCGTGCAAAGGGAATCAATACGTCCATGGATGATTTCGGAACGGGATTTTCTTCTCTGAGCATGATCAAAAATCTGGATCTGAGCGTGATCAAGATTGATAAATCACTGATCCCGTTAGACACTGACTGTGCAGACAGAGAAAAAGACAGGATCTTGTTTAATCATATCGTGTCACTGATCCGCCAGCTCGGCAAAAAGACGATCGCCGAGGGCGTGGAAACAGAAGAACAGCTCGCTTATTTGAAAGAAGCGGGGTGTGATATTGTGCAGGGTTATATCTTTGATAAGCCGCTGCCACAGGACGAATTTGAAAAACGCTGCGAAAGCGGTTATGAAGCATAGGGAGGACAAAAGAATGAGTATGAATATTGTATGTTTGGATCTGGAAGGCGTTTTAGTACCGGAGATCTGGATCGCATTTGCAAAAGAAAGCGGTATCCCGGAGCTGACCCGTACAACGAGAGACGAACCGGATTATGATAAACTGATGAACTGGAGACTGGGCATTTTAAAAGAGCATGGTCTTGGGTTAAAGGAGATTCAGGATACGATCGCAAAGATCGATCCGATCCCGGGCGCAAAAGAGTTTCTGGATGAGCTCAGAAGCCTCACACAGGTGATCATCATCAGTGATACCTTTACACAGTTTGCAGGCCCGCTGATGAAGAAGCTGGGATATCCGACCATTTTCTGCAACACACTGGAAGTAGCAGAGGACGGAGAGATCACAGGCTTCAAGATGCGTATTGAAAATTCCAAGCTGACAACAGTCAAGGCACTGCAGTCAATCGGTTATGAAACGATCGCCAGCGGTGACAGCCACAACGATCTTGGTATGATCCGTGCCAGCAAGGCAGGCTTCTTATTCAAGAGCACAGAACAGATCAAGAAAGACAACCCGGATCTGCCTGCTTTTGAAACCTATGATGAGTTGCTTGCAGCAATTAAGAAAGCTTTATAAGATGTATCGGATTTTTTTAGTGGAAGATGACGAAACGATCGCCCGTCTGATCAGAAAGCATTTGGAGAAGTGGGAATATGAGGTCAGCACCGTGCAGGATTTTGGCAATGTGCTGGGTGAATTTGCTGCCTGCGATCCACAGCTTGTACTTCTGGACATCAGACTGCCCTTTTATAATGGCTATCACTGGTGTACACAGATCAGGCAGGTGTCAAAGGTTCCGATCATCTTTCTGTCATCCGTATCCGACAATATGAATATCGTGATGGCAATGAATATGGGGGCAGATGATTTTATTCCGAAGCCGTTCGATCTGGAGGTACTGACCGCCAAAGTGCAGGCACTGCTGCGCAGAAGCTATGATTTTGCGGGAAGCAGCAGTATGCTGGAGCATAAAGGGATGCTGCTGAATCTGTCAGATGCGACGCTTCTGTATCAGGAGCAGAAGGTGGAATTGACAAAGAACGAGCTGAAGATTCTGCAGACTCTCATAGAAAACAAAACGCAGGTCGTGACGCGGGAAACGCTGATGACAAGGCTCTGGGAAAGCGATATGTATGTGGATGAGAATACGCTTTCCGTCAATGTGAACAGACTGCGTAAAAAGCTGACTTCCATAGGACTTGAGGATAGTATCCTGACAAAGAAAGGAATCGGGTATCAGATCGGATGAAGATATGGAAAGGATTTATCAGGCGAAATAAAGGCTGGCTGGGACTCTTTACAGGGATGACCGCCAGTCATCTTTTTTATCTGTATTTAATGCGGACGCCGGTGGCGGATATGGTGTACAGTACCTGCATAGATGTGGGTATCTTCCTTGTGGTTTCCATCGCCATGTGGATAACTTATCAAAAGAAAGTACAAAGGCTCAGGCAGTTCCTCACCTGCCCGCTGGAAAACAATATGCAGCTTCCCGAGGCGGAAGAGCCTTTGGAGGAGCTTTATACGGAGCTGTTTTCCCGCGCGAATGAAGAGCGTGCGGAAAATATGCGCAAAGCGGGGCGTGAAAAGCAGGAGCAGCAGGAATACTATGCCAGATGGGTGCATCAGATCAAAACACCGATCGCTGCCATGCAGCTTTTATTGCAGACGCAAAGAGAAGAAGAACCGGAAAGGCAACAGGAGCAGGAAGAAATAGAGGAACAGCTTTTCAGGATCGAGCAGTATGTCAGCATGGCACTGCAGTACCAGAGGAAGGACAGTCATGATTATGTCCTGCATTCCGTTGCGCTGGATGGGATCATCAGGGACGGTATCCATAAGTATGCGAAAACGATGATCCGCAAAAAGATCGGCATACGGTACGAAGGCTGTGATCTGGTCGTGACCAGTGATGAAAAATGGCTCTCCTTTGTGGTGGAGCAGCTTCTCTCCAATGCGGTCAAATATATGCAGGAGGGCGTCATCACGATACAGGCAGGGCAAAATGAAACAGAGGCATTCCTCTGCATAGAAGATCAGGGGATCGGGATCAGACAGGAAGACATTCCACGTGTTTTTGAACAGGGCTACACGGGATTTAACGGCCATACGGATAAGCATTCCACCGGGATCGGACTGTATTTGTGTAAGCAGGTGCTAACTAAGCTGGGACATACGATCAGGATCACATCCGAGCCGGGAAAAGGCACGCAGGTATGGATCGGCTTTTCCCTGCAAAAGATAGATATACGGGACTGACAGCTTCCGCCTTACAAAAATGTAAGAAATCAGGCTGAAATGTAAGCTGAATCGATGGCTGGCATTTCAGCCTTTTGTTATGCTGATGGAAAGTGAAAGACAGGAAAGGAAGGAATCATATGTCTATATTAGAAGTCAGTAACTTAAAGAAAATTTACACGACCAGATTTGGAGCCAATCAGGTACAGGCACTTTCCAATATCAGCTTTTCCGTAGAAGAAGGAGAGTATGTTGCGATCATGGGAGAATCCGGTTCCGGTAAGACAACGCTGCTCAATATTCTGGCAGCACTGGATCAGCCGACGGACGGCGAAGTGATCCTGAACGGGAAAAAGCTCCAGTCCGTCCGGGAAAAGGAGATCGCCGCATTCAGACGGAAGCATCTTGGGTTTGTATTTCAGGATTTTAACCTGCTTGATAATTTTAATCTCCGCGACAATATTTATCTGCCGCTTGTCCTTTCGGATACAAAGCATGCGGAAATGGAGGCGCGGCTGGAGCCTCTTGCAAAGAAGCTTGGTATCAGCCAGCTTCTGGATAAGTTTCCGTATGAAGTATCGGGCGGACAGAAGCAGCGTGTGGCAGTGGCAAGAGCCCTCATTACAAGACCGGAGCTGATCCTGGCGGATGAACCGACGGGCGCGCTGGATTCCAAAGCAACAGACAGTCTGTTAAATCTGTTCGGCCAGATCAATCAGGAAGGACAGACCATTTTAATGGTGACCCACAGTACGAAAGCAGCCAGTCATGCGGGACGTGTTCTGTTCATCAAGGACGGCGAGGTGTTCCATCAGCTTTACAGAGGCAATATGACCAATGAGCAGCTCTATGCGAGGATCGCAGATACGCTGACAGTATTACAGGCAGGTGGTGAGCAGCATGAATAAATTATATGGGAGACTGGCACGGACCAATCTGAAAAACAATAAGCCTCTGTATATTCCCTATATTCTGGCGGGCGTGATGACAGTTGCACTGTTTTATCTGATGGTGTTTCTGAATAACAATCCGGGGCTGGATCAGATGCGGGGGAGCTATTATATCGAGACGATCATGGGAATGGGCGTCTATATCATCGCCTTTTTTTCCCTTATTTTTCTGTTTTACACAAACAGCTTTATCATCAAGCGGCGCAAAAGAGAGATCGGCGTTTATAATATCCTGGGCATGGAAAAACGTCATATCGCAAAGGTACTTTTTATCGAAACGGTCTATGTGGCGGTGCTTGCCATTGCAGGTGGTCTGCTCGTGGGGATCGGTTCTTCCAAGCTGATCCTGATGATACTGTACCGGCTTTTGGATGTGGAAGGCAATGTGGTATTTGTGGTGACAAAAGCAGGGATCACCTATGCGGTTCCGTACTTTTGCATCCTGTATCTGCTGACATTCTGCTACAACCTTTTGCAGATCCGGCTTTCCAATCCGATCGCACTTCTGCATGGCAGCAATGTCGGGGAAAAGGAGCCAAAGACCAAGATCGTGATGACGGTGCTTGGTCTGATCTGTATCGGATATGCCTACTATATTTCTTTTACGACAGAAAATCCGCTGAAAGTGCTGTCGCTGTTTTTAGTAGCGGTCATTCTGGTCATTGTCGGAACGTATTTTCTGTTTACGGCGGGCAGCATCGCACTGCTGAAGCTGCTACGCAGGGATAAACATTTTTACTATAACAAAAAGCACTTCAGTGCGGTTTCCGGTCTGTTATACCGTATGAAGCAAAATGCGGCGGGACTTGCCAGTATCTGCGTGCTTGCTACGATGGTGCTTGTTATGGTATCGGTCACAGTCAGTCTGTATGCAGGTGTTGATGATGAGCTGCAGACCCGTTATCCACAGGACCTTTGTATTTATTTAAACTATGATACACCGGGCATGAGCAAAGATAGTATCGCACAGGAGATCAGACAGGAGGTGGAAAAACAGGGCAGGACGATCACAAAAAGCAGTATTTATGAGAAAGTTACGGCATTTACAACAGATGATGGGACGGCATTTTCAGCAGTAACGCAGAAGGAGTACAATGGAAGCCAGACGGTCTTATACCTTGTGACAAGGGAAGATCTGCTGCAGATGGATGACAGCCTGCAGGCAGAAGCCGTGCAGCCGGTAAAACCGGGCAGCGTGCGGATCTACGGAGGCCCGACGGCTTATAAGGCGGATACAATCAGCCTCTGGGGAAATGCTTTCTCGGTGGAATCTTCAGAAGTTTATCAGAATGATGATGATCTGCATAAAACCAGTATGCTGAAAGGCTGCTATTATGTGATGTTTGACAGTGAGGAAACGATCAAAAGCGTTTATGGCGCATGCGGAGAGGGACCGATCGATGTGGAAGGTGTGATCGGTTTTGATTATGATGGCAGCAAAGAAGAAAAAATTGCCTGCTATCAGGCAGTCGATTCCCTGCTTGACCGGATCAGGGCATCCTTTGGCGAAGAACACAGGATCGATCTGTATGCGGAAAGCAGGGCATGGAATGAAACAGAGGTCTATGCGCTGTATGGCGGACTGTTCTTCCTGGGTGCTTTTCTGGGGATCATGTTCCTGATCGTGACGGTAATGATCATTTTCTACAAACAGATTTCAGAAGGCTATGAGGATAAGGAAAGATATGTTATTATGGAAAAAGTGGGAATGAGCAGTGAAGAGGTAAAAGCGTCGATAACGTCCCAGATCAGGATCGTATTTTTCCTGCCGCTTATTGTAGCAGCGATCCATGAGCTGGCAGCATTTCCGATCATCAGAAGACTTCTGGCGATGCTGAATCTGACCAATGTCAGGTTGTATGCGATCTGTATGGTAGTTACCTTCCTTCTCTTTTCCGCAATATATTATATTGTTTTCCGCATGACATCCCAGGCGTATTACAGGATCATAGACGGAAGAGCAAGATAGAGGGTAACATGATTTTACTGAAACAGTTATTGATCTTTCTGTTTATGATGGTGCTTGGATATGGCATGGCAAAAAAGGGTATCATGGAAGAAAAGGCATGCAGCGCGATCAACTGGCTGCTTGTCAATATTGCGAATCCTGCCCTTGTCATATCCAGCAGCATTGGAAATGCAATAGAGAAAAAGGAGTTATTGTTTACTCTGCTTCTGGCAGCAGGACTGTATCTGGTCGTGCTGCTTTTGGCATGGCTGGTGATCCCGCTCTTTCATGCCTCGAAAAAGGAAGCGGGCGTTTACAAATGTCTGATCGTATTTGGTAATATCGGATTTATGGGGTTCCCGATGATCTCCGCCGTTTATGGCGCGCAGGCGCTGATCTACGGCGCAGGCTTTCTGATTCTGTATAATATACTGATCTACAGCTATGGGGAGATCGTTATGGCAGGCAAACGTGTCAATGTGATCACTGCCTTGAAAAAATGCTGTAATATCGGAACGCTTTCCGCACTGATCGCGTTTGTGCTGGCTTACTTTCAGTGGCAGCTTCCGGATGCGGTCAATCAGGGGATCACAATGCTGGGCGACCTGACAGGCCCTTTGTGTATGATGGTGATCGGAGCTTCCTTTATAGACGTCACACCAAAAGAACTGTTTCTGGACTGGAAATTATTTGTGGTATCTGCCATCAGACTGCTGGTCATTCCGCTTGCCGCAATGCCTGTGATCCGGCTTGTCACAAGTAATGTGACCATGCAGGCGGTCTGCTTTGTGATGCTGGCAACGCCGTCCGGGACAATGGTTTCCATGATGGCACAGGAATGCGGCGGAGAATATATGACGGCGTCGAAAGGCGTTACCCTGACAATGGTACTGTCGATCCTGACGATGCCACTGTTATTTGCTTTACTGAAAATGTGATTTTGTGACTATGGATTTACATGGTGATGAATGGATCAAAAATAATAGAAAGAAGGATGCAGATATGTGCACAGCAGCAACTTATCAAACAAAAGATTTTTATTTCGGACGTACACTGGATTATGAATTTTCCTATGGAGATGAGATCGTACTAATGCCGCGGAAGTTTCCCATCTCTTTCCGGTATATGGGAAACAGAGAGACGCATTATGCGATTCTGGGCATGGCACATGTGGCAGGCGGCTATCCGCTTTACTACGATGCCATCAACGAAAAAGGCGTTGGCATGGCGGGTCTGAACTTTGTCGGCAATGCGGTTTATCAGGAAGTGGAAGAGGGCAGAGAAAATGTGGCACAGTATGAATTCCTGCCATGGGTCCTGTCACAGTGTGACAGTGTGGAGGCGGTGCGCAGCCTGCTTTCTAAAATGAATCTGGTCGGAACGCCGTTTTCGGAGCAGCTTCCAAGCGCGCAGCTCCACTGGCTGATCGCAGATGCGAAGGAAGCGATCACGGTAGAATGTACGGCGGACGGACTGCATATCTATGACAATCCTGCAGGTGTACTGACCAATAATCCGCCTTTCCCGCAGCAGATGTTTCTGCTGAACCAGTATATGGGACTTTCTTCGCGTCAGCCGGAAAATACATTTTCAGGTGAGCTTGCGCTTACGCCGTACAGCCGTGGCATGGGCGCGATCGGACTTCCGGGCGATCTGTCCTCTACTTCCCGTTTTGCAAAGGTGGCATTTACAAAGCTGCATGCGATTTCAGGCGATAGCGAAGAGGAAAGCGTCAGCCAGTTTTTCCATATTTTAGGAAGCGTGGATCAGCAGAGAGGCTGCTGCGAAGTCGCAGAGGGAAAATACGAGATCACGATCTATACAAGCTGCTGTAATGCAACAAAAGGAATCTACTATTATACCACCTACGATAACCATCAGATTTCCGCGGTAGATCTGCATAAGGAAGATCTGGATACAGACAGCCTGTATCGTTACCCGGTGCTTACCAAAGGACAAATCTGCTGGCAGAACTAATGACTATTCAGCGCCATGCAAATCTGTGATAAGCTGCCCATTTATGGGCAGGCTTTTACGGATTTATATGGCGGGGTAACCACATGAGCAAAAGGAAAGCATCGTAAGATGCGATTTTGTGAATGTGGTGCTGAATAGTCATAATAATAGTAATAAAATATCAAAAAAGGAGGAGCATGATGGGGAAAAAACAAAATATCAGCACAGAACAGGATTTTGACGTATTCAAGATCCTGTATACATCAAATTGCAAGGAAGCGGGCATTCCGCTCCAAAACAAGGCGGCAGCATTGCATGCATTTGTACAGAAACTGTCCAAAGACCCGGATGATGAAGCAATAAAAGACCTGTTTTTTAAGACACTGGCGGATCTGGAGCTGCTTTGCACGGACTTCTATGATTGCAGCAATTATGAAGTGGCAGAGGAATATGCAGAGCTTCTGGACCGTTATGGAGCGCTGGGAGCATTTTACAGACAGCAGGAGCAGTTTGAAGATGCGTTCTCGGATTACAAAGACCGGGCAGGCATTATGTTCATAATGGACGGTGAAGATGCAGCAGACAGAGCCTGCGACGGAACCTGCAAAGCGGAAAATGCCGGGCAGAGTACAGAGGTGGAACAGCTTTCCGCACTCTTCCGTAATATACTTGGCATGGAGGACTGCAACAGCAGCCTTTTGGAAGTGCACCTGCGCAGCTTTCTTGCACAGCTCGATGCAGATGAAATGCTGTCTGTCCTGAAACCGTTTCTGGTATGGCAGCTGATGATCCGCAGACAGGAAGAACTTGTGGAAAAACAGGAGCTGTCTGTGACACTCGGAGAGCTTCTGGCATATGAGACTTATCCGGTCGCAGAGGAGCAGAAAAAGGTGCGTAAGCGGCTGAAAACATATACGAAATTATTCCGGAAGATCTGCAAATGCTATAAGACAGATGAAAAAGCTGACAGAGCATTTTGCAGATATGCACTGGTACGGACGACCAATCTGGCTGTATTTGCAGCAGAGGAGCAGTTTGATAAGTTCGATAAGATCTGCCCGCCGTTTTTAAGTCTGATACAGGATATGGATCTGTCCTGTCTGGATTCGGAAGCGCCGGAGGACTGGCAGGCGGAAGAATTGTTTGGCGTTAAAGAAGAGGATGCAGACCGCTACGCAGAATATGAACCGGAAGAAAATAGGGAAAATACTTATGAAATGTGGGCGGTAGAGGAAAAAACAGAAGCATATCTGTCAGAGCATCCTGCGCTTCTTGATACATTCAGAGAGGCATTTTATCTGGACAAGGATACGTGCAGAAATGTGGCAGAGCAGATCTTTGCGGCGATATGCCCTGCGCCGGATAGCGTACATACCTGGCTGACAGACTGTGTCAAGGCACAGATCTTTGATACGATGACAGAAGAACTGGATCGGATAACAGAAAAAGAAGTCTTGGAACTTTGCTTAAAGTTGTAAGTATGGCATTTCGCAGAGAAACAGATTTTGGCAAAAGAGGACAGGATTAAATCCTGTCCTCATAATCTTTCTTGCGGATACGGTTCTTTCCGTTCGTAACCGTAAATTGATTGGAAAAATAAACATCGTTTCCATCGGAGGAACCGATCTCATTGGAATCCTTCCAAAAATCCGTTACAATGGCAAAGGCGACACTTGCGCCAAAGCATACAGCCAGTAATACACAAAGTATCATTTCTTTCGTCCCTCCCTCTTTCTGACAAGTGTTTTGATCGTTTCCGCGCGGGTCAGTTCCTGGCTCTTTCTCACACTTCTGTAATTTTTAAGCCCCACAGTAAATGGGGTAATGATCAACGCAAGAGGAACCCACATGGTAGATAAAATACTCTCACTGCTATGAAACAGGACAGGATCAAAGAAGAACTGCAGAATATAGTAAGTCGGTACGGAAACAAACAACGTGATCAGGGAAAACCACAAAGCGATCTTGTTTTTATCGGACGGTACGCCGCCGACAACTTTTCCTGTCTGTCCGTTTACAAGGATTGTGTAGGATTCTCCTTCATAGGTAAAGACCATAAACCAGACCGGCAGAAGCGCATAGGCTTCTTTTTCAAACGAGCAGGTGGGATTGCTTTTCAGTGTCAGGCATTCCTTTGCCATGATATCATCATACAGAAGCTTATTGAAACGGTCTCTGGCACGTCTTCGTGCTATATTATGCAACGTGTAATCACTGTCATCCTGCAGATCTGCGTAGAAACCGGAAAGATAGCCTGCCTGAAAATCGATCAGATCGGCAGTGTAAAATGGTTCCAGCTTTTCGGTGATCTCATTTGGTATTTTTTTGGAAGCGTCTACCGGTATCCCCTGAAAAGAAGCAACAGCTTCCCGGTAGAAATCATAGGTAACGGAAGATTTCTCGCCTTTACTGTTTTTTTCTTCAAATGTTCCGCGGATGATCTGCCTGTCCTTATAGAGCATGTCATACAGATAATAGGGAACATAAATGCCACGCAAAAGGTCTGCCTTAAAATATTTTAGTTCCTTTGGGATAAAATGTCCCTTGAAAAATTTTTCACGGATACTGGCGACCGCATATTCCTTTGTGATCTTAAAAGGAATGATATAATCAGGCTTCCGTGTTTTGGCCATCCGTTCAAAAACGATTGTTGGCTGGCCACAGTACGGACAGTAGCTGGCAACCTCGGTCTGATTCAGGTAAAGTTCGCCGCCGCAGCTACTGCAGTGATAGAGCGACATATCCATAGTTTCATTTTCCGGCGTAAAGACAGCCTGCCCGATTGCTTCGTCAGGATTCTTCCCGGCGGACATTGCCTGCATTTTCGCATATTCTTTTTCTTCTTCCGTATCTTCCACATCAAACATACTGGAGCAGTATTCACAGACCATACGTCTGATATCTGCATCGTATTTTAATGCACCCCCACAAAATTTACACTTTGTTATCATAAGAATTCCTCGCTTTTGTTATTGCATCCGCCATCCGGCGGAATAACCTCACAGCATATGTATAAATTCAGTATAGCAAATATACCAAACTGCCGCAATTTATATTTATCAAGCCGGTTAAGAACCGGTAAAGAAACAGAAATACCATATGCATGGAACCGGATAAAAGGAACGTGAAAACCGCCGTGCCTGTGCACTTTCACGGTTTTTTATAACCTGTAGTTATGGGAAAAATAGAAAAACGCTATATGCCATAACATTGACAATAAAAAAACAGAGTGCTAGGCTAGCGCTGTAAAAAACAGATACAGAAAGAAGGGAATCGCCAGAGGGCGAAAAGTATGAATGGATTAGTAATTGTTTTGATTGGTATTGTGGCACTTGCAGCCGGCTATCTGCTGTATGGACGCTGGCTTGCAAAGAAGTGGGGCATTGACCCGGATGCGAAAACACCGGCTTATACGCATGAGGATGGACAGGATTATGTACCGTCTTCCAAATTTACGGTATTTTCTCATCAGTTTTCTTCCATCGCAGGTGCAGGACCTGTAACTGGTCCGATCCTGGCATCTGTATTCGGATGGGTTCCGGTGCTTCTGTGGCTTGTGATCGGCGGACTGTTCTTCGGTGCTGTACAGGATTTCGGTGCGTTATACGCTTCTGTCAAGAACGAAGGTAAGTCAATGGGTATGATCATTGAGAAGTACATCGGAAAAACAGGCAGAAAGCTGTTTATGTTGTTCTGCTGGTTATTTACCCTGCTTGTTATTGCAGCCTTTACCGATATGGTAGCAGGCACCTTTGTAGCAAAGGGTGTTGCTGATATGGCAGCAGATACTGCTTATGCAAATGCGGCAGCAGCTTCTATTTCCATGTTGTTCATTGTAGTGGCTGTGATCTTCGGTCTGATCCAGAAAAAGGTCGGAACGATGAAAGAATGGGTACGTGCAGTTGTTGCGATTGCACTTTTAGTTGTGATGTTTGCGGTTGGTATGCATCTTCCGATCTATGCTACAAAATCTGCATGGATCTACATCGTCATGGCTTACCTGTTTTTGGCATCCGTTATGCCGATGTGGCTTCTGATGCAGCCAAGAGATTATATGACAACATTTATGCTGCTTGGCATGATCATTGGTGCGGTCTTAGGTGTTCTTGTCGCACATCCGAGCATGCAGCTCAATGCATTTAATGGATTTAATGTCGGTGGAAACTATCTGTTCCCGACCTTGTTTGTCACGATCGCTTGTGGTGCCGTTTCCGGATTCCACTCTCTGGTATCCTCCGGTACTTCTTCCAAGACGATCAGCAATGAAAAGGATATGCCAATGGTAGGATATGGTGCCATGGTAGTAGAATCTCTGCTTGGTATCATTTCACTGGTCGTTGTCGGTGCAGTTGCTGTCAACGGAACTAAGCCGGATGGTACACCATTTGCGATTTTCTCAAGCGGTGTTGCGGGATTTCTGGAAAAGATGGGACTTCCGGTACAGCTGGCAACTGTTTTCATGACAATGTGTGTTTCCGCACTTGCCCTGACATCCCTTGACTCCGTAGCAAGAATCGGACGTATGTCTTTCCAGGAACTGTTTTACGGTGATACAACAGATCCTGCCAAAATGCCGGGCTGGCAGAAACTTCTGACCAACAAATATTTTGCAACAGTCATTACCTTATTCTTTGGTTACCTGCTGACACTTGGCGGTTATAACAATGTATGGCCTCTGTTTGGTTCTGCGAACCAGCTTTTGGCTGCACTTGTTCTGATCGCACTTGCCGTATTCTTAAAGACAACGGGCAGAACAGGCTGGACATTATATATCCCGATGTTTACAATGCTGGCAGTTACCTTTACCGCACTTGTCCAGAAGACGATTGCGCTGATTAAAAACATGGCAGCAGGACAGGCAACCTTCCTGGTAGACGGCCTGCAGTTCATCGTTGCGATTCTTTTGATGGTACTTGGTGTCATGGTTGCACTGAGCTGTCTGAAGAAATTATTTACAGCGAAAAAAGAAGCGTAAATTTCCTCTTGCATTTTTAGAGGAATGGGACTATAACAGTGGTGGAACAAGAGAAACGAAACGCCATTTCGTATATGACATTCCGCAAACATCCCTATGTTCTCAATTTGTATGGATGGAGGAAAAGACAAATGAATACTTTTAAAGTGCAAAAAAGAGACATGGAAACAAAGGCAAAGAAGCTGAGAAGAGAAGGTTATGTAACAGGTAATCTTTTCGGAAAAGAGATCGAGGGTTCTGTTCTTTTGAAGATTGAAAGAAAGGAAGCCGAAAGAATGCAGCGTGAGTGCATGAAGGGCAGTCAGGTTATGCTGGATCTGGATGGTCAGAGCTATGATGTGCTGATCAAGGAAATGGATTATGACCCTGCAAAGAATATGCTGTTGGAAATCGATTTTCAGGCACTTGTCAGTGATGAAAAGGTACATTCCGTAGCAGAGATCATTCTGCACAACAAAGAAAAAGTCATTGGCGGTATAGTAGAAGAGCTTTTAACAGAAGTTGCTTATAAAGCACTTCCGAAGGATCTGGTTGAAAAGGTTGAGATCGACTGCAGCGAGCTTCATGTAGGAGATACCTTAAAAGTTTCTGATCTTGCGATCGCAAAGAACCAGAATATTGATATTACCACACATCTGGATACCCCTGTTTTGAACGTTATCGTAGCACGTTCTGCAGAAGGCGACGAAGAAGCGGCAGAGGAAGATGCTGCAGAAGAAGCAAAATAAAGCGTTTCTTCTTATTATAGAAGAAAGAAGTATGAGAGTGAGGATGTCCGATACGGATATCCTCACTTTTGTATAATTTTATTGCCAGAAGCAGCAGATTCTCTTATAATAAGGAAGACAATGATACAGAAGGTAGCAGGGTAATGAATAAAGTATATGACATCACCAAAAAAAGATTATTACATAACAATGTCAGAACGATCCTGATCGTGTTTCTGGTTCTTCTGATGGCGTTGCTTGGTCTGTATGGCACATACAGCCTGCTGCTCTCCAATGCACGTAAGATGGGGCATGAGCTGGTAAAGAGTTATACAGCGGATGAGGAACGTAATATTGCCGTATATCGGGCTTTCATAGAAATGAGCGAGTATTATCTCGAAGAGTTACAACAGGAAAATGATAAGCAGGCTTCTTTGCAGGAAAAGATGGAGGCTTTTTTAACGACCACAGCAGGCAGGGTAGAGTAAAATATACCCAATAAAGTGGACGCAATAAGAAGAAGGGTTCCTTAAAAATGGACATAAGAAAAAGGGATAAAAACCTGGATTATGGACAGTAAAAGAAGGGGATTTCTTCTGGTAG
>NZ_JAHLPN010000016.1 GCF_018917935.1 Kineothrix sp. MSJ-39 | reverse complement strand
TCATTTGTACTTTGTGTACTGGTTTCTTTTGTCTTGCCATAAAATAAGGCCTCCTATGATTTTATATTTTATCATAGAAGACCTTAAAATCCTATTTACAGAAAAACTTTCACAGACTCGAGCTGGTTACAAAGGTCAAAGAAAATACAATTCCGCAATGTTACAGTCACCTGATCAACAACTGTATCCATCTGATCCATGTAAATCTGCATGACCGTCTTAAGATCGAAAGCATTGCGGAATCCTTACATGTATCAAGGGATTATCTGTCTCAGGCATTTAAGAAAGAGACAGACACATCGCTCCATCAGTATATCTTGCAGCAAAAATTAGAAGAATCCAAAGAAATGCTGGCACAGGGAATGTCCATCAATCAGATTAGTTATACCTTGTGTTTTTGCAATGAGAGTCATTTTATACAGGCATTTAAAAAACGCTATCACATAACACCTGCTGCATATATTGCAGGGCTTTAATCTTCCTTGCCGCCTGCCATCTCCACCAGCTTTTCAAACGATTCCCGGAATCTGTCATCATCCTCCTGTGTCCGCTTTGCCGGACCTTTCAGGTGGTGTTTTCCTTTGCCCATGCGGACTTTCTTTGCCATATGGCGTTCCATCAGCAGTCTGTCGATATTCTCATTCGTATACCATCTGCCGCTCTGGTGGATAGCATAGGCGCCTTTTCCCAGTGCCATGGCAGCTACGCCGTAGTCCTGCGTTACAACAATATCGCCCTTGTGACAAAGGTTGATGAGGGCAAAATCGACTGCATCTGCTCCCGCTCCGATGATTTTGATCTCCGAATAATCGGAGGAAAGCACATGATTGGTATCACAAAGAAGAGAACAGGGAATGCCCCGTTCTCTTGCTGTTTGTTCTACGATTCTCGTTACCGGACATGCGTCCGCATCTACAAAGATCTGCATATGCTTAACACTTTCTATATAAATAATTTAGAAGATACGAAATTTCCTTCAATTAAAAGAGAGGTTTTATTTAACATTTCTTCTACATTGATCCCAGAATCCATACCGACAGATAATACCTCATATGGCTTTCCGTTTTCATCCAGAATACCCACACCATTATGAAACAGATTACCCTTACCATCCACAACAATTGCAGTATTGTCTCCTACCGACATTCTACCTATCACTTTAAAAACTGTCATTATCCGTATCTCCTTTCTCTAATTTTCGCAGCTCCTGTTCATATAATTCCAATGAAATCCGCGTATGTCTGATTTCCGGTTCCGTTAATTGAAGTTCTTTTGCCTTTGCTAATAATTGTCTTTTGGCTTCGATCTCATTTTTATAAACAGACCGGATACTTCCATCATTTTTGCCGTCTCGGAACTGTGCTGCATGAATCAGTTCCTCATACACTGCTGCTCTTCCCGGTCTTTTTCGAAACAGGATCGTGTACCCATTTAATGTGCACGCTTCTGCCTCTCTGGAATCCAGATACAACTCTGCATCCACACCCATTATCACCTTGCCTCCAAGTTCTTGAAATTGTTTTACCAATTGATGAAACAATTTCTGAGGCATTGGTTCAATATAAGTATCCGGCTTTGGTTTTCTTTCCATATTGACTCTCTCTTTCAGTATATTGTATTTCCAGTTTCTTCGCAATATATCTTTCCTGTCATTTTCTGTTTCAACTATCTGTGAAATATTGTCCGAACGGACTTGAATTTTGATGATAACTTAGATAGATATTACTGTCACGATAAATAAAATATAGCCTATTATCCACTAAAAAGCAAGATAATAAGCTATATTCTCAATACTTCTATTTATATATATCTCCTACGCTGTCTTTCCTGTATACAACTGGTAGTATCTACCCTTCTGCTCCAGGAGTTGTTCGTGGGTACCACGCTCGATGATACGCCCCTGCTCCATGACCATGATGCAGTCTGCATTGCGGACTGTGGAAAGTCTGTGCGCAATGACAAAGCTCGTTCTGCCTTTCATGAGAGCATCCATACCACGCTGTACCAGTACTTCCGTACGTGTATCGATGGAAGAAGTTGCCTCATCAAGGATCAGTGCAGGTGGATCTGCAACAGCCGCACGCGCGATTGCGATCAGCTGTCTCTGTCCCTGACTTAAATTGGCACCATCACCTGTCAGCACTGTGTCATAGCCATTTGGCAGTCTTCGGATGAAACCATCTGCATTGGCAAGCTTTGCTGCCTTTTTGCAGTCCTCATCTGTGGCATCCAGACGTCCATAACGGATATTCTCCATCACCGTTCCGGTGAACAGATGCGTATCCTGCAATACAATACCAAGGCTTCGACGAAGATCTGCCTTTTTAATCTTGTTGACATTGATATCATCATAACGGATCTTACCGTCCTGAATATCATAGAAACGGTTGATCAGGTTTGTGATCGTTGTCTTACCTGCACCGGTACTACCGACAAATGCCAGCTTCTGTCCCGGTTCTGCAAACATCTTGATATCATGCAGCACCATCTTGTCATCGTTGTAACCGAAATCAACACCGTCAAAGGTTACCTTACCTTCCAGTTTCTTATAGGTAACACTGCCATCTGCCTGATGCGGATGCTTCCATGCCCACATACCGGTTCTTTCCTTTGTTTCCGTAATAGTGCCATCCGTATCTTCTTTAGCACGGACAAGCTCTACATAGCCATCATCTGTTTCCGGCTCTGCTTCCATCAGATTAAAGACACGCTCTGCACCGGCTGAAGCCATGATGATACTGCCGAGCTGCTGGCTGACCTGTGTCACAGGCTGTGTAAAGCCTTTGTTCAGACTCAGGAATGCAACCAGTGTTCCGATCGTCAGCCCGGAAAATCCGTTCAATGCCAGCACACCGCCAACGATCGCGCAGAGCACATAGCTGATATTACCGAGGTTGTTGTTGATCGGCATGATAATATTGGCAACGGCATTGGCATTTCTGGCACTGTCACAAAGCTGACGGTTCAGCTTTTCAAAGTCCTCCATGCTCTTTTCCTCATGACAGAATACCTTGACAACCTTCTGTCCTTCCATCATTTCTTCAATATAACCATTGACCGCACCCAGATCCTTCTGCTGCTGCATAAAGTATTTACCGGACAGGTTACTCATCTTAGACGTCA
The DNA here is from genome assembly GCF_018917935.1 of Kineothrix sp. MSJ-39. Taxonomy (GTDB): domain Bacteria; phylum Bacillota; class Clostridia; order Lachnospirales; family Lachnospiraceae; genus CAG-194. The sequence goes on along the minus strand of NZ_JAHLPN010000016.1, from coordinate 60,604 downwards.
CAAACATCATAAAGCCAACCATCAGTAAAGAAACGAGTGTCAGCGGAATATCCAGCACGATCATACTGATCAGTGTCGATACCAGAGAGATCACGGAGTTGATCGTCTGCGGAATACTCTGGCTGATCAACTGTCTGAGCGTATCCACATCATTCGTATAAACCGACATGATATCGCCGTGTGCATGGGTATCAAAATATTTGATAGGCAGCGATTCCATATGGGAAAACAACTGCACTCTGAGTCTTTTCATGGTTCCCTGGCTGACTGTTACCATGATCCTGTTATAAGCATAGGTTGAAATAATACCCGCTGCCAGCACCACGCCAAGCTTTACAAGCCGGTTTGCAAGCGGTGTGAAATCCGGATCAGCCTGCCCCATCAGAGGCATGATATACTGGTCGATCAAGGTCTGGATAAATAAGGTCATTGTCAAAATACCAAGTGCCGATATGATAATACCGATCACCACGATCACACACGCTGCCTTATATTTTTCCATGACATAACGAAGTACTTTCCCAAGAGATTTCTTCGGATCTGCACTTTTTCCACCGTTTTTCGGTCCTCTCGGTCCCGGTCCACGCATTGGTCCTCTTGCCATTATTCAAGACCTCCTTCCTGCATCTTCTGGTCAAAATCTCCACCGGACTGCATTTGTACGTTATAAATTTCCTGATAAATCTGGTTGTTTGCAAGCAACTCTTTATGCGGTGCAAAACCACTGACCCTGCCATCATCCAGCACCAGGATACGATCTGCATCCTGTACACTGGAAATACGCTGTGAAATGATCAGCTTGGTCGTGCCCGGGATTTTTGTGGCAAATGCTGCCCGGATCTTTGCATCCGTTGCCGTATCTACCGCACTTGTGGAATCATCCAGGATCAGAACCTTCGGATCCTTTAAGAGGGCTCTTGCAATACAAAGACGCTGTTTCTGTCCGCCGGATACGTTATTTCCGCCCTGCTCGATATGCGTATTGTATTTCTGTGGAAAACGTTCAATAAATTCATCTGCACAGGCAAGCTCGCAGACCTGTCTGCACTCTTCTTCCGTGGCATCCTCCTTGCCCCAGCGCAGATTGTCGAGGATCGTACCGGAAAACAGGACATTTTTCTGCAGGACAACCGCTACTTTATCACGCAGCACTTCCATATCATAATTTCTGACATCTTCGCCACCGACGCAGATACTGCCTTCCGTCACATCATACAGACGGGAGATCAGATTGACAAAGCTGGATTTGCCGCAGCCCGTTCCACCAATAATACCGATTGTTTCTCCTGCATGGATATGTAGATCGATATCCTTTAAGGTATCTTCTCCGGTTCCTGCTTTATAAGAGAAGCTGACATGATTAAAATCAATACTGCCATCCTTGACTTCCTTCAGCGGCTCCTGCGGATCTGTCAGATCTGCCTTTTCATTCAGCACTTCTACGATTCGCTTTGCACTTGCTGTACTCATGGTTAACATAACAAATATCATAGATAACATCATCAGTGACATCATCATGCTGAGCACATAGCTGAATAGTGACATCAGATTTCCCGTTGTCAGATCACCAGCCACGATAAGCTGCGCGCCGATCCAGGAAAGTCCGAGCATTGATGCAAAGATAACAGTCATCATGATCGGAGAGTTGAATACGATAATGCTTTCTGCCTTTACAAACAGTTTACATAATACTTCTGCTGCTTTTCCGAATTTCTGATTTTCAAAATCTTCTCTGACAAATGCTTTTACAACACGGATCGCTGTTACGTTTTCCTGCACGCTGGCATTTAAGTCATCGTATTTGGAAAAGACCTCCTGAAAAACAGGCATTGCATGCATCATAATGTAGATAAGTGCTACTGCCAGTACGCATAAGGCAACTAAAAAGATCAGGCTCAGCTTTACATTGATGATAAAGCACATGACCATGCTGCAGATCAGTGTCATAGGAGCTCTGACCGCAATACGCAGGATCATCTGATATGCGTTCTGCATGTTTGTGACATCTGTCGTCATTCTTGTAACAAGACCTGCGGTACTGAATTTATCAATATTGGAAAAGGAAAAAGTCTGTATGTTCCGATACATACTCTCCCGCAGATTGCAGGCAAATCCGGTAGATGCACTGGCTGCCTTTCTGCCCGCCTGAATACCGAAAAACAGGCTAAGGAGCGCGAGCACGATCATGATCACGCCGTACTGCAGCACCTTTTGCATATTGCCTGCCTGAATGCCTTCATCTATGATCGCAGCCGTTACAAAAGGGATCAGAATTTCCATGATGACTTCCGCCGCTGCGTAGATCGGTGTCAGTATGGAATCTTTTTTATAGGCACCGATCTGGTGAAATAGTGTTTTTATCACAGTGATTTTCCTCCTTTTTCATTCTTTTAAAAACTTGACAGTTGCTATTGTAACTGATACAGTATATTCATGCAAGTTACATTTTGTATCATTCTTGAAACAGTATAGTTATACATTTTTATAAAATCAACAACAGATTTTAAAATGAAACAAAAAAAGGAGATTTTGTATCATGCATGAACCGCGTAATGCAAAAGAGCAGATTGAAAAGGCTTTTCTGGATCTTCTGGAAGAAAAGCCGTATATGGATATTACAGTAACGGACATTGTCAAAAAGGCGGATGTTGCCCGTGTGACCTACTATCGGAACTTTGATTCCATTTCCGATATTATAGAAAGCATCACAGACCGCATGGCAAATGAATTTGTGACGGAGCTTGCACCAATGCTCGATTACGGAGATGACCGGAGTCTGCGTGAATTTCTGTTCCACTTTTTCTACCAGCTTTCCCGTAACAGCAAGACCATTTTTATCCCGCATTCACAGAATCAGAATATCATCTTCTACCGCCTTCATGATAAGATCCGTGCCATGGAAGAAGCAAAGGATATGCACTCTGCACCCGAAAAGTATAACAGATCCGCGAAGATGGCTATTTTAAATGATGTCGGTCAGAAATGGGTCTTAGACGGTATGGAAGAAACCCCCGAAGAAATGATAGATTATATGATGAAAATCCTGCGATCATTCTGACCGCAGGATTTTCTTTCCTATGAAACAATATTATTTTTCTTTACGGAACAGGGAAGTCAATTTTTCCCAGAAACTCTTATTCTGTGTCTGCTCTACTGCTGCTTCTTCCGTATCCTGTTTTTCCACACCTGTCATTTTAATAACGAACTGTACGGATTTTACCTCTTTATTTTTGGTAGAGGCGAAGGAAACCGGCTCTGTTTCATGGCCTGAGATAGAAGCGATCATTTCATCAATGCTGTCATCTACCTGTGTGTCCATATCAGAAGTTTCATCTTTGAATTCGTTTGCTTTGTCGGAAAGCCCTGCGGAACCTTCACATAACTGTGTCACACCATCGTAAAGCTCTGCTGTGCCATCCTTTAAAGCACCGCTTCCCTGCAGAAGCTCCTTACTGCCTGCTGCCAGGTCGGAAACGCCTTCCACCAGTTTCTTGTAATTTGTTACGATCATCTGGACGCCACCTGTATAATCCTGGATTCCTTTGTCCAGCTTCTTGTAATTTATAACCAGATCATCAACACCGGATTTGAGAGAGCCCATATCCATTACCATACCGGAAAGTGTTGTGGCAAGCTCTGAAATAGCTGTATCAAAAGCTGTATATTGGGTATTTAAACTGTCAAGTCCCTGCGATAGCTGCTGCATACCGGCTGAAACGGTTGTCAGGTAAGTATTGACCCCGCCAAGTGCTGCATTGTTTCCGTTTAACAGTGTGACAACCTGTGTCAGGGAAGAAATCTGTGCTTCCATCTGCGCTACCTGCGCTGCATAAGTCGGATCTGCATCATAGCCCGGAATGCTCTTGATCTGTTCTACGGACTGCTGCATCTGCTGGATCTGCTCTGTCAGAGTCGCTGCTGCTGACGTGTTACCTGCTGTCAACTGGTCAAGATCCAGTCCGTTTGCTTTCATCGCTGCCTGATAGGAGCTGTAAGACACAGCCTGCTCAAGCTGACCTGCAGCACTTGAAAGATCAGAAATACCGGATTTAACCGCCGCAGAGGAGTCTGTCAGCTTTTTGATATCCTCTGTGGAAACAGATACATCCTGTAAAGATTTCTGCAGCTTCTGAAGTGCTTTCAGCATCTGGGCGGAGCCGCTTGTCAGTGTACCGCTCTGCTTATTTAAGGTATTCAGCCCTTCCTGCATGGCAGTAACACCCTGGCTGAATGTGCTGATACCCTGATCCAGACTGGAGACGCCGCTGTATAAATCTTCTGTACCGTCTTTGATCTTTTTCTGGTTCTCTTGCACTTCCTTGGTACCGTCGGACAACTCTGTAGCACCATCGGAAAGTTTTGCTGTGGCATCCATGATCTGCTCTACCTTATCTGTCAGTTCGCTTTCATCGATATCCACATCCAGATTCAGCTTGATACCATTGATCGCCGGTGCATCCATCTCGAAATCCGTTACATCCGCTTCGATCGTTGCATCGAGCCCCTTGCCCGGCAGTACAGTATAACTGATCTGTTTATCCACGCCGACATTTGCAAGTGTAGCACCCTCTGCCGTAATATTGCTGCAATGTTCCGTATCTAATAAGAAGGTTGCCTGCAGCGCATATTCTTCATAATAATTATGCTTACATGCTTTATTTTCACTGATCACAAAATGCATGCTGAGTTTTCCGCTCTGTCCGGCAAGTTCCTCTGCACTAACTTCTTTGCCGTCCAGCTCATAGGTCAGTGCAATATGCCACGGGATCTGGGTATCTTCCATGGTTCCCTGATAATATACCTGTTCCTTGTCAGTTTCAAAGGTCACTTTATCGCCATCCAGCTTGATCGGATCTGTGGAAGTCAGCATCTTAACGCTGCTGTAATCACCGTAATCCGTTATCTTACCGCTTCCGCAGATATTGACTACATTAACAGAGTCTACAGATCCCTGCGCATCTGTGATGATATACACAACTTCTTCCTTCTGCGCCTCCGTTCCCGCTGCCAGGGCAGCCTGCCCCAGCACGGTTCCGGTCAGAAGCGTAACAGTCATAGCACCTGCCATACAGCGCATGATCTGCTTTTTTCCATATATATGATTTCTTTTTTTGTTTACTTCTCTATTACTATGTTGCATGATGATTTCTCCTTTCTTTATATCTTCTGTTTTTTCTTTTTGATAAAAACACCGTCAAACAGATACAAAAGTCCCGGCAGAACAAATAATACGATCACTAAGGAGCACAGCGTTCCTTTTCCAAGGAAATAGCCAAGCTGGGACAATAGCCCGTGTGTGGAGATCTTTCCAAGCAGGAAGCCGACTACCGTCAGGGCACTTCCGGATGTCAGAATAGAAACCGTAACTGCCTGCACCGTCTGTACAATGGCATCCTTCTTTCCATATGTTTCCCGGAATTCCTTATACCGTTCCGTAAACAGGATCGCGTAATCCACAGTCGCGCCGAGCTGTACCGAGCTGATGATCAGATACGCAATATAGAAGATCGTCTGATCGGTAAAATACGGGACTGATAAGTTGATCCAGATCGCCGCTTCAATACTCAGTACAAGGATCACAGGAAGTGTGATCGACTTCAGTGTCAGGATCAGTACGATCAATACTGCTCCGATCGCGATCAAATTGACCTTTGTCATATCCGCTGTGATCGTATCCATCAGGTCATAGGTGGAAACGCCCTGTCCTGCCAGATACCACTCTCCCGAATAATACTTCTCTGCGATTGATCTGATATTTTTAACAAGGTGGAAGGTTTCCTGCCCTTCATATGGCGCATCTATGGAAAGAACCAGTCTTGTATAATGATCGGAACAGAGTTTTTCATAGGTTGCCTGATCCAGATAACTTTCCGGAATTTCCATACCGACTGTATCTACATAAGAAATAATGCTGCTGATCTCAGGCAGCTTGTGCAGTTCATCGGAAAGTGTTTTCTGTAATGCCTTATCTTCCTTTGGTACAAGCAGCACATAAGTATCCTGTTTTCCAAATATCTCCTCGATTGCTTCCGTATCCGCACCAAGCTGTGTACTTGGTCCAAAGATCTTTGATGCCCCGTAGTAGAAGCTGTTGGAATTAGATGCCAGATACGCCGGTACGATCAAGATCACAAAACAGATCACACAGGGAAGCATCAGCTTCTGTACAGCCTTTCCAAACTTGTGGAAAGATGGCATAAACTCTTTATGTTTCAGTTTATCCTCCAGCTTGTAAGTCAGAAGGATCAATGCCGGCATAAATGCAAATACAACGATCAGGCTGATCGCAATTCCTTTTGCCAGTGCCCTTCCCAGATCCGGTCCGATCCGAAACTGCATCATACACAATGCCAGAAATCCGATCACAGTTGTCAGACCGCTGGATAATATAGAAGAAACAGACATGCTAAGTGCCTCTACCATTGCAGTTTTGGCATCCGGCTGACTTTGTCTGCATTCTGTAAAACGATGCAGCAAAAATACGGAATAATCAAGAGATACCGCAAGCTGCAGGATATTGCCCGCTGCATTTGTGACAAAGGAGATCTCCCCGAAGATCAGGTTTGTTCCCGCATTGATCAGTATGGCAACACCAAGTCCCGCCATGACCAGAAATGCATCCAGCCAGGAGGTTGTTGTCAGGATCAGGATAAAGATCACAAACAGAACCGCGATCACCGCGATCTTGGAAATCTCCGATACGGTGCTCTGTGTTGCAACTACAGTGGAAACGGCACTTCCTTCCATCGCATTATCATCGCCGATTACTTCTCTGATCTCATTGACCGCTGCGATCTGTTTCTCTTCCTCTATCGTAACGGAAAATAATGCATTACCATCTTTATAATAGGTTTCAACCGTATCGGTATCCTGCATGGCAAGTGGTTCCTCAATGGAAACCGCATCATCCAGCCAGGTCACATCTGTCACACCGCCCACCTGCTCGATCTCCTGTTTCATTGCCAATGCTTCCGGGATCGTTACATCCCGTATCATCACCCTTGCATTTGGAATACCACCGTCAAATTCCTCCTCCATCAGATCCAGCGCTGTTGTACTCGGACTGTTTTTCGGCAGATAATCATTCATATCATAATCTACCCTGATCATCTGCTGGCAAAGAGCACAGATGATAGCCGCAAGTACAAAAACGATCACGATCTGTTTGGGATGATCTACGATCTGTTTGAAAAATTTCTTCACTTCGTTCACCCTTTCTTTTTGTTCCTTGTTTCATTCGTCTTTTCACTTAACGATTATAAAAATCCTGCGCCTTCTTTCCATGGGCAAACAGTACCCAGTTGTGTAATTTTGGACAGTTGTCCTATATTTGATGGTCAAATGTGGCATAATTGTGGTTTTCTTTTCCGGCAGGTTCGTTATAATATGGAAGAAGAAATGTAAGGAGGTATGCAGATATGACTCATGAAGAAACTTCCATGCGCACAAAAAAGGCCCTGTGCCAGTCCCTGAAGGAACTGATGAAGCACAAGCCCTTTTCTAAAATTACGGTCAGCGAACTCATTCGTAACTGCAATGTAAATCGCAAAACTTTTTATTATCACTTTGAAGATATCTATGATCTGCTCAAGTGGATGCTCGAACAGGAAGCCGTTGAAGTGATCAAGCAATTTGACCTGCTCAATGACTATCAGGATGCTTTCTTATTTGTGATCGATTATGTGGAGCAAAACTCCTTTTTCCTGAACTGCATTTATGATTCTGTAGGCCGTGATGAACTGAAGCGGTTTTTCTATCACGATTTTATCGGTATCGTGGATACGATCATCCGCAATACGGAACAAAAGCTCTCTCTTGTGATCGATAATGATTTCCGTCACTTTTTATGCAACTTCTATACAGAAGGCATTGTTGGAATCACCATTGATCTGTTCCAGCATCCGGATCTGTATGATAAGGAAAAGCTGATTTCTTATTATTCCGTTATCATCGGTTCATCGATCCCTGCCGTTCTTTCGGCAAAGGGAACATCTGTCTCACAGATCTGATCTCTTAAACCGCAGCAGAAGTGCGGAATGTGTGATAACAAGGACTGAACCCGCATTATGTACGAGTGCACCTACGACCGGGTTTAAAATGCCGGTAATAGCAAGGATGATCGCCACAAAGTTCAGTGTCATGGAAAAAGTCAGATTGATCCTGATCGTGCGCATCATTCTGCCTGCAAGTGCAAACAGATGTGGAAGCTGTTCTACTTTATCATCCACAAGGGCGATATCTGCCGCATCTACGGCAATATCACTTCCGATCCCGCCCATGGCAATGCCGACATCCGCCATTTTCAAGGCAGGTGCATCATTGATGCCATCTCCGATCATGCAGACTTTTTCTCCCTGTTTCTGCAGGGTATCGATATAGCTTAGTTTATCCTCCGGCAGACAGGAAGAACGCACCTGATCGATCTCCAGTCTGTCAGCGATCGCACGCGCTACATTTTCCGTATCTCCTGTCAGAAGCACCGGCGTCACAGAAAGTGTCTTAAGTTTCTGTATCATGGAAACGCTTTCACTGCGCAGCGTATCTGCCAAAGCAAAGAAACCGGCCTGTTTTCCATCTACCGCAATATAAATGATCGTAGCTCCCTGTTTCTGCTCCTGTTCAGCCATACTGTAAACAGCTTCTGTCAATATCACGCCATGTCCGGTCATCAGTGCAGGGTTACCTGCAAGCACTTCTCTGCCATCCACACCTGCCACGATTCCTTTTCCCGGAAGCATTTGGAAACTGTCAGCCACAGGCTTTTCACCGTATTTTTTCTGATAACAGCCAACGATTGCTTTTCCCAGCGGATGCTCAGAATTTCCTTCCGCTGCTGCCACCAGTCTGTATAAAACATCTTCTGTCAGAGCCGGATCCGTCACAACAACTTTCGTTACCTCTGGCTTTCCATATGTCAATGTTCCTGTTTTATCAAACGTGATCTTCTTAACACCGGCAAGTCTTTCCAGCGCATCTCCTTCCCGCACAAGGAAACCATGCTTTGTCGCATTCCCGATCGCAGCCACAACGGCTGTCGGCGTTGCCAGTACAAGCGCACAAGGGCAAAATACAACCAGTATCGTTACCGCACGGATGATCTGTCCCGTGATCAGCCATGTGAGTGCTGCGGCTGTCAGAGCTGTCACAACGATCCATGTTGCCCACCGGTCTGCCAGTCCTACGATCTTTGCTTTTCCCGCATCCGCAGACTGTACCAGACGGATCATCCGCTGGATGGAGCTGTCTTCTCCGACCTTCGTTGCCGTCATTTCAAAAGCACCGAACTGATTTACCGTTCCGGAAAATACTTCGTCCCCTTCCTGCTTATCTACCGGCAGAGATTCTCCGGTCATAACAGCCTGATTCACCGATGTCTGTCCGCTGACGATCACTCCGTCCACAGGGATCGTTTCACCCGGCAGGACACGGATCCGGTCTGCCACTCTGACCTGCTCTGCCGGAATGATCTGTTCTCCGTTTTCTCCCAGCACCCTTGCTGTCTGTGGGGACAGATGTACCAGTTTTTCAATCCCTGCACGCGCCTTTGCGACTGTCAGATCCTCCAGAAGTGCTCCGAGCTGCATGATAAATGCCACTTCACCGGCGGCAAAATCTTCCCCGATACAGACGGATGCGATCAGTGCCATGGAAACAAGCACATCCGCCTTGATGTCAAATCTCGTGACAAGACCGATCACCGCCTCTAAAATAATGGGAACGCCGCACAAGATAATGGCAACCCATGCAATATCAAACGGAAGGGAAAACACATGAAAGATACTGCACAACAGTGCAAGTCCCGCGATCACAAGCAGAATGATATCTTTTCTGGTTCCGCCGATCTCCAGCCACTCCTCCAGCTTATAACATAACTTTTTCATAACAAACCCTCTTTCTTTTTTCTGATTCGGCTTTATTATACCTATAGGGGTATAGGTTTGTCAACCGATAAAAAAAGAGCGCCTTACCCCATATTGGCAAAGCGCTCTACTGCTTTTGTAAAATCTTCGATCGTCTTATCCGCATCTCCATGCTCTATGCCATCTCTGACACAATGCTTGATGTGCCCTTCCAAAACGATCTGTCCACACTTGTGGATCGCTGATTTCGCCGCATTCATCTGTGACAGGATATCTTCACACGGGACATCCTCATCCACCATCCGGTCGATTGCCTGAAGCTGACCGATAATCTTCTTCATCCTTCTGTGCAGATTATCTGTATCCATACATTGTCTCATGAACTGTCTTCCTCTCCAACAGGCTCTTTCTGCCCTGCTTTTCCGTTTTGATACCCTTGGGGGTACATGTATATGGTAAAAGAAGGCTTTTTCTTTGTCAAGACAGTTTCTGCTCACACATCTGTAAAAAATAAGCATGCACGCGGTTGTCCTCTGTTACCTCGGGATGAAAGGACATCCCAAGCTGGTTTTCATATCTGACTGCTACGATATTACCGTCTACACGGGTCAGTACCTTTACCGCATCCTCTGCCTTTTCGATATATGGCGCGCGGATAAAGGTAAGCGGAAGCTGCTTACCAATCTCTTCCACATCTGCGGTGCACTGAAAGCTGCCAAGCTGTCTGCCATAAGCGTTCCGCTTTACAGTGACCGGAAGCGTGCCAAAGTGTACGGTAGGATCATCCGCAATATGCTCTGCTAAAAGGATCAGACCGGCACAGGTTGCCATCACGGGAAGTCCTGCTCTGATCTTATCCCGCAAAGCTTCAAACAGTCCAAGCTCCCGCAAAAGCTTTCCCTGTACCGTGCTCTCTCCGCCGGGCAGCACCAGACCGTCAAAATGCCGTTCCAGGTCCTTTGCCTGTCTGATCTCAAATACGTCTGCGCCGAGTGCCTGCAGCTTTTTTTCATGTTCTATGAAGGCACCCTGCACTGCCAAAACTGCAATCGTCATTCTTTCACCGCCTTTTTATTTTCCGCGTTCTGCCATCAGCAGCTCGATTTCCTGCTCATTGATACCGACCATCGCTTCTCCGAGATCCTCGGAAAGCTCTGCCAGCATCTTGGCATCGTTAAAATTCGTCACTGCTTTGACGATCGCTGCTGCTCTCTTTTTCGGATCACCGGATTTGAAAATACCGGAACCGACAAAGACACCTTCTGCACCAAGCTGCATCATCAGTGCTGCATCTGCAGGTGTTGCCACGCCGCCTGCTGCAAAATTAACAACAGGTAACTTTCCGTTTTCATGTACATAAGCAACCAGCTCATACGGAACCTGCAGCTCTTTTGCTGCCTGGAACAGTTCATCCTCCCGCATGGAAGTCAGTCTTGCGATCTCCTGGTTCATTTTACGCATATGGCGGACTGCCTGTACCACATCACCTGTACCCGGTTCGCCTTTTGTACGGATCATGGAAGCTCCCTCGTTGATTCTGCGGAGTGCTTCTCCCAGATCCTTTGCACCGCATACAAACGGTACTTTGAACTTTGTCTTGTCAATATGGTACACATCATCTGCCGGTGAAAGCACTTCACTTTCATCGATATAATCGATCTCGATCGCCTCTAAGATCTGTGCCTCCGCAAAGTGTCCGATCCTGCATTTTGCCATGACCGGAATGGAAACTGCTTCCTGGATTCCCTTGATCATCTTCGGATCACTCATACGGGAAACACCGCCTGCTGCACGGATATCTGCCGGAATCCGCTCCAGTGCCATGACTGCACAGGCACCTGCTTCTTCCGCAATCCTTGCCTGCTCCGGTGTCGTTACGTCCATAATGACACCACCCTTTAACATCTGTGCAAGTTCTTTATTTAACGCATATCTGTCCTGACTCATATTCTGTTCTCCTTTTCGTTTATCGACAAGGCAGCATGCTCCTGCCATGTCTGCTTTTTGTCCGTTTTCAATGTAAGATGCCAGCTAACGATCTCTTGTGACAAATCATATAGAAAAAGTGGTATGGTTAAAAGTGCCAATTTACACTTTTTATACCATACCACATTTATGTGCTATTCTTTATTTGACTTTCAAATAAACCGACATATCCCACGTTATGCTTACCCAGTCTCTGATACCCTGTCTTTTTTGCGGTTCAGTAAAAACATGATGATCGATGCCCCGATAATGATCACATAGCCGATCACACTGAGCACCGTCGGCATCTCATGCAGGATGAAAATACCAAGGAGCGAAGAAAAGACGATCTGCATATAGTCAAAGACAGATATTTCCTTTGCAGGCGCATGTGTATACGCCGCCGTAATGGAAAACTGTCCGCCCGCTGCTGCCAGTCCTGCCAGCATCAGACACAGAAACTGCTGCATGCTCATCGGTGTATAGGCAAAGAGCAGATACGGTACTGCCACCAGTACGGAAAACAGAGAAAAGGCAAACACAATGATCGGCCCTTTTACGCCATGTCCGCCCAGGATTCTTACCATTGTGTAGGCAATCCCTGCTCCAAGACCGCCCAGCAGACCGATCAATGCAGGGATCGTTACCATGGAATCAAAGCCCGGCCGCAGAATGAACAAAGCCCCTGTAAACGCCAGTAGAACGCAGGCTGCCTGATACGGTGCCACCTTCTCTTTCAGCAGAAAATAAGAGGCAATGATCGCAAAAAACGGCGACATCTTATTCAGCATGTTAGCATCCGCTATATGCAGATGGTCGATCGCATAAAAGTTACAGATCACCCCCGCCGTTCCGCAGAAAACACGCAAAAACAAATAAATCCAGTCCTCGCGCGGTACCTTCAAAGAAATATGTTTTTTCCATAAAATACCGCCCGCAAACAAAAGCGCGACAAAGTTTCTAAAGAATGCCTTCTGCATAGGCGGCAGATCACCGGACAGCCTGACAAACAGACTCATCAGTGCAAAGCAAAATGCTGCCAGCGTAATATAAAATATACCTTTGTTTCTTTCCTTCATTAACAATCCAGTCCTTTATAACTTGTCTGGTATCCATGATTTTCTTCCGGGCGCAGATCATTTGGATACATCGTATCAGCATAGATATCGGTATGCTCACATAACAGTTACACATCGCCAACGCCCAGCATCTGATCAAAGATGCCTCTATGAATATTAATATGCGACAGGTCTGTAAAAGGTTTCATTTCATAAGTAAAAGTAAAACACCGAACAAATAAATCCATGCTTGTGTATTTATTACGGTTTCTTTCGATTTGCGATCTGTCTTATCCCTACATACTTTTTTCATTTTCAGTTCCATGCAGGATCTGATCTCTCTTGCTGCCAAGCAGCTTTGTAAAGCAGCCTAAAATATATCCCACCAGAACGGCTGCGATCACTGTTCCAATGCCGACACTGCCCAGTCCGTGGATCAGTAACAGACAGGTAACTGCCGAAATGGTTACCATAGAGCAATCAAAAGCGATCTTTACCTTTGAAAATGCAATACCCGTCACCTGTGCTACCGCCTGCATCGCTCCCTCTCCCGCAAGTGGAATGAGGTCTGCCGGCAGATATAAAAAGATGCCAAATGCAATGAGTGCTGCACTTAACAGCATCATAAGCAGCCTGACTATCATAAGATGCGGCGTTGGCAGAAATGTCATCAGATAATTACAAAAGGTTGTAAAATAGCCAAAGATCACGCCCACCAGCACCTGTAATAACTGGATCGGCCGGAATCGCTTCCTTAGCAGCAGGATCTGTAATACCACCAGTCCCGCATGAAACAGGATCGTTGCTTTTCCCATTTCGATCCCCCATACACAGGTCATGGTATACGGAATGGAGCTGACCGGTGAAACACCCAGATTCGACTTCACCGATACGGCAATCCCTACCGTCATAATAAATAACCCGACCAGATACATGGGCACTCTGACTTTTAAATTTTTCATTTCCCTAAACCTTCTTTTCTATCTGTATTTTCCGTCTCCCGCGTCCTCTATCCCGCGTTTTCTACATCCTGCTACGCAGTTCCCAAAAGGCAACTGCGCTCGCCGCAGCTACATTTAAGGAATCCACGCCATGCTGCATGGGGATCCGCACAGTATAATCGCACGCTGCGATCGTCCCGTCCAGCAGTCCTTCACCCTCTGTCCCAAGCACAACCGCCAGCTTTTCTTCTCTGCGCAGTGCTTCCTCTTCTATACTGACCGAATCGTCTGAAAGAGCAAGTGCTGCTGTCCGGAATCCGAGTGTATGTAGCTTTTCTACACCGGTGCTTTCCCAGTCTGCATCCGCAAATGTCCATGGAACCTGAAATACCGTTCCCATACTGACACGGATCGCCCGCCGGTACAAAGGATTAGAACATGCCCTTGTCAAAAGCACCGCGTCCATGCCAAGTGCCGCTGCTGACCGGAAGATCGCACCTACATTGGTCGGATTCACGACATTTTCCAAAACAGCGATCCGCTTTGCTCCCCTGCAGACCTCTTCCATGGATGGAAGCGGCTTTCTGTACATCGCACAGAGCATTCCTCTGGTTAACATAAATCCTGTCAGTTGTGTTAATACTTCAAACTCGGCTGTATAGACTGGAATGTCCGCACAGCATTCCAGAAGCTCTCTTGTTTCCCGGTTTGTCTGTGCTAATTTTTTCTCTACCAGAAAGCTGATGGGCTGATAGCCTGCCTGAAGTGCCCGCTGTATCACTTTCGGGCTTTCTGCAATGAACATTCCCTTTTCAGGCTCTGCCCTGTTTAAAAGCTGCCCTTCCGATATTCTGGCATATACATCAAGTGCCGGATCCTGAAAATCCGTTATATCAATCAGTTGCATTTTTTCCTCGCTGCGCAATGTTTTTGTGTAACAGGAACGAAGTTTCCTATTACATAAAAATAATCCCTGACATAGTCAAGGATTATTCTAACAGCTTTTACACAAAAATGCAAAACAGGACTTATTGGTTCATTGCTTTCTACTGCAAAATGCCACGGATCCGATCCAGTGCCTCCTGCAAAACAGCTCTCGGGCATGCCACATTGATCCGCTCAAAGCCTTCTCCTGTTTTCCCGAAGATCTTGCCGCTGTCCAGCCAGAGCTTGGCTTCATAAATGATCTTATGATCCAGTTCTTCTACGGTAAGACCCGTCTGTCTGAAATCAAGCCAGATCAGATAAGTTCCCTGTGTGTCTATCATGCGGACGCCCGGCAGATTTTCTTCTACATATGCCTTGGCAAACGCAATATTATCTCTGACATAGTTTTTCATGGCAGTATACCATTCATCTCCGTGTGCATAAGCCGCCTCTGTCGCCACCAGTCCCAGCACGCTGAGCTGGCTGATCCCTGCCCGGTCCATTTCCTTGCGGAATTTCCGGCGAAGTGTCTGATTCGGAATAAAGATATTGGAGATCAGCATACTTGCCAGATTAAAGGTTTTGCTTGGTGAGGTGCAGGTAACGGAAATATCCGCAAATTCCTTTTTGATACCTGCAAATACGGTATGTGTTCCTTCCCAGACAAAGTCATTGTGGATCTCATCACTGACAACCGTTACCCCATGCTTCACACAGATATCACCGATTTTCTCCAGTTCTTCTCTTGTCCAGACTCTGCCGACCGGATTGTGCGGACTGCATAACAGAAACAGTTTAATTCCGTTTGCAATGATCTTCTGCTCAAAATCTGTGAAATCTATCTTGTAGGTTCCATCCTCCGTCAGGACAAGATCATTACTGACCACCTCTCTGCCATTGTCAGTGATCACTTCGGAAAACGGATAATATACAGGCTGCTGCAGGAGCACCTTATCTCCCGGATCGGTATATGCTTTTACAGCCATGGCAAGTGCAAATACAACGCCCGGTGTTTTGATGAGCCACTTCTCCTGCGGTTCCCAGTCATGATGTCTTACCATCCAGTCTCTGACGATCTCAAAATAAGGCGTCTGCACATCACTGTATCCGAAAATACCCTCTTGCACGCGTTCTGTCAATGCATCTTCTATGTAAGAGGATGTCTCGAAATCCATATCCGCCACCCAGAGCGGCAATACATCTTCCGGCATACCACGCTTTACGGCAAAATCATATTTCAAACATCTAGTATTTTTTCTGTCAATGATCCGGTCAAAATCCAAATTTCTCTCTGCCATGTTTTTGTCTCCTGTTTGCTTTTCTCGGGTCTTTCTTTTCCTGTGCCAGCTCTATGATCAGCTAAGCTCCGCAAACACCTGCGTCAGCTCTACGATCAGATCCTGGGCATCTTCGATGCCGACGGAAAGCCGCAGCGTACAATCTGTAATGCCGTTCTTCTCTCTGATCTCCTGCGGGACATCTGCATGTGTCTGTGTTGTCGGATAAGTCAGGAGCGTTTCCACGCCGCCCAGACTTTCGGCAAATTTGATCATACGCACTTTTTCAAGAATTTCAAATGCATGCTCTTTGCTGTCTACATAAAATGTCAGCATAGAACCAAAGCCTCTTGCCTGTTTTTTCATGATCTCATATCCCGGATGCTCCGGAAGTCCCGGATAGATGACCTTTGTCACAGCAGGCTGTGTTTTCAACCAGTTTGCGATCTCAAGTGCATTTTTCTGTGCCCGCTCCATACGGATTCCGAGTGTTTTAATACCACGCAGGATCAGCCAGCTGTCAAATGGTGCCAGACCGGCTCCTGTTGTCTTGATCAGGAAACGAAGCCGTTCACTGATCTCTTCTCTGTTCGTCACAAGGAAGCCTGCCAGTGTATCATTGTGTCCGCCTAAAAACTTTGTTCCGCTGTGTACCACAATATCTGCTCCCAGCGTCAACGGATTCTGGAAATACGGCGACAAAAATGTGTTGTCTACAATTAACAAAAGATTGTGTCTTTTTGCAATTTCGGAAAGCTTTCCGATATCTGCCACATTCATCATCGGATTGGTCGGGGTCTCAATATAGATTGCCTTTGTTTCTTCCTTTACAAAGCTTTCAATATCATCCTGATAACTGTCCACTGCAGAAAATGTGATGCCGTTTTTCTGGGATACATTGCGGAACAGTCTGATGCTTCCGCCGTACAGATCACTATCCACGATCAGATGATCGCCCGGCTTGAAAAGCTCCATCAAAAGAGTGATTGCTGCCATTCCGGTAGAAAGTGCAAATGCATCGCTGCCATGTTCCAAAGAAGCCACGATCTTTTCGAGATGCTCTTTGGTCGGGTTCTGCAGTCTGCTATAGTCAAAGCCTGTGCTCTGCCCTACACCCGGATGTGCATAGGTTGCTGTCTGGTAGATCGGATAACTGATCGCACCATAGTTTTCTGTCTTTCCTTCTGTCTCCTCCAGATGGAGACATCGTGTATTGATTCCTCTTTCCATGTCGTCTCTCCTGCCTTTTCGTATCTGTTCTGCTATCGAATGATTCCTATCTTCTATGAGATCATGATTATGAAGTGCTTTACCAAAATCATGGCTCCCTAGGTTTTTCTCTTTGTATTTTCTCTTCGTGTTTTTTATATTTTTCTTTTTGTTTTACATTTTATCTTATTTTCACACTATAACATACTGTCTTGATAGGAATTATATATTTTATAAGATATAACCAGTTTATCATACTAATCCGTTATTGCATAATGCAGGAAGATTATAATCTGCTATAGCCTTTATCTATAGCCACGATCTATAGGACATAATCTATAAGACATAATAAAACACCGGAATGACATCTACACGCAATCACGCTTGACTCCCTTGCGATTTGTTTGAAACACATTTTGCACGAGCTCCGGCCACCAAAAAGCATGGTGGTCTCTCCGCTCGGCAAGTGTTTCACAAATCTCAGTCGTCTACGCTATCGATTGCTTTGTAGATATCATTCCGGCGTTTATCTATATGCTACCTATCTTATATATTTCCAGCAGTTCACTATCAGTCTTAGTCTACCGGCTTACTTTCATCTGCCTCATAGTCAAAGAAATCAAAATCTGCATAATGGCTGTGCTTCATGCGGTCTGCGCAGGTCAGCCCGACAAAAGCACCTGTGAATTCACCGTATTTGCAGTACTCATCAGAATACTTTGTGGTATCGAATACTTTACCGATCTTCTCAAAGTGTTCTCCGTCATAGCCCCACTCAAACCAGGACTGGCGGCCTCTGATGCAGAGTCTTAAGTAAACCTCTCTGTCATCAACAGGAATTCTGGTATTTAAAAATTCTTCCTTCTCCCCGTTGTCAAGCTGGATAATGGAAAGTGCACTCTGTCCGAGCGTTTCACTGTAATACTTTCTGAGGTTTACATAATTCATATTGTCATAGTACAGGATCAAACCTGCGCTGTGCTGATGGATCTCCGGTTTGAAATCCATTTTGGTTGTGATCGTAGCATAAACGCTTGTCAGTTTTCTAGCAAGGATGCTGACTTTATTTAAAGAAGTTCTGGCTTCCTGTCCACGGATACGCACATAGCCCGGACGTGCTTTTACATCTGCAAAGCTCTGTGGCATGATCCTTGGTGCATAATACCAGTTACCCAGCTCTTCCCCGTCAAAATCATCAAAGGATGGAACCTGTGGCAGTTTTACTTCCGGCAGATTGGCTTCTTCGACTTCCATCTTTGCAAAATTGCTGCCGTCTGCCATACGCAGCCAGCCATCTTCTGTCCACATCATTTTCTGGATCGCAGTTTCTCTGCCGAGTGTACAACGAAGCTCCGGTACAAACGGTCTTGCACATAAATGCATCAGATATACTTCTCCGTTCTGTGTTTCCACATAGCTGCCATGTCCTGATTTCTGCAGAATGGAATCCGGATTAAAGTATTTTGGTTTCAAGTGATCCGGGTCGTGACGTTCATTGGATTCATTTGGAGAGGATGTCACAATTGGGTTCTTTGGATCTCTTTCATAAGGTCCCCAGACATTTTTGGAACGTCCCATCGTCACACAATGATTATATCCGGTTCCACCTTCTGCACACATAATATAGTAATAGCCACCGCGTTTGGTCAGATGAGGGGCTTCAATACAGCCTCTGTCTGTACCACCGCGCCACATTGGCCGAGGGTAACCAACGATCTCCTTTTTCACAGGATCATATTCTACAATACTGATAAAGCCTGGTTTTTCATAGCCAGCACGTGTTTCCCATTCCAGTGACACAACATATTTCTTTCCGTCATCATCATGGAACATGGAAGCGTCAAAGCCTGAAGAATGCAGATATACAGGCTTACTCCACGGTCCTTTGATGTCCTTTGCCGTGATCACAAAGTTGTCTACATCAAAGTATCTGGCATTCATGGAATTCATAACACCGTATACTACATAAAATAAATCTTCTTCCTTGCAATAGGTCAGGCAAGGTGCCCAGATTCCCTTTGCGGAAGGGAGTTTTTTCAGATCTACCTCTGTATCGTCTGTCAGTACATGTGTATATAATTCCCAGTTTTTCAGATCCTTGGAATGGTAGACCGGAATGCCCGGAAACCACTCAAAAGAAGAAACTGCTGCATAATAATCATCCCCTTTTCTGCATACGCAGGGATCAGGATTAAACCCTTTAAAAATTGGATTCTGAATCATATTTTTCTCTCCGTTTCTCATGTATACTCATCTGTCAATTTATCTGTTACAGCTTTCTATCTATTTGTCGGAAACCAGCCAAAATCAACACATCTGCCAAGATCCCAACTGTCCCAGCCGATCCAGCCCGGCTCATTGACGGTATCTACTAAAAGCTTGTAGCTCCAGTAGAAGTAACCGCTTCCCTTTTTCCATGCATCAAGTTGTGCATTGGCAACTGCCTGATAGATTTCTTTTTTCTGCTCCGGTGAAAAGCTTTCCTGTGCAGTGCCTTCCATACCGTTTAATACGGACTGTCCGCCCTTTGTATCACAGCCGCAGGCAAGGGAGTTAAATAAACACCATTCGCCGCAGACAACCGGGAAATACTGCTCCATTTCTTCGATCATCTTTGCATATTTTGTCTGTACATATTCTACATAGCCTTCCACAGTCTGCGGACAGCCATCCATTTCTGCCATCATGAGGTACTGGTGGGTATCCAGCACAACATTCTGATATTCGTCCTCCTGCATGAAATCTTTCCATGCCATCAGGTCAAAGCCATCGTGGATCACAACATATTTTTCCGGTGCAAGATGCGCTCTCATGCGTGCATATGCTTTTTTATAAAACTCTCTTAAAAATGCCATGCTGATCGGGGCTGTGCCCTTTGCCATTTCCGGATCTACAGCCGGGTAACGTTTTGTGATATCAAAGGACTCCCATGCTGCTTCTGTCAGCGGCTCGTTGATCACTTCAATGCCCCAGAGTCCTTTTCGATCGCCATATCTTTCAGAAAGACGCTCTAAAACAGTCAGTGTAAATTCCACTTCGTCCGGACACTGTGCCCATCTGCAGACACCGCAGATACCGCCATTGTCAAATCCGTTCTGCCCCATCGGAGCCGTATGCAGATCGATCAGGATCTGAAGGCCGTATTTTTCTGCCCAGGCAAATGCTTTGTCAAGCTCTTTGATACAACCGATAAACGGTTCTCTGTCTCCGAATATGAAATATGGTACAGGGATACGGATCACTTCCATTCCCATGCTTTTGATCGTTACAAAATCACGTTCTGAGATATATTCTGCACGATGCATCTGGATTCTTGCTTCATATACTTCTTTGGAAAGCTGGCGCGGCAGATAGTATTCGTCTTCTGCTGTTGTACCTGCAAATAAAGCAGGGCTCATCCATTTTTCAAGTACCAGCCAGTTTCCTAAATTCACACCTTTGATATACATACGATTCTTCCTTTCTGTCTTTCTTTATGGATCTTTTCTATATTGCCCCGGTCAGCTTGCTGCTGCCGGGGCATTTTCTGTTCTGCTTTTATATTCTTACTTTGCTGCTCTTTCTTTCAGATCTGCAATGATCTGGTCGAATTCTTTGTCAAGCTGCCAGAACTTCATAATGATCAGACCGATCACATATACTGCGATTGGGATCCATACGAAGCTGATACGGATAGAAGCCAGTGCGGAAGCTGTCTGTGATGCTGCATCTCCCACATAACCACCGATCTCAAGGATCAGACCAAGGAGTGCGGAGCCCAGTCCGTTACCGATCTTATAACCGAAGCTGCAGGCACTGTTTACAAGACCTTCTGTACGATAGCCAGTTTTCCATTCGCCGTAATCGATCGTGTCAGATACCATTGCCCACATAGTTGCACCGCCGCAGGCATTACCAATACCTCTTACGATACTGGATGCTACGATCATTGGCATTGCACCGCCGGAGAAGTTCAGCATCAGCATACCGATGATGTCAAGTACCAGTCCAAGGGAGAATACGTTTCTCTTACCGAATTTCTTAACAAGCATTGCAATAAAGAACATGGCAAGGATCTGTACCACATTGAAGATACCGTTGATCGTGCTGACTAAGTTTCTGTCTCCTAAAATGTCTTTTGCATAATAAACAGTAGAACCACCGTTTACGGAATACATTAAGAAGAAAAGTGCAAGCATGCATGTCATCATGATCCAGTATTTATTTTTGAATAAAGCCTTCAGACCTTCCTTGAAAGGAACATCAACAGCCTCACCGTTTTCATCGTGTGCTGCTGCTTTTACACGTTCCTTTGTACCAAAGAAAGTGAACAGGAATGCGATCACTGCTAACAGGCCAAGGACACAGAATGCTTTTGTCCATGCTGATACGTTGTCACCGAAGAACTCTACCAGAGGAAGGGTTACTGTGTTGATGATCAGTGTTCCGGCAGTTGCCAGCAGGTTACGGAAAATGCTCAGTACGGATCTTTCATATGGATCCTGTGTCATCAGGGCATTTAAAGATGAATAAGGTACGTTGATCGCTGTATATACAACTGTTGATGTCAGGTTGTATGTTACGAAGATGTAAACCAGCTTTGCTGTCTGTCCCCAGGATGCAGGAACGGAAAACAGAAGCACGCCGCATACGGCAAACGGAATACACATACGCAGGATCCAAGGTCTTGCTTTACCGAATTTGGATTTTGTTCTGTCTACGATAACACCCATGATAATATCACTGATACCGTCAAAGATTCTTGATACCATCATGATCGTACCAACTGCCAGTGCACTTACCCCTGCATAATCCGTGTAGTAGAATAATAAGAATGCGGACATTGCTGTGTAAATGATGTTACAGCCGAAATCGCCGCAGCCATAAGAAAATCGTTCTAAAATCTGCTTAAAGGTCAATTTACTCTTTCCCATTTTGTAGCTCTCCTCTTTCTTCCTAAGTCTTTTCTTTGCAAAAATCTCTCTCTTTTGCCATTATCGCTTATTAAATAGTTGTTTGCGCTCACATCTATCTTTGTTTGTAAGGTTATTTTACAATAGACTTTCTGATATGTTTAGTATCTATACTCACTGAAAAATAGGTCGATATTCTCTTTTTCATTGTATCTTATCCTATCGCATGTTATGATCTGGATAACACATAAATTGCAAGTCACATAACAGGACTTCATCACAATACGCAAAGGTGGTTGACATAATATGAGCACAACACATGAGATCGTCCTGACTCCGGTCACGACCAAAGTACGTTTTTATACTTCTGTCGATAACGGCAGTTATATTCCCTCCCACTGGCACAGAGCGATCGAGATCATTTATCTGCAGACCGGCGCGCTGACCGTTACTGTGGAATCCCATACGCAGGAACTGACTGCCGGGCAGTGTATCCTGATCAATTCCAATGTCGTACACGCTACCCAGTGTACCATTCCCAATACGGCGGTCGTATTCCAGATCCCTCTGGACTTTATTGAAACCTATATCCCGCAGGTGCGCTCTCTTCTGTTCCATCTGCCGGAAGGCTCCGCCGATCCAAAGGAACGTACCAAGCTGGATATTTTCAAAAATACATTGGAAAAGATGCAGATCGCCAATGATATGCAGCCGGACGGTTTTTTACTGCGTTTTAACAGTCTGCTGTTTGAAGTGCTGTTCCAGCTTTATCATAATTTCAGCACAAAAGTCATGCATTCCGATTTCAGTAAAAAGAAAAAAGAACTGGATCGTTTAAATCCAGTTCTCCAATATACAACCGAACATTATAATGAACCGATCTCCATTCAGGAGATTGCAGATGTTGCCTGCCTGCAACCGGGCTACTTCTGTCGTTTTTTCAAAAACAACATGGGCACCACCTTTCTGGAATATCAGAACGAGCTTCGTCTGTCCCACATTTATCAGGATCTGATCACCAGCAAAGATCCTGTCAATGTTATCTTGGACAGACACGGTTTTTCCAATTATAAGCTGTTCCGCCGCGTTTTCCGGGAACACTTTGGCGATACACCGTTGAAAATACGTCAGATGCATGCGCAGTCGTAAGCATTTCAGGCTGTTTCCAGTATATCAAACTGACTGTTGTAAAGCTCTGCATAAAAGCCATTCTGTGCCAGCAGTGATTGATGGGTTCCGCTTTCAATGATATCGCCGTCCTTCATGACAAGGATCAGATCCGCATCCTTGATCGTGGAAAGACGATGGGCAATGACAAAGGAAGTTCTGTTTTCCATAAGCAGATCCATTGCCCTCTGGATCTGCTGCTCTGTTCTCGTATCCACAGAAGAGGTTGCTTCATCCAGAATAAGCATCGGCTTATCGGCGATCATGGCACGTGCAATGGTCAGCTGCTGCTTCTGTCCCTGTGACAGATTGACCTGATCATTCAAAACAGTATCATAGCCCTTTGGAAGTGTGCGGATGAAATGATCGAGTCCTACTGCGCTGCATGCCTTTTTCATTTTTTCTTCGGATACACCTTCATTGCAATAGATCAGATTTTCCCGCACCGTTCCTTCAAAAAGCCACGTATCCTGTAATACCATACAAAACTGCTCATGCACGGTTTCTCTTGTCAGCTCACTGGTCGGGATTCCGTCGATCAGTATCCGTCCGCCCTGGATCTCATGGAAACGCATCAGCAGATTGACCATTGTCGTCTTACCTGCACCTGTCGGTCCCACGATCGCCACCTTCTGTCCCGGCTTTGCGACTGCGGAAAAATCATGGATGATCGTCTTATCAGAGTCCTCATAGCCGAATTTTACATGGTCAAATACCACTTCGCCCTTACAATTCGGAAGTGCTTTCCGCTTTCCGCTTTCATCTTCCATCTCTTTTGCTTCCAAGAACTCAAAAACACGTTCTCCCGCTGCTCCTGCGGACTGCAGGGACTGCAGTGCCTGTGCGATCTGGGAAAGCGGCTGTGTAAAGTACCGCACATACATCATAAATGCCACGATCACACCAAAACTGATGCTGTCATGCAGTGCCAGTGCACCACCTACCACACAGACTGCCACATAACCCAGATTGCCGATAAAACTCATAATAGGCATCATCATACCTGACATACACTGTGCCTTAAAACCGCTCTCACAGAGCTTTTCATTCATTTCGTCAAACTTAGCCTGTGCCTCATCTTCTCCGTTATATGCCTTCACGACCGTATGACCTGCATAGATTTCTTCAATATGGCCGTTGATTGCTCCCAAATGTCTTTGCTGGCGGATAAAGAATTTCTGGCTCTTTCCCATGATCGTAAACATGATCACAAATCCGAGTAAACTCGCCACAACTGCTGTCAGTGTCATCCGTACATCTGTGATCAGCATCATAAACAGGCTGCCCACCAGAAGAATGACCGCTGTGATCATTGTTCCGATACTCTGGTTCAGGGATTGTGCGATCGTATCCACATCATTTGTAACACGTGACAGAACATCTCCTGTCGTTGTGGTATTATAATACCACATAGGTAATCTGTTGATCTTATCAGAGATAGCCGAGCGCATCTTCCGGGAAACCTTTTGGGTCATGGTTGCCATCAGGAAACCCTGCAATGATGATAACACATAACTGATCACGTAAAGTACAACAAGAAACAGACCAATATGCAGGATCTTATCCATATCCATCTGCGTGCCCGGCATAATGCCCGCCGTGATCGTATCCGTCATATCCGAAAGCTTATCCGGGCCGATCAGCGTACAGACCGTACCAACTATGGCGCATAGGATCGCTATGATAAATATTATTTGATACTCTTTGCAATACAGGAGCAGTTTTTTCCATGTTCCGGTCAGATCCTTTGCCTTCTCTCCTGTCATATTTCTTCCACGCCCCATTGGGCCTCTGGCTCTTGGCTGTTTCATCTGACCTACTTCATATTCGTTCTTTTCCATTATGCCAGTTCCTCCTTTGAAAGCTGTGAAAGTGCGATCTGCTGATATACCTCGCAGCTTTGCATCAGTTCTTCGTGCTTGCCCATACCCGCGGTCCTGCCATCTTCCAGTACAATAATCTTATCTGCATCACGGATCGTTCCGATTCTCTGCGCTACAATAATACGCGTCGTATCCTTACACGTCTGATCCAGTGCTTTTCGCAGGATCCGGTCTGTTTTATAATCAAGTGCTGAGAAAGAATCATCAAAAATAAGTATTTCCGGTTTACGGGCGATCGCACGTGCAATAGACAGTCTCTGCTTCTGTCCGCCGGACAGATTACTGCCGCCCTGTGCCACATAGCCATCATACGTATCCTTCATTCCAGCCACAAATTCTTCTGCCTGTGCAGTCTCTACCGCAGCTTTTACATCTGCATCAGTTGCCCGCTGCTTCCCATTGTCTCCGTATGCCACATTGGAGCGGATCGTTCCGGAAAAGAGCGTTGCTTTCTGCGAAATGTAACCGATCTTGTCACGGAGTTTTTTCTGTTTATAGTCTCTGACATCTACGCCGTCCACAAGTACCTGTCCATCTTCCACATCGTAAAAACGCGGAATCAGATTGATCACGGTACTTTTGCCGCAGCCTGTTGCACCGATCAGTGCAACCGTTTCTCCCTGCTTTGCCGTAAAGGAAATATCATTCAGGACACAGGCATCCGCATCCGGGTAACGGAAGGAAACATGGTCAAATACCACTTCTCCCTTTACACCGGCTTTTCCGTTTTCTTCCCTGCCATCGATAATGGAAGGCTCTGTTTCCAGCACCTCTAAAATACGATGCGCAGAAACTGACGCCCTTGGCAGGATCATATAGATCATGACAAGGAGCATGAATGCCATAACAACCTGGATCGCATACTGTGAAAATACCATCATATCGGAAAACAGGCTGATCTTATCCATAAGCTGCGCTTCATGGATCAGAACCGCACCAATCCAGTAGATAGCCAGAGAAAGACCGCTCATAACAAGCTGGATACTCGGCATCAAAAAAGACATGGCACGATGTGCAAACAGGTTATTTGACATCAGCGCCTCATTTGCTTTCTCAAATTTTTCTTCCTGATAACCTTCCGCATTATACGCCCGCACCACGCGGAGTCCGGTCAGATTTTCTCTTGTCACACGGTTCAGATCATCTGTAAGTGTCTGTACTCTCTTGAATTTCGGGATAACCAGTACCAGACAGACAGCTACGACAATCAGTAATACCGCTACCGCAACACCGGTTGTCAATGTCCACTGCCATCTCTTGTCTGCGATCTTGCAGATTGCCCATACTGCCATGATCGGTGCTTTTACAAGCATCTGCAGCCCAAGCACGATCAGCATCTGGATCTGCGTCACATCGTTTGTGGATCGTGTGATCAGGCTGGCTGTGGAAAATCTGCCAATCTCTTCCATAGAAAAAGACTGCACTTTTTCAAATAACAGACCGCGCAGCGTTTTGGAAAATCCTGTGGCGATCTTTGCAGCGCAGATTGCTGTGATGACCGCCGCTGCCAAACTGCCCAGCGCACAAAGCAGCATCTTACCGCCTGCTGCCAGGATATCTCCCATCTCACTGCCCGGTGTCTGCACCAGTCTGGTAATGTCCGCCATATATTCCGGCATTGTCAGATCCAGCCACACCTGCAGCACAATAAAAATAAGAGAAACAGCGATCAGGCACCATTCCTCTTTTTTCAGGTTTCTAAATAATTTTAACATCTCAAGGCGCCTCCATTAAATCTCATACATCGGTCAATGTCTCTGATTATAGGGCAGGTGCCATGACAGGTCAATTAAATATATATAAACAAATTATGAAACATTTTCTCATGTTTAAATTTTACGTTGCATACTCTCTTCCACATATACCTGATTTCTGCCACTGTTTTTGGCAATATACAATGCCTGATCAGCTTTCTGGACTGCATGATTGTAATCGCCGCCTTCATAAATTGTGACGCCGATGGAAACCGTAACAGGACATACACTTCTTGCCTGCGTCTCAATTATCCTGCGGATCTTTTCTGCGCGGTTTACCGCCATGGCAGGCGATTCCTGCGTGATCAGCAAAAACTCTTCTCCGCCCCAGCGGATCATGTAATTTGGTACATCCGTCGTCTGTGAAACAGCCAGTTTGACAATTTCCTTCAGCACGACATCTCCACCCTCATGACCATAAGTGTCGTTCACATGCTTAAACAGATCGATATCCATCAGCTGCACACATAAATTTTTGCCACCAAAGCACCTGAAACATTTCTTCTCATCAATAATGGAGTCCATGATATTGCGGTTGTAAATTCCTGTAAGCTGGTCATGATATGCATTTTCTTCCAGCTGCTGCTTTGCCTCGTACTGGGAAAGATACGTCCGTTCTATTGCCCAGTCGATCATACAGATCCCCACATAAAACGGGATTCCCAGGATCAGCATCATGGCAAATTCCGGATAATGCAGAAATGTGTTGGCGATCGCAATATCCACAAAAATAAGGCCTGTCAGCACAATGCCCCACTTGCATGGTGCGGCAAATCCCAGCAAAATAAAGATTGCCATGATAATGATAAAACCGTCACTTGCAAATGTCAGATCCGGCAGATACACACAGGCGCCGATCGTACACCACATGACACTGTGCCCCACCAGATAGGAAAGCGGTACAATGATCCTGTAATCATTGACCTTTGCATTGACGATCATAAATATGGCAAATGGGATCAGTATGGCTGTTCTTGCCGGAACCGTCACCAGATTGATCCGCCCAAACAGATACCAGTCTGAAACGGTATAAGATAAAGAAGAGAGACTGATCACGATAACCAGCCACATATTGATGCTTCTGTAATATTCAAACTTTGCCTGATAAAAAGTACTGTCTTTTTTCATTTTCTATCCCCTGGATACCCGCCGCTAACGCAGACTGCGCAAGTATTCCTTCTGTTCTTTTGTGATGCGGTAACTTTCGATCGCTTTCTGGATCGTTTTTCTGTGTACCCATTCCGGCAGACGATGCTCCTCTAAATAGGGGATTGTCTCCTCCCACTGCTTTGCCAGTGCTGTCGCCAGATACCATGCGATCATCATGTTTACATAATATTTCTCTGACCGCACCGCTGTGACAAGCTCCAGATACACAGGATCAAAATCCCCATCCAGATAAAGACGCATCAGCAGCCCGATCCCGTAACGTACTATATATGTTTTTTCGGATGAAATCCACTTTCTGATAACCGTTATAAGCTCTTTTTTGTGCTTTTCAAAGCATTTAGGCACTGGAAGATCACAGGTCGCCCAATTATCTACATAAGGCAGAAAGCGTTCTACCTCTGCCAGACAGCTCTCATATTCTTTGATCTGCGTGATCAGCATCATATGCAGATTATTTTCTTCATAATATTGATGCGGCAGCTGGCGCAGAAACTGCTCTGCTTCCTCTGTTTGTGCCAGCTGCTTTGCAAATTTCCGAAGCTGCGGTGTCCGTATCCCGATGATCGTATTCTTATCAATACCCGGCATCAGATTGCTGTGAAAATCCCTATATGCCAGATCCTGCATGGAAAATAACTGCTTTTGTAGTGAAGTCATGGAGTGTACCTGTTCCTTTGTTTATTCCATAAAATACTGGCATTCTTCATAATAGCTTTTCATTTCCTTCTCCATTAACTGTACCAGCTTGTCTACTTTTTTACTTTCCCGGTATTCTTTCAGTCCTTCTATATAAGCATTTCTATCGTCATCCAGTATAATAAACGGAGAAAGCGTTTCATTTTTCAGACTTTCTCTGAACAGAAGAAGCCTTCCTGTCCTGCCATTTCCGTCCTGAAAAGGATGAATTGCCTCATACCTGGCATGAAATTCAGCAAGTGTTTTGATATCTTTTTCCTGTTCATGGTACCAATTAAGCAGTTTTTCCATTTCCACCCCGACATCTTTAGGCAGAACTGTCTTATACATGCCCACCATATTCGGACGGGTCTTATACGCACCGATCGCATATCCGTTTGCTCTATCTTCAAATACCCCCGACTTTAATTCATAATGAAATCTCTTGATCAATTCTTCTGATAACTCTTCCTGCAATGTATCCAGCATATAGTTAAACATCAAAAAATGACCATTTGTTTCTTCTACGTCTTTTGCCCTGTAATAATCATTATTTTGCGGAAGTGTCCCTTCATCAAATAAAGAGGCTGTCTGCTCCGGTGTCAGTGTACTTCCCTCTATCTTATTGGAATTATACGCCATTGTCCGTTGTGTATATGCATATACCCCTGACCGGTCAAAACGCTTTCTCTCGATCATGAACCGCTCGATCAACCATTTTTTATACTGAACCATGTTTGCTCCTTCTCATAGATTCTATTTAGTCATAGCCACTTTACCTAAAGATACCTTTTCAAATCGTTGTTGTTCTGTTGTGACATTTTTCTTATCTATTATTTTCTGTGTATGGTTAAATATGACAATATTATTTGTTTCATCTATCTCACATGGAGACACGATATAAATATCTGCATTTTCATAAATTACTGCCTCTGTGTTGTTAATGATTTTATAATTTTTTTTACTGTTAGCACTACTTCTCCCCCACCCATAGATAATGGAAATTTCTAGCGATATACCAATTAACAATATTGCTAACACCTTAATATTAAAATATTTATGTACATATGATTTATGATTAGATTCCTGTTGATCAGCATGAAAAGAATGAACACAAAGTATTCCTGGAACAATCATAAAAAGGACAACTATAAAAAGAACAATACCATTTCCTATTGTGAAGAAGTCTCGAATACCTTTTTCTCCTTCTCTATACTGAATAACCAGAAATACAATAAACATAGTGAATATATAAGTTCCAATAAACTCAATAATATTCTTAAGTCCCCTTATTCTTATCCATTTATACATTTGATTACATATTACTAAATATAATACAAAAAATGCCATATACAAAAATACAACGTACACTTTTCCTTCATTCGATATACTAATATATCCATGTATAATCCCATAATGATCCAATGTTCCACAATCATAAGCAACGATAAATGTTTTAAAAATAAAAGTAACGATTGCAGTGATTACAGTTATAAAAACAGTCAATGATCCACTATGTTCCATTAAATATTTTACATTATTTTTGAACTTTTTTTCATTTATTTCATTAATCAGACGCCGTTCTTCCTGCTCTTTTTTATCCATCTGTTACCCCCATCCTCCCCATTAGTATATTATAAATTTCTGTTTGTATATTCTCACCCAAACATATATTACCTTTAGTGTCATGTATTTTTAATATTATACCATAAATTATTTCCCCCATAAACATTTACAAACAAAAATAAGCGTGTTACCATCTTTATAAAATAGTTGGGAGGTACCATATGGCAGAGATAAAATGGAAAGACAGAAAACGTATCATTTTCGGTCTTCCTTGGACATTTACAAAATACAGTTTAACGGAGGACAGACTTTTCATCAGCACAGGCTTACTCAGCACAAAAGAAGATGAAGTCCGTCTGTACAGGATCATGGATCTGTCTCTGGAGCGTAAGCTCTGGCAGCGATTATTCGGTCTTGGCACGATCAAATGCTGTTCCGCCGATAAAACAATGGGCGATTTTGAAATCAAAAATATTAAGGATTCCAAAAATGTCAAGGAAATGATTTCCGAACTGGTGGAAGAAGAACGTACCAGAAAAAGAGTCAGCAGTCGTGAATACATCAGTCATGATATGGATGATGACGACGATGACGAAAATACACATTAATTTCATAGGTTACTTATCGTACAGAGACGAGATACGCTCTGCGAATCTCGCTCTGATTAGCGATCGTCAAATGCACTGCATAAATGCATGCATTTTCCTCGTCGCCATAACATAAAACAGGCTGTCCGATTACGGAAGCCTGTTTTTTATTGCCCAATCCATGCTTTTCTGCATATGATAATAGCAAAACAATGATGTGGTATTTCTATGATGAATTGTCCAAATAATAAATGCAGAAATTGCTGCGGTGGCTATGATTCCTGCGGCACTTATGTAACGATTCAGGGTCCTCCCGGTCCTATGGGGCCGGAAGGGCCTCGTGGTGAACAAGGTCCGCGCGGTGAGCAGGGTCCTATGGGGCCACGCGGTGTAAAAGGAGAAACCGGATGTACCGGTCCTGTCGGCCCACGAGGTGCTGCAGGACCTATGGGGCCGAGAGGTCCACAAGGTGTCCGTGGAGATATTGGTCCGAAAGGAGATACCGGAGATATTGGTCCTCAGGGTATTCAGGGGAATCCGGGGCCGATCGGGCCCAAAGGGGATAAAGGGCCGATTGGGCCACAGGGTGATCCCGGTCCTATGGGACCTCCCGGTCCGAAAGGAGAACGTGGTGAAAAGGGCGAACGCGGTCCGATCGGCGAACAAGGACCTGTAGGTATGCAGGGTCCACAGGGTGAACTTGGCCCGCAGGGAATTCAGGGCGATAAAGGCTGCCCCGGGCCTCAAGGCGAGCAGGGCATTCCCGGTCCAGAGGGCCCTGCAGGTCCACAGGGTGAGCCAGGTATCCAGGGACCGAAAGGTGACACCGGCGAAACCGGTCCCAAAGGTGACAAGGGTGATACCGGCGAAAAAGGCGAACCAGGTATCCAAGGACCGAAAGGCGACACCGGCGAGACTGGTCCCAAAGGTGACAAGGGTGATACCGGTGAAAAGGGGGAGCAGGGTATCCAGGGACCAAAAGGCGACACCGGCGAGACTCCTGTCATCACGGTTGTAGAGGATACACCGCTCACTTATAAGTTGAACTTTAAAACACCTGCAGAAGATATCACAACGCCTAACCTGTTTAAACCACTTGAGGAATATCATGTAAATCTTTCTGCTTCCGGCAGTACTCTGAATATTCCATTAAGAAATCTGATTCTGACTTATCAGAATACTTCCACTACTTCTGTCCGGATCAGCGTCGCTGCCAAAGATACGACTGTTCCCGTTCTCACTGATATACGTAGAATTGCTATTTATAATGGAAGCTCCGTTGAATCACAGACCTTTAATAATGCAACCATCTCGACCCGGACCGTCATTGACGATCTGATGTATACACAATCGCAGGAATCTCACAGCATCAAGATCCGCCAACAAGATCCCGAAACAAAACTCTGGTCCTTATGCGAGATCCGCTCCTTTATCTCCAATGGTGCTGCCCGCACCTCCGTCTGGGTACAATGGAGTGAAGTTGACGTCAGCTATGAGCCACCTACCGTGTAAATGATTAAAATAAAACAGGACTTCCCGGATCGGAAAGTCCTGTTTTCTATTTCCGTACAGAATATATCAGTAGCTGAATAGCCTGATCCGACGAAGGTTTCCCGTCAAAATCCGCATAACTACTATGTATCTGCATCCCCAAAGGCTCTGTCATTGCTGCGATCTCATCCAGTGTATACAGTCTGATCGAATTTCCTTCCTCAAGCTCCGGCTTTGTGAGCGGCTTATCGTAAGCATAGTCTACCTGACCATAAAGCAGTGTTCTGGTAGCTTTATCCCATTCAAATGCGGATAGTGTCAGACCACTTTCTCCCGCATCCCACAGTTTACAGGGGAAATGTGTATCCGCATAGCTTCCATTCATAATATCCATAAAGTGTTTTCCGCCCTTTTTCAGTGCATCTGCGACCACATGAAATATCTTTTTGTTTTCCTCATCATTTTCCAGATAACCGATCGCACCGTCTGCCATATTGAGCACTACGTCAAAACTTTGAGTGAATTTTACCTCTCTGATGTCTGCACAGATAAATACAGCCTGCAATTTTTCTTTCTTTGCCTGTTCATTTGCATATGCCACATATTCCGGTGTTATGTCAACTCCTGTCACATCATATCCGCGCCTTGCAAATTCCAGTGCATGGCGTCCAAACCCACAGGCAAGATCCAGAACTTTTTCGCTTCCTTTCAGCTCCAATGTTTTGATGATAAAATCTACTTGTCTTTTTGTGTCCTCTACCCATGACATATTTTGGATGTCCAGTGTCCATATCTTCTTATACCAGTCTTTTTCCATTGCCTTCATGGTTACCTGCACCTCACTTTCTGCCTGTCAAAACAGTTGTCCCGGTAATTTTTTCTTTTCCTTGTAGTAAAATGTTTTATCAAATGCCTCTGCTTCCTGCTCATCCACATAATAGCCCTGTGGCGGCGCATATTCGCCTGTAATGCCATCGAGATATCCCGGAATAAGCTCCCTACACAAGAAAAAGGAAGCATCATCATCTTCCGTAAGTCCGTGATAACGGATTCCAAACTCACTTGCCTGTCTGTAGCCGCTTTTTCCGTAAAAATCAATATTTCCTTCCATACAGATGGCTCCACAGCCCAGTTCTTTTGCCTTTTCCAGTGAATAATCGAGCAGAATCTTCCCATAGCCTTTTCGCTTTAAGTCCGGTGCAATACAGATTGGTCCCATTGTCATGATCGGTATCTTTCTGCCGTCATCTGCCTGTATCTCTGCCTTCATAAACATATTCTGTCCTATGATCTGTCCGCCCATTTCCATCACAAAATCAAGCTCCGGTACAAAGGCCGCATCCTTTCTGAGCTGATGCAGCACATAATGCTCCAGACAGCCCGGACGATACACATTCCAAAAGCTCTCTCTTACGAGATTTTCTACTTCTCTGTATTCCTTTTCTTTTTCCGTCCGAATGATTATTGAATCTTTCATTTTCCAATCCTTTCATTTCCGTATAATTCTTCCGCAATTTTTCTAAGCGATGTCTCAAATTCCAGCTTTACCTGTTCTTTGTCCTCTGCCCCGTCATACATACTGTAAAAGAAAAACATCGTTGCATAAAACTGCACTGCCCTCTCGAAGGCTCTGTCAACCTTCATGCTTTCAAACAGGTCCTTTACATATGCCACAGGTCCGCTCACCAGATACTGCTGATACAGCCCCTGCATCTCCGCATTTCTGAACTGCTCCAAGGTAAGCATCTTACGAAAAGAGGATGCAAAATCATCCTCTGTCCAGTATGCAAACATAGACAGGCTGTATGCCATAAAATCTGCAAATGAAAGCTCCTGATAGCTCTCCGGCGCATTTTCTTTCCGTTCCTGCGGCATATCGTGACTTTCAGCCTGCTCCCCATCCCCCTGCTCCATACGTGCAAGAATATGGTCAAAAATATCCCGTTTGCTCTGATAATGCCGATACAGAGCCCCTTTAGTAATACCAAGCTCGCCGGCGATCTGACTGACGGATACTGCTTCATAACCATCCTGCGCAAACAGATGCAGCGAAACAAGTAAAATTTCTTCTTTTGTATTTCCCATACTATTTCCTCCCCAATTAAATAAACGACCGTTTACTTTAATATAGTAAACGGTCGTTTATTTGTCAAGCACTATTACATTTTTCTACCGCAGCCATTACAATAGGTATCTTTCACGGATATCCTGCTTGCACAGTCCGGGCACTTCACATAAATCGCTGCTCCGCAAAAAGCACAGTTATTGGCTTTTCTTGGCTGCAATTTTCCACACTTCGGACATATATGATGCAGTTTTATATAGAGCCATAAGCATGCCACACCAAACAGATTGGTTATCAGCGTAAGTACACCAAATATCCACGCATTTGCGCCCACTTCCCATGATTTTGAAACAACATATGCGGTTGTATATAACCAGTAAATACCAAGAATGATCCAGAACACGGCTATCAGACATCCTATAAATACATAATCACTGGTCTGCAGTGTAACTATGTTTTCCCAATCAATTTCATGGTCTTTCTGATGCTCTTTGTTCTCTCCGTCTTTTTCCCGCACCAGATTCTGTCCCTGTTCCTCACTGGTATTCTCCACCGTCTGTATCTGCTGCCTTATTTCCGATATCCGGCTTCCAAACTTTGCTATCGTTCCCACTCCTGCAATGATACAGAAAATAACAGCACAGAGGATCAGATTGCAGAATCCCTTTCGTGGATTCATTTTTGTCAGTTTTCCTTTTATTTGATCCATTTTCTACTACCTCCTTCCGTCTTCTGCCTTTATGATACAAAATGCAGTTAAACATCAAGAGGATAGTTTCTAAATGCTTTCTAAATTATTTTCTCTCCATTATGCCTCCATGTATCAAAAACCTCATCACTTTTTAACAAGCAGCGCGATGCTTTCACAATGTGTCGATAGGGTAATTGAGATGCACTTTCTTATATCCCTGTATAGAAAAAGATTGCATTGTATTTTAGATGTAAGCTAAATCAGCTTACGACTGACTCTGTTCTTTCTCTATGATTCACTACTCATCCCGTGATAATAACTTCCAAGATATTGTACCATAGATTATTTGTTGCGGAAATTACTTTAAAAATGGGCAGAAGAAAACCTCCAAATCTATTATAGACTTGGAGGCCTGATTCTAACCATTTTATTCACAGAAAACTGTTTTCCTGCTACTATAAAATAACTATGCCAGTGCAGATTCCTTCCCTGCAATAATCGCTTTCACTTCTTCTACGTTTTTATCTGTAGCCATAGCAATCTGCTCTGCAGTAAAACCATTGTTATGCATATTAAGAATAATTTTTTCTTCTTTTCTTGCTTCTCCAATCGCAATACCATCTTCTTTTATTCCCTGACTCAAGTTACACATAACGCTCACATCCTTCCTGAAGTTCTCCTCAATAGGAATATCGTATTCATTTCCAATTATGTTTAATTTTTCATCTATTGTAAGTTCTTTGGATAATAATGCTCCCAGTAGACGGTGCAGTTCATATGTTTCATCATGTTCCGGCAAATTCTTTGCCAGTCCAATCATTATGATATTCAGCAGATCAAGATTTCCCTTCCATTCATATGAACCGATCAAATCTTCCTTTGTGAGATGCACATGGCTCATGCTGCTCTCGTTCATGTTCATACATACCCAAATCGAATATACGCGCTTAATATCATCGTAGCTGGAGTTTTCAAAATCACGTTCTTTTTGTGATGAGATCAGTCTGCTTACATAAAAGACTGCCCGATTTAAGATTTCATATCCAGTTGGCTCGTCTTTCTGTGCTTCCACATTTATGATAATCTGTGACAATCCGTCTTTCATACGCACATAAAAGACGATATCAAATCTTACCAGCCCTTCATTGATATCTTCATTTTCTGTGTTAAAACCAACCAGTCTATCACCATTTTTTTCATGTGCTGCATTTGTAAGTCCGGGCTCTACAGGTATAGTACTGATATGTGGGGTTCCTTCAATACAATTGACAACATCCTTGGGATTCATGCCCTTAAACTCATCAACTGCCTTTACCAATATATGTGCCAGTATACTTTTCTGTCCTAACAGGCGCTTTGCGCTCGTATCATACTGCGCATCCTTATCAGTTGCTTTCACTACATTTTTCAATTCGGTGTTCACTGGTCTTCCTCCTCTATAGTATAACTTACCCATTTCTTTTATACAATCAATTTTTACGCTTGAAATAAATTGTAATAGTGTCTACATATTCTCCAAACGCTCTATCTTCTTTAAAGCCTCCATATAGGCTATCAGTCGCTTTTTTTGTTCTTCCTTAAGGCTATGATAATCTTCCACTAATCGAATATCATAAGGTGTAAAATGATTCACCGGGTTTGTGACAGCAATCTCTTCTTCCTCTTCAATTCCTTTTCCGGTAAGAAGCTGCTCCGGTGTAATCTGTAATACACTACAGATATCCATAATTTTATCGGCACTGGGATTCATCTTTCTCTTTTTCCATTCGCAAATGGTGCTGGGAGCAATTCCTACCTGCTTGGCAAACTCCGCTTGTGTCATTTTCCTCTCTTTCAAAACTTTTAAGATTCGTTCACTGATTGTCATTTTTATTCCTCACTCAATATTCACATTATTGAACTTTCACCATTTATCATATTGAATATATTATCATACAATGACCAGAAAATACAACATCAAATTTACTCCTACAAAACAGAAACGAGATTCGCTCTGCGAATCTCATCTCTGTTTTGCAATATCCTTATCACATTACCTATATTCATTTATAAATCCGATTTCCTCTTCTTCTGAAGCAGCGCGATGCTTTCACAATGCACGGTCCCGGGGAACATATCAACCGCCACAGCCTTCTCCATCTTATAGCCGCTTGCCTCAAATACAGCAAGATCTCTTGCCAGACTTGTTGGCTTGCAGGAAATATAGACGATGCGGTCTACACCGTAATCGATGATCTTTGTCAGTGCCTTCGGATGAATGCCATCACGCGGCGGATCTAAAATGATGAGATCCGGCTTTTCTTCAATCTTGTCTAAGACCTTCAAGACATCACCGGCAATGAATTCACAGTTATGTAAACCATTCAATTCTGCATTCTTCTTTGCAGCTTCCACCGCTTCTTCAACAATCTCCACACCGATCACCTTTTTGGCAACAGGCGCCATCAACTGTGCGATCGTTCCGGTGCCGGAGTAAAGGTCAAATACGATCTTATCCTTTTCTCCGTTTTCGTTCAGAGATCCGATATAGGAACGCGCTGTTTCATACAGAACCTCTGCGCCCAGCGAGTTTGTCTGGAAGAAAGAAAACTCTGTGATCTTAAAACGCAGTCCCAGTAATTCCTCGTAAAAGTAATCCTGTCCGTACAAGATCTCTGTCTTATCATTCTTGACTACATCTGCAACACTGTCATTATACGTGTGCAGAACGCCTACCAGTTTTCCGGTCAGATCAAGTTTACATAATTCATCCACAAGTGGCTGCAGATCATATGTGCCCAGTGTTGTTGTGACAAGTGCCACCATCAGCTCTCCTGTTTTCACAGCACGTCTGACAAGCAAATGGCGCAGATAGCCGCTTTGTTTCATACGATGATAAAACGAAATGTCGTTCTCCTGCCCCCAGGTAAGGACTGCGGAAAGCACTTTCCTGAAATCGGGATCTACGATCTGGCACTGGTCTACTGTTACAATATCGTAAAAACTGCCACGCTTATGCATACCAAGGCTGAGCGGACCATCCTTATAAGCATCTCCAAAGGAAAACTCCATTTTATTCCGATAACCATACTGGATCGGGCTTGGCTTAATGCCTTCAAATACATAAGCCGGCTCCTGATTTTGACTTATGTAAACCTCATCAAGAATCTGCTTCACCTGATTTTCTTTGATGGAAAGCTGTGCTTCATATGGCAGGTTCTGATAATTACAGCCACCACAAGCTCCAAAATGCGGGCATGGAGAAGCGATCTCATCTGGTGCTTTTTCCAGAATTTCCAGCACATTTGCTTCTGCTCTGCCCTTTTTCTTTTTGGTGATGCGGCAGCTTACCTTCTGCCCCGGTATTGTATTTTTGACAATAACCTTGGTATCCTCTACGGTCATGATACCTTTATTCGGAAATTGAATGCGCTCGATCACGCCTTCTACGATCTCACCCTTTTTCATAGTACTCCTTTTTGCTGTCGCTTGATTTTGTTGCCTCACTACAAAACGGGATTCCATCGGAATGGAATCCCGTTCAATGTTTTCTGTTTTGTTTTCGATTTATTCTTCTGTTTCGTCTGCCTTCTCATCTACTTTTTCAGCATCTTCTTCATCGAAAAAGTCATCATCAAAGTCATCATCGAAATCATCTTCAAAGTCTTCCAGATAATCCGGTGTAAAATACAGATATACTGCATATGCAATACCTGCTACTGCTGCAACAGCTCCGATGATTGCAAGAACCCAGAGGATTGCTCTTGGGAATTTCTTTTCCTCTTCTTCCTTCTTCAGGAAGTCATTTGCTTTGATCATTGCTGCAATGTCTTCTACCTTTAATTTGTTCATATTGATTCCGCCTTTCTTATATTATATTTCCTTTATTTTCATCCCAGTTAAGTATAGATAGTATACCACATTTTCTGCGTCATTACTACCAGTATTTTCTGTATGGTCCGGTAAAAATATTCTGTCATCAGATCTTCTGCAGCTTTGCGAAAGTTGCATACATGACCTTCTGCCCATACTCATTGAAATTGACGGTAACCTTGGTATCCTTCGGTCCAGGCTCCATCTTCAGCACAACGCCCTCTCCGAATTTCATATGACGCACCTTATCCCCGACCGTATACTGTACAGAAGCATACGCAGGCTTTGCCGGCGTCTGCGCAATAAACGGCTTGACCTTTTCCGGTGTTACCGCAGGCTTACGAAGGCTTGCGGATCTTGCGATTGTCTGACTGCCCGGTGTCACGTAGACCGGCTTCACAGTTGCTTTCGGCTTACTACTGAACGGCTTTCCGAATTCCTGCCGTCCCTGCCCAAAGGAAAGCGATCCTGTGCTGTACGGTTTCTGTTTAAACAGGCTCTTCTCATAGGAATCGTCCTCATAATCACTGAAACTCCTCTTATAAACAGGCAGCTTATTGTCTAAAAGTTCTTCCGGGATTTCCTTGATGAAACGGCTGATTGGATTATACTGCGTCTCGCCGCGCACCATACGCTGTTTCGCTGCGGTGATCGTCAGATCCTTTTTGGCTCTTGTGATACCCACATATGCCAGCCTGCGTTCTTCCTCCAGCTCGGAGCTGTCGTCCGCCGTGATCGTCATATAGCTTGGGAAAATACCATCCTCCATACCTGCCAGATAAACGTGGGAAAATTCCAGTCCCTTTGCACTATGTAGTGTCATCAGAAGCACTCTGTCCTGCTCTTCATCCACATTGTCAATATCCGCAACAAGTGCGACTTCTTCCAGAAAACCGGAAAGCGTCGCTTCCTCATGCTCCGATTCATACGCAACAACCTTGGAAAGCAGTTCGTCCACGTTTTCCATGCGGCTTTCCGCTTCTTCCTGCTCGCCCTCTGCCTGCAGCAGATCCATGTATCCTGTTGTGTCGATGATATCCTGCAGAAGTTCTTCCAGGCCGTAAACAGTCAGACGGCTTCTGAATACCTGTATCATATTGACAAACGGTGTGATCTTGGCTGCACTTTTGCCAAGTGTCGGGATCTGCTCTGCCTGCCGCAGTGCATCATAAAAGCTCAAAGCATTTTCATCTGCATAATTCTGCACCTTTGCGATCGTTGTCGCACCGATCCCACGCTTCGGGATATTGATGATACGCTTTACCGCCACATCATCGCGTCCGTTATCGATCGTCTTTAAATAAGCCAGCAGATCCTTGATCTCCTTCCGGGCATAGAAATTTACGCCGCCTACGATCGTATACGGAATACCGGACCGTACAAACTGCTCCTCCAGCATACGGGACTGGGCATTTGTCCGGTAAAGTACCGCGCAGTCCTGATAAGCGGCCTCTCCGGTCCGTTGTTTTTTCTTGATATCGGAAGCAATAAATTCCGCTTCTTCGTAAGCCATGTCAAACTGGCGGAAATGGATCCGGTTTCCCGCTCCCTGATCCGTCCAGAGTGCTTTATCCTTTCGCCCTACATTATTGCGGATCACGGCATTTGCCGCATCCAGGATATTCTGGCTGGATCTGTAGTTCTGTTCCAGCTTGATCACATGCGCATCCGGGAATACGGACTCAAAATCCAATATATTGCGGATGTTAGCACCACGGAACTTGTAAATAGACTGGTCATCATCCCCTACCACACATAAATTGCGGTTAGCCGCAGACAACAGTTTGATCAGTTCAAACTGTGCGGTGTTGGTATCCTGATACTCATCCACCATGATATATTGCAGACGATCCTGATAATTCTGGCAGACCTCCGGGCACGCCTTAAACAGCTCCACAGTCTGCATGATCAGATCATCAAAATCCATGGCATTATTCTTCCGCAAAACTGCCTGATATTCCCGGTAAGCCTTTCCGATCCGCTGCTTGGTAAAATCACCGAACGCATGCATTTCATATTCCTGCGGTGTGATCAGAGAATCCTTGGCAGAAGATATCGCAGATAAGATCGTGCGCTCCTTGAGCATCTTCGTGTCGATCTCCAGACGCTTGCATACATCTTTCATTACGGTCTTCTGGTCGTCCGTATCATAGATCGTAAAGTTGTTATCATAACCGATCCTGTCTGCATAACGGCGCAGGATCCGCACACAACTGGAGTGAAAGGTGGAAACCCAGATGCTTTCCGATCCCATCCCGACAAGGGCATCCACACGGTTCCGCATTTCCTGCGCTGCTTTATTGGTAAAGGTGATCGCCATGATGTTCCATGGGCTCACCTGACATTCCTCGATCAGATAGGCGATCCTGTGGGTAAGGACTCTTGTTTTTCCGCTTCCCGCACCGGCAAGGATCAGGACAGGGCCTTCCGTCTGCAGCACTGCCTCCTTCTGCTTTTCATTTAATGTATCGTAAATGCTCATACATTCCTCCGTATTCAAACAAACGTTCGTTATCTTTCCTATTATAACACTGCTACAACAATTCCTGCAATAATGACAGCCGCACAAATCAGTTTATAGGCGATATTTTTTTCATGGAAGATAAACTTGCCCGCAAGGATCGTCACAATACAGCCCGACTGCTTGATCAGTGTCATAATGCTGATCCGGCTTTCCGGGTTTGCATTTGCCAGAAAAAGTGACCGGTCTGCAATGACAAACAAAATAGCAAGCAGCCAGATCCATGGATTTTTCAATGACTCCTTCACGTGGATCTTCTCTTTTGCAATTATTATGTAAACCAGATAATACAGCACCAGAAACAGCATATACCAGAACTGCAATTGTGCACTCGTAATATCCTTTGTCAGTATTTTATCCAGAAGTCCCGATACCGCATTCAGCATACAGGAAGCCAGTGCAAACAGGACTAAAATGACCGGTACATGCTCCTCTTCCTGCACAGAATTACTTTCCGGCTTTTTTCTCCGTATGTTTTGAAAAGTAAGCCATTTCGGTCTTTTCAGCATCAAAAGTCCGACACAGACAAGTAACAACCCAATGATCTGATTCCCGGACAGCACCTCATGCTGCACGATCACCGCCAGCAGCGTGGCAAACAGCACACGTGACAGATCTAAAAGCCCGTACAGACTGATTGGCATTTTCTTGATGGCTTTAAAGCTGCACATCCATGCCAGAAAAATGATAAAAGACTTAAATGCCACCGCAGGCAGGAAATGCATATCCATCTGCACCGCATTTTTGACATCCGGGCATACAAATAAAAAGGCAAACAGGGTATAGAAAAACAGCACTTCCATGACACTGCTTCTCTGCAATGATTTCTTTTTAACGATCTCTCTTGTACCTTTTAAAACGCCGTAATTTAAAACTAATAACATCCACATAAACAATATTCTCCCGATTTTCCTCGGATAACGTATCATACTTTCCTCTGTCTTGCAAATAGTTTTCATTTTGTCACGCCATGCGGAATCTTTCATATTTTATAAAGAGGGCTGTTGCCCATCAAAAAAAGGGAGGATACGATTATGAACAGAAAAAAGAAACGCAGCATCTGTTTGCTCCTGCTGACGGCACTTGTCACACTTTCTCTGACAGGCTGTGGGCAGAAAGAAAAAGACGCCGGAGAAAAAGTCGTTCTGAATGAAGTAGCCCATTCCATCTTCTACGCGCCTATGTATGTGGCGATCGAAGAAGGCTATTTTGCAGAGGAAGGCATTGATCTGACACTGGTAACGGGCTTTGGTGCAGACAAAACAATGACCGCCGTTTTGTCCGGTGAAGCGGATATCGGCTTTATGGGACCGGAATCCACGATCTACACATATCTGGGTGAAACCGATGACCCTGTGATCAACTTTGCACAGTTGACACAGCGTGCAGGTAACTTTATGGTCGCAAGGGATGACAGTGACTTCTCCTGGCAGGATCTGAAAGGAAAAACAGTTCTTGGCGGACGCGCAGGCGGTATGCCTGAAATGGTCTTTGAATACATTCTGAAGAAAAACGGCATTGATCCGGCAAAGGATCTGACGATCGACCAGAGCATCGACTTTGGTTCCACTGCTGCTGCCTTCAGTGGCGGCAAAGGCGATTATACCGTAGAATTTGAGCCATCTGCTACCGCACTTGAATCTATGGATGCAGGCTATCATGTAGTCGCTTCCCTCGGTGTGGATTCCGGGTATGTTCCTTATACCTGCTTCTCCGCAAAGAAAAGTTATGTAAACAAAAATGCAGATACGATCCAGAAATTCACCAATGCACTGCAAAAGGGCATGGATTATGTTGCAGGTCACACCCCGGAAGAGATCGCCAAAGTGATCAAGCCGCAGTTTAAGGAAACAGACGAGGCAACACTGGAAACGATCATCAGCCGCTACTACAGCCAGGATACCTGGAAAACAGATCTGATCCTGCAGCAGGACAGCTTCACACTGCTGGAAGATATTCTGATCGATGCAGGGCAGTTATCAGATTATGTAAACTATGAAGATCTTGTTACAACCAAATTCGCAGAAGAAGCGAAAAAATAATCAGCCTACTGTTTTCTAATAAAAGACAGAGATCAGAACTGCTTCTGATCTCTGTCTTTTTCTTTTATCCTTCTTTATAAAACTGTTCTATGATCCCATCTGCGAGCACTCTG
This sequence comes from Kineothrix sp. MSJ-39, assembly GCF_018917935.1. Lineage (GTDB taxonomy): Bacteria > Bacillota > Clostridia > Lachnospirales > Lachnospiraceae > CAG-194. The sequence goes on along the minus strand of NZ_JAHLPN010000016.1, from coordinate 16,898 downwards.
GCAAACAATGTGCCTTCGTCCCCCATCTGGTGATATACCGTCAGTTCCTTTCCGATATCGCCTTCTCTTCTCTGCGTAGCAGCTTCCTCAACCGCTCCGTTTAAGCTTTTCAGGAAATCGGAGATCTGCGGGCTGATGTATTTATCATTCTGCGCTGTCATAAAATCGCCCAGTGCCTGTGCCTGCTGATCCAGTGCCTCTCTGAGTGCACCGATATTCTGCCGCTCTCCTGTATAAACTGCCCTGCCATAGTTGGCAAGATCCTCCGTGTAAGCAGAAAGCAACTGACTTAACCGGCTCGTCATGCTGACAGGATAAAACGCACTGTAAATGGTTGCAAGCTCTCCCGGTATTTCCAGAAGATGTTCCAGGCTCTGCTCCGGTCTGGTATCCTCGCTGCCGAGGGAAGCCAGATACAACTGCAGAAAGCCCAGATACTGATAGACCACTCTGTTAAAATCACTCACGATCTGCAGCTCATCCATCGCCTTTTTATCTTCAAAACGTTTTCCTTCACAGATATTCAGCTTATCTCCCACCTGCAGGTTATAGGGATTGACGCCCGGATTTGCAAGCAGGATGAGCGGAACCGTTGTCCTGTACTGCTTTGCCAGCGTATACAGGGTATCTCCTCTTTGGATCTCATGTACCGTCATCTGACACTTCATAACTGCCTCCATAGGTTGTTATCATTCCCTATCAGTATATGAAAATCAGGCGGCGTATGTGCACCTCTAATAGCTTCTGATCTTGTCCGCCGAATCATCGTTTGTCTTGTCGATCTTACGGATCACAACAAAATAGCTGTATTTGTCACTGACCTTGATCTCGATCCGGTCACCGACCTTATGTCCCATCAGTGCTTTTCCCATCGGTGACTCAATGCTGATCAGATTCTCCAGTGAATTGCTTCTTACTGTCGTCACGATACGGTATGTTTCCTCGCAGTCATCCTCTTCCACATAGACAGTTACCGTATTGTTCATGCCAACTTCGTCTGCCTTGGAGTCATCGGAAATGACCTGTGCTGTTTTGATCATACGCTCCAGATAACGGATCCTGCTCTCATTTTTATTCTTTTCTTTTTTGGCAGCATGGTATTCAAAATTTTCACTCAGATCTCCATGCGCTCTTGTTTCTTTTACCGCTTCCAAAAGCTCCGGTCTTTTTACCAGCTTCCGGTAATCGATCTCCTGCTGCATTTTATCAATATCAGACTGTGTCAACTGGTCTCTCATAATGTCAGCTCCTTCTGCCCGAAATATGTCCTGATCTTCTCTTCATTCAGCTCTTCGCCGATCACGATCAGAACCTCCTGTCCTTTTTCCACTTCTTTTACGGTCATGGCATCCTGCATCGCATTCAGCTCCAGCCATTTATCCTCCTTACGGATAAAGCCCTTCACACGGAAGATCTTTCCGCATTCTGCATCCTGTAATACCGCAGATACTGTCTGTCGCATCTTCTCTTCTGTCATGCCCAGATTCAGGAAATACACCGACTGGAACCCGTCCTGTTCCCCGGACAGCTTCACATGATCCGCCGGTTTATAACCGCTTGCCATGATCTTTTGGTAATCTTCCTCTGAAAGCGTTGCCCAATCTTTACAGATCATCACATCTGCAAGCTGTCTGCCGCATTTGATCCGCTGCATGGCACGCCCGATATGTGCTTTTGTCCTTTCGATCTCCTGCTCCGTCGCTTCCTGCACCTTACTGAATAAGATAACGCCTGCACCTGCGACCTCGGAAGCCAGCAGATAATCAGCATTTTCAGACATTTCATCCGGCAGTTTCGCATCTACCACAGCGATCACATTGCCAATCTCATACCACTGATCCAGCGGTTCTTCCCGCAAAGTATCAAAAAATTCATCCACATCGAAAATACCGGACGGCTCGATCAGCACTCTGTCAAAGCCCCGCATCCCCATGGAGATCAGCTTTGTTTTAAACCGGCGTTTGTGGCAGTCCTTATCACAGCCGCCAGCCACCATTTCCAGATCACAGTGCTCGCCCAAAAGATCCTGCATCAGCAGCATATCGACATTCACTGCGCCGAAATCATTTTCCAATATACAGATATGCTCGCCCTTTCCGATCAGATAAGACGCATATTTCTTTAAAAAAGTTGACTTTCCGCTTCCTAAAAAGCCGGTGATCAGATCCACTTTTACCATCGTATTCACATCCTTTTCGATTCGATTTTACTCTTGATAGAGATATAAATCAATATCTACCGCCCCTTCGATACCGGGAACATTTCCCGATTCCGTAAACTGCCACATGGTAAATGCATAAGGAAAATCAGGCTGCATCCGATAATCTGCCAGCCAGAGCGGATAAGCTGTCAGCTCCTCCAAATATAAAACTGTTGTCAGCCGCTTTGCATTGGCATAGACCATCGGCTGATACCCTGCTGCCTGCACAGCGTCGCAAAATACCGCTGTGATCTTTGTGAGATCCTTTCCTGTCAGGTCATCCGTTCTTGCCGTATCATAGAGGATCGGTTCTGTGTCAAATACGATCGGCATCTCCATCTCCTGCCCTTCGATCGCCTGCAGGACAAATGCCGCCTCTTCTATTGCTTCCTCTTCGGAAATTGCTGCGGAAAAGAAATAAACACCTGTTTTCAGTCCCTGCGCCTTTGCCCCCTTCAGATTTTCATAAAACCGCTCATCCAGCAAAAGCTTTCCACTGCCATAGCCTCTTAGCCCGATCCGCAGCATCACATAAGAGATCCCTGCATTTTTTACCTGTTCCCAGTCAATATTGCCCTGAAATTTGGAAACGTCGATGCCAAGCATGGTCTGGTAGCCCTGCGCCTCATACCGCTTTGTCAGATCTTCTCCCGAAAAGGCAGACAACGTATATGGATTTTGTGGAACATCTGCCAGAAGTGGTACGCGCAGATAGCCTTCTGCAATATCATAGACCACCGTCGTCTGTGCTTCCTTTTCCATATCTGAAACATAAGGGATCTGTTTTTCTTTTTCTGCCGCGATCCATGCCTGCTGCTCTTCTGCCTGCTTCTGCGCCTTTTCCTCGGCTGCTTTCTGTTCCGCCTGCTGCGAGCCTTGTTCTGAGGCTGACTGCCCTTTATCATAACCTGCAGCCGCATTCTGCTCTGTCAGCATCACCTCTGTCTGCACGCTCCGGTTTTGCCGCGCCGCCACAGCTCCAAGTGTCAGACCGACCGCTGTCAGTAAAAAGAGACAGCCCAGCACCATGCCTGCGCGCTCTGCCAGGCGTTTTTTCCTGCGTCCCATAAAAATAGAACCGGCAAAGAAAAGAGCTGCAAATAATAACGCACCCATTCCGAGAACAGGAAGACTGCTGCCCGGATTTTTCCCGCCTGCAGCGAGCTCCTGCGTGCTGCTCTCCAAGCTTCCCTGTTCTGTCTCCTGCACATTCTCCTGTCCTGCTGCATTTGCATCCACCGTATTCTCTGTCTGCGCCTTTATTCCCAGTTCTTCTGCCGTTCTGGTAACGCTGTTTGTCTGGGTAAACAGGAAATATCCGTTATACAGCCGTGCACAAATCTCCTGCTCCGGCGTCTGTCCCATGATCCTGAGCTCCGTTCCCGCCTCATCAAACGGAAGCAGCTCCGACCATGTCTTTCCACCGTCCGTGCTGTAATCATAATAGACAAGGCGGCTCTGCGCATCTGCTCCGGTCAGTGCATAAAGCTGTGCATCCCCTTCCGTTCCCATCCATGTAAGCACCGCTGTTTCCGGCTCTGTCGTATCGTGGGAAACGGCTGCTTCCGGTGCTCTGTATCCGTTTTTCACATATGCGGAATAGTCATTTCCAAGAGAAGTACTGACGAGTCCGTAATATTTTGCAACCGCCGTCGCATCCAGACGTCCCATTTCCTGCCAGTCCTCGGGGCTGTCCATATAAGCCCGGTCCATAGCATGATCCGCATAGGCATGCTCCACCAGAATACACGGCAGATCCAGCGCCGCCGATTCCCGGATGATCCCATAATAATCTGTTCCTCTGTCATTTAATCTGGTCTTGACACCGCGGATCGTCAGACCATGCTCCGAAAGCTGCGACAGGATGATATCTCCCAGTGCATGCATCTTCGCATTTGCCAGCCCTGTGCTGGGGATCCACACCTCTGATCCGTACATTGTGTGATTTTCCGACATATTAAAATGGAGGCTGACCATAACATCTGCCTCCACACTTTTTGCATATTCTGCCCGCTCTTTCAGGGACATATCCTTCTTGTCTGGATTTGTTATGTAAACCTCTGTATTATCATACTGCTGCAACAGCTCCTGCATTGCCTTTGCTGTCACAAGGTTCATATCCTTTTCCAGAAATCCGTCATAGTTCAGCCCTTCATTGCTGCCACCATGTCCCGGATCGATCACGATTACAAAATTCTCTGCCATATACCCTCTGCTCTGGTTTATTTTTTATTCTTTTTTTCTTCCTTCTCAGATTCTTCCGCACTCTGTCTGCTGCTTCTCATCTCATCGATCAGCTTTTCGATCAGAAGCTTCTTTACATATACATCAAAGCTCAACATACAGATGAAATAAAACTGCTGCAGGAAGTCTCTGGATTCTTCATCCGCATCCGTAAAAGATTTCTGTGCCTGCTCGAAATGTCTTGCCACATCTTTTTTCAGCGCCTGGATCTCTTTTCCTTCCATCTGAAAAACTTCTTCGTAAATATCGGAAAGTGTCAGTCCGTCTTCTTTCTGGAAAAAACGGTCTGTGATCGGCTGCAAAAGCTCCTGGATATCACTGATTGACAGAAATCCCTTGAAATAATAGATAAAGATGAGCACCAGAAGATGCTCCTTGGAGTATTTCTTTTTCACAGGCGGCGGCAGAAGATCATTCTTCGCATAATTGTTGATCATGGTCTTTGTCAGTATCTTATCCGTTTCCTGCCTTGTCGTACTTTTCAGCCGGTGATCCATAAAGGTCGTAACCTGATCCATGTAAAGGTCGATATTCGGAATATCCGCTGTTTTAATATAATCTATGCGGTCAAAGCTTTCCATTATGCTGTTTAATAAATCTTCTGTTGAAATTGTCATAATACGCTCCGCTTCTTTCCTGTATTACTTGTTTTTTCATTTATACTACATTATATAGTATTAAAAACTATTTGTAAATGTCTATCTTTTCTTTCTCCCGCCTGAAAGAATGTCTGCGCCGGTTGACGCTTTTCATTTCCTGTGCTAAGATAAAGAAAATGTATGACGTTAAAATTTTACAGTGTTAAAGTGTCGGAGGGAAATTATGGTAAAGCAATTAAAATCTGAACCGGTCGATCATCTGTTTGAAGCGATCCTGACCCTGAAATCCAAAGAGGAATGCTATTCTTTTTTTGAAGATCTGTGTACAGTCAATGAGCTGCTCTCTCTTTCCCAGCGTTTTGAAGTTGCTGCCATGCTGAAAGAGCATAAGACCTATCTGGAAATCGCCGAAAAGACCGGGGCTTCCACAGCTACCATCAGCCGTGTCAACCGCTCTCTTACTTACGGAAATGACGGTTATGAAATGGTGTTCAGCCGTATGAAGGAAGAATAAAGCACTGCAGGCAGTGCATGCCATCCAATAAAAATCCCATGTAGTCATTTCAGATCTGCACGATTGCCTGATCCTGAAATTTCCTACATGGGATTTTTGTTGTAGCAAAAAACGCTTCTATCACAATTCTCTTTTCTATCTGGATCTATAATCTATCACTTACACGTCCAGCTTCATATCGCCGTCCTGTAACCAGCCAAGCTTTCTCATGCCTGTGGCAAATGCCCAGGAAAGAACACCTGTCAGCAGGAAATGCAGTACGATGATCTTGACAAGTACAATGCTTCCGCTCTCCATGGCTGCCATTGTCTGATAGGTCGTGATCTGTCCGACCAGACCTGCTGTCCCCATACCAGAGCCAGTTGCATTATTTGTCATGCCAAATACCAGTGTCGAAACCGGGCCGAGCACCGCACTTGTTAAAATAGCAGGCAGCCAGATGATCGGCTTCTTCACGATATTACCGATCTGCAGCATACTTGTACCAAGTCCCTGCGCCAAAAGTCCGTTCACCTTATTATCCTTATAGCTTGCAACCGCAAAACCAACCATATTCGCACAGCATCCGACTGTTGCCGCACCTGCTGCCAGACCTGACAGATTTAAGATTATGCCAAGCGCTGCGGAGCTGATCGGCAGTGTCAGGATAATACCCATTAAAACAGAAACGATAATACCGCCGATAAACGGATGTGCTTCTACATTTACATTGACAAGCTGTCCGATGAATGCCATAAAAGCAGAGATCGGAGGGCCTAAGATCAGTCCGACCGCGCTGCCCGATACAATGCTGACAAGCGGCGTGATCAGAATATCCACCTTTGTCTTGCCGCTGACGAGATGTCCGACCAGGATCGCAACAAGTGCTGCAATAAAAGCACCAAGCGGTTCGCCCGGACCTGCATAAGTGATCACGCCATCGACTAAAACTGTGCCTGCCAGAATCTTGCTGGCAAAAGCCCCCATCATACCTGCAGTCGCTGCAGAAATCACTACCAGCGGACTTTCCTTATATTTCAGCGCCACTCCCACACCGATACCGGCACCGGTAACGGAAGATGCTACCTTTCCCATCATATAGATGTAAGTACCGATATTTCCCGGAATAAAGCTGCCGATCTGGGAAATGATCGTTCCGATGATCAACGTTGCAAATAAACCTGTTGCCATACCACTCAGACCATCGATAAAAATTTTGTTCAGTATTTTTTTACATTTTTCCATAGTATCCTCCTCGACAGTATTTACAGCTGTATATTCAGCTGTCTTGTCAGTCAACAAGGGTACCTTATCATATTTTTAATCAGATAGCAAGTATCCTTTTTCAGCCAGTGTCTGTTCGATCCGGTCAAGCATCTCTTCCGTCTCCGCTTCGATCGTATGATAATGCACGCCGTCCGTCAGCGTACTCAGACCTTTTGCATGGCTCTTTTCACACTGCTCCACAAAACTCTTGGCATCCTGTCTGCTGTTGATGATCAGGTCGCAGGTGATCTGCCCATAGATTTCATGTGCAACCACGACGTCCAGAATATGTCCGCCCAGATCGACGATCGTATACAGTTCATCCAGTATCTGCTGCTGCGTATGTCTGACCTTGACAGAGCGCTTCCTGCCTTTCTTTTTTTCTTCCTCATGAAATAACAGATAGCCTTTATTCGTGGATAAAATATTTTTATTGACAGCACGCAAAAGCGCAATATCCTGTACAATGACCTGTCTGCTGACCGCAAGGCATTTTGCCAGATCCGTGCCCGACAGCGGGCTGTCCGACTCTGCCAGCAGCTTTAAGATATTTTTTCTTCTTTCCTCTGCATTCATGCCATTTCCGCTCCTTCCCGAAAATCCTGTACTGCGGATCAAGATCCGCTCCTTTTTGATTGTACCAAGCCGGTAAAAGAATGTAAAATGATTTATTTCATCTTTACTTTTAAAAAAAGGTGTGCTATTCTTACGTTGTCATAAATGACAGATATATTATTTTGGAGGTAGCCACAATGAACAAAGGTACAGTTAAATGGTTCAACAACCAGAAGGGTTACGGATTCATCTCTGATGAAGCTGGAAACGACGTTTTCGTACACTATTCAGGACTTAACATGGAAGGCTTCAAGTCATTAGAAGAAGGCCAGGCAGTTGAGTACGAAGTAGTTAACGGCGAAAAAGGACCTCAGGCAGTTAACGTAACTAAATTATAAGAAGTACGCTTCTTACAAGCTTAATCAGTTTTTCGATGTGCCTTTTTAAAATATAAATTGAAAGAATTTAGTTTTGAATGAGCAATTGTTTTAACGGATTAAAAAAAGCAGCCGGTCATATGACCGGTTGCTTTTTTCTTTCCTATTTTGTCTGATCTCCACACGCCTTCAGCACTTCTGTAAATGCCATCTTCCCGCCAAACAGATCCAGTGCGCTTCCGATCGTTACATTGATATGATCCTTGCCCAGCTTTTTCAGTCTGGAAAGATCCGCAAAGTCATGTACGCCGCCCGCATAAGTAACCGGCCTGTCCGTAAAGGCGGAAAGCAGGCTCACGAGCTCCTCTTCGATCCCGCTGTTTTTCCCTTCCACATCTACCGCATGGATCAGAAATTCATCACAGTATGCGGAAAGCCGCTCCATGGCTTCCGGTGAAAGCTGCGTGTCCGTCTGCTTCTGCCATCTGTCTGTCATGATGTAGTATCCGTTTTCTGTTTTCTTACAGCTCAGATCCAGTACCAGATGCTCTTTTCCGGTCACCTGCACCAGTCTTTGCAGTCTGTCATAATCAATCTTCCCGTCGCGGAATACAAAGGATGTCACGATCACATGACTGGCACCACCGTCCAGATACAGTTTTGCGTTTTCATCTGTGATCCCGCCGCCGACCTGCAAACCGCCCGGATAAGCTGCAAGAGCTGAAAGAGCCTGTTTTTTTGTTTCTTCATAATAAGGACTTCCTTCTTTATTCAGCAGGATCACATGTCCGCCCCTGATCCCATATCGCTGATACAGGTTTGCATAAAATGCCGCATCCTGCTTTGAAACAAAATTTTCTCTGGCATAATCTCCCAGATCCGACAAACTGCTGCCAACGATCTGCTTTACACTTCCATTATGAATATCGATACAAGGTCTGAATTCCATTTCTGTTCCTCTGTTATTTCTTTCGTATAAAATTTATTTTAATTGGTTACATTATGAGTATCAGTACAGCTGATAGATTTTATTCTTAGCAAAAGGAGTGATTTTTATGAAAAAGACAAGAAAGCTTTTATTCACTGCGCTGCTTGTAGCGTCTATGTTTACATTCGCAGCCTGCGGCAATACGACAGGCAACAATTCAGACGAAGCAGGTAATGCAAACAACACCACACAGACACCAAATGATAACGCCGGAAATAATGACAACAATATCAGTAATAACGGCACAACATCCGGTAACCAGACAAACAACGGCGACATGAACGATAACGCAGGCAATGCTGTCGGCGATGCGGTTGATGACGCCGGTAATGCTGTCGGTGATGTCATTGACGATGCAGGCAATGCAGTCGATGATGTTGCACATGGCGCAGGTGACGTCGTAGATGACCTCACCGGAGACAATAACCCATAAAGGAAACGGGCTGTGCAGACCACAGCCCATTTTTTCTACTGGTACGAATTCTTCTCCACCAGAACACCTTCCCGGTACGCATCTAACAGCTCCTCTAACTGATGGATGCTCTCCTTGAGCTCCACACCGATATCGGTATCTGCCACACACTGGCGGCGCAGCGCGGTTTCTACCACGATGGAATCGGAGAAAATATCGGATTCCTTGCGGATCGCCGCTTCTGTCGATTCAAAAGGCTCATGCGAAACAAGACGCATTCCGTAAGAATTGGCAACCAGCGTATAACCGGCAATTCCCGTCTTATGCTGGTAAGCCTTGGAAAATCCACCGTCAATGACAAGCAGCTTTCCGTTACATTTGATCGGTGACTCGCCCTTTTTGCGTTCTACCGGAACATGCCCGTTCACGATATGGGACTTTGTCGTATCCAGACCAAATTCCCGCAGGATCTTGTCCACGATCTCCTCGTTATCATACAGCCTGTAGTAGGCATTTTTTGTTTCTACGTGTGTTTCCTTATCTTCAATGAAATAACGCTCAAACGTCGTCATCTTATCCTTGCCGAATACCGGAGAATTCGGACCTGTCCAGATATACCAGAGGATATCCTCGCCCTTTGCCTTATCACCGGATTCACGGCTTGCATAATAGCCTCTTCTGGCATACGTATCCAGAATATCATACAGTGCTTTTCCGCTGTATTCTTTTCCGAATACATTGACCTTTAAGAAGTTACCTTCTTCATCGAGCGGAACGCAGCCATGGTATAACAGATTGGAATTGTATACCTTGTAAAGTCCGCCCTTTGCAAATAAGAATCTGACATCCTTCTGCAATTTATCACATCGCGTAAACGCCTGACGGAGTCTTTCCATGACTTCTGTTTCTTCCGGTGTCAGCTCATACGGATTGGCAGGATCGATCGTCGGGAAATCCATATCCCGCATCTTATATTCCTTGCCCTCTACCATGACCGTTCCTTTTTCAAAATTAATCTTATCCAGAAGCAGTCTGTCTTCCATCATGAATTCCGGTCTGCGCTTGATGATCTGTCCCTCCAGCTTGAACTGGATGACAGCCATCGCTTTATGCATCTTCATATCCATGCCCAGATCTTTGGTATTGTAATCGGTATTGTATTTGATCGCAAAGGCTTCACTTGTATTTTTGTATTGCTCCAGCGCAAAAGTCGCAAGCGGGATCAGGTTGATCCCATAACCTTCCTCCAGCGTATCCAGATTGCCATAGCGGGCAGACATTCTGACCACATTTGCAATACAGGCAAGGGAACCTGCTGCAGCCCCCATCCAGACAATGTCATGATTGCCCCACTGCACATCCACGCTGTGATAATGACGCAGTGTATGCAGAATGATATGCGGGCCCGGTCCTCTGTCATAAATATCACCTACGATATGCAGATGGTCGATGACAAGCCGCTGGATCAGTTTGCTGAGGGCAACGATAAAATCAGGTGCTCTGCCAATGCGGATGATCGTATGTACGATCTCATTGTAATAGCCTTCCTTATCCTGCACCTCTGCCTTCTCTGTGATCAATTCTTCAATGATGTAAGCGAAATCCTTCGGAAGTGCCTTACGCACCTTGGATCTCGTGTATTTGGAGGAAACGTGCTTTGTGATCTGCACCAGACGATATAATGTGATCTTATACCAGTCCTCAATATTTTCCTCTTCCTGCATGACAATTTCCAGCTTTTCCTTCGGATAATAGATCAGCGTAGCCAGACTCTTTTTGTCCTTGCTGCTCAACGTATTGCCGAATTCCTCATCGATCTTTCGTCTGACCGAACCGGAACCGTTTTTCAGCACATGATTAAACTGCTCATATTCTCCGTGTACATCTGTCATGAAATGCTCTGTTCCCTTAGGCAGATTCAGGATCGCCTGCAGGTTGATGATCTCCGTGCTTGCCGATGCGATATTCGGATACTGCTTTGACAGAGATTTCAGATATCTCAGTTCCATATCATCCATATGTTTCCCCTTTTCCTGTTTGTTATTTTAGCCGATCACATCGCTCATGTCATATAAGCCCGGCTGTTTGCCGCATAAGAATTTTGCAGCCTGTACCGCGCCTTTTCCGAATACGGCTTTGGAATAAGCTCTGTGAGAGAATGTAATGACTTCATCCTCGCCTGCAAAGATCACATCATGATCTCCGACGATCGTACCGCCTCTGACAGCAGAAAAACCGATCTCCTTCTGCGGACGCGGAATGCTTCTCTGGCTTCTGTCAAATACATATTCGTATTTTTCGGAAAGCCCTTCATTGATGGCATCTCCAAGTGCCAGAGCTGTACCTGACGGTGCATCCTTTTTCAGCTTGTGGTGCTTCTCCACGATCTCGATATCATAACCGGCATCTGCCAGAAGACCTGCTGCTTCCTTTAACAGCTTCTCAAGCAGGTTGATACCCATTGACATATTTGCGGATTTCAGGACTGCAACCTTTTCGGATGTCTCTTTGATCTTGGCAAGCTGTGCCTCGGAAAGTCCTGTGGTACATTCCACAACCGGCACCTTCTTGTCTGCGCACCAGTCAAGCAGGGCATCGGTACAAACCGGTGAGGAGAAGTCGATCACAACATCTGCCTCCACATCACAGTCTGCGATATTCTGAAATACCGGATAGCTGTTTTTCACTGTATCACATACATCGATACCTGCTACGATCTCTACATCATTTTCTTCTTCGATCAGTCTTGTAATGGTCTGTCCCATTTTGCCGTTACAGCCGTACATAATTACTCTTGTCATCTTTTTCCCTTCCTTATCCTACATATTATAAAGCGACCTAAGCCCCGGTCTAAGTACATGCCTTTGGCCGGGGCTTTCTATTCTTTTCCTATTTTATAAAATACCGAAGTTCTTCATTGCCTGTGCTAACTTCTCAGCATGTTCAGGCTCCATCTCTGTCAATGGTCTGCGGAGCGGTCCTGCATTTAAGCCCTGCAGGTTCATTGCCTTCTTAACCGGGATCGGATTGACCTCACAGAACAGTCCGTCAATGACCGGAAGGGCATCTAACTGGATCTTGCGGCTTCCTTCTACATCGCCTGCAAAGAACTTCGCACACATATCATGAGTCTGCTGTGGTGCTACATTGGATAATACGGAGATCACACCTTTGCCGCCCAGTGACAGGATCGGTACGACCTGATCATCATTACCGCTGTACAGATCTACACAGCCGTCTGCAAGCTGCATCACCTTGGCAACGCCTGAAATATTACCTGTGGCATCCTTTACACCAACGATGTTCTCTACTTCCTTACAAAGTTTTACGACAGTTTCCGGCTGGATCAGCACACCACCGGTTCTGCTCGGAATATTATACAGAATGATCGGAACCTTTACGGAATTGGCTACCATTGTAAAATGCTCTGCCAGACCCTTCTGTGTACACTTGTTATAATATGGTGTAACGATCAGAAGTCCGTCTACACCAGCCTTTTCAGCCTCTGTAGATAAATAGATCGCTGTTTCCGTACAGTTGGAACCTGTTCCTGCGATAACCGGGATTCTCTTATTGACTACCTTTACGCAGTAGCGGATCACATCCAAATGTTCTTCATGTGTCAGTGTGGAAGATTCTCCTGTTGTACCACATACGATAATGGCATCGGTTCCTCCGGCGATCTGACGCTCGATCTGCTCCTTAAATGCTTCATAGTTGACACTGCCATCCTCATGAAATGGTGTAACGATGGCAACACCTGCTCCAGTAAAAATTGACATATCCTCTTCCTCCTTGTTTCTATGGGAATTACAGCGGACGACCTCTGTTCCTTCATTTATATAATAGAATATGCGAAAAAACTTCCTATTATATAAAAAACCGGCACATGTGAGCCGGTAATCCTTCAATCTCCGATAGCTCCCCATCATTTACTGATGACAGTCATACAGCTCTTAACTGCATGCCCAAGAATAAAGTGGTCAGGCACCTTTTCTTTCGGCATCTTTCCCTTTCCTTCCTGTTCCTCTGCACCTGCTGCATCCCCGGATCTACTGTTGAAAAATGCGACCTCTATCTCATTTTATATTTTGATATGTAAGCTCTGCATAGCACTCAGAGCCTAAAAAAAGCATAGCACCAATACTGCCTTCTGTCAAGCAATTACAGACAGTTTCTGCCCCGGCCATATCCCGACCGGGGCAGTTACCTGTCATTATCTTGGAACCTCAATCCATGCATAATCTGCTTCGCAGATGGATTGAGGCTGCATCATGCATCACAGATGCATGACATTATTTAAAATACCTTAAAATTCACTGTTTCGATCTTGGAAACCTCATCTGCCAACATACATACTTCATCGCTGAGCTGGATGCCTGTCATGATGACTGTCGTTTCCTCTGTCTTGGCTGAAATAAGCGTCCTCAGCTCTTCTACCGATAAGATACCGACATCGATCAGTCCCAGTACCTCATCTAAGATCAACAGATCACATTCGCCTGTTGACAATACCTTTTTGGCAAAATTCAGTCCGTTGCGGATATTCATCTTTTCCTCTTCCCGCGCTGCCTCATCCAGACTTGCGTACTCCGCAGAGGATTTTTCAAAACGGAAAAACTTGATCTCCGGCTCCAGACGCTTCAGATACTCTGCACTCATCAGATGATCCGCCTTTAAAAACTGGATGACAACAACCGTTTTCCCTTCACTTGCCGCATATAATGCTTCTCCCAGTGCAGCGGGCGTCTTTCCGTGCCCGTCTCCACTGTAAATATGGATCTTACCCTGTTTCATGTCACACCTCACAAAACGACTTTGCTCGTTTTACTTAACAGGCAGACTATACCACAAAATACTGCAGGATGCAACTTTTCCGCATTTTCCCGCTATCAGGCGTTCTGCAGAACGTCCGGCTCTTCCTCGGAAGCCAGCTCCAGTTTGCTGACGCTTACTTCATATGCCACACGTTTTTCCGCCTGATCTTCCGAGATCTTTTTCATATACTCGCGGCTCTGGATCCTTCCCCAGATCCTGCAGCGTTCCCCAACCCTGAAATGATTCGCATATCTGGCATTTCTGCCCCAGCTGATGCACGGGATATAATCGCTTTTTCCGTACGGACGGTTCACAGCCAGCAGAATATCCGCGATCTCTCTTCCGAGCGGCGTTTTCCGGTAAACAGGTTCCTTACAGATGAATCCGTCCAGAAAGATATAATTTGTCTTTTCATTTTCCGGTACCTGTTCAATAAATGCAACCTCCCGTACAAAAACGGAAAGGATCAGTCTGTTCCTGTGTTCTTCGTGACGGTTATATGACCTGAACTGTCCGCTTACCATGACGAGTGTTCCTCGGTAGTCCTTTGAAACATCCATCAGCCTTTCTGAGATCATAAGCGGTATCCTGTCTGATGAATCGCTGAGTCTTGGCACAAGAATATCTACCATATAAAAGCCCTCGCCAAAAATCTCATGGCTGTAGACGAATTCTCCTACGATCTCTCCCATCACGGTTACCTGATTGTTTTCCATTACCTTATCTGTCATGTTCCGGTTCTCCCTTCTTACTTTAAGAATTTTTTCCTTATTTACTTACGTCAGACATTGTCTGCTATATATATTTATGAATGAATTCCATAATTATGACATGGTTTCATCGACAAAAGCTGTTGTTTTCTTACAGTCCTTGTTGATTTTTGCAAAAAATGTGATAGACTAAAAGAGTTTGGGCATCCTATTTAACTGTAGACCCCGTTTTTAGAGAGTGAGGAGTTATATGAAAACAACGAGAGACGATATTCGTAATGTCGCAATCATCGCCCATGTCGATCACGGTAAAACGACACTGGTAGATGAACTGTTAAAACAAAGCGGTGTATTTCGTGAAAATCAGGAAGTGGCAGAACGTGTCATGGATTCCAACGATATCGAGAGAGAGCGTGGTATCACCATTCTTTCCAAGAACACTGCCGTTACTTATAAAAATACAAAGATCAACATTATCGACACACCAGGTCATGCGGACTTCGGTGGTGAAGTAGAGCGTGTCCTGAAAATGGTAAATGGCGTTATCCTTGTAGTCGATGCTTTTGAAGGTGCCATGCCACAGACCAAATTCGTACTGCGCAAAGCACTGGAGCTGAAATTACCGGTCATCGTCTGTGTCAACAAGATCGACCGTCCGGAAGCAAGACCTGCTGAGGTTGTTGATGAAGTGCTTGAGCTTCTCATCGATCTGGATGCGGATGAATCCCAGCTTGACTGCCCGATCGTATATGCTTCCGCAAAAGCCGGAACTGCTTCTCTTTCCATCGAGGAGCCGGGCAAAGATATGATGCCATTGTTTGAAACGATCCTTGATTACATTCCTGCACCGGAAGGAGATCCTGATGCAGGTACACAGGTACTGATCAGTACGATCGATTACAATGAATATGTCGGCCGTATCGGTGTCGGCAAAGTAGATAACGGCGTGATCCGTGTCAATCAGGATGTTGTCATCGTCAACCATCATGAGCCTGACAAGATGAAAAAGGTGAAGGTTTCCAAGCTGTATGAATTTGACGGTTTAAATAAGGTAGAAGTCAAAGAAGCCGGCATTGGTTCCATCGTAGCCATTTCCGGTATTGCAGATATCCATATCGGTGATACACTCTGCAGCCCGGAGAATCCGGTTCCGATCCCATTCCAGAAGATCTCAGAGCCGACGATCGCCATGCATTTTATCGTCAATGACTCTCCGCTCGCCGGACAGGAAGGCAAATATGTCACAAGCCGTCATCTGCGTGACAGACTGTTCCGCGAGTTAAATACAGATGTTTCCCTGCGTGTGGAAGAAACCGAAACAACAGAAAGCTTCAAGGTTTCCGGTCGTGGTGAATTACATCTTTCCGTTTTGATCGAAAATATGCGCCGTGAAGGCTATGAATTTGCGGTTTCCAAAGCCGAGGTTTTATACAAGACCGACGAAAACGGCAAAAAGCTTGAGCCAATGGAGCTTGCTTATATCGATGTACCGGATGAATTCTCCGGTTCTGTCATCCAGAAGTTATCTGCCAGAAAAGGTGAGCTCATCAGTATGGGCGCTGCCAACGGCGGTTATGTCCGTCTTGAGTTCTCCATTCCGGCGCGTGGCCTGATCGGTTACCGCGGTGAATTCA
Source organism: Kineothrix sp. MSJ-39 (assembly GCF_018917935.1). Classification (GTDB taxonomy): domain Bacteria; phylum Bacillota; class Clostridia; order Lachnospirales; family Lachnospiraceae; genus CAG-194. Next base: position 602 of record NZ_JAHLPN010000016.1, on the reverse strand, counting down.
TGACAGATACAAAGGGAAATGGTATCATCAATACAACGTATGATGGATATGGTCCTTACAAAGGAGATATGATGTACCGTGCACAGGGTTCCCTGATCGCATTTGAATCCGGCGAAGCCATTACTTACGGTCTGTACAATGCACAGGAACGTGGTACTCTCTTCATCGGACCGGGCGAAAAGGTGTATGCCGGTATGGTAGTCGGCGAAACAGGTAAGGCTGAAGATATTGAGATCAATGTCTGCAAGAAGAAACAGATGACAAATACCCGTTCTTCCGGCTCAGATGAAGCACTTCGTCTGTCACCGCCAAAGATCCTCTCCTTAGAGCAGGCACTTGAGTTTATCGATACCGATGAGCTCTTAGAGGTAACACCGAAGAGTCTTCGTATCCGTAAAAAGATCCTGGATCCTACCATGCGTAAGCGTGCAGGTTTCAGAAAATCATAATTCTTAATATTATGTAAACTTACATAGGATAAAAAAGGGGCTGTAAAATAAGTCCCTAACAAAGAAACGCCAACTCCGGCAAATGTCGGTTTTGGCGTTTCTTTGTATGATTTTTTCTATTTTTGAACAGGTCTGCATCTTTGGGTATAAAAA
>NZ_JAHLPN010000015.1 GCF_018917935.1 Kineothrix sp. MSJ-39 | reverse complement strand
ATTCCCTCTGCGGATATGGATCATGAAGAAGGTAATTAGACAAAACGATATAGCCATCTACTGGTTAGAAAAAGAAAATCCCTTCTTCTTAATTTGTCCTTGACAAGGGGTACATTTTAAGGAACTGATCATCAAATGGTTGCAAAAGGGAAAAACAATTGCTGAAATTGCTGAGGATTTAGATAAAACAGAGGCATATGTACAGAACCTAATGAAACAGATATAGATATAAGGAGGTCGGCAAATGAGAAGAAAAGACAGAGAAGTGACCGGTTTTCCGGAAATCGTGAAAATCGTAGAGCAGTGTGAGATCGTGCGCTTGGGGCTTTCGGACGGAGAGTACCCATATATCGTGCCAATGAATTTTGCTTATGAAGTGGAAGGAGAGCAGCTTTATCTGTATGTCCATGGGGCAATGGCAGGCAGGAGATACGAGCTGCTCACACAAAATCCGGTATGCAGCTTTGAAATGGACAAGCCGCTTTATATGGACTGCATTACGGAAATGAAAGATGTTACCATGCGGTATCTGTCAGTAATGGGGAAGGCAACGGTAACTTTTTTAGAGGGAGAAGATAAGAAAAGGGCAGTCGATGATGTGATCATGGCAAGGCACGAAGAAACAAAGCATTTTGTATATAATGAAAGTGCACTGCCAAGGACTGCGGTATTGAAGCTGACTGTAACAGCGATCAGCGCAAAGGCGAATCGTGCCAAGGACGGAGCAGATCTGTAAGAACGGACAGACCAGATACGAAAGAAGAAAGGTAAAGCAGGAAGGATATAGAGTTACATATGTTAAAAATCAGAGAAGCAACCATACAGGATATAGAAAGTCTCATGCATATTTATGAAATTGCAAGAGAGACGATGCGGCAGAGCGGAAATCCCCATCAGTGGGGAGCGAATTTTCCACCAAGGGAATTGATAGAAGAGGATATAGAAAAACACAGATGTATGGCGGTCTGTGAAGGAGATGCCATACATGGTGCGTTTGCACTTTGCAGAGGCGAAGATCCGACTTATGGATATGTAGAAGGCGGAGAATGGCTGAATGATGCTTCTTATGTGACGATGCACCGCGTGGCAAGTGATGCAAAGGTACATGGATTGTTTGCAGCAATGGTAAACTATTGTAAATCGATCAGTGATAATGTCCGGATTGACACACATGAAGACAATCAGATCATGCATAAGGTGATCATGCGGAACGGTTTTGTAAAGTGCGGTATTATTTATTTGTTAAACGGAGAACCACGTGTGGCTTATCACTGGGCTAAGTACAGGATTGGGCAGGCAGATGCGGGGGATAAAGAGAAAATCTTGGCATTGTATCAGATGCAGCTTGGCAGAGAATGCTGTGCGTGGGATGACCAGTATCCGGGCATGAAGGAGATAGAATTTGACCTGTCAAGAGACGCCCTTTTTGTGATGAAAGATGAGATGGGCGAAATCGTTGCATCCATTTCAATCGATGAAGATGATGCGGTTAAAAAACTTACCTGTTGGAAAACTGATCTGCAGCCGGGCGGAGAGCTGGCAAGGCTTGCGGTGCATCCGGCTTTGCAGAATAAAGGGATTGCGAGAGAAATGCTGAAGCATGGTATGCGGGAGCTGAAAAAACGCGGCTATCAGAGCGTTCATTTTCTGGTCAATAAAGGAAATCAGAAAGCACTGAGATCGTATGCTGTATTTCAATTTCCGCTGGTAGGAGAATGTGAGATGTTTGGACAACCGTTTTTCTGCTATGAAAGTAAGCTGTAGGAAACGGGATAGAAAAGGAGACACGGTATAATGGAATGGGAAAGAGTCGATCTGAGAGTTATGACGCCTGAGCTTGAGGCAACGTGGGAAGAGTCGAAACGCAGTGAGCAGCTCTGCTTCCGTATCAATACGACAATGCCGGAAACAGAGGAATACAATGCACTGGTAAAGGAACTTTTTAAAGGCAATATCGGAGAGGGAAGTAAGGTAAGACAGGGTGTCCATATCAATATGGGCGATCATGTGAAGATCGGAAATCATGTGTCTATCATGTACAATTTTGTGTGTATGTCCAGAGGCGGACTGACGATCGAGGACAATGTCAGCATTGCGGCAAATACCCAGATCCTGACAAATAATCATGATGAAAAAGAACACAGGGTTCTGCTCTGTAAGCCTGTGGTTATCCGAAAAAATGCGTGGATCGGTGCAGGTGCCACGATATTACCGGGGGTAACGATCGGGGAAAATGCGATCGTTGGTGCAGCAGCAGTAGTGACAAAGGATGTACCTGCAAATGCGGTAGTTGTAGGTAATCCGGCAAGAGTTCTGAAAACAGTAGACGTGGAATAGAGAACATGAACAGATAGAAAACGGAACAAGAGAGAAATGCAATAAGAGAAAAATGGAGGCGTTTGAAAAACGAAAGTTTTTTCAAACGTCTCCATTTTTATGCTGCCATGATGAATGAAAAATTAAATAACCGGATGTTCCGGTGCGGAAATCTTTTCTACGAGATCTGCCATGTCCGTCATCGTATCCTTGATAGCAGTGTTGATCTCATCGGATACGCTTGCCAGTTTTCCAACTTCATCCGCTACAACGGCGAATCCTTTACCGGCCTCGCCTGCTCTGGCCGCTTCAATGGAAGCGTTCAGTGCAAGCATACGCTGTTTGGATTCGATCTTATCCAGGGCATGTGATTTCTCGATAATAGCATTGATCAGAGAAGAGAGGGTATCAATACTGTCTTTGTAGGTCTGCAGTCTGGTATTTAACTGAGAAGTCTCATACTGGTTGTTGATCGCCAGAGTAAGCAGGGAGTAAAGGATCTGAACAGATGCGGCGGGATCGTCCGTATAATCTGCCGGAATGCCATAGAGCATGGATCCGATAGGGTCTTCTCCGAGGGAAAGCTCCGTTAAGGCATCTTCAGCATGGTAAGTACTGCAGGATTCCGGAATCGCAGCTGTCAGACAGTTGCCATCCAGGTCGGTAATGGCAGCGGAAAGCCCTGTCAGACTGCTCCAGTCTTTGATGAAGGTCTGTAATTGTGCTATGTTTGCAAAATCGGTTAATTTTTTCATGTGTTTTGTCCTTTCTATAAGTTCACGAATTTTTCATCGGCTGTCTGTGCATGAAAGGCTGATAGAAAAATCTATCAGCAGATAGGATAATTATAGCAAATATGTACAAAAAATGATACGATTTTTTGAAAAAATTATGTAGAAAATACAAAAACAAATTTGTGACATTTGATAGGACTCCGTCAGGTGGTTCCGCTTTATAAATCAGATGGAGTATGTTAAAATAGAAATAACAATTCAGAACAGATGGTTCTGAAGCTTGTAAGACAGGTATATTTATTAAAGACAGATAGTTGAAAGAAGAGAAGGAATCGTGCCATGCCACAGGAAATATCGGAGAAAGAACATGGATTATCGGGCAGCACATTGAAGTATATCGCGATCATTACAATGTTGATTGATCATTTCGGAGCGGCTTTTTTTATTGTTTTCACGTCATTTTATGCGGGAACTGCCAGCTTTGCACAGGCGGATCTCCTGTATCGGATCATGCGTGGAATCGGACGGACGGCGTTCCCTATTTTCTGTTTTGTATTGGTGGAAGGACTGTATCATACGCATGATGTAAAGCGATATCTGCTGCGGTTGTTTGCATTTGCACTGCTCTCGGAAATTCCCTTTGATCTTGCTTTTTCCGATCAGATTCTGGAATTCGGGGCGCAGAATGTGTTTTTTACCCTGTTTCTGGGACTGCTGGCGACTGCACTGATCCGGTGTATCATGGAGAAGCAGGGCTGGGATATGCCATTGAAACTGTCACTTTCCGTTCTGATCGGGATTGCGGCAATATGGGCTGCCTATTTCCTGAAAACGGATTACAGCGGGCTGGGGATCCTGCTGATCCTGATCTTTTATGTATTCAGATCGGACAGAGTCAAGGCATGTGTGATCGGTTATATCAGTATGACGTGGGAGTATTTGTGCTTCCCGGCATTTATCTGTATCTATTTTTATAACGGCAAAAAGGGAAATGGAAATAAATGGTTCTTTTATCTGTTTTATCCTGTGCATCTGCTTCTTCTGTATGCACTGCGGATGGTGATCAGGTAAAGGAATGGGGCGAATCATACACTACAAATAAGGGAGGAATAGGCATGAAACTGAAATTTATTGGGGCGGATCATGAGGTAACGGGAAGCTGTCATTATCTCGAAGCGTGCGGTAAGCATATTCTGGTTGATTACGGTATGGAACAGGGAGAAAATGTATTTGAAAACGTGGATCTCCCGGTACAGGAATCACTGATCGATTATGTGCTTCTGACACACGCACATGTGGATCATTCCGGTATGCTGCCACTTTTGTATGCAAGAGGCTTCCGGGGACAGATCTTTATGACGGATGCGACAGCGGATCTGTGCAGCATCATGCTTCGTGACTGTGCGCATATACAGATGCAGGAAGCGGAGTGGAAGAATAGAAAGGCAAAGCGCTCCGCCAATATGGAAGCGGTAGAGCCGGTTTACAAAATGGAAGATGCGGATGGTGCGATCCGGCAGATCGTTCCGTGTCATTATGATACAATGATCACATTATGTCCGGGCATCCAGATCCGTTTTACGGATATCGGACATCTGCTCGGATCTTCCAGTATCGAGGTCTGGATCTCCGAAAACGGTGTTTCCAAAAAGCTTGTATTTTCCGGTGATATCGGAAATACAGATCAGCCTCTGATCAAGGATCCGAAGCCAACAAAGGATGCGGATTATGTCGTTATGGAATCAACTTACGGCGACCGGTTACATACAAAAGAAAAGCCGGATTACGTCGGGGAACTTGTTAAGATCTTAAAGGAAACATTTGACAAAGGCGGTAATGTGGTCATTCCGTCCTTTGCAGTCGGCAGAACACAGGAAATGCTGTATTTCCTGCGAAAGATCAAGGCAGAAGGACTGGTGGAAGGGTATCCTGATTTCCCGGTTTATGTCGACAGCCCGCTGGCAGTAGAAGCGACCGGAATTTTCCAGAAGAACATATATAGCTGCTTTGATGAGGAAGCTATGGCACTTGTAAAGCAGGGAATTAACCCGATCAGTTTCCCGGGACTTCGCCTTTCCATCACAAGTGAAGAATCAAAAGCGATCAACTTTGAAGATACGCCGAAGGTCATTATTTCTGCTTCCGGTATGTGTGAGGCAGGTCGTATCCGCCATCATTTAAAGCATAATCTGTGGAGACCGGAATGTACGATCCTGTTTGTGGGATATCAGGCGATCGGAACACTGGGACGCAGTATAGTGGACGGTAAAAAGGAAGTTAAGTTGTTTGGCGAGTCCATCGAGATCCGGGCAAGTATCAAAAAGCTGGAAGGATTATCCGGACATGCGGATAAGAACGGGCTGATCGGCTGGCTCCAGAAGTTTGAAAAGAAGCCAGACAGAGTCTTTATCGTACACGGCGAGGATGCAGTCTGTACGGCTTTTGCAGAGTGTCTGAAGCATGAATACGGCTATAGCACCTATGCTCCGTACAGCGGAACAGAAGTAGATCTTGTGACAGGTGAGATCACCTACGAGGCTGAAGGCATTCCGGTTAAGAAACGTAAGATTGCATCCGATGTATTCAGCAGACTGCTTGCAGCAGGTCAGAGACTTCTGGCGGTTATTCAGCATAATGAAGGCGGAACCAATAAGGATCTGGCAAAATTTACGGATCAGATCAATGCCCTGTGTGATAAATGGGACAGATAAAATAAAAGAAAGAGATATGGCATCATGACAAAAGCAGATAAGATATTTATTGATATGTGTCAGGATATCCTGACAAACGGAACGAGTACGGAAGGAGAAAAAGTAAGACCACACTGGGAAGACGGTACAAGTGCTTATACAATCAAAAAGTTTGGCGTGGTCAACCGTTATGATCTGTCGGAGGAATTCCCGATCATGACACTGCGCCGGACGGCACTGAAAAGTGCCACGGATGAAATGCTCTGGATCTGGCAGCAGAAATCCAATAATATCCATGATCTTCACAGCCATGTCTGGGATGAATGGGCTGATGAAAACGGCTCCATCGGAAAGGCATACGGCTATCAGATGGGTGTCAAACATCAGTATAAAGAAGGCATGATGGATCAGGTGGACAGAGTAATCTATGATCTGAGAAACAATCCGTTCAGCCGTCGTATTATGACCAATATCTATGTGCATCAGGATCTGCATGAAATGAACCTGTATCCGTGTGCATACAGTATGACTTTTAATGTGACGCAGAAGCCGGGCGATGATAAACTGACACTGAATGCGATTCTGAACCAGCGTTCACAGGATGTGCTTGCGGCTAACAACTGGAATGTTGTGCAGTACGCAGTACTGATGCATATGTTGGCACAGGTATGTGATATGAAGGTGGGAGAGCTTGTGCATGTGATTGCAGATGCGCATATTTATGACAGACATGTACCGCTGATCAAAGAACTGATCTCACGTGAGGGCTTTGCAGCACCGAAATTTCACTTAAATCCGGATATCCATGATTTTTACCAGTTCACCAGAAATGATGTCAGTCTGGAAGGATACGAAACCGGCCCACAGATCACCGATATACCGATCGCCATTTAAGCGCACATAGAGAAAAACAAGCACTTGCGAAGCAAGTATTTGTTTTTCTTGTGCGCTTAACGAGCAAACTGTCTGCAAAGCAGACGGAAAGCGCCGTAGGCGCGGGTTTGCGAGTGTAATATAAGGACAGAAAAAACAAGCGCTTGCGAAGCAGACGGGAAGCGCCGCAGGCGCGGATTTACGAGTATAAGAATAGAAAACGAAAAGAGGAGCAACATGAAACTAATCGTAGCAGTAGACAGTAACTGGGGGATCGGACTGAGAAATGCCCTTCTTGTGCATATCCCGAGTGATATGAAGTTTTTCCGCAGTGAAACAATGGGCAAAACGATCATTATGGGAAGAAAGACACTGGAAAGTTTTCCGCAGGCACAGCCGCTTGCCGGCAGAAACAATATTGTGATCACAAAGGATCCGGCTTATCGGGTAAAGGGAGCGGTTGTGGTACACAGCATTGAGGAAGCGATAGAAGAAAGCAAAAAATATGATACGGATGTGTATTGTATTGGCGGAGAAAGCGTTTACCGTCAGCTTCTGCCCTATTGTGATGAGGCCTTTATCACAAAGATCGATCATGCTTACGAGGCAGACAGCTTTTTCCCGAATCTGGATGAAATGCCGGAGTGGGAAATGACGGAAACAAGTGATGAACAGACTTATTTTGATTTGGAATATACTTTTACCAAATACGAAAAAAAGCATTAAGCAACAATCTGATTTCTGCCGGAGGTTTTACCACGGTATAATTTCTCATCAGCACGTGTAATGATGGCATCGATGGATTCGGTCATACTGTATTCTTCGATGCCACCTGTTATTGTCAGGTGCAGACTCACATCTTTAAACGTAAATTCCTGTTCGGCAATACGGGCTCTGATCTGATCCAGCAGCTTGTATGCACGATCCAGATCTGTATTTTCAAAAGTCAGCAGAAATTCCTCACCACCCCATCTTGCGACCTGTCCTTTTCCATCCATACTGCTTTTTAACATATAAGAGAGTGATTTAAGGACATAATCGCCCATGCCATGTCCGTGTTCATCATTGACATGTTTGAAAAAGTCAATATCCAGAATTGCCACACAGAAGTTCATATGGTGCTTGACATACTGCTGGGAAAGGGTGGAAAGGTGCTGCGTCATGGCACGTCTGTTCCAAAGAGATGTCAGAGTATCCGTAGAAGCCATCTGCTCCAGCTTTTTGTTATATTGCAGGATTTTGGCTTCAGATGCCATAAATTTCTGATAATAAGCATACGCTACATAAGAAAAGGCAAGCGTGGAAAAACAGATGTTAAAGACCAGAATAACCAATGCGATATGACCATTGATCTCAGCCTGCAGCGGCAGATAGCCCTTTAAAATGGCAAGTGCATTCAGATAAATCGCCATAAATACGGAGTATCGGATCTTTTTCCGGATCGGGATATTTAAACTGAAGAAGTAAACCATGATCGTGATAAAAGCCGTGGGAGCAAAGAAATACTTCCAGCCGACACGAATTGTCAGCAACGTAAGCACTGCCAGGATCGAGAAGATATAAAGCAGTGTACCAAGCTTGATGCGTGCTTCATAAGTACAGATCAGGGATGCGAGGATCAGACCGATACAAAATACAACGCCAAGGCAGCTGTAAATATATCCTGCATAAGCAAGTATGATTGTCAGTAATATATAATGAAGCAGGCTGATACAGGAAAGATAGCGCACCAGAACCGCCAGATTGTTGGATTCCGCACCTGCTGCAACATCTTTTTCCATTAATTTTATATAATTGGTCCATAGTTTCTTCATGATGATACCCCGTTTATGTAAGCTGCGCGTGGTGATGACCGGATAGAGGCTATAACCTGCTGCGCAGGTTATTTGGTCGCATATTTGCTGTGCAAATATGTGACAAGACTCGCAAATCCGTGCTTCGCACTCTACATCCGCTTCTCTGAAGCGAATATTTGCTCGTTAATAAGCACAAAGCTCACGAATCCCGCGCTGCGCGCTTCTCATCCTGCTACGCAGGATATTCGACAGGACTCGTGAACCCCGTGCTACGCACTTTAGTGTCTGCTGCGCAGACGGTTCACTCGTTAATAAGCACAAAGCTCACGAATCCGCGCTGCGCGCTTTGCATCCTGCTACGCAGGATATTCGTTCGCTAATGACGCAAGAAAAACAAATGCCAGCTCTGCTGGCGCTTGTTTTTCTTTTGCGTTCATTACATTATATCATAACACTGGGCTATGTTCTATATAAAATAGTGTTCTATCTGAAATGGTTGACAGTATAAAAAAAGCAGTGGTAAACTATATTGATATAGGGCGGAGATATCGCCGGGTGCAGCATCGTGTGGTGACTGCAAAGGAAAGGAAGCGTACTTATGGAAAAGAAAAATATCGACTGGTCAAATCTCGGATTCGGTTATGTGCAGACAGATAAGAGATTTGTGGCAAACTTTAAAGACGGTGCATGGGACGAAGGTACATTGACAGAGGATCCGAATATCGTGCTGAATGAGTGTGCAGGTGTTCTGCAGTATGCACAGACAGTATTTGAAGGGATGAAGGCTTATACGACAGAAGATGGAAGAATCGTTACATTCCGTCCTGACTTAAACGCAGCCCGTATGGCAGATTCCGCTAGAAGACTGGAAATGCCTGTATATCCGGAAGATAAATTTGTAGAAGCAATCGTAAAGACAGTAAAGGCAAATGAAGCATATGTACCACCTTACGGATCAGGTGCAACGCTTTATGTTCGTCCATATATGTTTGGCAGCAACTCCGTTATCGGTGTAAAGCCTGCTGATGAATATCAGTTCAGAGTTCTGACAACACCTGTAGGACCATATTTCAAAGGTGGTGTTAAACCTCTGACAATTAAGGTAAGTGATTTTGACCGTGCAGCACCACATGGTACAGGTCATATCAAAGCAGGTCTTAACTATGCAATGAGCTTACATGCAATCGTAACCGCACATCAGGAAGGCTATGATGAAAATATGTATCTTGATGCAGCGACCAGAACAAAAGTAGAAGAGACAGGCGGTGCCAACTTTATCTTCGTGACAAAGGACAACAAGGTTGTAACACCGAAGTCAAACAGCATCCTGCCATCTATCACACGCCGCTCTCTGATGTATGTTGCAAAAGAGTATCTTGGCTTAGAGGCGGAAGAAAGAGAAATCTATCTGGATGAAGTAAAAGATTTCGCAGAATGTGGTCTTTGCGGTACAGCAGCAGTTATCTCACCGGTTGGTAAGATCGTTGATCATGGCAAAGAGATCTGCTTCCCAAGCGGTATGGAAAAGATGGGACCTGTTACACAGAAATTATATGATACACTGACAGGTATCCAGATGGGCAGAATCGAAGCACCGGAAGGCTGGTTAAAGGTAATCGAATAGACCTGTCTGTTTTGGAAAATAAAATACAAAGAAAAGTGAGGAACCTTTGGCACTTGCGCCAAAGGTTCTTTTTTGTAAAAAAAATATTTGATACCCACTTGACAATTCAAAAAAATATTGTATGATTGTATTATATCAATAATACAGTAAGACAAAGAAAGGAGAATGCAATATGGCATGGAAACTGGATAATGACAGACCAATCTATGCACAAATTGTGGAAAAGATCAAACTCAGGATCATATCAGGTTTTTATCAGCCGGGCGGTAAGCTGCCGAGTGTGAGAGAGCTTGCTTTGGAAGCCGGTGTAAATCCCAATACAATGCAAAAAGCGTTTGCGGAGCTGGAAAACAGCGGTCTGCTCATCACGATGCGGACAAGCGGCCGGATGGTGACAGAGGATGAGGAGAGGATCAGTATGGTGAGAGAAACGATCGCAAAGGAAAAGATAGATGCATTTTTGCAGGACATGAGGGAACTGGGCTTTGACCCGGAGCAGTCATTTCTGCTGATCAAAAATAATGTGGAGCAAAAGAGGGAGGAAGAGTAATGAGCGCTTTAGTGCAATGCATGAATCTGACAAAATGCTATGTAAAAGGAAAGACACCTGCAGTTTCAGATCTGAATCTGACGATTGAAAGAGGTCATATCGTAGGGCTGCTTGGACCCAACGGAAGTGGTAAAACAACGCTGATCAAAATGATGAATGGGCTTTTGAAGCCGACAGACGGTGTGGTGCTGATCGGAGGATCAGAGCCGGGCGTAGAGACAAAAAAGCATGTTTCTTATCTGCCGGAACGGACATATCTGGAGGCGCAGAGAACAGTGGAAGATCTGGTGGATTTTTTTGCTGATTTCTATGAGGATTTCAAAACAGACAGAGCGTATGAGATGCTGCAATCTTTAAATATCCAGCCGGGCGACAGGTTAAAAACGCTGTCAAAAGGTACCAAGGAAAAGATCCAGCTGATTCTTGTGATGAGCAGGGATGCGGATCTGTATATTCTGGATGAACCGATCGCAGGCGTAGACCCTGCAGCAAGAGATTACATTATGAAGACTATTTTGAATAATTATAATCCGGAAGCATCCCTGATCATCAGTACACATCTGATCTCCGATATTGAGAGTATTCTGGATGATGTGATCTTTATCAAAAACGGTCAGCTTGTTCTGCAGGCTTCTGTGGACGAGATCAGAGAAAAACAGGGAAAAACGGTTGATGCATATTTCAGGGAGGTGTTTGCATGTTAAAGAAATTATTTGTACATGAATGGAAAGACTGCTGGCGTCTGGTCGGGCTTATGAATCTGATCGTAATCGGACTGACATTGATCGGAACAGTTGTTATGCAGAGTGATACATGGAGTTTTGCATCTGAAAATGCAGTAATACGACTGACAATGACCTTGTATGTCATGGCTTACATAGCATCGATAGCAGCCCTCAGTCTGGTAACGGTATTTTTCTTTTATAACAGATTTTATAAGAATCTTTATACGGATCAGGGTTATCTGATGCATACGCTTCCGGTTACACAGCATGAACTGATCTGGTCAAAAACATTTGTTGCACTGATCTGGCAGCTGATCGGCGGACTGGTCATGGTAATTTCCATCTTCAGCTTCTTCTTCAGCATGCTTGATCCCGCAGATAAGAAGAACTTTTGGAGTGATATGTTTGAGGGATTGTCAGAAATCCCGCGGACTCCGAGTGTTGCAGTGGTTATCATCCTTTTTGTACTGATCGCAATCGTATCTATGTTTATGAACGTTTTTATGGGATACGCGGCAATTAGTATAGGACAACTTTTCAAGAAGCAGAGGCTGCTTGGGGCGATCGGTATTTATATCGGACTTTATATGCTTCTGCAGATGGTATCTTCCTATTCAATGGTTTTTGTGAATTTTATTTCCATAGACACTTATTCCTATGAAAAGATGATGCAGACGATACTGACACTCCTGCTTGTGGTTCTTTTGGTGGAAGCAGCCGCAACGATAGCGTTCTACTTTATCAGTGCACATATCATGAAGAATCAGTTGAATTTGGAATAATGTAGCAGATAAGAAAGCCTTTGCATAAAATAAGAAAAAATGCAGAGGCTTTTTTATGCCCGAAAAGAAGGAAGGACCTATGCAGGATATGATAGACAGAGGTAATCTGTCACTGCAGGTAACAAGCACGATCGGACTTTTGCCGGTTGAAAATGCAAGGATCAGTATCTCTTATACAGGTGAGGACAGTGTGGTAGAGGAAATTACAACGGACAACAGCGGACGGACAGAAGCCGTTTCTCTGCCTGCACCGCCGCTGGAATGGAGTCTGGATGCAGAGCAGACAAACCGCCCTTATGCAGAACTGAATCTGCAGATCACAGCACCCGGTTATCAGCCGGTAACGATAGAAGGCAGTGAACTTCTGGCAGATGCAACTGCACTGCAGCAGGTGAGAATGGAACCGACGGAAGAGATGCAGCAGACAGAAGATATCGTGATCCCGGATCATACATTATATGGAGAATATCCGCCCAAGATCCCGGAGGAAGAGATCAAACCGATGGCGGAAACAGGAGAGATCGTATTATCCAAAGTTGTGATCCCGGAATACGTTGTGGTACATGACGGACCACCGACGGACAGCCGCGCAACAAACTATTATGTGAAGTATAAAGATTACATTAAAAATGTGGTGTCTTCCGAGATTTATGCGACATGGCCGGAGGCGACGATTTACGCCAATACGCTCTGTATCCTGTCGTTTACCTTAAACAGGGTTTTTACAGAGTGGTACAGAAACAAAGGGTACGATTTTACGATCACAAGCTCAACTGCATTTGACCAGAAATGGGTTTATGGAAGAAATATATACGAAAACGTAGACAGGATCGTGGACTCTGTTTTTGCAAATTACTTATCCAGACCGGGCGTAAAACAACCGATTTTTACTTCCTATTGTGACGGAAAACGCACAACCTGTAACGGACTGAAGCAATGGGGCAGTAAGTATCTGGGCGACGAAGGTTATTCTGCCATTGAGATCATCCGCTATTATTATGGGGAAGATATGTATATCAATACATCCGAAACGATTGCCGGTGTCCCGTATTCCTGGCCGGGATATGATCTGACGATCGGTTCTTCCGGGGAAAAGGTAAGACAGCTGCAGCGGCAGCTGAACCGGATCGCTCAGAACTATCCGGCGATTCCCAAGATCGATGTAGATGGTATCTATGGACCCAAAACGGTGGAAGCGGTCCGTACTTTCCAGAACATTTTTGATCTGCCAAAGACAGGTGTGACGGATTATGCCACCTGGTATGAAATATCGAATATCTATGTGGGCGTGACGCGGATCGCGGAACCGGTCTGACAGATACGGATGCGGATGCGCTCTGATCGGCAGTTGTCAAATGCACCGCATAAGTGCGTGCATTTGACGCTGTTTTTTGCGGTTATTATATGGTATAATGAGCCTGAAATACAACACGATCGAAAGGAAGGGCTTCTGTGAACAGAATCGAAAAATATCTGAATCTGGAAAAGACAGGCTTTGCATGGGAAGATGATCTTCTGCTGTTTACGCCAAACAGATTGACAGGCGCGGTAGGAGAAAATGAAAAACAGGAAGATCATATACAGATCAGTTCCCGGAAAGGGAAAGAAATTTCCTGTGTATTTTATTCAAGCCATTACAGAGTCCAGTGCCTGGATCAGGGCTTTGTAGGCAGAGAGGGAAAGTTACCGTATTGCATCGATACGACAGGACTGAATGCAGGCGATGAGATCCGCGGCGAATTCAGTATTCTTTCAAATTTCGGTGAATACAGGGTACCGTATCAGATCACGGTAAAGCCTGTGATGATGACGGATGAGCTGGGGGAAATGCGGAATTTGTTTCATTTTGCCAATCTTGCCAGAGTTGACTTCGCGCAGGCGGTCCGCCTTTTTTATACAGAAGAGTTTCAGCGTCTCTTTGTGGGACATGACAGGCAGTATTACAACTTGTACAGAGGATTATCCGTATATCCGGGCAATGCTCACAATGTAGATGAATTCCTGATCGGAATCCATAAAAAAAGTGCCATGGTGTATGAGGTAGCCGAGGACAACCTTTTGTTTGGCAGAAATGCACAGGGAGAGGAGCAGATTGAGCTGCACCGGAAAGGCTGGGGCTATACGGATATTACCGTAACAGCCAAGGGGAAATTTATCCACCCGGAAAAGGTGCATTTAACGGAAGAAGATTTTGAGAAAGATATCTGTGCATTTCCTTTCACGATTTTACCGGAGTATTTTATCGAAGGGGATAATTATGGCAGTATTACCTTTACAAGTGACAGTGGCAGTGTGACGGTACATATCATGATTCCAAAGCAGAAGCAGCAGGAGAATGAGAAGCAGACCGCGGACAGACAACGCAGGAAACTGCTTGCAAGGCTCATGCGTCTGTATCTGGCATATCGGATGCAGCCGCAAAACAGAACGGATACCCTGAAAGAGGCGGAGAAACTTGCAGAAAAGCTGAACAGCGGTTATGGCAGGAGTCTCGAAAACCGCCTGTATCAGGTGCTGATCTTATGGCTGCAGCAAAGAGAAAACGAAGCAAAATGGGTATTGAACCATGTGGCGCAAAGCTATCTGCGCGGGGAGATCGATGCAGTGCCTTATGCGGCATATTTATATTTGCGCGGCCAGATCTGTCAGGAGGAAGATACTGCAGAAGAAGCCGGACAGGAACTTTTAATGCTGCAGGAGGAAAGACCGGAGGCTTACCTGCCTGCCTGTCTGTATAGCAGGATCCAGCCGGATGCGGAAAGCAGAGACGTCTTTTCTGTACTGGAAGCGCATTTTTATAGAGGAGCGGACAGCCCGGTGCTTTTGCAGACTGCGTTTTCACTGGTGGAGAAAAGTCCTTCCTGCCTGATGAAACTGGAATCTTTTGAAATACATATTCTTTGGTTTGCGATCAAATACGGTGTTTATACGGAGTCACTTGCAGAAAGGACAGCGTATCTGGCAATGCGCAGAAAAGAAATGGACAGACCGCTTTACTGTCTGTTGGCCAAAAGCTACCGGCTGTACGAGAGAGAAGATACACTGAAAGCAATGTGTACCTTGCTGATCCGCAGCGGAAAAACAAAAGGATTTGGCAAGTGGTACGCATGTGCACTGGAGAAGGATCTTCGTATCACTTCTTTATACGAATACTATATGATGGCAACGGAGCCGGGTCAGCTGCCGCCTAAAAATGTTCTCTTATATTTTGCGTTCCAGTGTGATCTGCCGGAGGAACGGAAGGCAGCCCTTTTTGCCCTGATCCTAAAAAATCAGAAACAGCTTCAGGATCTGATGCCGCATTATGAGCCGCAGATCGAAAACTTTGCATGGGAACAACTGGAAAAGGGAAATATCAGTGAGCCATTGGCAACTATTTACCGGTATGTATTTCAGGATCCGCAAAAGCTGCAGGCGGCGAAAAAGGCACTTTTGCAGGTGGCATTTACCCATCGGATCAGCACAAAAGCAGAGAATGTCTGTCGTGTGATCCGTGTACAGGATAAGCTCAAGCAGGAAGAGCAGATACCGCTTGTAAAGGGGATCGCTTATGTATCCTGTTATACGGATGCTTATGAGATTTTTTTAGAGGATGAAAACGGAAACCGTTATCAGGACAGCAGTCTGTACGAAGATAAAAAGCTGATGAATGCGGAACGTATCTTTATGCGCCAGGAGGCAGAAGTGTCTGCCGCACCATTGATGTTATATGCAGAATCACTGGAAGCCGGTGAGAGGCATGACGAGGATCAGACTGTTATGATCTGCAACCGTCTGGTCGCATCGGATGAGATTGAAACGACATATCGAAAACAGCTTGCGGAAAAGCTGATGGAAATTTATTACAGGCGGGATGATCGGGAAAAACTGGAGACATTTTTGCAAAGCTGCGATCTGGCAACTTCAAGTTTGCAGCAACGGGCACAGATCCTGCAATATATGCTGTATTGTGAAATGGATGAGCAGGTAGAAAAGGCACTTCTTACCTATGGATTTGAAGGTGTGTCCCCAAAGCTGCTTGCAAAGTTTATCACAAGGCATTTACAGAAAGATGACAGTTATGATGCAAGCTGGCTGGCGCTGGCACTTTATACTTTCCGGAAAGGGAAATATACACAGGAGATGCTGGCTTATATCTGTCGTTATTATGAAGGCGGCAGCAGACAGATGCAGGAGATCATGCAGGCCGCCCTCCGGTTTGACACAGATGTGCTGCAGCTTTCCGAACGGATCCTGCTCGCAGCAATATTTACACAGGGAATCGGCGGCGGACAAAAGGAAGCATATGCTTACTATGTAAAGTATCGCAAAAACAGCGGGCTTGCCCATCAATATACGGATTATATAGTATACCAATATTTTGTAAAACAGCATCCGGCGCAGGCAGAAGTATTCACAGTGCTGGAGCAGTATCTGGCAGAAGAGCAGTGCAGTCTTCTTTCTAAGATTGCTTATTTGCAGTATATGGCAAAGGAAGAAACCACATATACAAAAAAACAGGAAGAACTGATCCGCGATCTGGTAGAGCAGGTCATGGAAAGAAGAGGGTATTTACCGTTTTTCCGAAGCTTTTCCGGTTTTATCCCGCAGCTTCATCTGTATGCGGATCTGGTGTGCATGGAATACCGGACGGAACCCGGTACTAAAGTAAGCCTGCACTATCTGGGAGACGGTGGCGGGGACCGGTACAAGATCAAAATGCTTTCGGAAGTGTGTGAGGGCTATTATGTGAAACGTTTTGTCCTGTTTTTTGGGGAAAAGCTGCAGTATTATGTGACAGAAGAAAAAGACAGCACCTGGCAGCTGACGGAGAGTGGTTGCCTGGAAAATAATGAAGCAGCACCGGAAACGGGAGAGAGCAGATATGAGCTGTTAAATGATCTGTTCCTGAGTGCTTCCATGGGAGATGAACGGACAAAAAATGATTTTGAACGGGAGTACATCAGACAGGATCTTGTAGCAGGGCAGCTATTCAGATAGAAAGAGAAGGAACAAAATGGAACTTGTAATAGGCTGTGATATCAATGAATATTATGTGCAGTTTTCCTATGCGGAGGAGGGAAAAGAACCGGTCATGCCTGATTTCCCCGGTGTCACACAGGTTGAGACAGCACTTTGCAGACGGGAAGGCGTGAACCAGTGGTACGAAGGAACGGAAGCGGTAAAACGTGCATTGGCTGGAGAAGGGGCGCTTGCAGAGCATCTTTTTTCCCGGATGCTTCATGAGGATACGATCAGGCTTTCCGACAGTGAATATCAGCTGACAGATCTTTGCAGCCTTTTTTTGGAGCACACATATACAGCGTTTGTCAGAAAAGTCGGGGAACAGCTTGGAGAGGAGATAACGGTTCGGGCACTTGTACTGACCGGACGGATCGATCCGGGGGTACATTATGGTAAATTGCAGGAAATCGTAAAAAATCTGCCGGTAGAGGATATTTCCTTCCAAAGCCATGAGGAAAGTATCTTTTCTTATCTGGTGCATCAGCCCAGAAGGCTTATGGGATACGAGACACAGGTTCTGGATCTGACTTCGGAGCAGCTCGTGACATACCGTGTGGAAATGAACCATAAAACAAGACCTGTTGTCGTGAGTATAGAGACGACAGAAACGGATCTTTATAAAAAGAAACATTATGCATCCATCATGGAGCATGACAGAGAACTTGCAAAACTGGATCAGGAACTGGCGGAATATATGCAGGACTATACGGCGGGCAGGATCGTAACAAGTCTGTATCTGATCGGCGATGGATTTCACGGAGACTGGTATCAGGAAACGCTCAAGGTGATCTGCAGAAACCGTAAGGTGTTTGCGGGAGACAACCTGTTTGGAAAGGGTGCCTGTTTTGCAGCAGCGGAACGGATCTGGAAAGGAGAAGCATCGGAAGATTTCCTGTATCTGGGCAAGGATATGCTGCAGTATAATGTAGGGATCAGGCTGTATGACAAAACGGAGGAGATCTACTGCCCGCTTTTGGATGCGGGGACAAACTGGTATGAGGCGGCAGGCAGTCTCGCTTTTTATATAGAAGATACAGATGAGATCCGGCTGCAGGTTGTACCGATCCGTGGAGGGAAAAAAGAGATCGTGATCGGTTTGGACGGACTCAAAAGATCATATCGAAGCTGCCTTCTGGAGCTTGCTTTTTCCATGCAGGATAAGGAAACCTTGGAGCTTACGGTGCTGGATCATGGATTTGGCAGTTTCTTTGCACCTGTCAGGGAACCGTTTACAAAAGCAATCCGTCTGGCAGAGCTGCCCGATGCTGATGAGAAGGAAAATGCATGTTATGTCTGCATAGGACAGAGGCTGCAAAAGCCATATCAGATCGCCATGCATACAGATATTTTTTCTATGGAAGAGTTGTGTTATTATATTACGGTACATGCGGACATGCTGGATCAGGGGTTTATGCGGGAAGATCTGGCAGATGCAGTGGAACAGATGGAACTTTTTGATCTGGCAGGAAGCTTAAGACAGCTGTTGCATTTTCAGGGGAGTCTGCATACCTTCTGCCGGATGGTATTGGAAGAAGCGGCCTATGTTTCTGCTGATAAAATGACGGAGCTGATGGAAACACTGACGAAAAACGAGACATTGACACCGCTTAAGAGAAAGCAGAAGCAGGCAGACGGTCTGTACTCACAAAAGGCATATATGCAGGCGATCACGCTGTACCGGGAACTTTTGCGGGAAGAGACGGAGCAGGAAAACAAGGCGGTATTGCTTGAACAGATCGGAAAATGTATGGCACAGCTTTTTGAATACGGGCTTGCGGAAGCGCAATTTATGGAAAGCTACCGGCTTGGCAGAAAAGAAGCGCTTCATCTCTATTTGCTTTGCAGAAGAATGCAGATGACAAAGGAAGAATTTGTCCGCTTTATTACGGAGCATGAAGCATATTATGAAAGTGCGCTGACTGTAGAACAGGAATATGAAAGTGCGTTGCAGACAGCGGAAGATACATTGAAGCAGATGGAAGGGCTGCCTGATATGGACAGTCTCCGGGAAACATATCGTGTCATGATGGAACAGCCGGAATCTGTATAGGGGAGTAAGCAATGAAGTTTTGGAACAGATTGTTTAGACGCAGAAAAAAGAAAAAAGAAGAACTGCCGGATGAAGCAGACGGAGCAGCATATGGACTTACGGAACATGAAACGGATCTGGAGGATGAACAGCAGCGGACAGGTTATGTGGAAAGTCTGCTGACACAGATCGCTGATGCGCAGAAGCAGATCAGCGAGTGTGAAGCCGAATACGCCATGGTCGATCTGTATCTGAAGGACATGGAACTGATCGATTATATTTCCGGTGAAGACAGGGAGAAGCTGGAAGACTGTGCAAAGGCAGTGCATCTGTTGGAAGAGGACAAGAGCCGGTATGAGAAAAAGAAAAGACATATGTCCGATGCAGATTATGCAAAAATGGAGCGCCTGTCTGAGGATGCGCATGACAGCCTGACGCGCCTGCAGGAAGCGGAACAGTATCAGGAAGCAATCCGAAACGATCTGAGCAGACTGGAAAATGAAAAGCAGGCATGTCTGTTCAGAAGGCAGGAAGCAAAGACGGCAATGGAAAACCTGCGTGGCATGGCGGTTATCACGACAGCGGCGGTCTTTTTCTGTATCGTGATCCTTTTGATCATGCAGTTTGCCTTTGAAATGCAGACACAGATGGGCTATATTCTGACGGCAGCAGTCTGTGCGATCGCACTGGTGGCAATGTATATGAAATATATGGATGCAGCACAGGAGGACAGATTGTCTTCAGGCAGTCTGAACAGAGTGATCCTTTTGCAGAACCGTGTGAAGATCCGGTATGTCAATAATACAAATCTGTTGGATTACTATTATCTGAAATTCGGTATTTCCTCCGGGGAGGAGCTGAAAAGTCTGCTGGAGGCTTACCAGGCGGAGCAGGTGGAACGGAAAAAGCTGGAGCAGACGATGCAGGAGCTGTCCTTCGGACAGGAAGATCTGATCCGTATCCTGAAAAAATATCGTCTGCATGATCCGATGATCTGGCTGCATCAGACCGGTGCGATCTTAGATTCCAAGGAAATGGTCGAGGTAAGGCATGCTATGATTCTGCGCAGACAGCAGCTTAGAAAGCAGATGGAATTCAACACCGATAACGCGGAAAAGGCACAGGAGCAGATCAAAAAGCTGGTAACGGAGTATCCGAAATATGCAGCACAGATTCTGAAAATGGTTTCTGCCTATGAAGAAAAAGCAGAAAGCTGAGAAAAGCGGATTGACAGAGTATGGCAGGAATGGTACCATTACACCGTGTTTGATTTACTATGGTAAAGTGCTACTACGATAAAATATCAGGGTTTTACATAAGGAGAGTTTTATGAGTTTTGGAACAATGCTTGGGCAATTAGCTACGGGGATGCTTGTTACAGGAGAGATTTTTTTCCTGACACTGTTATTTTCGCTTCCGCTCGGACTGGTTATTTCTTTTGGACGCATGTCAAAAAACGGTCTGCTTCGGACGATCACAAAAATCTATATTTCCATCATGCGCGGAACGCCGCTTATGCTGCAGCTTATTGTAGTTTATTTTGCGCCGTATTACATATTCCGCATCCGCATTTCATCAGGATATCGTATGATCGCGGTCATCATCGGATTTGTATTAAATTATGCAGCTTATTTTGCGGAGATCTACCGTTCCGGTATCCAGTCCATTCCGGTAGGACAGTATGAGGCTGCCAAGATCCTCGGCTACAGCAAGGGACAGACTTTCTTTAAGATCATTCTGCCGCAGGTCATCAAGCGGATCCTGCCCGCTGTGACAAACGAGGTCATTACGCTGGTTAAGGATACCTCCCTTGCATTCGTACTTGCCGTGACGGAAATGTTCACACTGGCAAAACAGGTGGCAGCAGCACAGACAACGATCGTACCGTTGATGGCAGCAGGTGTGTTTTATTATCTTTTTAACCTGCTTGTTGCATTTGTCATGGAAACACTGGAAAAGAAAATGGCTTATTACAGATAGGAGAAAGATATGATTTTATTGGAACTGAAGCATTTAAAAAAATCCTTTGATGAGCTGGAAGTCATCAAGGACTTCTCTCTTTCTGTAAAGGAAGGAGAAGTTGTTTCCATTATCGGGCCTTCCGGCAGCGGAAAATCAACGATCCTGCGCTGCCTGACGATGCTCGAGCAGATGGATGACGGCGAGCTTTCCTATCTGGGAGAGTACGCGGCAAAAAGTGAAAACGGCAGATGTGTTTATGCATCCAAAGAAAAACTGAAACAGATCCACCATTATTTCGGGCTTGTATTCCAGAATTTCAATCTGTTTCCGCATTACAGCGTTTTGAAAAATATCATGGATGCACCTGTCAGTGTAGATAAGGTGCCAAAGGAAGAGGCAAAGAAGCGTGCGCGTAAGCTGATGGAGCAGCTTGGACTTTCCGAAAAGGAAAATGCTTATCCGTATCAGCTTTCCGGCGGACAGCAGCAGCGTGTATCGATCGCAAGAGCACTGGCGCTGCAGCCGAAGATCCTGTTTTTCGATGAACCGACAAGTGCGTTGGATCCGGAGCTGACAGGGGAAGTTTTAAAGGTCATCAAAGAACTGGCAAAAGAAAAGATGACAATGATCATCGTGACACATGAAATGCAGTTTGCAAGAGAGCTTTCCGATCGTATCATCTTTATGGAAAACGGTGTCTGTGTACAGGAGGGGACACCGGATGAGATCTTCCATTCCGAAAATGAAAGAGTCAGAGACTTTATCGGCAAATTTGTAGGATAGCTGATTGCACTTTGCAGCGGAAACGATTATAATGTTTTTTGTTTATATACAATTAGGGAAGGTAAGAGATACACCAGACAACAATCTTTTAAGAAAGTGGAGAAAACAATGGCAGAATTAGAACACTTAAAGGAAGAATGCGGCGTATTCGGCATGTATGATTTTTCAGGTGGCGATGTCGCAACAAGTATCTACTACGGATTGTTTGCACTGCAGCACAGAGGACAGGAAAGCTGTGGCATTGCTGTCAGTGAAACAAACGGCCCAAAAGGAAAGGTTTCCAGTCATAAGGATATGGGGCTTTTAAATGAAGCCTTTACCCCGGAAGTGCTGGAGAAATTAAAGGGAGACATCGGTGTCGGACATGTCAGATATTCGACCGCCGGCAGTTCAACCCGTGAAAACGCGCAGCCACTTGTCCTGAATTATGTCAAAGGAACACTGGGACTGGCGCACAACGGTAATCTGATCAATACACCCCAGCTGCACAAAGAGCTCGAATATACAGGAGCCATTTTCCAGACAACGATCGATTCAGAGGTCATTGCCTATCTGATCGCCAGAGAGCGTCTGAATTCCAAAACAGTAGAAGAAGCGGTCGGACGTGCCATGAAGAAGCTGAAGGGTGCGTACTCTTTGATCGTTATGAGCCCGCGTAAGCTGATCGGTGCGAGAGATCCGTTCGGATTCCGTCCGCTTTGTATCGGAAAACGTGATAATGCTTATGTACTGGCATCTGAGACCTGTGCCCTTGATACGATCGGTGCAGAATTTATCCGGGATGTGGAACCCGGCGAAATTGTAACGATCTCACCGGAAAAGGGCATTGAATCCGACAAGAGCTGCTGCATTTTAAAAGAGCAGCATGCAAGATGTGTTTTTGAATACATTTATTTCGCAAGACCGGACAGCCTGATCGATGGCTGCAGCGTCTATCATTCCCGCATTATGGCAGGTAAATATCTGGCAATGGACAGTCCGGTGGAAGCGGACATTGTAACCGGTGTACCGGAATCCGGTAACTGTGCTGCAATGGGATATGCCATGCAGTCAGGTATTCCGTATAATACTGCTTTTGTAAAGAATTCCTATGTCGGAAGAACCTTTATCAAGCCAAAGCAGAAAAACAGGGAAAGCAGTGTACAGATCAAGCTGAATCCGATCAGAGAGGTTGTTGATGGCAAACGTGTCATCATGATCGATGATTCGATCGTCCGCGGAACAACTTCCGACCGTATTGTAAAGCTGCTGCGTGATGCAGGTGCGAAAGAGGTGCATGTCAGGATTTCCTCACCGCCGTTTTTATGGCCGTGTTATTTCGGAACCGATGTACCGGCGAGAGAACAGCTCATTGCCTATAACAGATCTGTGGAAGAGATCAGGCAGATTATCGGAGCGGATTCCCTTGCCTATCTGTCTTTGGACAGACTGCCCGACATCGTAGGCGGCAGAGAGATCTGCACCGGCTGCTTTACCGGGAAATACCCAATGGAACCACCGCAGGATGATATCCGCGGAGAATTTGATGAGTAAAGATGAGGAGAAAGAGATGAGTAATGACAGATATGTAAGCCCGCTTTCAGAGCGTTATGCCAGCAAGGAGATGCAGTATATTTTTTCGCCTGATAAGAAATTCAGAACATGGAGAAGACTCTGGGTTGCACTTGCAGAGACAGAGATGGAGCTGGGATTGTCCCAGGATGGCAAACCGGTCATCACACAGGAGCAGATCGATGAGCTGAAGGAGCATCTGGACGACATCAATTACGATGTGGCAAAGGAACGCGAAAAACAGGTCAGACATGATGTAATGAGCCATGTATACGCATACGGACAGCAGTGCCCGAAGGCAGCAGGTATCATCCATCTTGGCGCAACATCCTGCTATGTCGGTGACAATACCGATATCATTGTCATGGCAGAGGCGCTGCAGCTTGTTAAGAAGAAGCTGGTCAATGTGATCGATGAGCTTGCAAAATTTGCGGATAAATATAAAGAGCTTCCGACACTGGCATTTACCCATTTCCAGCCTGCACAGCCTACAACAGTCGGCAAACGTGCCACACTCTGGGCGCAGGAATTTGTTATGGATCTTTCCGATCTGGATTATGTGGCATCTACCTTAAAGCTGCTCGGTTCAAAAGGCACGACAGGTACACAGGCATCCTTCCAGGAGCTGTTTAACGGTGATCAGGAAACGATCGACAAGATCGATCCGATGATCGCAGCGAAAATGGGCTTCAAGGAATGCTATCCGGTATCGGGACAGACCTATTCCCGTAAAGTTGATACAAGAGTCTGCAACGTACTGGCAGGTATCGCAGCATCCGCACATAAGATGAGCAACGATATCCGTCTGCTGCAGCACTTAAAAGAAGTGGAAGAGCCTTTTGAAAAGAATCAGATCGGTTCCTCTGCAATGGCATATAAGAGAAATCCGATGAGAAGTGAGCGTATCGCGTCCTTATCCCGTTATGTGATGATCGATGCTTTAAATCCGGCGATCACTTCCGCAACACAGTGGTTTGAACGTACACTGGATGATTCTGCAAATAAGCGTCTTTCCATTCCGGAAGCGTTTCTGGCGATCGACGGTATTTTAGATCTCTGCCTGAACGTAGTAGACGGTCTGGTTGTTTACGACAAAGTTATCACAAAGCATCTGATGGCAGAGCTTCCGTTCATGGCAACAGAAAATATCATGATGGATGCAGTCAAGATGGGCGGAAACAGACAGGAGCTGCATGAAAAGATCCGTCAGCTTTCCATGGAAGCAGGAAAGAATGTAAAGCAGGAAGGCAGGGACAACAATCTGCTTGAACTGATCGCTGCGGATGACAGCTTCCCGATGACACTGGAAGATCTGCAAAGCAGCATGGAGCCTGCAAGATATGTAGGCAGAGCACCGATCCAGGTAACCAAGTTTATCGAGCAGGTACTCAGGCCGGTACTGAAAGAAAATGAAGCTCTGCTTGGCGTAAAAGCAGAGATCAACGTATAAAGTACGAAAGACAAAAAGAAAGCGGTTTCCTGAGGGGGTGGAAACCGCTTCCTTTTTTCTTATGAGGGATTCATGAAAAAATATAAAGAGTTGAAACACTTATCAAAGATGAGAGGGTTGAGGGGTTTTCTTCATCTCTGATGCTGTTAGTATATTTGGAAAGTGTGTTCAATTTGTGTTTTAATTTTTAAAAAAATATGAATTATATTAAGAAAATAGAAAACTGCCTGAAATGCTGGCAAAAGATATATGGAGAGAAAGATGATGACGACAAATCTGGAATATTATAAAGTGTTTTATTATGTAGCGGTCTGTCAGAGCATGACACTTGCGGCGGAAAGACTGATGATCTCACAGCCGGCGGTCAGCCAGTCAATGCGCCAGCTTGAAAAAGCACTGGATACAAAGCTGATCGTCAGATGTGCCAGAGGGATCCGCCTGACCCCGGAGGGAGAAATACTGTTTTCCTATATCAAACAGGGATATGAAGAAATGCAGCAGGGAGAACAGGTGCTTTCCAAACTGAAAAATCTGGAATCGGGCGAGATCCGGATCGGTGCTTCCGATATGACACTGCAGTTTTACCTGCTTCCGTATCTGGATCTGTTTCACCAGAAATACCCGGCGATCAAAGTACATGTCACGAACGGCCCGACCCCCGAGACATTGATGTATCTGAAAGAAGGTAAGATTGATTTCGGTGTTGTAACGGAGCCCTTTGCAGAAGATGAGACAATGGACATCCAGGTCGTGCGTGAGGTGGAGGATATCTTTGTGGCGGCGCACCGCTATACCCAGTTGAAAAATCATATGGTTGATCTGCATGAGCTGCCCGATTATCCGGTTATTTTTCTGGAAAAAAATACAAGTACAAGAAAATATGTCGATCAGGTGCTGGAAAAACACGGTGTATCCTTAAATCCTGAATTTGAACTTGCAACGTCTGATATGATCGTGCAGTTTGCTTTGAGAAATCTGGGGATTGGATGTGTGATGCGCGATTTTGCGCAGCCCTATCTGGAAGAAGGAAGGCTGTTTGCGCTCCGTTTCCACCAGATGCTGCCCAAGCGGCATATGTGTGTAGTAACAAATAAGCAGCTGCCAAAAAGTATGGCAGCTGCCCGTCTGTTAGAATTATTAAGATCTGAATAAGCGGTAGTTTACTGTGGACCGATGTATTCGGAATCGCCGAAACCAAGGATCATGTAGAAGATCGGTTTCAGGAAAAGAATACCGAAGCCGAAGCCTGTGCCCTGTCCGTAAGCTTTTGCCATCTTGAAAGAAAGCATGATATCAAAGATGAAGCCAACACAAGGAACAAAGGTCAGTAAGAATAACCAGCCTGTGCCCCAGCCGATGTCGTACACGCAGTAGAGGTTGTAAAACGGAATCAGGCTTGCCCAGCCCGGTTTGCCGGCTTTCTCAAACATCTTCCACATACCGATCACACATGCAATGTAAAATACCAGTATGAAAAGATAGTAAGCAGTACCAATGCCTGCCCCTACAGCAGAATAATAATTGTCCATGTGAATTTCCTCCCTTATAAGAATGTTTTCCTATAGCTTATCATATGAATAAAATCATGTCGACGTTATCTGATAAATAAAATCTTAATTCTTTATAAATTTTTTATATTTGCTTAATTTTTTAATTTAGAAATGGTGCAGATTGTACTATAATGTCTCATATTGTATTGCATATTTACCGCATGGCTCCTTTCAGGGTCAGCCACGGAACATCTGCGCAGCAAGCGCACATAAGGCTTCCTGGTCAGTGCATGCCATGAGTTCTCTGGCGGAATGCATGGAAAGAATCGGAACGCCTGCATCAACACACGGGATTGCCAGCTTGGCGGATGTAATGCTGCCAAGTGTGGAGCCGCCTCTCTGATCGGAGCGGTTCACAAATTTCTTGTATGGAATGTTGTGCTGTCTGCAGATGCCTTCGACCACACTGACATAGGAAGAATCTGTTGCATAAGACTGTCTGGCGGATAATTTCAGTGCAACACCGTCGCCGAGACAGATCTGGCAGGTCGGATCATTTTTATCCGGATAATTCGGATGTAAGCCATGGGCAACATCCAGAGAAAGACAGAGCCCCTCTGCGATCGTGCAGGAAAGCATTTCCTCCGAAAAACCGAGCGCAGCAAAGATGCGCTTTAACAGATCCATTGTCATGACAGAGCCTGCGCCCTGTTTGGTAGCACTGCCGATCTCCTCATTGTGATAAAAGGCGGAAATGCAAATATGATCTTCTTTGGTATCAGCATGCAGAAGGGCGGATAAAGCAGCCTGTACACTGGAATAATTATCGATGCGCGGGCAAGAGAAAAATTCGCCGTTCAGCCCGACTTCTGCACCGGGATCCGCATTGTATAAAAACAGCTCATAGTCCAGAATGTCTTCTGCCCTGCAGCCTGTGAGCAGCTCCAGATAGTGCAGAAAATAATCGGATTTTTCATCTGCTCCAAGGCGTGCTACAAGCGGCAGAAGCTGGAGCTGCGGATTAAGCTGTATGCCCTTGTTGATCTCCGGATTCATATGGATGGCAAGTCCCGGAATGACAGCAACCGGCTTCTTGGAGTCGATCAGATGCGTGACCGGATGGAAAGCGTCTTTTCCTTTTGTACAGACCTTGCCTGCAATGCCGAGCGGTCTGTCCAGCCAGCTTGTATATACAGCGCCGCCATACGGCTCGATATTGAGTTTGCCATAGCTTTCCTGTGTCAGCTCAGGCTGTGGTTTTATCAGAAAAGACGGCCAGTCTGTATGCGCCGTGATCATACGCAGCTTTGGCAGCTTTTTGCCTGCAGAGACTTTCTTGCCGACCGTAAAGGCAATGCAGGTTGCGTCGTAAAGATCGATATAATATTTTCCGCCGGGTGTAAGGGAAATCGGCTCATTTTTGGGAAGTGCAAGAAAGCCGGATTTCTTGAGCGTGTCCTCGCAGTATTTACAGCAGTGGAACGGGGAATGGGCACTCTGAGACAGTACGGAGAGTGCATCTATGGCGGATCGTGTATTTGTTTGCATGATAAATCTCCTTCATTAAAAATAGGTATTACTAGTCAACGGATAGAGGTAATAAACCTTCTGACAGTATGATTCATTATAGTAGAAATTATCCGTGATTTCAATGAATGTCCGGAATCTCCTGCGGAAAAAACTATTTACTTTACATAAGACTGACAAATAAGTATATATTATGGCAAATATAAAAAATATTGATTTTACTTATGAATCAATATAGTATATACTATATCTGTATCAAAAAGGGACTGCCTGCGGGCAGTTTGATTTTTAGAATTTCTGCTAAAAGGAGAATGTGAACTATGGTAAAAGCAGTTGTAGGCGCTAACTGGGGCGACGAAGGAAAAGGTAAGATTACAGATATGCTGGCAAAAGAGGCAGATATCATCATCCGTTTTCAGGGTGGAGCCAATGCCGGACATACGATCGTAAATGATTACGGAAAGTTTGCACTTCATACATTACCGTCAGGTGTGTTCTACGGACATACAACAAGTATTATCGGTAATGGTGTTGCACTGAACATTCCGGTTTTATTCAATGAAATGAAATCTATTACAGACCGCGATGTGCCAAAGCCGAAGCTTCTGGTTTCTGACAGATGTCAGATGGTGATGCCATATCACATTTTATTTGATCAATATGAAGAGGAACGTCTTGGCGGTAAGTCATTCGGTTCCACAAAATCAGGTATCGCACCTTTCTATTCCGATAAGTATGCAAAGATCGGTTTCCAGGTAAGCGAGCTGTTTGAAGATGAGGACGAGCTGAGAGAAAAGGTTGTCCGTGTATGTGAGACAAAGAATGTTTTACTGGAGCATTTATATCATAAACCGCTTTTAAACCCGGACGAACTGATGCAGACACTGAAAGAGTATAAGGAAATGGTAGAACCTTATGTATGCAACGTTTCCTTATATCTTGACAAGGCGATCAAGGAAGGAAAGAACATCCTGTTAGAGGGTCAGCTTGGTACGTTAAAGGATCCGGATCATGGAATTTACCCAATGGTAACTTCTTCTTCCACACTGGCAGCTTACGGTGCAGTCGGTGCAGGTATCCCGCCATACGAGATCAAGCAGATCGTCACAGTCTGCAAGGCATATTCTTCCGCAGTCGGCGGTGGTGCATTTGTATCCGAGATCTTCGGAGACGAAGCAGATGAGCTGAGACGCCGCGGTGGTGATGGCGGTGAGTTTGGTGCAACAACAGGACGTCCGAGAAGAATGGGATGGTTTGACTGTGTTGCTTCCAAGTACGGCTGTCGTCTGCAGGGTACAACAGATGTTGCATTTACGGTTCTGGATGTACTTGGTTATCTGGATGAAATTCCGGTATGTGTCGGTTATGAGATCAACGGAGAAGTGACAACAGAGTTCCCTGTAACACATGATCTGGAGAAAGCAAAACCGGTTCTGAAAGTATTACCGGGCTGGAAAAACCAGAGAGAAGATATCAGAGGTATTAAGAAGTTTGAAGATCTGCTGGAGAACTGCCGCAAGTATGTGGAATTTATCGAAGAACAGATTGGTTACCCGATCACAATGGTAAGTAACGGACCGGGCAGAAATGATATCATCTACAGAGAAAGTCCACTGAAGAAATAATAGATAAAGAGTATACGAAAAAACACCAGATCCCGAATTCAGGATCTGGTGTTTTTTTTGGAAAGCGTCACTTGTTCCGCTTCTTCTTTCTGTTTCTGGTCCTTGATGGCTTTTGTGGCAGGCATATTGTCAAAATCGGCAATGGTATGCTTGTTTGTCAGCTTGCCGTACATCCAGATGTAAAGCCAGAGGATGATCGGAATGAAGATCGTTGCAAACAGACTGACCTTGAACATTCTGCCCGCGCCGTCGAAATTGAAGATGGCACAGATGAGTGTGATGATATAAAGAAGTACCAGAGCGGCGATTCCGATGATCGCCAGAATACGTTGCTTTTTGGAATACATATAACAGAATCCTTCCTTTCGATATCGGGCAGCATAAAAACAGAATAAAGCTGTAATACGGATCATTCGGTTAGTATGCCTGAAATAATAATTGTATTGTACTATACTAACATAGAAAGCTTCTGTGGTCAAAAAACAAATCGTGCATGGCAAAATAAACAAATAGCAACAGGGACTGTTGTTTAATGCACGCTGCAATGCTATACTAAGGAATGCAAAGGAGTTTGGGGTATGAAGAAGAAAATAACAATAGAAGCGCATCTGTTACAGCCGGGGATGACACTGGCAGACAGAAGATACCGGATTGATTCACTTCTGGGGAATAACGGCATTATGGTTACCTACAAAGGTTATGATACATTCCGTAAAAAAGTAGTTGTCATCAGGGAACTGTTTCCTGTTGATATCGTGGAAAGAGACAGGCTGCATGACTATCATCTGGACTGCAAGAAGCTTTCCGATGAAGCTCTGTTTGAATCCATGAAGGAGCATGTGATCGGCCGGGCAAAGAAGCTGATCCGTATGTATCCGGTGGAAGGGATCGCCAATGTACTGACTTTTCTGGAAGAACGCGGAACTGTATACAGCATAGAAGAATATGTGGAAGGCATGACGCTTGACAAGTATCTGTTAAAACGTCACAGTGCCAAGTTTACCGTAGAAGATCTGATGAAGCTGCTCGCACCTGTCATACAGACTCTGGCAAAACTGCATCAGGACGGCATCTGCCATCTGGCACTTTCGCCGCAGCAGATCATGGTGCTGCCAGACAGGAAGAGCGTAATTGTCGGCTTTACCAATCCGATGGAGGATATCGCTGCCCCGCAGCTAAAAGATCCGGGCGTGCGGCAGGACGGTTATGCGCCAGTAGAGCTTTATCTGCCGGAAGCCAAGAGAAGCAGCAAAACAGACCAGTATGCCATGGCGGCTATTTTGTACCGCTATGTAACGGGAGAAAAACTGCCGGCTTATTATGAGCGGATCAATGAAGAAAAGGAAAGTACACCGCCGCAGCAGATGCAGACACGGATCATGGATTTCCAGAGTGAAGCCATCATGAAGGCGGCTTCTATTTATGATTTTGACAGATACGAGGATCTGGAGACGTTTCGGAAAGCACTTCTGCCTTCCGATATGGATATGGATTCTCTGTACAGTGAGCAGGAGACAACCAAAACACTGAAACGGAAACCGTTCTGGTATGCATATGAGCAGAAAAAGCTGCACCGGTATTATGCGGTGATCGCCGCCCTTTTGCTTGTGGCAGTTATTGTGCTGGGGCCGCGGCTGTATCAGGTAGGACTGGATATCAGGATCAATCATTTTTATGATAAATTTAACAACACTTCCTTATATGAACAGTGTCAGATGCTGGAAAATCTATCCAAAAAGCAGAGACAGCATTACACGAATGACTACGTGGATATGGACAGTACGCTGACAGATGAAGAACGCTCCAAGGCAATGGAAGCCAAGTATTATGATTTCCAGTTAAATAAATATGTGCTGTATGATAAGGTGGATCAAAGCCGGACATATTATGAGTATATGAAGATCGATCTGCGTGACGGTTATGCATGGGTGGATTATAACAGCGATACGACAAATACACATACGGAGATCCGTTTCCCACAGGAAAAAGACGGAAGCTACTATGTGCAGATCGAAACCGTAGATGAAAAGGGAAATCGGAAAAACGAGACAGTTTATGCAAAGCCGTAAAAAACCTTTGAAAAATAGGGCAAAATAGTATATACTGTCTTGGTATATAGCAGGCAGAGCCTGCAAGAACGAATGGAAGAAGAAATAAGGAGTATACAAAAATGGCATTATTAGAACAGTGGCGCTCTATGGCGTATTCAGAAACAGCAAACAAGGGTGACTTAAAAAGACTCTGGCAGAAATATTTTCTGAAAGAAAAAGAAATTTATGCACAGCTTCTGGAAGATCCTGATACAGAAGTAAAGGGCACAGTAAAAGAACTGGCTGAAAAATATAATGTAGATATCATGACAATGACAGGCTTTCTGGATGGTATCAATGATTCTTTGGTAGAAGCAAATCCGATCGAAGAGATGGAAGAAGATACACCTGTCAGCTTAAAGTTTGACAAAGCACTTCTGTACAAAAACATGGTTGGTGCAGAAGCTGATTGGTTATACGGTCTGCCACAGTGGGAAAAGATCTTCGATGAGGAAACAAGAAAAGCACTTTACAAAGAGCAGAAGAGCTCTACAACGATCGTAAAAGAGCAGAAGATCTATCCTAACGATCCATGTCCTTGCGGAAGTGGCAAGAAATATAAAAAATGTTGTGGAAGAAATAAATAAGTGCCGGAAGGCAGGAGGTGACATATGCTTCAATTTAAAAAAATGGTAAAAGAAAAAATGGAGCTTTTGTTTGATGGCGAGATCACATTGTTAAAGACAGATTTCTGGCTGGCTGCACTTGTCATCTTCTTACTCGGTGTATTGTATGGTCTCATGAAGGCACCTCTCACACATGGCATTACAGTAAGCTGTGGCAATAATAATGGCAATACATGGCTGCCGGATGATCTGGAAGAAGATTTTGATGAGAATGAATAATTCGGAAAAGTCAAAATGCTTTTAAACAGGGGTATCGTATAAAATCACATGAAAAAGCACATACTACTTCTACGGGAAAACCCGGAAGGAGGAAGAAAAATGGTTACTTTAAAATGTGATGTGCGTACCTGTACCTATAACAAAGAAAACTGCTGCTGCAAGGGCGATATCAGTGTCGGTGGAAAAAACGCCTGTGATTGTTCGCAGACATGCTGCGATTCCTTTAAAGAAGCAAAGGGCGATCAGTACCTGAGTGCTTTGGAGCATCCGAGCAAAATGATCGATATCGACTGTGAGGCAGTGAAATGTATTTATAATTCCGATTATAAATGCAACGCCGATAATGTAAAGATCGGTGGAAGCAATGCCTGCGATTGTCAGCAGACAAGCTGCGCAACCTTTAGAGAACGATAAAATGAAGGCATACGGGAGCCCCCTTTCCATGTGAAAGGGGGGTTTTCAATAGGGGGAATACATATGGAGAAGATAATCATATTTTTATTGTCACTGTTTGTTTTAACGGGCTGTGGCAGAAAAGAGGTCACATTTGATACCACCAAAGAGGTGACAACGGCTTATACAAGTGAAAAACTGGATGTTTCTGATCTGCCACCCATCACAGGTATGTGTGGTGATGAACAATATGTATATATAGCCGCTTCGCCATTGAGAACAGATGAGAAACAGAAGATTTATCCTGAGATTTACAGGATAGATAAAAATAATGAGGTAAAACAGCTTTCCCTGCCTTTTGAAAAAGAAGGAACTGTATATGCGCTTTCCAATATATCAAGTTCTAATGAAAAAAGCACATTTGCTCTGCTATGGAGATATCAGGATCAAGATGGGACAGCCGCATATCAGATTATGATCTGTGATGAGGAAGGAAACGTAGACCAGACGATATCTTTACAGGAAATATCAGAGGAATTGGAAGCGGGGGTATTTGGTCTGCAGGCATTTGATGGTGGGTTCTACATAGCAGGTGCCAATTCTGTTTTATCGATTGACCAGAATGGTAAGAAAAAAGAGGATGTCTGTCAGGGGATGATCTTAGGCTTTACCGGTACTGAAAATGGGATAGCATGTCTTAGACTTTCGGAAAGCGGAATGTCTGTTTATGATCTGAACGAGAAAAAAATAATCTATCTGTTGGAAGACAGGGAGGAGAATGGGGATATGCGTGCCCTGCCGTCTGATCATAC
Organism: Kineothrix sp. MSJ-39; assembly: GCF_018917935.1. Lineage (GTDB taxonomy): Bacteria > Bacillota > Clostridia > Lachnospirales > Lachnospiraceae > CAG-194. The sequence continues at coordinate 30,920 of NZ_JAHLPN010000015.1, read as the reverse complement.
CTTGCTTTTATGTGCCAATAAGCTGTGGCATGTGGAAAATGGAACAGCAGCTTTAGTCTTTGCATTGGGAGATATAGGAATGAACAGCGAAATGGTGCAGACAGTCTGTGAACTTCCGGATGGCACGTTGCTTTTGGCTGCAAGGGATGGACTTGATATGAATGCAAATCAGTGGATTTATATTTGCCGTGTAGCAGGAAAGAATGAGAATACAGAAGGATTGAAGAAAACAGAGCTTGTACTTGGCGGGGGATCGATCAGCAGAGAATGTAAGCTGGCGGTAGCCGCCTATAATATGCAGCAGGATACGGTACAGATCACAGTCAAAGAGTATGGAACAGATGAAGCAGGTGAGAAGCAACTTTCCATGGCACTCACAGATGGGAAAATAGATCTTTTATTTTCAAGCTACTTACAAGATATGGAACAGTATCAGGGAAGTTTGGAGGATCTTTCCGGGGTGTATGAAAATATTGCAATGACAAAATCTGTTCGTGAGGCACTTACAGAGGCGGGAAGCCGTTATGTGATACCGGGATTTAGAATGCGCACATTTTATAAGCGGGGGAATAATGGAAAATTGTATCTTTATGGTGGAAAGGAAGAAGTATGCAATAGCTTCTTATATGCGGATGTAAAAGGAATTCTGGACGAGGAAAATAAGAAGGTAGATACAAACCTCTTAAAAGAATATATAAAGACTATGGAGGAGATGCCGGAGGCGGAAGAAAATACGTCATTACCGGAGCTTTTGAAATCAGATAAGCCAATCTGTGGTGTGACAGAGATCAGTGAGCCAAATGATTATATGGGGATTTATCTGATGGGAGAACAGGCAGTGGACTACACCGGATTTGAACAAAAAAGCAGCGGGCAGTATGTAAATGAGATCGTTCCAATGGGTGTTTATGGGATTGTACATGGAAGCAAACAGGAAGAGGAATGTGCAGACTTTTTGTACTATCTGACCGGAGAGGAATATCAGATAAAAAATGCGTATCCCGATTATTTCCCTGTCAATGAAAAGGCACAGCAGCGTATTTGGGATATTGTATCTGCGACGAAAGAAACAACACTGCCTGATGGCACGCAGGTGAATCCATATCGGTGTGAGGTTACTTACAATGATTACGAGGTGGTCGTGGAAGCGCTGGATCAGGAACAGCTGCATAGCATAAAAGCATGGCTGGATATGCCATGTGTTTTATATCCGCAAAAAAAGAAATATGTTGAACTGATAGAAGAGGAAGTGATAAAATATCTGGAAAAACAACAAAGTCTTTCAGACACATTGGAATATATAGATAAACGTGTATCGATTGTGTTGGCAGAGTAAAGCTTTTGGAGAATATCATGAAAAACAAATGGATAAAGATCGAAGCGGAATACATAACATCACATATGTGTCAAAAATAGCATAAATCTTATATAAAAAACTACAATTCTTTCTATAATGAAGATAAGAAATGAATTTGACAGGGAGGATTTTATGCAGACACAGAATGACAAAAGTATTTATAAACAATTATTACATATTGTGGCACCGATTTCTTTTCAGTACCTGATGGCATCCTTTGTCAGTGCATCAGATGCGTTTATGCTTGGCTTTCTGGATCAGGATTCTCTGGCGGCATCTTCCCTGGCAACACAGATCCCGTTTGTATACAGCCTGTTTTATGGGGCGTTCGTATTCGGCTTTAATGTTCTGGCTGCCCAGTATTGGGGCAAGGGAGATAAAAAATCTGTAGAAGAGATATTGACGATCGCAATGCGCTATGCACTGCTTGCCGGTATACTGTTTTCCGTCCTGACAGCCTGTATTCCCGGGCAGATCATGCGTATTTTCACGGCAGATCCGGTTCTGATCGAAAAAGGTGCGGTATATCTGCGGACAGTATCCTTATCTTTTGTGCTGACAGGCTTTACACAGATCTATTACGGTCTGTTAAAGGTATGCGATCATGCAGGGCTAAGCTCCATGATAGGCTCTTTGGCAGTTGTACTGAACATTGTATTAAATGCGGTATTTATCTTCGGATTTGTCGGTATGCCTGCAATGGGGATCGCAGGTGCAGCACTTGCCACTGTATGTGCGAGGATCTTTGAAACGATCGCCGTTATCATTGTCGTTACAAAATATAAATGTCCGAAGCTCGGTAATATGCTTGTGATAAAGGACAGACAAATGCATAAGGACTACTGGAAATATACAACGCCGCTATTGGTCAATCAGATCGGCTGGGGCGGCGGTGTGACCATGTATTCTGTTATTATGGGACATATGGGAAGCGATGCAACCGCGGCTAACTCTATTGCCAGCATTGTGCGTACGATCATTGCCAGTCTCTGTTGGGGAATCGCAGCAGGCGTTTCCATTATCATCGGGCAGACACTGGGACAGAATAAGCTGGAGGAGGCAAAGAAGATGGGCGGTAAATTTGTCCGTCTGTCGATCTGGATCGGGGCAGCTTCCGGTCTTGTGATCCTTCTGTTGATCCCACTTGTACTGCGCGTGATCACACTGACGCCGCAGGCAATGTATTATCTGAAGTTCATGCTCTGTATGGCGGCTTATTATATCATCGGAAATTCTTTGAATTCTACGATCATTTCCGGTATCTTCCCGGCGGGCGGCGATACAAAGTTCGGTATGATCTGTGACGTTGTCACACTCTGGTGTTTTGTCGTTCCGCTTGGTATGCTGGCAGCTTTTGTCTGGCATGCACCGGTGCTTATCGTTGCATTTATCCTGACACTGGATGAATTTGTGAAGATCCCGGCTGTATATATCCACTACATGAAATACAAATGGGTAAAAAATATCACAAGATAGTATGCTGCGATTGAATTTGATAGCACAAAAGCAGAAAATGGTGTTGACACCGGTTCTCTTTTGTGCTATTCTCTTTAAGGTGTTTGAAACACGTAAAGAAAGCAGAGTATCCACTCTCACCCTGAGGCAATCGGGCTGTCAGGTGTTTATATAAGAATGCAGCGATAAGTTTTATATTCGTTTTCATTTTTTGTCATGAGTGGATGTTCCCACTCATTTTTTTATTTTGATTCTTATGGAGGTGTATCACTATTAGCGAATTAATGATTAACGAACAGATCAGAGACAGAGAGGTACGTCTGATCGGAGAAGAAGGCGAGCAGCTTGGCGTCATGTCTTCAAGAGAAGCACAGAAACTGGCAGATGAGGCAGGCCTTGATCTGGTAAAGATCGCACCGACAGCAAAGCCGCCGGTCTGCAAGATCGTTGACTACGGTAAATACCGTTACGAACAGGCCAGAAAAGAAAAAGAAGCCCGCAAGAAACAGAAAACCATTGAAATCAAAGAAATTCGTTTATCTCCTAATATTGATACAAACGATCTGAATACAAAGATCAATGCAGCGAAGAAATTCCTGACAAAGGGTGATAAAGTAAAAGTTACACTTCGTTTCCGTGGCCGTGAAATGGCACATATGAATGCAAGCAAGCATATTCTGGATGATTTTGCCGAAGCACTGACAGAGATCGCAGTTGTGGAAAAGCCGGCAAAGGTAGAAGGCAGAAGCATGACAATGGTGCTTGCAGAGAAACGCTCATAAAAAGCTTTTAACTTGAATTTGCGGATTTAAGTTGAAATAGATTTTCTAAAGTTGATAGGAGGAATTTAAAATGCCAAAGGTTAAAACAAACAGAGCAGCAGCAAAACGTTTCAAAGTGACAGGAACAGGTAAGTTAAAAAGAAATAAAGCTTATAAGCGTCATATCTTAACAAAGAAATCTGCAAAGACTAAGAGAAATCTTAGAAAACCTGCAATGACAGATGCAACAAATGTTAAGAACATGAAGAAGTTAACACCATATTTATAAATCGTAAGGAGGAAGCATAGAAATGGCAAGAATCAAAGGCGGAATGAACGCAAAGAAAAAACATAATAGAGTATTAAAACTTGCAAAAGGTTACAGAGGAGCAAGATCTAATCAGTATAGAGTTGCAAAACAGTCTGTAATGCGTGCACTGGCATCCTCTTACGCAGGACGTAAAGAGAGAAAGCGTCAGATGAGACAGCTTTGGATCGCTCGTATCAATGCAGCAGCAAGAATGAACGGTCTTAGCTACAGCAAATTCATGTACGGCTTAAAGCTCGCAGAAATCGACATCAACAGAAAGATGCTGGCTGAGATGGCTGTGAATGATGCAGAAGGCTTCAAGTCTTTAGCAGAAATTGCAAAATCTAAGATTGCATAATGGACATCCTATAGGGATATAAATAAAGAACATCGGAGTATTCCGGTGTTCTTTGTCGTATATTTAGTAAGGAGTGAAAGAATAGTATGTTAGAGAATTTAGAACCGAAAAACGTCTTTTCGTTTTTTGAAGAAATAGATCAGATCCCGCGGGGATCAGGCAATACGCAGAAGATCAGCGATTATCTGGCAGAGTTCGCAAAGAAAAGAAATCTGTTTTATATACAGGATACGCTTGGCAATGTCATCATCAAAAAAGATGGGACAGCCGGTATGGAAGAAAAAGAGCCGGTCATCATACAGGGGCATATGGATATGGTTGCTGTAAAAGAGCCGGATTGTGAGAAAGATATGGAAACGGAAGGATTGGATCTGGCTGTGCAGGGCGACTATGTCTACGCAAAAGGCACAAGCCTTGGTGCAGATGACGGTATTGCAGTTGCATATGCGCTGGCACTTTTAGACAGCAAAGATATTCCGCACCCGCCGCTTGAGGTCATCATCACGGTAGATGAAGAAACCGGTATGTTTGGTGCACAGGGGATCGATCTTTCCATGCTGCAGGGAAAGAAAATGCTGAACATCGATTCCGAAAAGGAAGATGAGCTGACCGTGGCATGCGCAGGTGGTCTGCGTGTATATGCAAACTGGCAGGTCGCTTATACAGAAATCGGCGATAAAGAGCAGTATGTTGTTACTGTATATGGTTTAAAGGGCGGTCACTCCGGTGTAGAGATCGGTCTTGGCAGGGCCAATGCCAATAAGCTGCTCTGTGAGCTTTTGTATCTGATGGAGCGTGAGCTGGATGTGCGTGTGATCACAATGGACGGCGGTACAAAGGATAATGTCATTCCACACAAAGCAAAAGCACAGATCGCCTGTGGAGCAAAGGAAGAAGAACTGAAAAAGCTGATCGGCGTTGTGGAAAATTCCTTCCGCGAGGAATGGGCAAAGAAAGAGTCCGGTTTACAGATCAGACTCGAAAAAGCAGAAAAGCAGTATGAAAAAGCGATCGACGCATCTGATTTCTTCCGTGTCATGTCCTTCTTTTTGGAAGCACCGAACGGTGTGCAGGCAATGAGCAGGGATCTGCCGGGACTGGTAGAGACTTCCCTGAATTTTGCAACGCTGCATATGGAGCCGGAAGAGGAGGTAAAAGCCGGTTTTTCTCTTCGTTCCAGCAGCAGTACGGCAAAGCAGGCGTTGAAAGAAAAACTCTGCAATATGATCGCTGAAAGCGAAGGCGAATATGAAGCAAACGGAGAGTACCCGTCCTGGGAATATAAAGAGAACTCAGAACTGCGCGAGCAGGTAGTCCGCACTTATAAGGAAGTGCTGGGGAAAGAGCCAAAGGTATTATCCATTCATGCAGGACTGGAATGTGGTATCTTATCGCAGAAGATCGAAGGACTCGACTGTGTATCTTTCGGGCCGAATATCGACGATATCCATACGACAAAAGAAAAACTCAGCATTTCTTCCACCCAGCGGATCTGGGAGCTTTTGAAGAAACTGATGCAGATGGATGCATAGTTATTTTGAAAAACCTCCACAGGATTCCGGCAGACGGGAAAACATGGATGGACAAAGTTGTATCAGCGATAAGAGGAAAGGAACACAACATGAAGAGCAACATTGTATTAATCGGAATGCCCGGTGTCGGGAAAAGCACGATCGGAGTTGTCCTTGCCAAAAATCTGGGCTGTCATTTTATGGATTCGGATATTGTGATCCAGCAGCAGACAGGAAAACTGTTGCATGAGATCATCACGGAAAAAGGACTTGACGGTTTTTTACAGACGGAGGATGAAGTGAATGCAGGCATAGACGCAGAGAAAACTGTCATCGCGACCGGAGGCAGTGCAGTGTTCGGTAAACATGCCATGCAGCATCTGGCAGAAAACGGAACGATCATCTACCTGTCCCTGCCATACGAACAGATTGAGGAACGTCTGGGAGATCTGCATAAGCGCGGCGTTGCGCTCAGGGAGAACCAGACCTTATATGATATCTATCAGGAAAGGATCCCTCTTTATGAAAAGTATGCGGATCTGATCATTGACTGTCAGCAGAAAAGTATCCGTCAGATCGTGGCAGAGATTGCAAGAAAGCTGGGAAACAAGGAATAAATTCAGTATACGGAAGTCTCCCATCGCAGGAGAATCGATACAAGGTCAGAAAAATGAGCCGGCAAAAAGGCGGGCAGACGCTCCGGATGCCACTGAAATCCTATGATGGGAAGATCCTTGTGCAGGATTGTTTCGGGGATCCCATCCGGTGATTGCTGCAGGCAGATCAGACAGTCAGGCAGATCGGAAACAGCCTGATGATGTGCGCTGTTTACAACAGAAAACCCAGAAAGAAGTGTAAAAAGCATTTGCTTTTCCCGTTGGGAAGCAGATGCTTTTTCCTGTGATGGGAAATGCATGGCATATTCTTTGTTCGTCTGTATGGAAGGGAGCGGCAGAAGCTGTACGGAATGCATGGCATCCTTTGTTGTGTAAGCATAATAATGCATGTTATCTTCGGGCAGATCCTGTAGAAGTCTGCCACCGAAAAAGACATGGATGAGCTGCATGCCTTTGCAGATACCGATCACGGGCTTTTTGCGCACAAGGGCGAGCTGCAAAAGCTGAAACTGCATCAGATCCAGCATACCGTCGGACGGCTTTGCGCCTGCGGCTGTTTCTCCATAAAAGGCAGGATCAAAGTCGCCGCCGCCGGGCAGAAGGAGCAGATCAAACGAAAGGTTTTGCAGGCTGCTGTATGGAAAGGCTTCGCCTGTACGATAGGAAAGCATCTGTGCATTCATGCCACTTTTCTGTACGAGCTCATAATATCGTCTGTGGACATCCATCGTTCCGGCGATCAGGATCAAAGGTTTCATGAAAAGAAGGCTCCTGCTTCCTTTTTTATACTATATGCAGTATACTGATAGATGTTCGGAGTCTCTGATACGATGCCGGATATGAAGGAGAGGGTTATAGATGAAAAGGAACGGAAAAAGGAAAAATCAAATTTGGATGGCGGGACTGCTTCTTTGTCTGGGGCTTGCGCTTTTGCTCCCAAAAGAAGTAAAAGCAGAAGAAACAGATCCGGAGGCGGATATACAGATCGAATATACGGTAACGAAAGTACCGGGAAAGGTCAATATGCTGGCAGGTGAGACAAGATATGTCAGCACATCGATCCCTTATACGGCTACTTTTGAAAGCAGTGATCCGAAGATCGCGGCGGTGGCAAACAGCGGACTTGTTGAGGCACGGAAAAAGGGCACCGTGAAGATCACGCAGACAGACGGAACGACCAAAAAGGTTTATACGGTAAAGGTAAATGATACGGTAGATCTGATCATTTTTGCCGGACAGAGCAATATGTGCGGTTCCGGCGGTAATTCAGGTGCTGCACCAAAGCCGGATACGGGAACGGCCTATGAATTTGATATTTCCACCAATACAAAAAAATGTATTACGATGAAGGAGCCGTTCGGAGAAGGTACAAATCGGATCAACGGTCTGGAAGACAGCGGTACATACAGCACAAAAGGGACGCTCGTCAGTGCATTTTGTATCAATTATTACAAACAGACAAAGATACCGGTAGTCGGTGTTTCCGCAAGCTGGGGAGGCACTTCTACCAATACATGGCTGAACCGCGGACTGGTCAAGGAAACACAGCGGCGCGTCAGGCTGGCAAAGAAATATATGAAAAAGAAGGGTATTAAGATCCGCCATACTTATATGGTATGGTATCAGGGAGAATCCGATGCTGCACAGGGGCTGGAAGGCTGGCAGTACAACAACCGTATGAAGAAGATCTATACCAAGATGAAAAAGGTTGGCGTGGAAAAAGTGTTTATGATCCGGATCGGGCAGAATCAGGCTGCGATCGGACAGACGGATGAGATCGTAAAGGCGCAGAAAAAGCTTTGTAATACCAATAAAAACTTTATCATGGTATCAAAGTCAGCCTATCAGTTTGGCTTAAATCCGGGCACTTACCATTATGATGCGATCCACATCAACCAGACCGGTCTCAACAAGATCGGATATGAGTCCGGAAAGGCTGCGGGAAAATACGCAAAGAAGCATAAGTAAGCCGAGGCTTACAAAATATAAGTATCGATGAGCTCTGCAAGCCCATCATGTTCATGATCCAGTGCGGTAATAAAACCGGCACTGGATTTTACTGTTTCAGTGGCATTCTGCATTGCGGCGCCGAGCCCTGCGGCAAGGAGCATCGGGATATCATTTTCGGAATCACCGACAGCAATACTATCGCTGACAGGAACGGAAAGATAGTCGCACAGAAAACGCAGTGCATTGCCTTTACTTGCCTGTGCGGAGAAGATCTCCAGATACCCTGCGCCGGAAAACATTGTCTGTACGCCGTCTCCGAGTGCGGTCTGTATCTGCACACGGAACTGTTTCAGTGCGTCAGAACCATCCAGACTCAGCGCCAGCATTTTAAAGGGAGGTCTGGATAATGCTTTTGTATAATCCGGTGCAAAGATTGCAGGAATCTTCACATGCGTCTGATAATGTAAAAGCTCCGGTGTTTCTTTTTCACAGACGATCTCGTGATCGGTATAAGTCTGCAGATGGACATGGTACTGCCTTGCAAGTGCCTGCGCCCGCGGGATCAGCTCCATAGGCAGCCTGTCCTCCAGAACTGCTTTCTTTTCATTACAGTCATAGACCAGTGCACCGTTGTTAGCGATCACATAGGAGTATGGAAAATGAATGGAGAGACTTTCAAGGTAGGACTGCACCAAAAGAATGCCGTCGAGAGGGCGGCCGGAGCACAGGATCATGCCATGCCCTGCCTGTCCCATTTCCCGGAGCTTCCGGGCAAGAGCGGGAGAGATCGTTCCGTCCTTTCTGAGCAGTGTTCCGTCAATATCTGAAAATAGCAGTTTCGTCATTTGTAATTCCTTTCTTTCTGATATATAATGATGCAAGGGTCAAAAGTCATAGACCACGCTGTGCGGAGCACGTAACGATCCGTATAGCATCATTGTAATTTAGCACAATACTAACATAGAAAAAATGACATTACAAGAAGGACGAGATCATGAAAAAACTATTCATCTATTTGCGTGAGTATAAAAAGGAATGCGTTTTTGCGCCGCTTTTTAAGATGCTGGAGGCATCCTTTGAACTGTTCGTACCGCTTGTTGTAGCGGCTATTATCGATACCGGTATTGCACATGCAGATAAGGGCTATGTCATCCGTATGTGCCTGCTTCTGTTTTTGCTTGCCCTCATCGGACTGACCTGCGCGGTAACGGCGCAGTATTTCAGTGCTAAGGCAGCGGTCGGCTTTGCAACAAAGCTCAGACATGCCCTGTTTTCCCATCTGCAGGGCCTTTCCTTTTCAGAGGTAGATACGATCGGAACTTCCACGATGATCACCCGTATGACGAGTGATATCAACCTGCTGCAGAATGGTGTCAATATGGCACTCAGACTGTTCCTGCGTTCTCCGTTCGTTGTATTCGGTGCCATGATCATGGCATTTACGATCGATTTTAAAGCAGCACTCAGCTTTGTCGGTGCGATTATTCTGTTATCGATCGTTGTCTTTGGAATCATGTATCTGAATATCCCGATGATGAAATCCGTACAGGCAAAGCTGGACGATGTTCTTTTGACCGCCAGAGAAAACCTGACAGGTATCCGTGTGATCCGCGCCTTCTGTAAGGAGGACGAAGAGCTGGCACGTTTCAGACAGAAAAACGAAGAACTGACCAGAATGCAGAAAAAGTCAGGCTCCATTTCAGGACTGACCAATCCGCTGACTTATGTCATCATCAACTTTGCGATCATTGTGCTGATCTGGACAGGTGCACTGCAGGTACAGAAGGGAATCCTGACACAGGGACAGGTGGTAGCACTGTATAACTATATGTCACAGATTCTTGTTGAGCTGATCAAACTTGCCAACCTGATCGTGACGATCAATAAGGCACTGGCAAGTGCTAACAGAATATCAGATGTATTTGATATTCATTCTTCCATGGAATGGCAGGAAAAAGAAATGGAAGCAGAAGAGGCAGATACGGAAAATGCGGTTGTGTTCGATCATGTGTCGCTGGCTTACCATGCAGACAGTGAGGCTGCCATTTCTGATATTTCTTTTACGGCGAAAAAGGGCGAGATCATCGGTATTATCGGTGGAACCGGTTCCGGTAAGAGCTCGCTTGTCAATCTGATTCCGCGTTACTATGATGCAACACAGGGAAAGATCCTGATCGATGGCAAGAATGTAAAGAATTATACGAAAAAGGAACTGCAGAAGCAGGTTGCCATGGTGCTGCAGAAAGCGGTACTGTTCCAGGGATCGATCGCAGAGAACCTGAAATGGGGAAAACGTGATGCAACGGAAGCGGAAATGCAGGAGGCGGCTGAGATCGCACAGGCAGCGGATGTTGTGCGTGTCAAAGGCGGCCTGAACGGGCAGATCTCTCAGGCGGGTAAAAACTTATCCGGCGGACAAAGACAGAGACTGACGATCGCCCGTGCGATCATAAAACATGCGCCGATCCTCATTCTGGATGACAGTGCTTCCGCACTGGATATGGCGACGGATGCCAACCTCAGAAAAGCAATCCGCCAGATGCCGGATCATCCGACTGTGTTTATTGTTTCGCAGCGTACCAATGCCATTATGGATGCAGACCAGATCCTTGTGCTTGACGACGGCAGACTGGTCGGCAGAGGAAAGCATGACGAGCTGTTAAAGACATGCGAGATCTACCGTGAGATCTTTGAATCCCAGTATAAGAAAGGAGTAGAGTAAAGATGAAACAGAAAGATGTTCTGAAAAAAGTCTGGAAATATCTGGAACACTACAGAATGCTGATCCTGTTATCCTTCCTTTTTTCTATTGCGGTTGTTGTACTGACCTTGTATGTACCGATCCTGGTCGGCCGTGCCATTGACCAGATCGTAGAGACCGGTGTGCATTTCGGGCCGATCAAAGGATATCTGTTTGCGATCGGTGTGCTTGTTCTGATCACGGCTGTTCTGCAATGGGTCATGAACCAGATCAATAATAAAGTAACCTATCATGTGGTACGGGATATCCGGAAGGAAGCCTTTGACAAGCTGCAGAATCTGCCATTGAAATATGTGGATTCCCATTCTTACGGAGAGATTGTCAGCCGTATGATCACAGATGTGGATCAGTTCGCGGACGGTCTTCTGATGGGATTTACACAGCTTTTTACCGGGATTGTGACCATTCTGGGAACGCTGATCATCATGCTGACGCTTAATGTCGGCATTACCTGTGTGGTTGTCGTGGTAACACCACTTTCGTTGTTCGTTGCAAACTTTATTGCAACACACACTTATACGATGTTCCGTGAGCAGTCGGTAACCAGAGGAGAACAGACGGCACTGATCGACGAAATGATCGGAAATGCCAAGGTTGTAAAAGCGTTCGGGCAGGAAGAGGAAGCAATCGCGCGGTTTGACGAGATCAATGACAGATTGCAGAAATGTTCGCTGAAAGCAATTTTTTATTCTTCCCTGACAAACCCAAGTACACGTTTTATCAACAGCCTTGTATATGCAGGCGTCGGACTGACAGGTGCATTTGCCGTTATCGGCGGAAAGATGACAGTCGGACTTTTGTCCAGCTTTTTAAGCTACTCCAATCAGTATACAAAGCCTTTTAATGATGTATCTGCGGTCATTACGGAGCTACAGAATGCCATTGCCTGTGCGGGCAGGATTTTTGAACTGATTGAAGAACCGTCCCAGATCCCGGATGCGGAGGATGCAGTTGTGCTGTCAGATGCAAAGGGCAATGTAACGGCAGAGCATGTATATTTCTCTTATACACCGGAGCAGCAGCTGATTCAGGATTTCAACCTTCAGGTACAGCCGGGACAAAATATTGCGATCGTAGGACCGACAGGTTGTGGTAAGACAACGATCATCAACCTGCTGATGAGATTCTATGATGTAAACAGCGGTAAGATCTGTGTCGATCAGACAGATATCCGTGATATGACGAGAAAGAGCCTGCGTTCTTCCTATGGTATGGTATTGCAGGAAACATGGCTGAAATCCGGTACGATCCGTGATAATATCAAAATGGGTAAGCCGGAGGCAACTGACGAAGAAATGATAGAAGCAGCAAAGGCAGCCTATGCAGATCCGTTTATCCGCCGTATGCCAAAGGGATATGATACGGTGATCGGAGAAGACGGTGGCATGCTTTCACAGGGACAAAAGCAGCTTTTGTGTATTTCCCGTATTATGCTGGCACTTCCGCCTATGCTGATCCTGGATGAAGCAACCTCTTCCATCGATACAAGAACAGAGTTGAAGATCCAGAGTGCCTTTACACGACTGATGGAAGGCAGAACAAGTTTTATCGTAGCACACAGACTGTCTACGATCAAAGATGCAGATCTGATCCTTGTCATGAAAGACGGAAATATCATCGAACAGGGTAACCATGAACAGCTTCTGGCAAAGAAAGGCTTTTATGCACAACTGTACACAAGCTAGAAAAATACAGATTATGCCGCTTTTATGGTGTAATAGATTACAAATTTGTAATAGAAAAAATGTTGCTATTTCCTTATGAACTGATAAAATAAGGGATATATAAGAGTCAATTTGTTGATGCGGATGCCAGGATAAGATAAATGAATTGATCGAGGGGCGACAATAGAACAAAAGCAGTATGAGCTGCCCTAAGAGGCTGCTTGTACTGCTTTTTTGCGATAGGAAATTCCTATTACACAAAATGTCCTGCAAGGATCAAATGATAACGCGGACAGGATGTGATAGATATGCTGCATATAGCCATATGTGATGATGAACAGATCATCATGGAGCAACTGAAAAAGCTTTTAGAAGCGCACAGACCGGATTGTATTGTGACAATGTATCTCAGTGGAGAGGGACTGTTAGATACATTTAACCAATATGATCTGGTCTTTTTAGATATTGAGATGCCGCCGGCAAGCGGAATGGAGCTGGCAGCGAAGCTAAGGGAGCTGCAATATGACGGAGAAGTGATATTTTTAACCAGCTATACCGATTATATGCAGGATGCTTTTAAGGTCAGGGCATTTCGGTATTTACAAAAGCCGGTCCGGGAAGATCAGCTTGAAGAAGCACTTTGTGCGGCAGAGGAGGAGCTTCAGCAGCAGTATCTGGTGCTGACCGGAGAAAAGGTATTTCGGATCAGGATCCGGGATATTCTGTATCTGGAGGCCGTACATAATGAAACGTATATCGTGACAAAGACAGGAGAGCTGGTAGTCAGATCGTCCATGCGGGAGATTTATGAAACGCTCGATCCGGCTGAATTTACCCAGACGCATAAATCCTATGTGGTAGCACTGCGTGCGATCCGCTATGTAGGCAATCAGGAGGTTGTGCTGCAGGAACTGCAGCCGCGCATTCCCTTATCTCGCCGAAGACAGCAGGAGGTAAGGAAAGCATTTATGGAGTATATAAAGAAACATGCAATCTATTTATAGAAAGAGGAAAAAGGGATGATCATTTCAAATGTATTGCTGTTTACGGTAGAGTTCCTGAAAACATATATAGCATCAGCCGAAATTTTTAAAATAAAGCAGAAGAGAAAAGTATTTTTCTTTTATCTGGCGACTGTGCTGCTGCTTACGACACTGACTGTTCTTCTGAAAAATATGAATCGGTCTGTGCTTTTTGTCATTTTGACAGTCTTCACGTTATGCCTGAATGCGGCAGAATATAGAAAGATCTGGATGATTCCGGTTACTTATATTGTTGTGAGTATGTTGGACATTTTAAATTCACTGGTATTTATCCGCTGTCTGGGACTCACAATGGAGCAGATACAAGGAAATATTCTCTTGTATACCGCAATAAACAGTGTAACGCTGATCGGTTTGTTAGTCATATATGGTGTGCTGCGAAAGAAAAACCGGGAGGAGATACATTTGCCGACGTCTGCATATGCATCACTGTATATACTGGGTGGTGTGGCATCTCTCATTTATCTGACATGTGCACAATTGTCAATGATGAATGAATATAAGGCGATTTATCATAACCTCTGGCTGGGAGGGCTCATTTGTAGCGGCGTTATTTTTCTGATCATTGGCGGGCTGCTGTTTCATAAAACAGGTGAAAATGAATATTTGAAGCGGGAACAGGATATGAACAGAAAAATACTGGACGCGCAGGCAAATTATTATACATTGCTTCTGGAAAAGAATAAGGAAATACGGGCGTTCCGCCATGATATCAAAAATCATCTGTATTGTATGACAATATTGGGAGAACAGGGACAATATGGGGAACTGCAGGAATATCTTGAAAAAATAAGTCATTCTCTGGAGCGTACAGGATTTGATGTCAATACAGGAAATGAAATGGTGTCGGCAATTTTAAATGATCTGTCATGCAAGTATAAAGAGGTACATTGTGAATGGCAGGGAAAATTGCAGAGCCCATTTACACTGTCAAATTATGATATTTGCACAATATTTTACAACCTGCTTTGCAATGCTTTTGAAGCAGCGGAGAAAACGAAGCAGAAAGAGGTAACGGTACAGGTGAAATATTTGAATGATGCATTATATGTTGTTATTCAAAATTACTTTGAACAAAAACCAGTAAAAGAAAAAGGCGTCTTTATTTCTTCAAAGACAGAAGGAGATCATGGATTTGGTATTGAAAATGCCAAAATGAGTATAGAGCAGAATGGTGGTGTTTATGAAGCCAGAGTGGAAGGAAACAGGTTCATCACAGAGATCATCATACCGGAAACGAACTGTGAAACGACTGTTTTGGGCTGAACGGTAGCAATTCCGGGCTGAACGGCATCGCAATCAAAAAACGAACAAGATAAAATAAAAGCAGGTTAAGCATTGTGCTGACCTGCTTATTTTACGTAAAGGGGGGTGGACATATGTTATTGGATTGCTCGATTCTTTGGTGGCTGTTCAAGCTGATCGGTTAATGCCGACCAGAAATACGAATGCTGAAAACAGGTAAACAGAAAACTTATTTTGTAAGTTTTCCTGCTATACCTGTTTTTGTCATGGTGATGAGGAGAATGGATGATATGCTTGCATGGACAGATGGAGAAAATGCATGAAAAAAAGATATATGATCGGAATTTTTGTGGTTACGGCTTTTCTGTGCGTATGCTGTCAGCTTCTGGTGTTGTTTCTGATCCCACGGCAGAAGATACAGAAAAAATGTGAAGAAGCTGCATATTTTTATTATGATAGATATTTGTTCCCGGAGGCATTATCCGGAATTCCTTATACAACACTTGATTATTATGCGGATTGTATTCTTGTCAATCTGACTTACGAAATGGATCGGAATGAGCCTTTAAAAGCTGTTATCTGCAATCAATTTTATGCTGATGAAAATCTGAGTACAGACATTGAACTGATGGAGGCAGTATTTCATGGAGTATCACCAAATCAGATGTATGGGAGATACTGGCATGGCAGTATTATTTTTTTGCGACTGCTTTTATGCTTTGTATCAATTCCTTCCATTTATACCATTTATACATTTTTGCTTTTTTTAACATTGGTATTATGTGCGATTAGCTTTATTGTTCAAAAGGAATATAAATTAGCAATTTTTCTGCTGTTTTCTTTTTCTGCGGCCGGGGGATTTTATGCAGGATTATGTCTGGAATATGTATGGTGTTTTTTGCTTATGCTTTTATTTAGTATGTTGTCTGTCGGATTGAGCAGAAAAAATATGGGATATTTATATCTGCTGTACATATGCAGCGGTGTAATGACATGTTTTTTTGATTTTTTAACAGCAGAAACATTGACGCTCACAGTTCCGCTTCTTTGTGTGCTTTGTCAGGAGCATCCGAAGCTTCTGATCCGGAACAAATGGAAGTTCACCTGCCGGGCAATCGCTTTGTGGACTATTTCTTATGCGGGAATGTTTATCCTGAAATGGAGCCTGTTTGCTTTTACAGCAGGAAAAGAGATGCTCAGTGATATAACAGGAAGAGTTTGTACTTATATGAATGGAAACATTTTACAGGCACTTGAAAATAACAGATGCGGTATGCCCTGCTTTTTTCTGTTTGTATCGGCAGTCTGTTATAAAAAATGCTTTCCAAAAGAGAAGAAAACATTATATGCAATATTGCTTGCAGCAATATTGCCGATCATGCGTTTCACTCTGCTCAGTAACCATAGTAGTATTCATTATTTTTTTACATACAGAGCACAGATGGCAACTATATTTGTGACTTTGGAATTGCTATACGCGTGTTTCAGATACAAAAGAGGGGAGATAAATAAATGAATTTCAGACGGAAAATAAAACAATTTCTTGCAATGCAACTTATTGTCATATTACTTATAACCGGAATTCCATTTCCGGGAGAAAAAGCATGGGCAAAGCTTACATATGACTGGGAGGTTATAAATACAAATACAGGTAGGGCACAGGCACTGGCATATGGCAAGAATATGTTTTTGCTGATGAATGATGATGGGGACTGTTATATATCTGCAGATGGAAGAAACTGGGAGCATAGTGCATCTATTGATTTATCGGGTGAGGATGTACGTTATGATATATACGATCTGAAGCTGACATTTGAGGGAGAAAATTTTTATTTGTATGGGAAAAACGGGTTCCTGCTATGCAGCGCGGATGGGATATCATGGAATAAGATTGAAATTACGGATGAACGGATATATCAAATAGAAGAGACTGCGGAGGGAGTATATATTGTAACAGGATCTTTTATTAATTATGGATCGGGAGAGGGGGGACAGGATGATCCATCCACACTTTGGAAAAGTGATAGTAGTGGTATGCAGTTTACAAAGATAAATGATCAGCTGGATGTAAGATTCTGTAAAAAAATGCTATATAGAGATCATAAGCTGTATATGTTGAATGGCAGGACGGGAGCTGTGCTGACCTGTGATATGGAAGGAAATACCCTGTATGAAACAGAGTTGAAAGAACAGGGATATGATTTTGACAGAATGGCAGATATGACATGGACAGGGGATATATTCCTGTGCTGGTATCATGGAATCTATTATTCAGAGGACGCTATTACATGGGAAAAAAAGGTAATTGCAAACTCGCATATTTATAGTAACGATTACAAGATACAATGCTTTCAGGGAAAATATTACTTTCTGGCAGATACGAATGGCTCTGTTTATGAGTTTACTCCTGTCCGCCATAGTGCACCGGACTGGAATTATTTCGAGGGATCTTTCAGTAATGCGTATGTGAGCACTCTGGCTGCAAATGACAGCTGCATGATTGCAGCCGGCGAAAATGTGATCTTAAGAAGAATGGCAGAAAATAAAAACAATACTAAGGATTGGGAAGAGTCTGAAAAGCCAACAGTCAGTGGGGCAACAGTCAGCGGGGATCAGATAGGAAGTATAGTATATGAAGGAAATACGCTTCGTCTGACAGAAGATGTTGTGTTGACAGAAGATTTTAGCCTAAATGGGAAGAAGCTTATACTGGATGGACACGCTATGATTATACGTGGAAAGCTGAATTGCCGGAATACAGTCATAGATACAGGAAGCGGCAGTCTGACTGTAGAGGGGGATCTGTATGTACAGGATGATACAACCATGACAGGAAATCTCAGTGTAAGTGGTAATTTCAGCATAGAAGACGGCAGCTTTTCCTGCCTGCATTGCAAAGCGGAGATACAGGGGAATTTTACAGCAGAGGGGGAAAAATATAATTATGGACTGATCATGCAATGTGAGGATGACAGCTTTACCGTATATGGTGAATTCACATATGCTGTCAAGTACTCCGGAGAGAAAAGTGATGGAATACTGAATCTTTATGGAAGATCATATCTGAAAAGCGGATTTAGAAGTGTAGGGAAGCATATTGTACGGCTGTGTGGAAATGATAGCGTGATAGCGGAACTGGGAACGGACTGTTCCATTGCAAATCTGCAGGACGATATGATAGATATTGAACCCCCCAGCATTGTTGAAGGACTGACAGTAAACAGGATCACAGGAAAATCGTTCCGGATTGTATGGAAAGAAGCAAGCGATAATAAAGGGGTAACTGCTTACAGAATATATCGCAATGGCAGCTTGCTACAGGAGACGAAGTATTGCTATGCTGATATATCTGATGAAGAAGCGCAGGAAACAGCAGTTTATACTGTAACAGCAGTAGACGCTGCCGGACTGGAATCGACCGGACAAAGTGATCCGGTTGAGACAAAGGCGGAAATACCGGCTTTTACTTTCATTGAGCCCGGAGAGGGTACCATCGCAGGAAAAAGAATTGATGCAGGTGTAACGGTAAAGAAGCAGCCGGGAATTGAATGTGGCAGCGTTAACATATACTATATACATCCGGATACGGGTAAAAGAAAGAATGTTTATGCAGGGAGAATCTCTGACTGGAAAGAGTATCGTACAAGGCGGCAGTTGTACAAAAAGGAAGGAATAGCTATTGATCTGTCTGATATAGAGACTGATCAAGATCTTATAATATATTTTGCGGTTACAGATGAAGATGACTGTACGACAACAGAAAAGAGAACCATACATCTGGACAGAACAGCGCCAGAAAAGCCTGTTATAACAGCAGAAGAGGGAGAAAAAAGCGTCTGTCTGAATTGGAATAAGAGCGAGGAAGAGAATATCAGCTACGAGCTATATCGAAAAGCAGAGGATGAGAAGGAATATCATTATCTGAAATACCTGACTGCTACAGGATATATAGATGGAACTGTGGAAGATAATAAGACATACAGCTATGGGATAATTGCCAGAGACCGGTTTGGAAATGAAAGTGAGATGGCTGTAACAAAGTATATTTATATACATCCGGATACAGAGGCTCCGGTTGTGACCGGTTTTTATATATCAGACAGAGTCAATGAAATGTGTGCAGTAAATGTAAGAGCAACAGATAACAGAGCTGTGAAGCAGTTTATTCTCGAAGGCTGGAATACAGATACGGGAAAATGTGAATTTTCCGTGCAACATACGACAATCTACACGAAACAAAATGAATTTAACTATGCAGATATAGATATAGACACGACAAAATACGCAGATCATACATATTTGATAAAAGTATACGCAATAGATGAAGCAGGCAATAAAAGTGAAGCAGCACAGGCAATGACAACCTTTGATAATACACCGCCGGCAGTTCCTGAAAATCTGCGTGCAGATGTCACTTGTACCTCAATTACGCTGCGCTGGGATGGGCAGGCAGAGGAGGATCTGAATAGATATATTGTACAGGAAATGCGAGAAAATGGACAATTTGTTACTGTAGAGAATATCTATAATAAGAAGACAGAGGTTACATTCAGTAACTTAAAACCGCAGCAGAAAAAGACATACCGGATTTATGCAGAAGACAAGCTGTGGAATACAAGCGATTATTCGGAAGTCTTTACGACTGAAACAGTAGCTGATACAGAAAGACCGACGAAAGTAGAAGCTTTTACAGGCGAAAACACTGCCAGCGCGATCAGATTAAGATGGAGCAAATCGAGTGATAATGTTTCTGTCAGTGGCTATCGAATATACAGAGATGGTGAATTATTGGCGATAACTCGTTATACATCTTATATAGATAGAACTGCAGATCGGGATAAAGCATATGTTTATGAAATCGCGGCATATGATACATCGGATAATGAGGCAGAAAAAAGTATTCCGGTAGTTTCTAATTTGGTACAACCTATGATTCTGAATGTTGTACCTGGAAACGGAACTACGATAGGAGAAAAAAATACAAAAATAGCGGTCACGGTTAGTGGGAATATGCTTGCAGGAATGCAGTCTGTTATTTGTAGCTATTATGATCAGAAAACGGATAAGTGGAATTATATTGGTTCCCAAAACGTTTATGCGTGTAAAAATACTGGTGAAACTATCAGTATTTCCTGGAATACAGAAAATCTTACAGAAGATAAGAATATTCCTGTGAGAGTAACATTGTGTGATCAGGATAATAATGCAGTGCAGCGGGAGCTTACACTGCATCTTGACAGAACACCACCGGCATTACCGGAGCTGACGGGAAGTGAGAAAGATGCAAAGATCACACTCGCATGGAACAAAAGTGCAGATGAAGACTGCGCAGTATATCATGTTTACAGAAAAGCGGTCAGTGGAAATGATAGGAAGGAAGCATATCACAAAGTCGGCTCTATCAAGAGCAATGGAAAGGAAAGCTATCAATTTATCGATACGTCTGTACTTCAGCAGAGTACATATGTTTACTATATTCGGGTAGAGGATACATTTGGAAATGCTGCACAGACAGAGCCGATAGAAATATATGTTGCAACAGATCTGACACCACCGACTCCGCCGACTGATGTGTGGGTACATACAAAAACAGGATCTTCTATTACATTGGCATTTAGTGGCGCAAAGGACAATGTGGGAGTTGCGGGTTATTTGGTATATAGGGATGGAAAAAAGATCGCAGAGACAGATAAGCCGCAGTATACCGATTATGGAAAGGATCTGGAAAAAGGACTGCAGGAATATGTGTTATACCGTTATACCGTAAAAGCTTTTGATCTGGCAGGAAATGAATCGGAAGAAAGTCAGGTACGGGAAGCTTTTGTGAAGATGCCTCAAATTACAGAACTGGAACCTGCAGATCAGACATCTGTTGCAGGAGAAGAAACAACATTGCGTGCAGTCTTTGAAAATGCAGGTAACAGTTATGGAAATTATGTGGATTTTTACTGGACGGAAGTAACTGAGGAAAACTGGCAGAAAATAAACACGGAGCCGGTTCAGCAGGAATATTATGCAGGAAACTACCTGCAGGCAGCTATGACATGGAAACTACCGGAATTTGCCGGAACAGGGAATAAAGAGATCAGGATCAAAGCAGTGCTGACGGACAGAGATGGCAATCAGGCAGAAGAGGAAGTTATCTGTACGATCGATCGTACAATACCGAATCCACCGAAACAGGTAGAGGCGCAGTTAAAAGAAGATGTGATCCTTCTGACCTGGGATTTCTCTGACAGTGCGGATATCGCCGGATATATTGTTTACAGGAGTACGGACGCAGGCGATTATGATGCATTAGAAACGATAGAGGATCCTATGTGCCGTACCTATATGGACAGAACAGTAACAGCCGGACACAGATATCAATATCAGATGTCTGCGATAGATGCTTACGGACGGAAAAGCAAGCCCGGTGATTGTACCCAGGCACTGCAGGTAACGGAAGATACGATTGCGCCGAAGATGACGGCTTTGTCACCGGATCCGGGCAGAGTAAACGGTAAGCTGCAGATCAGTGCGGAAGGGTATGATAACAGAAAGATAGACTGCTTTGTTTTCTACATCAGAAAAGACAGTGAGAATCCATGGACAGAGCTGGCAAAAGTACAGGCAGAGGAAAATAAAGCCACTTGTCTTCTGGATACGACGGATTATCCGGATGGGCAATATTATGTAAAAGCAGAAGCACAGGACTGTGCGGGAAATGTAAGCCAGAATCTGTTCCAGAGACGGTATGAAATTGATAATACAGGTATTGCCAAAATCAAGATGGCTAAATGTGATACACTGGCATCTGTGATACGCCTGCGTTGGGAAGATGTTACGGAAACAGATTTTGCATATTTCCTGGTAGAAAGAAAGACAGAAAAGGATGGCAGCATATTCTGGGAGAAGGAGGCGGAAATAACAGACAGTCTTGGATATGACTGTAAAAATCTGCAGCCACAGACAGAGTATACTTTCCGTGTGGTCGGATATGATGATCTTGGAAACAGAGGGGAAGAATCGGATGAGATCACACTGACTACAGTGCAGGATACGGTCAGCCCTGTTATAAAGAGGATCGGTCCCGTAAAAGGGTCTTATGGCAAACAGATCCGGTTGGAAATTCAGGCAGAAGATAATGCAGCACTTGACAAGGCAGTATTTTCCTATACGACAGATGGACAAGAGTATACTGTGCTGGCAGAAGTCAGGGCAGACGAGATGGAAAGCAGGAAATGCTTCAGTTATTTATGGGATACGAAAAAAATGCAGGAAGGAGAGATTGGCGTTCGATTTGAGGTATATGATGCAGCAGGCTATCATAATGCCCTGACAGAGGAAGAAAAGCAGGTGGAGATCGTATATACGATCGATCATACACCGCCGCAGCAGGTAAAAAAAGTACGTGTTACGGATACGGACGGCTGTATCGGACTGACATGGGAAGAATCAGGAGAAACAGACATTCAGGCGTACAGAGTTTATAAAAAGAATGGCAGTTCCTGGAGCAGGATAAGAGAAGCTGCGGTTCTGAATGCTTATGATACGGATGTAAAACCTGGCAACAGCTATACCTACAAGGTATCTGCGGTCGATCAGGCAGGAAATGAAGGCGTATGTTCGGAAGAGATCACTGCTGTGGCTGAGCAGGATAAAGAGCAGCCCGTTGTATACGGAATCGGGCCTGCTGATACAGAAATACTTGGCATAGATCCTGTTATCACTGTATTGGCAGCGGATAATGCCGGATTGTCTCAGATACAGCTTTCCTACAGAGAAGCAGACAGTGAAAAAGACTGGATCGTATTTGCCGAGCTCCCTGCATCCGGAAGACAGCAGTATAAAACTGCAGCCATGCAGACAGAAGAATTATCAGAAAATATCATATATGAGATCAAAGCGATCGCGATAGATGAAGCAGGAAATTACAGTGAGGCATTTACGAAAAACTATACCTTTGATCTGACTCCGCCTCAGAAACCGAAGCTTACGACAAAGCCCGGAAGCTTCCGGATAGATCTGCAGTATGGAACAGCGGATACGGGTACGGAACTGTATGAGATTTACAGAAAAGAATATGGCGAAAAAGAATTTGCCTGTGTAAAGAGCACAACGGAAGGCAGCTATGAGGATACAACTGCAAAACCGGGAAAGGTTTATTATTACAAAGTCAGAAGCTATGACGAAAACGGAAATTACAACGAAAGCAGCACAGAATACAACCATGCCAGCAGTATTGATACCATTGCACCGGTAGCTGTTTTGCCGCAGAACATGACAGGACTGACCGGAGTTGCATCACATCTGGATGGAACGGGTTCAACGGATAATGTCAGGATCAAATCCTATACATGGGATTTCGGAGATGAAAGTGCAAAGCAGACAGGAAGCAAGCCTGTTCATACTTATAAAAAAGCCGGAACCTATACAGTAACGCTGACAGTTGCGGATCAGGCAGGGAATAAAAACAGTACCTATGGCACAATAGAAGTAAAGGACGCGGAGCAGAACGGACAATTACAGTTATCTGTGATGGGATCGGATGGGAGTCCGCTTGCCTGTGCGGATCTGTATATCAGCGCGGATGGAAGTGAACAGGGAGCTTTGCACGCAAAAACGGATCAGAATGGTGTGGCAGAGCTTGTACTGGAGCCGGGGACTTATGAACTTTCTGCTTTTACAGAAGGATATCTGCCGAAACAAGAGCAGATCACGATCAGCAAGGGTGAAATTTTGCAAAAGAAGATATGCCTCCCTTCCGGAGAAGTGGTAACAGGAAACCTGACTTTCCATCGGATGACGCTTGAGGAGATCATAGAGGCAGGTGTGGATCTGTCAGATCCGGAAAACCTGCATACCTATACATTCTCCGTAACACTGGGGTATGAAGAACGCCCTATACCGGTTGTATTCAGCGGTATGTCAGCAGGCACATTAAAGAAAGGAAGCAGTGCAGGAGGCGGAGGTTTCCGTACCTATACAGCAGAAGGCAACGGAGGCAGCATTCAGATCATCTGCAAAGAACCTGAAAAGGAAAATGAGGATCCCAAACCGCAGGCACTGATCTATGTAAATACGCAGCAGACCGTTTCCTGGTTAAAGGATATGTATAATGTACAGCTCGCAGTTATCAATCAGGCGGACAGTGGATTCACATTATCACAGTCCTCCGCAACCCTTTCTCTGCCGGAGGGACTCTCACTTGCAGCAACAAAATCCGGGCAGACAATGACAAAAGAGTTTGGAGACATAGAGGGACAGGAATGTGCACTGGCAAGCTGGATCGTAAAAGGAGATAAAAACGGGAGCTATGAGATCCGGGCGGATTTCAGTGCCAGTATGGAGCCGTTCCATGTACCGATCCACCGGGAATTTGTTGCAAAACAGGATGTAACTGTCAGTGCGGGAGAAGGACTGTATATGATCGTACAGCCGGACAGTGCTGTTTTTTATGACGAAGAATCCTATATTTATTTTTCACTGCAGAACAGATCTGACCATGATTTTTATAATGTGAAGACAACATTTGGATCTGCGGAAGAAGGAGCACAGCAGTATGTCATTGCAGAGGGAACAGAGAGTACGGCTGTTCCACGGGTCAGAGAGCAGGATATATTGGATGTGGGTATCTTACGCCCCGGACAAAGCGTTACCGGAATGCTGCAACTGGGAATAGCACCAAGTGATGAAAAACATTATCTGGAGCTGGTAGAAACAAAGGCAGAGATATTAAAAGGTGAAAATCTGGGTGTTACATTTATCATTGCTCCGATCCAAAATATGTCTGCCAATCATAAGATGTATGTAAATGAGGATGGAAGTATTTATTACGGGGATCCGGTCAATGTGGCAACAGGCGCGTTCACACAGGAAATCCATGCCTTTACAAACAGTGCGGGAGACAGTCTTTTAGATCTGTCTTATGATTCCCTGAAGGTTGATGAGATCGGAGAGGCAGGCAGAGGCTTCCGTCACAGCTATGAGTACTATATCTCCGAGAAACAGGGAAAAATTGTACTGCATACCCAGGATCCGAAAGAAGAGTTCTTCGAAAGGGCTTCCTATATGGCGGCGGAAGAACTGGAAAGCAACATGGCAGTGCAGGAAGAAGAAAGCCAGCCAGAAGCCCTTATACGTCTACCGAATCATGCATATCCGGGAAAATATATATCGGAAGCCGATCCGCATGTACAGATCGTGAAGGATAAAGATGGCAGCTATCTGCTGACAGATTCCGAGGAAAATAAATGGTATTTTGATAAAGAAGGTGTGTTATATAAAAGAGAAGATACGAATGGGCAGGAGATCAGTTATGAAAGAACCGAGGAAGCACTTACGATCCATAACCGGACAACAGATGAAACGGTGACACTTTCCTATGACACAAATGGCAGGCTGGTAAATGCCGGAGACTCTTATGGAAGAAGCGTAAGCTTTGCATACGATGAAACTGACTGCCTTACCGGTTACCGGAATGAAGAAGGAAATCTGACGACTTATACCTATGATGAAAAAGGACATATGTTGACTGTAATCAGCTCATTGGGAACTGTTCTGGTGGAAAACAGCTATGATGAAGCAGGCAGAGTGATCCGGCAGAAAGAGGCGGGCGATGACAGATATGCAGAGCTTACTTACACAGAACCTACTTCCCGCGTAGGCAGGACGGAAATCCAAAAAAGAGATGGAGCAGCCAGAATCTATTATTACGATCTTTTTGAACTTATTCTGTCTGAAACGGACGAAGATGGGGCAGAAACTTCATATGTGTATGAAAAAGGGAGGCTGGTAAAGAAAATAGAGCCGGATGGAAAATCCACAGCGTATACCTATGATGCAGACGGAAACCTGACGAAGCAGGAAACTGCGACAGGACAACAGACACAGATCAGCTATGATACAGATGGCAATCCGGTCAATATTGCATCCGGGGAAGGAACAGCCGGAACCTACCGTTATGATGAAAAGGGCAGGATCAGCGAATATATCTCAGCCCTTTCAGAAGTGCGTCATTATACATATAATCCGGATGGAACACTGCGCAGCATGGAAACGGAAGGGCTTGGAACAGAGTCTTATACCTATGATACATACGGAAACAGGACCAGTGTAACAGACAGACTGGGTAACTGTACAAAATACGCTTATGATCAATATGGAAATCTCATTAAGACAACGGATGCGCTCGGGAATACTTCCGCCTGTGTATATGATCAGATGGGACGGGTGCTTTCGCAGACAGATGCAAGAGGAATCCGGACCGAATATACCTATGATGCAGAAGGCAGGCTGCTAACTGAGAAAACAAATGACAGGGAGATCCATTACAAGTACGATGCGGCAGGCAGACTGATCCAAAAAACAGATGCAGCAGGCATTATAACGACATATGCCTATGATACAGAAGGAAATGTAACAGAAACAGACAGAGCGGGACAAAAAGAACTGAGCAGCTATGATGCGGCGGGGCAGCTTTTGTCAGTATCCGATGCAGTCAGTGCTAATACCGTCTATACGTATGATAAAAATGGATATGTTACCTCCATAACAGAAAATGGTCTGACAACCTTCTATACAAATGATACATATGGGAAAATGTTGAAAAAACAAAATCCGGACGGAACAGTTTTGCAGTATACTTATACCAATGACGGACTGTTAAGTACGGTGACTGATCAGGACGGAAATACCGAAAGCTATGTTTATGACAAGGCTGGAAATCTGACCGAACAGACAGATGCCCTTGGTAACAGAATCACTTATGCATATGATATCCATGGCAGATTGATCAGGCAGACAGATGCCAGAGGCAATAGTGAAAGCTATGCCTATGATGCGGTCGGCAACTGCAT
This sequence comes from Kineothrix sp. MSJ-39, assembly GCF_018917935.1. Taxonomy (GTDB): domain Bacteria; phylum Bacillota; class Clostridia; order Lachnospirales; family Lachnospiraceae; genus CAG-194. The sequence goes on along the minus strand of NZ_JAHLPN010000015.1, from coordinate 4,048 downwards.
AAAACGGACAGATGCGATGGGCACAGTCACGGAAATGACTTATGATATGACGGGCAGAATGACAGAGCAGTCTGTACTGACCAAAGCAGGAAAGATCACAAACCATTATACTTATGATGCAGCGGGAAATATCCTGACCACAACAGATGCAGAAGGCAGCAGGACGGTCTACAGATATGATGATTACGGAGATTGTATCAGTAAAACGGACTGCATGGGAAATGTTACAGAATATACCTATGACGCCCTGAACAGACTGACAGGGACAAGTGATGCAGCAGGAAAAGAAGCTTATACCTATGATGCACAGGATAATCTGATCCGTCACAGGACAGCCTGTGGCAGCGGACGGGAAACAGAGTACTTGTATACCTATACGCAGGATGGTATGCTGAAAGAGAGCAAAGATCCGTTACAGGGGATCAGCAGCATTGCATACAACCGGAACAGGCAGATCGCATCGGTGACAGATCCTCTGGGAAATGAAACAGCCTATCAATATGACGGTGCAGGCAGGATCAGCCGGGTAAGAACTGCAGCGGATACACAGACAGAGTATACTTACAATGCACAGGGGCTTCTGGCAAGTGAGAAAACCGCAGATGCCAAGACGGATTATACCTATGACGCACTTGGCAGGATTCTTACCAAAGTGGATGCACTTGGCAGGATCACTTATACTTATGATGCAAACAGTAACATCACAAAGGTAACGGAGCAGCAGAATGGCAGGACAACAACGATCAAAAGAAGTTTTGATGCCTTAAACCGTGTCACGTCCGTTACGGATGCAAACGGAAAGACGGTAAGTTACAGCTATGATGAGCTTGGAAACCGTATCAGCCTGACCTATCCGGGTGGTGAGATCGTCCGTTACAGCTATGACAAGTGCGGTGATCTGCTTACCGTGACAGAGCCGGACGGCAGTGTAAATACTTATACATATGATAAAAAGGGCAGATGCACGGGACTCAAGCGTGCAGACGGAACGGAAGAGAGCTATTCTTATGATAAAGCAGACCGTCTGAGTGCACAGACGGACAAAAATGCGGATGGAACGATCCGGAGCAGCTACACCTACACCTATGACGGCGCAGGCAATATCATAAAGATCGATGGAACAGCAGATACAGCAGATACCGATCATGCAGTCATGACCTATGACAAGGACAACAGGCTTGCTACTTACAATGGGGAAAAGGTGACCTATGACGAACGTGGAAATATGCTTCACGGCCCCCTTAACGGCGAGATGGGAGATTACACCTACGACTGCAGAAACCGTCTTATAGAGACAAAAGCTGCAGACGGAACAGTCACAGCCTATACCTATGATGCAGAAAATACCAGACTGACAGAAGAGACAGCCAATATCCGTCATACCTTTGTGACGGATAAGGAAACGACATACAGCCAGCTCCTGACCGAAACGATCAGTGAAAAACATCTGCTGACCTACAAGGAAACCGCAACCATAACCTATACATACGGAAATGGTCTCATCAGCGACAGCAAAAAAGAAACCAAAGGCAGTGATACAGAAAAGCGGTACTACCATTACAACCATATCGGCAGTACAACTGCGATCACAGATGCAGATGGCGACCTTGTCTATAGGATCGCTTACGGAACCTATGGCGAGCTTACCGGTATTTATGATGCGGATGGAGATCCCGTAGGGGACAAGACTGCAGTCATACGATCAGAAAACCTTCGCTTCCTGTATAATGGAAGATACGGCGTAGAGACAGGTGCAAACGGACTGTATTACATGAGAGCCCGTTACTATAACCCGCAGATCAAACGCTTTATCAACAGAGACATCATAGACGGCAGCATCACAGACAGCCAGTCTCTGAACAAATACAGCTATGTACAGGGAAATCCGGTAAATCTCATAGATCCATTCGGACTCTGCGCGCAAGATTACTTCAGCCGTGCAGGACATGAACTTCTTGACTGGCTGGGTTTCATATTTGATCCGGCGGATGTGATCAACTTCCTCTGGTATACTGCCGAAGGAAATACAGCGATGGCAGCAGCCACCGCAGTAGCCATCGTACCGGCGGCAGGAAGCTTCATAGCCAAGGGAACCAAGCAAGCCATAAAAGCCGGAAAGAAAGCTGCCCAGAAAGCAACCGAAAAAGCCGCCAAGAATGCCACAGAGAAAGCAGCAAAGAAGGCTGCGAAGAAAAAACTGGCGAAAGAAGCCGGAAAAGAAGCCGCCGAAAAAGGTGCAGAAAAGGCAGCTAAGGAAGCAGCAGAGAAAGCTACAGAGAAAACGGCGAAGGAAACTGCAGAGAAAACAGCTAAGGAAGCTACGGAGAAGGGGATAAAGAGTAGCACTAAATCTAGTATAGATAATGCAATAAACAATGGGCAACCATTAAATAATCATAGAATAGTATCTGATTCGGAGGCATCGAGTTTGCCGGCAACGAGTGAAGTGCCCAATTCATCTGCTGATTTGCTAAATCCTGATGGAAGTGTTAAACAAAGAAGATATTATGGTGAGGATGGAAGGGCTCAAATGGATATTGATTTTAATCATACGGATGATGGAACCCATGAATTCCCTCATATCCATATGTGGGATTGGACCCTGAAACCACCAAGACAGTAGGAGGAAAAAATGCATGACGATTGTATAGTAGCATACAATGTGAATTTAGAGGAAGGATATATTGTTATTCAAACATATAATAATGATAGAAAGAAACAGGGTAAACTTAAGTTTTCGGAAGTATTAACTCATTCATTTAAATGTATTATTAATTACAATATAATATATGATATTCAAGAATGTGAAATAGAAGTCTTTTTTAGAGAGAATAAAGAAGAATTAATAAAAATGAAGGGCTATTGTTGGCCTATTAATTATAAAACTGAGAAGGAATTAATGGAATTTTTAAAAACGAATGAGTATAAATATATAAAAATATATTCTTCATATGGCATGTTTGGTTGGATACTTGCCAAGTCTTATGAAATAGAGACAGAATAAATATTTATTAATATATGGTACTATTTATTGTATATTAAAATAAAGATCCAGCCTTGTGAATCAACAGCCGCCCTAGAAGCTCTTAGTGTTTTGTATGGGTAACAGCAATGTCCGTACAAGGAAGTACGGACAAGGTGCACCTGAGCCCGGATGGCGAATGTGCACCGGTTGCGTGAGTTTACAAAAACTGAATCAAAACACCTAGAGCTACTTGGCGGCTGTTACCTGAACAAGGATGGGCTTTATTTTTCTATATAAGTGCTATATCAGTTCATATGTCGTTATGTTGCTTAGCCTCATATATAGATGCTTTCTACTTCTGATAGTACAGAAATGTATTATAAAAAGCAGAATTGTATAAAACCGCAACCATAACCTACACATACGGAAACGGTCTCATCAGCGACAGCAGAAAAGAAGCCAAAGGCAGTGATACAGAAAAGCGGTACTACCATTACAACCATATCGGCAGTACAACAGCGATCACAGATGCAGATGGCGACCTTGTCTATAGGATCGCTTACGGAACCTACGGTGAACTTACCGGTATTTATGATGCGGACGGAGATCCCGTAGGGGACAAGACTGCAGTCATACGATCAGAAAACCTCCGCTTCCTGTATAATGGAAGATATGGCGTAGAAACAGGTGCAAATGGACTGTATTACATGAGAGCCCGTTACTATAATCCGCAGATCAAACGCTTTATCAACAGAGACATCATAGATGGCAGCATCACAGACAGCCAGTCTCTGAACAAATACAGCTATGTACAGGGAAATCCGGTAAACCTTATAGATCCATTCGGACTCTGCGCACAGGATTACTTCAGCCGTGCAGGACACGAACTTCTTGACTGGCTGGGCTTCATATTTGATCCGGCAGACGTGATCAACTTCCTTTGGTATACCGCAGAAGGTAATACAGGGGCTGTAAAAAAACTCCCCTGACAGAAAAATCGCCCGGACCGTGAGGTCTGAGCGATTTTTTGGTATAATTAATTATGCTACTAAATAACAATACCAATAGTAATTATACTATGCG
>NZ_JAHLPN010000014.1 GCF_018917935.1 Kineothrix sp. MSJ-39 | reverse complement strand
TGGACAGACCGCTGGTGTATCTGTTGGTGACCAACACCATGGCAGAGTAGCCAAGTCTGGCAGGGATAAACGCTGAAGGCATCTAAGCGTGAAGCCCCCCTCAAGATGAGATATCCCAATAAGTAAGACCCCTTAGAGAGTATGAGGTAGATAGGCTTAAGGTGTAAGCACAGTAATGTGTTCAGCTGATAAGTACTAATAGGTCGAGGGCTTATCCATTGCGGTAAGGAAGGACCCACGAAGTGGGAGGATCCCTTACCGCCAAGTAACAGGCGAAGCCTGTTACAGAATGAAAATTTAGTCAAAAACAAAGAAGAAACGATCCAGTAAGAAATGAACGATCAAGAATTAGTCAAACGAGTTTGCATACGATGTAAAGAAAGATTTCAGTATTCGGTTTTGAAGGTATGACCTGCGACAAGAAGGGGCCCACGAAGTGGGAAGTGATCTTGCCGCCAAGTAACAAAACGAAGTTTTGTTACAGAACAAAGAACCTATACAATAATCCTCGATAGCTCAATGGTAGAGCACTCGGCTGTTAACCGAGTTGTTGCAGGTTCGAGCCCTGCTCGGGGAGCTAGAGCAAAAGAAGAAAAGCGGAGCGGCAGTTCCAAAGCTCAAAAGAATAAGGCTCCGTGGTCAAGCGGTTAAGACATCGCCCTTTCACGGCGGTAACACGGGTTCGATTCCCGTCGGAGTCATTTTTTTATTTATAAGAAAATAAATATGGCGCCATAGCCAAGTGGTAAGGCAAAGGTCTGCAACACCTCTATCACCAGTTCGAATCTGGTTGGCGCCTCTTTTAACAGCCTACGGGCTGTTTTTATTTTGCTATTTATATAGAAGAAATGCAGTTAAATCAGATCAAGTCAAATTTCTTTAATGCTACATACAGTTCATGTACCGGAAGCCCTACGACATTAAAATAATCTCCCTCAATCTTCTGAATAAATTTCGCACCAAAAGCCTCCTGAATACCATAACCACCGGCTTTATCTGCCCATGGATATTTTCCAGAAGAATCCCTTGCGGTGAGATAGTCTGTCAGTTCCGTAGGGGAAATCCGGTCAAAGGTAACATTGGTACAGGAAACGAAAGAATGCTGCATGATCTGTGCATCTGTATTCCAAAAGAGCGTAACACCTGTATAGACCTGATGCGTATGCCCGGAAAGCTCCGATAATGTGGCTCTTGCAGCATCCATGTCCGCAGGTTTCCCCAATAACTGATTTCGGTAGCAGACGATCGTATCTGCGCCGATTACAAGACAGGGAGATGCCAATGCATCAGGAGCCGAATCGGTCAAAGAAGTATTGGAATCGTGCAAGATCAGCTGCTGCATGATATCTTCTGCCTTGGTATGGGAAAGATCCATGACGAATGCTTCAGGGGTATGAAATATGGTTTCTTCCTCTTTGGAGGAAGGTATAATCTGAAAAGTCGGGAATATGTTTTTTAGTAGCTCTTTTCTGCGGGGAGAAGCAGAGGCAAGAATAATCTGACGATTGGTAGACATAGGTCTCCTTTCTGCAATTTGTATACAATTTATCATTCAAAGTGCATAGAATTTGTTGAAGAAAGTCATGCATTGTATTATAATTATACTACATGTAAACTCGTGTGGGAAGTAAGAGGTGGCAGAATGGATAAAAAGAGGTTAAATATTGCATTGCTTGTCAGCGAATTTGAGGATGGGTATACGCGTTCCCTGTGTGAAGGCGCAGTTTCAGCTGCCAAGGAATTAGATGCGAATTTATTTATATTTCCGGGGCGATATCTGGAAGCCCATAATTTTGATCTGTATCGTACGAAATATGATTACCATTTCAACAGTCTCTTTTCCTACGCAACAGCTTCCGAATATGATGCAATATTGATTTCCATGGGCACGATCGCCGGAAATGTGGATCTTAAAACAAAAACAGAATTTCTCAGACAGTTTAAAGGGAATAATATCATTACCATTTCAGCCAAAATAGAGGGGTATCCGAGTGTATGTTTTGATAACAGCTCCGGATTTTACAAAGGCATTTCCCATCTGATCGAAGTGCATAAATGCAGAAGGATCGGATTTGTCAGCGGTGCAATGACGAGCGATGATGCGATGCAGCGTCTGGATACATATCGTAAATGCCTGAAGGATCATGGGATCACTTATCAGGAAGACCGCGTAGTATATGGCAATTTTACAGAATACAGTCAGGAAATCGTCAGAGACCTGATGCGCCGGAATCCGGATCTGGATGCAGTTGTGTTTGCAAACGACATGATGGCAATCGGCGGATATAAAGTATTTCAGGAGATGGGACTTCGTGTCGGACGCGATATCTCCGTCATGGGATTTGACAATTCTGCCTGTGCACTGACACTGGAACCAAATCTTTCAACCGTAAATGCAGATCCGATGCAGCTTGGCTATCAGGCGGTTATGCATTATCAGGATATCCTGTCCGGTAAAGTACATGATGTGACCGTAGAATCTTCCCCGATCTACAGAGAGTCCTGTGGATGCAGACGTAAAGATTTTACAGGCTTTTCAGCGGATGAGAAAAATATCTTTAATCCGATGGAGACGCAGGAATTGTTGGATAATCTGCACAGATATCTGTTTGAGAAAAAAGACCAGACAACAGGTGTGCAGCACATTAAAACAAAATTACGCGAATACATTTCCTTTATTCAGGATCATATTTCTGATAATGGGGCATCCGAGGAAGATCTGGATGAACTGGCAAGAAAGATGCGCAGGCTGTGCAGAATGGAATTGCAGCCATATACCTCTGTATCCAAGATGTTCCATGTGCTTGATTATATTTACGACTGCATGAAGCTTGTAATTACAGATCCGGATATCATACGCCGTTTGTGTGAAACATATTTTGGCGTTTATCAGGATACAACGGAATATATCCAGAAGAAAGCGGATGCGGATAAGAGCGATGTACTTCTTTTGAATTATATTTCTACCACATTTACAAGAGATATGCTCGACTATGAGATTGGTGACGACAGAGCATATTTTACGATTATGGATAAGCTGGATCATCTGTATTTCAAAACAGCATACTTGTGTCTGTTTGAAAATGAAGTTGTGTACCGGCAGAATGAAAACTTCAAAATGCCGGAAAATATATTATTAAAAGCGTATATGCATGATGGAGAGGCTGTCTGTCAGGAAGCGGGCAAGCAGAAATTTCCGATGAAAAATCTGATCACGCATTTCTTTGAAGGACAGGAACACCGTTCTACGGTTATCGTGACATTGCTGTTCTCGACATTAGAGCAGTATGGCCTGCTGATCAGTGAGATCGAAGAAGCCTATATGCATTATACAACGCCGATCAGTTATCAGATCAGCTCTGCTGTGAAGACATTGGAGCTTCTGAAGAATAAAGAAGATATTACGGCGCAGCTTGAGGAAAGCCTTGTGCAGATCAAGGAAAGCAATGCGATTTTGGATGAAATGTCAAAATCAGATGAGCTGACACAGATTTACAACAGAAGAGGATTCCTGACAACGGTGCAGCATCAGGTAATGCATCCGTCAAATCTGGATAAACAGGCAATTATCATTTATGCTGATATGAATAATCTGAAGGTGATCAATGACCAGTTCGGACATGAAGAAGGGGATTTCTCTTTGAAGACACTGGCAGATATTCTGAAAGAGACATTCGGAGACAGCGGAATCGTAGGCAGATTCGGCGGAGATGAATTCACAGCATTTACCTTTACGGATGATAAGGATGCGGCGAAGAAGATCCGTGCCCGTATTGTGGAGATCACAAAACAAAAGAATGAAAAGAACGGAAAGCCATACTATATCAGCATGAGTGTCGGTGCATGTGTGTTTAAGTGCTCCGATCAGGTTGATCTGCAGGATCTGATGGATAAGGCAGATGTTGATCTTTATATTGAAAAACGACATAAACGAAGCAATATTTTGAAAAAGGAAACAGAGGCGATTTAAGTGGACAAAATAGAAGTATTGCAGCAGATGATCGATGAAAGTAAAAGAATTGTGTTTTTTGGTGGAGCAGGTGTTTCAACAGAAAGCGGGATTCCTGATTTCAGAAGTGTGGACGGGCTTTATCATCAGAAATATGATTACCCGCCGGAAACGATACTCAGTCACACATTTTTCCTGCGAAAACCGGAAGAGTTTTACAAATTTTACCGGGATAAAATGCTCTGCCTTTCCGCAAAGCCGAATGCTGCCCATAAAAAGCTGGCAGAGCTGGAAAAAGCGGGAAAGCTGACAGCAGTCATTACGCAGAATATTGATGGTCTGCATCAGGCTGCGGGCAGCCAGAAGGTATATGAGCTGCATGGCAGTGTCTTACGGAACTATTGCCGGAAATGCGGAAAATTCTATACCGCGGAGTATATTTTAAACAGCACGGGTGTTCCGAAGTGTGAATGTGGTGGTGTGATCAAGCCGGACGTAGTGTTATATGAAGAAGGGCTGGATCAGGAAACAATCGAAAAATCAGTGCAGGCGATCCGGGAAGCGGATATGCTCATCATCGGAGGAACTTCACTTGTAGTCTATCCTGCCGCAGGACTGATCGATTATTATAACGGAAATAAGCTGGTTTTGATCAATAAAAGCGAAACCGCGCGCGATTCGATGGCAGATCTGATCATTACAGACAGCATCGGAGAGGTATTATCGAAGATCCGGGTGAGGTAATCCGTTTAGAAAGCAATGTAGAAAAGCACTAAAATAAAAATCGGAATGGAGTAAAACATGGAATATCAGGTAGGCGATATTGTTACATTGAAAAAACAGCACCCCTGTGGTTCCAGACAATGGGAAATCCTGAGGGTAGGTGCGGATTTCCGGTTGAAGTGTCAGGGATGCGGACATCAGATCATGATAGCACGTAAACTGGTCGAAAAAAACACGAAAGACCTGCAAAAAAAGGCTTGAAAAGCCTGCCTCCTTATGGTATCATAGGGTTCTGTGATATAAAATAATTCCTTGCTTCTGCTTCGGGCAGAGGCCAGAGACCAAAAGGAGGTAAACAAGCATGAACAAATATGAATTAGCCGTTGCTGTGAGTGCGAAAATCGAAGACGATGAAAGAGCTGCTACTATTGATAAAGTAAAAGCTTATGTCGAAAGATTCGGTGGACAGATTACTAACATTGATGAATGGGGTAAGAGAAGACTTGCTTACGAAGTTCAGCATATGAAAGAAGCTTTCTACTATTTCATCCAGTTCGACGCAGAGCCAACTGCTCCAGCAGAAATCGAAGATAACATTCGTATTATGGAAAACATCGTTAGATTTTTGTGCGTAAGACAGGACGAGGCATAAAAAGAAAGTAGGAAAAATATGAATAAAGTTATTCTAATGGGGCGTTTAACAAGAGATCCGGAAGTCAGATATACACAGGGAGATCAACCAATGGCGATTGCCAGATATTCTCTCGCAGTGGATCGTAGATTTAATCGTAACAGTCAGGATGGACAGACAGCAGATTTTATTAACTGCGTTGCCTTTGGCAGAAATGGCGAATTTGCAGAGAAATATCTCCACAAAGGAACCAAGATCGTAGCAGAAGGCAGAATCCAGACAGGTAGCTATACCAATAAGGATGGCGTCAAGGTTTATACAACAGATGTTGTTGTAGAAAATCAGGAATTTGCAGAGAGCAAAAATGCACAGCAGGGTGATGGCGGATATGCCAATGCCGGACAGAGTGCTGCACCTGCTCCAATGCCTGCCGATGACGGTTTCATGAATATCCCGGACGGAATTGAAGAACTGCCATTTAGTTAGAATGTAACAGACAAATGGAGGTAATATCATGGCTTATAATAAGGCAGACAAAGCTGATTCTCCAATGAAGAGAAGAGGCGGCATGCGCAGAAGAAAAAAAGTTTGCGTATTTTGTGGAAAAGATAACACAATCGATTACAAAGATGTCAATAAATTAAAAAGATATGTATCTGAAAGAGGAAAGATCCTTCCTCGCCGTATCACAGGAAACTGTGCAAAGCATCAGAGAGCTCTTACTGTTGCAGTGAAGAGAGCACGTCACGTTGCACTGATGCCATATACATGTGACTAATCAGAAACTGAGAATCCCAACCACTTGTAAAGTGGTTGGGATTTTTTTGTTGTCAAAATAAGGCTGTCACCTCATAAACAAAAATCAGAGTATTATAATAGATTACACATGACTTAAAAGCGTTGACATACTTCCGTGAACTATTTATAATAAAAAAAGACATTATACACTATTTACTTATCTCTCAGTACATCAATCATAGATTGAACCACAGCGATTTGCTTGGAATTAAGTCCTTTTGTACTGATGACATCATCCTTTTCTAATCCTAAAAGGGAGTCTACAGAAACATGATACAGGGCAGAGAGGCGCATTAATGTGGTAAGAGAAGGTTCTCTTGCATTTAATTCGTAGGAACTAATCATTGCTTTGGATATACCCACCAGTTCAGCAACCTGTCTCTGAGATAAATTTTTGTTTAATCTTAATTCTTTTAGTTTCGATCCAATTTCAACCATAGTATACCTACCTTTTTTATTTATAGTGTAATGTATAATGGTCTTATAAATGATTATACGCGTCCTATATATGATTATATACAGAAGTATAAGAAGCTATAATGGGAATGTGTTGCATTGAATTTCATACGATCGGGTTTGTATACCCTAAAGTCTTATAAACGCTTATTTATGACTTATAAATGATTATAAAGGAGGCATACACGATGAAAAAGAAGAGAAATCTATGCAGTTTGGTCTATTTATCTCTTTCTCTTTTTTTGATGATGTGTACAGTGAACAATACAATCTGTAACAAAAGCTGGTTGCAATATGCAGAGAAAGAACAATTAAAAAGTATTGTTGGGGCAGGATTGATTTTTTGCATTTTATTAGCGTTGACGACCATATGGTACCGAAAGAATTGGAAAATTTCTTATGGGATTGTGGCAGTAGTAGTTGGATGTATTCAGCTTTTTATGATTTCACAGTTGGTTTCTGAGGTAGGATGGGATTGTGGTGCAGTTATAAATGCTGCATTTAGATCAGATCTGATAGAGGAGAGTAATCATTATCTATCGGTATATCCGAATAATTTATTTCTGGTGCTTTTTTATCGTGCGTTATTTCGGCTGTTACAAGTGCAATCAATTATCGGAGCATACCATGTAGCTGCGGGAGTGAATCTCATTTGTATTCAGATTGCAATGTATTATTTATATTGTGCACTGAGATTGCTGTTTTATAAAAATGAGACCGGTATGGGATTACTCTTTTTTATACTTGTTTTTGTATTTTCCCCTTGGCTTGTGATTCCGTACAGTGATGTTATCAGTATGCCATTTACTATATTTTTATGTTATCAATATCTGAAGCTGGGTATAAAAAAAGTAAAAAATGAGGAAGTAAACAACAAAATGATCTGGATCCTTGCAATAGTTACTATGATGGGTATGTGGATAAAGCCCACAGTTCTTATTGTGAGTATTTCAGGATGGTTTTATCTGGGAATTAAAAGTGGAAGAAAAAAAGACAGTAAGTATGGAACGCAACTATTTCTGTTTTTGGCTGTTTGTCTACTGTTACAGATCATTTGGAACGGAATTATAAATATACAACCATGGTATGAATTGGATCAGAGTAGAAGAATGACATATACCCATTATCTCATGATGGGAGCAAATGATAACAGAGGAGTTTATACGCAGGAGGATTATGAAGTTTCTCAAAGTGAAAAAGATGTATCAAGTCGACAGAGGAAAAATCTGGATGTACTAAAGACCAGACTAAAACAAAAAGGGGTAAATGGATATTTACATCACGTATGGAATAAAAGTTGCATGATTCACAGTGAGGGAAATTTTTTCTGGGGTGGGGAAGGTGGAATGAATTTCCTGAATTTTGATTTATCCAGGCATTCCGTTATGCGAAATATTTATTATATTAATGGAACAAATTATGACGTTTATAAATATGGTGTACAGGGAATTTGGTTCATCCTTTTACTGGTTGCGGGAAGTGGAATTTTGTCAATTGATCGAAATCATACACCAGAGCAGATGATGATAGCATTAACAATATGGGGAATTGTTTTATTTAATATTTTATTTGAAGCAAGATCCAGATATTTGATTCCGTTTTTACCAATTTATAGTATGATGTTCTGCTATGGTGTGCAGGTAATAGAGAATAAGACTGTAAGTTTGAAAAGAAAGGTAAAAGCAGTTTGGGGAGCAATCAGATGAAGGAAAAGAAAACTATTTTAATATACATGACAGTATTAGCTATATTCGTAATGTATGTAGTACTTCGTACGAGAGAATATAACACTGTTCACTCAATTGATATTACAGATTATCTGGTAAATGAAAATGCATGTTATGAAATAGAAGAGACGAGGGAAACAGAAAAAGCTTTATTTCTCTCCGGTTATTTTTATTGGTATGGAGATGTGGAAAGGCCAATCAACAGTTCACTTGCCTTGCTTGACTTGGAAACGGGTATAGTTTATGAAATACCGACACAACTAAGTGAAAGAGAGGATAAGAAAGAAAAATATTCACCCATTTCTCATTTCGGTTTTTTTGGCAGGATAAATAAAAGACAAGTAGATCTGGAGCATAAAAAATATCAGTTGTGTTATCTGGATCGCGGCGTCAACACAGAGGGTGTTCTGACGCATATGGAGATATATGTAGGAAAGGATTCTTAGATGACAACTAAAGTGAAAGATTGGGTGAAAGAAAGGAAGATTATTCTGCTGGTTGGTTGTATTTGGCTGTTGGTCGAAATGTGTGTGCAGTCTTTAACGGGAGATGAAGACTTTTATATCACTATGTTAAATGAAAACACGTTGGTACAGACTTTCGATTATTTTTTCAGATTATGGAGCAATCGGGTTTTAATAGACATGACTGCTGTTATAATTTTGCATTTTCCTATGGTTCTTTTTAAGATCATAAATATTGTTTTCCTGATGGGATTGCTGGCAGGGGTTCAGAAAATACTCTGTCTGGGTAAAGAGGGGACGGCTTTATTTGCAGCTATGTTATTTATGATACCGTATGATACATTCCTTGATGCGGGATTTTCCGTTACTTGTATTTATTATGTCTGGCCTGCAACATTCGCTGTCTGGCTGATTTACATCGTTTTATATGAGAAAAAGGGTTGGGGCTGGAAAATATTTGGACTGCTCTGTCTTCTTTTTTCCTGTAATATGGAGCAGATGGCTATTGTAGTTACCGGGCTTTTATGTCTGATAGGAATAAAAAAATGGAGAGAGGGAAAAAGAGGCTGGTATCCTTATTTCTTAATACTGATTTCCGTAACAGAACTTTTATATATGAAATTCGGACCCGGTGGCACAAATCGAGTCACAGTATCGATTACCAAATATTTTCCGGAGTTTTCTATGCTTACGCCGTTGCAGAAAATAGATATCGGCGTATCGACAACAATGGCACATCTGCTTTTTCAGGGAGATGTTATATGGCTCTTATTTTCCGGAATACTGTGTCTTGTCTTATGGAACCGGAATTCCGGGGAAAAACGTTTGTTGGGATGTATCCCGTTTGGCTGTTCGGTATTGCTTGGCCCGTTGTATCCGATATCAGAGATTCTGTTTCCGCAAATAACCAATATAACCACGGCCGTGCAGGAGTATGGTGTTATCAATCTATGTAATTATGATTTAAGAAACAGATGGATTCCGCTGTTATTTTTTGCGTTTATCCTTACTACCGGTTTGATCGATCTTTTTTTGGCGCTTACGGAAAAAGAAAGAATCTGGGGAGTCCTGTTATTGCTTTTGGGGCTGGCTTCCCGGTTTGTAATGGGTTTTTCTCCTACTGTATATGCATCGGGCAATCGAACCTTTTATCCATTGTGGATTGTTCTGATTTTGGAAAGTTATCTTTTGGTTCGGGAACTGGATCCTTCAAAGCGGAGCCTGGTAAGCGGATCTGTCAAATTGGCAGCAATGTTTTCGGTCATTTGTCTGGCATCTTGTTTCAATCAGTAGATAGCGGCAAAATGACTGGAAGAGGAAAAATATCTTGAGAAAAAAAGCGGTTATATTACATGGAATTCCGGTGGCACAAATATTGTTAGCAATCATATATTGCATATTTCTGATTTCCTTTAAAGGAGATGAAACCATGTTTCATTCCCTGTCAGGACTCTTTATTGTACTAAAGGGGATAACAAGTCTGGTTCTTGTATTTTACGGATATCGCCTTTTAGAAATATTCAGTCAGGGAAAAAGGCAGTACGAAAAGGAACTGCTGCTCTGTTTCTTTACCTGCCTGCTTTCTCAGGGAATCTGCTATGTGCTTCAAAATGGTGTGCATATTTCGATCCGGTATTGTTATCGGTATGTACGAACTGTTCTGGCAGGCCCTTTATCGGATAGTGCCAGCAGGTGGTATGAACTGTTGATATTTGCACTATTTGTCCCGTTTCTGTCTTGTATGCTTGTGCATCTGAATGAAAAAATGAAACGTAGTCTCCTGTTTGTTATATTGGGATATTTTACATTCTTCACAATTGAAATATTCGGAAATATCACGATAAAAATAGCCTGTTATCCATTTTTGAATATCTGGGGATATATATTGGCAGGGTGGTTACTGCTGCATATTGCATGGACAAGGAAAGAGAAAACGGCAGGAATCATTTGCTGGATTCTTTCCATTGTTATCCTGGAACTGGAGTATTTCTGCTATCCGGATGCTTCACAGATGGAAGATTTTTATTTTATATTTAAATGCATCACAATGTTGGGGATCTTTTGTCTTTTATGCGGAAAAAGGAGACCGGAAAAGGAGATTACAATATTACCGGTTTTGGCAGGAATAGTAGCATTGGTGGAGGTATTTATATGATAGTGGAAAGAAAAGGGTATCAGACTTCCTATGGACTGCTTCGTATACTGGCCTGTATTCTTGTGATCATTCATCATTTTGATGCTGTTGTATTGGATGCTTCGTGTCAGCAGGGAATGGCTGTTGTTGATAATCTGACCATGGTAAATAACGGATTGTTTTTTATGCTGAGCGGCAAGTTTGCACTGGAGTACTTCGACGGAAATGTTTCGGCATATTATTGCAAACGCTTTGTAAAAATTGTTGTGCCATATCTGGTCATAAATTGCATGATCAACATGATGCAGGGATACACAATAACAGAATATATTTCCAGATTGAGACATGGAGAGGTATACGACTGGTTTGTATACGCGGTAATAGGATTTTATCTTGCAGCTCCGTTTTTTTATTATATGTTTTATGATATGAAAGAAAAATATAAGTTATTATTTTTGCTGAGTATTGTTGTATATATTGTAATGAACACGGTAAATGAGTATTTTGGAAATGTATTTTATACTGCGGCGAATCCCTTTTTTGATACATTGTCCTTCTTTTTGATCGGTTATCTGATTGATAATATTGTAAGTTTAAAAAGATATAAATGGTATTTCGCAGGTGCAGGCATTGCAGCAGCCTGTGTTTCAACTTATGAAACATTATATCTGCCCGGTGTAAATACAAGCCTGTATGGACTATGTATTACAAGAATCTGTATGTGTGTTGCTGTTTATGTACTGGTATGCTGGAGTAATTCACGGATAATACAAGATAAGAATATACAGAAAATTGTAAAACGTCTTGCTGATCTGACTTACTATGTATATCTGGTGCATGGTCTGGTTCAGGAACCATATGCGGCGTCACACTCCTATATAATAAGTAAAAATCCATATATCAGATTGGCAGCCGGCTCGTTGGAAATTATTGCTGTTTCATTTGTGCTTGCTTATTTTTATGAAAGAATAACGAGGATGATATATAAAATAGCTGGTAAAAAAAGAATATGGGGCAGATTAAAATCGAATTGACTTATCCCTTTAGAGGCAGTATTATTAAAAATATAGGGGAGGGGTAAGGAAATGAAAAAAGAAACCGGCATGGAAAAGAATATGAGTTAAATGATAAACGATAGAGAAAGTGACATTTGTTGCATTCTCTATTTTTTATAGAAAAAAGAGAGGAAGGAAAACGTATGAAAAGGAGAATTGCACTTGTTTTAACGCTGGCAATGCTTGTTACATCGATATCCGTACCGTCAGTAACATATGCAATGCCGCAAAAGGGGACCAATGTCTGGGACGAAGAAATTGAAACTGAGGGGCAGACGAAAGTTCCGTCCAAGTATCTGACGTTCGGGCAGGAGATCCCGGAAACTGAGGAGAAAGCAGAGGAAAGTATCTCTATTGACCGGGATACTGTTTCTGCTGATGATGTAGCAGCCGATAGTGATGTTGAGATCAAAGAAGGGGAGAAAGCAACCTTAGATATTGAAGATACAAATATGGTTACATTGTCTTTCGCACCGGTGGAAAGCGGTTATTACATGCTGCAGGTAGAGTCTGCGTGGCCGAATTGGACAAACTGCAACTACAGTATTTGCGATAAAAATACCGGAACGATGACAGACGGAGGGTCTATAGAGTCTTTTTATTGTGTGACAGATGAAGATGACGAAGGCTTTTCTAATTATGCGCATTATTTTGAGAAGGATAAAGAGTATTTAATACAATTAAGTAATTATAATACAGAAGAGCTGACAGTTACGTTATCCCGTGCGGAAGATGTTTCTGTAGAGGATGCGGATGCAGCATCATTTTCCATCTCTGCGGAACAAAAATTTGTACATTTAAAAACAAATTTTAAAGAAAAGACATTATTTGAGATTGCAGATAACGCAGATGTTTATATAGCAAAAGCAGGAAATACATTGCAGCAAATGTCATCTTGGATTACGCTTGATGCCGGCGAAAGTGAATATGTCATCTATAATCCGGGGAATGACCTGCAGTTTATCAAAAATGAGGTAAAAGCGTCAGAGAATAAGATGACGCTGCAGCTGACCAGCGAAAAAACATGGGTGAAATATACCCCGGATCAGACCGGCTATTATAGTATGTATATGCCTGATGATGATGTAATAGAAGTAGAAAACTATCGAGAAGAAGATCAGACATTATACGGGATGTCCGTTAGGAGATGGACAAATGGCGAATACGGTGTTTCTACCATATATATGACTGCAGGAACGAATTATTTCTTCTCTTTCTATGCATGTGAGGACAGAAAAGTAGAAATCACGTTACAGCCTACAGCAAAAGGAGATCAGCTGCAGGAAGGGGAAAATAAACTGAGCATTTCCCAAAACTGTATCTATGACAACCCGTTTGCAGAGAAAGGTATCTACTACCTTAAGGTAAAAGATGGGGAAAATATCAGACTTGTCTGGTACCAAAATAATAAGTATACAAAAAAATTAACAGTTACAGATAAAGGAACTTATGTCCGTGTACAGGGGAAAGCACTTCAGAAAAAAAGTCCTTATATAGAAGCGATTGCCAATTTATCTGAGGAGTGTTCAGATGTAACCTTGGAGATCCGGAAAGTCTCCTGTGATAACGTCACTCTTTCATTGGGAATCCAGCATACGCAGGAAGTGACAGGCAATGCGCAGTCCTATTCCTTTACTGCTCCGGAAGAAGGCAGATATCTTTGCAGAATCCGGACAAAGAAACCATGGAATTCTGAATTGTATGCTCTGGCGCAGGACAATTATGATGAAGTAGAATTAGAGAACGGACAGTATGAATATATCGCATATTATTATAGGTATCAGGGAGAAGATATAAGTTTTGATGTTTTGCAGGATCAGAACTATACGATTTCAATGGAGAAATACAAGGAGAGCCCTGTTTGGGATTATGACCGATATATGGCATTTATTGCATCGGGCGGTACGATCAGTGTGTCGGCAGAGTGGGATGATGAGTGGAATCCTTTACGCGGAGAAGTCTACTCCGATTCGGCGCACATTTATCATATAGATGCAACCGGATTTAAAAATAAAAATGATACCTGGCTGTTAAATGACACCGGGTATAACGTAAGCTGGATGGATGAAGATGACTGGTATGGAAGATATGACCAGGAGTGTGTTGAATTCCAGGAGGGAGATAAGGTAGCAGACCGTATTGCAGCATTAAACAGTGGTAAACGTTTTTATAAAATAACAGATGTTTATACACTGACAGATAATAATCTGACCACAAAATCACCCAAAAAGAAAAATATGACAGATACTTTTGCCGATAGTGATGCAATCATTCTGGTAAAGAGTGTTCCGGAAACCGTATATGTCCAGAAAATAACACTGAATGGAGCAACAGCTTTAACAGTTGGACAAAAGACAACGGTGACGGCTGCAATTGATACATTAAATAAATATACAGCAACAAACGCAAAAGTAGAATTTTCTTCTTCCGATTCTTCTGTATTGAAGGTATCTGCAAACGGAGCAGTGGAAGCAGTAAAGGCCGGAAAAGCAGATGTAATCTGTAAGTCGGCAGATGGTAATGCGATGCAGAAGATGACTGTTACTGTAAAAGCAGCTGCAGTAAAACCGTCTCCGGCGCCGACAGAGACTCCAAAGCCATCACAGGCTCCGGTCGTCCAGCCTGAGAAGAAGGGTACGGTAGTACAGGCAGAAAAAGGAACCGGTAAGTACAAGGTAACAGATGCAAACAGTGAAAGCCCGTCTGTAGAATATGCAGGACAGACAAAGGCGGAAAAGAAGAAAAAGACAGTTACCATTCCTGCAACGGTAACAAGCAATGGCGTGAAATATGAAGTAACAAGTGTTGCGCCAAAGAGCTTCAAAAACAATAAGAAGGTTACGACAGTCAAGATGCCTGCAACAATCGAAAAAATTGGCAGCAGTGCATTTGAAGGCTGCAAGAAGCTGAAGACCGTAGCAATCGGAAAATCGACAAAATCAATTGAGAAAAATGCGTTTAAGAATTGTAAGGATCTGAAGACCGTTACAATTAAGAGCACCAAGGTTCCGAAAATTGATAAGTCTGCTTTTAAGGGTGTCAATAAAAAATGTGTGATCAAGGTACCTAAAAAATTAGTAAAGAAATATAAACAGCTTTTCAAGAAAAAAGGAATTAAACTGAAAGTAAAAGCAATTTAAAATGAAGAAACAAAAGAAACAAAAAACATGGAACAAGGATTTACTCCCAATCATGGGGGTAATCCTGTTGCTTCCGTTTATAGTAAAGCTTCATATAAGAAATACGAGTCTGGGTGATCTTTCATGGCTTCCGGAGAGTATGAACAGGAGAGCGGACTTTTTTCTGTACGGAAAAAATGTTGTACTTTTCGTTATAGCGGTTATCATGATTTTGAATATCATAGATCGTATTTTGATACGCAATGAGAAAGCAGGTAACGTAAAATACCTGCTTCCTCTTTGTGGTTATGGAATCGTTGTTATTTTATCTGCAATCTTTTCAAAATCAAAGGACGTTGCTCTGCACGGTATAATAGAGCAGTATGAGGGAATGTGGGTACTGCTTGCTTATGTGATTGTGGCAGTATACAGTTATATCGTTGTTCAAAGTGAGAAGGATATGGAATGTATCTGTATGACAATGCTGACAGCAGGGATATTGCAAAGTGTATTTGGTATAGTAGAGATTTTAGGCGGAGAAATATTAAGCACATCCCTGTTCCGAAACATAATTGTGGGTCATCAGTATAAAGAACTGGCCGGGCATATGGTGTTTGGATTCATGGGCGAGAGCTACCAGCGGGTAAGTGGGACTTTGTACAATTCCAATTATGCAGGCATTTATTTTGCAATGATCCTGTTGCTGGGGATCTTTTTGTTTGAAAAATGGGAGGGGAAAAAACGCATTTATGCAGCGGCAGCGTCTGTGCTTTCGTTAGTGTGTCTGATAGGAAGCGGATCCAAAAGTGCAATTTTGTGTATGATCGCAGTAATGATCTGGCGTGTAGCAGAAGCTTTGTTCCGGAAACAAAGCAAACAAGTATTATATTTACTGGCCGTAAGTGCTGTAATTGGATGTGGATACTTTATTTATGATAGTGCCTTTGGCGTGCACACAATACAAAGAATAACGGAATCTCTTGATTTGCAGGAAAAAACGGATAAACTGACCGATATCCGGGTGTACAGGGATCACATTTCTATCATCTGGGATGGAGAAACGTATGCGCTTTGCATGGAAAAAGAGGGTAAATCGTTATATCCACACGTTTTTGCCAAAGACGGTTCAGAACTGGAACTTGTATCAGATGAAAAAAGACAGATCTGTTGGCCCGAAACAATGGAGGGACAGGATATTTATCTGCAGTGCTATTATAAAGATGGAGTTCCCTATATGGCAGTTTTTCATAATGATATACGGTGGCTTTTTACGGATGTGGTAGATGATCAGTATACATATATTAATATATGGGGAAAACCGGATGAGATGATAAGCGCCCCTTCAGTAGGCTTTAAAGGGAAAGAGCATTGGTTTACGGATCGAGGATACATATGGAGCAGGACAATACCGCTTCTGAAAAACAAGATTTTGATCGGAAGCGGACCGGATACGTTTATGCTGCAGTTTCCGCAAAACGATTATGTAGCAAGAGCAGCACAGGGATATGGTTTTTTCTCTGAAATTATAACAAAGCCACACTGCATGTATTTGCAGATTGCTGTGCAGACGGGCGTGTTATCACTTGTATTCTTCTTATGCCTGCCAATAGGAGCTGGCATAAAATATAGAAGGAAACGATACAGGAATTTAAAAAAAGGTGTGGAGAAGCAAACGGATCATACATATGTGGAGGGTATAGAGTGTCTTATTGTCTTTTATCTTTTCACCGGCATTGCCAATGATTCCATGGTTGTTCTGGCACCGCTGTACTGGGTACTGCTTGGAGTGTTTGTGAAAAATGTAAAGCCAACACTTGACAAAGCTCGTCCAGTTTCCTAAAATCAGTTTAGAATTGTTCTGCGAAAATGCAGGAGAAATAAAGATTTAATCAGGCTGAGAAGAGGATTAGTACGGTCAGCGCACGTCAAAGAGAGAGGATCATTGGTGAGAGATCCTTACGCAGCAGAGCGGAACCTGCCTCGGAGCTTCCTGTGAAAGCAGGCGCAGCCCGGCGTTATGGGTAAAAAAGCAGAGTGTCAGACACTAAGTGGGGTGGTACCGCCGGAATTCCGGTCCCTATGGGACGGAAGAGGCGTACCACCCCTTATGAATGTGGAGAAAAGAAAGGAAAAGAAAAATGGCAGACAAGAAAATGGTAGAAGCGATCACTGCGATGGATGTGGATTTTGCGCAGTGGTACACAGATGTAGTTAAGAAAGCAGAGCTGATCGACTACACAAGCGTAAAAGGATGTATGGTAATCAAACCGGCAGGATATGCGATCTGGGAGCTGATCCAGAGCCAGCTGGATGCAAGATTTAAGGAAACAGGCGTAGAAAATGTATATCTTCCGATGTTTATTCCGGAGAGTTTATTACAGAAGGAAAAAGATCATGTAGAAGGTTTTGCACCGGAAGTTGCATGGGTAACACATGGCGGACTGCAGCCACTGCAGGAAAGACTGTGTGTCAGACCGACATCCGAGACTTTATTCTGTGATTTCTATAAAAATGAGATCCATTCTTATCGTGATCTGCCAAAGGTATATAACCAGTGGTGTTCCGTTGTACGTTGGGAGAAGGAAACAAGACCGTTCCTGAGAAGCCGTGAGTTCTTATGGCAGGAAGGTCATACCGCACATGCGACAGAGGAAGAAGCAGAAGCAAGAACGATCCAGATGCTGAATGTATATGCAGATTTCTGTGAACAGGTTCTGGCAATTCCGGTCATCAAGGGACGCAAGACAGATAAGGAAAAATTTGCCGGTGCAACAGCTACTTATACGATCGAAGCACTGATGCACGATGGAAAAGCCCTGCAGTCCGGTACAAGCCACAACTTTGGCGATGGATTTGCAAAAGCCTTTGGTATCCAGTATACAGATAAAAATAACCAGCTGCAGTATGTACATCAGACATCCTGGGGTATGACAACAAGACTGATCGGTGCGATCATTATGGTACATGGAGATGACAACGGACTGGTGCTTCCGCCGAGAGTTGCCCCGACACAGGTCTGCATCATTCCGATCCGCCAGCAGGCAGAAGGTGTCCTGGATAAGGCATATGAGCTGCGTGACCGTCTGAAATCCAACTTCCGTGTAAAAGTAGATGATACAGATAAGAGTCCGGGCTGGAAATTCGCTGAATGCGAAATGAGAGGTATTCCGGTTCGTGTTGAGATCGGCCCGAAGGATATGGAAGCCAACAAGTGTGTTCTGGTCCGTCGTGATACAAGAGAAAAGATCGAGTGCTCTTTAGATGATCTGGAAACAAAGGTTGCAGAGCTGCTTGAGCAGATCCAGAAGGATATGCTGGAGCATGCAAGAGCACATCGTGATGCACATACTTACACAGCTAAAAATATGGAAGAGTTTGAAAAACTCTTTGCAGAAAAATCCGGTTTTGTAAAAGCAATGTGGTGCGGCGATCAGGCATGTGAAGATGCGATCAAGGAAAAACTGAGTGTAACAAGCCGTTGTATGCCATTTGAGCAGGAACATATTGCAGACACCTGCGTATGCTGTGGCAAACCTGCTACAAAAATGGTTTATTGGGGACGTGCATACTAAAATAAAAAGGGAGATGGAAAAATGAACATTTTAGTAATCAACTGTGGCAGCTCATCACTGAAATATCAGCTCATCAACAGCGAAAGCGAAGAAGTGCTTGCAAAAGGACTTTGCGAGAGAATCGGAATTGACGGAAGCTGTATCACACATCAGCCAAAGGGCGGAGAAAAAGTAAAGACTGAGATCGCAATGCCGACACATACGCAGGCAGTTGCAGCAGTCATTGAAAAACTGACAGATGAAAAGGTTGGCGTCGTAAAATCTCTGGCAGAGATCGATGCAGTCGGACACCGTATCGTACATGGCGGTGAGAAGTTTGCAAGCAGTGTAGTGATCGATGCAGAAGTCATGAAAGCGATTGAGGACTGCAATGATCTGGCACCGCTTCACAATCCGGCAAACCTGATCGGTATCAATTCCTGCAAGGAAATTATGCCGGACGTACCAATGGTAGCGGTTTTTGATACTGCTTTCCACCAGACAATGCCTAAGAAAGCCTATTTATACGGACTTCCATATGAATATTATGAAAAATACAAAGTAAGACGCTATGGTTTCCATGGTACAAGTCATGATTTCGTCAGCAACCGTGTGGCAGAGATCATGGGCAAGAAACGCGAAGATCTGAAGATCATCGTTTGCCATCTGGGAAATGGTGCATCAGTTTCAGCAGTGAAGAACGGAAAATGTGTGGACACTTCCATGGGTCTGACACCACTCGAAGGTCTGATCATGGGTACAAGAAGTGGTGACATTGATCCGGCGATCGTTAGTTTCCTGGCAGATAAAGAAGGAAAAACAGCCGATGAGATCATTAACATCTGTAATAAGAAATCAGGTGTACTTGGTCTGTCAGGCGGTGTTTCAAGCGATTTCCGTGATCTGGCGCAGGCAGCAGCGGACGGCAATGAAAAGGCAGATGTCGCGCTGAAGACATGGGCATATCATGTAGCAAAATACGTAGGTGCTTATGCCGCAGCCATGAATGGTGTTGATGTGATCGCCTTTACAGCCGGTGTCGGTGAAAACAATGTGGATGCCAGAGCTGAAGTCTGCAGCTATTTAGGTTATCTTGGGGTAACTATTAATGCAGAAGCAAACAAGAAACGCGGCGAAGAAGTAGAAATTTCTACACTGGACAGCACAACAAAGGTATATGTTGTACCGACTGATGAAGAGCTTGCTATCGCAAGAGAGACAGCGCGTCTTGTGAAATAATTTATGCACATGGGCTTTGTATAACCGGGAGGCGGTTTTATGAAGGAAAGAATATTAAAGTATATGGCCTACATCGATCAGCTTTTGGCAGATGATGCAGGCAAAAATGAAGAAGATTATGAAAAGATCATGGAGGAGCATAAGCTGCAGCTAACTTTCTTTATGCATGAGCGGCTTGTGCACCTTCTGGTGACACTGACGTTTGCGCTGTTAGCATTTGCTACTTTTTTTGCGCTGGTATTTGCGTTTCAGCCCGGGCTGGTAGCTTTGTTTATTGCACTGCTTGTATTGCTTGTTCCCTATATCATGCATTATTACCTGCTGGAGAACGGTGTTCAGAAAATGTACAGGCAGTATGATGAAATGTACAAGCGGGCATGCGAAAGAGAGCAAAACCGGGCAGAAAAATAGACCGGTGGGATCTGCCATGTATCAGAGGGTGATCAGAATGAAAAATTCAGAACAGACATATACGCTGCATTATCACCTGCGCGAGCCATATCCGCACAAGGAAAATATTGTGTGTACACTGAAATGGTCTGACCGCAAAAGCTATGGCATTTCAATAGAAGCGACGGGCAAAGTGATACTGCATCTGCCACTTTCAGGAAGTGTAAGGGAAGCAGCCAGAATGGCAGAAGAAAAGCGTGGCTGGATCATCGAAAAGGTACTGCTGCAGCGGCAAAGGCTGGAGGAAGCGCAGAAAAGAGAAGCGCAGAGAGACAGTCGTTATACACAGGAGCAGAGAAGTGCTTTGGAAAAGCGTTACAGAGAAGCGGCAAAAGAATATTTCCCCAAAAGAGCAGCGTATTATGCTTATCTTCTGGGTGTTTCTTATGACAGGATCCGTATTGCCGGGCAGAAGACAAGGTGGGGAAGCTGTTCTTCCAATAAGACGCTGTCTTTTAACTGGAAGCTGATGCTGGCACCGCCGAAGGTGCTTGATTATGTGGTGGTACATGAAATCTGCCATCTCAGGGAGATGAACCATTCACCGCGGTTCTGGGCACTTGTGGAATCCCTGATGCCCGATTATAAGCAGCAGCGGAAGTGGCTGAAGGACAACGGGCATACACTGGAATTATAGAAAAGGAAAGCATATGATCGTATTACCACAGGATGTGGCATTTATTATCCATAAAATTGAAAAAGCGGGCTTTGAAGCATACGCCGTAGGTGGTTGTATCAGAGACAGTCTGCTTTCGAGAACACCCAATGACTGGGATATTACGACAAGCGCGTTACCGGAGCAGGTAAAGGCGCTTTTTCCACATACGATCGATACAGGGATCAAGCATGGCACTGTTACGGTCATGTGTCATCATGTTGGTTATGAGGTGACAACTTATCGGATCGACGGCGAGTATGAGGATGGCAGGCATCCGAAGCAGGTGGTATTTACACCGAGTCTGATCGAGGATCTGAAAAGACGTGATTTTACGATCAATGCGATGGCATACAATGACAGCAAGGGGTTGGTAGATGCCTTTGAAGGGCAGCAGGATCTGCAAAAAGGCGTGATCCGTGCAGTCGGAGAACCGGAGAAGCGGTTTTCGGAAGATGCACTCAGGATCATGCGGGCAGTCCGCTTTGCAGCACAGCTTGGTTATACGATCGAGGAAGAAACAGAAGCTGCGATGCGCCGGCTGTCAGATACGCTGACGAAGATCAGTGCGGAACGGATCCAGGTAGAACTTGTCAAGCTGCTTGTCAGTGATCATCCGGGGCATATGAAGATCCTGTATGAAACAGGTATTACAAAGGTGATCATGCCCGAATTTGACAGGATGATGGAAACGGAACAGAAAAATCTGCATCACCTTTATTCGGTAGGAATGCATACGATCCGTGCCATGGAAGAAGTACCGGCGGATAAGGTGTTGCGCCTTACGATGCTGTTTCATGATATGGGAAAACCCGCTAAAAAGACAACAGATGCGGAAGGGATCGATCATTTTCACGGCCATGCGGAGCTATCCGCCAAAATGGCAAAGGAGATCCTGCAGCGCCTGAAATTTGATAATGACACGATCGGAAAAGTAACGAAGCTGGTAAAAAATCATGACAGAAAGATCATACCGCAGGCAAAATATGTCAGAAGAGCCCTTTGTGATCTCGGAGAGGAGATCTTTCTGCTCCTGTTGGAAGTAAAGCGTGCGGATGTTATGGCACAGAGCACCTACAAGAGAGATGAAAAACTGGAAGAACTTGCCAGACTGCGGAAGGTTTACGAAGAAGTGAAAGCAGCGGACAACTGCTTTTCTTTAAAAAAGCTTGCCGTATCCGGTAAGGATCTGATCGCCGCAGGTATCACGCCGGGACCTGCGATCGGACAGACACTTTCCGGTCTTTTGGACAGAGTACTGGAGGAGCCGCAGCTCAATACGAAAGAAAAACTGCTGGATATTGTTTCAAAGGGCATTTTTTAAATACCGCCTTCATAAGATAGGTAAGGGCAGATGCACAGCATCGTCTTATGGAGGGAAAAAGCGTGAACGACAGAGCGGTTACATTATTTGAAAAATATGATCTGGAAATAGAGAAGACGAGAAAGGGACGGGGCATGCTCATTGCGACAACGCCGCAGGGTGAGATCGCATTGACGGAGTATGCGGGATCTGTAGATCGTCTTCTTTTTGTGCGTGAAAGAATGGAACAGATCGCGCAGAAATTTGACGGAAAGCTGGATCACATTCTGCCAACCACGGAGGGAGAGCTATACTGCAGCGATTATGAGGGGCAGAATTATATTGCAAAACAATATCTGGACGGATACGAATGTAATGTCACGCAGGAGCGGCAGTGCATCGAAGCCATGCAGTGTATGGCAAAGCTGCATATGGCTATGCGGCATTTGCAGGCCCAGCAGCCTTATCAGGCTGACCGGCTTTTAGAGGATTTTAAGCGGAAGGATGCGGAGCTTGTAAGAGCACGCAATTTCATGAGGCGGCTGCCCAGAAAGGATGAGTTCTCACTCATGTTTCTGCGGGCTTACGAGTGCTACTGGCAGCAGACCAAGCTGGCACAGTCCTTTCTGGATGAAGCCTGTCTGCAGGCTCTGGAACAGAAACAACTGGCAGAAGAAATGTATGTGCATGGTGACATGAACCAGCACAATATCATCATTTTGCAGGGGAAAACAATGACCTTCCGCAATTTTGAGAAGCTGGGTGCCCATCTGCAGATGAAGGATGTCTACTTCTTTATGCGGAAGATACTGGAGAAAAATCACTGGTCTGCTGCGCTGGCAGATCGGATGATAGATGCTTATGCAGCAGTTACGCCGGTAGAGCATGCGGAATATTGTTATTTATATGCGAGATTTCTGTATCCTGAAAAATTCTGGAAGGTTGCCAATGGATATCTGAACAGAAGAAAATCGCTTCCACCGCACAGACAGCAGGAAAAACTGGTTGCCTTTGAGCAACGGGAAGAGGAAAGGCAGCTCTTCCTGAACAAATGGCTGGAAAGGTGCAGATAAAATGTGTTATACTGTAGTCGCGCAGGCAGAGGCGTACGAAATACGGATCTGCGTGAATGATTGAAAATAAGTAACACCGGAATGCAAGAGGATCAAATGATGAAGAAAATACAAAAAGCAGCAAGTATCCTGCTGCTTTTCTTACTTTGCGGCTGTGGCAATGCAGCTACGCAGACAGGAACAACAGAACAGATCACAACAGAAACAGTCAGTGCAGACAATGCCTATGCTGATCTGGCAGACAGTCTGGATACGGCAGTGGTAGAAAAAGTGGATCAGGAAGGCGGCTATATCACTTTCTGGAACAGTACGGTACAAAAGAGCTATACGCTCAGCTATGATCATGCAACAGGGATCAAGAGCCGACATGGAGAAGAACTTGTCGCAGGACAACTGCAGAGTGGTGATCTGGTACAGGTGACGTTTCAGAAGGATGCCAAAAAGTGCAAAAATATCTGGCTGGATGATACAGCAGTGGTGACAGAGCAGGTCAAAAATTTCAGCATTAATCATGCTGCACATACTATGGAGATCGGCGGCGAGCAATTTACGCTTCCTGCGGGCTGTGTTGTGTTATCGCAGGGAAAAGTATTGACGCTGATGGATATCAATGCGGTGGATACGCTGCGGATAACACGTGTTGATCACAGCATAGAAAGCATTGTGATCACAAACGGACATGGTTATGTCAGACTGCTTGGAGCAGATGCCTTTGAAGGCGGCTGGGTGGAATTTGGACAATCCATCATTAAAAAGGTGGAAAAGGACATGCTGCTGGTCATCCCGGAGGGCAGTTATGATATGCTGATCTCCCATGGCAGCAATGTGGGAACGAAGCAGGTAGAAGTAAAGGCGAATGAGGAAATACAGGTGGATGTATCGGATCTTGCCCAGACGGAAGAAAATAAAAAAGGCGGGATCGTATTTACCATTTCTCCGCAGACGGCGTATCTGACGATCGACGGAATGGATACAGATTACAGCGAAGTGGTATATCTGCCATATGGCATTCATCAGATGACCTGCAAAGCGGAAGGCTATAAGACGATCACGCAATATATCAAAGTCGGGGACGAAATGGCAAATATCAATATCGAGATGGAGAAGGGATCCGGTGATACGGATACATCTTCTGTCAGCAGTAACACCGTTACAGCAAGCAGCAGCGGTTATCAGGTATACATTGATGCGCCACAGGGCGGAGAGCTTTACGTGGACGGTAAATACATTGGACTGATTCCGACCAGCTTTGATAAAAAGAGTGGTTCTTATACGGTGTCTATCCGAAAGAGCGGTTATATCACCAGAAGCTATTCCCTGCAGGTGGACGACAGCGAGAAGGATGTGCATTATTCATTCTCTGAACTGGAGTCATCCACGGCGGCGATAGATGCAGCAAAGGCTGCAGCAGATGCTGCACTGGCGGGCATGCAATAAGAACCGGGCATGACGGAAAAGGAGAAAAAATGCTGAAGGAACGACCGGACTATTTGGAGAAAGAAAAAAGAGATTTTACAGATCTGAAGGAGATCGTGGCAGCTCTCCGTTCGGAGGATGGCTGTCCATGGGACAGAAAGCAGACACATGGCAGCATGCGGATCTGTGTGCTGGAGGAAGCGGCAGAAACGGTTGATGCCATTGAACTTCTGGAAAAGGAGCAGAATCCGGACGCCCTGCGGGAAGAACTGGGAGATCTGCTGCTGCAGGTGATGCTGCAGTCCCGTCTGGCAGAAGAAGAGGGATATTTTACGGTTGAAGATGTGGTGGAGGACATCAGCCGGAAAATGATACGCCGCCATCCACATGTATTCGGTGAAACGATCACGGCGCCGGACGGACAACCCTTAAAGGAATGGAGCCAGATCAAAGCATGGGAAAAGCAGCAGATGACGTACAGGGAGGAACCACGCCGTAAAAAACGAAGGAAAAAACTGGTGCGGATACTAGACCGGCTTCTCAGCTTGTAAAAACTTTGGAAATGGCTAAAAAAGGGCATTTTCGCCTTGACAAAGAATCTAAAAAAGGATATAAATAGTATTAGGCATTTTCTGAGAGAAAAGTCAAATGAAACAAAAAACAATACTCAGTAAGAGGAGGAGTTCAAATGAACAAAGCAGAATTAGTAGCAGCTATGGCTGAACAGGCTGGATTATCAAAGAAAGACGCAGAAGCAGCTTTAAAGGCATTCACAGATGTTGTTTCTGACGAATTAAAGAACGGTGGAAAGGTTCAGTTAGTAGGTTTCGGTACTTTTGAAGTATCTGAAAGAGCTGCAAGAGAAGGAAGAAATCCTCAGAGCGGTGAAGTTATGAAGATCGCTGCTTCTAAAGCTCCTAAGTTCAAAGCTGGTAAGGCTTTAAAGGATTTAGTAAACGCTTAATTCAAATTGAACATGAAAAGATAAATGGGATATATGATATCATATATCCCATTTATTTTTTCTTTTTTATTTGACCGGTTTTACGCCGGCTTTTTCTTTTGCCATAGCCCAGGCACGTTTGAATACGCCCTGCTTCTTTGGTGGCTCTGCCTGTTTGTTTCCACGGAGTCCTTTGACATCAAGAATGTAAATACCGCTGACGGATGCTTTTACCTCTTTCTTGACAGGAACCTTGTCGAAAATCTTTTCATCACATACAAGTGACATGATCTGTGGACCAATCTTGGCTTTTACGATCGGCAGTTTGGAACCGCGCATAAGCTTGGGGGTCTGATCGATCACCATCTGTGGGAGCCCTGAATCTTTAATCTTCATACGTTTCTTATCAATGATCAGCATGGAGACGGTCTGCTTGGCAGCTTCCATCTGCTCCTGCTGCTCTGCCTGCTTTTTCTGTGCTTTTTTGCCCAGAAAATAGAGAACAGCGATAACTATGATCAGAACCGCAAGAATGACCAGAAGTACAATACTAAGTGTGCTCATCTTATCCTCCTTAGGGTGCTAAAAACTAGAAAATATTGTAACATTCTTTTGCTTTCAGCGCAATAGCAGCCCTGCGTAAGTTATGAATTCTTTATGAATTTTTGTCGTAGAGTTTCCCCTTCTCCCGAAATGTGGTAGAATAATAAGCGCGAAGTGCAGAAAAGGAGAAAAATTATGAAAAAGAAAATTTTAACAATTATGCTGGCAGCCTGCATGGTGACAGCTTTGACCGCCTGTGGTTCTTCCAAGGACGAAGGACAGAGTCAGGATACAACAGAGGTTTCCGGAAACGGTATTATCTCTACGAAGGACTACAACACGGATGATTATGTGAAGCTCGGTGATTATGAAGGTATTACGGTAAATACAGATGTGTATACTTATACCGATGCAGACGTAGATGCCCAGTTTGACAAAGAGATCAATTACTATGTGGAATATATGGATGCTTATGATTACACAGCAACAGATAAGCAGACCGTAGAAACAGGAGATACAGTCAATATTGACTATACAGGAACAAAGGATGGCGTTGCTTTTGACGGCGGTACAGCACAGGGCGCACATCTGAAGATCGGTTCCGGTAAATTTATCGATGGATTCGAAGATGGTCTGATCGGACATGCAGTAGGAGAAACAGTCAATCTGGATCTGACATTCCCGGAGAATTATTCCAATGCGGATCTGGCAGGCGCAGCAGTTGTTTTTGAAGTAAAAATCAATTCTATTGATGAAGGTAAGATGCCTGAGGTCAATGATGCACTGATCGCAAGCCTGAATCTCGGATATGATACGGTGGATGCCTACAGACAGAATGTGGAAGATTATCTGAAAAACGCCTGTGATGAAAAAAACAGTGACGCAAAGAAGAGTGCTGTATGGGATGCGGTTTATGCAACCTGTGAAGTATCCGATGCACCGCAGGAACTTGTGGATGATATCAAGACACGTATTGCTGCGAACGCACAGTCCTATGCAGATTATTATAATGTAGATCTGGCAACCTTTATTACAAATTATATGGGTCTGACAGAGGAAGAATATGAGAAACAGACAGCGGAATCCGCAGCGGAATCCGCAAAAGAGAAGCTTGCGATTGCTGCCATCGCCAAGAAAGCAGGCATCAGTCTTTCCGATGAGGATATTAAGGCAGCGGCAGAAGCTGAGTACAGTGACTACGGATATGACTCCGCAGATGCACTTCTTTCTGCGATCGGTCAGGGTGCTTATTATGATTATGTACTTTCAGATCGTGTCAATGAATATCTGATCGATCAGGTTACAATTGTAGAAAATGATCCGATCTCTATTACAGAGACAGATTCTGCAACAGCAGATACTGCAGAGGAAGATGTGGAAGAAGAGCTGCAGGAGGAAGAAACCGTTTCAGGAGAAGATGCTGCACTGACAGATACTACTGAAACAGATATTGAAGCTGAAA
The DNA here is from genome assembly GCF_018917935.1 of Kineothrix sp. MSJ-39. GTDB lineage: Bacteria > Bacillota > Clostridia > Lachnospirales > Lachnospiraceae > CAG-194. The sequence goes on along the minus strand of NZ_JAHLPN010000014.1, from coordinate 61,844 downwards.
CAGAAGAATAAACATTCATAGGAAATTGGTGAAAAGATGCAAAAGAGAGTATGCTGTATCCTGCTTAGTTTGATCATGGTTATGGAAATAGTAGTTCCCGTCCGGGCAACTACTATTTCGGGTGTGAAGAAAGAACAACAGAAGACACAGAATAATCTGAACAGTGTAAATCAGCAGATCACTGCGATCCAGAGTAATCAGGCGCAGGCACAGGAAGAGCTGGATCAGCTCAGTGACCAGCTTGTGGATATCCTGACCAGTATTGATATCTGCCAGGATGAGATTGCGGTCAAGGAAAAAGAGATCGAGCAGGCAAAAAAGGACTATGAGGATGCCCAGAAAAAAGAAGACGATCAGTATGCTTCTATGAAAAAACGGATCCAGTTCATGTATGAACAGGGAGACAGTGCTTATCTGCAGGTGCTTTTAGAATCCCAGAATTATGCGGATATGGTTAATAAAGCAGATTACATTGAAAGTCTGTATGAATATGATAAACAGCTTCTGTCCGATTATGTCGAGAGTAAAAATCAGGTAGCGGAGCTGAAGGGCAGACTGGAAGATGAGGAAGCAGATCTGCAGGCATCCAATTATGAATTGCAGCAGGAAGAAGCAGCATTGCAGACGTTGGTTGATGAACAGAAAAAGACGGTAGCCAATTTTGATGCACAGCTTGCTTCCGCCAAGAAGAAGGCTGCAACTTACAAGCAACAGCTGGAGGACCAGACAGCACAGATCAAAAAGCTTGAGGAAGAAGCTGCGGCAAAGAAGAAAAAGGAAGAAGAAGCTAAAAAGAAGCAGGAGCAGGAAAGAAAGCAGCAACAGCAGCAGGCAAATCAGACACCGACAGTAGATACCGGAAACGAGTCGCAGCAGACCACAGGAGACGATCCCGCACAGGTGGATACGGGTGATGATTCACAGACAACAGATCCGGGAACGGTAGATACCGGAAATGACAGCAAGGGAACGGATAGCATGAATGCGGGTGCAGGTGCTGTGACAGGTGGATCCGGTGTTGGACAGCAGGCTGCAAATTATGCGTGCAATTTCGTTGGTAATCCGTACAAGTTTGGTGGTACTTCCCTGACAAACGGAACAGACTGTTCCGGTTTTACGCAGGCTGTTTATGCACACTTCGGTATTTCGCTGCCGCGTGATTCCTACAGCCAGAGAAGCTGCGGAACGGAAGTCTCTTATGCCAATGCACAGCCTGGTGATATCATCTGTTATGCAGGACATGTTGCTTTATATCTGGGCAATGGACAGATCGTGCATGCCAGCACGGAAAGAACCGGTATTACATATGGCTATGCGACATATCGTACCATTTTGTCGGTCAGACGTGTATCTTAGATCATACGGCTGACAGATGAGGACAGTATAAAAGAGTTTGTTACAGGACAGAGGGAAATAGATGTTTGAAAAAAAGACTTATATCTATGATGAAGAGATGGGTGTATGTTTTATAGAAGACATTGCCCGTCTTGCAACTAAAAATAAACAGGAACTCGGTTATTATGTGCTGCGCAGTGTTTACAGGAAAGATAAGGTGGCTTACATTCCGGTAGAGAATCACGAGGTGCAGCTGCGGGAGCTCATCACAAAAGAAGAAGCGGAAAAACGCAGAGAAGAATGGAATATGGATCTTGGAGAGCAGGAGGAAGAAGTCAGTGAGCCGGGCGATTTCGCATGGCAGCTGGATTACACCATGGCAGATACGTTGCCACTGGACAAGCGAAAAGAGCTGTATTTGAAGGGTGAAGTTGAATTTGTACTTGCCGGGATCGGGACTGGAAAGTAGAAGTCCGGTATTTCGGCCGGAGGCAGACAATATGAAAAAAGGAAAGATTATGATGGCGGTATGTTCCATACTTGCCATCATTTGTATCGTATACGGTATTTTTGTCAGGGCAGCAGGTTCGGGAACTGCATTTTTTATGGTGTGGATCCTGAGCGGTATCTGCCTGTTTATTGTGGGAATCCTGCTGCAAAAAGGTGTGCTGCAGAGGATCCCGCGCATATTGCGTGTGATAATGGGAGGTCTGCTGGCAGCAGGCGTGATCCTTTTCGTTATTGTAGAAGGATTGATCTTAGGAAGTTTTCAGGAAAAAGGAGAAAAAGGACTTTCCTATCTGCTTGTGTTAGGATCGCAGGTGTATGCAGACGGGCCGAGTCTGGTACTGCAGTACAGGCTGGATACAGCGATCGACTATCTAAAGGAAAACCCAGAAACGATCTGTATTGTTTCTGGCGGACAGGGCTATAACGAGCCGATGACGGAAGCAGAAGGAATGGCACGTTATCTGGAGCAGAACGGGATCACAGCAGACAGGATCCTGCTGGAGGATCAGTCGAAAACAACCCAGCAGAATATGGAGTTTTCCAGAAAGCTGATCCCCGATGGTGCTTCTCTCGGTATTGTCACGAATAATTTTCATCTGTACCGCGCCATGCAGATCGCAAAAAGACAGGGAATGACACAGGCGGTCGGGATTGCGGCTCCTTCATCTGGAAAATATCTTGCCAATAATATGCTGCGGGAATTTTTCGGATGGCTCAAGATGGTGCTGCTGGATTAAAGACAGGAACAAAAAAAGACGTGTGAGCATGAAAATTCATGTTCCACGTCTTTTTTGTATCATTTTATGAAATAGAGAATGTGTTTAATGTCTGGTTCAGATTGTCGGCTTTCTCATGCAGTTTTTCCGTGTGGGAATCCATTGTCTGCATGAGTGCACGAAGTTCTTCTACAGAGGCTGTTACTTCTTCGGAAGCAGCAGCTGCACTCTCTGCACCATGTGCAATATCGGTGATCTGATCGGATATCGCATTGATCGCCGTAATGGAACCCTGAACCACTGTATGAATGGTATCTGCCTTATTGCCGGTAATGGCAATCTGTTCATCCAGCTTATGGAAAGCCTGGATCACTTCGTTGGAATCAGAGATACTTGCTGCATTACTTTCCACGACTTTATCAATACATTCTGTACATTCTGCGAAATTTTTTACAAGGTTATCGATAATTTCCTTGATATTGGAAAGTTCGCTCGATGTATTTTCGGATAAGCCCTTGATGCTTTCTGCTACAACCGCAAAACCGCGTCCGGATTCTCCTGCCCGGGCTGCTTCAATAGAAGCATTCAGACTCAGCAGTTTTGTCTGATCTGCAATTTCTTCGATACTGTTCAGTATATCGGACATCCTGCCGATCGTTTTGTTGGTACTGTCAATCTTTTCAGCAATGTTGTGTACCTGCTCTGTCATATCGGAGCTACCCTTTTGCATTTCCTGCAGATCGTGGCGCATACCGTTTGAGCTTTCCTGTAACTGACGTGCGCAGGAACCGATGTCATTGACGGAATCCTGTATCTGGGTTGTGCCTTCCTGCATGGAATTGATATTCTGCATGACATCAGAAATGGAATCCGCCTGCTCGGTTGCTTCCGTAGCAACACTTTCGATTGCCTGACTGATCTGATCCGTCGTATCGGCAACTGTATGAGCAGCCTCCATCATTTCATTGCTTGCAGAGTTGACATCATCGGAAGTATGCATACCTTCTTCTACGATCTTTCGCAGATTCTGGATCGCATTGCTTGTGTGATGTACCATCGTACCGATTTCATCCGTGCGCTGCATCATTTTGTCTTCAAAGGTATATGTAAGATTACCCTGAGATAACTGATCAAGACTGTTACTGATCAGACCAAGACTCTTCATAAGCTTTCTGACTATATAGATCGTCAGAAGGATCATAATAATGATCAGAACAAGACTTTCCAGGATCATGGCAACTGCGCTCTGGTCAAACAGACTGTCAATCTGCGTGGTATCCATATGCGCCTGAATGTCATCAAGATAACAACCGGATGTCAGGATCCAGCCCCATGCATCGAATTCTTCACTGTATGCAACCTTTTCCGCTTCTGTTACGCCATCTGCTTTTGTAAAAACAAAATGGTTGAATCCCCCACCGTTTTCCGCTGTTTTCAGGATTTCCTGAATGATCATAACACCATTACAGTCCTCCAGATTCAAACGGTTATCGCCCTCTTGTTCAGGTAAGATCGGATGCATGACGAGATCTCCATCCGTATTGTCGATCCAGATATAGCCACCCTGATCGTCATTATACCGGATAGCCCGTAGGGCATCCTTGGCAAAATTTTGTGCCTCTTCCTCTGTTAGTTCCCCTGCCTGTTCCCTGTCATAATAAGACTGGACGATGGAAATACCGGATTGTACCTCGGATTTCACATTTTCGTTCAGGACATCATTATAACGGATTTCCTCTACGACAGTATTGACCTTTGTGAAGATAGTAAGAGATGTGGTAACCAAAAGCGCACAGCTCAGTACTACGATCGCAGTAAATGTCAGGGTCAATCTTGCCGCGATAGAACGCTGCTTTTTCATGATAGGCCTCCTAACGATATAGTATTTAATTGTCCGTGCATAGTATAGCATGATTTGGAAAAAACAGATACGAAATTTTTCTTAATAATAACTAAATTCACCCAGATGTGCTATAATTCGATTGTTTGCAATAAGAATATTTCTGATGGGAACGAGCTGATAATGAAACAAAAAGAAAAAAAAGCAATGGATATGACACAGGGCAGTCTGTGGAAAAATATATTTCTGTTTAGTATGCCTCTGGTGCTGGCGCAGCTTCTGGAGGTTATGTTTAATTTAAGTGATGTAGCTGTTGTAGGGCAGTTTGCGGACTACAGAGCACTGGGAGCAGTGGGTTCCACTACCATACTTGTAACATTATTTACCGGTTTTCTGATCGGAATGGGAAGCGGTGTGAATGTACAGGTGGCACTCGGACTTGGGGCAAAGGATGATAAAACGGTTGAAAAAACGATCCATACAGCACTTCTGATCTGCGCGGCGATCGGTATTGTGATCGGCGTTTTCTGTATTCTGTTTGCACGTCCGATGCTGCAGGCACTGCATACCAAAAGTGATCTGATCGATGCAGCAGTTCTTTATCTGAAGATTTACGCACTGGGTATGCCAGCCATGGCTGTTTACAACTTTGGTAATGGTGTATTGAGCGCGAAAGGAGATACCAAGAGCCCACTGATCTATCTGGCGGTCGCCGGTGTACTGAATATTATTATGAATCTGATCTTTGTGATCGGCTTTCATCTGGCAGCGGCGGGTGTTGCCATTGCAAGTGCGATCGCGCAGTATGTTTCCATGCTGCTTGTGATGCGTAATCTCTTAAAACGCAGGGATGTCTGCAGATTGCAGATTCCCAAAATAAAGTTCCATAAAGATGTGGCAAAGGGCATTTTACTTATGGGTATTCCAACGGGAATGCAGAATGCGATATTTGCACTGGCTAACTTATTTGTACAGCGCGGTGTCAACTATTTCTACACGATCATGGTTTCTGGCAATGCAGCAGCAACGAATGCGGATGCCATCATCTTCAATGTCATGTCCGCCTTTTACACGGGCTGCGCCAGTTTTATGAGCCAGAACCGCGGCGCAGGCAACAGGGAACGGATGAAGAAAACCTATCTGGTAGCACTGACTTACTCCTTCCTGATCGGACTTTTCCTTGGCGCATGTCTGTTCTTTGGCGGCAGATATTTCCTGCGGGCGTTTGCAACCGACCGTGCGGTGATCGATGCAGGCATGGAGCGGATTAAGATCATGGCATTTGCGTACAGCATTTCCGCCTTTATGGACTGCACCATTGCTGCCTCCCGCGGTCTGGGAAAGAGCATCGGTCCGATGATCATCGTCATGCTTGGCTCCTGTGTATTCCGTATCATCTGGGTATACACGATATTTGCCCATTTCCATACGATCCCGTCCCTGTATCTGCTGTATCCGTTCTCCTGGACCCTGACAGCGATTGCGGAGATTGTGTACTTTATTGTGCAGTTTCGGAAAGTGATGCCAAAGAGCCGGATCTAAGACATACTTGTGAAATCCCATGCATAAACTGTAAAAAAGTTTAAGGGGATTTCCTTTGAAAGAATATATTGAAGAAAGAGCAATCAGTATTGCAAACTATATCGTGGAGCACAATGCAACCGTCAGACAGACAGCCAAAGCGTTCGGCGTGAGCAAATCTACGGTACATAAGGACGTAACAGAAAGGTTACCCGCCATTAACCACGCACTTGCAGGGGAAGCAAGAAAGGTGCTTGACGTCAACAAGTCGGAGCGTCACATCCGTGGTGGTATGGCTACAAAGGAAAAATATGCAAGAGAACATCATACTTTACGATAAGGATATCAGAGAACCGCTGTTTTCCTTTCTGGAGCAGCAGTACGGAAAGATGCGGATCTTAGAAGAGATTCGCATTACAAAGTCACGTGCGGATATTATCATGGTGCTGCCCGACGGCGTTGTGGGGATTGAGATCAAGAGTGATGCGGATACCTATGCAAGACTTGCCGGGCAGACAAAAGACTATGACAGGTATTTTGATTACAATTATGTGGTGGTTGGTTCTTCCCATGCAGCACACATTGAGGAGCATGTACCGGCGCATTGGGGGATCATCACGGTAGAGCCGGTGGGCGATGAAATCGATTTTTACGTGCTGCGGAAACCACATCTGAACATCAAAATGGAGATGGAGAAAAAGCTGGAGCTTTTGTGGCGGCCGGAGCTTGTGCATATCCAGCAGCAGACGCAGATGCCAGCCTATAAAGAGCGGAGCAAGGCATTTGTCAGGGAAAAGATCATCGAGAAGGTGCCTGCGCCCGTTCTGCAGCAGTTGATCAGTCAGGAATTGTTTGAGCGGGACTACACAACCATACTCGAAGAGATCAATGCCTTCCGGGCAGCGAATCACCAGAAACCGCGCAGACGTACCAAAAAACGGAGAAGGAAGCTGCGCCCTTCGGAATAAGACAGAATACAGGAGAAAAAGATGTCAACATACAGTGATCAGGTAAGAAAAGAGTTTGGGCAGGCGGATGAAAAACGTGACGCGGGACTGACAACACCCGCGGATATCATGCGCTTTGACGATATTTTATATGGAACGGATGAAATATGGCAGAAGCTGGATGTGTACTGCCCGCAGAAAGCAGTAGTGGAAGGAAAGAAACTGCCCGTTATTGTCAGCGTACACGGCGGTGGCTGGGTATATGGCGACAAGGAGCGTTACCAGTATTATTGCATGGATCTGGCAAGACGTGGGTTTACGGTTGTGAATTTTACCTATCGTCTGGCACCGGAGTTTCAGTTTCCTGTACCGTTTGAAGATACCAATCTGGTATTTACATGGGTAAAGGAGCATGGCGCAGACTACTTTATGGACACGGCGCACATATTTGCAGTTGGGGATTCTGCAGGTGCAAACTGCCTTGCGGTCTATGCGGCGATCTGTACCAATCCTGCATTTGCAAAGCATTTTTCATTGCAACTGCCGGACATCACGCTGCGGGCGATCGCACTCAATAATGGGATCGCAAGCATGAAATGCGAGGAAAAGCCGGAAGATCTGACGAGCAGACTGATAGCAGATTATATGCCGGGCGGCGGAACAAAGGAAGAACTCTGGCTGATCTCGCCGGTCTATCATGTGACGGCGGATTTTCCACCGACCTATCTGATGACAGCACCGGATGATTTCTTGAAAATGGAAGCACCGGAATTTGCCGGAAAACTGACAGAAGAAAATGTACCGTTTGTTTACCGGTTTTACAAAGCTGCAGATGAACAGCTTGGACATGTGTTTCATCTGAATCTGAGATCAAAAATGGCGACAATCTGTAACGATGAAGAATGTAGATTCTTTCAAAGCTACCTCTGATTGTCGCCGGCTGATTTTTCTTACATGGAGATCCAGCCAAATGCATTGGCAATGGAACTGATCAGAATGATCACAGCAAAGATCGGACACAGATACCGGATCATAATATAAAATACTTTTTTGCGGCGGAATTTTCCGCCGTTTTCTGTTACTTCTTCTTCAACGTGTTTCAGACCGACAACCTTTGTGATGAACAGACAGGTTGCAACAGCCGCGATTGGCATCATGACAGAGTTTGTCAGGAAGTCAAAGAAATCAAGGAACTGCATACCAAGGATCTTTACACTGCTGAGCGGGCCATAGCCAAGGCAGGAAAGACTGCCAAGCAGAAGCATGATGATGCCAAGTAAAATGGTTCCCTTCTTTCGTGACCAGCCAAATTCATCCTCAAAAGTAGATACAACGCTTTCTGTCAGCGCAATGGAGCTGGTGATCGCAGCGAAAAGCACAAGCAGGAAAAATAACATGCCTGCAACAGTACCAAAGCCCATGCTGGCAAATACCTTTGGCAGTGTAATGAACATCAGGGAAGGACCTGCCTGTAGCGTATCAGGATCACCGCCCGAAAAGGCAAATACCGCAGGAATGATCATCAGTCCCGCGATCATGGCGATCGCCGTATCAAAAATTTCTACATTTTCGGTAGATTCTTCTATAGAAACATCTTTCTTCATATAAGAACCGAATGTGATCAGAATACCCATGGAAATCGAAAGCGAATAAAACATCTGTCCCATGGCCGTTACAACGGTCATCCAGGAAAAATGCCGGATGTTTGGAACAAGAAAATAGGAAACACCTTTGAGCGCGCCCGGTCTTGTGACAGAATAAATCGTAATGATGACAGATAAGATCACGAGTACAGGCATCATAAATTTGGAAACACGCTCTATGCCGTTGCGTACACCTGCAAAAATAATTGCCAGTGTGATAAAACAGAAAATGATAAAGCACAGTTCTGTTGTGAATCCGTCAGAGATAAAGGAAGAGAAATAACCGTCCGCTGCAAGCTGCTGTCCATGCCCTGTCAGATAGCTGAACAGATATTTGATGACCCATCCGCCGATCACGGAATAATAAGGAACGATCAGCAGCGGGATAATGGCATTGAGCCAGCCACCCAGGGAACGCAGGCGGGTTTGCCCAAAAGACTGAAAAGCGCCGACAGGGCTTCGCCGCGTCATACGGCCGAGTGAACTTTCTGCCACAATCATCGTATAACCGAAGGTAAGTGCCAGCAGAATATAGATCAGAAGAAAAATACCGCCGCCGTATTTGGATGCCAGATAAGGGAAACGCCAGATGTTTCCAAGCCCGACAGATGCGCCCGCAGCGGACAGTACAAAACCGATCTTTCCGGAAAAAGTGCTTCTTTTTTTGTCATTTGAATGATTCATTATAATTAAACTCCCTCTTTACAAGATAAATCTAAGCGTAGCATATACTGCACAAAAATGCAATTCCGAAGAGTTCACAAAATCTTCACAAAAAATTAGCACTCACCTCTTGACAGTGCTAATGCTAGGTGTTATAACAGTTATAGAACAAAGGAAGAGGAACAAAAGGAAAGAAAGTTCCGAAGCTTCCGGTTCTGCTCTAACTTTAAAACAAATGGTTTCAATATAGAAAGGATGGATGACTTATGTTAATGCCTAGCATTTTTAGTAATGATTTATTTGGAGATTTCTTCGAGGATCCTTGGTTTAGTAAGGATTACGACAATGTAGAAAAGAAGCTGTACGGACACAGGGCAAAAAATGTGATGAGTACAGATGTGAAAGAAGTAGAAAACGGATATGAACTTGAAATGGATCTTCCGGGATTTAAGAAAGATGAGATCAAAGCAAGCGTTGAGAACGGTTATCTGACCATCAGTGCAGCAAGAGGTCTTGATGAGGATGAGAAGGATAAGAAATCCGGCAAATACATCCGTCGTGAGCGTTATGCCGGTGCGTGCGAACGTAGCTTTTATGTGGGCGAAGGAATCAGCCAGGATGATATCAAGGCTTCTTTCCAGCATGGTATTTTGAAACTCTTCATTCCGAAAGAACCGGAAAAACCTGTTGAAGAAAAGAAATACGTTGCGATCGAAGGATAACAACAAATGCCCCGGAGTGATCCGGGGCATTTATGCATGACGAGAACCCGGTGTATAGTATGAAATAAAGCGGAATGAACGGAAAAGAAGGTGAAAAGAATGGCTGGCAAGCGTGATTATTATGAAGTGCTTGGAATTGACAGAAATGCGGATGAAGCTTCCATAAAAAAAGCCTACAGAAAAATGGCAAAAAAATACCATCCGGATATGAATAAAGATAATCCGGCTGCGGAGGAAAAATTTAAGGAAGTTACAGAAGCCTATAATGTATTAAGCGATAAAGAAAAGAAGAAATTATACGATCAGTTCGGGCATGCGGCTTTTGAAGAAGGTGGAGGCGCAGGCACCGGTGGATATGGGCAGCAGGCAGGTTCCGGCTTTGGAGGCGGTTCTTTCCACTTTGGAGGCGGTTCCGGCGGCTATCAGGAATTCCATTATACCGGAGAAGATCTGGATGATATTTTTGATGGCATTTTCGGACAGGGAAAAGGCTTTGGCGGGTTCCACTTCGGTGGAGCAGATCAGGAAGAGAATATTTTTGGCCACAGAGGACGTGCAAGGCGCAGCAGAGAAGGGGAAGATGTTCTGGCAAAGGTGGATGTTACCTTTGAGGAGGCTGCACTTGGTGCGGATAAAGTGATCAGTTTCCGCTCGCCGGACGGTTCACAGCAGTCACTGAAAGTGCACATTCCCGCAGGAATCGATTCCGGACAGAAGATACGTCTGCGCGGAAAAGGAATGCCCGGTCAGAACGGCGGGCAGGCGGGAAATATGCTCCTTGAGGTCACAGTGCAGGATAAGCCCGGATTTGAACGAAAGGGAACAGATCTCTATACAACAGTGGAAATTCCTTTTGAAACAGCGGTTCTTGGCGGTGAGGCGATCGTACCGACACTGACCGGTAAAGTAAGCTGTAAGATCAAAGAAGGTACACAGTCCGGTACAAAGATCAGATTGAAGGGCAAGGGAATCGTATCGATGAAAAATCCGTCTCAGAAAGGGGACGAATATGCTGTCATACAGATCCATGTACCAAAACATCTGACACCGGATGCAAAGCAAAAATTATCAGAATATGCAAAAGCTGCTTCATAAATTGCTCGACAAATGTACTTTCCTGTGGTAAAGTATGAAATAAGTCATGATCTTACCCATATGGACAGGGTAAGAACGAAGTACAGCACCACAGAGCGCTGTCCTGAATTATGGGGAAGCTGAGTAGAAAGTAATAAGCTATCATAGTTATGATGCTTGGAATAATCCAGAATAGGGAATCGTTCAATGTGGATATTGTACGATTCCCTAATTTTTTAGGATGTTTATTTAAATCTTGAGAATGCCACTTAATCAACAGAAAATGCACACTTTTGTCAATTTTGTGTTGGGATAGACTTGTAGAAACTGTTCACGTGCGCAAAAGCTGCGGAGGAAAAATTATGTGGCATGTAGAGACCGATTTTTTTGCATTAGCGGTTTTCCTGATCATGTTTATCAAGGAATATGGACTGCGAAAAGAACGAAAATTAACACAAAGGGCGGGGAAGATCCCGCAGGACATCCGAAGTGATGCCTTTTATCTGGTTCTGATCTTCAGTATGATAAGTGCGCTGATCGATATCATATCGTCAGTCGCCATGAATGATGCGAAGAACTGGTGGTTTTATGAGATTTCAATGACGATCTATGTGATCAGTATGCCTTTGCTGGCAGCAACCTGGGTAGGGTATGCATACGTTCTGATCCATCAGGATGATACACCCGGAAAGCTCCGAAAAGGAATATCTGTTATGCTGATCCCTTATCTGTGCTATGCCTGTCTGGCGGTCAGCAATCCGGTTACCGGTCTTTTCTTTAAACTCTCCAAAACAATAGAATATGAACGGGGCATATTATTTATGTCGGTCGGAGTTGGCTCTATCATGCTGTATTCCGGTATGGGATTACTGCTTGTGCTTGTCTACTGGAAGCGGATCACCCCTCGGTTTCATGCCATTCTGCTTACGACATTTTTTGCCATCACAGCAGCCTTTACATGGGTACAGCTCGCACATCCGGGCTGGCTCATTATCAATGCAAGTTATGCTGTCATTTACGTCTGGTGTGATGTGGCGATCGAAGATCAGTGCAGAAGAGCCTTGTATCAGGAGATCCGACAGAAGAATGAAGAACTGAAAGTGACTGCGGATAAGGCAGAAGCCGCAGCGCACGCAAAAACAGAATTTTTATCCAGAATGAGCCATGATATCCGGACACCGATGAATGCGATCATAGGACTGACACATCTGGCAAAGAGCGAAGAAAATATACAGACGATCCGGGATGATCTGAATAAAATAGATTCTTCCAGTAAATTTCTGCTGGGACTGATCAATGACATACTGGATCTGAGTAAGATTGAAAACGGTGAAATGACACTGCATGAAGGGCCGTTTACCAGAGAGGAATTCCAGGATTCCATTCAGACGGTCATCAAGCCGCTGATCGATGAGAAACAGATCAATTTTGTATTTGATATGAGATGTGGCATAGACTGCATTAAAGTGGACAGACTGCGCTTTTCACAGATTTTCTTTAATCTGCTGTCCAATGCGGCGAAGTTTACACCGACAGGCGGAACGATCGAGTTTATATCAGAACGGTTTCAGCTTGAGGGAGAAACGGACGGGAAAGTCGGAATGCGTATGTATGTCCGTGATAACGGGATCGGTATGAGCAAAGAATTCCAGAAGCATATGTATGATCCGTTTTTACAGGAGCGGTCAGAACTGGGAGACCTTGTAAGAGGAACCGGGCTGGGACTTCCGATCGTAAAAAGCCTTGTGGAAGCGATGAATGGTACGATTGAAGTAACGAGTGAGCTGGGAAAGGGAACGGAGTTTGTCATAGAAATGCCGGTAGAACTTGCCGAAAGACCGAAAAAGGAGCAGGAGGTCAGCACCGGTAAGGATGGATTGAAGGATATGCACATTCTTCTGGTGGAAGATAACGAGCTGAATATCTATGTGGCAAAAGCAATCCTGGAACAGTTTGCCTGCGTGGTATATGTAGCAAACAACGGACAGGAAGCAGTCACAAAATTTGCGGAATCCACAGAAGCCTTTTATGACATTGTGTTAATGGATGTCCATATGCCTGTCATGAATGGAATGGAGGCAACAAAGCGGATCAGGGAGCTGAACAGAAAGGATGTGGGAACGGTTCCGATCATTGCCATGACGGCGGATGCGTTTGATGAAGAAAAAGAAGAGATCCTGCATGCAGGCATGACCTGCCACCTGCCAAAACCGATCGATCCGCCGCTTTTGTATCAGACCCTTTTGCAGTATAAGAAATGCTGATTGCGGGCGGCTAATCGGTATCTTTCATCAGCTCCGGGACAAGATTGCTGTAGTATGCTGTCCTGCCGGCTAAAACATCATCATAGAAGCTTTGCTTCCAGTCTATATAAGCAACTGATTTCTGCAGTTCTTCCATAGATGAAAGCAGGGCTTCTTTTTTCTTTTCTAAAATGACCTTGCGCTGCGGGATAGAGCGTTCGCCCTGCAGACAAAGTGCAAGGTATTCTTTCATTTCTGAGATACTCATGCCACAGCCCTTCAGACAATTCAGGCTGTTGATCCATTTGATGTCATGTTCATCAAAAACGCGGTAATTACGTTTGTCACGCTTCACATTTGGGATAAGTCCTTCATTGCAGTAAAATTTCAGATTTTCATAAGTCATTCCTGTCTGCTGGCAGGCTTCTTTCATGGAATACATTTCATTACTCCTTTCTGTGATAGAATCGGAAGCAGAATGTTTCTGCCAAGTTCACATTATTTTCACAACATTATTTTCACAAAACGCTTGACCGGTAGCTACTACCGACTGATATGATCGTATCATAAAAAGTAAACAATAGCAAGTAAGGAGGACAAACAATGGAATATGTAACTTTAAACAATGGCGTAAAAATGCCGATTTTAGGATATGGTGTTTATCAGGTAACCAAAGAGGAGTGCAAAAGATGTGTTCTGGATGCTTTAAAGGTGGGATACAGAGCGATCGATACAGCGCAGAGCTATTTTAATGAAGAAGAAGTTGGAGAAGCGATCGCAGAATCCGGTATTCCGAGAGAAGAGATCTTCCTGACAACAAAAGTATGGGTAGAACACTACGGATACGAACAGGCAAAAGCATCTGTTTTGGAATCCATGAGAAAACTGAAAACAGATTATCTGGATCTGGTACTGTTACATCAGCCATTTTCAGATGCATACGGTGCATATCGTGCATTGGAAGAACTGTACGAAGCAGGTAAGATCAGAGCAATCGGTATTTCCAATTTTTATGTAGACAGAATGGTTGATTTTGCATCCTTTAACCGGATCAAACCGATGATCAATCAGGTAGAAACGCATATTTTCAATCAGCAGAAGGAAATGAAAGAATGGGCAGACAAGTATGACATCCAGTTGGAAGCATGGGCTCCGTTCGGTGAAGGCAGAGGCGGTACATTTGATAACCCGGTCATTGCAGAGATCGCAAAGAAATATGGAAAAACACCTGCACAGGTGATGCTGCGCTGGCATATCCAGAGAGGCGTTGTAGTGATTCCGAAATCCACACATATAGAAAGAATGGAAGAGAACTTTAACGTCTTTGATTTTGATTTGTCCGAGGACGATATGCAGAAGATCGCAGAGCTGGATAAGGCAGAAAGCGCATTCTTCTCTCATCAGGATCCGAATATGGTAGAGTGGTTTGTGAAGATGGTAGAAGAAAGAAAAAAGAACCATGACAGTGCAAAAGAAAAGAAAAACTGGTAAGAGAGGCAGGTAAGAAATAATGAGAAAGTGGTTATGTACAGTGTTGGCAGTGAGTATGCTCGCAGGCATATTGACAGGCTGCGGCAGTACTTCCGATCAGGCGGAAGCGGATGCACCGGCAGTAGAAAGTCAGGATACAGAAACAGTAGCAGATGCTGCAGAAGTGCCAGATGATGCCACAGATGCAGTGACGGATACGACAGATACACAGGAAACGGAGGCGCAGACTGTTTCAGAAGGAAAAACACTTGTTGTATTTTATTCTGCAACAGGCAGCACAGCAGCAGTTGCACAGACGATCGCAGATACAGCGGGAGCAGATCTGTTTGAGATCACACCGGTGGAGCCATATACAGGGGATGACCTGAACTGGTCCAATGAAGACAGCAGAGTATCCAGAGAACATGACGATGAAAGCCTCAGAAACGTGGAACTGACACAGGAAACACCGGATCACTGGGAAGACTATGATACAGTTCTGATCGGATATCCGATCTGGTGGGGAACTGCTGCATGGTCTGTAAATAATTTTGTGAAGGACAATGATTTTACAGGTAAGACCGTAATCCCATTTTGTACATCAGCTTCTTCCGGTATCGGAGACAGTGGAAAGCTGCTGGCTGAAATGGCAGGAACAGGTGACTGGCAGGACGGACAGCGATTCAGCTCGGCTGCAGACGACCAGGATGTAAAGGACTGGGTATACTCTTTAAATATCACGGAATAAAGAGTAACAAAGCGCATAGCGTTCACAAAATCTTCACAAAAAATTAGCACTCACCTATTGACAGTGCTAATGCTAGGTGTTATAACAGTTATAGAACAAAGGAAGAGGAATAAAAAGAAAGAAAGTTCCAGATCTTCCGGTTCTGATTTGACATCAAAACAAATGGTTTTTAATGATAGAAAGGATGGATGACTTATGTTGATGCCTAGTATTTTTGGAAACGATTTATTTGGAGATTTCTTCGAGGATCCTTGGTTTGACAATAAGGATTTCAAGAATATGGAGAAAAAGCTGTACGGACACAGAGCTAAAAATGTGATGAGTACAGATATTAAGGAACTGGATGACGGCTACGAGCTTGAGATAGACCTTCCGGGATTTAAGAAAGATGAGATCAAAGCGAGCGTTGAAAATGGTTATCTGACCATCAGTGCAGCAAGAGGTCTTGATGAGGACGAGGAAGATAAGAAATCCGGCAAATACATCCGCCGTGAGCGTTATGCCGGTGCTTGTGAGCGTAGCTTCTATGTTGGCGAAGAGATCAAGCAGGAAGATATCAAAGCTTCCTTCCAGCATGGTATCTTAAAGCTCTTTGTTCCAAAGAAAGAAGCAAAGCCTGCTGTAGAAAACAAAGGTTACATTGCAATTGAAGGATGATAAGTTAGCGAAAAGTGCCCCGGAGCGATCCGGGGCACTTTTTATGTGATAGAATATTCCTATCACATAAAAAGATCTGCAAGGATGCACATTCATTATATTATATTCACTGAGCAATATATTGCAAAAAGTAAGCGATATTCTGTTAAAAAGAATCTTTACAGAAAAAAAGAAATTCTGTAAAATACCCCTGTATCACAAATGAATATTGGGCAAAGCAGTCGAAAGACTGTGACGCAAAGCTATAGGGCCTGTAAGATGGCAGCCAGTTGCCTTTTATTAAAAGATATTGTGTTCGAAGATCGAGCGTGCTGCTTTGCCTTTTATATGTAAAGTAGTACGCTTATATTTTTGTAAGGGATAATGCGATGAGAAGTGAAATGTTTCAAACGGAGTTTATACCGTTCGAGGAAGAAAATCTATATTCCGGGGATATCCGCGCAGTTGGAGAGGAAAGTCTTTCGGCGATGAGCCATGCCATTGAAAATTGTTATGCGGTCGGTGTTGTGAGCGGCTATTATGATGAGAAACTCTCTATTTTATCTGCCAGCCGTTTTTTTCTGAAAAATCTGGATTATGAATTTGAAGAAATGATGGAAAAAACAGGCGGATCACTGGTGGAGCTGGTCTGTGAATCGGACAGGGAATTGTTTTCTCTGGCACATTTTATGCAGGCGCAGGAACGTGGAGAGTGTCGGATGATCGCAAAGAACGGCGATCTTCTGGATATGCAGCTCTACAAGGAGGATTCTGTTGACACAAGTGGCAGACCAATCTGGGTGCTTGCGGTCAGACTGAATTGGGAAAGCTATAACATGACGCTGGTAAACAGTGTGATAAAATCCGGTTCCTGGTATTTTGACTGCGATGAAGAAGGCAGGATTACCAGAGTCGTCTGGGGACGTCGGTTCCGGGAAATGCTCGGTTATCACAGTGTGATCGACTTCCCGAATGAACTGTCTTCCTGGTCGGATCTTCTGCATCCGGATGACAAGGAACAGACGTTAAACGCTCTGATGTGCGCTATTGAGGATAAGACGGATTTTAAGAAATATAATGTAGAATACCGTATGAAAATGCAGGACGGGAGTTATGAATGGTTCCGTGCCAATGCGGAAGTCAGCAGACGTATCGATGGCAGCGTCCGCAGAATTATAGGTATTTTTGTCAATATCAATGCGGAAAAACAGGCAGAGATAGAAAGACAGAATTATTACAGCCTGCGTGCAAAAAATGAAGAGATGGATCAGGTCATCCAGTCTCTGATCCGGCTGGTGAATCGTTTTGTGATCTGTAATCTGGACACAGATACGTACCAGTATTATGAAATGGAGCATGCAGAGACCATTTTCGAAAAAAACGGTGGTTATACAAACTGGATCAGTCAGATTTCGGAATACTGTATTCCGCTGGCTGAGGATGAAAAACTGGAAGATTATTTGTCTATGGCTAACCTGCAAAGTGAGTTGAAAACAACGGATGATGCGATCCAGTTTGAATACAGCATGCCAAAAGAAAATAAGTATAAACAGATGGTAGTGCTTCCGCATGCATGGAAGGATGGCCGCCTGACACAGGTACTTCTGGTGTCACAGGATATCACGGCAGAAAAAGAAGCGGAGATCAAATCCAGACAGGCGCTCAAGGATGCATTTGATGCAGCAACAAAAGCCAGCAGGGCAAAGACGGAGTTCCTGGCAAATATGTCCCATGATATCCGGACACCAATGAATGCCATTGTCGGGATGACTGCCATTGCAGGCGCAAATATCGATCAGAAAGAAAAGGTGATCGACTGTCTTTCCACGATCACACAGTCCAGCAGACACCTGCTTGGACTGATCAATGAAGTGCTTGATATGAGCCGGATAGAAAGCGGTAATGTTTCTCTGACGGAGGAAGAATTTAATTTGTCGGAGCTGACCGACAATCTGATCGCCATGGTAAAAGACTCACTGGCAGCGCATCATCACCGGTTTGAGATGCATCTTCGCCGGATCGAGCATGAAAATGTACGTGGTGACAGCCTGCGGATCCAGCAGGTATTTACGAATATCATGAGTAACGCCATTAAATACACACCGGATGGCGGAACGATCCTCTTCTCAATTGAGGAAAAGCAGACGGGGCATAAGGACATCGGCTGTTACGAGTTTATCGTGGAAGATAATGGAATCGGTATGAGTGAGGACTTTTTGAAAGTCATATTTGAACCGTTTACCAGGGTGGATGATAAGAGAACTTCCCGGATCCAGGGGACAGGTCTTGGCATGGCGATCACCAAAAACATCGTATCCATGATGGGCGGTAATATCAAGGTGGAAAGTAAACCGGGAAAAGGAAGCCGCTTTATTGTCGATATTTTCCTGAAACTGCAGGAAGAACAAAGCGAAAAGATCGAAGAACTGGTGGATCTCCCTGTGCTGGTGGTGGATGATGATCATGTCTGCTGCGAAGGAACTGTTGCAATCCTGCAGGATATCGGAATTAAGGGAGAATGGGTGGATTCCGGTCTTCTGGCGATCGAAAAGGTAAAGGAACGCCATACACGCATGGATGATTACTTCGCGATCATTATGGACTGGCAGATGCCCGGAATGGACGGTATTGAGGCAACCAGACGGATCCGGAAGATCGTCGGACGTGAGGTTACGATCATTGTGATGTCAGCCTATGATTACGCGGAGATCGAGGAAGAAGCAAAGGCAGCAGGTGTTGATGCCTTTATTACAAAGCCGATGTTTAAGTCGAAGATTTCCAGAGCGCTGCATGATATTGTGCGGGGAACGCACCAGAGGGCAGATACCTATCTGGATGGGATCCGCAAGAGCAATTATACGGGAAAAAGAATTTTGTTAGTTGAGGACAACGAGCTGAACAGTGAAATTGCAAAAGAGATCATCGAGATGACCGGCGCAACGGTAGAAACAGTGGCGGACGGACAGGAAGCGATCACAAGAATAGAAACAGTGGAGGATGGTTACTACGCTCTTGTATTCATGGATATCCAGATGCCAAAGATCAATGGTTATCAGGCAGCAACTGCGATCCGTTCAATGGAAAGAGAATGGACCGGAAAGCTTCCGATCATTGCCATGACGGCGAATGCGTTTACCGAAGATGTGGTTATGGCAAAAGCTGCGGGCATGAACGAGCATGTGGCAAAACCGCTTGATATGAATAAGCTTTGCGACGTGCTGAAAAGATGGATGTAAGAGGCTTGTATTTTCAGACAATATATGATACACTATGGAAACAAAAGCGCATAAAGTATAAAATGAATTTCAAAGAGGAAATTCCCTTAGGGGAGTTTCCTCTTTTTTGTAGCGAGGAAGGAAATCAAGCATTGTCGTATATTTGCGTAGCAAATGTACGGCGAAATAACCTGCGTAGCAGGTTATAGAAGTGTTCACCCGAGCGTACAACGAGAAAATCCAGAGCACGAAGTGCGGATGCTGCGAAAGCAGCATGATTTTCGAGTAGTGAGTTCATTTAGATGCAGATTTGCGCAAGAAGGAGGAAAATTATGAAAAAGAAAGTACTTGGTTTATTATTGGCTGTTATGACAGCAGCAATGCTGACAGCCTGCGGAAGCAGCAAAGAGGCAGATACGAGTGCAGCAGCAGAAAGCACAGATGCGGCAACGGATGCAGCTACAGATGCGGCAGAAGGCAGCAGCGCAGAAAAGAAAGTATTAAAGGTCGCAATGGAATGTGGTTATGCTCCATATAACTGGACACAGGCAGATGATTCCAACGGTGCGGTAAAGATCAACGACAGCTCCGATTATGCATATGGTTATGATGTCATGATGGCAAAGAAAATTGCAGATGCACTTGGTTATGAGCTTCAGATCGTCAAGCTGGACTGGGATTCTTTAGTACCGGCTGTACAGTCAGGAACAGTTGACTGCGTCATTGCAGGACAGTCTATTACATCAGAACGTCTGCAGATGGTAGATTTCTCAGAGCCATATTATTATGCTTCTATTGTCGGTCTGGTAAAGAGTGACGGACAGTATGCGGATGCCAAGGGCGTTGCAGATCTTGCAGGTGCAACCTGTACTTCGCAGCTTGGTACGGTATGGTATGATGTCTGCCTGCCACAGATCAAGGATGCCAATATCCAGCCTGCACAGGAATCTGCTCCGGCGATGCTGGTTGCACTGGAAAGCGCACGTACAGACCTTGTAGTGACAGATATGCCAACCGCAAAGGCAGCAGTCGTTGCTTATCCTGATCTGAAGCTGCTTGACTTCACGGATTCCGATGATAACTTCCAGGTTTCCGAGGAAGAGATCAACATCGGCATTTCCGTCAAGAAAGGAAACACCGAACTTTTAGATGGTATCAACTCTGTTCTTTCCACGATGACAACAGATGATTTTGATGCCATGATGAATGATGCGATTTCTGTTCAGCCATTGTCTGAATAAGGGGATCGCCTTTAAAGGAGAAATATTATGATTTCCGAAATGAACTTTTTTGAACGTATTATTTATATTTTACAAAACTATGGAATCTCCTACTTAAAAGGGGCAGGCACAACACTGCTGATCGCACTTGTTTCCACGGCGATCGGCTGTGTGATCGGCTTTGCGGTCGGTATTGTACAGACGATACCTGTGGATAAAAAACGGGATGGGATCGGCAAACGGTTTCTGCTGGGGCTTGTCAAGGTAATTCTGAAAGCCTATGTGGAGATTTTCCGAGGTACACCAATGATCGTACAGGCAGTCTTCATTTATTTCGGGCTGTCACAGATGTGCAATATCCAGCTTGGTATGTGGCAGGCAGCTTTTCTGGTTGTTTCCATCAATACCGGTGCTTACATGGCAGAATCGGTCAGAGGTGGTATTATTTCCGTTGATCCGGGACAGATGGAAGGCGCAAAGGCAATCGGTATGACACATGTGCAGGCAATGCTCAAGGTCATTCTACCGCAGGCATTTCGGAATATCATTCCGCAGATCGGCAATAACTTTATCATCAACATCAAGGATACTTCAGTCCTGTCAGTCATCAGTATTGTGGATCTGTTCTTTGTTCATAAAAGCGTGGCTGGTGCTTTATACACTTATTTTGAATCCGCTACGATCGTCATGTGTATTTATCTGACGATGACGCTTGTATCCTCCAGACTTCTGGCACTCTGGGAAAGAAAGCTGGACGGTGATGACAATTACGAGCTGGTGGATGTCATGGATATCGGAAATCAGATGCGTGTTTCAGGAAGGGGGAGAGCATAATGGATACAGAAAAAGTACTGCAGATCTCTCATCTGGAAAAATCCTTCGGAACACATGAGGTTTTGCGGGATATCGATTTTACGGTCAATAAAGGCGAGGCAATTTCCATCATAGGACCTTCCGGATCGGGAAAATCCACACTGCTGCGCTGTGTCAACCTGTTGGAAACACCGACAGGCGGCAATATTTACTACCACGGAAAAGATATCACGGATGCGAAAATGAACATACCTTCCTACAGAGAACATGTGGGAATGGTTTTTCAGAATTTTAACCTGTTTGCCAATATGACGGTGCTGGAGAACTGCATGACAGGACCTGTCACCGTTGCAAAGAAAAGCAAAAAGGAAGCCAAAGAGCTTGCAATCAAATTTCTGGAAAAGGTTGGCATGGAGCAGTACATCAATGCCAAACCAAGACAGTTATCAGGCGGACAGAAGCAGCGTGTTGCCATTGCGCGTGCGCTTGCCATGGAACCGGAAGTGCTCTTATTTGATGAGCCGACTTCTGCTCTGGATCCGCAGATGGTCGGAGAAGTGTTGTCCGTAATGTCTAAGCTCGCAAAAGAAGGCATGACGATGCTTGTTGTCACACATGAAATGGCATTTGCAAAAGAAGTTTCCGATAAGGTCATCTTTATGGCGGACGGCGTGATCGTGGAAGAAGGCTCGAGCAGTGATATTTTTGAGCATGCAAAGCAGGAACAGACAAAGGAATTTCTGAACCGTTTTCATACAACGGTCTGAATTTGCGCAAATAAAATAAAAGAGTATAAGAGAAGGAGTTTTGCCGGTACATTTATCTGCCCGGCAAAGCTCCTTTTTCATGTGCTTATCTTGTGCGTGTGCGTGTTAGGTGTTATACTGGGACTGATATATTTCGGAATTTTTCGCGTGTAGAAAGGGAAAACGATGGGGCAGTTTTTGATCGTGTCAAAGGTGGACAATCTGGCAGACTATTGTCAGATCGCGCAGTCTTATCAGGTGGGCTTTGAATACAATGACTTTTATGATCCGGTTGTGTTGTCAGACGAGGCAAGTCTTGACGGGATCTGGCAGCAGTATGATGCCTGTCAAAGACCTGCGGTCTGTACAATGCATGGTGCTTTTCTGGATGTGACGGTGTTCAGTACAGATCCGAAGATCCGGGAGGTTTCCGAGCTGCGGATGCTGCAGAGCATGCAGCAGGCAAGAAGAGGAAAGGTGGCAGGTGTGGTCTTCCATACCAATATCAATCCGTTTTTGGATGCCCCGTCTTATATACAGAATGCAGTTTCCATGACCGGGGATTATGTGGAAAAGCTGCTTTTGCAGTTTCCGGATCTGTCGATCTATATGGAAAATATGTTTGATGACAGCCCGGATATGCTAAGGATGCTCTCCGAGCGCCTTTACAAGTATCCGAACTACGGCGTCTGTCTGGATTATGCGCATGCGTCTCTTTCCCGGACAAAGATCGATACCTGGGTGGAAACACTGGCGCCTTATGTCAGGCATGTACATATCAACGATCATGACGGAAAGCATGATCTGCATCTTGCCGTTGGCAGCGGCGTGACAGACTGGAAAAAGTTTGCGGTATTTTACGAAAAATACTTCAGCAGTCTGACTGTGCTTATAGAGACAACCAGACCGGACTGGCAGAGGCAGTCCCTTGATTATCTGATACAGCTTGGAGTGAAATAATATGAAGAATCAGAATGCAGATGCATTATTGGAAAGCATCTTTTATTATATGAACCAGCTCTTTGAAAAAAGAGATTTTACAAGTACGATTGAGATCCTCACAAACCTGGGACGTACGCTTGTGCAGTCGGACAGAGCCTCTTTCTGGTTCTGGGACCGCAAATCGCACCAGTACTGGACGCTTGCCGCAGTCGGAAATGAGAGGATCGTTGTACCGGAAAATACCGGAATTGTCGGCGTCACAATGCAGGAAAACCGCCCGGTCGTACTGAATGAGCCTTATGAGGATTCCCGCTTTAATCCGGCAGTAGATATGGAAACGGGCTATCGCACAAAGTCGATCCTGTGCATTCCGGTCACAAGTGAGCACGGCGAAATGCTGGGTGCTTATCAGGCACTCAATAAGCAGGGAGAGGACGGCGACTGCGCCTTTGATGAGAAGGATGTCAAGAGACTGTCACTCGTTGCTGTTTTCGGTGCCAAGACACTGGAATCGTATCTGCTGCACAATAAAGCTTTTTTCGATCAGCTTACCGGACTGAAAAACAGAAGCGGGCTGTATGAGGCGTTCCACACACGGATCCTCTCCGGGCAGAAGAAGACGTATTCCATTGTCATGGGAGATATCGATTATTTTAAGAAAGTAAACGACACCTATGGACATAATGCGGGAGATGCGGTGCTTGGGCATGTGGCAGAAGTCCTGAAAGAAAGTGTCGGTCTGGATGATGAGACTGTCCGCTGGGGCGGCGAAGAATTTATCCTGCTTCTGTGCGGTAAAGACCGCGGGCAGGCAAGAGAAGTGGCAGAAGAGATCCGCCGGAAAATGCTGCAGGAGGTCTGTCGTTATGAAGGGCAGGAGATCCGGGTGACCATGTCGTTCGGCGTGGAAGAGATCGACGAGATGCTCTCTGTGGAAGAAAATGTCAGACGTGCGGATGAAAAGCTGTACGAGGCGAAAAAGACAGGAAGAAATAAAGTAATTTGATCGGAGGCCCTGGAAAGTGAAGGAATCGGTTTTTATCAGTTACAGTTCCAAAGACAGTAAAATAGTGGAAAAGATCGTTGCGATGCTGAAGGAAGCCGGTATCAGCTACTGGAAAGCACCGGAAATGATCCCGGCAGGCTCCAATTATGCCCGTGAAATCCCGCGTGCGATCGCGCAGTGTCAGGTATTTCTGCTCGTGATCTCCCCGTATTCCCAGGAATCCATCTGGGTGGAAAAGGAGATCGACTGTGCGATCAATGACAGAAAGACGATCGTTCCACTGAAGCTGACAGAGGATGACCTGAGCGATATGTTCCGTTTTTATCTGAATAATGTGCAGACGATCTCCTATGCAGAAAACCCGGAGCAGGCATTCAGAATGACGAGGGAACGGCTGAATACGCTGTTATCGCTGCAGGCAGATCAGGCAGACACGGCGGCAGAAAAGCAGGCTGATCAGTCCGAAAAGCAGGAGCAGAAGAAACCTGTCAGCAGACAGAAAAGACCGGTGCAGGAGGGGCTTGCTCCACATCTGAAGCAGGCAATGCGGGGGAACGCCCTGAAGATGAATAAGACCCCTGTGGTATGCGAAAACTGTGGGGGAGAGCTTGTCATGGTATCGCGCGGAACCTATAAGTGCAGAACGTGCGGCACATACTGCTATGACACCTATCAGACGATTCGTAATTTTCTGGATGAGAACGGGCCGAGCCAGATCACGACGATTGCAAGAGAAACCGGTATTCCCCGGAAAACGATCGAATATTTCCTCTGGGATGACAGACTGGAAGTACCGCTTGGATCGTCTTTCCGACTGAAATGTGAGAAATGCGGAATGCCGATCCGTTCCGGGCATTTATGTGAGGCGTGCAAGGAGCAGCAGAGAAAAGAGAAAAGCACCGATCAGAAATACCATTATTTCGGATCACCGGAGAGAAAAGGGTAATGAAGAAGAATATCTGGGTATTGTCCGGCAACAGAACAGTTTTGGTACAGGTACAGAGGCAGATCAATCAGGGCGGGGGTATGCGTGCGGTCTGTCTGCTTTCTGATGCGGCAGTAGAGAAAGCAATGGAGCATCTCGGCGGCGAAGATGCTGTGGAAATGCCGTCTCTTCTTCTGGTCGATTATGAAGATGGCAAAAAAAACGGTTTTACGTCACTTTCCCGCATCAAAAATGCGCCTGCCTTTGCAGGTATTCCGGTCTTTTTCCTTTGCGGGAGCAGAACACAGGAAAAGGATGAGGAATGCTATGAGCTTGGTGGGACGGTCGTTCTGGTGCTTCCGTTTTCCGATGCAGCACTGCTCCGTATGGAAAAGGCAGCATGGCAGCACGAAATGACCAGAAATTATGAAAAGCTTCTGCAGAAGCAGGCAGTAGAGCTTGCCACGGCAAAAGAGATCAAGCGGCTGAACGAACAGCTTGCAGCCAGAAATGAGCTGCTACATCAGGTCTTCGGCAAATATTTTTCCGATGAAGTGGTGCAGGTGATCCTGGAACATCCCGAGGGTGCGGCGATCGGTGGACAGAAGCGGTATCTTACCGTCATGATGGCGGATCTGCGCGGCTTTACTTCATTATCAGACAGACTCCCTGCGGAAGTTGTCATTGAAATGATCAACCGTTTTCTGGGGGAAATGACCGAGGTCATCCAGAGCTATCGCGGAACAGTCATTGAGTTTATCGGCGATGCGATTCTGGCAGTATTTGGTGCGCCACTGGCTTCGGAATGCCCACAGGCAGATGCCATTGCTGCAGCAATCTGTATGCAGAATAAAATGCACGATGTCAATGCTTTCAATCAGGGAAAGGGATATCCCGCGATCGAAATGGGAATCGGTATTCACGCAGGAGAGGTGTTTATCGGCAATATCGGTTCGGAAAGCCTGATGCGCTATAATGTGATCGGGCAGGCGGTTAATCTGTGCTCCCGTGTGGAAAGCTACAGCGTTGGCGGGCAGATTCTGGCATCGATGGAAACGCTCAGACCGATCGAGCAGATCGTTACCTTCCATCGCAGCTTTGAGATCGCCATGAAAGGGATCCGGGAGAAAATTCCGGTCTGTGAGATCGCGGGCATTGCAGGTACTTATGGCTGCAGTCTGGTGCAGGAGCAGGAAACTCCGATGACGCTTCTGGAGGACAGATGCATTCTCAGTATGTATGTGCTTTTGGATAAGCAGATACTGGGCAGTGCCATTGGGGCAAGCGTGCATGCTATTTCTGACAAAGAAATTGTATTGCAGATCCTGCCACAGGAAAATGCGGAATACCCCAATGTATTCACAGATGTGGAGCTGGTACTTGATACGCAGGAAAATGCATATGCCAAGATCGTGGAAGCGGAGGGTAACAGATACAGACTGCACTTTACGTTCCTTTCCAAAGATTTCTTGCAGCTTGTAACAAAAGAAAATGCAGACAAAGGATGAGATGTGGCATGGGAAAATATGTACTGGTACAGGAAAATATACCGCAAAACGGAATCAACCGCATCTATCTGGAAACGGAGAACAGCGTGTTGATCGTGGATGCGATCAGAGGATTTTGCTGGGAGCGTGAGCAGATGGAAACATTGCTCCAGACATTTGATAAAAAAGTGCTCCTGATCGTGAGCAGACTGACCGACTGCGTACATGTGTGGTGCAGGAGCCGGGCAGAGCAGATCAGAGCACTGGAATTTCTGGATGCCCTGTTTGCAGATTACGGAATGCTGCGCGGGGATGCGGTATATGCAGAGGGGGAAATGTCGCAGGTCATTCTGGATGTGAGCATGACCGAGCAGGGCACGACAGATCTTCTTTCTTATTTCATGGAACAGACAGATGCGTATTTTGCTAAAACTGCGGTTATCTATGCGGACAAAGAGGCGGCGCAGGAAGAACAGATCAGACAGCTTCCCGTTTACTGCAAGAAGCAGATCCCATGGGCGGTTGTCGAAACACTGGATATTGCAAAGCCGGGAGAAGAGATCTGTATCAAAACGCTGGAAAACGATACCGGATTGACGATACGGGCAGACGCGGATCTGCTGATCATGATCGGCTGTCTGGGCGAAGTGTACGAGATCACCAGACAAAAGTTTGAAAACAGCTATGAGAAAAGCGATGAGCAGCTTGATATTTTTTCGCAGCTTCTGGACTTTATCCCGGCAGTGGAGCTCCCGCGGACGGGAGAATATAAAACGATCGATGAACTGGCGTATCTGTGCACGCCAAAGCCGGGCGGTATTTATGCAAAACAGCTTCAGGTGCGCACAAAGGTATTCGGAAAGGGAAGAGAGGATTATTTTATTGGAAAGGCGGGAGATTATCTGGCAATTCGTTTAGATGATCTGCAGGATATGTACATCATCCGCCGGGAAGTATTTGAACGGACTTATGAACTGAAAACAGGAGAATAATATGGCAACCTATTTAATTGATTATGAAAACACAGGTGTCAAGGGTCTGCTCGGGATCGAACAACTGAAAGAAGATGATCTGATCATCATTTTCTATGGACCGAAAACAGGAGCAGTTCCGTTTGACGAGCATGTGAAGATCTGTCAGGCAGCTTCACAGGTAAAATATATCAAAACAACAAAAACGGCAAAGAACTATCTGGATTTCCAGCTGACGACCTACTTAGGCTATCTGGTCGGACAGACTGATGTAAAAGAATATTATGTGATCAGCAAGGACAGCGGCTATGACAGCGTGATCGATTTCTGGAAGAAGTGGGGCATCCGCATTGTCAGAAAGGAAAATATCGCGGGACAGAAAATAGCTGCAAAGACTGCGGCGGGAAAGGCAGCAGGTAAGCAGAAGACAACTGCTAAGGCGACAAAGCAGGCTTCCAGAACGACAGGCGGAAAGAACCAGACAGCGCAGCCTGATAAGCAGGAAATGCAGGAAAACAGTCAGGCAGAAAATCAGATCGTACAGGATGAGAAACAGGCTGGATTTGAGAATGCGCAAAATATAGATGCGGTAACCACACATACTGCGGACAATGTAGCAGATAACAACACAGCAGATAACAGTGAGACAGATAAAAATGAGGCTGCTTTCGTACAAAAGGAACAGGTGAAGGTTGCGGTGCAAAATGTAGATACCGCAGAGCAACCTGATCAAGAAGTTAGTACTGGACAACCAAAAACAAGGCAGGAAAACAGTCGGAAAACAGATAAAGAAATCGCCCAAGCAAGCGTTGCACCGGAAAAACCTGTCCGCACGAATGTACCGGAATCCGTGAAAAAGAAAGTGCGCCAGAAGCTGAAAGGCGAAAGCCTGCACGCGGGCGTATACAGACAGATCTATGGCTGTATGCTGCAGGCACAGGACAAGCAGACACTGAATATGGCACTTGTCAAAACCTTTAAACAGGAAAACGGCAATCACTTTTATAAGCTGATCCAGCCGGTGTTTACGGAGTGGCTTAAAGCACTGTAAAGATCAATGCAGGCAATATAGCACACGAAAGGTGCGTTATGCTATTGCGAACGCGGCTGAAATGGAGTAAAATTAATATGTTTGTGGTCTGTGCGGCAAAGAATGTGAACTGCCGGATGCGCAGATGCAGGATCTATAGGATCTTACAGGAAAAGATATAAGGAGTAAACTATCATGGATTTAGTAAATATCAGAGATTTATACCGGGAGCAGAAGGAATATCTGGAAAAGGAAGTTACGATCGGCGGATGGCTGAGAAGCAAACGTGACAGCAAGAGCTTTGGCTTCCTTGTGATCAATGACGGTACATTTTTTGAACCGCTGCAGGTTGTATATTCCGACCAGCTTTCCAATTTTGAAGCGATCAGCAAGTTAAATGTAGGTGCTGCCCTGATCGTAAAAGGCGTTGTAACACCGACACCACAGGCAAAGCAGCCGTTTGAGATCCAGGCAACAGAAGTTGTGATCGAAGGACAGTCCGCACCGGATTATCCACTGCAGAAAAAGAGACATACTTTTGAATATCTGCGTACGATCTCTCATCTGCGTCCGCGTACCAATACATTTGAAGCTGTATTCCGCGTTCGTTCCCTGATCGCATATGCGATCCACAAGTTCTTCCAGGAGCGCGATTTTGTCTATGTGCATACACCACTGATCACAGGCAGCGACTGTGAAGGTGCGGGAGAAATGTTCCAGGTTACGACAATGGATCTGGCAAACGTACCGAAAAAGGAAGACGGCAGTATTGATTATCAGCAGGATTTCTTCGGAAAACCGACCAACCTGACAGTCAGTGGCCAGTTAAATGGCGAAACGTATGCCATGGCATTTAAGAATATTTATACATTCGGACCGACTTTCCGTGCAGAAAATTCCAATACCACAAGACATGCGGCAGAATTCTGGATGATCGAGCCGGAGATCGCTTTTGCAGATCTGAAGGACGATATGGTACTGGCAGAAAGCATGATCAAATACATTATCAGCTATGTACTGGAAAATGCGCCGGAAGAAATGAATTTCTTCAATCAGTTTGTGGATAAAGGTCTGATCGAAAGACTGGAGCATGTCCTTCATTCAGAATTTGGTCATGTGACATACACAGAAGCCATAAAGATATTAGAGAAGCACAATGATGAATTTGATTATAAAGTATCCTGGGGTTGCGATCTGCAGACAGAGCATGAACGCTATCTGACAGAAAAAGAATTTGGCAGACCGGTATTTGTAACAGATTATCCGAAGGAGATCAAAGCTTTCTATATGAAACTGAACGAGGATGGCAAGACTGTTGCTGCCATGGACTGCCTTGTACCGGGTATCGGCGAGATTATCGGCGGAAGCCAGAGAGAGGACAACTACGAAGTCCTTCTGCAGAGAATGCAGGAATGCGGTCTGAAACCGGAAGATTACCAGTTCTATCTGGATCTGCGTAAATACGGTTCTGCAAGACATGCAGGCTTCGGACTTGGCTTTGAACGCTGCGTCATGTACCTGACAGGTATGGGCAATATCCGCGACGTCATCCCATTCCCACGAACTGTGAAAAATTGTGACTTGTAGTATATGTAGTAAGGAGGGACCCACGAAGTGGGAGGATGCCTTACTACCCTGTGCAGCCCCATTCGAGCGGAGCGAGAATTTGAAATGGCTGCACATCCCGTGAGAGGGACCCACGAAGTGGGAGGATGCCTTACTACCCTGTGCAGCCCCATTCGAGCGGAGCGAGAATTTGAAATGGCTGCACATCCCGTGAGAGGGACCCACGAAGTGGGAGGATGCCTTACTACCCTGTGCAGCCCCATTCGAGCGGAGCGAGAATTTGAAATGGCTGCACATCCCGTGAGAGGGACCCACGAAGTGGGAGGATGCCTTACTACCCTGTGCAGCCCCATTCGAGCGGAGCGAGAATTTGAAATGGCTGCACATCCCGTGAGAGGGACCCACGAAGTGGGAGGATGCCTGTTAAGAAAGTAAAGAAGAGGAGCTGCACATGAGCATAATCATTCCGGAGGGTTACAAATCCGCCCTCAACATCAAAGACACCGAAAAAGCGATCAAACGCGTCAAAGACTTCTTCCAGCGTGAGCTGATCACACAGCTTAACTTGAGCCGTGTATCCGCACCGCTGTTTGTAGATGCATCTTCCGGTCTGAATGACAACTTAAACGGCGTGGAACGCCCGGTTGCATTCGATCTGAAAGAACAGAAAAACAGAGAAATGGAGATCGTACATTCTCTGGCAAAGTGGAAACGTATGGCACTCGGACAGTATGGCTTTTCCGTCGGAGAAGGACTGTACACCGACATGAATGCGATCCGCAGAGATGAAGATACCGATAATATCCATTCCATTTATGTCGATCAGTGGGACTGGGAAAAGATCATTGCCAAAGAGGACAGAACCGAAGAAACACTGCGTGATACGGTAAAATCCGTATACGAAGCACTTCGTGTGACTGAAAAGTTTATGGCAAACGAATATGATTATATTGAATGCATCCTGCCTGAGGAGATCACCTTTGTGACAACACAGGAGCTGGAGGATCGTTACCCTGAGCTTACTGCAAAAGAGAGAGAAAACAAAGCTGCAAAGGAATACGGTGCAATCTTCCTTGAACAGATCGGAGATAAACTGACAAGCGGTAAGCCGCATGATGGCAGAGCACCTGACTATGATGACTGGAAGCTGAACGGTGATATCATCGTTTACTATCCGGTCCTGGATATGGCACTGGAATTATCTTCCATGGGTATCCGCGTAGATGAGGATTCCTTAAAGGAACAGCTGAAAAAGGCAGGCTGCGAAGAACGTATGGAGCTTCCGTTCCAGAAAGCACTTTTAAATAAAGAGCTTCCGTATACGATCGGCGGCGGAATCGGACAGTCCAGAATCTGCATGTTCTTCCTCAGAAAAGCACATCTGGGAGAGGTGCAGGCGTCTGTATGGCTTCCGGAAGATCTGCGGAAAGCAGAAGAAAAAGGCGTTGTATTCTTATAAGGCCGGCAGTTATCACAGGAACAGAAAACAGAACAGGCAGGTGGAATTATGAAGTTTTCCTTTACATCCAAAGCTGACAGATCGCAAAGAAAAGTAGATGGACGAAAGAAAAAAGCATGCTTCTGCCTGCTTTTTTTCTGTCTGCTGGCGGCATTTTTATACTGGCAGAACAATGGCTTGACGGTCACGGAATATGATATTGTAAATAAAGATTTGCCACAAAGCTTTAATGGGTGTACAATAGTGCAAATATCAGATTTGCACAATAAATCCTTTGGCAGGGAGCAGAAAAAACTTGTCCGCAGGATCAGGGCGTGTAAGCCGGACGTGATCGTGCTCACGGGAGATCTGGTAGACAGTAACCGCCCGGATGTCGATACGGCACTGGAGCTTGCTTCTGCCATAGCGGCTCTGGCTCCTGTCTATTTTGTGACCGGCAATCATGACAACTGGCTGTCCGCAGAGAATACGGATCGCCTGATGCAGGGACTTGAGAATGCAGGTGTTCATATATTAAAGGATGAAGTGCGTATCCTGACGATGGGTAAGCCAAAGGAAACGATTTATATGGCAGGGATCGATGATGCATCGCTTGCTTCTACGGCGGAATGTGATAAGGCGCTGCAAAAGCTGACAGCCCGGAAAAAGCCGGATGATTTTATGATCCTTCTGGCACATGAGCCGCAGAGGCTGGAACAATATGCAGCATACGGGATCAGTCTGGTGTTGAGCGGGCACGCGCACGGCGGACAGTTCCGCATTCCGTTCATCGGCGGATTTGTGGCACCGGATCAGGGCTTTCTGCCTGCTTATACAGAAGGAGTTTTTCACGAAAAAGATACGGATCTTGTGATCAGCCGGGGACTTGGAAACAGTGTGATACCGATCCGGCTTCTGAACAGACCGGAACTGGTAAAAGTGACTTTATATCAGAAAAATGAGAAATAGCAATAAAGAAAGGGAAAGGGAAACGTATATGAATTATGAA
Organism: Kineothrix sp. MSJ-39; assembly: GCF_018917935.1. Classification (GTDB taxonomy): domain Bacteria; phylum Bacillota; class Clostridia; order Lachnospirales; family Lachnospiraceae; genus CAG-194. The sequence continues at coordinate 29,408 of NZ_JAHLPN010000014.1, read as the reverse complement.
CAGGCGCTGGATAAACTGACAAAATACGGACAACAGCACTTGCTGCATTTTTATGGGGAATTAAATGAGGAACAGAAACAGATGCTTCTCTCACAGATAGAGGCAACAGATTTTGAAGTGCTTTCTTCCATGGATGCCACACATAAAATGGAACGTGGTAAGATCGCGCCGCTGGCTGCCATGCAGCTTCCGGAAATTGAGAAAAAGAAGGAAGAATTTCGCAGAACCGGACTGGATGCGATCCGTGCTGATAAAGTCGGTGCGGTTTTACTTGCCGGTGGAATGGGGACAAGACTTGGCTCCGATGCACCGAAAGGTGTATACAATATCGGTGTGACGAAGGATCTGTATATTTTTGAATGCCTGATCCATAATCTGCTGCAGGTAACAACACAGGCAGAGCATATGATCTATTTATATGTGATGACAAGTGATAAAAACCATGATCAGACAGTGGCATTTTTTAAGGAACATCAGTATTTCGGATATCCGCAGGATCATATTTTCTTCTTTATGCAGGAGATGGCGCCTGCTGTAGATCATAACGGCAAAGTCTATCTGGAGGAAAAAGGCAAGATTGCGACTTCCCCAAACGGAAACGGCGGATGGTTTGTTTCCATGGCAAGAAGCGGTATTCTGGATCAGATTCGCAAAACGGGTATCGAATGGCTGAATGTATTTGCTGTAGATAACGTATTACAGAAGATCGCCGATCCGGTTTTTGTAGGAGCCTGTATCGAAGAACAGTGCAATGTAGGCGCCAAAGTGGTAGCTAAGGCTAATCCGGATGAAAAGGTCGGTGTGATGTGTCTGGAAGACGGTAAGCCGTCGATCATTGAATATTATGAGCTGACAGAAGAAATGCGGCAGGAAAAAAATGACAGGGGAGAATACGCCTATAATTACGGCGTGATCCTGAATTATCTGTTCCGTGTCAGCGAACTGGAACGTACGATGTCCCACAAGCTTCCGCATCATAAAGTAGAAAAGAAGATCGCACATATCGATGAGACAGGTACAAAGGTAAATCCGCAGGAGCCAAACGGCTATAAGTTTGAGCAGCTTGTGCTGGATATGATCCATGATATGGATAAGTGTCTGCCATTTGAGGTCGTGCGGGAGCATGAGTTTGCACCGATCAAGAACAAAGAAGGTGTGGACAGCGTGGACACAGCAAGGGCGCTGCTTGTCCAAAATGGGATACAGATATAAGTTTTGTAAGAAAATAAAGAAATGAACCAACAGACAACAGGAGGAAATGAAAATGGCAATTTTAGTGACAGGTGGAGCAGGTTTCATCGGAAGCCATACAGTTGTGGAACTGCAGAATGCCGGATATGACGTAGTTGTTGTGGACAATCTGGTCAATGCAAGCAAAGAATCTCTGCGCCGTGTAGAGGAGATCACAGGAAAACCGGTTACTTTTTATGAAGCGGACATTCTGGACAGAGAAGCGCTGGAAAAAGTATTTACAGAAAACGAGATCGAGTGTGTGATCCATTTCGCAGGACTGAAAGCAGTCGGAGAATCCGTACAGAAACCATGGCTGTACTATTACAATAATATTTCAGGTTCTCTGATCTTATTTGATGTTATGAGTAAGCATGGGGTAAAAAATATTATCTTCTCTTCTTCAGCAACCGTATACGGAAAACCGGAAAAAGTACCGGTAACGGAAGATTGCCCGAAGGGTGAGATCACCAATCCATACGGACAGACAAAGGGCATGTTGGAGCAGATCCTGACAGATATCCAGAAAGCGGATCCCGAGTGGAATGTGATCCTGCTTCGTTACTTCAATCCGATCGGTGCACATAAGAGCGGTAAGATCGGTGAAAATCCGAATGGTATTCCGAATAACCTGATGCCATATATCACTCAGGTTGCTGTCGGCAAACTGAAATGCCTTGGTGTATTTGGTGATGATTACGACACACCGGACGGAACAGGTGTGAGAGATTATATCCACGTTGTGGATCTGGCGATCGGTCATGTGAAAGCGATCGCAAAGATCAAAGAAAATCCGGGACTGAAGATCTATAATTTAGGAACCGGAAAAGGTTACAGCGTTCTGGATATTGTCAAGAATTTTGAAGCTGCGACCGGTATTAAAATCCCGTACGAGATCAAGCCGCGCCGCGCAGGAGACATTGCAACCAATTATGCAGATGCCTCCCTTGCAAAGAAAGAGCTTGGCTGGGTCGCTCAGCGTGATATCAAAGAAATGTGTGAAGATTCCTGGAGATGGCAGCGCATGAATCCAAACGGATTCGCTGATTAGGAAAGTCCGATCACATACTGGTACATAAAGATGAAATGACAGAAGCTTCCGCCCATGACGAACAGATGAAATATTTCATGAGAACCAAAATATTGATGTCTGGCGTTAAAAAGCGGGAGCTTTAATGCATATATGATCCCACCGACCGTATAGATAATTCCGCCTGCGAGCAGCCAGCCAAAGGCAGCAGAGGGCAGACGATGGACGATCGGACTGAATACAAAGACGCAGATCCATCCCATGGCGATATAGATCACGGATGAAAACCATTTCGGGCAAGTGATCCATAGGAACTTAATGCCAATTCCGATCAGTGCAAGCGACCAGACTGCGATCAGCAGCGGATAGCCTCTTTTCGGATCGAGGACGAGCAGACAGACCGGAGTATAGGAGCCTGCGATCAGGACGAAGATCATGGAATGGTCGATCTTGCGGAATATTTTGATTACAGCCGCCGGTAAATTAATGGAATGATAAGTGGCACTTGCGCCATATAATAAGATCATGCTGATGATGAAAACAAGCATGGCGAGCAGGCAGACAGAGCCGTAAGATGCAGCTTTTAACAATAACGGAACAGCTGCGCCGACTGCCATAACCATGGCGATAAAATGTGTCAATGCACTTCCGGGTTCTCGTAATGTGATTTGCATAATAACAACCTCCTCAACACGTAGTTTTGAAAACTACTTACTACAATACAAATACTACATCAAGTATATGCAAAAGTCAACAGATTGATACAGACGATCTGAGACAAAAACCGGCAGAATGTACGGCAGAAAAGGAGAATTTCTATGTTTCGAATGTGGGCAAAGATTTGGAAAAACAATCATATGATCAAAGATACCGTTGTGGAGGATGCTTCTGATGCGGGCAGAACCCAGAAAGTGTTCCATGCAATGGATGAGATCATTTATACCTTTGATCTCGGAAAACCGATCTGGCTGGACAAAACGGTCAAGGAGTTTCAGGATCACAGCAGAGCCCGTTTTTACCAGGATAATTTTATTGAATCTATAGATTTCGACTATCTGGAGATCCAGATGATTGAGGAAGACTGATCTTTGAAATCTATTTCTTAAATATTAGTAAAATTCCACAAAAAATTAAAAAATGTGATATAATATATGTCATGAATTGCTAAATTCATGATGTAGCCCCGAGCCTTGTCGCATGTTTGCGAAGCAAATGTGCGATCAAATAAAAATGCGAGGGGTTCCCGAATGTCGTGATTTGACAAAATCACGATGCAGCAGGGATGTAGTAAAAAGGAAAGTTGGGGAATTTATGGAATTTGTACCAAATACGAGAAATGACATTGACAGCTGGAAGGAAGTCCAGCTTGTATATAATTCTGCGCTGAAGGAGATCGGGACAAAGCTGGAGATCTTAAATGATGAGTTCCAGCATGTGCACCAGTACAATCCGATCGAACATATCAAATCGCGTATCAAATCACCGGAAAGTATTGTCAAGAAGCTGAAAAAGCATGGCTATGAATCCAGCATCCAGAATATGGTAAAGTATGTCAATGATATTGCGGGAATCCGTGTTATCTGCTCTTTTACATCCGATATTTACAGGATTGCGGAAATGCTGATCAACCAGAATGACATCCGCGTGCTTTCCGTGAAGGACTATATTCTGAATCCGAAGCCGAGCGGATATAAGAGCTATCATCTGATCGTGACAGTACCGATCTTCTTATCGGATCGTATTGTGGATGCCAAGGTAGAGATCCAGATCAGAACGGTTGCGATGGATTTCTGGGCGAGTCTGGAGCATAAGATCCATTACAAATTTGAAGGCAATGCACCGGAGCATATTAAGAAAGAACTGGTGGAATGTGCCATGATGGTATCGGATCTGGATGCCAGAATGCTTTCCCTGAATGAGGAAGTACAGGAACTGATCGCCAAACAGAAGGCGGAGGAAGCGGCGAAAACAGAAGCTGCCAAAGCAGAGTCTGCTAAAACAGAAGAAGCGATTGTATAAAGGAATATATAAAAGAAAAGTGTTGCCAAATGGCAGCACTTTTTTGCTCTATAGGGCTACGAAATCCTTCCGGCAAAATAAAAAGTCCCCATAAAATGAGGAGTGCCGCGAAACCTTTCGGCCCCGCGGCTATTATGAAAAAATTTATCTTTCGGTAGATGTCTTTTGATGATAAAGAATTGTTTCCTTTGATTTAAGAAAAGTATACCAATCAAATATGAACAAATTATGAACGGCATATGAAATATAAGTGAATTTACACAAAGCATAAAAATGATGTATGTAAAATCTATGCAAAATGCACAAAAAATGTGCAACCACAATACGACCGGCGAGTGTTGTAAAAGGGCGAAAACAATGCTAAAATAGTAGTGAATCAGAGTTATTGCATCAAAAGAATACATTGGAGATGCGATTTTGCGAATGAGGTCTTAGTAATTAATTACGCATAAGTGCACGGATAATCAGGATGACGGAGGGTAAGCATGGATAATTTTATGGACAGGCTGACGAAGCGGTTTAATGCCGGTGAACTCATACAGGCAAACGGCGAAGCGGAAGCACGCGAAAACGAGAGACTGCGGAAACAGACTGCGGAATATGAAAAAATGATGCAGGAGATCCGGCGTCTGAATTTAAAAACAGTTGAAGTTTCCGAGCAGGTATCCCAGATGCTTTCCTGTGGGATCGAGCAGCTGGAAGAGTATGAGGCAAAACTTCATGCACTTGTGACGGAGGAAGCAGAAAATGATACGGAAGCCGCAGATGCACAGCAGCTGAATCTGGTGGTAACGCAGGAACTTGCGGAGCAGAAAAAGGCTCTGGATCTGCAGATTGCGGGAATGCAGGAGCTGATGGATGCACAACTGAAAAACATGCGGGACAGCATGGGCGTGCAGCTTTCCGATGCAGATGACAAGCTCGCAGGTATGAGTGACCGACTTTCCGATGTAGATGAGAAAATCACCGGTTTTGACGACCGACTTTCCGGTGTGGATGATAAGCTTACGGGCGTAGGCGACAGGATTTCGGTTGTAGATGAGAAACTCACGGGTGTTGACGGACAGATTTCCGCGGCGGTAGAGAAGCTTCTTGCAGAAAATGCACAGAGCCTAGCAATGCTCAGGGAGTGGGATGAGCAGAAGCAACAAGGCAATCAGACAGAAACGCTTGATACGGTCAGAGCAGTAGAGGAAAAGCTGGAACAGCTTTCCGGGAATATCGCAGATAATGCCATCAGACAGCACAGCCTTCTGCAGGATATGGCGGTCAATACGGAAAATGCATTGCAGGATCTGACACGGACAACAGAGGATGCGCTCCAGAATCTGCAAAATAAACTGGAACAGCAAAAGCCGGCAGACAATGCAGAGTTGATCGAAGCGACCAGTCAGATCAAGGAAATGATCGTCAACATCCGGTTATATCTGGATGATGTGCAGAAGCACATTGAAGACTATGTGCATAAAGAAGATGTTAAGGTATATCGAAATGTACAGGCTGTATTGATGGAGCAGCTCAGTAATAAAACAAGAGATTTGAACGATCATATGGATTCGCTTGAAAAATCCGTACAGAAAAGTAAAGGAACAAAGCCTCTGCTCGTATTTGCGATCCTGCTTTCAGCAGCGTCTCTTACGATCCAGATCCTGCAGATGCTGGGAATTTTATAATGGCTAAAATAGATTTTAAACCGGGTAATATGCTGTATCCGCTGCCTGCAGTACTTGTGACTGTGGCAGATAAGCAGGGAAAACCGAATATTTTTACAGTTGCCTGGGCGGGAACGGTCTGCACCAATCCGCCTATGGTAAGCATTTCCGTGAGAAAAGAACGTTTCTCACACGCGATGCTTTTGGAAACAGGAGAATTTGTTATCAATCTGACTACAGAGAAACTGGCATATGCGACCGATTATTGCGGTGTCAGGAGTGGCAGGGATGTGAACAAATGTAAAGAACTGGGATTGCATCTGATCCCCGGAAAGGAAGTAAAAGTACCGCGCCTTTCGGAAAGCCCGGTCAACATTGAATGCCGTGTCACAGAAGTAAAAGAGCTTGGCTCCCATGATATGTTCCTTGCCGAGGTAGTAGCGGTCAGCGTGGATGATGCCTATATGGATGAGAAGAATTCCTTCCATCTGGAGCAGGCGGATCCGATCGTCTATTCGCATGGCACGTATTATGCCATGGGAAAAGAACTGGGACGTTTTGGTTACAGTGTGAGAAAAAAGTCTTGACGAAGCAGATGAAAATCAGTATGATGATGACAAGAACAAAATAAAGCACAAGATAATTACTATAATAGAATAAACAGTAATTGCCACGAAGACGTAGCATCAGGATTTTTCCTGATGCTATTTTTTGTTAGCGGGAAGAAAACCAAGCACATGCGGAGGAAGGAAACGCTTATGGATACGATCGACAAAAACATTTCGATTAATTTAAGAAAGATCCGGAAAGAACAGAATATGAGTCTGGATATGCTTTCGGAGCGGACACTTGTCAGCAAGAGTATGCTCGGGCAGATTGAAAGAGGCGAATCCAATCCGACGATCACGACGGTTGCCAAAATCTGCGAAGGACTGAAGATCGGTATAGAAGATCTGCTTTACCGGGAAAAAGATCCGATCTCACTTGTGAAAAAGGATCAATGCCGCGTGACAAGAAGCGCACAGAGCCGCTATGCGGTCAGACTTGTTTTTCCGTTTGACAAAGACCGGAATTTTGAAATTTATACGATCAGTATTGAACCGGGAGCACAAATGCAGCTTCCGTCACATGGAGCGCATACGACGGAATATGTTACGGTCACACAGGGTACACTGATACTGCACCATGAAAATAAAGAACTGGAGCTGACCAGCGGAGACTCTGCATGCCTGTGTGCGGGCGGAGAATATACATGGAAGAATATGGGAGACGGACAGGCGCAGATGAGCGTTGTTATGACGGTGTCCTGACTTTACAATTAAACAAATAGCTGATAAAATAGACCTGTTATGAAAATTACGAAATACTACAGACATGTGAAAACCACATATTGGAAGACGGCTTTTCTGATCGCATTAGCAGGTCTTTTTTTGTTGCCTTCTTATACAAAGGTAGAAAAGACGGGAAATAATGTCTTTGAGATCACTTTGAATGGAGAGCAGGTCGGAATTGTTTCAGATACAAAAGAGGCGGAATCCCTCTTATGGCAGGCGAGGAAAGAAATCGCCCGGAGCGAAGATACACTGTTTTTGACAGATGCGGAGCTTTCCGTGACAGGACATGAAGCATATTTTGCCCGGTTTACGGGTGAGGATGAGATCGTTGCGAATATGAAAGAGGTGCTGACAGCATCCCAGATCAAGACGATCCAGCCGGCATTTACGATCAAGATCAATCAGCTTATGATCAATTTATCCAGTGTGCAGGAGGTTTCGGAAGCCCTGCAGGCTGCGCTTGACCAGTATCAGGAAGGGCAGCAGTTTGTTGCACAGCTCGGTCCGGATCAGACGAGAGAACTGAATGTACTGACAGTAGAGGCAAAGAGCGCGGTAGAGAAAAAAGCAGAAGAGGCTGAAGAACAGGACAGACCATTGATGGCAGGCTGTGCAAAGGCACTTGCCGATATGGTAAAAGATACACAGGCAGCAAAAGAACTGACCTTTGATGACTTCGATTACGGCCTGACCCGGCTTTCCTATGCGGATAATGTGGAGATCGTAGAATCCTATCTCCCGACAGATCAGATCCAGTCGCTGGCAGATGCGAAGGATCTTCTGACAAAAGAGCAGGATCAGCAGCAGATCTATGAGGTACAGCAAGGAGATACTCTTTCCGAGATTGCGATAAACTGTAATATCCCGCTGGACAAGATGATCGAGCTTAATGACAGCCTTGAGGATGAGAATTCCATGATCCGTGTCGGAGAAGAACTGGTGATCACTTCGCCGGAGCCGGCGCTTTCCATTGACAGGCAGGAAGAAGTTTATTACGAAGAAGATTATGAAGCGGATATCCAGTATGTTTACAATGACGATTGGTACACGACAGATACACAGGTTCTGCAGCAGCCATCTGCCGGCCATCGAAAAGTGGCGGCGCTGAAGTCTTACCATAATAAAAAGGAAACAGAGACGGAAATCTTAAAAGAAGAAGTCACAGTCGCCGCGGTTCCGAAGATCATTGAAAAAGGAACGAAGATTCCGCCGACTTATATCAAACCGATCTCCGGAGGTCGCTTATCTTCCCAGTTTGGCAGAAGAAAAGCCCCGACTAGAGGTGCTTCCACATACCATAAGGGAATTGACTGGGCAACACCGGTTGGCACCAAGGTTGTGGCATCCAGCGCAGGAACGGTTGTCAGAGCAGGCTGGGGAAGCGGTTATGGCTATGTAGTTTATATCAATCATGCGGATGGCAGACAGACAAGATACGGGCATCTGAGCAAGGTACTTGTACGCGTGGGAGATCAGGTTTCGCAGGGGCAGAAGATCGCGCTGTCCGGTAATACCGGCAGAAGTACAGGAGCGCATCTGCATTTTGAAATTCTGATCGGTGGTGCGCAGGTAAATCCGCTGAATTATTTAAACTAAGCAATTTTCTCCAATTTATGGAAGCGAATGCAATGGATTTACCGAATTTTGCGGGTAGAAATGCGTAAATCTGTATCAAAATAGACAATTTACAAACCTATATATTGTGTTATATAATTAGTAGATAAACAGGATACACTAAATTTGAGGTGTGACATGGAACAATATGTAATCAAAGGTGGAAATCCGCTGGTTGGCGAGGTGGAGATCGGCGGTGCGAAAAATGCGGCGCTGGCGATTCTGGCAGCAGCAACGATGACGGATGAGACCGTTACGATAGAAAATTTACCGGATGTCAGAGATACGAATGTGCTGATGCAGGCGATGGAAGAGATCGGTGTGCATATTGACAGGATCGACAGACATACCGTCAAGATCAACGCAGGCAATATCAATGACCTGGTTGTAGATAATGAATATATCAAAAAGATCAGAGCTTCTTACTATTTGCTGGGAGCTCTGCTCGGTAAATATAAAAAAGCAGAAGTGGCGCTTCCGGGCGGCTGTAATATCGGCAGCAGACCGATCGACCAGCATTTAAAAGGATTCCGCGCACTGGGCGCCAAGGCAGATATTTCGCACGGTCATATCTGTGTAGAGACAGAAAAGCTTGTCGGCAATCATATTTATATGGATGTGGTCACGGTAGGTGCAACCATCAACATCATTATGGCAGCAGCACTTGCCGAAGGGCAGACGATCATTGAAAATGCTGCGAAGGAGCCGCACGTAGTTGATGTGGCAAACTTCTTAAACAGCATGGGAGCCAATATCAAAGGCGCAGGAACGGATGTCATCCGTATCCGCGGCGTGGAAAAGCTTCATAAAACAGAATATTCCGTTATTCCGGATCAGATCGAAGCAGGAACATTCATGTTTGCTGCAGCAGCCACAAAGGGTGATGTGACAGTCAAAAATGTCATTCCGAAGCATCTGGAATCCATCAGTGCGAAGCTGATCGAGATCGGCTGTGAGATCAAAGAGTCTGACGATGCGGTTCGTGTGGTATCTTCCAAGCCACTGACCCATACCCATGTCAAGACACTTGCCTATCCCGGCTTCCCGACCGATATGCAGCCACAGATCGCTGTGACGCTGGCGCTTTCGGAAGGAACCAGTATCGTAACGGAAAGCATTTTTGAAAATCGTTTCCGTTATGTGGACGAGCTGACAAAGATGGGAGCCAACATCAAGGTAGAAGGCAACACAGCCATTATTGAAGGCGTTAAGAAATACACCGGAGCCCATATCGATGCACCGGATCTCCGTGCGGGCGCGGCGCTTGTGATCGCAGGTCTTGCGGCGGAAGGCATCACGGTTGTGGATGATATCCTGTATATAGAGCGTGGATATGAAGATTTCGATGCCAAGCTCAGAGGACTTGGAGCGCAGATCGAAAAAGCGACCGATGAGAATGAAGTACAGAAGTTGAAACTGAAGATTGGATGATACAAGGGCCTGTCCGGTCAACCTGGACAGGCTTTTTTTGAAATGTTATGCAGCTTTCAGGCATGATACGGTGAGGATGAGAGAACATGTTTAACCGACAGGGATTACACATTGCAATGCTGCTTTGGGGGAGTATTTTTTCACTGATCGCAGCAATTTGTATGTTTTTGAGCAAAAATTTTGAAAAAACAAAAAGAAGAGATATGCTGCATCTTTTGTTATGCAGCAGCTGTCTGTTATTCAGTGATGCTGTGGCGTGGGGGTATCGCGGTATCTCCGGCAGAACGGCCGGTTATGTTGTATTGGTCAGCAATTTTCTTGTGTTTTTTCTGAGCGATGTGATGTTGTTTTTATATCATGATTATTTATGCTATACCCTGTTCGGCAAAGATGACCGCCACGATAAAAGAATCCTGCTGGGCTATGGTATCGCCGTATTTGCCATGCTGCTCGTGATACTTTCGCAGTTTACACATTTGTACTATAACATTGATTCCAATAACCTGTATTATCGGAGACCGGGATATTTTCTTTCTGTTCTGCTGCCTCTTTTTGTGACGATACTGGATGTGACACTACTGGTTCAATACAGAAAACGTCTGGGCGTGCGGACCTTTGTTGCAATGCTTTCTTATATTGTATTGCCCATTCTGGCTATGATCGGGCTTTTGTTTTATTACGGTATTTCCCTGACCAATATTGCGATCAGTATTTCCATGATCCTGCTGTTCGCCGAGGCTGTGATGGAGCAAAATGAAAATCTGGCACAAAAAGAAAAACAGCTCTGGGAAAGTCAGATCGCCCTGACGATCAGCCAGATACAGCCTCACTTCTTATATAATACGCTGTCAACGATCGCGGAGCTTTGCCGAAAGGATCCGGAAATGGCAGAAGAGGTAACAAACCGGTTCGCCGGATATTTGCGCATGAATCTGGAGCATATGGGAGATCGGACTCCTGTTTCATTTCAGAAAGAACTGGCACATGTCAGAACTTATCTGTGGATTGAGAAGATCAGATTTCAGGATGCCATCCGGGTTGTCTATGATATCCGGACAGAAAATTTCAGACTGCCTGCACTTTCTGTACAGCCTCTGGTGGAAAATGCAGTCAAGCATGGTATGATGGGAAGCGAAAAAGTATGTACGATCACGATCATGGCAAGTCAGACAAAAACAGGATATCAGGTCGTGATACGGGATGACGGCTGCGGCTTTGATGTGACGCAGCGTATCAAAAATGACGGTAGAGACCACGTGGGGATAGACAGTGTCAGAAGCAGACTGGAAATGATGGTGAACGGAACATTGACGATCACAAGTGAAATAGGAAAAGGAACTACAGTGGTGATTGACATACCGGATGAGGAAGAAACAGGAAAGGAAGCAGTATGAGAATAATAGCGGTAGATGATGAAGCCCTGATGCTGGAGCGGCTTTGCAGGTGCATCAGAGAGGCAGCGCCACAGGCAGAGCTGATCTCATTTAACAAAGCATCGGATTGCCTTGCCTGCGTAAAAGAACAAAGGGTGGATGTGATATTTCTGGATATTCATATGCGGGGGATGGATGGCATGGAGCTGGCAAGACAGCTGAAGCTGCTCAGACCGCAGATCAATATTATTTTTACCACGGGCTACAGCGAGTATCTGTACGATGCGATTTCACAGATCCGCTGCAGTGGTTATATTTTAAAGCCTGTGACGACAGAGCAGGTTGCAAGGGAACTGGAGAATCTTCGTCATCCTGTTTTGGAAAATCGACAGGATTCTGTATATATACAGTGCTTTGGTAATTTTGAAGTATTCGTGGAGGGAAAGGCACTGTTTTTTGAAGTGGCAAAATCGAAGGAACTTCTGGCATATCTCGTGGACAGAAACGGTGCTGTATGTACAAACGGAGAGATTGTGGCTGCACTTTGGGAGGATGATGCAGATCATTACTCCTACCTGAAAAAATGTAAGAAAGCGCTTCTTTCCACACTTGCCGATGCAGGCTGCTCAGAAGTGATCAACAGCCACTGGGGTGGAATGGGCGTCAATAAGGAAGCATTTCAATGCGACTATTACGAATGGCTTGCCGGTACAGCCCGGGGTATCAATGCCTACCATGGGCAGTACATGGCACAGTACAGCTGGGGAGAAGTGACGAATGCATCTCTGAGTATGAAATGACAGTTGTAATTTGGGGCGTTTCCTCATATAATATAATAAAAATGTGATTTTTTACACACAAATACATATAAAAATGTGATTATTTTCACATAAATATGTATAAAAATGTGATGGAGGAACAGATGGAACGATCCGTATTAAAAAAACTGCTGGACTGGAAAGACTCTCCTTATCGGAAACCTCTGATTTTAAAAGGGGTACGTCAGGTGGGAAAGACCTGGATACTGAAGGAATTTGGTAAGCGTTATTACGAAAATACCGCGTATTTTAACTTTGACGAAAATGAAGAATATAAGCAATTCTTTGAAACGACGAAAGATGTTGAACGTATTTTGCAAAATCTGATGTTGGTCAGTGGTCAAAAAATATTGCCTGAAAAAACACTTATCATTTTTGATGAGGTACAGGATTGCCCGAAGGTCATTAATTCGATGAAATATTTCTGCGAAAATGCACCGCAGTATCACATTGCCTGCGCAGGTTCGTTGTTGGGCATCGCACTGGCAAAGCCATCTTCTTTTCCGGTAGGCAAGGTTAACTTTATGCAGATCAATCCGATGACTTTTTCGGAATTTCTACTTGCAAATGGGGATGAAAACATGGTTTCTTATCTGAAAAGTGTAAATGTGATCGAGCCGATTCCTGATGCTTTTTTCAATCCCCTATATGAAAAGTTGAAAATGTACTATATTACGGGAGGTATGCCTGAATCTGTGCGAATGTGGACAGAGGCAAGAGACGTTTCAGCTATGCAGGAAGCACTGTCTGATATTATCAGTGCTTATGAGCGTGATTTTGCAAAACATCCAAATACCAGTGAGTTTCCTAAAATTTCCATGATCTGGAAATCAATTCCTTCTCAGCTGGCGAGAGAAAATAAGAAGTTCCTCTATAAAGTTGTCAAGACAGGAGCAAGAGCCCGCGAATATGAAGATGCCCTGCAGTGGCTGGTAGATGCGGGGCTGGTTCATAAGATTTATAGGAGTACAGCACCGGGGTTGCCAATGGCAGCTTATGATGATTTGTCAGCTTTTAAAATATATCTGGCAGATGTGGGATTGCTCCGCCGTCTGGCGCAGCTGGCACCTACTGCATTTGGAGAGGGTAATCGGTTGTTTACGGAATTTAAAGGTGCATTGACAGAAAATTATGTGCTGCAAACACTGATGACGCAGTTTGAAGTGACACCCCGTTACTGGACACAGGCAAATCCGCCTTATGAAGTAGATTTCCTGATCCAGCGGGAAAATGATATATTCCCTATTGAAGTAAAATCTGAAGCAAATACGACCAGCAGGAGCATAAAGAAATTTAAGGAGCTGTTTCCGGATAAGGTCAGACTTCGTATACGCTTCTCGCTGGATAATCTGAAACTGGATGATGATATGTTGAATATCCCATTATTTATGGCTGATCAGACAGACCGTCTGATCGGACTGGCACTGGAGAAACGTCTTACCGAATAAAATTCGGTAAGGCGTTTTTTTATATGGGAGTATCCAAATCGTGCCCATTTATTTGTTATACTATAGCGGAATTTGACAAAATATATCATATTATTTGGCAATTTGGGAATAGAGAGAAATACAAATAGTTATCAAAGGAGGTATTCAGATGAATAAAAAAATAGGCAAAGAAAGGATAATGAAACGTCTGCTCAGCAGTGTGCTGGCATTAGTAATGGTATTTACATTGATACCGGTAGGTAGCATGACAACATATGCAGCAGATGAAAATACCTATATTTGGGGAGAAATTACACAAGCATCCGATTTAGTTAATGGTGAAATGTATGTTTTTACTACGGATACTTATTCTATAGGACAAACAGTGACGAATTTATCGGCGGGAGCTGCAAAAATGCAGATCCTTTCTACGATAGATAGAAATGGAACTGCAACAAATTCGCAGAATTATGGGGACCATAAGGCAAGACTCGTAGGCCTATCTAGCACAGATCATGCTATCTTATATGATGCAAACGGTACATATAAGTTGACCACAAAAGGAGCCGGTGCGCAGGCAATAGTTAGTATTATCGCTAAAGGAGCCGGATTTGACAACTGTAATGAAGGTGCAATTAAATATATTAATAATGAGACATATCCGATCAGTAATAAGAAAACTCATGCAGCAGCGACAGGATGGATTTATAGTTGTTATTATGACTGGTGTGAGAACTTTTTCTTAAGCGAACCAATGCATATTTATCTGGTAAAAAGTGAAAAACCACATACGCATACAAACCATTATGATGTTACAACAACACATACAGCAAATGATACGTTGATCTGGTATTGTGGCGAAACAGGTTGTACCTTATCAGTAACAAAGGATAACCCGATTAAGCTGTCTCTTTCTGCCAGCTCACAGGAATATACCGGCAATGTAGTAACAGCATCCTATGGAAGTGATGAGGCAGCTGCGTGGGAAGCTACAACGGAAAATGCTGCGCCTGCAATTACCTATTATAAAGACGAGGCATGCACAACAAAAACAACAACTGCTGATGGTGCATCCGGTGAAGGTGCTGCACCAGCAAATGTAGGTGTTTACTATGCGGCAATTACAGCTGGCGGCGTTACTGCAAAGAAGATGTTCGAGATCACAAAGGCAGATGCCAGTGCAAACCTTGGCGATGCACCGGGACTTGTATATGACGGAACAGAAAAAACGCTTGTTACGGCAAGTCCGAACGGTGGAACCGTGTATTATAAACTGGGTAAAGATGGCACATGGAGCACAGAGCCGCCAAAGGGTGTCAGCGCAGAAGAGTCCTATACAGTTTATTATTACGTGAAGGCGGACAGCAATCACAATGATCTGGGATCGGAAGAGAATCCATTATCCTATGATGTAACGATCGAAAAAGCAATCATTCCGGAGGATGCTGTGAAGGCAACACCGGTTGATGTGACTTATAATAAGAAGGCACATACAGTTGCAGATGTACAGGTTTCAGGTTTGGCTGAGGGTGCGACTGTGACGTACTCTGCTACGGAAAACGGAACATACACAGCTGAAAAACCTGTCTTTACGGATGTAAAGGCAGATGGAGATGCATATACGGTATATTATAAGGTTTCAAAACCGGAATATGCAGATAAATACGGAACAGTCAGCGTCATGATCAGACCGAAGAGAGTCGGTGTGACATGGGGCGAGACAGCATTTACTTATAATGGAGAAGAACAGGTTCCTTCCGTATCAGCCAATGATCTGATCGAAGGAGATGCCTGTGAGGTGACTGTTTCCGGTGCGGAGAAAGATGCTAACCAAGAGGGCGGTTCCTATACCGCACAGGTAACAGGATTTTCCAATAAGAATTATACCTTCGATGCTGAGACGGCAAAGACAGAATATACGATCGCGCAGAAAGAGATCGGTATTGAATGGGGAAGCACAGAGTTTGTTTATAATGCAAAGGCGCAGAAGCCGGAAGCAACAGCAACCGGAGTATACGATAACGATGTATGCAATATCACAGTGTCCGGAGAGCAGACAAATGCAGGCAGCTATCATGCAACAGCAAGTGCGCTTGACAATGATAATTATAAGCTGCCGGCTGATATATCCATTGATTTTGTGATCAGTCCCAAGACATTCAAAGGCAATGTTACAATTACACTGACTGCAAAAGACGGTCAGACGATCGAACAGGATGAAAACGGTAATTACTACTATACCTGGGACGACACAGACAAAGAGCCGGTTGTCAGAGTTATTGATAATGATACACAGGAAGAATTGATCCGTGGTAAAGATTACACGGTAACGGGAGATCAGATCAACAATCTGCTCGGAGATCATAAGATCCGTATTCAGGGAATCGGCAATTATGGAACGAATCGTCTGGATCGTATCGATATGAAGTGGAGCATTGTAAAATCTACCATCACTCCCGTACTGGCATTAGAGAACTGGACTTATGGAGACAGCCCGAAGAAACCGGTACTTTCCGGCGCAACCATTAACGGTGATGTCACATATACTTATTATACAAAAGAAACCTGTGAAGAAAGCGAAAAGACCACGGAAGCAGATGGTGCGGATGAAGTGGGCGGTGTTCCGAAGAATGCAGGTATTTACTGGGTACAGGCAGATATTGCGGAAACAGAATATTATCAGGCTGCAAAGATAAAGACATCATTCACGATTGAAAGAAAACCGGTTACGGTAGTACCGCTTGCCGGACAGAGCAAGATTTACGGAGAAGCTGATCCGGAGATCGCATACGAAGCAGATGTTGTCGGTAACGACAAACTGACAGGTGCTTTAAAACGCCGTGCGACCGGAGAAGATGTCGGAAATTACGAAATTACGGAAGATGCAGCGCATCCGTTCAGTGAGGAAGCAAATCCGAATTATAAGATTACGGTACAGAGTGGTGTTACATTTGCGATCGAGCGTAAAACGATCACTGCTGATATGATCACAATTTCACCGCTGAATTATGCTTATGATAAAACAGAGCACACACCGGAACTGTTCCTGAATGACAAAGATCTGGTGGCAGGGGCTGAACTGACAGAAAATGATATTTATGTGACAGGAGATACATCCGCTTCTGACTACGGTGTTTATACGATCCGTGTGAGTGGCCGGAATAATTATAAAGGTGTGGCACTGAAAAAATGGTGTGTATCACCGGTAAAAGATACAACCGTGCCATATAATGGAAAGGAACAGACACTTTCTGTTATGGATGCATTGAAAGATGGCGTAACAGTATTGTTCCGTGATGAAAATGGTGCCTATACTTTAACGGAGGCACAGGCTTATGTGGAACCGGGCAAATATACTTATGAGTATCAGATGACCATAGATGAAGGCGAGGAAGAACCGGTTGTTGCAGAAGGACAGGCAATCCTGACGATCGAGAAACTGGAAGCAAAGCCGGAGATCGTACTGGAGGATTCTTATGTATACGGCGATTCTTATGAACCTGCTGTAGAGAACAATCTGGAAAACGGAGAGGTTGTATATGAGTATTTCGTAAAAGACGGAGACAGATATACATCTCTTGGCGGCGCAGACAGCAAACCTGTTGATACAGGAAGTTATATGATACGTGCAACAGTCGGAGAAACAGCGCATTATAAGGAAGCGGTCGTTGAAAAAGAATTTAAGATCACAAAGAAACCGCTTGCTGCCATTGATCCTGCAGACGCGTATTATGCAAAAGACGATACAACGGAAAAGACGGTAGAACTGGATTATTCTTACAGAGATCTGGAGGATGTACAGTATCGGATCGGAGATGTGCAGGATTCGCAGAATATGCTTGCGCATGGCAGTGTAACGGTAACGGATCAGGGCGTCCTTTCTTATACATTGTCCGGCGCTGCAGACGGTGATGCAGATGCAGTGATCCCGGTTCTGATCACAAGCAGAAACTACCAGGATGTGACAGTCAATGTCAGAGTACACATTGATGTGACAGCACCGGATGCTGAGATCACGATTGCAGATGAGACATGGAAAAATGTACTGAATAAGATCACATTTGGCATGTTCTTCAAGGAAAGTAAAGAGGTTACGATCCGGGCAAATGACAGCGGTATTGGTCTGGGCAGTGTACAGTATTATGTAGCAAATGCGGAAATGACTGAAGAACAGCTTCGACAGCTGGAATCTGCAGCATGGACAGACTATACGAAAGCGTTCAGCATCAATCCGGACAGCGTTAATGTTGTTTATGCGAAAGTTTCCGATCTTGCGGGAAATACAAGAATCATTGGTTCTGACGGTGTAGTAATCTATACAGATTCCGAGCAGGATACGGATAGCATTACTTATACAAGAACTGCCAAAAATGATGTAACGGCAAAGGTTATTTTAAACGGAAATACAGTAAAGAGCATTGCAAACGGAGAGACTGTACTGATACCTGATACAGATTATACGGTAGCGGAAAATGGTGAGATTACATTTAAAAACAGTTATTTATCCGGTTTAAAGGCGCAGGACTATACGCTGACGGTTTCTTATAATCCGCAGGGTAAGGAATATGTACAGGCAGTTTCCGAAAACGGTATGGATAAAAACGATGCGCCTGCCACAACAGAAATTGCTTTACATGTATTAAAAGCGGAAGGCATCGTAGCAGATATAGAGGATCTGTCAAAAGAATATGATGCAAAACCTGTCAATACGCCACAGTTTTCGACAACAAACGACTGCGGAACAGAGCAGGCAGATGTATCGATCGAATATAAAGCAGCAGATGCGGAAGATGCGGATTATACAACGGAAAAACCGGTTGATGCAGGAAAGTACAGAGTCCGTATCACGGTAAAGGCAGACGATGATTATCTGGAAGCGGTCGGAACCTCAGATTTTGAGATCCTGCCAAAACAGGTTTTCGCAAGAGTAATAGCTGAGAATAAGGTTTATGACGGAACAGTCAAGGCAAATGTCACAGCAACCGTAGAGACAGGCATTGCAGGACAGGAACTGAAGATCAGTGATGTGGCAGCAACTTTCGCAGATGCGGATGCAGCTGTGAAGAAGGCAGTAAGGATCAATAACAGCGAAACGATCGTAACAGCGGCAAACGGAGATACAAAGGCTGAAAACTACAACGTCTACTATCCGGGAACTGTATATGCCGATATCACTGCAAGAAAATTAACAGCTG
Source organism: Kineothrix sp. MSJ-39 (assembly GCF_018917935.1). Classification (GTDB taxonomy): domain Bacteria; phylum Bacillota; class Clostridia; order Lachnospirales; family Lachnospiraceae; genus CAG-194. The sequence goes on along the minus strand of NZ_JAHLPN010000014.1, from coordinate 10,285 downwards.
TTAAATGGGGCAGTACAACACTTGTTTACAGCGGAAGACCACAGGCGCCTGCAGCGACGGCAGAAGGATTGCTGGAAGGAGATGTCTGTGATCTGCAGATAGAAGGCGCACAGACTGATACCAATGAAGTATCCGGACAAAGCGTGTATACAGCAATAGTCACAGGAGTGGAAAATACAAACTATGAGCTTCCGGATAACGGATTGACCTGTGAATTTACAATTATAAATGCAGAGCAGGAAGCACCTGAACTCTCAGTAGCAGATGAAACGATTCTGAATAAGAAAGACGGACAGATAAAAGGTTTATCCGCTGAAATGGAATATCGCAAAGCCGGTAGTGAGGCAGACGCTGCATTCACAAAGATAACGGATGCAGATATGCTCTTTGCAGCAGGCACTTATGAAGTCCGTATGGCAGAAAAGCCGAATTACAATGCTTCACCGGTAACAAGCGTTGAGATCAAAGAAGGTCGTAAGCTGACGGTAACGCTTCCGGCAAAGGAGGAGCAGATTGGCTACAGTCTGACGAGTAATGCAAGTGAAGTTGCTTGGCAGGAAAATGCAAAGCTGACATTAAAGGTAGCAGAAGGCTACAGCAAGACAGAAAACTTTGCAGTAGTCGCAACAGATGTATCTGGAAAATCTGTAGCTGTTAAGGCAAACGAGGATGATTCATTTGAGATAAGCGGTATTGAAAGTGATCTTACGATCCGTGTAATCGGTATTGCGGATATAACGGCTCCTACAGGTGAGATCACAGTTGCAGCCAATAAGTGGAGCAGTTTCCTTGAAACGATTACATTCGGTAAGTTCTTCAAGGAAAAACAGGATGTTGTGATTACAGCAGAAGATGCAGGATCAGGTGTGAAATCTGTCCGGTATTATCTTGCAGATCAGGCAATGACAGAAGAGGCTGTTAATGCTCTGGAGAAAGAGCAGTGGAAGACATATGAGAAATTCAGCCTTGCACCGGATCAGAAGGCAGTTGTATATGCAAGGTTAGAAGATCAGGCAGGCAATGTGAAGTATCTTTCATCTGATGGAATGGTATTTGATGCTGTAAAGCCTGTAATCAGTGGAGTAGAAGAAGGAGCTGAACTTTATACAGAAAATCAGTATGTTGTAACTGTTACAGATGATAATCTGGATCGGGTATATGTCACAGATGGTTCTGACAGCTATACAGAGAGTGATGCAGTAACCGTAACAGATGGTGCATTTGCACTTACTTGTGATAGCGAAAAAGTACAGAAGATCATTGCGGTCGATAAGGCCGGAAACAGCAGTGCTGTCTCAGTCAGCTTTGTATCACTTACCAAGATAAAGAGTGCTGCAAAGGAGGCAATTGATCAGAAAGCGGAAGAAGCAAAACAGGCCATTGATGCACTTCCTGACCTGACAGAACAGGAAAAGAAGGATGCAAAAGAGGCAGTTGATCAGAAGGCACAGAATGCTAAGCAGGCAGTTGAAAAAGCAGAGGACAGAAATGCTGCAGCAGATAAGCAGCAGGAAGCTGAAGCAGAAATTAACGGAGAAGCCGAAGGGGCAAAGCAGACAGATCTTGCAAATGCCAAAGCTAAAGCAATCGCAGAGGTAGAGAAGAAGGCAGAGGAAGCAAAGCAGACGATCGATGCACTGCCAGATCTGACAGAGGAACAGAAGAAGGCTGCAAAGGCAGAAGTGGCTGCAAAAGCAGCAGAAGCAAAGGAAGCAATCGAAGCAGTCGATGATCCATCTAGGAAAGCAGAAGTAGCAGAGCAGGAGAAGAGTGCAGAAGCCGAAATCGGCGAGAAGACCGAAGGGGCAAAGCAGACAGATCTTGCAAATGCCAAAGCTAAAGCAATCGCAGAGGTAGATGCAAAGGCAACAGAAGCAAAGAAAGCAATCGATGCACTTACATATCTGACAGAGGCGGAAAAAGAAGCTGCCAAGGCTGAGATCGATAAGCAGGCAGAGGCTGCAAAGAAAGAAATCAATGCGGCTACAGACAGAGCAGCAGTGACAACCAAAGTGACAGATATAGAAAAGACATTGACGGCAAAGGCAGAAGAAGCCGGAAAGTCAGATGCTGCTAAAAAAGAAAACAGTGCTGTAACGCCTGCAAAACAGGAAAAAAATGCACTTGCTATGAACGCAGGTCTGAAAGTCAGTCAGAAGGGTAAAAAAGTAAATATCGAATGGGGCCGCGTAAAAGATGCTGACGGCTATCGTGTATATGTACAGTATTGTGGTAAAAAGTTCACCTCAGACTCTGCTATAGCAGTAACCGGAGATAAAAATACAAAGGTTGTTGTAAAGAAGGTTAATGGTGCAAAACTGGATCTGAAGAAGAATTATAAGATTTATGTGGAAGCATATAAAACTGTTGGAAGTGAGCAGGTAGTATTAGGCAAGACCATTACTGCACATATTGTGGGACGGAAAAATGCAAAAGCCACAAATGTAAAGCAGGTAAAGGTAGAAAAGAGTAAGGTAACGCTTAAGGTTGGTAAGAAATCGAAGATCAAAGGCAGTACCGTACTTGTGGATAAGAACAAGAAACCACTTTCTAATGCCCACGCAAAAGAACTGAGATATGCAACGAGCAACAAACGCGTAGCAACCGTAACAAGAAGCGGAAAGATCAAGGCAGTCGGAAAAGGAAGCTGTACCATCTATGTATATGCACGAAACGGTTATGCGAAAAAAGTAAAAGTAACAGTAAAATAAGAAATGAGTTATAAGAAAGAGGATCACAATATCGTGATCCTCTTTAAAAATGCAAGTTTTTATAATGTCATGATATAAGTCATATCACAGCAAACGTTCGATCGCAATATCCTTCTGCTTGGAAAGATCAACAAAGGTATCTCCACATTTGATCATGGGCCGTGAAAATTGTTGAGGATTGATGAAAACGACATCCCCTTCCTGCCCGTTTGTTAAGCGGACACGTTGCCCGATGTAGGTAAGAACAACATTTTTCAGAAAACAGAGAATATATTCGGATTCATACTTCTGCAGCCCTTCTTTTTCAAAGATATCAATGACGGTAAATGGGCAGAGTGGTCCACGGTAAACACGCGCAGCCGTCATGGCATCATAAACATCTGCAATGCTGACAATCTTGGCAAATTTATCAATGCGGTTTCCGGTCAGTCCGAAAGGATATCCACTGCCGTCACAGCGCTCGTGATGCATGAGAGCGGCATTTTTGATGTGATCGTTGACAGGCTGGTTTTGCAGAAGCTTGTAGCCCTCGATCGTGTGCGTTTTGATCACATCATATTCTTCGTTCGTCAGACGATCCGGTTTCTTGATAATGGAATCGGGAATACAAAGCTTCCCAATATCATGAAACAGTCCGCAAAGCGTCGCCAGCTCGGTATCTTCCTGTGAAAAATGCAGCCAGCCGGCAAAAACATTGCAGATCAGGGCAACATTCAGGCAATGTGCGTAGGTAAGATCATCATAAGCACGCATATTGTGGAGCATATTAAAGAAATTGACACTTCCGCCGTCTGCCTGCAAAAGCTCGAGCGTATCATCCAGCATCGCAGAAACATCGATCGGAGCGCCTTTTTCCACGATATCGTTGATCTGATCCTTGAAATCGACGACCGTTGTATCGAAAGTTTCCTTAAATTTAAGGAACTCCGGGCTTGCCTGAATACGTGCAGAATAAGGATCGGATATGGATGGTTCCTGCACATCGTTTTCCATAATGCGGATGCTCGGAACAGAATAAAACTCAAGCCGGGTAATGATCTTATCCGTCAGCTTGGTGCCTTTTGAAACAATCAGCTGATTGTTGTAAGAATAGACATCCTCACCGGTGACCATGCCCGGTATTAAATTGGCTATGAAAGTTCTTTTCATCCTATCAGCCCCTCGATCATAAACAATTAAAATTAGTTAAATTATACGTTTTGCAGGTTTATCTGTCAATTCATGGGTGGATAAGAAAACAGAAGGGTGTAGGGAAAAGAATAAAATAAACGATAAAAAGTTGATATAAAAACAGAAACATCATATAGACGCAATCACGTTTGGCTACCTTGCGAAATGTAATGAATTTGTATAACAAATTCATTATGCAGCCACCACACATCGGCGAAGCCGATTTTATATGTGTGGTGGTTCACGTATATTTTGCTCGTATTTTACCCGGCTCTGGTCGAAAAAGAGCGTTTCGATCTCGCCGCCGGGTAAACGAGCGATAAATCTCAGTCGCCTGCACTATCGATTGCTTGCTATATGATGTTCCTGTTTTATTATCTACACTTCTACAGTTGACTTCAAGGTTCTCCTCTGCTATCATAACCATATTCATCGTGCCTTTCAGGCAGCGAGTATCTCAGAGCTTCGGCTCATCTTAAAAGGGCATTTCGCCCGGATTTTCAATTATTATTCTATCAATTATACAAGGAGGACAAAGTATGTCACAAAAAGAAAAGACAGTTATTTCAGATGTACTGAAAATGGAAGGGGTATCGGAAGCACTGAAAAATGCAACGGGCATAATCCCGTATACGTTTTTAAATGATTACATGTTTCGGGTGATCTTACAGAAGCATAAAAATGTATTACGTTCCATTGTATGTGCTTGCCTGAAGCTGGATGCTGGAGATGTGCAAGATATTGTTGTGCAAAATCCGATTGAACCTGGGAAAGCAATTGATGACAAAACGTTTATTCTGGATATCCATGTACTTCTCAACAATAATACGATTATCAATCTGGAAATGCAGGTGCTTGATCTGAAAGACTGGCCGGAAAGGTCTTTGTCTTATCTTGCCAGAAGCTATGATAACGTAGCAAAAGGAGATGAATACATCAATGTCAAACCGGTATATCATATCGGATTTTTAAACTATACACTTTTCCCGGAATATCCGGAATTTTTTGCTAAATACCGGATGCTGAACATCAAAAATCACAATGTATATACTACAAAATTTAACCTGTATGTGATAGACTTAACACAAACAAAACTGGCAACGCAAGAAGATGTAGATACGGGACTGGTCTACTGGACACAGGTTTTTAAAGCGAAAACGTGGGAGGAGCTGAAACAGATGGCAGAAAGAAATCAGGAATTACAGGAAGCCACTGAGGCATTATATATTTACAATCAGGATGAAATAGTAAAAGAACAATGCCGTGCAAGGCAGGACTACTACAATCACGAGCGGGGAATCCAGAAGCGGCTGGAAGAGGCAAGGCTTGCGCTTGAGGAAAGTAAGGCAGTAATAGAAAACCAAAAAGAGATATTGAATAAAGATAAAGAATTATTGAGAAAATCTGTACAATTACTTGCAGAAAGCCAACATATATCCGAAGAGGAAGCGTGCAAACAAATTGGAATCAATAGAGACGATTACGAGAATATGATTTAACCAGCACAGGAATACTATGACACGTTTGCCAAGCAACCGGTATAAAAGAAATACAGAAGAGGGCTTGACCTGTCTGCAGGTGAAAGATATACTAAAAAGAGATTTATCTAAAAAGGGGTTGCAGGGATTATGAGAAATGGGATAATTTTGACAGACAGACGTAGTATGTCTTAATGTTAGTATTATAAATAAGGATAGAAAGCAGTACAGATATCAGCTTTGCTGATACCTGTACTGCTTTTTTTGTAATGTTAAATAGTTGATTTCTGAAAGCTAAAACACTTTCAGTGTCATATAAGAAAGAAATCAGGATACATATGAAAAAGAAACATATACAAAAATGGATGACCGTTTTACTGTCTACAACACTGCTCTTCAGTTCTATACCGGTAATGGCAGAAACGGTTTCAGAGAATGAAACATCTGTGATTGTAGATGAGTCAGTAGAGCAGGAGGCTGTAGAAGAAGCAGGGGAGTCTATAAAAGAAGTAGATATAGCAGATATTGAGACAGATCAGGAAAAGGCGCATTTACAGGTATCAATAAGAACTGTGTCATTAAAGTACCAAAGAAGCAGTTGAAGTCTTACAAGAGCCTGTTCAAGGGAAAAGGACAGAAGAAGTCTGTAAAGATTACAAAATAACTTATAAAAAGATGATATAAAAACATGAACAACATATAGCAAGCAATCGATAGTGTAGGCTACTTAAGGTAGCCAAACGTGATTGCGGCTATATGCTGTTCTTGTTTTATTTTCTGCGTTTCTACAGTTGACTTCAAGATTTTCCTCTGCTATCATAACCATATTCATCGCGCCTTTCAGGCAACGAGTATCTCAGAGCTTTAGCTCATCATGAAAGGGTATTTCGCCCGGGTTTTCAATTTAAAATATAACAGAGAAATCAACGGTAAATGCCACAAATGGGTTTAAATTGTTATGTTGATAAGAGCATTCGAATGACATATAATAAAGCTATCCATAATGCAATGCTTTCTCTGTTTTTATATAGAGGTAACTATAAACAGACAGAGAAAGGAAAGAGGAATGGATCAGAAAAAAACAAGAAAAACCGAGAAAAGACAGTTGGAAATTGTCAGGCAGCTTCGACCGATAGATGATTGTTTTTTTGAAGTGATGATGGAAGATCCGGATGCCTGTGAGGAATTATTGCAGGTTGTTTTGGAAAATCCGTTGTTAAGAATAAAGAAAGAAACTGTTTCAGGTCAGAAGAGTATCAGGATCATCGGAAAGCGTTCTATTCGAGTGGATGCTTATGCGGAGGGCAATGAGGATACTGTATTTAATATTGAAATCCAAAGGGCTGATAATGAAAACCATGTGAAGAGAGTAAGGTACAATGCTTCCGTGATAACGGTAAACCGTTCGGAACCGGGAGATTTGTTTGAACAGGTGCAGGAACTGTTTGTTATTTATATTGCGGATTTCGATGTATTACACAATGGAAGGACGATCAGTCATGCGGAAATGACATGTATTGAAACAGGTGTAGCATTGAATGACGGACTTCATGAGATATTCGTTACAACCGTTGGAAAAGATAACAGCAAGATTGCAAGGCTGATGAAGGAATATAAGAATCCGGATATGAATAATCCGGAGTTCCCGAAACAATCCAAAAGGGTACAGGAAATGAAACATGATTCTGAGGAGGTTGAGAAGATGTGCAAGTTAGTTGAAGATTACAAATTGGAAGGTAAAATCCAAGAAGCTGTAGAATCAGCTGTTGAATATAACAGACCAAAGGAAGAAACAATTGCCAGACTTGTAAATAAGTTCAGTTTATCAGAAGAAAAAGCACAGGAATACTATGACACGTTTGCCAAGTAGCCGGTATAAAAGGAAAGCATCGTAAGATGCGATTTTGTGAATGGGGTTCTGAATAGTTACAGGAAAACAAATTATATGTAAAGCAGGTAGGAGAACGAAAGTGAACGCAGTAGAAAATTACGGAATGCGCTATTTGGAAACAAAGGATCTGGATCAATATAATGCATTGCTCCGCTATACCTTTCAGGTAACGGAGGACGAGCTGACGGCGACAGGCTGGAAAGACGAAGAGATCAAGCAATCGAAGTTCCCGGTGCTGGAGCGTGCAGATGTGCTGGGCTGTTTTGATGGGGATACCCTGATTTCACAGTTTGCGGTCTATCCGCTGAAAATGAATATTTACGGAGAGGTTTTTCCGGTCGGATTTGTAACGAGTGTCTGTACCTATCCGGAATACACCGGACAGGGCATCATGAAGAAGCTGATGTTTGAAAGCCTTTCTCATATGAAGAAACAGGGACGGTCGTTTGCGCTTCTCTATCCGTATTCGATCCCGCTGTATCATCATCTGGGTTGGGAGATCATTTCCAACAAGATCTCCTTTAACATCAAAGACCGGCAGATCCCGACCAAGGTAAAAGCACCGGGCTATGTGCGCCGTGTGGATTGGGAAAGCACGGATTTCCATGAGCTGCATTCCCATTTTGCGTCGATCACGCATGGCTGCCTGTTCCGAAATGCGCTTGCATGGGAAGAATACTGGCGTTGGGATGAGGATGATACCAATGTGGCAGTTTATTATAATACGAAGGATAAGCCTTGCGGCTTTATGGTGTATCTGATCAAAAATGATATCATGCATATCAAGGAAATGATTTATCTGAACAGGGAAGCGAAAAAGGGACTTTGGGAATATATCCATGCACATGATTCCATGATCGATGAGGTACATGGCAATACGTATTTCAGCGAGCCGATCGCTTTTGAAATGGATGACGGGGATATTAAGGAAACGATCCGCCCCTATGCCATGGGAAGGCTCATCGACATCGAGGGTTTCCTGGAAAATTATCCATGTGATCCGGATGGAGGTACTTTGTACATAGAACTGGAGATTGAAGATAAGCTCCTGCCATGGAATAACCGTTCCTTCAGGCTTTGCTTTTCGGAAGGGGCCTGTCATCTGACACAGGAAGAACCGGAATACAAGCTCAGTATGGAGATTGGAACGTTGACAACTCTTCTTTTGGGCTATAAAACCGCAGAGCGTCTGTATGCACTGGAGCGTATTGAGGGAAAGCCGGAAGCAGTAGACCGTCTCGATGATGTTCTTTTCCACAAAATACCGTACATTTCAGACTATATATAGAATTGCTTATTTGATAAAAATTTCACTTGACGGCTTTTATATTCTGCCGTATAGTAGCTATAGCAATGTAGTTACGTAGAACTTCATATTGGTAAATTTCTCTTATTCAGAGTGGTGGAGGTACAGAGGACCTGTGAAGCCACGGCAACCCCCGGTCGGGAAGGTGCCAACCTGAGCGAGCTATCGAACAATAAGAGGACTTCTATGTTTATTGGTCCGCTTGTTTCAAGCGGACTTTCTTAATGTCAAAGGAGGACAAAATGGACAAACGTTTATTTACTTCAGAATCTGTTACAGAAGGACATCCAGACAAAGTCTGCGATGCCATTTCCGATGCCATTCTGGATGCATGCATGGAGCAGGATCCGATGAGCCGTGTGGCATGTGAAACATGCTGCTGTACAGGTTTTGTACTGGTAACAGGTGAGATTACAACAAAGGCACATCTGGATGTACAGAAGATCGTACGTGAAACTGTAGATGAGATCGGTTATAACCGTGGTAAGATCGGCTTTGATGCAGATACCTGTGCAGTTATGGTAGCACTGGATCAGCAGTCTGCAGATATCGCTATGGGTGTTGACAAAGCGCTCGAAGCAAAGGAAAACAAAATGTCAGACGAGGAACTGGAAGCCATCGGTGCAGGCGATCAGGGTATGATGTTTGGTTATGCAACAAACGAAACAGAAGAGTATATGCCATATCCGATCAGTCTGGCACACAAGCTGGCGCGTCAGCTTGCAAAGGTTCGTAAGGATAGCACACTGCCTTATCTTCGCCCGGATGGCAAGAGCCAGGTTTCCGTAGAATATGATGAAAACGGAAAGCCGCTCCGTCTGGAAGCAGTTGTACTTTCCACACAGCATGACCCGGATGTCACACAGGAACAGATCCATGAAGATATCAAGAAATATGTATTTGATCCGATCCTGCCAAAGGAACTTCTGGATGCAGATACGAAATATTTCATTAACCCGACAGGCCGTTTCGTGATCGGTGGACCACACGGTGATGCGGGTCTGACAGGACGTAAGATCATCGTAGATACTTACGGCGGATATGCAAGACACGGCGGCGGCGCATTCTCCGGTAAGGACTGTACAAAGGTTGACAGAAGTGCAGCCTATGCAGCAAGATATGCGGCAAAGAATATCGTGGCAGCAGGCCTGGCAGAAAAATGTGAGATCCAGCTTTCTTATGCGATCGGTGTTGCACAGCCGACATCCGTAATGGTTGATACATTCGGAACAGGCAAGCTTTCCGATGAGAAGCTTGTAGAGATCATCCGTGAGAACTTTGATCTCAGACCGGCAGGTATCATCAAGATGCTTGACCTGAGACGTCCGATCTACAAACAGACAGCAGCTTACGGACACTTTGGCAGACATGATCTGGATCTGCCTTGGGAGAAGCTGGACAAGGTTGATACGCTGAAAGCATATTTATAAGATGCGATTTTGCGTATGTGATTTTAAATCGTTACTACTATATAAAATGGTGGAAGCAATTTCGGTTGCTTCCATTTTTTTGTGTAATAGGAAACTTCGTTCCTATTACAAAAAAATGCTCCGCGAGGATGCGCACTGCGGCGCACAATGTAGATGTCGCATGCGACCGCCGCAGGCGCAAGGGGCTGTAAAAAAACTCCCCTGACAGAAAAATCGCCCGGACCGTGAGGTCTGAGCGATTTTTTGGTATAATTAATTATGCTACTAAATAACAATACCAATAGTAATTATACTATGCG
>NZ_JAHLPN010000013.1 GCF_018917935.1 Kineothrix sp. MSJ-39 | reverse complement strand
AGAGGTCTATGGTTTAGATAAAACATTACGCGAGTAAACTCGCACCTAGCGGTTTCCGTGTGCCGGACTGACGGTTTCCGTCACTCCGGACATGCGGTTTCACCGCACAGGAATATTCAATTAGAGCCATTTATTTGTAGATTTTATGCAATGCGATCCAGAGGATGGCAGTACTCCTGCGGCAAACGAAGGAGGTCTACCAAATGGCAGAGAAAAGAAAATTTTACGGAATGAGGAACGACTATATGTTCCATGCAGTGTTGCAGAAGAATGAAGGGGTACTTCGCAATCTTTTGGCAACGCTTATGGAGATTGACGAGGCAGAAATCGAGAGCTGCCATATCGAAAATCCAATCGAGCTGCAGGTCTATAAGCAGACCCATTGGACAAATCGTTCACTTTTATATTGGGCAAGAGCCTATGACAATCTAAAGAGTGGACAAGGTTATGATATGCTGCTCCCGGCGTATCATATCGGAATCCTGGATTTTACACTGTTTGAGGAGCATCCCAAATTTATGGCGCAGTACCAGATCCTGGATGTGGAAGATGGCTATTTATATTCTGACAAGCTTTGTATAAAGGTGCTTGACCTGACGCAGCTTGAGAAAGCAAAGCTGGAACCGGGAACTAATAAAAAGCTTCTGAAATGGGCAAGTATATTCAAAGCAGAGACTTTGGAAGAACTGGAGCAGTTGGCAAGCGGAGAGGAGGTATTCGAAAACATGGTTGTAACAATGAAAAAATTAAGTGAAGATGAAAAGATCCGTATGCAATGTGAGGCAAGAGAAGATTACGAAAGAAGCCTGCTTACCGAATATAACGCTGGAAAGAGTGAAGGAATAGAACAGGGGATAGCGTCTGAGCGCCGGAATACAGAGAAAGAACGCCAAAGAGCAGATGCTCTTGCAGCAGAGGTGGAACGACTGAGGGCACTTTTGAAATTACAAGATTAATTACATGAAATATAAGTACTTATGGAGGAAATCAGATGGCTTCAAAAAATGATTTTAAATTGGTAAAAATAAAATCAAAAAATTATGCGAAGTTTTTGAATTTGGATGAACATGTTGACGATAATATGCGAGCCAGGTTTGGATTCTATTTTCTGGCGTTAGAATGTATAACCAATATTACGGATACAAGTGTTTTAGATGACATGATTATTGATAATGAGTATTGTTCGCAGGTAAAACATCTGCAAAATGATGATCAGGGGATAGATGCAATATATATTGATCATGATAATCAGATAATCAATTTTTTTAATTTTAAACATAGGAATGAATTTAATCCGGATAGATCACAGAGCTTTGGTGCAATAACGGATTCTATGAAACTGTTAAGTTATATACAAGCATCATCAACTGCCGGATTAAATGGGATAACTCTTGAAAAAACGAAGCAGATAATAAAATGCTTAGATTCTGATGATATATGGCATATGAAATTATATATCGTTTCAAATGAACCATTACCAGTTAAACTCGAGGATACAAGTGCCAAAAGTTTAGAAGAAATCTATGATTTAGATATTGTGTCTTTAGCATTAGATGATATAGTAGAATTCATTTCTAATGTCCCAACGGATATTTCGGCAAAATTCATTGTGGATCAAGAGGCTGTTATGACATATGAAATGGATTCGCTTTCGACCTCAAAATCTTATCTTGTAAAGCTGACTCTTGCTGATGTTATACGAATCACATGCATTAACGATCAATTTAGGAATGATACTACAATTGAATATGAGAAACTGAAAGATCAGAAACTTAAGATGGATTTATTGTTTGATAATGTGCGAGGCTATCTCGGCGAAACCAAATATAACAAAAACATAATTAAGACAATCAAAAATGAACCGAATAAGTTTTTTATGTATAATAACGGCATTACCATTACAGCACAGAAAATTACAGCACGACCAATTAATGGTAAAAGAAAAACATCTGTTGAGATATCCGGTTTTCAAATTGTAAACGGGGGACAAACGCTACGAAGTATATATGAGTACGCCAAGAATGATTTTGATGAAAATCAGTTGGGAAGTGCTGAGATTTTAGTCAGAATATTTCAGACAGAAATGGATCCTAACTTAAAAAATGATATCTCTGAGTATACGAATAGTCAAAATGCGATTTCATCTATCGATTTAAAATCTGTTAGTAACCTGCAGTTTAAGCTGGAGAAATTCCTTGAAGAACACAATATCCTTTATGTTAGAAAAAATGGAGATGTTGGAAGATCAGATAAAGAATATGAGCATCGTATTGGAATGGAAAAAGTGGCTCAGATATTATATGCGTATAAAGGTTATCCGGATCGTGCAACCAACCAAAAAAGGTATTTGTTTGATAAATATTACGATGAAATTTTTGATGAAGAAAAAATAGATTTTTCAGAGGTAGTAAAGCTGATTCATACTTATTATGAAATTGAATCTGAGTATAGAAAATCAGGGAAAGATGTTACGCTTCAAAAATGCCTTTATATTATCTATATGCAGAAATTGCTTGAAGAGAAAACCATCATGGAAGATATAAAAATCTTAGAGGAATGCATTGCAAAGTATTCTAAAGGTAAGAAACTAAGTGTTTCCCGAATCCTATTATATAAAGAATTCAAAAATACTTTATATGCTTATATTTTAAAAGTGGTGGGAAAATGTCATTAAGCTAAATACCGGATGAGGATAAGATATAAACGATTCAAAATGGAGCCGGATAGAAATATCCGGCTCCGGTAAATTATTATTAATCTCTTCTGAACAGATCGCGTGTATAAACTTTCTCTTTTACATCGTCAAGACAGCTGTCATAACGGTTGGCAATGATCGCATGGGATTGCGCTTTGAATTTTTCCAGATTATTGACAATTTCACTGCCGAAGAATGTATCACCGTCTTTTAAGGTAGGCTCAAAGATAATGACTTTGGCACCCTTTGCTTTAATACGTTTCATAACGCCCTGAATAGAAGATTGACGGAAATTATCGGAATTACTTTTCATGGTCAGACGGTATACCCCGATCGTAACATCTTTTTCAAGATCGGAGCTGTATGTGTTGGAATGGTCATAGCCATAATAGCCGGCCATCTCAAGAACACGATCAGCAATGAAATCTTTTCTTGTCTTATTGCTTTCCACGATCGCGCTCATCATATTTTGCGGTACATCATTGTAGTTGGCAAGGAGTTGTTTGGTATCCTTGGGCAGACAGTAACCACCGTATCCAAAGCTTGGATTGTTGTAGTGTGTTCCGATACGTGGATCCAGACAGACACCGTCAATAATATCCTCGGTATTCAGCCCTTTCATTTCTGCATAAGTATCCAGCTCATTGAAGTAGGAGACGCGGAGTGCCAGATAAGTGTTGGCAAACAGTTTCACTGCCTCCGCTTCTGTAAATCCCATAAATAAAGTATCGATATTTTCCTTGAGTGCCCCTTCCTGCAGAAGAGCAGCGAACTGGTGTGATTTTTCTACAAGTCGTTCATCTTCTTTATCGGTCGATACGATAATACGGCTTGGATAGAGGTTGTCATATAATGCCTTGGATTCACGCAGGAATTCCGGACTGAAGATAATATTTTTTGTGTTGTATTTTTCTCTGACAGATTTTGTGAAGCCGACGGGAATGGTTGATTTGATGACCATAATGGCATTCTGATTGACAGAAAGCACAAGCTTGATCACATCTTCAACAAGAGAAGTATCGAAGTAATTCATCTTGCTGTCGTAGTTTGTTGGGGTTGCAATGACAACGAAATCGGCATTTTTATAAGCTGCTGCACCATCCAGTGTGGCAGTCAGATCAAGATCTTTTTCAGCCAGATATTTTTCAATATAATCATCCTGAATCGGAGATTTGCGGTTGTTGAGCATTTCGACCTTTTCCGGGATCACATCAACGGCTGTGACATGATTATGCTGTGCAAGCAGTGTGGCAATGGAAAGTCCTACATAACCTGTTCCCGCTACTGCGATATTGAGCGGTGACGGAGACTCGATTTTCTTGCTGGTTGCATTGATAAATACATCGTCCAGATCGAAGTCAAGTGTTTCGCCGAGTGCTTCCAACTGGGGAATGGAAGGATAGTAATCTTCCTGTTCCAGTCTTGAAAGCTGTGCTCTGTTAATGCCGGTTTTCTCTGCAAGCTGTGCCTGCGTCATTTTGGCAGCTTTTCTTTTGGTTTCAACAATTTCAGCAAGAATTGCTGTGGATAATTTTTTCATTTGAAAATCCCCTTTCCCTATTAGTTATTATAAATAACATTATTTTGAAATTGTTTCAATATTGAAATCTTCTGTAGAATAGCACTGTTAATATTATTATGCAATAGATAATGATGAAAAAATATAAAATAAAAAGAAAAAATGAAAAAATGGAGTAAAAATGTTAATTTAAGTAACAAAATAAAAAGCAAAAGCCATACAATAGAAAACATTTACGGATCCCGCCTGAAATAAGTGCGCAATGAGATTACATATTGTATAATAGGAAATACAGAGGGCGGAACATAGATGTTATATAAATAAGAGGGAGAAAAATGAGTGATATATACGATTTAATAAAAACGGCGCAGATGATACAACAGATAGTACAGCCGTTAAAACCGGCAATAGAACAGGTACAGCAGCTTGGGCAGACGGGCGCTATTGATGTCGCGCAAACTGCCCTAAGTACTGTGGCTGTTCCGCAGATCCTGAATATGCAAAAGCAGGGGATGTTCGATTGCCCTGCATATAGAAGCGGATTGTCGACTGCATTGCAGGTGCAGGCAAAAACGAAGGAAGTAAAAGCACTGCAGGAAGGTGTTTTAGGAGACGCATCCGCTGCCGTAAATGAATATGTCAGACAGATGAATAAAAGCTGGCAGGAGATGATGGGGCTGACAAGTATTGTGCAGAGAAGTATGAATGCACAAAATATTGCCATATTAAAATTTGTTCCGGATTATTATAAGTATGATCTGCCTTATGGTGTTAAGACTACTGTGAGGAAACTCAGTAAAAAGGCTGCAAAGAGGGTTGCAGAAGCAGAGGATCTTTTGTATGACACAAAGGACCGGAAGTTTTATCATGCAGAGGAACCGGAGAAAAAAGTAGAAGCCAGAACCATTACGGTCATTGCATCTTCGATAGAGCTGTTTGCTGATATTACGGTTCCACAGCTGATATTATTCATAAGTAAGCTGGTTGATAATAAAACTTTTGCGGTCAATCATCCGGTAGGAAAGCATATTTATGAGATTATACAAAGCTGGAACACGTTTATTGATTTTGACTGCGATGTATTTTATCATGCGCGGCCTATAGAGGGAGAAGAGAAACCGTATCATTTCTATTTGGAGCAGGACATGCTGAAAGCACCGCCTTATATAAGTTCACATGGACGGTTTAATGAAATCGGAAGCAGCTGTTATTATTTTGCTGATACAAAAGAGGGTGCAATCAATGAAATAAAGAAGCATTGCAGCTCAAAAACCCATGCCATTGAAGTCGCAGAAATCAAACCGAAAAGAAGCATAAAAATGATCGATCTGTCGGAAGCAGGGTTGTCAAAACGAAATAATTTTATTGATTACATCAGATTAGCGGCAAGTGATAACAGTGATAAAATAAAGAAAGAGTATCTTTTGCCTAATTTTGTGGCTGCCTGTTGTAGAGAGGCAGGAATCGAGGGGATTAAGTATTACAGCAGCGGCTACAACTGTTATGTAATCTGGCAGGATGATTATTTTTCCTTTGTGGATTTTGATGTTGTAGATATATAAGATAATCCTGGGGTGTCAAGAAAAAATACTTGACACCTCATTTGCGCTGTAGTATGATAGTCCATGCGTGGCAGGTGAAACTATGGAAAAAATCGTTGAACAGGGACTTTTATATGATTTCTACGGAGATCTTCTGACGGAGCATCAGAGAGCCGTTTATGAAGATGCGGTCTATAATGATATGTCTCTTTCCGAGCTTGCGGATGCTTATGAAGTATCCAGACAGGGTATACACGATTTGCTGAAGCGGTGTGACAAGATACTGCTCGGTTATGAGGAAAAGCTTCATCTGGTTGAGAAGTTCACAAAGATCAAAGGACTTTTGCACGACATGAAGGAAACAGAGCAGCTTTCCGAGGTACACAGGATCGCAGATGAGATTTTAGAGGAGCTATAATACATGGCATTTGAAAGTTTAACGGAAAAACTGCAGAACGTATTCAAAAATCTCCGCAGTAAAGGTCGTCTGACGGAAGAAGATGTCAAGGCAGCTCTGAAAGAAGTCAAGATGGCACTTTTGGAAGCCGATGTCAACTTCAAGGTCGTAAAGCAGTTCATCAAGACGGTAGAAGAAAGAGCCATTGGTGCGGATGTCATGAATGGTTTAAATCCCGGTCAGATGGTGATCAAGATCGTAAATGAAGAACTGATCGCGCTGATGGGAAGTGAATCTGCCGAAATACAGCTTCAGCCCGGAAAAGCCATTACGGTGCTGATGATGTGTGGTCTGCAGGGTGCAGGTAAGACGACAACAACTGCAAAGCTCGCAGGCAAGTTTAAACAAAAAGGAAAAAAATGTCTTCTGGTAGCATGTGATGTATACAGACCGGCAGCGATCAAACAGTTGCAGGTCAACGGTGAGAAACAGGGCGTGGATGTCTTCTCCATGGGAGAGAACCAGAGCCCGGTTGACATTGCAAAAGCAGCAATCGAGCATGCACAGAAGAATGGACATAATCTGGTGATCCTTGATACAGCCGGTCGTCTGCATATTGATGAGCAGATGATGACAGAGCTGAAAGAGATCAAGGAAAACGTAGAAGTACATCAGACAATACTGGTTGTCGATGTCATGACCGGTCAGGATGCGGTCAATGTCGCAAAAGAGTTTGATGAAAAAGTCGGGATCGACGGTGTGATCCTGTCCAAGATGGATGGCGATTCCAGAGGCGGTGCAGCATTATCCGTTAAGGCTGTGACCGGTAAACCGATCTTCTACGCAGGTATGGGTGAGAAGCTTTCCGATCTGGAGCAGTTTTATCCGGATCGTATGGCAAACAGAATCCTCGGAATGGGTGATGTGCTGACACTGATCGAAAAAGCGCAGGAAAGCATGGACATCGATGAGGAAAAAGAAAAGCAGATGGCTGCCAAGATGAAGAAGGGTAAATTCGACTTTGAGGATTACCTGGAAAGCATGAAGCAGATGCGTAAAATGGGAGGTCTTTCTTCTATTTTGAGCATGATGCCCGGTATGGGGATCAGCGGCGCAGATCTGGAAGGAGCCATTGATGAGAAGCAGATGGCACGTATGGAAGCGATTGTTCTTTCCATGACAGTGGAGGAAAGACAGAATCCGAAGCTCTTAAATCCGAGCAGAAAACACAGGATCGCAAAAGGCGCAGGTGTGGACATCGCAGTTGTAAACCGCTTCATCAAGCAGTTTGAACAGAGCCAGAAGATGATGAAGCAGCTTCCCGGTATGATGGGAGGCAAAAAAGGCCGCAGAGGATTCGGCGGTTTTGGCGGTATGAAATTACCATTTTAATTTATATAAATAAGAAATGTGTAGTTTCCCGGATCGGATAATCCGGTACGGGTTTCAAAAAGAAAAACATCCGGACAGGATGAAGTTTATGTGGAGGAAAAAGAAATGGCAGTAAAAATCAGATTAAGAAGAATGGGACAGAAGAAAGCTCCTTACTACAGAATCATCGTAGCAGATTCCAGAGCACCTAGAGATGGTAGATTCATCGAAGAAATCGGTACTTTTGATCCTAACACAGATCCAAGCACATGCAAAGTAAATGAGGAGTTAGCTAAGAAATGGCTTGCAACCGGCGCACAGCCAACTGCAGCAGTTAACAAGATCTTCAAACAGGCTGGCATCCAGAAATAAGTGCTAGTTTTGTCATGACACTTTGGAGGTGTGGATTATGAAAGAATTAGTGGAAGTAATCGCTAAAGCTCTTGTTGACAATCCTGACGAAGTGGTAGTAACAGAAAAAGAAGAAGGAAAGAATGTAACGATCGAACTTCATGTTGCTGCTTCCGATATGGGCAAGGTCATTGGAAAACAGGGAAGAATTGCAAAAGCAATCCGTTCTGTAGTCAAGGCAGCCTCTTTAGGAGACAATAAGAAAGTGGATGTGGAAATCATCTGATAAGTACGTGAATCAATGAGCAGAATGAGAGTATCATTCTGCTCTGTTCATATCATAGAAAATTTATGGGATTTTTCTATGATATAAAGTGAGGAAAACGAATGGAAGATTTATTACAGGTAGGAGCCATTACACAGACACATGGCATCCGGGGAGAAGTGAAAGTATTTCCGCTGACGGATGATGTCAGCCGATTTAAAAAGGGGATCCGTCTGATCCTGGATCTGGGACGTGACAAGCTGGATCTGGAAGTGGAATCGGTTAAGTTTTTTAAACAGTTTGTGATCTTGAAATTTAAGGGATATGACAATATCAATGAGATAGAGAAATTTGTGAAGAAAAATCTGTATGTGACGAGAGAAAATGCGGTAAAGCTGAAAAAAGATGAGTATTTTATTGCGGATCTGATCGGAATGACAGTGACTAAAGAGGATGGGACAGAGCTTGGCAGCATCAGCGATGTACTGCAGACAGGTGCAAATGATGTGTATGTTGTGGCATTGGCAGATGGCGGTGAAGTATTGCTTCCGGCGATCAAAGACTGCATTCTTTCCGTCGATATGGAACAGAGAACGATGCAGGTATATGTACTGCCGGGGCTGCTCGATGAAGGTTGATAACCGAATATTCTGTGATGAGAAGTGAAAAAGTGATAGAGAAGTAAAATATGCCGGGAAGTGGTTTGTGTTTGGAAAACATAGACGCTTCCCGGTTTTTTGTTATGGCGACGAGGAAAATGCACGCATTTATGCGATGCATTTGACGACCGCTAATCAGAGCGAGATTCGCAGAGCGTATCTCGTCTCTGTGGTAAATGCAGATTGTATCATAATTTAAATTTATTTACATTTATGTGTAAATTATTCTTGACAAGAATAGTTGTCAGTGATATATTTAATGCATGACAAAGATAGTTGTCAAAATGAAAAAAGAAATTGTCATAATGATAAAAATACTTGTCATAATAAATGATAGGAAAGGAGATCGGGAATATGCCACTCAGGAATCACTTGAAGGAATACCGTGTCCGGCTGGATGTGAACCAGCAGCAGATGGGACAGCTGGTCGGGACATCGAGGCAGACGATCAGCCAGATTGAGCGTGGCGATTATTCGCCGTCGGTCACACTGGCACTGAAGATCGCAAAAGTATGCAATGCAAAGGTAGAAGATATTTTTCAGTATGAAGAAGAGGAATAGGGTATGAAAACAGAAAATGAAATGATGACAAAAGAACAGGAAAATATACAACAGAATAAAAAAGCAAAGGGACCGTTTATCGCCATTATATGCTGTGCCTGCCTGCTGGGCGGTTTCCTTGGAGGGTTTGGCACGTGGCTGCAAAGCGGATATGATAAAGGAGAGATGGCAGCATGGCTGGGAGAACGGATCGGAACGATCGCCGGAAACGGACTGCCGGTATTGATGCTGATCGTATCTGTCATTGCTTTTGGTTATATGGCATGGGCACTGAAAAAGAGCAAAGAAGAATGGAAACAGGCACAGAATTATGACGATGAAGCATTTGAAATATGGAATGAAACGTCCGATAAGCGGATCGGAACGGGAATGAATCTCATTTCTTATGTCACAATTTTCAATTATTTCAGTTTTTCGGTTTCTTTTTATGCGGATATTTATTATGATGGAATGAGTCATCTGATGCTGTTGTTTGCACTGATCATGTTGATCGTTACAATCGTTGCATCGGTTACACAGCAGAAAAATGCAGTGGATTTTTTAAAAATCGTCAATCCGGAGAAGTCAGGCAGTGTATATGATATGAAGTTCCAGAAGAAGTGGATCGAAAGCTGCGATGAAATGGAACAGCAGATGATCTATAAGGCAGCATTCCATGCATATAAGGTGACGAATTACCTCTGCCTTACTTTGTGGACAGTATTTACAGTGCTTGCCATGGTACTGAAGATCAGTCTTTGGCCGGTTACGATCGTATCTGCAATCTGGATGACACTGGCAGTTTCCTATGCAGCAGAAAGCAAAAGGCTTTCCAAGTCGCAGAATGAAGCGGGAAGTGCCGCCGGTGGAAATCCACTGTCATTTTAAATGTCATGCATCGCTTGTCACATATTTGCGAAGCAAATGTGCGACCAAATAACCTGCAAAGCAGGTTATAGACAACATGCGAAAGGAAATAATATGAAATTTCACATTTTAACTTTATTCCCTGAAATGGTAGAACAGGGACTCAACACAAGTATTATCGGAAGGGCTGCGGCGAAAGGGCTGCTTTCCATCAATGCAGTCAATATCAGGGATTATACAACGGAAAAACACGGAAAAGTAGACGATTATCCGTATGGCGGCGGAGCGGGCATGCTCATGCAGGCACAGCCTGTATATGATGCCTGTATGGCGGTAAAGGGAGACAAACCGACCAGAGTCATTTACATGACGCCGCAGGGACAGACGTTTACGCAGGAAAAGGCGCAGGAGCTTTCGCAGGAAGAAGAACTGATTTTCCTCTGCGGCCATTATGAAGGCATTGATGAAAGAGTGCTGGAAGAAGTTGTCACAGACTATCTTTCCATCGGAGATTATGTGCTGACAGGCGGAGAGCTTCCGGCGATGGTCATGATTGATACGATTTCCCGTCTGGTACCGGGCGTTCTGAATAATGAAGACAGTGCACAGACGGAATCATTTACGGATGGTCTTCTGGAATATCCGCAGTATTCCAGACCGGAGGAATGGCATGGGAAAAAAGTCCCGCCGATCCTTTTGTCGGGGCACCATGCAAATGTGGAAAAGTGGCGTCTGGAGCAGTCCATGGAGCGGACGAAGGAAAGACGGCCGGATCTGTGGGAAAGGTGGCTGGAAAAGCATGATAACAGTAGAAAATCTCACTAAAAAGTTCACCAGAACGGTGCAGCCCGATGCAGCGGAAAGCGGGCAGGCAAAACAGAAGAAAAAGCAGACCAAAAAAGAAGAATTTTATGCAGTGGATCATATCTCGTTTTCTGTTACGCAGGGAGAAATCGTTGGGATTTTAGGGCCGAACGGAGCCGGTAAGACCACGCTTCTCCGGATGCTCGGTACACTGATGGAGCCAACGGAAGGGCGTGTGATCCTGACAGATGAAGCGGGAGAGCAGATGACGGATCCGGTGCGGATCAAGCAGAACATCGGCTATCTTTCCGGCAATACAAAGCTGTATCACAGGCTTTCGACACGTGAGATGCTCCGTATGCTGGGCGAGATCTACGGCATGTCAAAGGAAGCCGTGGAAAACCGGATAGAAGAGATCATACAGGTGCTGGATATGGGAGCTTTTATTGATAACCGCATTGAAAAGCTTTCAACCGGCCAGACGCAGCGTGCTTCGATCGCCCGTTGTCTGATCCATTCTCCTGCTATTTACATATTTGATGAACCGACGCTTGGACTGGATATCCTGAGTTCAGATGCGATCGTTACCTTTATGAAACAACAGAAGGAAGCAGGAAAGACCGTGCTGTATTCAACACATTATCTGGAGGAAGCACAGTTTTTATGTGACCGCATCATCATGATCGATCAAGGAAAGATCATGATCGAAGGAAGCCCTGCAGAGATCATGGAACAGACGCAGACCGGGTCGCTCAGGGAAGCGTTTGGCAGACTGTATATGGGTAGATAAGGAAAAAGGAGACAGTATGAATCCAAATAAAATAAAAGCACTCTTAAAAAGAGAACTGACGGATATATTCCGCGATAAAAAGACAATGTGCATGATGGTGCTTCTTCCTCTTCTTCTGTATCCGCTGATGATCGTCGGTATGACACTTCTGCTTTCTGCGATCACACAGTCACAGGAGGAAACGACATATCAGGTGGCATTTGCAGATCTGGGGCAGGAGCGGGAGCAGACGCTGACAGACCTGCTGGAAAAGGACGGCGATACCTTTTCTTATCAGATCAGCGCAGAAGCGTTTGCTGCAGATAAAACAATCGAACAGGCACTGAAGGACGGCGACTACGATGCGGTGCTTTCTTATGAAGAAACGCAGAAGGATCCGTACCGGATCTACTATCTGGAAGCAAAGGATGATTCGGGGATTGCTGCTTCTGCGCTGAAAGAACTTCTGGAGGATTATAATAAACAGCTCCAGAAACAGAAGGTGCAGCAGCTTGGACTGGATGCGGATGAAATCTTAAATCCGATCCGCTATGAAGAAGTCAATTATTCTTCCACGGAACAGACGATGGGCAATATGCTCGGCGATATCGTGCCAATGCTTGTGATCATCAGCATTATGATGGGGGCGATCTATCCGGCGATCGATGTGACTGCAGGAGAGAAGGAACGTGGTACGCTCGAAACACTTCTGACGTTACCTGTGACTAACTTTGAACTGATCATGAGCAAATTCCTGGCGGTATCTGTAATCGCTTGTGTATCGGCAATTTTAAATATTGTATCCATGGGAGCGGCATTTGGCTTCATGTTCAGTTATATGATGGAAGGTATGGGATCGGTAACGATCAACTATGCGACATTCCTTCCGGCGATCCTGTTTACCCTGCTTGTCATGGTATTTTTTGCCCTGTTTGTAACAGCAGTCAGTCTCTGTATCTGTATTTTTGCAAAGAGCTTTAAAGAGGCAAATAATTATATCACACCGATGATGCTTGTATTTATGTTCGGCAGTCTGGTCACGATGGTTCCGAATATAGAACTGACAGAGGTAACGGCGGCAATTCCGATCGTGAATATTTCACTCATGATCGTGCAACTGTTCTCGTTCAGCTACAACTATGCACTGTTTGGCATCGTGCTGTTAAGTAATATTGTCTACAGCTTACTGGCAGTATTGATTCTTGGAAAGATCTATAACAGTGAGGCAGTCCTGTTTTCAGAAGGCATGTCTTCCCTGAAACTGTTTACGCCGAGAAGCGAAATGCAGAAAGGGCAGATACCGGGGATCGGCGATGTTATTGTACTCATCTGTGTGGAACTTTTGCTGATCTTTTATGTGGGAACGGCAGCACAGCTCAAAATGGGATTTTACGGAACGGTTGTGGTACAGCTTCTGATTCTTGTGTTCCCGCTTCTCTACCTGTGGTATCTGAAAGCTGACTTTAAGAAAGTATTGTCGCTGCAAATGCCAAAGGTATTACATGTTCTGGCAGCGCTTTTGGTATGGATCGGCGGCTTCAGCCTCATGTGTATCCTGGCAGTCTTACTGACAAGAGTATTTCCGGAAAGCACACAGTCGATGGCGGATACGATGGCAGAGTATGTCAAGCAGCCTTTCTGGGTGCTGGTGCTTGTGATGGCGGTCATGCCTGCGGTCGGAGAGGAGCTGATGTTCCGCGGCTTTATTTTCGGTACATTAAAGAGAAGATGGCGCACGCTGCCTGCCATGCTTGTGACAGCAGCGATCTTCGGCATTTATCATATGAGCCTGTCAAAGTTCTTTACAACAGCACTGCTTGGTTTTATGCTGGTATATGTGGTAGAAAAAACAGGCAGCATATTCTGTTCGATGCTGATGCATTTCTGCAATAATCTGGTATCGGTAATTGTCATGAAGTATAGTGACGAGGCAAGTCATGCAGTCCCGATCCTGACAAAGAGCAGTTATGCATTGTCCGATTATCTGCTGCTTATAGGTGTGGCATGTGTCGGAATCGGACTGGG
This sequence comes from Kineothrix sp. MSJ-39, assembly GCF_018917935.1. Classification (GTDB taxonomy): domain Bacteria; phylum Bacillota; class Clostridia; order Lachnospirales; family Lachnospiraceae; genus CAG-194. Next base: position 84,159 of record NZ_JAHLPN010000013.1, on the reverse strand, counting down.
ATGGTTTTTACTTGAAAAAAAGGGAAGAAAAAAGCAGTAAAAAGGGTATTTACAGAGGAATCCTTCTGTGCTAAAATATGAGCGTATGAGTTTTAGCCATGCTCAGGCGCGGGCGCGTTTTAATTTAAAAAGGCGGTTCCCCGATCTTAGTGCGGCTGTATGAAAAAGAAGGAGGAAATCAAAATGATTTCAAAAGAGACAAAAACAGAAATTATGCAGAAATTTGCAAGAACACCTGGCGACACAGGTTCACCTGAAGTTCAGGTAGCAGTTCTGACACAGAGAATCAAAGAGCTTACAGAGCACTTAAAAGAGAATCCAAAGGATCATCATTCCAGACGTGGTATGTATAAGATGATCGGTAAGAGAAGAGGTCTTCTTGATTATTTAAAGAGCAAAGATATCGAAAGATATCGTGCATTAATTGAAGAGCTTGGTATCAGAAAATAATGTAATGGATTTGCTAAAAAGAGGCGGGTTGCATATCCGCCTCTTTTTCAAATAATGTTATGTATGTAATGCATGACATCGGGTAAGAGAGATATTCCGAGACCACTGACGCAGGCAGAAACGGAATTTTGTTTGTGTCCGGGTCAGTAGTTTCGGCATCTTCTTACCGGAGGTTTTACAGAGCAAACAGTGAAAAGAGATGGGGATCCCATCGGAAAAGGAGAGAAAGATGGTAAAAGTTTACACAATGGAACTTGCCGGACGTACATTACGTGTAGAGATCGGTAAGGTCGGCAAACAGGCAAATGGCTGCGCATTTATGCAGTACGGCGAAACAACAGTTTTATCAACAGCAACAGCAAGTGAGAAACCGAGAGATGGTATTGATTTCTTCCCATGCAGCGTTGAGTATGAAGAAAAACTCTATGCAGTAGGTAAGATCCCAGGCGGATTTAATAAAAGAGAAGGTAAGGCAAGCGAGAATGCAATTCTGACAAGCCGTGTGATCGACAGACCGATGCGTCCTCTGTTCCCGAAGGATTACAGAAATGACGTTACACTGAACAACATGGTCATGAGCGTAGATCCTGCATGTCGTCCTGAGCTGGTTGCCATGCTCGGTACTTCTATCGCAACCTGTATTTCAGATATCCCGTTTGACGGCCCTTGTGCAATGACACAGGTTGGTATGATCGACGGCGAGCTGATCATCAACCCAAGCCAGGAGCAGTGGGACAAAGGCGATCTGAAGATGACTGTTGCTTCTACAGCACAGAAGGTTATCATGATCGAAGCCGGTGCAAACGAAGTACCGGAAGCGACTGTACTGGAAGCTATTTACAAAGCACATGATGTCAACCAGACGATCATTGCTTTCATTAACCAGATCGTTGCAGAAGTTGGTAAGAAGAAACATGAATATGTCAGCTGTGCAGTTCCACAGGAAATGTTCGATGAAATGAAGAAGATCGTAACACCTGAGGAAATGGAAGAAGCTGTATTTACAGATGAGAAACAGGTTCGTGAGGAGAATATCCGTCAGGTAACCGCTAAATTTGAAGAAGCATTTGCTGATAAAGAAGACTGGCTTGCTATTCTGCCGGATGCCGTTTATCAGTATCAGAAAAAGACAGTCCGCAAGATGATCTTAAAAGATCACAAGCGTCCGGATGGCCGTGCGATCGATCAGATCCGTCCACTGTCTGCAGAAGTTGATATCATCCCGAGAGTACATGGATCAGCTATGTTTACACGTGGTCAGACACAGATCTGCAACGTATGTACATTAGCACCGCTTTCTGAAGTACAGAAGGTTGATGGACTGGATCCAAACGTAACATCCAAGAGATATATGCATCATTATAACTTCCCGTCTTACTCTGTAGGTGAGACAAAAGTCAGCCGCGGACCGGGAAGACGTGAGATCGGACATGGCGCACTGGCTGAGAGAGCACTTCTGCCGGTACTTCCATCACCGGAAGAATTCCCATATGCGATCCGTACAGTATCCGAAACATTTGAGTCAAACGGATCAACATCCATGGCATCTACTTGTGCATCCTGCATGTCACTGATGGCTGCCGGTGTTCCGATCAAGAAGATGGTAGCAGGTATTTCCTGTGGTCTGGTAACAGGCGATACAGATGATGATTACATTGTTCTGACAGATATCCAGGGTCTGGAAGATTTCTTCGGCGACATGGATTTCAAGGTAACAGGTACAACAGAAGGTATCACAGCGATCCAGATGGATATCAAGATCCACGGACTGACAAGACCGATCGTAGAAGAAGCGATCCGTCGTACAAGAGAAGCAAGACTTTTCATCATGGATACTTGTATGAAGCCTGCAATCGCAGAGCCTCGTAAAGAAGTTGGCCAGTATGCACCAAAGATCGTACAGATCCAGATCAATCCTGAAAAGATCGGTGATGTTGTCGGACAGCGCGGTAAGACGATCAATGAGATCATTGCCCGTACAGGCGTTAAGATCGATATCACAGACGATGGTGCAGTTTCTGTATGCGGTACAGAAGCAGATGCAATGCAGAATGCGATCAAGATGATCGAAATGATCGCATCTGATTTTGAAGAAGGCAAGAAGTACACAGGTACTGTTGTCAGCATCAAAGAATTCGGTGCTTTCATCGAGTTTGCGCCTGGTAAGGAAGGTATGGTTCATATCTCCAAGATTGCAAAAGAACGTATCAATCATGTAGAAGATGTTCTGACACTTGGCGATGTTGTTACAGTTGTCTGCCTTGGCAAAGACAAGATGGGAAGAATCAGCTTCTCTATCAAAGATTGCAAGTAAGATTTGAAGAAAGAAATCAATATAAATGCCGGACTGCTGTATAGCAGTCCGGCATTTTCTGCTGTGCAGGTATCATACCCCGGAATTATTATTTACAATATTCTACAATCATGCTAAAATAAAGACAGCTTTTTGGTAAATCCTACTATAGAAAGAGGCGTATCCAATGGGATTTTTGGTAAAATTATTTGGTGGTGTAGAAAAATCTGAAGTAGAACAGATGAAAGCAAGCCATCAGGCAGAACTCGACAAAATGAAAAAGCTGTATGCAGAGCAGATTGACGAGATCCAGACAGCGTTCCGCGCCAAAACCGCCAGCCTGAAAAAGGATCTGGAGGAATATAAGGAAAATAATAATACAGAGGAACTGAGCGCCGCACATGAGGCGGAGCTTGATAAGATGAAAAAACTGTATGCGGAGCAGATTGATGAGATCCAGACAGCGTTCAGGGACAGAAATAATTCCCTGCAGACAGAGTTATCCCGGTATAAGGAAAAGAGCGCAGCTTTTGAAGAAGAAATGAAAGAGCGGGATGAAAAGCTCGATAAGATGAAGAATCTGTACAATGAACAGATTGATGAGCTTCAAGCAGCTTTTCGCGAGAAGAAGGAATCTGACCATGAAGCTGAAATGGAACGCATGAAAAATATTTACGAGAGCATGCTGAAGGAGATTCAGGAAACATTCCAGGAAAAGCTGAAACAGCTGCAGGATGAACTTACATCAGCCAATGAGCAGGTACAGCTTTACAAGACCGGAATGGAATCTCATGAGGCAGAGCTTGAAAAGATGAAAAAGCTGTATGATGAACAGCTTTTAGAGGTACAGACAGCTTTCCGGGAGAAAAATGCAGAGCTGCAGGGGCAGATCGACAGATTCAAAGCACAGCTTGGCAGTCTTCTTGCCGACTAAAGCTGACAGGGGTAAAAATACTATAGAATGTAATGGAGTGAATTGGGATGGACAACAAAATACTGACTGAAGAAACAGAAAAGGAAACAGTAAAAGAAGTGGAAAATGGGGTTTCCGCTTCGGATGAAGCGATTAAGGCTGTAGAAGCCATGAAAGCGGCTGCCAGTGCGCAGCAGGCAGAAGATGCGGTTTATATCGAGCCGGGTATGGCATGGAGGAAAGCTCTGAAAGATCTGGAAGAGGAGATTGAAAAAGAGCTTGGAAAAGCCAATGCTGTTGTAGCAGATGTCATTGCAAAGGAAAAGGCAAAATGTAAAGATGCAGTGGCAAAGGAATTCGCTGAAAAAGAAGCGGATATGAGCAAAGCGCATGAAGAAGAAACAAAGAAGCTGACTGCGGAAAAAGAAGAAGCGGAAAAGAAACTGGAAGAGCAGCATGCACAGGAGCTCAAGGAACTGACACAGAAATATGAGGCAGAGCTGAAGGACAGCAAAGAGGCACATGAAGCAGAGCTGGAAAAAATGAAAAATCTGTATGATGAGCAGCTTGCAGAGGTACAGGAAGCATTCCGTGAAAAGACAGCAGGCTTCCGCAAAGAGATCGATCATTATAAAGAGCAGATCGAAGTACTTATGCTACATATAGATGATCCGTTTGTCCTGCAGGAGATCCAGATGAAACAGTCCCAGCAGCCACAGGAAAAAGAAGCAGAATAAAATATAATTGAACATCAGAGAAATAACAGGGCTTCGTAGTTTACGACTACGAAGTCCTTTTTTCTGTCATAAGTTTGTCTCCTCCTTAATATGCTGTAGTGAGGAAAGAAACCAAGCATTGTCGTATATTTGCGAAGCAAATGTACGGCGTAATAACCTGCTTTGCAGGTTATAGAAGTTTTCTCCGAACGTATTCACGTAAGAGAAAATCAGAACGTACGAAGTGCGGCTGACGCGTAAGCGGCAGGATTTTCGAGTATGGGTAGGAAAAGGAGTAAGACAAAGGAGAGGATCACATGCAAAAAACAACCAGTATATTACAGATGTTCCCGCAGAAGCTGCGGCTCTATTTTGAACAGGCGGCAGAGTATGAAGACCTTGCTGAAATACGGATCCGGTGCAGACAACCTGTTATGCTAAAGAGGGGCAGCAAAGAATATTATCTGGCAGCGGACGGATCCGCACATATTGACAAACCGGAAGAATGTCTGATTTTGAACGTGGGACAGGTAGAAAGCATCTTTGTGCATTTATGCCAGTATTCCCCCTATGCCTACGGGGAAGAACTCAGACAGGGCTTTATCACCGTGGCGGGAGGACATAGGATCGGCGTGTCGGGGCAGGTTCTGTCGGAAAATAAAAGTATCCGCAGCATCAGGAATATCCGTTTTTTGAATATGCGTATCTCCCATGAGATCAAAGGTGCAGCAGATGCTGTCCTGCCTTTTATCATGCAAAAGGATATGCCATGTAACACAATGCTGATCGCAGGACCGGGGATGGGAAAGACAACCATGCTCAGGGATCTGATCCGGCAGCTTTCCGATGGCCTTATGCTGGATGGCAGAAAGATACCGGGCTTTACAGTCGGTGTGGTAGACGAAAGAAGCGAGATCGCGGGCTGTTTCCTGGGAGAGCCACAGAACGATGTGGGGATGCGGACAGATGTGCTGGATAACTGCCCGAAAGATGCGGGCATGGAAATGCTGCTGCGCAGTATGGCACCACAAATCCTTGCGGTGGATGAAATTGCAACGGAGCGGGATGTACAGACACTGCAAAAGGCAATGCATTGCGGAACGAAGGTACTGGCAACGGTACATGGGACTTCTTTTGCAGAACTGGAGAAAAAGCCGTTTTTACAGCCGCTTCTGCATATGCAGGAATTTACAAGATTTATTGTCCTAAAAGGGCAGGGAGAGAGTCTTGTATACAATGAGAAGGGGGAACGGCTCTTATGAAATGGATCGGCTTTTTTCTTGTACTGATCGGAAGCGGCGGTATCGGATTTTCACTTGTTCTGGAATATACAGGGCGGCTGCGGGAACTGACTGCGGTCAGGCAGATGATCCACTATATCGCCGATACGATCTTATATGACGGTCTGCCGCTTGCGGAGGCATTTTTCAGGTGCAGTATGCGGATGGAAGGGGAATATGGTGCGTTTCTGGAACAGACGGCACAGCAGATCGAGACCTTTTGCGGAGAGGATCCGGCGTGGCTGTGGAAAAGCAATGCAGCTATGCTGTCTGACCGGCTGAAAAAGAAAGACTGGGAAAAGTTTGCGGATTGTATGGCACAGACAGGCTTTTCGGATCCGGGCGGACAGGTGCAGGTACTTCGGCTTTACGAAGAGGAATTATCGGATCAGATCGTAAAGCTGGAAAAACAAAAGGAAGAAAAATGTAAGCTGTATCAGACGATCGGTATCATGGCAGGTGTATTTATCTGCATTCTGCTGTTCTGACGGCAAAGTAAGGGAGAGAAAAGATGAGCATAGCTCTTTTATTTAAAATGGCGGCGGTTGGGATCCTGGTTACGATTTTGAGCCAGATATTAAAAAACAGCGGAAGAGAAGAATATTCTTTTTTTGTAGGTCTTGGAGGACTTATTTTGATCCTGACCTGGCTGGTACCTTATATCAGTGGGCTGTTTGATACCGTGGAAGCATTATTTCAGCTATAGGAGGGAGGCTGCAAACACAGATGGATGTTCAGAAGCTGATCCTGTTTGGTATGGTGGCGGTTGTCTTTGTACTGATTTTAAAATCCATGAAAAGTGAGTGGGGGCAGCTCCTTTCTCTGACAGCAGCCCTGATGATAGCCCTGTATCTACTGGAGCTTTGTAAGGAGGCAGGTGATTTTTTGATGGGGATCGGCAGATATGTAGAGAATGCGTCTTCTTATCTGCGTATTCTGTTGAAAGCGGTCGGCATTACTTATTTGTGTGAGTTTACGGCGAATCTGTCAAGAGATACCGGAAACAGTCTGATCGCGGGACAGATCGAACTCTGCGGGAAAATCGCGGTATTGCTTCTGGGGATCCCCATTCTGGCTTCTTTGCTGCAGGTACTTGAGGGGTATTTATAATGGAAGATTTATTACAGTATTTTGATTTCAGCGAAGTAGACAGTGTGACTGCAAAACTGGCGGGAACGGATGCGGTCAGTTTTTCAGATCTGTTCGGGCTGCTCATAAAAGGTGATTTTACAGGGGCTTATAAGCTGCTTATGCAGGAACTGGGGCAGCTTTTCTTCCCGGGGATCACAGCGTTTCGGGAGATTCTGCTTGCCATTCTGGGAATTGGAATGGTAGCAATGCTGCTGCATTATCTGGCGGGCTTTGTAAAAAACAAACAGGTGGCGGATATGACGGCATATTTTATATATCTGCTCATGATGATCCTGCTGTTCCGCTATGTGACAACAATGCTTTCACTGTCAAAGCAGAATCTGGAAAATCTGCGGGAATTTATGTCTGTGCTCGTTCCGGGCTATTTTCTGTCCGTGTCGCTTGCAGGCGGCAGTGTGGCAGCAACTGTAAATTATCAGTTTTTTCTGCTGCTTTTGATGGGAGTGGATTATATTTTGCTGAATCTGCTGCTTCCCTGCAGCAAAGGCTGTATTTATCTGGCTGTTATGAATGGGATAGATGACAGGGGGCGGATGAAGGAACTGATCAGACTGGCGGAGCGAACCCTTTCTCTGGGCATCAAGCTCTGTCTGACGGTCACGGTTTCCGTCAGTACGATGCAGAATCTGATCGCGTCCAAGCTGGACGGGGTGCAGAAGTCATTGCTGCAGCGGGCGATCGGCAGTATTCCCGGGATCGGGGATCTGTCCGAGTCCATGGTGCAGGTATTTATGGGATCGGCGGGACTGATCCGGAATACGATCGGAACAGCCGGGATGTGTATGCTGTTTTTTCTTATGATAAAGCCTCTTTTCAGAATCTTCTGTATACTGGCGGCTATGAAACTGGGAGGAGCCTGCCTGGGGCTGATGGGACTGAAAAATCTGGCAGCTACAGTGTCACAGATTGGGGATGGCGGGATCCAGATCCTGAAGATCAATCTGTGCGCCCTTCTGGCATTTTATATTGCAATTTTAATGACAATGGTTATTGTGAGAGGCTGATGCTTTTCATATAAGGAAAGGGAGAAGAATGGATCTGCTGCAAAAACTGTGCTGCTTTTTCGTTCTGGCAAAGATCGTACTGCAGATGTGTCCGAGCGAGAAATATGAAAAATATCTGCAGGTGCTTGTGACCTGGATGTTGTATGCCATGATACTGCTGCCTCTTTTGGGAAAGGGAAAAACAGACAGCCTGCAGAACTGGCAGCAATTTCAGAAGGAATATGAAAAGAGCTTTGAAGAACGGATGACAGATATTGATCAGATGCTTTCGGTTCCGAAAGAGGAAGACCTGCAGGCGGATCTGACAGACTCTGTATTACAGAAGATGCAGGAAGTGCAGAATGCAGAGCAGGAGAAACAAAACGCAGAGCAGGAACCGGAACAGAAAACGGGAGGTGAATAAAATGAAGCCGGATCTGAAAAACTATATACAAAAACTGGGAAAGCTTGGAAAAGACCGTTTTATCCTGCTTTTTCTGGCAGGTATCCTGCTGATTATCATTGCAATGCCGCTTCCGCAGGAGAAACAGGGTAGTAAGCAGAATGCAACTAAAAAGCAGACTGCGGCGGATCAGAGCGCAGGGGGAAATGAAACAGGCTCTGCTGCCGGAGAAACGGAGATGACAACCATGCAGTATGGGGCGTATCTGCAAAAACAACTGGAAACATTTTTAAGCAGTGTGGATGGAGTAGGAAAAGTAAAGGTCTGCCTGACTATGCAGGCGTCCAAAGAACTGGTTCCGGCGCATAATACGCCATACACGAGAAAAAGTGAAGAAGAAATGGATGAAAATGGTAAGCGTACGCTAACTGAGACACAAAATGATGCACAGATCATTTTATATGAACAGGCAGACGGCAGTCAGTCTCCGCTGATTATCAGGCAGATCGAACCGACGGTAAGAGGCGTTGTCGTTGCGGCGCAGGGGGCGGGAAGCCCAAAGGTACAAAATGAGATTGTGGAGCTTCTTGAGGCATTATTTGGGATAGAGGCACATAAAATAAAAATAGTAAAACTGACTACATAGAAAGGGAAGGAGACAACTGTGAAAAAGCTGTGGAAAAGAAATCAGATCATGATCACGGCTCTTGCGCTGATGATCGCGATCGCCGGATATCTGAATTTTATGGGAAAGAAGGTAGATGAAGAAAATCTGTTTACAACCTCTGCCCAGTTTGAGGAGGCTTCCGGTGTTGCGACGGAGGATGGAACAGATATGGCGGCAGTGACGGATATTACGGATGAATCACTTGCGCTTTTGCCGGATCAGGAAAACGGAGCGATCGATGAATCGGCAGCGATGACGGACATTGACAGCATGGATTCCGAGGATGAAATGGTATACAGTGATTATCTGGATGAAAATCAGGCGGAAAATGTAAGTGCTGCGGCAGATGATGCGGCGCTGGACGAAACAGCAACGGCAGGAACGGATGAGAACACTGCTTCGGGAGAAGTGGCACAGGTAACGGAAGATTATACGGGAGAAACACCTGGTGAAGCGGTGTTTACCAGTTCACAGGCAATCAGCTCCATCGCCGGAGCAAATCTGATGAAGGAACAGACCAGAGCCAAGAATAAAGAGGCACTTCTGAATATCATCAATGCGGAAAATCTGCCGGAGAGCGCAAAACAGGATGCGGTAAACAGCATGATCGAGCTGACGGATATCACACAGAAGGAATGTGCCGCTGAAATCCTGCTTGAAGCAAAAGGCTTTGCAGATGTTGTTGTATCGATCAGCGGGGATATTGCGGATGTGATCGTACAGGCAAATGACCTGACAGAGGCGCAGAGAGCCCAGATCGAAGATATCGTTTCCCGCAAAACAGGCATCGCCGCAGAAAACATAATCATATCACCCGTAGCAGAGCAGTAGAAAAAGTGGTATAATATAACGAACACGTAGAAAAACAAGCAGTTGCATAGCAACTATTTGTTTTTCTGTGTTCGTTAACGAGCGAACCGTCTGTGTAGCAGACAGAAGAGCGCCGTAGGCGCGGGTTCGCGAGTATATCAGAAGAGATAGAAGAACTAACCGTCTGCGAAGAAGGAGGTATTCCTATGAAGAGAGTTTTTTTGATCGTTCTTGACAGTTTTGGCATCGGCGAAATGCCCGATGCAGCAGCATACGGAGATCAGGGGACAAGCACGATCCGTTCCTGTGCGACATCACCGTATTTTCATATGCCAAATATGCAAAAACTCGGTCTGTTTAATATAGAAGGTGTCGATGTCGGCGGAAAGGTTCTGCCGGTTACAGCGCCGCTTGCGCGGATCGCGCGGATGCGGGAGGCTTCCCGCGGGAAGGATACAACGATCGGTCACTGGGAAATATCCGGTATTATCTCGCCAAAGCCACTGCCGACTTATCCGAACGGATTTCCGGAAGAAGTGTTAAAGCCGTTCCGGGAGCAGACAGGACGTGGTGTGCTCTGCAACAAACCGTATTCAGGCACAGAAGTGATCAAGGCATACGGCGATGAGCATGTCAGGACCGGAGATCTGATCGTTTACACATCCGCAGACAGCGTATTCCAGATCGCCGCACATGAGGATGTGGTACCACCGGAGCAGCTTTACGAATATTGCAGGATCGCCCGGAAAATACTGCAGGGAGAGCACAGTGTCGGTCGTGTGATCGCCCGCCCGTTTATCGGGACAAGCGGTCAGTATACAAGAACGCCGAGAAGACATGATTTTTCACTGGAGCCACCGAAACAGACGATGCTGGATGCGATCACAGAGGCAGGACAGGATGTGATCGCGGTCGGTAAAATCCATGATATTTTTGCGGGCAGAGGCATGACGGAATTCACGTATACGTCCGGTAATGCGGAAGGGATCGAAAAGACACTTTCTTATTTGCAGAAAGATTTTAACGGATTATGCTTTATCAATCTGGTAGATTATGATATGTTATATGGGCATCGTAACGATATAGACGGTTATGCAAAGGCACTTGCGTATTTTGATGAGAAGCTGCCCCGGATCATGGCTGCCATGCGGGACGAGGATATGCTGATCATTACGGCAGATCATGGCTGTGATCCCGGGTATACGGTTTCTACAGACCATTCAAGGGAACATACACCGTGTATCATGTACGGAAAGCAGATAAAACCGGAAAATCTTGGTACGAGAGAAACTTTTGCGGATATCGGTGCAACAGTGCTTGATTACCTTGGAGTAACCGGAGATATTGCCGGAAAATCTATGCTGTAGTATATAGAAAAGCAGAAAAAGAAATACAACTGGAAGGAAAGTAGCAATGAACAACAAGTATGAAGCGGAAATCAACAAAAGAAGAACCTTTGCCATTATCTCGCATCCTGATGCAGGTAAGACGACACTGACAGAAAAGTTCCTGTTATACGGCGGAGCCATCAATCTGGCAGGTAGTGTAAAGGGAAAGGCGACAGCCAGACATGCGGTATCTGACTGGATGGAGATTGAAAAGGAGAGAGGTATTTCCGTTACATCTTCTGTGCTGCAGTTTGAATATGACGGTTTTTGTATCAACATTCTGGATACCCCGGGACATCAGGATTTCTCCGAGGATACTTACAGAACCCTGATGGCAGCAGATTCTGCGGTCATGGTAATTGATGCCAGCAAGGGTGTTGAGGCGCAGACAAGAAAGCTGTTCAAGGTCTGTGTCATGAGAAAGATCCCGATCTTTACCTTTATCAATAAAATGGATCGTGATGCAAATGATACATTTGAGCTTTTGGACGAAATAGAAAAAGAGCTTGGGATCGCAACCTGCCCGATCAATTGGCCGATCGGTTCCGGTAAGAATTTCAAAGGTGTCTATGAAAGAAAGTCAAAATCAGTCTTTACCTATTCCGATACGGAAAAGGGAACAAAGGAAGGCGAAACAGAGATCATTCCGATCGCAGAGCGGGACAAGCTGACCGCAGAGATCGGAGAAGATGCCCTTTCGCTTCTCGAGGAAGAGATCGAGCTGCTTGACGGTGCCAGTGCAGAATTTGACCTGTCTGAGGTGCAGAGCGGTAACCTGACACCTGTATTCTTTGGATCAGCACTGACGAACTTTGGTGTGGAAGTATTTTTAAAGCATTTCCTGGAAATGACTACAACACCGCTTCCGCGTATTTCCGATAAAGGCCCGATCGATCCGGTGGAAAATGAATTTTCTGCTTTTGTGTTCAAGATCCAGGCAAATATGAATAAAGCCCACAGAGACCGTGTGGCATTTATGCGTATCTGTTCTGGCCGTTTTGACGCGGGCATGGAAGTCAAGCATGTGCAGGGCGGAAAGGTCATGCGTCTTTCCCAGCCACAGCAGATCATGGCAGATTCCAGAAAGATTCTGGACGAAGCCTATGCAGGCGATATCATCGGTGTCTTTGATCCGGGTATTTTCTCGATCGGTGATACGCTCTGTATGCCAAAAGATAACTTTAAATATGCAGGTATCCCGACTTTTGCACCGGAGCATTTTGCACGTGTCAGACAGCTGGATACCATGAAGAGAAAGCAGTTTGTAAAGGGCGTGACACAGATCGCGCAGGAAGGTGCGATCCAGATCTTCAAGGAGTTTAATACCGGTCTGGAAGAGATCATTGTCGGCGTTGTCGGCGTACTGCAGTTTGACGTTCTGAAATACAGACTGGAAAATGAATATAATGTAGAGATCAGACTGGAGCCGCTTCCGTATGAGCATATCAGATGGGTGGAAAATACAGACCTTGATCTGAATAAGCTGGTTGGTACTTCTGATATGAAGAAGGTAACGGATATGAGAGACAATCCATTGCTTCTCTTCGTGAATCCATGGAGCATTCAGATGGTGCTCGACAGAAATGAGGGGCTCGTGCTTTCTGAATTCGGTAAAAATTAAAAGGGGAACAAGGTGCGGAAAAAAAGAATCCTTTTCCTGCTTCTGTTTCTTCTGGGCGTCAGTATCTTATGGGCTGGCAGGCTGCAGGAGGAACAGACAGGGACAGCAGAAAATCTGACTAAAGAGGAAAGTCTGTCTTCGGATGTACAGGAAATGCCGCAGGCAACAGCGGATATCACGCCCGTACAGCGCATGACACAGATGCAGGGAGCCAAAGAGCCTGCCCGGGAAGTGCAGGATACGCAGGATGGGCTTTTTTATTATGAAGCACTTTCCGATGCGGAAAAAGAAGCGTATTGTCAGATCTATACGGCGCTGATCAGCAGGCAGAAGGAGACGTTGTCTATTTTGGACAGCGGGCGTGCAGAGGTACTGTATCAGTATGTGCTCAACGATCACCCCGAGATCTTTTATAGCAGTTCCTTTTCTCTGGAAGGCAGGGAAAGAAACGGCGTACTTTCCAGTCTGTCCGTGCAGCCTGTCTATACGATGACAGAACAACAGCAACAGGAAAAACAGCAGCAGATTGATCAGGTGGTGAACGCATTTCTGACAGCGATGCCTGCAGGGCTGGATGCCTACGGACAGGTCAAATACGTGTATGATTATGTGATCGACCATACGGACTATGTGTTGGACAGCCCGGATAATCAAAATATCTGTTCCGTCTTTTTAAACGGAGAAAGTGTCTGTCAGGGATATGCCAAAGCAACACAGTATCTGCTGAAGAAACTCGGTTTTAAAGTGACGCTGATCTTCGGTACGGAGCAGACAGGTGCGGATCATGTCTGGAATCTGGTCAAAGCAGACGGTGATTACTACTATATGGATACGACCTGGGGAGAAATGCAGTTTTCGGATCAGGGAGAAAGCAGGGGGATCAATTATAACTTCCTGCTGATCACGACGGAAGAACTTTTGCAGACGCACCGGATCGTATCGGAAATCCCGGTTCCTGTCTGCACGGCGGAGCGGGATAATTATTATGTCAGGGAAAAACTGCTGTTTCAGGAAAAGGATTATGACAGGCTGAAGCTGTTGATCGAGCAGGAAAAGGCAAAAGGCGAAACGATTGTAAGATTCCGGTGCGGCAGTGAGCAGCTATACCGGGAAATGCTCGATGAGCTGTTTGAACAGCAGAAGATCTTTACGCTCGTAAACGGAGACGCTGTGACGTACAGCAGTGATGATAAGATGCATACAATTTTTGTTTTTATGCAATAATCGTCCTAAAACCTTTCCAAAGACAGGAAAATTTGATATAATTACCTGCAAAGCAGGTTATAACGCGTGGCATATCCACGAGCCTATAGAAGAAAGGAGACCACAAAATGGAAAAAGAAACAGAACGTGGCACTTATGTATTAAAGGAAGATGAAAAGCTGGGAGCTGTCCAGATCGCAGATGATGTTGTTGCAATGATCGCAAGCCTTGCAGCTGCTGAGGTAGAAGGTGTATCTGCTCTGGTTGGAAATATTACAAACGAGCTGATGAGCCGTGTCGGTATGAAGAAGCTGACAAAGGGCGTTAAGGTTGAAGTTGTGGACGGTGTGGTATCCGTAGATATCGCGATCGTGATCGAATATGGACACAATATCCCACAGACAAGCCGCAATGTACAGAATAAGGTAAAAGCAGCTATTGAAAATATGACAGGGCTGGAAGTTGCCGATATCAATATCCGCATTGCAGGCGTGAATATGCAGGAAGAGAATAAATAATAGGGACAGACTGATGAGCAGAAGCAAATTAAGAGAAAAAGTATTTCAGTTGTTATTCCGTATTGCATTCGGAAGTGAAGAAGAATATGAAGAGCAGGCAGCTTTGTTCTTTGCGGACGAAGAGCAGGAAACACTGACAGAGAAGGAACAGAAACAGATCCAGGATAAATATGATCAGATCCTGGCGCATTTAGACAAGATCGACGCACAGATCAATGAAAAATCAGTTGGCTGGAATGTCAGCCGCCTTGGTAAGGTAGAGCTTGCCATTATGCGTCTTGCCGTGTATGAGATCTTATTTGACGATACGATCCCGGGCTCCGTATCCATCAACGAAGCGGTAGAGCTGGCAAAGAAATACGGTGCGCAGGAATCCCCGGCGTTCATCAATGGGGTACTTGCCAAGTTTGTTCCCAAAACAGAAAATTCATAAGAATTTTCTGTTTTGTAAATACTCCGTTGGATGCGCACTCGCGCAAAGAGGAAAAACTGCTTCGCAGATGCGCTCGGCGCAAGAGTTTTGCAATGCAAAACTCTAAAATAGAAAATTCATAAGCGAGAAATAATAAATGAAGCAAAATGTATATACTGTCAGCCAGGTTAACAGTTATATCAAAAACATGTTTGCACAGGATTTTTTATGCAGTTCCATTATGATTAAGGGTGAACTGAGCAATGTGAAGTACCATGGCTCTGGTCATATCTATTTTACCCTGAAAGATACTGGAGCTGCTATTTCATGTGTAATGTTTGCAGGAAACAGAGGCGGACTCAGCTTTCGGATGGAAGCAGGGCAGCAGGTTGTTGTAGGCGGAAGCCTGGATGTATATGAACGTGACGGAAAATACCAGCTTTATGCCAGGCAGATTGAACGTCTGGGAGACGGCTATCTGTATGAGCAGTATGAGAAGCTCAAAAAAGAGCTGGCGGAAATGGGCATGTTTGATGCTGCCTATAAAACAAAGATCCCGTTTTATGTCAGAAAGCTGGGTGTTGTGACAGCGCAGACAGGAGCTGCAGTCCGGGACATCATCAATGTGGCAAAGCGGCGGAATCCTTTTATTGAGATCATTTTATATCCTGCCATTGTGCAGGGGGACCAGGCGGTCCATAGCATCATAAACGGAATCCATGCACTGGAAAGAGAAGGCGTTGACGTGATGATCGTCGGACGTGGCGGTGGCAGCATAGAAGACCTCTGGGCATTTAACCACAGAGAAGTGGCACAGGCGGTTTTTGACTGCTCCGTTCCGATCATTTCGGCGGTCGGACATGAAACGGATACGACGATCATTGATTATGTGGCTGATCTCAGAGCACCGACGCCATCTGCCGCAGCAGAGCTGGCAGTCTGTGACATGGCAGCAGTTGTGCAGCAGCTCTATGACCTGTCACACAAGGTAGTGACAGCCATGCTGCAAAAATGTAAGCAGCAGAGACTGTTGACGGAAAATATGGCACTGAAGCTCCGCAGTGTATCGCCGCAGATGGTACTCAGACAGCATCGTATGCGGATCCTTTCCTTAGAGGAACAGCTTTCCTATCACATGGAGCGAAAGCTTGCAGCCCAGCAGCACAGGCTGGAGATCAGTGCGTCGCGTCTGGAAGCATTATCGCCGCTGGCAAAGCTGAAACAGGGCTATGCATATGTGACAAAGGAGGAACAGACCCTGACAAGCACTGCACAGATCACAAAGGATGATCAGATCCGTATTTATCTGCAGGATGGCTATGCAGATGCCCGGATCGAGGAAACATATCAACAATCTGTATGATAAGACAGGCAGGAGAGCATATGGCAGAAGAAAAAAAGGAACTGTCTCTGGAGGAGGCATTTGAAAAACTGGAAACAGTCATCGAAACACTGGAACGACCGGAGACCTCTTTGGAGGAATCCTTTCAGGCATATAAAGAGGGAGTTTCCCTTGTGCAGCTTTGCAACCAGCAGATTGACCGCGTAGAAAAAGAGGTCAGGGTGCTTTCGCAGGAAGGAGAAGCCGATGAGCAGCTTTAAGGAAACACTGGAGCAGAAAACAAAAGAGGCAGAGGAGATCATCAATGCATATCTGCCCAAAGAAGAAGGCAGTCAGAAGACCGTCATGGAAGCGATCAACTACAGCGTGAAGGTAGGAGGCAAAAGGCTCAGACCGATCCTGATGCGGGAAGCCTTTACAGAGCTTGGCGGGCAGGGAGATCTGATCAGGCCTTTTATGGCAGCCCTTGAAATGATCCATACGTATTCCCTGATCCATGATGATCTGGAAGCGATGGACAACGATGAATACAGACGCGGACAGAAAACAACCCATGTGGTGTATGGCGAAGCGATGGCAATTCTGGCGGGCGACGGACTTTTAAACCTGGCATTTGAAACCGCAGCATCCGCATTTTTGCTTGCGTCGGGTGATACAAAGGCGGAAAAGGCAATGCTGATCCTCGGCAGAAAGGCCGGTATTTATGGCATGGTCGGCGGACAGGTAGCGGATATTGAGGCAGAAGAAGCAAAGGATCCGCTCACCATGGAGCAGCTTTTATTTATCCATGAAAATAAGACCGCAGCACTGATCCAGTCTGCACTTATGATCGGCGCGGCACTTGCGGGCGCAGGGCAGAAGCAGATCGATGAAATGGAACGGATCGGTTATCTGGTAGGTGTTGCCTATCAGATCGAGGATGATATTCTGGATGTGACGAGCACATTGGAAGAACTCGGAAAGCCGATCGGCAGTGATGAGAAAAATCATAAGACAACTTATGTGACACTGGTTGGCATTGAAAAAGCAAAAGAAGAAGCGGAAAGACTTTCAGAGGAAGCACTTGACAGATTACACACTCTGATGGGGGAGGATACGTTCCTGGAGGAACTGATCAGAAGTCTGGTAAACCGCAGAAAGTAGGCAGGGGCTATGTTGCTTGACAGTATACAAAAAGCAAATGATATCAAAAAAATAAATGAAAAAGATCTGGACAGTCTGGCAGCAGAGATCAGACAGTTTTTGATCGAGAAGATCAGTGTATCGGGCGGACATCTGGGTTCCAATCTCGGTGCAGTGGAGCTGACTATGGCACTCCATCTTTCTCTGGATCTGCCGACCGATAAGATCGTATGGGATGTCGGGCATCAGTCCTATACACATAAGATACTGACAGGAAGAAGAGAAGGTTTTGAAACACTTCGTAAATTCGGTGGTATGAGTGGCTTCCCGAAGCGGAAGGAAAGTGATTGTGACTGCTTTGATACAGGGCACAGCTCCACCTCGATTTCCGCAGGACTTGGGCTGGCGCAGGCAAGAGATCTTCTGGGCGAGAAGCATACCGTCGTATCGGTGATCGGGGATGGCTCCCTGACCGGCGGAATGGCATATGAGGCACTGAATAATGCGGCGCATCTGGATACCAATTTTATTGTGATCTTAAATGACAATAATATGTCCATTTCCGAAAATGTAGGCGGTGTATCCACTTACTTAAATTCCATCCGTACGGATGCCAAATATCTGGATCTGAAGGACAGCATTTATTACAGACTTCTCGAAATGCCAAAATATGGACAGGCGATTGTCAAAAAGATCCAGAATGCAAAAAACGGTATCAAGCAGCTGATGATCCCGGGTATGTTTTTTGAGGATATGGGGATCAAATATTTAGGACCTGTGGACGGACATGATATCAAAGCACTCAGACGTGTTATTACGGAAGCCAAACGTGTCAAAGGAGCCGTGATCATTCATGTCATTACCCAAAAAGGGAGAGGCTACACGCCTGCGGAGAGACATCCGGCCAGATTTCATGGCGCAGAGCCGTTTGACATTGCGACCGGTATTCCGAAAAATCCGCATACAAAAGCAAATTATACGGATGTGTTTGCAACTGTAATGAATAAAATGGCGGAAAAGAATGATAAACTTGTGGCGATCACAGCCGCAATGCCTGACGGAACAGGGCTCAAGCGTTTCCGAAACCGTTATCCGGAACGATTCTTTGATGTAGGAATTGCGGAGGAGCATGCGGTCACATTTGCTGCAGGACTGGCAGCAGGCGGCTTGAGACCTGTTGTGGCGATTTATTCTTCGTTTCTGCAGAGGGCTTATGACCAGATTCTGCATGATGTCTGTATTCAGAATCTGCCTGTTACTTTTGCAATAGACAGGGCGGGACTTGTCGGAAGTGATGGAGAAACCCATCAGGGTATTTTTGATTTTTCATTTCTTTCGAGTATACCGAATATGCATATCATGGCACCGAAGAACAAATGGGAGCTGGCTGATATGATGAAATACGCAGTTTCCTTTGAGGGACCGATCGCAATCCGATATCCACGGGGAGAGGCATATGACGGTCTGGAGGAATACAGACAGCCGATCGCCTATGGAAAAGCGGAATGGATCTACCAGGAGAAAGAAATCGTGCTGATCGCAGTCGGCAGTATGGTAAAGACCGCGGAACAGGTCAGACTCCGTTTGAAAGAAGAAGGCTATGCAAACTGCAGCCTTTTAAATGCGCGGTTTGTAAAACCGATCGATGAAGAGACAATCTTAGATGCAGCAGGAACACATTCCCTGCTCGTCACAATGGAAGAAAATGTTTTAAGCGGTGGCTTTTCGGAAAAAGTCATTGATCTGATGGAAGCAAACGGAAATCCGGCAGAAGTGCTTCCGATCACCTTACCGGATGAATATGTAGAGCATGGAAATGTAGAGCTACTGAAAAAAGAGGTTGGCATTGATACGGAGTCGGTCGTCAGAAAAGTTCTGGCAACGCTGAAAAACAGGTAAAGAAAGGCTCAGAGCATGAAAGAAAGACTGGATGTATTACTGGTGAAGCAGGGATTTGCACCTTCCAGAGAAAAAGCGAAGGCAATTCTGATGTCCGGTATTGTATATGTGGACGGACAGAAAGAAGACAAAGCAGGAACCATGTTTGATCCGGAAAAAATAAAAATAGAAGTGCGTGGAAATACGCTCCCCTATGTCAGTAGGGGCGGACTGAAGCTGGAAAAAGCACTGCAGGTATTTCCAATCGATCTGCAGGAAAAGACCTGTCTGGATATCGGGGCTTCTACAGGCGGATTTACGGATTGTATGCTCCAGAACGGAGCCCAAAAGGTATTTGCGGTAGATGTCGGACACGGACAGCTTGACTGGAAGCTCAGAAATGATCCGAGAGTTGTCTGTATGGAAAAGACGAATTTCCGTTATATGCAGGCGGATGCACTCGGTGAGCAAGTAGATTTCGCTTCCTGTGATGTCTCTTTTATTTCACTCACAAAGATCTTAGGACCGGCTTTTGCACTCTTAAAGCCGCACGGGCAGATGGTATGCCTGATCAAGCCACAGTTTGAGGCGGGCAGAGAAAAGGTGGGGAAAAAGGGTGTCGTGACAGATAAGGCTGTGCATAGGGAAGTGGTGGAAAAGATCACACAGTTTGCCATGCAGACGGGCTTTCATCTGCTGGGACTGGATTTTTCACCGATCAAAGGACCGGAGGGCAATATAGAGTATCTTTTGTATATGGAAAAAGAAAATGATCTGGCAGAGGGCGTGAATCAGTTGTCTGTCCAGATTGCGGATGTTGTAGAGAAGGCACACGGGAAATTAGATGGATAATTTTTATATTGTGACGAATGTGACAAAAGATAAGTCACTGGAAACAACAGATTATATTGAGAAATATCTGACAGAGCATGGCAGGCATGTGACGGTCATGGTCAGAGGCGGAATTGAAAAAGGCGTGCAGGAGGAAAAACATCTGCTGCAGATTCCACCGGAGACAGATTGCATTTTAGTGCTGGGCGGAGACGGAACGCTGCTTCGGACAGCAAGAGATACGGTCGGGCTTGGGATTCCGCTTCTGGGGATCAATCTTGGAACACTCGGCTTTCTGGCAGAGGTGGAAAAAAGCGGCATTACGGATGCACTTGATCATCTGATGCAGGACAGCTATGAGATCATGGATCGGATGCTGTTGTCGGGAAGTGTGATCCGGGACGGAAAAGAAATACTGAAAGCACATGCGCTGAACGATATTGTGGTAAACCGCTGCGGGCATCTGATGGTGCTGAATTATGAGGTGCTTGTCAACGGACAGCTTTTATGCCATTATAAGGCTGATGGTATGATCCTTGCATCGCCGACCGGTTCGACGGGATATAATATGTCTGCGGGAGGTCCGATCGTAGAGCCGGGGGCAAGGTTGATGGTGATGACACCGATCTGTCCGCATACACTGAATACAAGAAGTATCATTCTTTCGCCGGAGGATCAGGTCGAAATTGTGATCGCGGAAGGCAGAGACGGGCAGGCGCAGCAGGCGGAAGTCAATTTTGACGGTGGTCAGGCACAAGTGCTGACAACAGGTGACAGGATCAGAGTGCACCAGTCGGAACAGGTTGTCCGGCTTTTGCATATCAATAAGGTGAGCTTTTTACAGATGCTTCATAAAAAAATGGGTGAAGGATAATGAAAAGAAACAGACAGGAAGCAATCCTGCGCGTGATCTCACAATACGAGGTGGAGACGCAGCAGGAACTGGCGCAAAGGCTGAAAGAAGAAGGCTTTGAAGTCACGCAGGCGACGGTATCCCGCGATATCCGGGATATGAAGCTTTCCAAAATGCCGACGGGAGACGGGCATCAGAAATATGTCCGCTTTCATAATGATGAAAAGCATCTTTCCGGGAAATATGTCAATGTACTAAAGGAAGGATTTGTTTCTATCGATATGGCACAGAATATTCTGGTCGTGAAAACAGTGTCCGGAATGGCAATGGCGGTCGCAGCGGCGATCGATGCCATGAAATATCCGGAGATTGTCGGTACGATCGCGGGAGACGATACGATCATGATGGCGGTCAGAACGGTAGAAGATACAAAAAGTCTGATGAATCAGATTCTGCAGTTGGTTCACTAACTGACAATCTGTAACCTGCTATGCAGGTTGACTGGTCGCACATTTGCTCCGCAAATATGTGACAAAATCTGGAGTATAAGGAAAATCATGTTAGAAAGTTTAAAGGTAAAAAACGTTGCGCTCATTGATGAGTCCGAAGTGACATTTGGAGAGGGACTCAATATTCTGACCGGTGAAACGGGTGCGGGTAAGTCGATCCTGATCGATTCGATCAATCTGGCACTCGGTGCCAAGGCGGACAGCAGTCTGATCCGTCAGGGGGCGGAATATGCATATGTGGAGCTTTGCTTTCAAGTAAATAATGCTTCCGTGATACAGAAGCTGAAAGAACTGGAAGTCTTTCCGGATGAAGAGGGCAGAGTCCTTTTGCAGAGAAGGATCATGCCCGGAAAGAGCAGCTGCAGGCTGAACGGAGAAAGTGCCACAGGCAAGCTGCTGCAGCAGGCAGCAGCTGTTTTGATCGATGTACATGGACAGCATGAGCACCAGTCACTTCTCAATGAAAAAAAGCATCTGGAAGTACTGGATGCATTCTGCGGGGACAAATTACAGGCCGTCAAGCAGGAACTTGGAGCCGCCTATGCAGCTTACAGAGAAAAAGAAAAACTGGTAAAAGAAGCGCTGGACGAGGATGGCAGCAAAGACCGGGAGATCGCGCTTGCCAGATTTGAGCTCGAGGAAATAGAAGCAGCAGCTCTGATCGAGGGAGAAGATGAGAAGCTGGAAGCTGATTTCAGAAGGATGGAAAACAGCAGGCAGATCGGTGAAAGTCTTTCCCAGGCGGATGCCTGCTTAAATAGCTATGAACAGGAAAATGCAAGAGACATGATCGGTGCAGCGGCAAAATGTGTGAACGATGCGGCAAAATATGATGCATCACTTGCGCCGTGTGTAGAGAGCTTTGCACAGGTGCAGGAGCTTTTGCAGGATATCGGCAGAAGTCTGGGACATTATATGGAAAGCATGGAATTTGATGCGCAGACTTATACAGAAACAAAAGAACGTCTGGATACGATCAATAAATGCAAAACAAAATATGGCAATACCATTGCCGAGATTTTGGCATATGCACAAAAACAACAGGAATTTCTGCATAAATATGATGATTTCGAGCAGTATAAAATAAAGCTGCAGGAAGAGCTGGCGCAGCAAAAAGAAACACTGCGTGCCCTTTGCCAGAAAGCATCCAAGATCAGATGCAAAGAGGCTGCAAAGCTGGAAAAAGAAATGAAGCAGGCACTTCTTTCCCTGAATTTTCCGTATGTGGATTTTGCGATAGAAGTGGAAAACAGCGAGACGCATTTATCCGCAAACGGAATGGATCACGTCCGGTTTTTGATCTCGTTAAATGCGGGGCAGGAAAAGAAACCGCTGTCGCAGGTGGCAAGCGGTGGTGAGCTTTCCCGTATCATGCTGGCGCTCAAATCCGTGCTGGCAGAGCAGGATGAAACAGAAACGCTTATCTTCGATGAGATCGATGCGGGCATCAGTGGCAGGACTGCCTGGAAAATATCGGAAAAACTGGCGATCCTTGGCAGAGCCCATCAGGTCATCTGCATTACACATCTGCCGCAGATCGCAGCGATGGCGGATCAGCATTTTGTGATCGAAAAGCAGCAGGATAAAAATGGCACGCAGACAAAACTGACGGCACTTTCCAAAGACGGTATGCTTTCCGAGATCGCCCGCCTGCTCGGCAGTGATAAGATCACGGATGCAGTGATGCAGAACGCCGGCGAATTGAAAGCCATGGCAGACGAAGCAAAGAAAACAGCAAAATAATACCAAACTAACCTGAAAAATAACGCACATACTAAAAGAGAAATCTTTAGTATGTGCGTTATGTCATGTAGCGAGGTAACGAAATCAAGCGGCAGCGAAGCTGACATTTGATTTCGCCTGAGCGTACAACGAGAAAATCAAAAGCGCGAAGCGCGGCTGACAGCAGAGCTGGCAGGATTTTCGAGTCTGTAGCAGATACATGACGTATGGAAAGGAAACAACCATGGACAGAGCCAGAAAAATTTACAGATATATGCTGTTTTTCATATTATTACTCAGTCTGCTTCTGATCGGCTTTCTGGGCTACCGGATCAAAAAAATGATCCCCGATCAAATCCTGCTGCGTAAAGGACAGACAGAGGAACTGGACATCGGGATTCCGGTTTCTGCTGCGGTACAGACAACAGGTGCAGATCGCAGCAAAGATAGTACAAGGATCACAACACCTGTGGTATCTGCTTTCCATATGACTTCCGATACAGGAACCAGTTATGAAATGCAGCTCCGTTTTCTGGGGATCATTCCGCTGAAAACCGTGCAGATGCAGACAGTGGCGGAGCAGGATGTGATGGTTTCCGGTAAACCAATCGGCATTTATTTAAAGACACCGGGCGTGCTTGTGATCGATACCGGCGCATTTACAGGCAGTGGTGGGGAATCTGTCTGTCCGGCAGATGGCATCCTGCAGTCCGGGGATTATGTCGTGCAGATCGATCATACAGATCTGGAAGGCAAAAAAGATTTTGTGAACAGAATCAAAAACAGTAATGGGGAGCAGATGATCTTTACGATCCAAAGAAACGGAGAAAGGTCAGAGGTGCGTATTACACCGGCGCAGTGCGAGGAGGGTGTCTATAAGATAGGAGTATGGGTCAGAGACAGTGCGCAGGGAATCGGGACAATGACCTATGAGACAGCAGATGGGCATTTTGGTGCCTTGGGACATGGCATCGCGGATGCGGATATCGGAGAATTATTGGCACTTTCCAAAGGCAGTATTTATGATACCTGTATTCTGGCAGTCCATACATCGGATGGGACAAAACCGGGGGAACTGACAGGCGTTCTCAGCTTTGAGGAAGAAGATTACCTTGGCAGGATCGAGGAAAATACGGAAGCCGGGATCTATGGAAGCTTTTGTAAACCATCCGGATCTGACAGCCAAGATGAGGTGATCATAGAGACAAGTGCGGCTGCATCCGGAGAAAGCGATGTGAAAGGAAATATGAAATACCCTATCGCGTTTAAGCAGGAGATCAGGGAAGGTGCTGCTCAGATCTATACCTCTTTTGATGGAACAGGTGCATTTTATGACATCGAGATCACACGGCTTCGCTATGAAGAGGACAGTAACCAGAATATTACACTGACAGTGACGGATCCGGAGCTTCTGGCCAAGACCGGAGGGATCGTGCAGGGCATGAGTGGCAGCCCGATCCTGCAGAACGGAAAGATCGTGGGCGCAGTTACCCATGTGCTTGTGAAGCAGCCGGAAAAGGGATATGGGATTTTTATAGAAAATATGTTAGAACATAATTAAGAAAATCTTCAGAAAATGATCCGGGCAGATTGAAAACTGACATAATTACGAAACAAATGAAATTGCAATTCCTTATTTTGGTAAATAGTTACAATTTCCAAAATGTGATAGGACGGACAGCTGCAAAAAGTGTCAGAATATAACGAAATTATGACCGGAATAGATGGAATTATATATGTGACAATGTGTGTGACGGCTTTTGACAATGCTTGACAGAAAATGCATTATTGCGTATAATTTGACATTGGTACAATATATAAGGACCTTTCAATTAAATGGAGATACACCAATGATAGACGTTCATTGTCATATTTTACCGGGGATTGATGATGGCAGCAGGAATATAGAAGAGTCTAAAGCTCTCATCAGTGAGGAAATGAATCAGGGGATAGACACAATCATATTTACACCGCATTTTTATGCGCAGAGGGATTCCGTAGGTCATTTCTTGGAAAAGCGGGCAAACAGCTTTTCACACTTACAATCAGCAGTACAATTTGAAAATATGAATCTAAGAACCTTCTTGGGCGCTGAAGTATACTATTTTGGTGGTATTGGTAAGGCAGAGATGGTATCTGAACTTTGTGTACAGGGAACGGATCTGTTACTATTGGAAATGCCTTTTTGCCAGTGGACAAAAGCTATTTTTGAGGACGTAAAACTTTTGGTAACCAAAAGAAATTTTACTGTGATTCTGGCTCATGTCGAACGGTATTTTCAGTTTCAAAAGGACAGTAAAGTTATGAGACAGGTGTTAGCGCTTCCTCTTATCGTGCAGCTGAATGCCGGAAGTTTTCTGGAAGGAGATAAGCTGACTGATTTTGCAGGCAGAAAGAAGAAAAAACAATGTCTTTCATTATTGGCAGAGGATCGGGATGTTTTGCTTGGATCGGATGCGCACAATATGACTGTCAGAAAGCCAAATCTGAAAATGGGCAGAGCGGTGATCGGGGAAAAAATCGGTACGGACAGGCTGGATCGGATCGACAGTCTCGGAGAAAGGTTACTTGGGTTATGACCAAAGCAAAAAAGATAAAGATAATATTGGGAATAGGTGTTTTCGTCATTCTGATCGTAGTTCTCTACGTAGTGCTGCAGAAGATCGATGAAAGAAATACGGTCGAGACCGATGGAGAAGATGCTTATCTGACCAGTGATAATGACATTGTATTTGATGGTGAAATCTATGAGCTGGACCATCCGGTAAAAAGTTATCTGATCATGGGAACAGACGGAAGTGGAAATGAAAATGTCAAAGGAGAACAGTACGAAGGCTCTATGGCGGATTTCCTGATGCTTATGGTAATTGATGAAACAGATAAGAAATATGGATTTCTTGCATTGAACCGTGATAGTGTGGCTGAGATCCCGATGATGGATAAAAGCGGCGATGTGGATATGTACAATGAAATGTATCTCTGTCTGGCGCATGCATACGGCGGATCTAAGAGACAAAGCTGTATCAATACAGTGAATGCCGTTTCTACCTATTTACATGATGTCCCGATTGGTGGTTATCTTGCCATTCCGATGGATCATATATCTGATCTGAATCATGTCCTTGGAGGTGTCACGGTGACGCTTGAAGATGATTTCTCAGCAGAGGATGTACAGATGAAGCCTGGAGAGACAATAACGCTTACGGATGAACAGGCAGCAATCTTTCTGAGAGGAAGGATGGAAGTCGGGGATGGAACAAATCTCAGTCGTATGAGAAGGCAGAAAGCCTACCTGGAAGCAGCGACGAAAAAAATCCGGGAGCAGAATGCGCAGGATGCGAAATTTCTCGCAAAAGCGTATGACCAGATCATGACATATGCCACATCTGATCTGAATATGAATGCGATCACAAAGCTTGCTAAAAATATGGATCAGTATGAGTCACTGGGATTTTTACAGATTGAGGGAGAAACAAAACTGGGGAATGACAGACTTGGAGATGGGCAGGTGCATAATGAATTTTATGCAGATGAGACATCTTTAAAAGAGAATGTCATGAAACTTTATCCGCTTGTCGATACCGGAAAATCCGAAGATGATTAAAATAGAGCGGAATACAGAAATCAGTAAAACAGCCGGAAGGAACAACAAACATGAGTCAGCAAAATGAAAAGCTGCAGGTGCAGCAAAATCAGAATGAAGAGACAGAGATTGATCTCTTGGAATTATTTTACTACTTAAAGGCAAAGATCGTATGGCTGCTTGCAGCATTTGCTGTAGGTGCAGTGATAGCAGGACTGATCACATATTTTCTGATCACCCCCAAATATCAGGCGACTTCAAAGGTCTACATGGTATCGGCGTCAAGTGATTCCATTGTTAATCTGTCTGATTTAAATCTGGGTACTTCCTTGTCAGATGATTATGTAGAACTTTTAAAGGTCAGACCGATCTTCGAAGAGATCATTGAGGAACTGCATTTGGATTATACATATGATGAACTGCTTGCTATGACAACAATCGGTGCAATCAATAAAACAAGACTTTTGGCAATCACGATTGAATCGACCGATCCGGTGGAGGCAAGAGATATTGCCAATGCACTGGCCAATAAGGCGGTATCCTACGTGCCTGAGGTTATGGAGACCGCAACACCGAATATTGCAGAGCTTGCGATTACACCAAAGCATAAAAGCTCACCGAGTCTGCCGAAAAATACGATCATAGGAGCATTGCTTGCCCTGATCCTTGTCGGCGGTGTACTGGTAGTGAGATTTATTATGGATGATACCTTTAAATCTGCAGAGGATGTGGAGAAAGCATTTGGTGTTATGCCACTTACGGTTATTCCGGAAGGAAATCTGGAAGGTATTGATGATAAGGCAGAGGAAGAAATCCGTAAGCAAAAGAAAAAAGAGAGAAAACAAAAGCAGAAGGAGGGCAATTAAATGAACCGGAAAAATCAGATTACAATCGAAAATATGCCGACCCTTCCTTATGCGATAGAGGAAGCAGTCAACAGACTGCGTGTCAACATGAGCTTTTTGGGAGAAGATGTTAAGAAGATTATGGTAATCAGCACAATGCCTGATGAGGGAAAGAGCTTTGTGGCAATGCAGCTTTGGCGTCAGATGGCAGAGACCGGTGTTGACAGTATTCTGGTAGATGCGGATATGCGTAAGTCCGTTATGGTAGATAAGTATGGGCTGAAAAAAGAAGACGGCAGTAAGATCCTTG
The DNA here is from genome assembly GCF_018917935.1 of Kineothrix sp. MSJ-39. Lineage (GTDB taxonomy): Bacteria > Bacillota > Clostridia > Lachnospirales > Lachnospiraceae > CAG-194. The sequence continues at coordinate 56,355 of NZ_JAHLPN010000013.1, read as the reverse complement.
GAAGCTCTTATTATCTTGCCAATGACATAAAACTGGAGGAGGCAGTGCTTCATACACAGTATGAACACGGGGATATCCTGCCAAATAATGATAATGTTGTAAACCCAAGTATATTGCTTGAAAACCACAAGTTTGAGGAAATGCTGGATCAGCTGGCTGCAAACTATCGATATGTATTTGTAGATGCACCGCCGTTGAATCTCGTATCTGACGGAGAGAGGATCGGATCGCTCTGCGATGGTGCAGTGCTGGTAGTCAGAGGAAATGCAACACCAAAGAATATTGTAAAAAACTCAGCATTGCAGCTTGAACGGGCCGGCTGTCCGCTTTTGGGTGTAGTCCTGAATCGTGTCAAAGGTGCAGGCGGCGGCTATTATTACAAGCAGTATGGCGGCTATTACGGAAAGAGCTATGGCTATGGTAAAGGCTACGGCTATGGCTATGGCTACTATGGCGATAAGAAGTAATAGGATAGGATGACAGGTATAGTCGGTGAAATCCGCTTTGCGGTTTTCATAAATATTCTTTGAGGAAAGGAGGATAAATCCAATGTTCAAGTCACTGAAAAAGGTTTTAGTAGGTGTTTTAGCATCCAGCTTAATTCTTTCAAGTGTAGCATTTGCTGCTGATACAACAGCTGTAAAGAGCCCTACAACTCCAGTAAAAGTTACTGTAGTTACAAAGAAGACTGTTTCTAAAGCTCCGGCAAAGAAAGCTGTTAAGTTTTCTAAGTCTGTAAAGACAATTAAAGCAGGCGCTATTAACAAGAAGACAACAACAATTACTTTTGCTGCAAAGAGCAAAACAACTGTTAAAAAGGGTGCTTTTAAAAACGCTAAAAACCTTAAAACAATCACTGTTTCAGGAAACAAGGTTAAATTCGAGAAAAACGCATTTAAGGGTCTGACAAAGAAACAGCAGAAGAAGATTACAATCAATGTAAAGGGTCTGAGCAAGAGTGCTTTCAATAAATACAAGAAAGCTCTTCAGAAAGCAGGATTCAAGGGAACGATTAAACGTGTAAAATAATCTTACCGTACATTGAATGTATCTGAGGGTCCTGACAAGGCTTCGGCCTTGTCAGTTAAACCCTGTAAACCCAGTGAAAAGGCCGGGGGGACGCAATGGCGCGGCCTGAATATATGAGGAGAGATATCTATGCAGAAAGATGAGCAGAAGGAATTACATACAGAAATAACCGGACACGAAAAAAAACACTGGAATATGGTATCATTTTATTTGCTTATTTATGATATTGTTGCAGTGAATTTTTCGTATTTTTTTGGACTTTTATTACGGTTTGATTTTCAGTTTTCTCACATTCCGGGGGAATACCTGAATGCGTTTTTAAAATTCGCACCGTTTTATACGGCAGTCTGTATTGTTCTGTTTTATTGTTGCAGGCTGTATAACAGTTTATGGCGATATGCCAGTTTTAATGAATTGAATCGTATTATGTTAGCTTCTCTTTCCACAACGATTGTACAGATCGTATGCATCACGATATTTGTGAAGAGAATGCCTATTTCTTATTATATGGTTGGAGCGGTTGCGCAGTTTATACTGATTACCGCACTTCGTTTTTCTTATCGTTTCATCAGCCTGGAACGTAGCAGAAAAGAAAACAAAGGGAAAAAACGGCATAATGCCATGATCATTGGTGCAGGTGCTGCGGGGCATATGATAGCCCGCGAACTAAATAACTCAGAAGAATCAGATGGTTTTGCCTGTTGTTTTATTGATGATGATCCACACAAGATCGGAATGTACCTGGAAGGTATTCCGGTGGCAGGCAATCGAGATACCATCTTTCAGAATATAGAAAAATATAATATTGATCAGATCTTATTTGCGATTCCGACAGCAAGTGCGGAAACAGTAAGAGAATATATGACAATTTGTAAAGAAACAGGCTGTGAGATTAAGAGACTGCCGGGTGTTTATCAGTTGGCAAACGGAGAAGTGCTTCTGCGTAAAATGAAACCGGTTGCGGTAGAGGATCTTCTCGGGCGTGAACCGATCAAGGTGGATATGGATGCAATCTTTGCATATATTCAGGATAAAGTAATCCTGATCACAGGCGGTGGCGGCAGTATCGGAAGCGAGCTTGCCAGACAGATTGCGGGACATAAACCAAAGCAGCTTATTATTTTTGATATTTACGAGAATAATGCTTATGATATTGAGCAGGAACTGAAAAAGAAATTTCCGGAACTGAATCTGGTTGTGCTGATTGGTTCGGTCAGGGACAGCCGTCGTGTCAATTGGCTTTTTGAAACCTACAGACCGGAACTTGTCTTCCATGCAGCTGCGCATAAGCATGTACCGTTGATGGAAAACAGCCCGAATGAAGCAATCAAGAATAATGTAGTTGGTACTTATAAAACCGCGTATGCAGCATTGAAATACGGTGCAAAAAGATTTGTGCTCATCAGTACAGATAAGGCTGTCAATCCAACCAATATTATGGGTGCCAGCAAGAGACTTTGTGAGATGGTGATTCAGAGTATGGATATGGTCAGCAAGGAAAAACGTATGGATCTCCTGCCTTTTCTGCATGCACATGTAGATAAGGAAATTGGCGAACATATGCCTGACAGCATGGATCATCCGGAAGATGATGACAGAAGAGAAGCGCTTAGTCTGGATCATATGCGGAGTGAGCGTTCGGATGGAAACAGAACAGAATTTGTGGCTGTACGTTTTGGTAATGTATTAGGAAGCAATGGTTCTGTGATTCCGCTTTTTAAGAAACAGATTGAAGCAGGTGGCCCCGTAACCGTAACGCATCCGGATATTATTCGATACTTTATGACAATTCCGGAGGCAGTCAGTCTGGTTCTGCAGGCAGGTACGCTTGCCTGGGGCGGTGAAATTTTTGTGCTGGATATGGGAGAACCTGTCAAGATTGATACTCTGGCACGAAATCTCATTAAACTTTCCGGTCATACACCGGATGAAGATATTAAAATCGTTTATACAGGACTTCGTCCGGGTGAAAAGCTTTATGAAGAAAAACTGATGGCAGAAGAGGGACTGAAGAAAACCGATAATGAACTGATTCATATCGGGAAACCGATACCGTTTGATGTGCCACAGTTTTTACAGGATCTGGAGGAGCTTGCAAAAGCAAGTTATGAGAATGATCCGGGAATCGTTGAAATGGTAGAAAAAATTGTCACGACTTTCCATCCGGTCGGACAGCATCCAAGTGGGATAAAAGGGGAAGAGACAGCATAGTATAAAATCTTGTGGAAAGTAAAAATCCCATGCACCTTACGGTGTATGGGATTCTTTATTCGCTGATTCCAGGCTGAGCTCATAAAGATCAATCATCGTTGCTTCATCTTTTGTGGCAATCTCAGAAACCTTTACCCAGTTTTCTTCATCTGCCTGCGCCCAGATACAAGAGCATGGATGGTCGTTTTTGTCCATCATCTGAAAAACTTTTGCTCCGTTTTTTAATGTTTTTACTACACGGCAATTGTAATACCCTTTGTTTTTCATAAGATTGATAATACCGTATTCAATACGTGCATCGCCTTCCAATTTTGGCCTTCTAGGTAATTTGATCATGTTTTTTCACTCCAATGAAATATTATTATATTTGTATCGTTTATCAGTAGAAAACTACTATTATATATTATATCGGGAATTGGATGATTGTGCAAGCCTTCGGAAGACCGATCGTTATATCAATCGGTCAGGTTGTTACAAAAACGGATTTATGTTAGACTAATTGCGCATACTGAAAGTAAAAATACAGGGAGGATTCTGTATGCTTCAAAATTCTGTTCAAAAGATAAAGGCAGCGTTATTTGACATGGATGGTCTGTTGATCGATTCGGAAAGGGTATATCGTGATTGTTGGATACAGGCAGCGTGTGAGCTTGGTTATGCATTTGATGAGAAAATGGCTCTTATGCTGCGGAGTCTGGATAAAGAACTTGCCAATGCGTTATTCATCAAATGGTTTGACGATGCGACAGCTTATGAGCGCGTCAAAACGCGGCGTAAGGAGATTATGGAAGAAAAAGTCAGAAAAGAACCTCTACAGAGAAAACCGGGTGTGCACCGCCTGATAAGAGAACTGGGAAAAAGAGAGATAAAAGCTGCGGTTGTCACAGCTTCCCCGCAGAACCGTGCACAGATGCATCTCAGCAGTGTTGGTCTGGATGGGCTGTTTGAAACAATCGTTACGACGGAAGCGGTAAAGAGAGGAAAACCATTCCCGGATGTCTATCTTTATGCAGCAGAGAGGCTGGAAGTTATGCCGGAGGACTGTCTTGCGTTTGAGGATTCCCCCAATGGGGTAAAAAGTGCACATGCGGCTGGCTGTCATACTGTTATGATTCCTGACTTGACACCGGTTACAGAGGAACTGATGCCTTATGTAGAGTATACATATGGCAGTCTTGCGGATCTTGCTGGGGAAATGCGGAAGTCTATTATCTGAGTGGCGGATAGGAACTGACATACGGGGAAAAGGGGAAAAGATGGATTTGCATCAGATCATAATAACACATAACAGAATATGGACAAAAAGGGAACTACTCTTTTTTCTGGTTGTATTTGCAGCGGCTCTTGTGCTGGCTGTCAGGCTGGTGAAAGCCGGAAGAATCAGAAAGGAGCAGGCTTTCTGTAGCTTGTTGGCTCTTGCTTTTCTGGCAGTAGTCTATGCATCTACCGTATTTACCAGAACGCCGGGTACGAGGCAATATCAGCTGGAACTCTTTTGGTCCTGGAAAGAAATCTGGCATATTGGAAAGAACGGACGGCTGGGAAGCCTGCCGCATAACCTTCTATTGCAGGAAAATTTACTGAATATGGTACTGCTGTTTCCATTTGGTTTATTACTTCCCTTTATAAAAAACAGAAAGATAACATGGTGGGAAGGGTTTCTGGCAGGTGGATTTGTGTCTGCTTCAATAGAATGTCTGCAGCTTATCCTGTGCAGGGGTCTTTTTGAGTGGGATGATATGATCCACAATGGGATCGGTTGTATGATCGGCTGTATTTTGGCAGATGTGATACGGGAAATATGGAAGAGACATACGGAAACAAGAAATAGACGAGCTGATAGGAATGGTGTATAATAAATAAGCCTGGCAAATGGCTGATAAAACAGAATACATCCGTCAGGGCAGATTGAGGAGTACAATGAATACAAAGATAAATACCGAATCAAAAAAACATATATATCGCTTTTTCTGGCAGATACTGGTGTCAGTTGTTACACTGCTTCCTTTTGTTTATGCGTGGAATCATAGTCTGAATAAGCTGCTTAGGCAAAGCTTTTTACATAAGGGTAATATTTTGATGTGGATCATCTACCTGCTGCTTTTATGGATCTTTATGTATGTGTTTAATGGCTTTCAGGTCGGACTCGGCAGAAAATCTCATCTGCTGATCGGCCAGTGGATTGCTTATTTCGGGCTGAATGTTGTAGAGAGCATGATCACGATCTTAATGGTTGGCCGTGTAAAGCACATTGGTGTGATATTGTTGACGTATGTCAAACTGTATGCTGTGCAGCTTGTGCTGCTGTTGATTCTGACGAATTTTGGAACAGATCTTTACCGGAAGGTCATTCCGGCGTATCGGATGCTGAATATAGTCGGTTCCCATGAAAATAATCTGGATATCCGGCTTTCCGGCTATCGTGCTAAATATAAATTTGATAAAACGATCAGCTGTGATAATAATATGGATGAAATCAAAGAAAACATCTTACAATATGATGCGATCCTGTTAAATGATCTGCCGGATGAGGTCAGAAACCAGATCCTGAAGTTCTGCTTTGAAAAGGGAAAGAGAGTATATTTCCCACCGAAGATCTCGGATATCATTATCAAGTCTTCGGATGAGATGAATCTGGTGGATACACCGCTTTATATTTGTAAGAATACAGATATTTCGCTGGCACAGCGTTTTATGAAGCGCGCAATGGACATTGTGATTTCATTGACGGGTATTATCATTACGTCACCGATCATGCTGATCACGGCGATAGCAATCTATGCTTATGACAGAGGACCGGTTCTGTATAAACAGATCCGCTGTACAAAAGGAAATCGTGAATTCGCGATTTGCAAATTCAGAAGTATGGTTGTAAATGCCGAACAGGACGGGAAGGCACAGCTTGCCAAGGAAAATGACAGCCGTATCACACCGGTCGGGAAGATCATCCGTAGTATGCGTATTGATGAACTGCCGCAGTTCTTTAATATCTTAAAGGGGGATATGAGTGTGGTGGGACCACGTCCGGAAAGACCCGAACTGATTAAGAAGAATTGCAAAAAGGTACCGGAGTTTGCCTACCGTACACGTGTGAAGGCAGGGCTGACCGGTTATGCACAGATTTATGGAAAGTACAATACTTCGTTTATCGATAAACTGAAGCTGGATCTGATCTATGTCAGCAATTATTCATTTTTAATGGATATCCACCTGATCTTCCTGACTTTAAAGATCATATTCATCAAAGACAGTACAGAGGGCGTCTGAAAAAAGAATGTAATACATGTAAAAAAGAGGAAAACTCTGTTTACATGTGTGAGCAGAGAATGCTAAAATAAATGTAGTATCCGGCAGAAGCCGGAAGAGAGGGAGGATACCATGAAAAATTTCAAGAGACAACTTATCATGGTCTTTGCATTTGCATTGTTTGCCGGTATGCTGTTTGCGCCGGTCAACGCACAGGCAAAAACCAAAACAACCACTTATCAGTATGATAAGAAAAACAATGTGTGCAGCAGGACTGCAATGCGTGTAGCGCTCAACCAGCGTTATGAGAGTACAGATGTATACCTGGCAACCAGCGGTGATTATGTGGCAGGCGTTAAAACGAGCAGTCCGAATCTGATCGCAAAGGTCACGACAGTCAATACAACAAAGCAAACATACAGTGCACAACTGAATGATAATATTTCAGTGAATTATTACAACCGTTCCGAGATCACATTCCTTGCAAAAGCAAAGGGCACTTATACTGCTACCGTTACGATCAAGAACAAAAACGGCAAAAAGAAATGCACGAAAAAGATCAAGATCTATGCCACAAATGACAGTTATCCGTTTGCAAGCGTAACATACGGAAAACAGTATCTGGGTTACGGAATGAATAATACAACAAGCAAGAAAAGCGGAAAGTTATCTGTAAAGATGAATCCGACTTTCAAGCTGAAGAGTGTGGATGTATGTAAATTTGTAGACAATGAAACATTGAAGGTTGCCAGGAAAAAGGCAAACAACAAAACCTTAAAGCTGGATATGTCTACCAAGTATCAGTTCAGCTATAAGTGGTCGGAAAGCGATACTTCCGAGAATATCGTGGATGTGAATTACATGAATCCGGTAACACCTGTGCGTGTGGTGGTATATGATACCCTGTTAAAAACAACGGTAACTTATAATTTTTATCTTGTATATGTAAAGTAAAGGAGAGGCACTATGAATAAGAAAAAACTGATTTCTTTCGGAACAACACTTTTTCTGGCTGCTGCCCTTGTACTTGGTATGCAGATACAGACAGATGCAGAAGAAACACAGACGCATACTTATAAGCTGGAACAGTCAGAATGGTCTGACAGCAGAATGCGATTAATGGAGCACACAACCTATACAGAGACCTATTATGATGAACTGTATGATGCAGAAACAGATTCCTATGTAAAAACACCATATACATATGAGTATACAGAGGACAGTGTAGCACTCGAATATGAAAAGAAGCACGAGTTTACGGTTGGCATGGCAGATGTGAACTACAGCAACTACAGCTTCTACGGCGGTGGCGGCGGATATTCACAAATTGATATATACCGCGAAGGTTTTACGGTTCAGAATGTAAGATCCAGCAATAAAAATATAAAAGTAGCACTGACTGCAACAAGACGATACAAATCATCTTATGCGGATTATATTTCGGATTATTATATTTCTTATTTTGCTAAGAAAGCCGGAAAGGCAGCTGTATCCTTTGATGTGTACAAAGACGGAAAATTTGTCCAGACCTGTTCCATTTCGGTGATAGCAAAGGGCTATAAATTTTACAAACCTGTCATTAAGAATGTAAAATATGCAGGGAAAGAGTTATATTACTATGATCCGTTTACAAACAAAACAAGTGGTAAGCTAAAGGTAACTCCAGCAAAAGGATATAAGATCGTATCTATTGAGTATACAACCGGTATTGATGCCAAAACCGGTGACTATACTTACAAAAAAATTAAAAATAACGGAAAGATCAAACTGATCAAACAGCGCAAATATACAAGAAAGTATAGCGAGGGAACGGAGTATGAGAGCCAGTATGCATACAATTCTCTTTTCCCGGTAACACAGATCCGTATCACGCTGCAAAATAAAAAGACAAAAGAAACAGTAGAGGATTACGAATATCTGTATACTTTAAACAGAAAATAAGAAATACTGACAGGAGCTGTCGCAGAAGCGGCAGCTCTTTTTTGGTAAATGTGGTGATTGTAGAATACGGGAATCTGTGCTAAACTGTAAAGCGTCAGAGTGCGCTTGCAGGCAGGAGGAATCATTTATGAAATTGTTTCGGATACAGTCAAAAGAAGAAAAAAGGCTGGATGAGATCATCAATCGCCTGCAGATGAATCTGTCCAATAATTATAAGGATTCTGCGCAGGCAAATCTGGCAGAACTTCGGGAAGCATATGATGAAATGTGCAGTCAGGGGAAGCTGAAGGAAAAGCCAAAAGCGGAGTATGAACGGAAGCTTGCGGTGTATGCGGAAAAACTAAAGGGATATTCGCATAAGGATCAGAAGCCTTACTGGCATTAAAAAATAAACTAAGGGAGAAAAAAAGTGAGTAGGAACAAAAGAAGAGAGGCAGTGAAAAATGCTGTATGGAGGGTTTTATTACTGTCAGTCGTATTTGCAGCAATGTGGTGTCTGCCGGCATTTGCCGAGGAAGCGGAAGAGGCAGCGGAATATACGCCGGCGTTATTCGCAACGGCGTGGGCGCTTTTACCGCCTCTGGTAGCGATCAGTCTGGCACTGATCACCAAAGAGGTTTACAGCTCTTTGTTTATCGGAATCGTGGTAGGTGGTATCCTGTATTCCGGCGGCAAATTTGAAGGAACCGTCATTCATGTATTTTCCGGCGGTATCGTATCGGTATTATCCGATTCCTACAATGTAGGTATTTTGGTATTTTTAGTACTTCTCGGTGGCATGGTTGCACTTATGAATAAAGCTGGTGGAAGCAGCGCATTCGGAAAATGGGCAAGCAGTCATATCAAGACAAGAGTGGGTGCACAGCTTGTGACGATCCTGCTCGGTGTGCTGATCTTTATTGATGATTATTTTAACTGTCTGACGGTCGGCAGCGTTATGAGACCGGTAACGGATAAGCATAAGATCTCCAGAGCAAAGCTGGCATATCTGATCGATGCGACAGCAGCTCCGGTCTGTATCATTGCGCCGATATCCTCCTGGGCAGCGGCGGTCAGCGGCTTTGTAGAAGGAGAAGACGGTTTTGGGCTGTTCTTAAAGGCAATCCCGTATAACTATTATGCAATCCTGACAATTGTGATGATGGTGAGCATGGTGCTTTTCAAGGTAGAGTTTGGCTCTATGAAGACCAGTGAGGCAAATGCACTTGCGGGAGATCTGTTCTCTGACGGACAGGGCGATCATAAGCAGGAGCTGGAGGCAGAAGAAGGTATGAAAAAGGGAAGAGTGATTGATCTGATGATCCCTATTATCTGTCTGATCATTTGCTGTGTGATCGGTATGTTGTATACCGGTGGCTTTTTCAGCGGTACAGATCTGGTAACGGCATTTTCCAATTCGGATGCTTCTGTCGGACTGGCACTTGGCAGTATGTTTGGTATTATTTTTACAATCCTTTTATATGTGGTAAGAAAAGTGCTCAGCTTTTCTGATTGTATGGCATGTATTCCGGAAGGCTTCAAGGCGATGGTTCCGGCGATCATGATATTGACATTTGCATGGACATTAAAGGCAATGACAGACAGCCTTGGTGCAAAGGAGTTTGTTGCTGCTGCAATGAAGTCCGTAGCGGGCAGATTTGATATGTTCCTGCCGGTTATCATCTTCCTTGTTGCATGTTTCCTTGCCTTTGCAACAGGAACTTCCTGGGGAACGTTCGGTATTCTGATCCCGATCGTTGTAAATGTCCTGCAGACGAGAAATTATTCTCTGATGATCATTGCAATTTCAGCCTGCATGGCAGGTGCGGTATGCGGCGATCATTGTTCTCCAATCTCCGATACGACGATCATGGCGTCAGCGGGAGCGCAGTGTAATCATGTGAAGCATGTTTCCACACAGCTTCCGTATGTTGTGCTTTGTGCAGGTGTTTCCTGTCTGGCTTATCTGGCAGCACCGCTCATTGGTAATAAATGGCTCACACTGCTGATCGCGATTGTTGTGATGATCGGTATCGTGGCAGGTATTAAATTTACACAGACAAGAAATGCAGAAGCAGAAAACGTATAAGACAGAAGATAAAAGCATGGAGGAAAGAAAATGGGTGGCTTTTTTGGCGTAGCAGCAAAGGAAGATTGTGTATTTGATTTGTTTTTTGGCGTAGATTATCATTCTCATCTGGGCACAAGACGCGGTGGTATGGCAGTCTGGGGAGAAAAAGGTTTTGACCGTGCGATCCACAATATAGAAAACGCACCGTTCCGTACAAAGTTTGATAAAGATATGCAGAACATGAAGGGCTGGTATGGGATCGGCTGTATCTCGGATTATGAACCACAGCCGCTGATCGTGCGTTCCCATCACGGAACTTATGCGATCACAACCGTTAGCAAGATCAATAATACAGAAGAACTGGTAAAAAGTCTGTTCGGTGACGGCTGCTCCCATTTCCTGGAAATGAGCGGCGGAGATATCAATGCAACGGAGCTCGTGGCAGCACTGATCAATCAGAAGGACAACCTGATCGAAGGCATCCGGTATGCGCTGCAGACGATCGATGGATCGCTGTCTCTTATGCTGATGAATGAGAACGGTATTTACTGTGCAAGAGATGAGAAGGGCAGAACGCCGATCGTGATCGGCAAGAAAGAGGATGCATTCTGTGCTTCCTTTGAAAGCTTTGCTTATAAAAATCTTGGCTATCAGGATTATAAAGAACTCGGACCGGGAGAAATCGTAGTCCTGACGCATAAAAACTGCGTGACACTTGTGCAGCCGGGAAAAGATATGAAGATCTGTACGTTCCTCTGGGTATACTACGGATATCCGGCAAGTTCTTACGAGGGGATCAGCGTGGAACAGATGCGCTATAACTGCGGTGCTAAGATGGCAGAACGTGATAATGTAAAGCCGGATATCGTTGCAGGTGTTCCGGATTCCGGTATCGCCCATGCAGTCGGATATGCCAATCAGTCAGGCATTCCGTTCTCCAGACCGTTTATCAAATATACGCCGACGTGGCCGCGTTCCTTTATGCCGACGATCCAGAGCCAGCGTAATCTGATCGCAAAGATGAAGCTTCTGGCAGTAGAGGAGCTGATCCGTGATAAGAGCCTGCTTCTGATCGATGATTCCATTGTACGAGGCACGCAGCTGCGGGAAACAACAGAGTATTTATTCCAGAGCGGTGCAAAAGAAGTACACATCAGACCTGCATGTCCACCACTTTTATACGGCTGCAAGTATCTGAACTTCTCCCGTTCTTCTTCGGAAATGGATCTGATCACAAGAAGAGTGATCGAAAGACTGGAAAACGGAAATGTAACAGAGGAGGTTCTGCAGGAATATACGGATCCGGACTCTGAAAAATATGAAAAGATGGTAGATGAAATCTGCAAGGAACTGCATTTTACATCCCTGCGATTTAACAGACTTGATGATATGCTGGATGCAGTCGGCATTGATAAATGCAAGTTATGCACATACTGCTGGGATGGCAAAGAATAAGTAGAATTGGAGTATTGATGAATAAGCCATTATTGTTAAGACCTTCCGGCAAAGATTATTTGTGGGGCGGTCAGCGACTGAATACGGAATTTGAAAAAGGAATAGAAATGTCTCCGCTGGCAGAAACATGGGAGTGTTCCTCTCATCCGGATGGACCGTGCTTTGTGGCAGAGGGTGAATTTGCCGGGCAGACGCTTGGGCAGGTCCTTTCGGAAAATTCAACATATTTAGGATCGCGTCATATGGGACGTACGGATCTGCCGCTGCTGATCAAATTTATTGATGCCAGAGAAGATCTGTCCGTACAGGTACATCCGACCGATGCTTATGCAAAGGAACATGAGCACGGACAGCTCGGCAAGACGGAAATGTGGTATGTACTGGATGCTGCGAAAGATGCGCGGCTTGTGTATGGGCTCAGAAGGGACTGTACAAAGGAAGAGATCCGGGCAGCGATCGAAAAAGGAAAGCTGACCAGATATCTGCAATATGTTCCGATCAGAAAAGGGGATCTTTTCTTTATAGAAGCGGGAACGATCCATGCGATCGGTGCAGGCGCACTTGTGGCGGAGATCCAGGAGAATTCCAATCTGACATATCGCCTTTATGATTATGACAGAGAAGATAAAAACGGAAAGAAACGGGAACTGCACATTGAAAAGGCACTGGAGGTTGCCAATCTGAAAAGCAGCGCAAAGCCGCGGCAGCCGCTCCGTATTTTGAAATACCAGCAGGGAATGGCTTCCGAATGTCTGTGCAGATGCAAGTATTTTGAAGTATACAGAATGATCGTCAACACGGAAAGAAGACAGATCGTAACGTATCTGTCGGATCAGATGTCATTCCGCGTCCTGCTCTGTGTGAGCGGCTGCGGGAATATCAGTTATCCGGGCGGACAGATCACATTTTATAAAGGAGACTGTATTTTTGTACCGGCAGATTCCGTCACCATGCGGATTCACGGACAGGCACAGTTTCTGGATGTAAGAGGGTAACGGAAAAATGAAAGACGGGCAACAAAATCCACAGGATCTGATCGTATTATTAAAAGGACATAAGACTTATATCCAGACGCATAATTTCCCGGATCCGGATGCGATCGCGTCCGCTTACGGTCTGCAGTATTTTCTGCGGCAGTTCGGGATCGATGCGATCCTCTGTTATGACGGCAGTATCGATAAGCTGAGTACAAAGCGGATGCTGACAACTTTTTCCATGGAGATCCTGCATGCAGATCTGTTATCCGATATGCAGGAAACGGATTATATCGTGACGGTGGACGGACAGAAGTACAATACCAATTTTACGGATCTGCCCGGAGATGAGGTGGCATGCGTCGATCATCACCCACAGGTACGGGACTGCGGCTATCATTATCAGGATATCCGGATGGTAGGTGCCTGCAGCTCGATCGTTGTTTCCTATTATCGGGAAATGGGGATAGAGATCCCGCCGCTCGTAGCATCGGCACTTGCTTATGGGATCAAGATGGATACAGCGGATTTTACAAGAGGTGCAACAGCTTTTGATGCAGACATGTTTGCGTATGCCTTTGAGACGGCAGATGTGGAGAAACTGCAGGAAATGTATAAAAACGTCATGGAATTTAAGGATCTGAAGGCATATGCGGCAGCAATCGATAATATAAAGATATATGACAGGACCGGATTTGCTTCCATTCCGTTTGACTGTCCGGATGCACTCATTGCGATTATATCTGATTTTATCCTTGCACTTGACGTTGTGGATGTATCTATCGTATATTCTGTTAGAAAGGATGGATTGAAATTTTCCGTCCGCAGTGAGGTGGAGGAAGTAGATGCCGGCAAACTGGTAGCGGCGGCACTTTTTGGATATGGATCGGGCGGCGGCCATAAAACAATGGCAGGCGGCTTTGTCCCGAGTGAAAGCCTGGATCGGATCGGGCTGCAATATGATTTTTACTTTAAAGAAGCTTTTATGAAATACATAAAGGTAACAAGCTAGAAAAGGAGAACAGACTATGTGCGGAATAGTTGGATATGTAGGGGATAAGCAGGCAGCACCGATTCTGCTTGCAGGACTTTCTAAACTGGAATACAGAGGCTATGATTCAGCCGGACTTGCGGTGCGGGACGGTGAAGAACTTGCAGAGGTTGTAAAAGCAACCGGAAAGCTTGTGAACTTATCAGATAAAACGGACGGCGGCAAGGCACTTTCCGGCTGCTGCGGTATCGGACATACAAGATGGGCAACCCATGGAATCCCATCCAAAACAAATGCACATCCGCATGTATCCGGTAATTGTACCGGATCTGCATCCGGCCCTGTAGAATCAGAGGTCGTAGGTGTACACAACGGTATCATCGAGAATTATCAGGAGCTGAAGGAAAAACTTCTGCGCCACGGCTATGAATTTTACAGTGACACCGATACAGAGATCATGATCAAGCTGGTTGACTACTATTATAAAAAATACAAGGTCGGTCCGATTGATGCGCTGGCAAAGACGATCGTCCGCGTGCGTGGTTCTTACGCACTTGAGGTGATGTTCAAAGATTACCCGGATGAGATCTATGTGGCAAGAAAAGATAGTCCGATGGTTGTCGGTATCGGAGAAGGTGAGACTTTTGTTGCATCCGATGTTCCTGCGATCCTGAACCATACAAGAAAAGTCTGCTATATCGGAAACGATGAAATGGCAAGGATCACTGCGGAAGGTGCAACCTTCTATGATCTGAACGGCGATGTGATCGAAAAGGAAGTTGTAGAGATCACTTATGATGCACAGGCTGCGGAAAAGGGCGGTTATGAGCATTTTATGATGAAAGAGATCCATGAGCAGCCAAAGGTTGTCAAGGATACACTGCATTCTCTCAGAAAAGAGGATGAGATCGATCTTTCCACAGTCGGACTGACGGATGAAGAGATCCGCCAGTTTTCCCAGATTTATATTGTGGCATGCGGATCTGCATGGCATGTGGGAATGGCAGCACAATATGTCATAGAAGATCTGGCAAAACTGCCTGTCCGTGTAGAACTGGCATCCGAATTCCGTTACCGGAATATGATCTTGGATCCGAACGGACTTGTCATCCTGATCTCACAGTCCGGTGAAACGGCAGATACGCTGGCAGCACTCAGAGAGGCCAAGAAGAAAGGGCTGAAAACACTGGCGATTGTCAATGTGGTCGGTTCTTCCATCGCAAGAGAAGCGGATTATGTCTGCTATACAATGGCCGGTCCTGAGATTTCCGTTGCCACAACAAAGGCATATACAGCACAGCTTATTGTATCATACCTGCTTGCGATCAAGTTTGGTGTGGTAAGAGGAGAAGTGACGGATGCAGACTGCAAAGCATATCTGGATGAGCTTGAGACAATTCCGGATAAGATCGAGCAGATCATGGAAAATAAAGAACGTCTGCAGTGGTTTGCGGCAAAATTCGCCAATGCACATGATGTATTCTTTGTGGGACGTGGAATCGATTACGCAATCAGCTTAGAGGGCTCTTTGAAAATGAAAGAGATCTCTTATATCCATTCCGAAGCGTATGCTGCTGGGGAACTGAAGCATGGAACGATCAGTCTGATCGAAAACGGTACACTGGTGATCGGTATTCTGACACAGGATGAGCTTTATGAAAAAACACTTTCCAATATGGTAGAATGTAAGTCCAGAGGGGCATATCTGATGGGTATTACAACGTACGGACATTACGAAATGGAAGATACGGCGGATTTTGTCACTTATATTCCGAAGGTAGATCATCATTTTATCGGCAGTCTGGCGGTCATTCCGCTTCAGCTGATCGGATATTATATTTCAGCAGCAAAAGGACTTGATGTAGATAAACCGCGTAATCTTGCCAAGAGCGTAACGGTAGAATAGCAGGAGATGGGAAAGGATTTTAGGAACATGAAAAAACGTATTCTTGTAACAGGGGGAGCAGGTTTTTTAGGGTCGCATTTGTGTGACAGACTGATCGAACAGGGGAACGACGTTATCTGCATTGACAATTTATTTACAGGTTCAAAGGATAATATCAGACATCTGATGGGAAATCCGTATTTTGAATTTATCAGACATGATGTGACAGAGCCGATCTATGTAGAGGTAGACCAGATCTACAATCTGGCGTGCCCGGCAAGTCCGATCCATTACCAGTATGATCCGATCAAAACAGGCAAGACAAGTGTGCTTGGCGCACTGCATACACTGGGACTGGCAAAGCGTGTCCATGCAAGGATTCTGCAGGCAAGTACAAGTGAAGTGTACGGAGATCCGGAGATCCATCCACAGCCGGAAAGCTACAGAGGCTGTGTCAATCCGATCGGTATCCGGTCCTGTTATGATGAAGGAAAACGTATGGCGGAAACACTGTTCTTTGACTATCACCGCCAGCATCAGGTAGACATCAAGGTGATCCGTATCTTCAATACATACGGGCCGAGAATGAACACACATGACGGCAGAGTGGTATCCAACTTCATTGTGCAGGCACTGAAAAATGAAAACATTACGATTTACGGAAGCGGCGAGCAGACGAGAAGCTTCTGTTATGTCGATGACCTGATCGAAGGCATGATCCGTATGATGAACAGCAGGGACGGTTTTACAGGCCCTGTGAATATCGGTAATCCGGGCGAATTTACGATGCTGGAGCTGGCGCAGAAGATCATCGATCTGACGGGAAGCAGTTCCAAGATCGTCTTTGAACCGCTGCCACAGGATGATCCGATGCAGAGACGTCCTGTGATCGATCTGGCAAAGAAGGAGCTTTCCTGGGAGCCGACAGTGAATCTGGAGGAAGGTCTGAAAAAGACGATCGCCTACTTTGACGATCTTTTGATGAACAAATAAAAGTCCATATAGAAGAAAAAGAGGTCTTATCCGGTTGGATAAGGTCTCTTTTTTGCGTGGCGCAAGTGTAAAATAAGTGGAAGTGGGCATTTTTGTCCACTTTTTAACATATATTGGTTATGGTACGATGGCAATAGAAAGCTGCAGAAATGCAGCAAAAGAAAGGGAGGAATTGCGTATGACGAAAAAACTGGCAAAGTGGCTGTCCTGTTTTCTGACGGTATGTATGATGGTGACATCGTTGCCGCTTTATCAGGTAGCTGCTTATGCAGAAACGACAGATGAAAATGAAGAAGAGCAGGAACCGCAGCAGGATACGGTCAGCGGTCTTGGGATCGCCTGGGATATGAACTGGGACGGAGAAGAACCTGCGGTAAATGACGGCGCGGCGTTTGAAAAAGAAGTCTGGTGGGGAGATCTGCAAGGTACCTATCAGTTCAAAAGCTTTGATGCAGACGGACAGAAGCAGGAGATAATAACTGCTGATAAGCTGCAGCTTTACAGATGGAATGAAGAAAGTGATCAACCGAAATGGGTGCAGATCCCCGCATTGGATGATGATCCGATTTTTGAAGCTGCCGGTGTAGAAGAAGAACTGGTACATATTACATTTCCTGAGATTGGCACTTATCGTGTGAGTTGTTCTGAGCTAACTTGCGGAGAAGAAAATAATTATGTCACGATCACGGTAAGTTATCCGTCATTTGCGTTTTTCAGAGATAAAACCAGGAGTGCAGACAGTTTTATGACAGAATGCATCTATGGAAAATCAGAGGAAGATCCGCAGGATGAACGACGCATGTTCTATATGATCACAGACAGGGATGTGAAGGATGTTGCTTTCTATCTGGATCAGGACGATGAAAAAATGACAGAACATGATGCATATTTTACAGTCGGTAAACCGGAGACAGATGGAAACGGAAATACGATCTGGCAGATCACCATTCCGAAAAGCTGTGTGGGGAAATGTTTTTCCATCTATGTAAAAGGACAGGTACTGGAAGAAGATCATTATGAAGATATAGAAAATGGATTGCCGGTCAGTTGGGACGATGTGGCAGTGGCAGAATATGAAGGACTTGCTGCCAAGACTGATTTACTCTGGAATGATGATGGTGTACCGTCACAAAATCCGGACAGTGATGAACAGTGGAGTAAGGAGCATCAGGCAGATCTTCCGGGTATGTCTTTTTATTTCGCAAAGAATAGCGGAACGGAAAACGTAAAGGCATCCGATCTGGTACTTTCCTATGTAAAGGACGATGGTTCCCTGGAAACGGAAGGAATCGGTACGCTGCAGGAAAATGAGAAAAACGCAGAGATCACAGATGCAAGCTTTACAAAAACCGGGACCTATCAGGTTGCTTTAAAAGAAAAGGTTGATACAGATACAGAGCCGGTAACGATCTATGTAGGATATCCGATGGTCGGATTCTATACGACACCGGAGCCGGCAGAAGACAGTATTCTGACAGGAGAATTTCAGTACGGTGGTACCCTGGCAGTCGGAGAGACTGATAACAGCACGCTGTATCTGCATGTGCAGAAAAGACAGGATGAAGATATGACAGTTTCCGATCTGAAGCTGGAAGCAAGTGAATGGGGGGAAAATGAAAATCAGGAAACAGAAAAGACGGTTATGAACGTCCTGAACGGCGAATGTGATTATGTCAGCTGTGAGAAGCTTGAAAACGGCAGTTATCAGCTGACAATTTCGGAAGACTGTGATGCATATTTTTCACTGGAAGCATCCGTGCGCTGTAATGCAGGGGAAAATGCATGGAGACAGGAAAGTTTTCTGAATCTGAGCCCGGCGGAAGCTGTTGTGGTGGAAGACGGAAAAGCAAGAACCGGATTTACAGGCTGTTTTGTGACAAAGGCTTCCTATGAAGCAGGTTCTCCTTATTTTATGGAAGAGGAGACTGAGAAGTTCCCGAGCGGCTTTGAATACTGGGTACACGCAGATACCATGCAGGGCGTTATGGAAGAACTGCTTGCGGCAGACGGCAAGTTGGTGGAATGGGCCGGTAAGCAATATCAGGTAAAGAATACCGGGTATATCTATATGACCATGAGCTACATAGATGCCTATGCGGAAAATGCAGAGACCGCACAGTATGTAAAAACACCGGACAGCATCAAAGGCATTTGCATGGACTCCGGTATGGATGCGGAAATCTGTTATAAAAGGGGAACTGAGCAGTCATATGATATCAAAATAGCAAGTTTACGAAAAACGGATTATCTGGATGATCAGGAAGATACTGAGGATAACACAGAATCCGTCCTGATTGCCTGGACAGAAAACGGCTGGACTTATGTGGAAAAGGATACAGAAGACGATAAATACTACATAACCGGTAAACTGGTAAATGACAGAGGCTTTGATCCTACAGAACCGGATCCGATCTATACAATGGAAATGCCATCCCGTACTTCTTACGCTATGCCACAGATTTATGTAGATGCAAAGACCAATCTGAAAATTACCGGCGACTGGCAGGATGAGGAGCCGAATCTGCAGATCGGTTTCTATCCGAATTCGGAAAACAAAGTATCTATTATGACACTTTACTGTTATGCAACAAGAGTGGAAGACGGCGAAGAGGTAAAACTGGATACAGCCCTGATGCAGGAGGAAAATTTCTGGGATCTGTATAAGGTTGTAAGATATTTTTATCAGGAAAAAGAGAGTTTTGATGCAGACAGCATAGGAGAGAAGGATGTTTCTGTTTATCATCTGGTAAGATACTACAACGAAGAAGATCATTCCTGCTGGGATGAATCGCAGGAAGTCTCTATGACTGTAAATTGTGTACTGGCAAAGACGGAAGCGTCTGTTGCGGGCGGTTATACGGCAGGCGGCAAAAAACCGGAGCTGAAGATCGCAGAGGACAGCAATGTGTCTGACCTTCTGCCGGATCTGACAGAGGAAGAAGAAAAGGCTTATATCCGTGGGGAAAATGCGAATCTGAAGCTTACCGTAGATCAGATTGATGCCACAAAAGCAAATGCACAGATCAAAAATGAGATCAATAAGCTCAGGGAACTGGCAGAAAAGAGCGGAACGGTAAAGGATCTGATCCCACTGGATCTGAATCTGCTTTTGCAGATCGGCAAGCAGAAGGAACGTAAAGTAGAAGAAACAAAGCAGGCGGTTTCCTTCTCTATTCCGGTAGATGAAGCTTTACAAAAACAGCTTGGTACTGGTAAACTGAAATTAAAGCTGTTCCGATACCATGGAGAGCAGGCGGATGAGATCCCGGTCAGCTATGAGAACGGCAGATTATATGCAAGCTCTGACAAGTATTCTACTTATGCGATCGCAGTCATGGAAGAAAAAGCAGAGACACCGGCGCCTACGCCATCCACGCAGCCAACACCTGCACCTACGCCGTCACCGTCTGCGCAGCCAACACCATCTGCGAAGCCAACACCGACTCCACAGAAGAAGGGTACAAAGCTGACAAAGAGCGGTGTGACTTATCAGGTAACAAAATCCGGTGCAAAAGAAGGCTGTGTTGCTTATACAAAGGCAAAGAAAAATGTGAAGGGCAGCGTTACGATCCCTGCGACAGTCACGATCGACGGGGTAACCTATAAGGTAACATCGATCGCAGCCAACGCTTTCAAAGGAAATAAGAAAATCACGAAAGTAACGATCGGCAAAAATATTGAGAAGATTGGCAAAAACGCATTTTATGGTTGCAAAAAGCTGTCAAGTATTACCTTTAAGACAACAAAACTGAAGGCTTCCAAGGTTGGAAAGAATGCATTTAAGGGTGTGAAAGCAAAAGTAACCGTGAAGATGCCAAAGAATAAAGCAAAGGATTATAAGAAATGGCTGAAAAAGAAAGGAATACCGGCGAACGCCAAATTCAAAACAGCCAAATAGCAGATGAATTTTTGCAAAATTATACAGAGCAGGCAGCACAGAAACTGCCCGTCTTTTTACAGGACGGGTATTCTGTGCTTTCCTGTTATTATGCACAGGAGGAGAAAAGCTGCTATTTGCTGCAGAAAAAAGAAACACAGGAAAAGTATATCGTAAAATGCAGAAAAGAAAGAGAAGACAGAGACAGTCTGCAGAAAGAGTATGAAGAGCTGGGGCGGCTGGCGGAACGCTATCCGAATCTGTATCAGCGGGCAACTTTGCATAAGGCGGACGGCTATGTCTATCTGCTGCGTGCTTATATGGAAGGAAAGAATCTGGAAGAATATGTGGCGGAAGATCCGTATCTGAAACCGGAAAGACAACTGGAGATCTTAGAGGAGATCTGCCAGGCTGTTGCAAGGCTGCATGCCATGGATCCGGTGATCCTGCACCGGGATATGAAACCACAGAATCTGATCCTTGATGCCGGAGGGCATGTGCATCTGATCGATTTTGAAACCGCACGGGAATATGATGGGACAAAAAAGAAGGATACGGTCTTTTTCGGAACAGAAGGTTCTGCTGCACCGGAGCAATACGGTTATGCACAGACCGATGTGCGGACAGATGTGTTCGGGATCGGCAAGATCGCAGAATATCTTTATGAAGAATATCAGGTGGGATATGATCCGCTGACGGAGAAGCGACTGCAGCGCATCATCAAAAAGGCGACCGCATTTGATCCTGCCGACCGTTATCAGAATGTGCAGGCGCTTTTACTGGCATTCCGAAGTGCAAGAAGACAGACCGAACGGGGAGAGAACAAATGGCTGAAAGCTGCTCTGGCGATCGAGAGCATTGTGCTTTTGCTCGTTCTGGCAGGCGCATTATTCTTCCGGACGGGATTTCAGAAAACGGAAAATACGAAAGCGGAAGACTACGTGACCGCCTTAGCGGAAGGACAGGCAGTACAGCAGGATGAGACTGCAGAGGATCCGTCGGCTCAGGCAGATCCCGATGAGATCGTTACACTCGAGGGCGATCCGCTTCTGCTGCAGGCAATCCGGGAAACTGCGGGAAGCGATGAGGTGACAAAAGGCATGCTTTCCGACATTACGAGGATCGCTGTGATCGGAGATCAGATCTATACGGAGGAAACACCGGTGGAAGATCTGGAGAATCTTGTATATCAGGATGGATTCAATGACAGAATGGTCAACGGAGGAATCACGGATCTGTCGGTATTGACAAATCTGCCGAACCTGAAAGAAGTATTTTTATGCAACCAGAAAATTACAGATATCAGTCCTTTACAGGAACTTTCGATAGAAGGACTGTATGTGTGTGGGAATCAGATCGAGGATTTTTCGCCTGTTGAGAAAATGCAGGAGCTGACAACACTGTATCTGGTAGACAATCCGGTCAGGAAAGTGCCGCAGCTGTCAGGCTGCACGAAGTTGACCAGACTTGCACTTTGCGGAAATAATTATGAAACACTTGATTTTCTGGAAGACAGCAGCATCTGCAATCTGTATGCAATGGGAATTTACGTGGAAGATGAGTCTTTTGGAGTGCTTTCCACCATGCAGAGTCTGACAGAGCTGTATACCGGAGCGGAGCAGAAAAATTTTTATGAAGAGATTCCGAATCTGACGGAACTGCGCA
The DNA here is from genome assembly GCF_018917935.1 of Kineothrix sp. MSJ-39. Lineage (GTDB taxonomy): Bacteria > Bacillota > Clostridia > Lachnospirales > Lachnospiraceae > CAG-194. Next base: position 34,038 of record NZ_JAHLPN010000013.1, on the reverse strand, counting down.
TGTTATCTTTATGGGGCGGTTATTTCGGTACAGATCTTCAGATCGTCAGTGGTCTGGAAAATTTACAGAATCTGTTTGTAAATGAGGGGCGTGTCAACTCTCTAGCCGGAATTGAACATCTGCAAAGACTGGAAGTGCTTTGTATGGACGGTACAAATGCAACAGACATTTCGCCACTGGCAAAGCTGCCGAGATTACAGGTCGTGCGTCTGCAGGGTGTTCCGATCGAGGAGTTTACACCGCTGTTTTCCTGCCAGAGCCTGCAGGAGGTTGGGGCAGACAGCAGCCAGAAAGAAAAAATAGAGCAGTTGGGAGATCCGACCTTTGTGATCTCTGTAGAGTAAAAGAACCACCGCTCATCGCAGCGGTGGTTCTCCTATTTCTTCTAAAAGATTATTCAGATCTTCGATTGTCATATTGTGCTCCAGTGCATAGATGATCGCCGCATCAAACCGGTTCCGCGGATACAGGATGGCACGCTGGCAGATGGACAGCATGCGCTGGAATTCCGCCAGTGACAGCTGCAGATAAAAACCGATACGCAGCAGAAGGATTCTGGTAGGATTGCGGCTGCCGCGCAGAATCTGATAGGCATAGGAGCGTTCCAGCTCCAGATCCCGGATCAGATTGCCGGGCTGCAGGTGATGTTCCTTTAACAGCATGGATAAATAAGCACCGCCGGACTGGGCATAGTCTGTTTCATTTTTCAGAAAAGAGGTCTGATCCTGTTTTTTCAGATCATTGATCAGTTCATCGGTAGATTTCATATGATACCTCCTGTCTCTTTTTTTCTATTATAGCGAAACGGGAGGAGAATGTCGAGGGTGAGGAGAGATTGTATAAAGATGGAAAATAAATCGCATGATCTCCCTAAATAAGTGTAATAATGCTGTCAAAAACAGTTATATTTCAAAAGTGCCGTGGTATTTTTGCCGAAAACGTCGTTTTTATGCGATGACTGTAGCTTGCAACACAAAATGACACATTGTTATAATATGCTACACAAGGAACAAGAAGTAAGGAGGGATTTTTCCATGCAGCAGTTGAATGTTGTAACTACACAGGATAACGACAGAATGTTTAAAATACTGACCGATCTGATCCACCAGGACAAAGAATTTCAAATTGTGATTTCCGTCCCTTCCAAAAACAGACAGGAAACGCATCCGCAGGCAGCACCGCAGAAAGAAAAGCCTGTCCGGGATCTTGAAAAAGATGTAACGGACATGATTCATGAGCTTGGTGTCCCTGCCCACATCAAAGGCTATCAGTATCTGCGGGAAGCAATCATGATGGCGGTAGAAGATATTGACATGCTTAATTCCATTACCAAAATCCTGTACCCGACGATCGCTAAGAAATACCAGACGACGGCAAGCAGGGTGGAACGTGCGATCCGGCATGCGATCGAGGTGGCGTGGAGCCGTGGCAAGATGGAAACACTGGATGCGCTGTTCGGCTACACGATCAATACAGGGAAAGGAAAGCCCACAAACTCGGAATTTATCGCACTGATCGCAGATAAGATCAGGCTTTTATATCGCGCAAATTAGTTCTTTCAAAATGCACGTGATTGGTGTATAATTGTTCCAAGGTATTTACCTGTCCGGGTAGCAGGTGAAAACAAATATTGGAGGATTATAAAGAATGAAGAACATACTGTTTATTGCATCTGAGGGAGTTCCTTTTATTAAGACAGGAGGACTTGCAGACGTTGTCGGATCTCTTCCGAAGAACATTGACAAGAAGTACTTTGATGTGCGTGTCATGCTTCCGAAGTATACCTGTATCAAGCAGGAATTAAAGGACAAGATGAAGTATAAGACACACTTTTATATGGACTTCAACTGGAAGAGTGAATATGTTGGTGTGCTGGAAGCAAAGGTAGACGGCATTACCTATTACTTTATCGACAACGAATCTTACTTCAGCGGTTTTAAGATCTACAGCGACAATGTACTCGATGAGATCCGTAAGTTCAGTTTCTTCTGTAAGGCAGCATTATCTGCTCTGCCTCTGACAGGCTTCAGACCGGATCTGATCCATTGCCATGACTGGCAGACAGGTCTGATCCCGGTATATTTAAAGGAACGCTTTGCGGGCGGAGAGTTCTTCCGTGGCATTAAGACAGTTATGACAATACATAATCTGAAATTCCAGGGACGCTGGAATGTCAAGGATGTCAAAGACATCACAGGACTGCCTGACTATTTCTTTACATCCGATAAACTGGAAGCATACAAGGATGCAAACCTGTTAAAGGGCGGTATCGTTTATGCGGATGCGGTAACAACCGTTTCCGACACCTATGCGGAAGAGATCAAGACACAGTTTTACGGAGAAGGACTGGACGGTCTGCTGCGTGCAAGATCCGGCGCACTACGCGGTATCGTCAATGGTATCGATTATGAAGAGTTCAATCCGGAAAAGGATAAGAATATCGTAGCACCGTACAATGCAGCAAACTTCCGAAAGGAAAAGATCAAAAACAAACGTGCCCTGCAGCAGGAGCTTGGTCTGGAGCAGGATGATAAGAAGTTTATGATCGGTATCGTTTCCAGACTGACAGATCAGAAGGGCTTTGACCTGATTGCTTATGTCATGGATGAGCTTTGTCAGGAAGATGTCCAGATCGTTGTACTTGGTACAGGCGAAGAAAAATATGAAAATATGTTCCGTCATTTTGACTGGAAATACAATAATAAAGTATCGGCAAATATTTATTATTCCGATGCATTATCCCATAAGATCTATGCTGCATCGGATGCGTTCCTGATGCCATCCTTATTTGAGCCGTGCGGTCTTTCACAGCTTATGGCACTGCATTACGGAACACTTCCGATCGTCAGGGAAACAGGTGGTCTGAAGGATACGGTAGAGCCGTACAATGAATACGAAAGCACAGGAACAGGCTTCAGCTTTGCAAATTACAATGCATATGAAATGCTGGCAACGATCCGTTACGCAAAATATGTATTCTATCAGCGCAAGCGTGAATGGAATAAGATGGTGGATCGCGCTATGGCGGCTGACTTCTCCTGGGGCGTATCCGCAGCGAAGTATCAGGAAATGTATGACTGGCTGATCGGCTAAGATAAGAATTTTATGAATGGATCATACAGAAACAAGACCGGTAGCTCCGGTCTTGTTTCTTGTCGGGACAGATTGGGAAAAACAAGCACAGGCGAGGAAGAAAATGGCATTTGATGGAATTACAATGGCCTGCGTTGTGCAGGAACTGAATGAAAAATTACTGGATGGAAGAGTCTATAAGATTGCACAGCCGGAAAAAGATGAGATCCTGCTGACGATCAAGGCAGGCGGAACACAGTACCGGCTCTCTATGAGCGCAGATGCATCGCTGCCGCTTATTTATCTGACGCAGGAAAATAAAAAGAGCCCGATGACGGCTCCGAATTTCTGTATGCTGCTCAGAAAGCATATCCAGAATGGCAGGATTGTAAAGATTGACCAGCCCGGTCTGGAACGTGTGGTGCGGTTTGAGATCGAGCATCTGGATGAAATGGGTGACCTGCGCAGAAAGACACTTGCCATGGAATTGATGGGAAAGCACAGTAATATCATATTCTATGATGAAGAAAACAAGATCTTGGACAGTATCAAGCATATTTCGGGACTGGTTTCCAGCGTGCGTGAGGTGCTTCCGGGCAGAACCTATTTTATACCACAGACGGAGCATAAAAAAGATGCACTGACCGATACGGTCAATAAGGAGACGTTTCTGGCAGATCTGAAAGAGAATTCCGTAGCAGTTTACAAAGGGATCTATTCCCGCTATACGGGTGTATCGCCGATCGTTGCACAGGAGATCTGCTACAGAGCCGGTGTAGATGCAGATCTGCCGACAAGTGTACTGGATCCTGTCATGGAAGAGAGGCTGTATCAGGCGTTTGCTTCTTATATAGATGCGGTAAAGCTGGGTATTTTTGAACCGGCAGTCTATTATGATAACGGAGAACCGGTGGAATTCGGGGCACTTCCGTTTACCCTTTATGAAGAGAAAGAAAAGAAGGTATATGACAGTATTTCCGAGCTTTTGTGGAGTTATTATTCGGAAAAGAGCGCGGTGACCAGGATCCGGCAAAAGTCCACGGATCTGAGAAAGATCGTCACAACTGCATTAGAGCGAAATGTGAAAAAATACGATCTGCAGGTAAAACAGCTGGCAGATACGGAAAAGAGAGAAAAATACAAAGTATACGGAGAACTGCTCCATACATACGGCTATCAGATCGAGCCGGGAGCGAAAAAGGCGACCGTTCCCAATTATTACACGGGAGAAGAGATCGAGATCCCGCTGGACGATCAGCTGACACCGATGGAAAATGCAAAGAAATACTTTGACCGCTACGGTAAACTGAAACGTACCTATGAAGCGCTGACAGAATATGTGCAGGAAACGGGTGAAGAGGTAGAGCATCTGAAGTCTGTTGTCAATGCACTGGATCTGGCACAGGACGAAGCGGATCTTTCCCAGATCCGGGAGGAGCTTGTGCAGAGTGGCTATATCCGTCATAAAGGCAGCAAAAAGAAAGAAAAGATCGTTTCCAGACCGCTGCATTTCATCAGCAGTGACGGCTTTGATATGTATGTCGGCAAAAACAATTTCCAGAATGAGGAGATCACATTCCAGATGGCACAGGGCGGTGACTGGTGGTTCCATGCAAAAGGAATGCCAGGTTCTCACGTGATCGTCAAAACGAACGGAAAAGAACTGCCGGACCGGACATTTGAGGAAGCCGGCAGACTGGCTGCCCATTATTCCAGTGCCAAAGGGCGGAACAGCATTGAAGTGGACTATGTACAGCGCAAGCATGTGAAAAAGCCGGGCGGCGCAAAACCGGGCTTTGTGGTGTACTACACCAATTATTCCATGGTGATCGATCCGGATATTTCAAAGATACGACAGGCGGAATGATGTGGAATGTCACATATGGTCGGTTGCGCATTGATAGGCAGTATGCTATACTAAATAGAATTATGTATGAGGCATAAATAATCAGAAATGTACTATTATGTGGGAGGAAAAAGATGAAGAAACACTTAAAACAGTTTATGGGAACAATACTGTTGGCTGCAGCATTTGTTCTGACTGCCATAACAGTAAAAGCAGCGCAGATCACAAATGCAATTCCGTTGACAGCAAACGGGACACAGAAATCGTTTGTCCTGGAGGAAGGAAACTCTGCATTTTATCAGATTACAACAGATAGCAGCAGATGTTATTATTCTATTACCTGTCATAATAACGGAGGGCATGATCTGGATATTAAACTTTATAATGGACCGGGAACTGATTATACAAAGATATTAAACAGTTCTGTCTGGAGTAACAGAAATAACACATATACCAAGTATCTGGATCCAAATACAACCTATTATCTGGAGGTGACATCATATTCGGGTACAACAGGTTTTGTATATCTCAATAAGATTGCGGATGATTATGGTAATACATTTGCTGAAGCAACACCAATCGCATTTGGACAGATGGTAGAAGGACAGATCGAAGTATCCGGATTAAATGAAACTGATTTTTTCCGTTTTACAACAGATAATTCTAATTCCTACTATGAAATTGCGGGATACGGTACAGGAAGCGAATCTGCCGAACTGAAATTATATGAGGGACCAGACTCTTCTTATGCACATCAGGACATGTCAATTTTTTCCGGTTCCAGCAGGACGATGGCGTATAAGCTCGAAAAGAATCATACCTACTATATATGTATGTCAGGTAATTATTGGGGAGATGCAACCCGCTATAAAGTAAAGGTATCGAAAATTCCGGATGATGCATCCGATGATTTTGCAGGGGCAGTTAAACTTACTGACGGTAAATATAAGAACGGGACAATCGAAATAGAAGGAGATGTGGATTTTTATCGGTTTAAGACTGCAAAAAAGACAACGGCTTATCAGTTGGATTTGAAAAATACATCTACGATTACGGAACATTTTACTTTATATACAAGAAATGATATTGCTTCTGCCAATTCTAAGGTAAATAATTATTATTTATCCGGTGGAGAACAGACAACAATCTGGTTGAACCTTTCAAAAAATCATACATATTATCTGAAAATTGATGGCAATGATGGAAATGCTACCTATAAGGTTGCACTGACAAGTTCCAAAAAGACGATCAAGAAGAAAGCGCCATCCTCTTTCAAGGTACAGGGATATCGCAGATATTATGGATCGGGCGCATATGCTTCTCTTTCATGGAAGAATACCGGCAGCTATGCAGGATATGAAGTTTACAGATCCACCAGTCCGAGATCAGGGTTTAAGAAAATCAAAACGTTAAAAGATACATCGTATTATTACGATTATGGGATCAAGCGCCATAAGACATATTATTATAAGATGCGTTATTATGTGAAAGATAATGGAAAAATTGTCGGTGGTAAGTGGACGAAAACGAAGAAAGTGAAAATAAAATAAGCTAGAATAGTAACAGATAAGGGGAACCGAAATGATTAAAAGTATGACCGGTTTTGGCCGGTGCGAGCTCGCAAGAAACGACCGTAAGTTTACGGTAGAGATCAAATCAGTCAATCACAGATATATGGATGTGACGATCAAGATGCCAAAGAAGCTGAATTTCTTTGAAGCATCCATCCGGAATCTGCTCAAGGAATATATGCAGAGAGGTAAGATTGATGTCTTTATTACCTATGAGGATTATTCCGAAAGCACGGTGGCTGTCAAATATAATAAAGAAATTGCAGCAGAATATATGCAGTATCTGAACCAGATGGCAGATGATTTCGGACTGGAAAATGACATCAAGGTATCCGGACTTTCCAGATATCCGGAAGTATTTACTATGGAAGAGATTGCTGCTGATGAAGAAGAAATCTGGAAGCTTTTAGAGGAGACGATCCGCGGTGCAGCAGAGCAGTTTGTACAGTCCCGTGTTGTGGAAGGTGAGAATCTGCGTGATGACCTGATCGGCAAGCTGGATGGCATGCTTGTACATGTGGATTATATTGAAAAGCGTTCTCCGGAAATTGTTGAAGAATATAAGCAGAAGATTTACGAAAAGGTAAAAGAACTTCTGACAGATGCGCAGGCTGAGGATAACAGAATTTTAATGGAAGTGACTCTGTTTGCGGATAAGATCTGTGTCGATGAAGAAATGGTTCGTCTGCGCAGTCACATCGAGACGACAAAGCAGACACTGCTGGAAGGTGGCAGTATCGGACGTAAGCTTGATTTTATCGCACAGGAAATGAACCGGGAAGCCAATACAACGCTTTCCAAAGCAAACAATCTGGATATTTCCAATCATGCAATAGAGCTGAAGACAGAGATCGAAAAGGTCAGAGAACAGATTCAGAATATCGAATAAGGAAATGCTCATATGAAAACACTTACACATATCGGTTTTGGCAATATGGTAAATTCGGATAAGATGATCGCAGTTCTGCAGCCGGATTCTGCACCGGTCAAGCGGATCGTGCAGCACGGCAAAGAGCAGGGGATCGTTGTGGATGCCACGCAGGGCAGAAAGACAAAGGCGGTTCTTTTGATGGAAGATAACCGTATTATCTTATCGGCTTTAAAACCTGAGACGATAGCACAAAGAGCAGAGACATTAACGGGAGAAGAAGAATGAACCAGAAGGGAATACTAGTTGTAGTTTCCGGCTTTTCGGGAGCCGGAAAAGGAACACTCATGAAAAAGCTGATCACGGACTATCCTAATTATGCGCTCAGCATATCAATGACAACAAGACAGCCGAGAGCAGGTGAAGTAGACGGCAGAGATTATTTCTTTGTAACGGATGAAGAATTTGAAAACAGGATCGCAAATGACGGAATGATCGAATACGCCGGATACTGCGGGCATTATTACGGAACACCGAAGGATTTCGTGGAGAAAAATTTGGAAGAAGGAAAAGATGTGATTCTGGAGATAGAGATCCAGGGAGCACATAAGGTAAGAGCGCAATACCCGGATGCAGTTCTGTTATTTGTTATGCCGCCGAGTGCAAAAGAACTGCATAACAGACTGACAGGGCGGGCAACGGAGACGGAAGAAGTGATCCGCCAGAGAATGCTGCGTGCGGTAGAAGAGTCGGAAGGTATTGACACATACGACTATATTGTGGTAAATGATAAGTTAGAAGATTGTATTGCACAGATCAATACGATTGTAAATGCGGCGCGTCATACGCCGTCCAAAAATATAGAGTTTATCAGTGAAATCAGAAAAGAACTCAAAGAGTTCCTTGGAAGCAGATAAAGGAAAGGAAGAGAAAAATGATACATCCATCTTACACAGAGCTTATGAAGGTCGTAAACAGCGAGGTTGAACCAGGAGAAGTTCCTGTAGTCAACAGCCGTTATTCCATTGTAATGGCAACTTCCAAAAGAGCAAGACAGATCATTGCAGGAGAAGAACCACTTGTCCCTGCAAAAGGAAGAAAACCATTATCCATTGCGGTTGACGAACTCAATCAGGGCAAAATCAAGATTATGGGAGATGAAAAAGAGGAAGAATAATCTTTCTCTTTTTCCTGTTAGAGACTTATTATGAAGATTATGTTTATATCACTTGGCTGTGATAAAAATCTGGTAGATACCGAAATGATGCTTGGTATGCTGGCGGAAAAGGGCTATCAGTTTACGGATGATGAGTGGGAAGCGGAAATTGTAGTCGTAAATACCTGCTGCTTTATCGGCGATGCCAAGGAAGAAAGTATCAATACACTGATCGAGATCGGACAGCTGAAAGAAACTGCCAATGTGAAAATGTTGATCGCAGCAGGCTGTCTGGCACAGCGTTATCAGAAGGAAATCCGGGAGCAGATTCCGGAGGTCGACGTGATCATTGGAACGATGGCGATCGACAAGATTGTGGAAGCGGTAGAAGAATATCAGACAAAGCAGTATACCACATTTGTGGAAGATATCGATAAGACGCCTGTCAGCGGCAAGAAGCGTGTCGTTACGACCGGCGGTCATTATGCATATATGAAGATCGCAGAGGGCTGTGATAAACGCTGCAGCTACTGCATTATCCCGAAGGTAAGGGGCAGCTACCGCAGTATTCCGATGGAAACACTGTTAAAGGAAGCAGCTACGCTTGTAGAGCAGGGCGTGAAAGAACTGATCCTTGTAGCACAGGAAACAACCTTGTATGGAACAGATTTATACGGAAAGAAGTCTTTGCCGGAGCTCTTACGGAAGCTTTCCGAGATCAGAGGGCTTTACTGGATCCGTATTTTATACTGTTATCCGGAAGAAATCACGGAAGATCTGATCGATACGATCGCAGAACTGCCGAAGGTATGCCATTATCTGGATATTCCGATTCAGCATGCATCCGATACGATCTTAAAGCGTATGGGCAGACGTACCAACCAGCAGCAGTTGAAGGATAAGATTGCGATGATCCGCAGTAAAATACCGGATATGTGTCTGCGTACAACACTGATCACCGGTTTCCCGGGAGAAACGCAGGAGGATCATGAGCAGTCCATGGCGTTTGTAGACGAGATGGAATTTGACAGACTTGGTGTGTTCACCTATTCCGCAGAAGAGGATACACCTGCGGCTGGCTTCCCAGATCAGATCGAGGAAGAAGTCAAAAAGGACAGACAGGCCGATATCATGGAGCTGCAGCAGGAGATTGCCTTTGAAAAAGCCGAAGGTATGACAGGACAGGATGTGCTTGTTATGATCGAAGGCAAAGTGGCGGATGAAAATGCCTATGTGGGGCGTACTTATAAGGATGCACCGAATGTAGACGGTCTTGTTTTTGTGAATACGGACAGAGAACTGATGACCGGTGATTTTGTGCCTGTACATATTACAGGCTCTTATGAATACGATTTGATTGGAGAAATAAAGGATGAGAATGAACTTACCGAATAAACTGACAACGCTCAGAGTGATCATGGTACCGTTTTTTGTAGCATTTTTACTTCTGACGCCGTCTCATGCGGATTTTAAATGGGTCGCATTTGCTCTTTTTGTTGTAGCATCCCTGACAGATCTCTTGGATGGATATATTGCCAGAAAATATCATATGATTACCAATTTCGGTAAATTTATGGATCCACTTGCGGATAAACTTCTGGTCAGTGCAGCACTTGTCTGCCTGACGGCGCTTGGTTTTATTCCTGCATGGATGACCGTAGTGATCATCAGCCGTGAATTCATCATCAGCGGCTTCAGACTGATCGCGGCAGAGCAGGGCAGAGTGATCGCAGCAAGTTGGTGGGGCAAATGGAAAACTTCTGTTACGATGGTGACTCTGGCAATTCTGCTTCTTTTAGTCAATGATAAGGGCTTTGGTGGAGCCTATCAGGGCTTTATGACGGTAACAACAGTTTTACTCTGGCTTGCAGTGATCCTGACAGTTGTTTCCCTGATCGATTATCTTGTGAAAAATAAAGATGTTATGAAGGAAGAAGATAAGGGCTGAACGTCAGCAGATGCGAATCGATAAAATCCGGAAACGGATGATGCATGGAAAAGGGGAAGTAACGTGGCAAAAGAGATAGAACAGGAGATCGCAGAGCTTCTGATCCAAAATCATATGACTGTGACAACAGCCGAATCCTGCACGGGAGGGCTTGTTGCGGGCAGACTGATTAATGCGGCTGGCATTTCCGCAGCTTACAAGCAAGGCTATATCACCTATGCGAATGAGGCAAAGCATAAGCTGCTCGGCGTGAAGAATAAGACACTGAGAAAGCACGGTGCGGTCAGCCGGCAGACGGCAAAGCAGATGGCAAAAGGCGCGGCTGCGGCTGCAAAGGCTGATGCGGCAATTTCGGTAACAGGCATAGCGGGGCCGGACGGCGGCACAAAAGAAAAACCGGTAGGTCTTGTCTATATCGGCTGTTTTGTACAGGGAAAGGTGACGGTACAGGAATGTCATTTTTCCGGCAGCAGAAGTGAGATCAGACAGGCAACGGTAGAAAGTGCGCTCGTCTTATTACGGGACTGTATTTTAAAACAACTGAATGAAGCAGATGCATTTATGCATTGCATTTGACGACCGTTCATCAGAGCGGGATTCGCAGTGGGAATCTCGTCTCTGTATGGAACAGATTTTTGGTTTCTGTATGGTGCGGATTTTTTTCCTTGCGGGAAAAGGAAGAATATGATATTGTCTAAACAGGTCTTATCTGAAAGACCTGTTTTCTAATGGCTCATGCCAGTCAATCCGGTCATTCACCGGAGATTTCACAGAAAAAAATAAAAAAAGAAGGGGTGAATGCTTATTGAGGGACTTATAACGTACTTTATCCGTGTATAATAAGAACATAAATTGCCTGCAGGCAAAAGAAATGATATACTCAAAAATAAAAGAAGATAGTCTATTGACAAAATCGAACGTTTGTTTTATTCTGATAGCAGAACGAACAGATGTTCCTATAAGGAGAGAAAAATGGAAAGAGAAGATAAACTGAAAGCACTTGACGCAGCTCTGTCACAGATTGAACGCCAGTATGGAAAGGGCGCTGTTATGAAGCTGGGTGACAATACAGCAAGAATGAATGTGGAAACTGTACCTACAGGCTCATTGAGTCTGGATATCGCGCTGGGACTTGGCGGTATTCCGAAGGGACGTATCGTAGAGATTTACGGACCTGAGTCCAGTGGTAAGACAACGGTAACACTGCATATGATCGCAGAGGTACAGAAGCGTGGCGGTATCGCAGGCTTCATTGATGCAGAGCATGCACTGGATCCTGTCTATGCCAAGAATATCGGGGTAGATATTGATAACTTATATATTTCACAGCCGGACAGCGGTGAGCAGGCACTGGAAATCACGGAGACAATGGTGCGTTCCGGCGCGATCGATATTATTGTTGTGGACTCTGTTGCAGCACTGACACCAAAGGCAGAGATTGATGGTGATATGGGCGATTCCCATGTCGGTCTGCAGGCACGTCTGATGTCGCAGGCGCTGCGTAAGCTGACAGCCGTGATCAGCAAGTCTAACTGTACCGTTATTTTTATCAACCAGCTGCGTGAAAAGGTCGGTGTTATGTTCGGTAACCCGGAGACGACGACAGGTGGACGCGCGCTGAAGTTCTATTCTTCTGTCCGTCTGGATGTCAGAAGAATCGAGCAGTTGAAGCAGAGCGGTGAGACGATCGGTAACCGTACAAGGATCAAGGTTGTCAAGAATAAGATCGCACCGCCGTTTAAAGAGGCTGAGTTCGATATCATGTTCGGTACCGGTATTTCAAAAGAGGGCGATATCCTGGATCTGGCAGCGGAGAACGGTATCGTCAACAAGAGCGGTGCATGGTATGCCTACGATGGCAATAAGATCGGACAGGGACGTGAAAATGCAAAGCAGTTTTTGCGTGACAATCCGGAAGTGTGCGCCAAGATAGAAGCACAGGTACGTGAGCTGTTCGGACTGGAAGCAGATCCGGCTAAAGCAGATACAGATGCAAAGCCTGAGACAAAAGCCAAAGCGAAAGAATAAGAAGTATGGAACAGGTTGTTACGGGACTTGTGGAACTGGATAAAAAAAGATATCAGGTATATCTGGATGAAGAATTCGCCTTTGTATTATACAAAGGCGAGATCCGAAAATATAAGATCGCAGTTGGAAAGCCTCTTGCACAGACTGCTTATCAGGAGCTTGTGCAGGAGATTTTGCCAAAAAGGGCAAAACTGCGTGCCATGAACCTTCTGACAAAACGCCCCTATACGGAGAAAAAGCTAAGGCAGAAGCTTGCGGAGGGGAAATACCCGGAAGAAATCATAGATGTTGCACTTGCCTATGTCAAATCATATGGCTACATTGATGATGAAGCCTATGCAAGGGATTATATTTCCTATCATATGGCATCGGAGAGTCCTCTCAGGATCCGGCAGAAGCTGATGGAGAAGGGCATTGACGGTGATATCATAAATGCCTGTCTGGAAGAGCAGGATGAAGAAGCGGTGCGGGAGCTGCAGATCCGCCAGATTCAGCAACTTGCACAAAAAAAGAATCATGGACAGTTTCCTGCGGATCCGCGGGAATCGGCAAAGGTCATACAGTATCTGCTTCGGAAGGGGTATGCCATGTCTTTGATAAAAGATGCATTATCGGCAGATTTATTGGAAGATTTATACAAATAGAAAGTTAAAAAACCACTAATACTTGACATAACATCTAATACAGTTTAAAATTGAAGTGTTGTAAAATTAGATATTAGGATGTCGTCTACATACATTCTATAGATAATATAAGTACAATGAAAAATGAATAAGGAGGTGCTCCTGTACATGCCGCCAATCGCAATTGCAGTTATAGCAGTAATTGTTGCTCTTGCCATTGCTATTCCGGTCACTGCGAAGATCGCGACTTCCAAATATCAGAAGGACGTAGAGAGCAAGCTTGGAAATGCAGATGAAAAGGCGCGTCAGATCATTGATGATGCGTTAAAGACTGCGGAAGCCAAGAAGCGTGAAAGTCTTCTGGAAGTAAAGGAAGAATCCATTCGTACAAAGAACGAGCTGGACAAAGAGATCAAAGACCGCAGAGCTGAGGTACAGCGTTATGAACGCCGCATCCAGCAGAAGGAAGAGAACATCGATAAGAAATCCGATGCGATCGAGAAGAAGGAAGCAAGCATTATCGCAAGAGAAGAGGAACTGGCAAAGCAGAAAAAAGAAATTGCCAGCTTGAACGAGCAAAGAGTACGGGAACTGGAACGAATCTCAGGATTGACCTCTGAACAGGCAAAAGAATATTTGTTGAAGATTGTTGAAGATGAAGTGAAACATGAAACTGCTGTCATGATCAAAGAAATGGAGAGCAGAGCCAAGGAAGAGGCTGACAAGAAGGCCAAAGAGTATGTGGTAAATGCAATCCAGAAATGTGCTGCAGATCATGTATCAGAGACAACTGTATCGGTTGTACAGTTGCCTAGCGATGAAATGAAAGGACGCATCATAGGTCGTGAGGGTAGAAATATCAGAACCCTCGAGACATTAACAGGCGTTGATCTGATCATCGATGACACACCGGAAGCTGTTGTATTATCCGGTTTTGATCCAATCAGACGTGAAGTTGCAAGGATCGCCCTTGAGAAACTGATCGTTGATGGTAGAATCCATCCGGCCAGAATTGAGGAAATGGTTGAAAAGGCACAGAAAGAAGTCGAAGTAATGATCAAGGAAGAAGGAGAAGCCGCTACACTGGAAGTTGGTGTGCATGGTATTCATCCGGAACTTGTCAGATTACTTGGAAAGATGAAGTTCAGAACCAGTTATGGTCAGAACGCCTTAAAACATTCTATCGAGGTAGCACAGTTATCAGGACTGCTTGCCGCTGAGATGGGCTTAGATATCCGCATGGCAAAGAGAGCGGGACTTCTGCATGATATCGGTAAAGCCGTCGATCATGAAAGAGAAGGCTCTCATATCCAGCTGGGTGCAGAATTATGTAGAAAATACAAAGAGTCTCCGATTGTTATAAATGCTGTTGAGTCTCATCATGGTGATGTAGAACCGCAGTCCTTGATTGCATGTATCGTTCAGGCAGCTGATACGATATCCGCAGCAAGACCTGGGGCACGTAGAGAGACTTTGGAGACGTATACGACCAGATTAAAACAATTAGAAGAAATAACCAACAATTTCAAAGGTGTAGACAAATCTTTTGCTATTCAGGCAGGTAGAGAGATTCGTGTAATGGTAGTTCCGGAACAGGTATCTGATACAGATATGGTACTTCTGGCAAGGAATATTTCAAAGCAGATTGAAGAAGAGCTTGAGTATCCGGGTCAGATCAAGGTAAATGTGATCAGAGAGTCTCGTGTAACAGATTATGCGAAATAACAAATGAAAATGGAAGGCAGTCGATCGTAAGATCGGCTGTCTTTTTTGCATAAGCTGCAGATCTAAGTCTTTTCATTTGGACAAAGCTGTGGTATACTACAAACAGCGTAAGCAATAAATTTGATTGATATGGAGTGATACGATGTTTATCCTATTAGCAGGTGGTTTACTGGTTATTATTATTGCAGTGATCGTAGCAGTTGTCAGTTCGGTAGTATCCGCAGTGGCAGCAAACGAAGATATTGAAGATTAAAGACAAAATTACCAAAACTTGATATCAAGTTTTGGTAATTTTTTTGCCTTTTTGAGAAATTATTCTTGTCATACGAATGGATCTGTAGTAAAATGGATAACCGTAGACAGAATTGTATACAATTATGCATGGATTCAAAGGAAGGAGCTTTATCACTATGAAATCGTACAAAGAATTAAGTCGTGATGAGTTATTGGAATTACAGGGTGCTCTCAATAAAGAGTACGCAGATGCGAAGAGTAAAGGACTGAGCCTGAATATGGCAAGAGGAAAACCGTCTCCTGAGCAGTTGGGATTTTCCATGGGCATTATGGATGTCCTGAATTCTTCTTCTGAGCTTGTTTCTGAGGATGGCACAGACTGCCGCAACTACGGTGTTCTGGATGGTATTCCGGAAGCAAAAAGACTTATGGCAGGTATGGTAGGCACAAAGAGCGAGAATATGATCGTATGTGGTAATGCAAGTCTTCCGATTATGTATGATACAGTTGCACGTTCTTATGCATTTGGTGTCTGTGGCAGTGAGCCATGGTGCAAGCAGGAGCATGTGAAGTTCCTTTGCCCGGTTCCGGGATATGACAGACACTTTGCGATCACAGAGCAGTTTGGCATTGAAATGATCAATATTCCGATGCATGAGGATGGACCGGATATGGATCTGGTAGAAAAATATGTAGAAAATGACAGCAGTGTAAAGGGCATCTGGTGTGTACCGAAATACTCCAATCCGGAAGGTGTCTGCTATTCCGATGAGGTTGTCAGAAGATTTGCTGCCCTGAAACCGGCTGCAGAGGACTTCCGTATTTACTGGGATAATGCATATGCCATGCATCATTTATATCCGGATCAGCCTGTTGAAATTCTGGATATCATCGAGGAATGCGAAAAGGCAGGACATCCTGATCTGGTATTTGAATTCTGCTCAACTTCTAAGGTAACATTCTCAGGTTCCGGCGTTGCAGCAGTTGCAACATCCGAGAAAAACCGTGAATGGTTTAAAAAGACAATGACGATCCAGACGATCGGTTATGATAAGATCAATCAGCTCAGACATGTGAAATATTTCGGCGATATCGAAGGCATGAAAGCACATATGGTAAAAATGGCAGACAGCCTCCGTCCGAAATTTGAGGCAGTACATGAAGTGCTGGAAGCAGAGCTTGGCGGACTGGAGATCGGTAAATGGACAGACCCGAAGGGTGGTTATTTCATTTCCTTCTATACATTACCGGGCTGTGCCAAGAAAGTAGCTGCTATGTGTAAGGATGCAGGTGTGACACTGACAGGTGCGGGTGCTACCTATCCATATAAGAAGGATCCGGAAGACAATAACATCCGTATTGCACCATCCTTCCCGACAGTAGATGAAATGAAGCTTGCAGCAAAGCTGTTCGCGCTCTGTGTGAAACTGGTCAGTGTTGAAAAATTACTGGAAGAAAAGTAGGAGCCAAAATGGATATCTATAAAAGACTGGATAGAAAACTTGTCCATAAAGGGAAGATCATAGATCTATATGAAGATACGGTTGCAATTCCCAACGGTAATGTAGCAAAATGGGATTTTATCGGGCATAAGGGTGCAGCGGCGGTTGTTCCCGTAACTGCGGACGGCAAGATCCTGATGGTACACCAGTACAGAAATGCACTGGACCGGGAAACACTGGAGATACCTGCAGGCGGCAGAGACGGTGTAGATGAGCCGTATATAGACTGCGCGGCAAGAGAACTGGAAGAGGAGACCGGCTATAAAACGGAAAAGGAAAATCTGGAATTTCTGATCTCACTTCGGACAACAGTGGCATTTTGTGATGAACGGATCGATGTATTTGTGGCAAAGGATCTAAAGCCAAGCCATCAGCATCTGGATGAAGATGAATTTATTGACGTGGAGGCTTTTACGATCGATGAGCTTCTGGAAATGATCTACAGCGGAAAGATGCAGGATGCCAAGACGATCTCATCCCTGCTGGCATATAAAGTAAAATATCAGGCATAACATCAAATAGAAACAGAAGAACAAGCTTCTGTTTCTATTTTTTTTGCTCTCTGCATATAATGCATAGAATCCATGAAAGCAGGAACAAGCTTTTGGATAATAACCTGCATGGCAAGGGAGGGGTGTCTGCGTATTGAATATCGGAAAGGTGCAGAAACAGGTCATACTGTTTCTGGCAGGCTTTGTACTGGGCGTTTTATATATTTATATGATCGGCTGTCAGGAAACGGATTTTCTGGGTATCCAGAGCCTGATGCAGATCTCGTTTCTGGAGATCGGTTATCGGGACTACTTTTGGTATCTGCTGAAACGAAGGGGCTTGCTGGGGATCGGCATTGCGCTGGTCGGCATGACAGCCGCAGGACAGTTGTTTCTTGCCGGCGTTGTGATGTATTTTGGGATGAGCATCGGCGGTATGCTGTCGGTTATGATCCTGCGCTATGGCTGGAAGGGCATTTTGCTGAGCCTGAGCTTTTGTCTGCCACAGGATCTGTTTTATGTGCCGGCGGGCAGTATGGGGATCAGCCTGCTGGCAGCTTGCGGCGGGCAGAAGAGTGACAGACTGCAGGTGTATCATACGGGAGAGAAAAAGAGAAACCGGGTCAAAAAGATTGTTACGGTGTTGGGGGTGACCATAATAGGGATCCTGGCAGAATGTTATGTAAATCCATTACTGGTCAAAACTGTTTTAAAAATCTTTTAGAAAAAATTTTACTAGATGTGGTAGGCTTGTAAAACACTAAAATCCACATGTTGCGATTTGCTTATTTTTCGCCGCTTTTTGGCAAAATAACGCACAAAATAGTGTTTGCTTTTCTCGGAATTTGCAATTATAATGAGATTTAACAGGCTTAAGATTACATAACTATGTATACAGGAAGGGTTACATTTCTTATGGAGAGGGAAGTTCAGGAGTATATTTCGTATTTACATAATGTAAAGCATACTTCAAACAACACGGAGATGTCTTATAAAAGAGATCTCTTAAAAGTATGTCATTTTATGCAGGAAAGAGGGATTACCAGTGTCGCAGCAGTAAAAGAGCAGGATCTGAAGGCATATATCCATGCGCTGGAGGAACAGAAGCTTGCGGCTGCAACCGTTTCCAGAAATATTGCTTCTATTAAGGCTTTCTTTTTGTACATGCTCTCCGAAGGAAAAATCCGGAATGATGTAGCACTTTGTTTAAAAGCACCTAAGATAGAGAAAAAAATGCCGGAGATCCTGACCATGGGTGAGGTAACGGCACTTCTTGACCAGGCAGACGGGGACAGCCCGAAGGAAATCCGGGATAAGGCAATGCTGGAGCTTTTGTATGCGACAGGCATCCGTGTGACAGAGCTGATTTCTTTGAAGGTTTCCGATGTGAATCTGCCGATGCATTTTATTATGTGCCGCGATCCGCATAAGGAACGCATGATCCCATTCGGGACGCAGGCGCATGATGCACTGGCGCGTTATCTGGGCGGCGTCAGGGATGAGATGGTGGAGGACAAGTCTTCCGAGATCTTATTTGCCAACTGCTCCGGAAAGCCGATGAGCAGACAGGGCTTCTGGAAGCTGATCAAGTTTTATGCCAAGAAAGCAGGTATTACGGCCGATATCACGCCGCACACGCTCCGCCATTCCTTTGCGGCGCATCTGGTAGAAAACGGCGCTGATTTAAAGAGCGTACAGGAAATGCTGGGACATTCCGATATTTCCACAACGCAGATCTATGCCAATATGAACCATAACCGGATCCGCGAGGTATATGCCAAGGCGCATCCGCGCGGCTGATGCCGGCAGCCAGATGCACAGAAACGGCAAAAAAGCATAGGCTATAAGAAAGAGAAAAAGAGGGATGCCTGTGCGGTTTTGTGAATTATGTGAGAAAGAAGTGATCAGCGTGCGTGACTGCAGGAAGCTGGGCAACGTATATGATCTTGAGTTTGATGCATGCTCCGGCTGTATCTGTAAGCTGATCGTAAGAGAACACAGCGGGCTTCTCGGCTTTTTGTGCTGCGGGGAAGAGACGACTGTTCCGTATTCCAAGATCAAACAGATCGGATCCGATATTATTCTGGTGGATCTGTAACAAATAAGTTGACATAAAATTTTTATGCCAGTATACTGAAAGAAAAGGGGGAGGCAGCTTATGAAATGCCCATTTTGCGGACACGAAAATACGAGAGTTATCGATTCAAGACCGGCGGATGAAAATAATTCCATTCGCAGAAGAAGAGTCTGTGATGAGTGTGAGAAGCGTTTCACAACGTATGAGAAGGTAGAAACGATCCCGCTGATCATCATTAAAAAGGACAATAACAGAGAAACCTATGATCGTTCCAAGATCGAAGCAGGTGTTTTGCGTGCCTGCCATAAAAGACCAATCAGTGCGGCGCAGATCACACAGCTTGTGGATGAAGTGGAAACAGAGATCTTCAACCGTGAAGAAAAGGAAGTGCCAAGTGCTGTGATCGGAGAACTGGTCATGGATAAGCTGAAAAATTTAGAGGCAGTTGCCTATGTGCGTTTCGCTTCTGTTTACCGTGAATTTAAAGACATCAATACCTTTATGGATGAACTGAAAAAGGTGCTTAAATAAGCTAAATATACAGCAGTTTATGCCGATATATAGGGTAGAAGAAATCTCATGGATGAATGAGAAGGAAAGGCAGGTGTGGACAGATGACGATTGACAGTGCTTATCAGTACGGCAGTTATTATCAGAATTACCGACCCGAGATCAAACAGGTTTCCGTCGATGAAGTCAAGCAGCAGGATAAACAGCAGATGCAGGCTGCGCAGGAAGACATCTCCACACTGCAGCAGGAATACAGACAGCAGGAGGACACAAGGAGCCGCAGCGCGGATCTGGAAAACATTTCGCTGACATTCCGCAAGAATGATACATATGACTACATCGGTAAGGATGCAAGCCTTGAAAATCTGGATATGATGAGTGCAATTTCCGATATGCAGAAGGATAAGGTTTTAGAGCAGTATCAGTATTTTGTAAAACCGAAGGATGTACTGCTTTCGGATGCAGATGGCACCGTGATCCAAAAATAAATGCAAATATAAATAAAAGACACCTTTCAAGGGTGTCTTTTTTAGGGAGAATTTATGCTGCAATGTTTTTACCCGGATTCCTATCAGGATTCCGCCTATTCCATTGATTATGAAAAACTGCGGATGCAGGGCTATGAAGCGATCATTTATGATATTGACAATACGCTTGTATGCCACGGTGCACCGGCAGATGAGAGAAGTATGGCATTGATCGAAAGGCTGAAAGGACTCGGCTTTTCCATTATGCTCCTTTCTAACAACAAGGAGCCGCGTGTCAAGAGCTTTAACGATCAGGTGCACGTCAGTTATATATATAAAGCAGGAAAACCGAATCCGAAAAATTATGAAGCTGCCATGGTCAGAATGGGCAGCAACCGAAAAAATACAGTTTTCATCGGCGATCAGATCTTTACAGATATCTGGGGCGCCAAAAAGGCGGGGATCTATTCGATCCTGGTAAAGCCGATCGATAAAAAGGAAGAAATACAGATCGTATTGAAACGATATCTGGAAAAACCGATCCTGTATTTTTATCAGAAGAAGGTACGAAAGGAAGAAAACGGATGCAGATAGATGGAAAAACGAAGACCTGCGGGCTGATCGGAGATCCGGTCGCCCATACATTATCGCCGGTGATCCATAATACACTGGCACAGACGCGCGGCGATGACCTTGTGTATGTTCCGCTGCGGGTAGAAGCTGAACATGTCCAAAAGGCAGTGGAAGGGGCGTATGCCCTGTCTCTTACGGGACTGAATGTGACCGTACCGCATAAAAGTGCTGTCATCCCTTATCTGGTGGATATCGATCCGCTGGCAGAAAAGATCGGTGCAGTCAATACACTGGTCAGACAGGAGGGCGGCTTTAAGGGCTATAATACCGATATGCCGGGGCTTCTGCGTGCCATGCAGTCAGAAGGTATCACAGTGAAGGAGCAGAGCGTTCTTCTGCTTGGTGCAGGCGGTGCAGCGAGAGCGGTAGCATTTCTCTGTATGAGTGAAGGCGCAAAGGAGATCCTTTTGTATAACAGAACTATGGAGAAAGCAGAGCGCGTGGCAAAAGAAGCTGAGGCTGCATTTGGCAGAAGCTGTATCCGGGTGATCTCCAAAGAAGAACTTTTGCAGCTTACCGGAAGTTATCTGGCGATCCAGTGTACAAGTGTTGGGCTGTATCCGAACGTGGATGATGTGATCGTGCAGGAGGATGCATTGTATGAGAAGATCCATACAGGCGTGGATCTCATTTACAGACCGTATGAAACGATGTTCATGAAGAAGGTAAAAGCACATGGCGGAAAGACGATGAACGGTCTGAAAATGCTGTTGTATCAGGGGATCATTGCTTATGAGCTGTGGAACAAATGTGAGGTGTCGGAAGAAACCGCTGCCCACATTTTACAAAAGATGAAGGAAGAGTTGGGAATCCATGAGTAATATTATTTTGATCGGCTATATGGGCTGTGGGAAGAGCACGATCGGGAAAAAGTTATCCTATGCTGTCAGAAAGCCGTATGTGGATACGGACAAGCTGATCGAGACAAAAGAAAAGAAGACGATCAGTACGATCTTCAGTGAGCAGGGAGAAGAGGCGTTCCGGGAAATGGAAACAGCATGCATCAAAAGCCTGTTTGCACAGAAGCAGGAGCATGTGATCGCGGTCGGCGGCGGACTTCCGCTGCGCAGCCAGAACAGAGCTCTTTTGAAAAAGCTCGGAACCGTTATATATCTGCGGGCAAAGCCGGAAACGATTTATGAAAGATTGAAAACTGATACGACAAGACCGCTTCTGCAGTGCGCGGACCCAAAGGAGAAGATCAGTCAGATGCTTTTGCAGCGGGCACCGGTTTATGAAGAAGCGGCGGCTTATGTCGTGGATGTGGATAATAAGAGCTTTGAACAGATCATAAAAGAAATTAAGGAGAAAACAGATGAAACTATTAGTCATTAACGGACCGAATCTGAACTTTCTTGGCATCAGAGAACCGGAAGTATACGGAACGGAAACCTATGCGGATCTTGTTGCCATGATCCAGAAAAAGGCAGAAGAAGTAAATTGTGAGATCGAGGTATTCCAGAGCAATCATGAAGGCGCGATCATTGACAGGATCCAGGCAGCGTACAGCGACGGGACACAGGGCATCGTGATCAATCCGGGCGCATTTACCCATTACAGTTATGCGATCCATGATGCATTGCAGTCGATCACAACGATGCCAAAGGTGGAGATCCACATTTCGGATATCACCAAAAGAGAGGGCTTCCGGGCTGTTTCCGTGACAAAACCGGCATGTGACGATCAGATTTACGGCAAAGGATTTGCAGGCTATCTGCTGGCAATTGACAGAGTCCTTGCACTTGTGTAAAGTTTTGTAAAATTATGCTTGCATTTTGAAATAGTAGTATGGTATAATCATTTTCGGCGGTTGAAATAGACCGCCGAAAAGAAACTACATATAGGGGAATAGTACAGCGGTAGTGCGGCGGTCTCCAAAACCGTTAACGGGGGTTCGATTCCCTCTTCCCCTGCTACATAGGACAACTACTTAAGATTCGTCTTAAGTAGTTGTTTTACTGTGCGGATAGATCGATATCTATTGTCAATCCATGGAAAATACAGTAAAATAGAAGTCCAGGGGTTAGTAATAAAACAGAATGGAGAGATGAATATGGCAAAAAAGTATGACGTGATCATTATCGGTGCAGGACCGGGTGGTATTTTCTGCGCTTATGAACTGATGGAAAAGAAACCGGATTTAAAGGTTTTGATGATAGAAAAAGGACGCAGCATTGAAAAGAGAACATGCCCGAAGCGTGTGACAAAGCAGTGTGTAGGCTGTAAGCCATGCTCTATTACAACAGGCTTTGCGGGAGCAGGGGCATTCTCAGACGGTAAGCTTTCGCTTTCTCCTGATGTAGGCGGTAACCTGCCTGAGATTTTAGGCTATGATGAGACAGTCAAGCTGATCCATGAATCAGATAATATTTATCTGAAGTTTGGAGCGGACAAAAATGTATATGGTATCGACAAGGAAAAGGAGATCCGCGAGATCCGCCGGAAAGCGATCAATGCCAACTTAAAGCTGGTAGAATGTCCGATCCGCCATCTGGGAACGGAAGAAGGCTACAAGATCTACGGTAAGCTGCAGAAGCATTTAGAGGACTGCGGCGTAGAACTGTTATTCAATACGATGGTAGAAAAGATCATCGTGGAAGATGGCAGAGCTGTCGGCGTGACAACAGATAAGGGCGAGACCTATCTGGCAGATGAGATCGTATCTGCAGTCGGCAGAGAAGGTGCTGACTGGTTTAAAGATAAATGTGAAGAGGTTGGCATCGAGACAACACCGGGTACAGTCGATATCGGTGTCCGTGTTGAGGTTCGTGATGAAGTCATGCAGTTTTTAAATGAGAACCTGTATGAAGCAAAGCTGATCTACCATACGCCTACTTTTGATGATAAGGTACGTACTTTCTGTACCAATCCATCCGGCGAGGTTGCAACGGAATATTATGAAAACGGACTTGCCGTAGTAAACGGTCATGCTTATAAATCAAAAGAGTATAAAACAAACAATACAAACTTTGCGATTCTGGTATCCAAGAACTTTACAAAACCGTTTAAGACACCGATCGAATACGGTAAGCATATTGCACAGCTTTCCAATATGCTGTGCGGCGGCAAAATCTTAGTACAGACCTTCGGCGATTTCAAGCGCGGCAGAAGAACAACAGAAGAACGTCTTTGCAGACGTAATCTGATGCCGACTTTAAAGGATGCGGTTCCGGGCGATCTTTCCCTTGTATTCCCACATCGTATCATGGTGGATATCGAGGAAATGATCATGGCACTTGACAAGGTCACACCGGGTATTGCGGCAGATGAAACACTGCTGTACGGCGTAGAAGTAAAATTCTATTCCAATAAGGTAGTTGTCAATAAAGATTTTGAAACAAGTGTGGCAGGACTGCGTGCCATCGGAGACGGTGCGGGTGTAACGCGTGGCCTGCAGCAGGCTTCCGCAAACGGTATCAGCGTAGCAAGAAGTATCCTGCGCAAGATGGATGAAAACTAATATGCAGAAAAGCAATCGATGTCGTAAACCATGGCTTTTACTGGTGCTTGTTCTTTTGTTCCTGCTGACTGCCTGCGGAAAGAAGCAGGGAGACGGCAAGACAAAAATTGTACTGACAACGGGCTTTTCCGAAAATGAGGTTTTTAAGATCGGGAGCAGCAGTTGTGACAGGTCAGAGGTCATGGTATATCTGACGAATATGCAGAACCAGTATGAGGCGGTATACGGCGATCAGATCTGGAGCCGTAGTATAGACGGCGAGACACTGGAGGATAAGGTCAAAAATGTAGTGCTGGCACGTCTGGCACAGATCAAGACCATGAATCTTCTGGCAGAGAGCAGGCAGGTAACGCTCTCCGAGGAAGAAGAGGCAGCGGTGCTTTCCGCGGCAGAGACATATTTTTCTTCCCTGAATGATACAGAAGTGGAAAAGCTCGGGCTGACTGAGAAAAAAACACAGGATATGTACCGGGAATATGCGCTTGCCAATAAGATTTATGATCTGATCATTCAGGATACCAATCCGGAGATCAGCGATGATGAAGCAAGAACAGTGACACTGGAGCAGATCATGATCAAGACCTATTCTCAGGATGGCGACGGTAACAGAACGCCTTATACAGATGCAAGTAAGGCACTCGCAAAGCAGCGTGCGGAAAACATCCTGCGTAAGCTGCAGAGCGGGGAAGATTTTGATACACTGGCGCAGACCTACAATGAAGAAAGTTCGATCACGGTTTCTTTTGGAAAAGGCGAAAAGCCCAAGGCACTTGAAGATGCAGCCTTTGATCTGGGAAACGGAGAGATCAGTTCCCTGATCGAAACAGATGACGGATATTATATCCTGAAATGTATTTCGACACTTGACAGAGAGCAGACAGATGCCAATAAGCAGAAGATCATGGAAAAGAGAAAGGAAGAAGCGTTCTCGCAGATTTATGATGAATTTCTGCAGACACAGATCCGGAATCTGAATGAAAAGCTCTGGAAGAATATCTCCTTTATCCATGATGAGGCAGTGACAACCAAGACATTTTTTGATGTCTATAATGAAAAACTGGGCAGTTTATAAAAGTTTTAGAAATGCGCAAATGCCCATATAATCAGTATTACAGCAGATTATTAGCACTCATTTAAAATGAGTGCTAATTTTTTCTTGACTTTTAAATGAGGGAGGACTACACTGGATAACAGGGAAAACTGAAGTAAGAAAGGAATGTGATAGTTATGGCACAGACACATGGTTCACTGTCTATCAACAGTGATAATATTTTTCCTATTATTAAGAAATGGCTTTATTCCGATCATGATATTTTTTATCGTGAGCTCATTTCAAACGGTTGTGATGCGATCACAAAACTGAAAAAGCTGGAAATGATGGGAGAGTACGAGCTTCCGGAAGGATATAAGGATCAGATCAAGGTTGTACTCGATCCAAAGGCAAAAACGATCCAGATCATTGATAACGGTCTTGGTATGACAGAAGATGAGGTAGATGAATACATCAACCAGATTGCCTTTTCCGGTGCGACTGATTTCATAGAAAAGTATAAAGACAAGACAAATGAGGATCAGATCATCGGTCATTTCGGACTTGGTTTCTATTCCGCATTTATGGTATCCGATAAGGTAACGATCGATACACTGTCTTATAAGAAAGATGCAAAGCCGGTTCACTGGGAATGTGACGGTGGCAGCGAATTCGATATGGAAGACGGCGACTGGGATCAGGTCGGTACAAAGATCACACTGTATCTGAATGAGGACTGCCTGGAATTCTGTAATGAATACAAGGCAAAAGAAGTCATTAAGAAATACTGTTCTTTCATGCCAACAGAAATTTATGTCAGCAAGGCAGAAGAAACAGAAGTACAGATCATCAAACCGGAAGAAAAACTGGACACTGATGAAGTTGTAGAAGAGTTTGAAGATGAAGTAAAGACACCGGCAAAGGACGGCGAGCCTGAAAAGACAGAAAAGGTGAAAAAGCTCCGTATCAAAAAACGTCCGGAACTGATGAATGATACACATCCACTTTGGACAAAGCATCCAAATGAATGCACCAGAGAAGAATATATTGACTTCTACCGCAAGGTATTCAAGGATTATAAGGAGCCATTATTCTGGATCCATCTGAATATGGATTATCCGTTTAACCTGAAAGGTATTTTATACTTCCCGAAGATCAACATGGAATATGAATCAATCGAGGGAACGATCAAACTGTACAATAATCAGGTATTTATCGCAGATAATATCAAGGAAGTCATTCCGGAATTTCTGATGCTCTTGAAGGGTGTTATCGACTGTCCGGATCTGCCGCTGAACGTATCCCGTTCCGCACTGCAGAATGACGGATTTGTCAAGAAAATCTCAGAGTACATTGCCAAGAAGGTGGCAGACAAGCTTTCCGGTATGTGCAAGACCGATAAAGAAGAGTACGAGAAATACTGGGACGATATCAGCCCATTCATTAAATTCGGCTGCTTAAAGGATGACAAGTTCTGTGAAAAGATGAACGATTATATCCTGTTCAAGAATTTGGACGGCAATTATGAGACATTACCGGAATGCTTAGAGACAAAGCCGATTGACAGCGAAGAAGAAAAGGCAACGGATGAGAATGGCAATCAGGTAGAAGCTGAAGTCGTAGATGCAGACGCAGACGCAGATGCTGAAAAGACAGAGGATGAAGAACCGAAAGAGAAGATCATCTACTATGTAACGGATGAACAGCAGCAGAGCCAGTACATCAATATGTTCAAACAGGCAAAGATGGATGCAGTCATTTTGACACACAGCATTGATCAGCCGTTTGTATCACAGCTGGAAAGCAAGAATCCGAATGTGAAATTCAAGAGAATCGATGCAGACCTGACAGATTCCTTCAAGGCTAAGACTTCCAAGAAGGCACAGAAGGAACTGGATGAAGCTGCAGAAGAGATCGAAAAGGCAATGAAGAAGGCACTCAAGAGAGAAAACCTGACAGTTAAGCTGGATAAGCTGAAAAACAAGAAGGTTGCCTCCATGCTTACGATTTCCGAAGAAACAAGACGTATGCAGGATATGATGAAGATGTACGGCGGTGGCATGATGCCTGGCTTTGGTTCCGAAGACGGTGCAACACTTGTACTGAATGCAAATCATCCGCTGGTACAGTATATCATGGAGCATAAGGATGGCGAGAATGTCATGCTGATGTGTGAACAGCTTTACGATCTGGCAGTGCTGCAGAATGCACCGCTTTCACCGGAAGCTATGACGAAGTTCATTGCACGTTCCAATGATATTATGCTGCTGCTGACAAAAGAGCAGTAAGAGATATCATAAAAAGAATATAGAGATTTAGAGAGATAAAAACAAGAAACGACTATAAACGCAATCACGTTTGCGATTATAGGCGTTTCTTGTTTTTTGCCTGAAATCTATGGAAGTCCTTTTTATTGGACATATAGTGCGTGTATAATAGGGGTGTGAGACCTGAGGAGGAGCTTAGGAGGAACTAAGAGATAAACTCTTACTGTTTTTTAATTTTTTAAGGAGGTTGATTCATATGAAGAAGAATTCATTGGGACAGGGACTGGCAATATTCTTTGTAGTAGCAGGTATTTTGTATGTGATTGGTTCAATAGGAGTGTCAAGAGAACCTAAGTGCATTGAGGCAGGATGCGATAATAAACAGGCAAATGGAAGCAGTTATTGTTATTTGCATAAACCGTATACGGGAAGTAGCAGTGTTACATCTACGTCAAGCAGCAGTTCATCATATAGCGATAAAGCATCATCAGGCAGTACTTCACAGAGCAGTACAAGCAACTGGGGTTCAAGCAGCAGTAACTACAACAGCAAATCGTATACAAACGATAAAACTTCTTATAGCAGTGATACCAAGAAAGGGACTACAACAAAGAAGAGCACATATAGTTCTTATGATGATGGCTATGATGATATCTATATGGATGGTGATTATGACTATGACAGATATGAAAGAGATTGTGATTATGCAGATGGCGTAGATGATGCAATGGATGAAGATGAAGAAGATTGGTAAAGCGGGAGGAATTACTATGGATAAAGTACAGGTAAAGGTAAAAGGAAAAGCTATATTTATTGTTGATGGGTGGAGTGTGTGCAAGGTTGTTGAAAGTATAGCTGAAATTAGAGTATTATGATACACTTTAATTGATTATTGACATTCTGGTAGAGATATCCGGAGGTAATTATGGTAAATAAGACGTTAAATTATTACAACCAAAATGCAGATTCATTTATTGAAGGAACAGTTACGGTAAATTTTAAAGAAGTACAGGATAAGTTTCTTCAGCTGTTATCTGGAAAAAAGATTCTTGATTTTGGTTGCGGATCCGGAAGAGACACTCTGTATTTCCTAAAGTCTGGATTTGATGTTACAGCAACAGATGGATCGGGAGAACTTTGTAAATATGCAAGTGAATATACAGGGATTAAGGTAAAGCAGATGTTGTTTCAAGATTTAGATGATGTAGATTACTATGATGGAATATGGGCTTGTTCGTCTATTCTTCATCTACCGAAAGATGAATTAAGAATAGTAATGAATAAGATGAGTAGGGCTTTAAAATCAGATGGAATTATATATACATCATTCAAATATGGAAATTTTGAGGGAGAAAGAAACGGAAGATTTTTCACTGATTTTACGATAGATGAGTTCACTGACTTTGTAAAAGATGTGAAGGAAATGGCGATAGAGGAATACTGGATTACTGGAGATGTAAGACCGGGAAGGGAAGATGAAAAGTGGCTAAATTTAATTCTACGAAAGATAGCTTTTTAGTTCAATATCCGGATTTTTCTTTGAGAGAACAGGTGAAATATCCGAATGGTGGGCAGTCGAGGTTTTATGATAATGGTACAGATATGGTTATTATTGATGAAGATATTTGTATGCATGATCCGGAAAAACCGATTTTCTCGTACATGTTAATTACGGATAAGCAGAACAATTATATGCATCAGTTTAAAAGAGTTTTCCGTTTTTTAGGTTATACACATGCTGAAGTTGAGCAATATCTTTCAAAAGAAGAAATTGCACTATCAGGGGATTATCTGGTTACTGTTGGTGATAGGGGAGAACAGTTAGATGTTTCACCGTTGGAACTTCATTTTGAGAAAAATTTTTCAAATGCATATGGAATGAATGCTTTAAAATATTTATCACGAGAATATAGTATTTGTGATGAATGTGGAAAGAATTATTTTCTTGATTATTTAGTAAGAACCAGAAATGGAAAATATGCCGTTGAAGAAAATGGAGTTACCTATCATCATCCACAAATCATTGGAGAAGAAAAATATAGAAATCAGTTAAAAAAGCAGAATACTTGTACATTGTGGGGAATAAAGCTGTTTCGATTTTCTACAGAAGATTGTGCTTTTGAGAACCGTATTGAAGATGATATTAAGCAATACTTTGGAAATGACACTTCCGAGTTTGTGAATGATGGAATAAAAATAGATAGAAAAGTTGCGCTATACGAACATCAAACTGTAAGCTTGCAAGAAATCAGAAAACGAAGAGAGGCTGGAATAAAAGCCTTTTTAATTGTATTGCCTACTGCGGCTGGTAAATCAAAAATAGTGGAGGAAGACTTACGAGAATATGCAGGAAAGAAACAAAATTTTAAAGGTTTGATTCTGGTGCCGGGGGTTAATATTCTTTTGGACTGGGAAGAAAGAATAAAAAAATCCTTACCGGAGTTAAAAGATAAAATTGAGATAAAGACATATGCATATATGATGAGGCATTATACTGATGTACAGCCAGATTATTATGATTATCTTGTAGTAGATGAAGCACATCATGCAGTAGCCCCTGTATTAAAGCGGGTTATTCAATATTTTAACACAGGATTTACCATTGGGCTTACGGCTACGGATCAACGACCTGATAAGAAAAAATTGGAGACAGTTTTTGGTACGTATTCTACTTCTTTATCTTTAAAGGAAGCAATGGAGAAGGAAATAGTTGCAAAAGCAAATGTATACAGAATAGAAACTAATATTGATCTCTCACAAGTTCGATTTAATGGTAAGGATTATGTGAATGCTGATCTTGAAAAGAGAATAAGAGTTACATCAAGAAATGAATTAATAGTCAATGTCCTTGAAGAGTATTTTACATCAGGAGAAGCGGGGTTACGACAAGGTGTTATTTTTTGCGTGAATGTTAATCATGCCAATGAGATGGCGAAATTGCTTAACAGTGCTGGAATTACATCTGCCAGTTATACCGGACAGACAAAGAATCCGATAGGACTGATGGAGAGATTTAAACAGAAGAAAATCAGGTTTTTATGCACTTGCAATATGATTTCAGAAGGATGGGATTATCCGGAACTGGGAATCTTGGTTATGGCCAGACCTACATTGTCAAAGGTACTTTATTTGCAGCAGATAGGAAGGGGGCTGCGAAAAACCGACGTAAAGAAAAATGTCATTATAATTGATGTCGTTGATGAGTACGGTGCGATGATAAAGGCTTGTAATATGCATTCCATATTTGCTAATCCGTATTATGTTCCTTTTGGAGATATTACAAGAACGGATTATACACTCGGAGATATGATTGTTATTGATGGAATAGAAGAAAAGATTGAGCGTATTACAGAGGTCGATGTCAATTCATTTGAGGACAAGTATGGCAGCTATTTAAGTCAGGAACAGGTAGCCAGAGAATATTTTGTCAGTACAGGTACTATAACCAGTTGGATCAAAAAGAAGAAGATGGTGCCTACTGTAGAATATAGATTCGGAAGTAAATCATTGTATCTATTTAGTCCGGAGGACGTAGAGAAGTATCGGAAAGAGTTGGATATAAAAGAGCATAATGACAGCACTATTAAACAAGATTTTTTTGATTTTTTAGAGGAAAGAGATTATTCCCTGTCCTATAAGATGCCGTTTATGCTGGCGGTTATTAAATATATTAATTCTATCGGAGATGCAAAAATAGATGATGTTTTAGATGATTATATTGCATTTTATCAGGATAGAATAAGGCGGGGGCTTCAGGTAGATCGAAGTACCTGCCCGTATAATGAAAAAATGCTTAAGGATCGAAAAGCAATTTGCAGGAATATGCTTACCAATCCATTTGAAAAATTTGAGCGAAAAAGATTTCTCTATTATTCGAAGGATTTAAGTGTGATTGCGATGAATCATGCTTTGTATAGTCAGATGGGAAAAGAAGATTGGGACAAAGTAAAAATACAACTTCAAGAAGATTTGAAGAATTATTATTCTGAAATGGGTGGTATTTAAGGAAGGTATATGGGCAAATAGATAAGGAATAATATAGACTGTGGAGATTTAGGTAGCGAAATCTTTTGATGGTAGGCAAGTAAGTTTTAAGGACCATTCTACAGGTAGTATAGAGAGGAAAATTGAAATGAATATACAGATATTTGGAACAAAGAAATGCAACGATACAAAGAAAGCAGAACGTTTCTTCAAGGAGCGTGGCATAAAGTATCAGTTTATTGATATGAAAGAAAAAGGCATGAGCAAGGGGAATTTAATTCAGTAGCTCAGGAAAATGGTGGATTAGAGAATATGATTAACTGGGATGGGAAAGACAAGGATTTACTTGCTCTTATTAAGTATATTACAGATGAAGATAAGCTTGAAAAGGTACTTGAGAGTCTACAGATAATTAAAACACTAGTAGTAAGAAATAAATGGAAAGCAATCTACACTTGGATATCAGCCTGATGTATGGAAGGGATGGAATTTATGATTAAATAAATATGTGCCACAAATCTTGAAAAATTTTAAATTTGTGGCATAATAATAGCAATCTATTTTAGGAGTAAATGCGTATGTATATTAAACGTGAAAGATATTTACAAAAAATTCGTCCGTATTACGATGTTGATCTGATAAAAGTTTTAACAGGCGTAAGACGTTGTGGTAAATCTATTCTGCTTGAGCAGATTGAAGAAGAGTTTGTTTCAAATGGTTTTGATAAGACACATATTATACGGATTAATTTTGAAGATTTACAGTTTGAAAAAATCCGTACATCTGAAAAACTGAATAACTATATAATAAAACAAATCAAGGATAAAGATAAATATTTAATATTCCTTGATGAAATTCAGCATGTGAGAAGTTTTGAAAAGGTATTGGCTTCTTTGAGGGCTACAATTAATTGTGATATTTTTATTACAGGCAGTAATTCTAAACTGTTGTCAGGAAAGATGGCAACACTTTTGGTGGGGCGGTGTGTTGAATTTAGGATAATGCCATTTTCTTTTGCGGAAAGTTATGAATATATTAAAATAATTGGAAAAAATCAGACACCCGATGAATTTATTATTGATTATATCAATTGGGGTGGATTCCCATTGAGATTTTCATTTTCTAAAGAAAGTGATATTAAGAGATATCTTGAACAAACATATTTTGGCATCCTTGATAAAGATATCATAACTGATAGATCAAAAATAAATAGGCAGAATTTTGAAAAGATAGCAGGGTATATTATGGCAAATGCTGGAAAAGAATTTTCAAGTAAAAATATAGAAAACTATTTTGAAAATCAAAATGGAGAAAGTCTAGACCGTAAAACAATATACAGATATCTTGACAAGATGGACAAAGCGTGCCTGATAGATCGAGTGAAAAGATTCAATATTGTGGGAAAGCAAGCAATGTCATATATTGAAAAACAGTACGCTGTTGATACAGGTTTTCGTATGATAAATACAAATTTGGTAAATTTTGAAGATACTTTTTTCTTAGAGAATATCATTTATAATGAACTGGTTTCAAGGGATTATGAGGTATTTACAGGAAAAACATACAAGGGTGAAATTGATTTTGTTGTTATTGATGGTCGTAAAAAATGTTTTATTCAAGTTGCATATTATCTTGGAAGCAGAGAAACGATTGAACGAGAGTTTGGAGCATTTAAGCCTATAAGCGATGCAGCTCCTAAGTATGTATTTTCATTAGATAGATTCGATTATTCTAGAGATGGAATTTCTCATATAAATATTGTTGATTTTCTATTGGGAAAAGTAAATATTAGTGTAAGTTAGTGCCACAAATTAATAAAAATTTTAAAATTGTGTCACTAAAATAAAAATATTTTTACCAATCATGGTAAAAGTGTTTTTTGTCTCTTACTTGAGTGATTGCGATTATAGTCGTTTCCTGTTTTTGTGTATTTATATTTTTCATGATACAATAATGAAATTGTGACAACACTGGTGGCACAAGAGTGTGTGAATAAAACTCTGTAAATGTGAATATTCTTGTGCGGTAACACCGCCAGTCCGGCAGACGGGAAACCGTCTGTCCGGGCTGGTGGGAACCGCTTATGCGAGTTTACTCGCGTAATGTCTTGGCTAATCCATAAACCTCACGCATTGAGATGTCATGTTCAGCATCAATACTTGTAATGTTAATGCGATAACTGTCATGAGCAATACGGTCAATGATTGCATCTGCCAGAGGACTGGCATCACCACCCAGTTGATCGTACCACTCCTCGAACTCATACTGGGAACAGAAAATCGTTGAAGATTTCTTGCGTCTACGATGGAGTAGCTCGAATATATCTCTTTGCTCTGATTCCGTTGGTTTCAATAGAAGCCATTCATCCAGAGTGTGTGAATAAAACTCTGTAAATGTAATCTTCTATGATAATGATTGGGCTGAAGGCTCTCAAATGAGCATTCAGCCCTTGCTTTATATATAACAGTGTCGATTCGAGCATGTCAAGAGCAGGCGAAAATTTCCGCCTGTAAAACAAGCTTTAAAGTTACTATTCGGGCAATCGG
>NZ_JAHLPN010000012.1 GCF_018917935.1 Kineothrix sp. MSJ-39 | reverse complement strand
CCGATTGCCCGAATAGTAACTTTAAAGCTTGTTTTACAGGCGGAAATTTTCGCCTGCTCTTGACATGCTCGAATCGACACTGTTATATATAAAGCAAGGGCTGAATGCTCATTTGAGAGCCTTCAGCCCAATCATTATCATAGAAGATTACATTTACAGAGTTTTATTCACACACTCATGGTTTCCACCTCCGGAATAGTGGTTTCCTAGAAAACGGAATCACGGTTTCCTTTCGCCGGACAGCATGGACACGGAAGCCGGATTATTCACTCATAATTGCTGCCCAAAAATTTTTTAATTGTCTTCACCTTTGCCGGTGATTCCACAATAACCAAATATTTTGCCATACTACTTCCCCTAGCGTCCTGTAATAATCGTTTCAAACTATACACTAAAAAAATGGATGTGTAAAGGATTTTTTCCGGTTGCTGCATTTTCGGTATCATTTTTGACATATTTGGCCAAAAAAGGGAAGGCTGCTCGCCTTCCCTTCTGCTGTTATAAATAAAATCGTATGTCCTTACAGCCCCGTGCAGCCTTTTTCTTTCGTCGTATGTTTCTTGGCGCACTTTGGATTTCCTTTAAGACTTTTTCTGCTTCCTGCTCTATTTGGGCAATGGACATTTTACAATACTTCTTAGGGATTTTAAATTCATCATTTTCCATTATCATATACCATTACCTCCTTAAATATAATTCCAAACTTTTCCTGCATCTCCATGAGAGCTGTATATCTTCCTTCATAATCATTATATCCTTGGTGCATTTTTTTCGCAACCAACAAATCATAGTACGTTTCACTAATTTCTTCCTCTGCCGCATACAGAAATATCTTTCCATCATGACAGATAACCAGTCCCATATTATATCCATTTTGGAAGTTTGCATTAAAATCAGGTATGCTTGGAGGGAAGCTGCTTGGATGTGTGTGTAATGTTAAAAGTCTTTTCTCAGGATCTGCTTTATATTCTTCCACAATTTTTATGGTCTTATTTGAATATGATATTTCTTTAACGGAATCGGTTGTTATTTCCTTTGCTACTACTGATAATGTATCAAGATCTATCCAGTACATATCCTCATATTCTGTTCCGCTTCTATGTAATAACATCTTTTTGGCTAAATGATAAAGCAATCTGTTTAATTCTTTTGAATCTGATATGGCATCAAATTTCTTTCGATATTTACTGCTATTCACATAGCCAATATTAATCTGCGTATTTTTATTTCTTCCTGCCCGCTGTAATTCTAATTCGTAACTCTTCATATGTACTTCCTATTATTTTATTGCAAGCATGGATTTTCTAATAGATGAACAGATATGCCGCATGCGGCATCATAAAGATATGGTTCGACAGAAGCCGCAAGCCTGGATCATTATTGTTGAATTAATATTATGAAATATTTTGAATCATATTAACGATTTTCTCCGTCTGTTTTATACTGTTTTTTTCTCTCCATACAAATTCTTTTCCTTTATTTCCGATTTCCTTCCGTTCCTTTTCACTCATCTCGCACACTTCTATCATTTTTTCTTTTAAATGTATTGCCTCATTTCCCTCGACATACAGGATTACTTCATCATATTCCTTTGGGATGCCATCTAATTTATAAGCAATGACAGGGATCCCCGAAGACAAATATTCCATTATTTTGGAGGGGAAACTATACTTTGTAAATTCTTCCACATTCTGACGCGGATTTACTAAAACCGTAGCTCCGGCCTGAAGCTCCAATATCTGTTTTCTTGATATCTGTCCGTAAAATTTTATTCTGGGATCTTTTTTTTCTGCTTCTCTTACTTTTTCTTCACAGTCTCCCATCCCACATATTTGCAATTCATAATTTTTCATTTCTATTTGTTGAAATGCTTCTATTAAAGTAAGGATTCCAAACTTCTCATGCAGTGTTCCCGTGTAAAGAATTATACGCTTTTCTGAATCTTTTTTACCTTTCGCTTGTACAGTTTTATATTCCACCGGGTCTGTGGCAATTCCTTCCACAACACAATATGGTTTATTTTTTATATGCAAATAATCGGCCATATATTCTGTAAGCAGAACATATGCATCAATACATTTTAAATATCTATATGACTTATGTGCTGCCACAACATTCCATAATTTCTCCACTTTCCCTTTTGTTGAAGACAAATCCGACATTTCCGGCAAATCTGCTATAATAGCACAAACTGTTATTTTTTTCTTTTTTTTAAACTTCTCTACAGCCTGTATAAAAGCATCTCCTATAGTATATACAAATAAGATGCCTTCCTCTACCTCAGAAAATGCTTTCATCAGTTCTTTATATATTTGATGAGCCATCGAAATTTTTCTCAATAATTTCACATTACAAAACCCTACATTTATATGTACATTTCCCTTTTCTTCAAAGCTCTCTCTTTTTATAAACGGATCACTATAATATTGAGGATAGCTATATATTGGCATTACATTTATAATCTGAATTTTTTCCGGGAAATGGCAGCTTAAACCTTCATAAATATGCCACTGAAGTGCACTTGCTGCATCACTCATCGTATGCGTAGATTTTGATCGCACCACGTCATATTCTTTCGACGGTATTAGTGTTGTCAGAAATTTAACAGATTTCATTTTTATCCTTGTTCTGTCCCTTCTTTGTCATTTTCTTATACGCACATATAGCCGGCATATGATAGAGCTTCGTATGTCTGATTGCGTCCTGAAAGCAAAGTAGTTTCCAAATTTTTTTTGATATTGCATAGTATAAACAACCTTGATCCTTCAGATAGGAATCATCATATTTTCTATTCCATGTTGACTCCCGGTCTTCCAATAATTCAGCAATATACACCGGCATTGCATATATTTTTAATCCATGTCTGAGGCATTCCGTCAAAAACAAATTATCTTCCCCATGACAGTGTTCCGTTCCCCCGCCATAACATAAATGGAAAAAGATTCCCTCTTCTCGGATTCTTTTGGTTCTCACGGCTATTCTTGCGGTTCCATATCTTAGATAATTATAAAATCTAACTCTGGCACATTTCCTTATAATATATCTTTCAGGTACCTTTTCAATCAGGTTAAAAACAATAACGTCCGCATCGGGGCATTTCCGAAATGTTTCTTTTACAACATTTACATAATCATCAACATATCGCATATCATCATCTGCGAAAAGACATATATCACCAGTTGCACGCATCAAAAGATTATTCCTATTTAATCCCACCCCTTTTTCCGCGAAAGAATAATAGGATGCTTTGTTATTTCCATATATAAAGTGTTCTATTT
Organism: Kineothrix sp. MSJ-39; assembly: GCF_018917935.1. GTDB lineage: Bacteria > Bacillota > Clostridia > Lachnospirales > Lachnospiraceae > CAG-194. The sequence continues at coordinate 95,804 of NZ_JAHLPN010000012.1, read as the reverse complement.
TATTCTCATCACATTGATTTCCTACCAGCACATCAGAATGTATATTCATTTTTTGCAATAAAGAATGATCCTTTTGGTTCATGGTTGCAACTAAAACTTGTACTTTATCCATATAAACAATACCTCATTTATAATTCCATACAATCAACTGCGGTATAATGCCGTTATTTTTAAAGCCTTTAACATCAACACAACATTTTTTCTCATCTCCGGTATAAATAGCGGCAATAAGAAACTTGTGCCAATTTGGGTAAGCAATGATGCCAGTGCAGCCCCGGATGCGCCCCAGATGGGTATCAATAAACTATTTAAACCAACATTTATTATTGCAGCAATAAAATACATATATTTCAAATATTTTTGTTTGTTTTCGCAGACTATCCATGCATTCCTCGCCACTCCCAAATATGCAAAAATCGTATATCCCGTAACAATTCTGAGTGGTCCTACTGCCGGCAGATACGCTTCTCCATAAATTTTACCAATTACTAATTTTCCAAATAAAATAAAAAAGACAGCTACCACAACGGACATATAAATTATCATAGAATACAATTGAATATTTTTCTTTTCATATTTTTCTTTATCTATTTGATATAGTTTTACTATAGTTGGATAAAAAGAATCTATAAATGCCATCAGAATAAACACCCATACCGAATTGAGAGATGTCGCTAATGAATAATACCCCACTTCTTTTTCTCCCAACATCTGTTTCAACATCAGTTTATCCGTTTGTCCATAAATAGCAATCATCATTCCCGACAAAATATAGTGATAGCTGCTTTTTAACAATTGTCTTGCTTTCCTAAATGAAACCGATAAATGCGGACCCCCGTGGCTTCTGTACGCAAGTAAAAGCCCTATCGCCAAGCACAAGCTTTCCAAAGCATTGGCACATGCAAACCAGTATATGTCTTTATTGCATATTAACAAAAATATTTTATATACCGAAGTCACAAGATATGAAATTAATATAGAAATGGCGGTGACTTTTGACTCATATCTATTTTGAAACCAGTAATTAAAAGTGTCAAATATCTGAAATAATAAAGCAATACTACATAAAACCGTTACATAAATTGTAGTTGTTTCCCCCCGGTCAACCAGACATACTATCACAATTATTGCTATGAAACACAATATGCTTGACAGTGCCCTTAATGCCAGAGTTGTTCCAATTGTTTCTCCCTGTTCTTCTGGTTGATCAACGAAATTTTTTATAATAACCGAATCAATCCCTAATGTACATAATGAAGTGAAAAAAATGACATAAGCTACTGCGTAATTTATAATTCCATAATTTGCAGGTCCCAAATATCTTGCTGTAAGTATACTGATTACAAAAGAAAGCACCATCTGTATCAGCCTTCCGCTTATCAGCCAACCAGCATTTTTCATTTCTTTATTATTGAATCTTTCAAATAAGTTCAACAACTTATATTTCATTTAACACATTCCTTAATATTTCGATTCAGAAACCGCAGCCAGATCTTTTCAACGGATTTCTTTCTTATTAAATCAATTGCAGTCCCCATGACATAAATAATCATTACCGCCAATAAAGAATACAAGATTAACAATATTGGATTCTGTTCTTTGTATAATGGAAAAAGTATGTGCAACCCCTTCTCCAGCAATCTGTTACTATGTAGAAGATAAACACCCAATGTAGCCCCGGCTATAGTATTTATAGTTTTGTTATAATATGTTTTTAAACTGCCAAATCCTATAAATAATTCTATACAAATAAGAACCGTAAACGGACTATTTAATTCCCTATAAAAATACTTCATATCCAATATTGATTTATCTTTAAGTTTTAATCCCCAATACGTTATCATATAAAAAGACATAAACATTAGTATGTAAAAGGAAAACGCTATACATATATGCTTAAGAAATGACCCGGCTTTCATAGGAATAAACCTTTTTATATATCCCGCTATTATATACATAAGAATTACCGAATACATTCTCCCTTCAAACATTCCGGCAAATATTCCGGGAACTCCACCTCTCAATAAAACCAAAATAATAATACAGCTAGCCAAAAAAGCTTGATACTGCGTTTTCGTTAATGCCTGCAATAATATATTTATATAAGGCGACAAAACCATTAAAATTATATACGCAGTAATAAACCAATAATGTCCTGATAAAACCGGGAACAAAGCGTAACTTATTTCATCAGCCGCCAATATCCAATCAAAATCTCCGCTAATAAGCTGATAAATAATCCAAATTATCCATATTAATATAGTATAAAATACTACCTCTCCCCATATTTTAAGTATTTTTTTCAAGTCGATTTTTTTATCCACCATGAAATACCCGGAAATAAGAAGAAAGCATCCAACACCAATTTGCCCTCCTATATGAAGCCAGTCGGTTATCATTTTATATACCCCCAACGTGTCACCATATAGATCCGATAATCCAAATATTTCATCACAATAACTCATTACAATCAGTAACATACTTAAAATTCTTAACATCTCATAATTGGAATTCCGCTCTTTTTGCATCATCTCCATATTACACCACTTCATAAAATGTATCCGGTCTATCCGGATTAAAAACCTCATTGCATGTCATAACCGTAACTAAATTTTCTGTTTCCGAAAGATTGATAATATTGTGTGTCCACCCCGGAATCATATATACTGCTTCTATTTTTTCACCCGTCACTTCAAATTCTACGATTTCTCCTGTGTTGATATTTCGCTCCTGAATCAATCCATGTCCTGCTACTACAATAAACATTTCCCATTTTGAGTTGTGCCAATGCTGTCCTTTCGTAATACCAGGCTTGGAAATATTGATTGACACCTGACCACAATCCTGTGTGTGCACTAATTCCGTAAAACTTCCTCGATCATCCACATTCATTTTCAATGCATATTTCATTTTTTCAACCGGCAGATACGTCAGATATAAGCTATATAATTTCTTTGTAAACGATCCTTCCGGCATCTTAGGTATCATAAGCGTTGAAGGTTGCTTTTTAAACTCCTGTAGCAAATCAACTATTTCTCCCAGAGTTACTCTGTGCGTTACCGGAATACAACAATACTTTCCAGATTCATCAAGAACCGTTTTCACACCATCAAATATGCAATGTTGTTCTTTGCCTTCTAAGAGATCAAACATACCTTCTACAAGATCATCAATATATAATAGTTCCAGTTCCGTATTTCTGTCATTTACAGTGAATTCTTCATCATTTGCCACTGCCCAGCAAAATGTTGATACTGCACTGTTATACTTCGGTCTGGAATGTCCCATAATATTGGGGAATCGATAAATTGCCACTCTTGTCCCTGTTTCTTCCGCATATGCAAAAAACAATTCCTCTCCGGCTTTTTTGGATCGTCCATATTCAGAATTTACAAATCTGCCGGCAAGCGAAGCCTGAATAGAAGAAGCCAGCATAATTGTGGCTTTATTATTGTATTTTTGTAATTTTTTTAACAAATCCGATGTAAAACCGAAATTTTCCTTCATAAAATCTTCTGATTTTTCCGGACGATTTACTCCTGCCAGATGAAATACAAAATCCGCCTTCCTGCAATACTGATCCAAATCATCCGGTATCGAATCTGTGTCATACTCATAAATTTCATCAATTACAATTGCGGGTCTCGTTTTATTCTTTCCGTCACGAATATTTTTCAAGTTATTGACAAGTGCTGTCCCCACCATACCTTTTGCACCCGTTACCAAGATTTTCATAGTGTACTCCCTATCCGCTTTACTGATCCTTTCGCCATACCATTTTATTAACTACATTTGTATATCCCTGAATGATCCTGACTACCTTCATAGAAACAGACTCATCTACATAGTCCGGGCACGGTCTGCCAAATACACCATTTTGTTTCATCTCAATTGCCATATCCGTTGCATTTAACAGTTCTTTCGTTGTAATGCCTGCTAAAATAAAATCACCAGCCTCGAGTGCTTCCGGTCTTTCTGTAGACGTGCGTATACAGACAGCTGCTATTGGATGTCCAATAGAAAGATAAAAAGAAGACTCTTCCGGTAACGTTCCCGAATCGGATACAACTGCCAGAGCATTCATCTGCAAGCAATTATAATCATTGAATCCCAGCGGCTCATTGACCCTGACTCTGGAATCAAGTTTAAATCCGCTCTTCTCCAATCTTTTACGGCTCCTCGGATGGCAGGAATACAAAATAGGCATATCATATTTCTCTGCCAGCGCATTAATAGCTGTAAACAAACTAATAAAATTCTTCTCTGTGTCAATATTCTCTTCCCGGTGAGCTGAAAGAAGAATATACTTATTAGATTCCAGCCCCAGTCTTTCCAACACATCAGATGCTTCGATTTTCTCAAGGTTCCCATGGATTACTTCAGCCATTGGTGATCCTGTCATGTAAGTTCTTTCCTTGGGAAGTCCCGTATCAGCCAGATATTTACGGGCAAATTCAGAATAACACAGATTTACATCAGAGATTACATCCACAATGCGTCGATTTGTCTCTTCCGGCAGACACTCATCCTTACAGCGATTGCCCGCTTCCATATGGAAAAGCGGAATATGTAACCGTTTAGCTGATATAGCAGAAAGACACGAATTAGTATCTCCCAATACCAAATAGCCATCCGGCTGTAATTCCGATAACAGTTCATAACTACGTGCAATAATATTTCCGCAAGTTACGCCCAGATTATCGCCTACAACAGGAACCAATATATCCGGTCCAAACTCGTCAAAGGTATTTTTCAGTTCAAAATCCTCCCAGAATACAGTTGAAAGATTTTTGTCCCAGTTCTGGTTATAATAAATCACGCAAGTATCAAAATACTCTCTGCATCTTCTGATCACCGCTGCAAGCCGAATAATCTCCGGACGAGTTCCAAGCCCGATGCAGATCTTCGTTTTTCCATTATTATTCCACCGAAAATGATGTTCCATTGTCATTACTCTCCTTTGAAACAACTGGCAAACCTTATTCTTCTGCCATTCTTTCCTGAATATACGGTAACCTGGCAAGTATTTCCTTTGTTTCTTCCAGATTCAACAAAGTAGTATTATTACTATTGAACTCTGTCAGTGTATTTCTCCCGGCATCTCCATCCTTAAAATATTTATCATAGTTAAGGCTGCGTTTATCTGCCGGGACACGATAGAAATTACCTTTATCAATTGCTTTTGCACATTCCTCATTTGTCAAAAGTGTCTCATACATCTTTTCACCATGACGAATACCGATTATTTTAATATCTTCTTTCTTACCACCAAACAGTTCACAAACTGCTTCTGCCTGCGTTTTAATTGTGCAGGCGGGTGCTTTCATGATCAAAAGATCTCCATTTTCACCATGTTCAAAAGCGAACATTACAAGATCTACCGCTTCATCAAGCGACATAATAAAGCGCGTCATAGATGGCTCTGTTACAGTAATTGGATTCCCCGATTTAATCTGATCAATCCAGAGAGGTATAACAGATCCGCGTGAACACATCACATTACCATAGCGCGTACAACATATCTTTGTTTTTCCCGATATCCGGGATTTTGCTAATGCAATTTTTTCTTCCAATGCCTTTGTAATCCCCATTGCATTAATTGGATACGCTGCCTTATCAGTTGAAAGACATATGACCGACTCGACTCCCGCTTCAATCGCAGCAGTCAGAACATTGTCCGTTCCAAGCACATTTGTCTTAACTGCCTCCATTGGAAAAAACTCGCAAGAAGGCACCTGTTTCAATGCCGCTGCATGAAATATGTAATCAACTCCGTGTATTGCACTTCTTACAGACTGTAAATCACGGACATCACCAATATAGAACTTTATCTTATCTGAAACTTCCGGCATTTTGGTCTGATATTCATGACGCATATCATCCTGCTTCTTTTCATCCCGGGAAAAGATACGGATTTCTTTTATATCTGTCCTTAAAAACTTATTTAAAACAGCATTTCCAAAAGAACCTGTTCCACCGGTTATCATCAGTGTTTTATCTTTAAACAACGACACTATTTTACACCTCATATTTTAATATTTATTAACCCACCAAGATATAACCTCCTTTTTTCTACAGGAGATTATAAAATAGCGTTATTCACTTCTCAATTTCCTGTCATTTTATTAAACATCTCATTTATTGCATCATAAACTGTATATTGAGGCTCCCATCCAATTTCTTTTCTTATTTTTGAATTGTCACACCAAATAACAGGATTGTCTATTGGTCGCAATTTGGTTGGATCAATTTCAACATTTATCGTTTGATTGCTTAATGATATAATATAATTCAATATATCACTCAAACGATAAATATAACCGCTTCCCACATTAAATATCATTTCTTTCGATTCACTCTCAAGAATCATACGATATGCCTTAGCCATATCCCTGACATCACCCCAATCCCTTCTTACATCCAAATTACCTACCTTTATTGTCCCAGGCTTTCCACTATTATGAATCCTTGCAACCTGTTTTACAAAACTTGGAATTGCAAATGCTTCTGATTGTCCATATCCCGTATGATTAAATGTTCTAGTGCATATAATCCTAAGTCCATATTCTTTTCTATATAACTCTGCAAAATGTTCCTGCGCTACCTTAGATAAACCATATGGATTATTTGCAGCAATCGGAAATTTTTCGTTCATTTTATTATTTGAAATTGCATATTCTTCACTAGATCCAACCAATAATATTTTGGGATCAAGCCTTAATTTTCTAACTGCCTCTAGAATATTAAGTGTTCCTACTAAATTTATTTCTACTGTTCTCTGCGGCATGCTCCAAGATTCAGCTACAGAACTAACAGCTGCCAAATTAATAATCATATCAGGTTTTACATCCGCAATTAAATCACATACTTTTTCAAAATCTGTCAAATCTGCGGTTATATAACTTTTAACGCATCTGTTTAAGCTTTCATCGCATTCTAGGCGCCCCGAAGCAAACACTCTATAACCACTATGCCCAAATTCACTTGCTAGATATTTTCCAACAAATCCATTACATCCAAAAATCAAAACATTATTCATTATGCTCTCACATCCCTTCTATGACCTCCCTATAACAATCTAACGTCTGAGTCGCGATCTTATCCCAATCGAATTTTTTTAATTGTTCTTTTCCTTTCTTGATTAAATCTTTACGCATATCCTCATTATCTAATACCATTTTTATCTTTTTTGTCATGTCAGCTATATCATATGGATTAATATATACAACAGCATCTCCACCGACTTCTGGCATTGAACTCGCATTACTTAAAACAACTGGGCAATTACATGCAAAGGCTTCTAATGTTGGTATCCCAAAACCTTCATACAGAGAAGGGAACACAAAGCATTGTGCATGTGAATATGCATAACTTAATGCTACATCATCTATATTTACTTGATGAATTCTATCAATATTATCCTTTTGTAAATCTATTTCCTCCTGAGTAAATGCCCCTCCCCCTGCACAAACAAGGTGAAGGCTGGAATCCATCTGCAATATTGGTTTCATACTTTCATAAAAATTTAGATAGTTCTTATATATTCTTCTGGTTCCAACAAAAAGAACATACCTTTGCGGGAATCTGCAATCTAGTTTATTATTTTTTATCGGTTTAAAATTACTTCCTATGTATATAACTGATATTTTATTCTGATCAATATCAGGATACAGTTTTAAAATATCCCTCTTAGTATTCTCAGAAATTGCTATAATTTTATCAGCTTTATAAATCAATTTCTTTTTATTTTCCACAGTGGAATCCTCCTGAGAAAAATAATATGGCATTAATTCATGAATCATATCATATACTGTTAACACCAGTTTTCCTTTATTATAATCCAGGAAATACGGATCATAATAGGTCGGATGAAAAATGTCATACTTAGAAAAAGACAGCATAAACTTTATTATCATTTTATTTATACTTCTTCTGCCTCTAACTCTTGAATATGATATTGATCTTCTATTCCCCCTAAAATATGCATTATCATTAAAGACACAATATAATCTTGGAGATATTCCATCTGCCACAGAAAATCTCTGTATTAACTCATAAAAATATCTAGATATTCCTCCATATTTTTGTCCAATCATGATTTGATAATCATATATAACATTCATGAAAATATACTAAATCTCCTTCTTTTTCTTTTCAATATAAGAAAAAACAGCTATTGGCTGAATTATTGCAGAAATTGCCATCGAGCATACTGTTCCACATAAAATTCCTGCTATTCCCATATTCAATACCCTTGCAAATATAAGTGACATTGGGATATTTCCACTAGCCTGAATAATTGCCAGAATTATAGAAACCTTCATTAACTCCAATCCATTTGCCACGTAAGATATCATATTACACCATATTGTAAGGATACAATAACAGGCACCTAAAGGTATTAGACCATATGTATAATGTAGATTTCTTCCTAACCACAATCCAGATAATGATTTGAATACTATAGCTAAAATAACAGCACCTATAACAAATGGAATCATTACAATTATCATTTTCTTTATAATATTCAGAAGATAATCCCATCGTTTTTCAGTCTTTGCTTTTGTTGTTGCAGTCCATATTGGTGCTAACAATGATGTATAAATACTACTTATCACAGTAAAGAGTTTATTTACCGTCGAATAGGGTGTTACATCAGCAGCTCCGTATAAATACGATATTATTAAATTATCTGTAGTAAATAAAACCAAAGCACATATTTGGATTACAAAAAACTGTAGTCCTAAATTAGTCAGGCTTTTTCCTTCTTTTAATCTAATATAATGAATATCAGGTTTTAGGTTGCGGTTTTTCCTAAAGAGTATTATACTTGCTGAAATATTTACAATAGTCATTGATAATCCATAAATTAACGCCAATGAGAATAAATTCCCCGGAGTCACTCGCATAATGATAAGTACCCCTAAAACACTGAGTATCTGTGTTACCAATTCCATTACACTTGCATATGCAGCCTTTTGCAAAGCATATATTATATTTTTACATATCGACAAGATAAAATTCAGTACCATAAAAATAGCACTAATACATACAACTACGGTTAAATTTTCATCTATGTTAGTTATTCCAAATACCCTATTCCAATCAACTTGTATAGCCACTGCGCAAAAAACTGTAATCGCCAAGATCATAATAGTTGCAATAAACGCGTACGCAGAAGATATTAGTTTTTTTTCTTTCTCATTTTCTTTGAGTGCAATTGCATCCGTTAACTTATTTCGTAATCCATTTCCAATTCCAATGTCAAAAAAGCTAATCCATGATAATATAGACATAATGGTAGTCCATATACCATATCTTTCTACGCCTAAATAATTCATAATAATAGGCACGTATATGTAGCTAATTACCATCGAAATTGGTTTACACAAACCACTATAAATTATATCATGTAATAAATTATCTTTACTTTGAAAAAGCATATTGGTTTTTTTCATATTTGGCCTTCATCCTTATCAAACCATTTGTGGATTTCATTTTTCTTTACATATTTTTTTCTTCCCATCCGCCTTTTTTTAGTAATATTTTTCTTCCCAAACTAATAATACAATCCGGAATACATTTCTTTAATATGTTTAATTTTTTCTCGTGGCGATACTTCTTTTCAACTTGTGATATTCTATCAATATACTCTTTCTCCGAACATTCTCCGTATAAATAACTGATTTTAGCTCTTTCCATCCAATATACATAAGAACCATTATTTGCAGAATAACCACCCATCAGATATACTGAAATCGCAATGTTTATATACGCAAATATATACCCCTCACTATATGCTCTTATAAACAAATCATAATCTGCACATATCTTATATTTTTCATCATATGATAAGTTACGAAACACCTTCTCAGCAACAAAGACACTCTGGTGACAAAACGGCATATCCTTTTTTATACTTTGAATATTCCTAGCCGTTTCATATTTATAATAATTTTCTCTTTTTAATATAACATCCCCATATAAAATATCACACTGTATCGTCTGTAACCTAGTTTTCACATTATACAGCACTCTATTATCTGCAAAATAGTCACCTGCATTTAAGAATATATAATATTTCCCCTTAACATATTTTAATGCTTTATTCATTGCATTATATATGCCGTTATCTTCTTCTGAGATAATATGCACTCCTATACTCTTCTGATGCATTTTTTGATAAAATGCACTAACTAATTCCAGTGTTTTATCTGTTGATTTTCCATCTACTAAAACATATTCATAGTCACTATAAATCTGACTCTCAATTGAATCTAAAGTTCTTTTTATTTCTTCTTCTGCATTATATGTCACAGTTATGATTGAAAAGAATGGCATATCCTCTTCCCCACATCATTCATATTTTCCAAACTATTTACAGCATTCTTTTATATATATTAATATACTTTTGAAATGTATCTTTTCCCTGAAATTGTTCAGCACGTTTTAAACAATTTTCTGTACTATACTGATCTGAATTGGTCATTTTTTCAATACATTCTATTAACTCATGAATTGTATTACTCTTCACAATAATGCCACAGGAATCATCAATACATTCCGGACTTCCACCTGATTTAAAGGTTATGACCGGTGTTCCACATGCCAATGCTTCAATATTTACCATTCCCAACACTTCTTCTCTTGTTGCATTCACAAAAATATCTGCCGCAGAATAAATCTCCGCCAATTCATTCAGATCATTTGTCCGTGATACAGCAATTACTTCTTCAGGGCACCTTATTATACTATTATCCAGCCCCACCATAACAATTTGATATTTACTTTTATCCAACCTTTTTGATAGTTCAAAAAAAATATCGATTCCTTTCTTTTCATTCCAACAATATGAAACCCCTAAAATTACTGTTTTATTTTCATTAATACCCATTTTTTCTCTAAACTTTGAGCGTATTGGTTTAAAAACACTTTCGTCGATCCCATTATATATGGTTTCAACAGGATATTCAGAGAGAAAAGATTCTTTAACCAAGCTTTCCAACCATTTTGATGGAGTTATAAGCTGCATTGAATTTACTCCCAAAAAATATTTTCTTTTTATTTTCCATATTTTTTTAGTCACATCAAATCTAGAACTTGGATAATCTATAAGCTGCTTACAATTTCCACATCCGCTTTTCCACCTATCACATTGAGCAACTGTAAAGTTAGGGCATTTACCAGTGAATGCCCAACAGTCATGTAATGTCCAAACTACACTAATATGTTTTCTTTTAATATACCTGAATAATAACGGAAAATTAATATAACTATCATGTAAATTATGTAAATGAATAACACCTGGATTTAAATGATCAAGTCTATTTATAAGGCACAATGTTGAGAACCACGAAAAGCACCCATTCAAGCCGGAGTAATAAGCCATTTTTTGATTAATTTTATTTACAAACTCAGAACATATTATAATATCATCCTTATTCGGAGTCGTGTTATTTTTATTATCCGGGTAAGCAAGAATTACATTTAAACCACTTTCTTCTCCTACTTGCTTTATTTTTTTTGCTATGTTACCTGTACTGCCAAAATTTCCCAAGTTAATCTGAACAACACAATTCTCCATTTTTACCTCTCATACCTAATCTTCTTCAGTACACCATAGAACATATTTCTTATAGTAAATATACCGGCTAACCATACCGATTGGGAATCGCAGATACGAAACAATTCATAATGACTTTTTATCTTTTTTAATAAAGAATCATGAGATATGGATTTTTTCCTAATTCTGTATTTTGCCAAATTCTCGTTTAATAAGTAACAACAAGCGCCATCCCTTTTATAAAGCTGCAATCGTATGGCATAATCGTTGTTTTTTGATATGTTTTTTATCTGTACCATTCCAAACTCTTTTACATTGTACATCATCGTTAAATGACCAATATAATCATAACGATATATTTCTTTCTTCCGAATAACTACAGGTCCGGTCACTACAATTCCAAGTGCATTTCCGCCTTCATCAATTTTTTCGTACTCAGTATATGAAAAAACATATCCATTCTGAAGCATAAAATCTATCTGCTTTTCCAGTTTTTCAGGATTCCACAGATCATCCGAATCCAGAAAAGCGATCCATTCACCACATGCTTTTTGCAATGCCCGGTTTCTGGCCAACGCTGCACCACTATTTCTGTCATTTTTAAAATATCTGATTCTATCATCATGAAATAAGGCAATGATTTCGTCCGTCTGATCCGTTGAACAATCATCTACAATGATCAGTTCCCATTTTGTATATGTTTGATCTATTACAGACTGTATTGCTTCTGCCAAATACTCTCCTGTATTCCATGATGGCATGATAACTGATACCAATCCCTCTGTCATATCATTGTATCCTTTATTAGGTTCCTATCCAAATACAGCTGCCACTGTCTTAAACATAATCTTTAATTCTGCTCTTAATCCAAATTTTTTTATACTTAATAAATTATACTTCATTTTATCAGGTAAAATCTCTCTCACATAATATTGATCTACATCGTCAACTTTTTCCAATAACCGTCCTTCATCCTTATACCGGATACTGGCTTCCGAAGTAATTCCGGCCGGAAGTAAAAGAGTTGCCAGCATCTCTTTTGAATATGCTTTGACATATTTAACCGCCTCCGGTCTCGTACCGACAAAACTCATATTTCCAACTAAAACATCCCAAAGCTGCGGCAATTCATCAATTCTCAGATCACGTAATTTTTTCCCGATTTTTGTGATCCGCATATCATGTGCTACCGCAACTGCCGGTCCTATCTGTTCTGCATTATTTACCATTGTCCGAAACTTATGTATTTTAAATATTTTACCATATGCAGTTACCCTTTCCTGACTATATATAACAGGACCTGCTGAATCAATCTTGATCAAAAATGCAATAACGATCATTGGAAGTAATAATATAAGAAGCAGAATACATGAAGTGACAACATCAAATATACGCTTCATAAATAAAGACAACTTCTTATCTGCCAATACATCATAATATACTTTGATCTCTTCACATTTCATAAATGCAGGAAGTTCATCCCATTTCTTAAGCATCACCTAACGATTCCTTCCCCTTTAAATAGTTACTTACTACGTCTTTATAATTTTCTGTTATATAGTCTATATCCTCAAAACTAAGCCGCGTATGCAGAGGCAGTGTAATCAGGTTCCGGTAGTAATCATATGCATTGGGGAAATCCGCTATATCCCACCCCATGTTCTTATATGCTGTCATCATTGGAAGCGGCTTATAATGTACATTTGTTGCAATACCTCTTTCTGCCATCTGAACAATAATTTCTCTTCTCTCCCGATCATTTATTCCCGGGATACGGGTCAAATACAAATGCCCACTGCTACTATATTCAGATGTATAATGCCTTAAATGCAGAATATGAAGTTCATCACACATACTGTCATACTGCTTTATTATTTTCTTTCGTTTTTCCAGCATTGCAGGATAACGCTCTAACTGTTTTAACCCAATAGCTGCCATTATATCTGTCATATTGCACTTGTACCACGGACCAATAATATCGTATTCCCATGTCCCAAGCTGTTTTCTTTCCAAGGCATCCTTTGATTGTCCATGCAGAGATAAAAGCTGATAATCATGATACATCTCATCATTATCTATCCCCGGTATATCTTTCCATGTTGCAGCTCCTCCCTCTGCCGTTGTAAAATTTTTTACAGCATGAAAACTAAAGTCCGTGAAATCTGCTATCTCACCGGCCATTTTACCGTTTCTGCTTGCCCCCAATGCATGTGCGCAATCAGCAAAAACCAACACTCTCCCTATCTGTTGCTGTATTCTGGCGCCAAGATCATTTCCTTTTTTTGCGCAGAACAAATGCCTTTTGCTTTCAACTATTTGAAATAATTTATCATAATCACAGATAATTCCTCCAAGATCAACTGCTACAATCGCTTTGGTCTTCTCTGTAATAGCGTCTGCCACCAGATTATAATCCATCTCTGTAGAATTCTTGAAATTATCTATGAAAATGACTTTTGCCCCACAATGAATTGCCGCAGAAGCTGTCGCCGTATATGTATAAGCCGGAACTATCACCTCGTCTCCCGCTCCGATTCCGCATATACGGAAATTCAATTCCTCCGCCGCTGTTGCTGAACTAAGACAAACCACTTTACTTGTATGGCAATATGCAGCCAGTCTACGTTCTAATTCTTTTACCCTTGGACCTGTTGTAATCCAACCGGAACGCATAGCTTCTGCCACTTCCTGAATTTCCATTTCAGAAATATCCGGTGGACTAAATGGAATCTTCCTCATTTTTTATTTCTTCTTTCATATCTTCTTTTAAAATATTTCATACTCTTTTTATAAAATATGGGATGGCGTATGCCATCCCATATCATGTGTATATGACCCTCTGCTCACATTGAATTTTATCACAAATTAATGGCAGACACAACTCTATATACTTTGTTCTAATCAAGATTCAGAAGATCTGTCTTTGTTACTGTAAGTTCCTGATAAGCTTTCTGCTCTATCTCCTTCTCCTCATCTTCCTGACCTGTAGTTGATGAAACAGTCTTTACAGTCGTCTGCGCTTCCATGATGATCGTAAAGGCGCCTGTATCATTTAAGTATGATAATGGCAGATAAAAACCATAAGTTGCCATACTTGACAGATTCTTCACCTTATTTCCATCCAGCGTATCTTTTGCGATCACAGAGCCAAAGCTTCCGTTAGCAACCGTATAGGTATTGATATACTCTGAAATATCTACAGCTGATGTTTTATTTACGGTTTCTACACGTGCCTTTACTTCTCTGTTTCCTACCTTCAGTGTATATTCATCCCCAGATTCTTTTCCTTCAGCCTTCAGATAATACTTAATTGTAAGATACTTATTACCACGTACGAAATTTGTATCATTCAGGCGGAAATACATCGGTGTACCAATTGTTCTTGCAGACTTTTCATCTATTGTAGTATCTGTATTCGGATCTACAAACTGATATTTTCTCGTACCGTCCGTATTTGTCAGAATAGAGGAATCCACTGCTGTGTTTCCTGCATTTGGATGATCCGGATCAACAGGCTTTGTAACATTTTTATCATATGGAATTGCCAGACTGCTGATTGCTGTTGCATTCAGATCCGGTGTTTCAAAGAATCCAATATCCGGTGTTGTATACTTCGCCGTAAAGGATGCCATTAATGTATTTACAAACAACTGTGCTTCCGAATCCAGATTGTTACCATTCATCTGCCCATGACCGGCTCCGGTATATGTAATATTACCTTTATTATAAATATAATATCCATCCGTTGCCATCGGTCCGCCAACAGTATCTGCATATGGGTTAAATTTACCACTGTCTAAATTACTGTCTCCCATTGTGTACCATACTACTACATCCGACTCCTTATCATTGTCATCATCCGCATCCAGATCAAGCTGGAAATACTGTGAATGAGTCTGAGATACTTTAAAAGAATCCGGTAAAATATACGGATATGTCGTAATCTGTCCATCATTCATTTTATTTACCGTATAATCTGCTTCACCGTTTCCATTTAAATATACCAGGTTCGAATTCAGCCAGTTTTTACTCTGCCCATTACGTTTCCAACAAATCAACGTATTACTAAATCCCTGTGTATATGGCAGTATGGTTTTTCTTGCCATACCAGGCTGATATGCCACTGTCTTTCCTGTTGACTCGATCAGATTCACTTCTGCAGCATTTGCCGCTGTTCTTGTATAGCTTGAACCGGAATGTAAATAATTCAGCCCTTTTGCAGCATCTGATTTGTTTGCCAGCCCCATAAATACTGTCTTACTATCATCTGAAAGAATATTCTGCGTATTACCATACCGATCCATACCGACCAGATTACGCAACTCTGTTACCTGCTGGAATCCTGAATTAAATCCGATAAAATCATGTGCAAGCAAGGTTGGCTTACCACTTTCCATAAATGCCTCAACTGCTTTCATTGCGCTCATCTTGGTAAAGTTTGCATAATCATCACCAAAACCAAGCACTAACATATTGGCACCTTTAACGCCTTCTTTTGTCACATTTCCTGCCGTATCTTTTTCTTCTCCAACCATATAAGATGCAAAATACTCAAGTGCAAAATCCTCAAGACTCTTATGTGCCGGCTTTTGACTTTCTTCCGTCCATTTGGTATCAAAATCATCTTCAAATTGACTTACATCCAGAGTAGAAACAACAACTTTATATCCCGGAATATTATTCAGATATTTTCCATATGTACCATTCTGATCCTTTATTGCCTCTTCCAAATTCAATGTAGAGCCGGGTGTCTTTCCATCTTTTGTCCAATGACGTTTTGTTGGATAATTCGTGATCTGTAAAATACTGCAGATTTTTTCATTTCCGGTAATATTCTTTGCAAGTGTATAGCCTTCTTCCGAAGCATGTGAATTTGCATACTGATATGCTTCCACATCCAGCTTCCACTTCAAGAGACCGCAATAATCCTTCGCAATCGCACGCTTCATGGTATACTCAATATCTTTATATAATACATATTCGCCATTTGCGTTTTTCTCTGCTTCAGCCCCGCTTCCGGTCACCTCCACCGTTATATCCGCAATTTCTTCCGTCTTGGCAGAATATTTACCATCATTGTTGATATCAATATACAAATGCGGTTTATAGGTCGTCACAATATTGCCGTCTGTCGCATCTGCACCGATCACAAACTGATATGTCAAAGTTCTCGATCCATCCGAATCCTGCTCCAGATACTGCACAGTATCCGGATCAATGATCTGCGTACCCTGTTTTGTCAGATAACTGTACTCCGTAGGCTTCTTATTTAATGTAAGTGTCAGCTTCTCTGTCGCAACATACTTACTTACCGTATCCTTTGTAACAGTTCCTGCTTCAAACTGACTCGTTGTAACAACATTTGATCCTACATATCGCTTGTAGCCCCCTGCATTTTCAGCTGCGTATGTATCTGTTGCAGCGTCTGAGGTTACAGTAACCGAATCCGTTACTTTATTTTCATATTCACCTGTTTCTTTATTATAGATATATCCTAACGTATACTGTAAAAATTCATACAGATTAGAAGCATTATCGACACGTCCATGATCATTTTTATTATCATTTACATCTGAATTGACTGCTGTCGGATTAATTTTGATATTATCCTTTGTACCAACTGCTCCCATCAGGCTTCCGTCTACTACTACCAGACAATTTGCTTTCACATATTCTTCCAGTTTTGCAAGCTTTGTCTTGGTAATATCACGTCCCGGATATCTCGTCGTACTTGTTTTTCCATTTAATCTTGTAATATTGGCATCTCTGTTACTTTCCTTATCAGCAAGATCCGCAGCTGAGATTTCTGTACTTGGATCCGTATCCAGATATCCGAGCAGCCAGTTATTTGCTGTTACAATATCTCCGATATTGTAATAGATCATACCAGTCATTGCTTTATCTGTATAAACGGGCAGATCCTTTTTCACTGCATTTGATGTACCGGCTGTTGTCTGCTGATTATCACCTGTTACAGATGAAATTGGATTATAAATTCCATCAACTGCTGTATAAGTATTTACATTACTACCGGAAGATGATGTCCCTGAATTTACAGTTGTATAATAATAATTGCCAATCTCACCGCCAATATAAACAATATCATATGTCTCAACAAGATCTTCATTACGTCCATTAAATTCATCAATCGACATGGATTCAAACGTAATAAATTTCTTCATGGTATCCTGATTATAGTAAGCGCTCAGATATTTCGCTATAAATGCATCTCTGTTCTTTTTCGTTTTGCTGTTTGATGCAAGATCAGCATATTCCTCCGATCCGCGCTTTTCATTATAAAGAAACGC
The DNA here is from genome assembly GCF_018917935.1 of Kineothrix sp. MSJ-39. Classification (GTDB taxonomy): domain Bacteria; phylum Bacillota; class Clostridia; order Lachnospirales; family Lachnospiraceae; genus CAG-194. The sequence goes on along the minus strand of NZ_JAHLPN010000012.1, from coordinate 77,933 downwards.
TGTGGTCGGCTGGATTTCCAAAATATTCAGACTGTTTTTTACTACAGCCAGCCCTCTTCCGTCACTTACCAGAATGTACTGAACCGCAACAGCCGGAGATACTCTAGTTGGCATCGTTCCTTCCAGTGAATTCTTATTGGTTGTATTAATATAACTTAATACCTCTGAAAATCCAGAAGATGCAACCGCTGATGTATAATAAGAAGTAAAATCACCATTTCCGATAAAATCAAGTGCATCTACCATTGCTCTTGGCGAATCGAAATCAGCAATATGATGATTATATACATATGTATTACCCGTTACAAAGTTACCATTACCGCCATACATAATAGTGGTTTTTAATCCACTTACAAACTCTTTATCTTCAAAGAGTTCTTTTATAATTTCAGCCGATGTCTTTGTTGGCTTATTCGTTTCAGAATCTTTTGGGGATTCTATTTTTTCTGTTGTAGAATTATATAATCCCTTTTCCTGCGCTCTTGTTACAACATTCGAATAATCCGTCTGCCATAAAAGGAGAGCCAATTTACTGATATTCTGTGACTCTGCGGACTCCGGACTATAATTCAAATAATCCATAATCAAAGCCTTGTGATCTACAGCAACTTTATTAAATAAAGTAAGCAGAACATCATCTGATATATCCTGTTTTTCATTTATAAATTCTGTATTTGTTCCGTTGATATAAATAAGGTTAGCCGTCTCAATATCCTTCGCTGTTACCTCATTCGCTGCTTTGGTAATATACTTAATGGTCATCTTATTCTTATAATCGACATAATTACCAAATACATACTCTTGAAACCAATTACTGTTATAATGTTTCTGGCTGCCTTTTAAACTTGTAGCATAGTATAAAGAAATCTGACCACTTTCATCGTCACTGACATATCCCCAATATTCTGTATGTGTTAAGGAAGTATTCAATGATCTTGTAAAAGTCAGATTACCACCCTGACCAACATGTGTAACAAGCTTTGTTCCGTCTGCAGCCACCGGTAATCCCATCTTAGTAGTATCGATTGTAACAGGTTCCAGCCGCTTTACAATCGAGTTGCTGCTAACGGATTCATCCGGTCCAATGATATTTGCACGATCTTCTTCTGTAAGATCATTTTCACTGACACTTTCCTGTTTAACCAGACAAATTCTGCCATTCTTGTCAATTTCATATCCATCTGCAAGCTGGTATTCTCCACCCTCTTTCATGGAATATATACCTTTTACAAATGTTTTTTCCGTAAACTCTTCATAGTCACCAGTTTTAAAAGTAGAAAAAATAGCATTTCCAGGTGCATAAAACAGGTATTCACCCACACTTTGCGCATCTCTCTGCGCATCAATACCATCCGGCTTTATCATACCAAAATTTCGCATTTTTAACAAAATCTTGGCATATTCATTTCTATTATTATCCAGATTGTAATTTGGATCTCCTAATGCTCTACCTTGAGAAGTTTTACCAAATCCCCTCATTTCATCGCTATATCTTGTATCTGAAAACAAGTAACCCAACTCTGCTTTCGTTGATTTATAATCATTTGCATTCTGATCCTTGTCAACCTTATAAGTTTCCGCTGTTGGTTCAATTTCCAATATAGTAAAAGTTGTTGCGTTTTCTGTCTGATAGGTATCTTTAATCTTATCAAACACCTTTGTTTCAGCCTGCACATCTGTTACGTTGGTCATTACCTCCGCTCCGAATATAACCGCAGCCATGCAAAATCCGACTAATCCTACTATTGTCCTTTTACTTTTCTTGCTCATTCTCATACGCTCTCCTGTTTTACCCGGCTATTTCTATTTTTTCCAGTATTCATAAGTACTGTTATAGGTATATGTATTTGGTCCGTATACACATTTATATTTATTACCGGATTTATATACTACAGCAGATACTTCCTTACCTGTTGTATCAATACCCTTGATTGTCACTCCAGTTCCCGCACTGGTTGCCGTTATATTGCTTGGGAAATTTCCATATGTTGAATTTGGTCCTGGCAAATAAACTCCCTGCCCCTCTACATTTGCAATATAAACCTTATAGTCACGATAAGCCTTTCCATCGTCCTGTCCGTTATTACCAGTATTATTATTTTTTCTAAAACTATAATAATCTTCGGAAGTTATCCTTACGTATAATGCATCTGTCGGATACTGTTTGGTTGTACTCTTTGCTTCCATTTGGCAAGAAATCTGATCCACATAATTGTCTGCGTTTCCATAAGCAGATTTATCCGCAAAGCTCAGATACTGATTTGTACCCTCCATACCGGCTCGATTTAAGTTGCTGGATCTGCTCCATTTTGAATCGGATTTCGTGTAACTATTTACATAAATTCCCCACTCACTACGTTTTGTCACATTATAATACTTCATCTGTGTATCAATCTCTGTTGACTGCCCCTTCTGCAGACAAATTGTAGTTGGCACTAATGGCTGCATCTCAACCGGATGAATATGATAACGCATAGTTCCCTGGACATTCTTTGTTTCACCTGTTGGCTGGTGTGTATTTGGATTCAGAACATCAAAGTCATAATAAAAAGATACTTCCAAGTACATATTATCATGCAAATAGAACTGCTCCATCTGATCAATCTTAAAGCCAAATGAATTCATATCCACATAAATATATCCCTGACCGTCATCAGGATTTGCTACCGGATGATAAAAGCGCTTCAATCCCTCTGCCGGATCATTAATATTGTTAGGACCCACTGCTTTGATTCCTGTAATTCTGGTAACCTTTTTTACCTTTCTCTGTCCATCATTGTCCGGTGCCGTATGATCATCCGTATATCCACCTCTGGTCACATCTGATGCCCAATCATTAAAGTTTAATTTAAAACCACGGCTGTTATCACCGTTGCTTGACTGTTTCTTGGTAGGCAAAATGCCAAAGATATACGCAGCCTTTACAGAATCATCGAAATCAGAAATAACCTCAACCTTAAATTCATCACTTAAATTCTGTGCATTTTTGCCGACTACAACGGTATTTGACTGGCGTCCGCCACTGGTTTTTGCAGAAGACAGCTTCGCAAGCGCATCATTCGAACATAACTGCCATTCCGCATTGGTTGCCTGCGGGTTACGATGATAAAGCTTCCATGTCAAATCCGTGCTGACATTCGACTGATCGATTGTTGGAATCAAAGTAACCGAAGTACCTGCATTTGCATAATTATTGGTATCCGGAACCTGTTTCCCTTTATATATCTCATTTGCGTACTCACTCTTCCATCCGGAAATGCCGGTTGATCCTGCCCATGTAATCTTCCTTACAATCCGCAGTCTGATTCTAGCTTCCTTCTTGATATTACCTTGTGCTGCAACAACACTGAATTCTGTATTCGGTGTATTAATGAATTTATCCAATCCGACATCCGACCATGTCAGATTGCTTTCTTTGCCCTTGGCAGTACTCATACTGAAAATCGTGCTGTCATAATTAATCAGGCTCCAGTCACTGTCTTCACTTGCCGGTGTTCCCTTATATGTAGGCTTTGCCGTAAATTTAATACTTCCTGCCCCGTTTGTGATTGTATGGGCACCAGAATGGATTGAATCCTCATAATACTGTGTTGTAACGCCTTTTATTACATCAATATATACGAGCTTTGGTGTCAATGTAAGTGCCTTGAGCTGTGCCTCAGCCGTATCATCATTTTTAGAATCAGGATCTGCATAAGCTCTGTTACGCATCAGCACCTGATAATCACCTTTGTAGCTTCTGCCATTTTTTTTATAGGTCAATGCAAAAGAAAGGATATTCTCATCCTTTACTCTGTCTAAATCCACTTGAAAATCTTCCAGATACTGCCCCAGCAAAGCTCCACTGTTTTTGACCGTATAAGACTCTGTAGATGCATCATATGTTTCTGTATCGAGATATAATTCCTTGCTCGTTGCATTTAAATAGATCTTGTATCTCGTTTTTTCCGCTCTTGTTTTAGACAAAAGATAAAAATAACTCTTATCTGTTATTGAAGAATCATACTGTACTGTATACTTTTTTACCAATGCAACATTACCGGCGTCAAAAGAATCAATTGCCAGTTCCGAAATTGCATTTGCCACAAGCTGCGCTTCAGACTGAAGCTGTGCTTCCGTACTTAATGAGCTATAAGTTTTTGATGAAGTCGTCATCATATAGCCGACTGTTGTAACGATCACTCCCATAATTCCAAAAGCAATCAAAAGCTCGACCATACTAAAACCTCTGTTATTTCCGGTTTTTTTCTTTTTTACGTTCATAGTTCCTCCCATCTTACAACCCATTTATTTCTGTCCTGTACTATTTCCCTTTGACTTTACCCGTTGCCGCCACAATATCAATTTTATAAGTGTAGGTTCCTGCTTTTACAACGATCATCGATAAATTTGCCGGGCTCTCGATTGCCCCTGTTGCCCTGTTAAAGCAGATTTTAAGCGGATGTCCTTCCGATACCGGATTTGTAACCGATGATGTTGGATTCGGCTTAACTACATAGGAAATCTTAACATTATTCTTCTTGGCAAGTTTCTCGACATTTTTATACTCCGGATTAGCAGTATTCCCTTTCGTTACAGTTCTGGCGTACAGAAGTTTATCTGTAGAATTAACATAAATCTCCAGATAAACATCACCCGTCGTTGTTGCCTTTCCAAGTGTTTCAATTTTATTAGCCGTAATTGCAGAAGATATCTTTTTATAACATTCCTTTGCCGTATATCCTGTGATCACGCCAATATTTGATACAAATATTCCTAAAAAGATAGACAATAATGCAATTACAACTACTAACTCTACAATCGAGAATCCTTCATTATTTTTCTTCATCACACACCGCCTATTCTTTCTTCCAGTTCTGGTAAACAATCAGTGAACCAAGATCGACATACTCATTACCTGCAACTTCCGCTGTTTCAGCATATGTAAGCTTACCACTGTCACCCAAAGCTTCATAAGCATAGTAACCTGATGCGGATTTTGCTCGCAGTGCCTTCTTAACCTCATCCGCATTGTATGTAACAGAATTACATTGAGAACCGATCACAATATCGCCACCTGCTATTACAAGACCATCAAAGTCTTTTTCTAAGTAGACATTCTTCAAAGAGATGATTACCTTCAAGCTTGTATTTGATCCGTCATATGTATAATCGCCCGTATCTACATGTGCAACCGCGTCCTCCGTCAGACTTGTAGGATCCTTCTTAAAGTCAGCCGTCTTTATCTTTCCTGATACGGCAGCAACATCTACAATATTTTCAAATGCCGAGTTACTTTGCTGCATCGATGTGTTATTTGATGCATTTTCCTGCAACGTATGCATAAGAGAAGTATAGGTATCCGCATATGTATCTACATTTTTCAATGCCGCTTCCAGTTTATCATCACTGCTGTTTAACGTATCTTCCTGCAGCACTAAATTTTTACCGTTATTTGTAAAATAAAATGCATTACCTGCAAGTGTCAGATTCTGGTTATTATTACTTGCCAGTGCCGGATTCCAGATCACATTGGATACATAAGATTTAATGTATCTGCTCAGTCCGTCTTTATCGTACTCATAATATGCTTTAAAGAATTCATTTGCCTGCAGCTCATTTGTCCCAAAATCCAGATATAAATATACAAGTACGGACCCATTCACACGACGAAATACTGCTTTATAATCGGAAGTGAAAGAAGCACCCAGCTTCGTCCATAATCTCGAAAGATCCACAACCTTATATTTCAGTTCCGTCGTATATTTTGTACTATCATTCGGATCGGTTTTGTAGGTTGTCGTAAGCTTCTGATACTCTTCATAGCTCATTGGATTTTTGGCAAGCACCTGTTCACCTGTATCTGTATCAAATCCCACACATTCTGCAGGTACCATATAAATCAGCTGATCTGCCTTTACGGAAACAGATTCACCAAGCATAACATCCTTTGCATTCTTTTCCACATTATTGGATGAAACAGATGTTGTCTGATCCAGTCTGGTCTGATAATCCTGAATATTTTCAATATAATCGCCATCTGCTCCCGCTCCATATACTGCTTTATAACGGTCTGCATCTGCATCATAATGCTTTGTACCCACATATGCATGACCTACCAGAAACAGCTCGTTCAGTTTTGAGAAGTCCAGCTTCGTATTGGCGCCATTTACAAGGATGGAACTGCTGGCACCGGAATTATTTAATGAATCGCCATAACCTCTGTAAATACCGGAAAGCTTAATATTATTCCCGTTTCCATCCGTTGTCAGATCATCCTTTACATAAGTCGCACCATCCAGAGAAAGATTTCCCGTTGTCACATTGATATTAGATACATAGTTTAAATGCGTATCATCTGTTACAAGTCCAACCGAGTCCTTTGCATTGCTTACATTCAAAGTGTTGGCAATCAGATAATACTGTGTTTTAGTTTTATCTTCTTCAGTAGTCGGATCTGCCGGAGTTGATGCTACAGGCGGTTCTATAAACGAAAGAGACTTATGATTTGCCACATAAATGCCGTCATTACCACCAAACACATTACCTGTGACTGTTGTATTCGCTCCTGCACTAAAATCAGCCGGTGCTCCTTCATATTCATTTGAGTTAATCAATCTATTATTTGCAATCAGCGAATAATTTTCAATCTGTAACCGCGATGTAGAAACTGCATAGTCCAAATCCGGCGCTTTGATTCGAATGTCCGTTTCGATAATAGATACATACCCCTTATCATTGGTATATACAATTCTCAGATTCTGCATTTCTGTGTAGGTAGATCCATCCGGATGATAAAGTGCATTTTCCAGTCCGGCTACAATACCCACATATACAGTCCCCGGAACGCCAATAGAATCATTCGGGCTCATTCCACCCTTTGTCAGGATATCTTTAAGCTGTTTCTCATCCCACTTATCAGTATTTTTCACTGTTGGATTATTCGGATCTGTATAATTCTTTTCGCACAGTTTAGTTTCAAGCTGCTTGAAATATTTCTCCTGAAAATGTTTGGACATATCCTCAGCGGAATCGCCATCTGCGTATTTCATGGTATACACATAAGCCTCTGCCATGCTGTCCGAAACTTCCTGCTGCAGACCTGCATTGATAATATCGAGTGCTGTTTCGGCGGAATAGAAGTTATCCTTTGCCACACGGTCAGTTCCCTTCATCAAATAGTTACAATACGCCATATAAACGATCATCGCAACCAACATACCGATGAAAGCAATACTGACAATAACCATAATCATTGCTGCACCGCGGTTATTCTTTTTTGTTTTCATTCTATTCCTCAAATTCCCGATCATTTTATGTACATCCTTTCCACCTGTATGAACACCAGCCTTAGTCAGATAAACTACTCGTAAACGTAGCCACCTTATTGCCTGTTGCGACGTCCATAACATCCAGCGTTACATCATAAATAAAGCTTTTCTTTTCCTGCTGATATGCAGGGCTAAAATTCGATTCATATAATGCTTCCGTAATTGCGGTTCCATTATATGTATACTTACATCTGTCCTGTTTATATTCAGTCGGATCCGTCGGTTGATACTTGCTGTCTACAACCTCACTATTACTGCCTTCTTTTAAAATCCTGATATTTTTACTTGCATCAGAACTCAGATCATATCTCAGATTCGATACAATATGCGTAACCGGTTTATTCGGAGACACTGTATCATCTGTATAAACCCTCGGCAATGATGCATCCGGTATCTTTGACACTACGCTCACAGAAGCTCCGTACTCATCATTATATGTTTCTTCCTGACTAGGATCTTGCTTTTCTTTTTCTTTATCCAGTGTCCGGATCAGATAAATTGTAATTTCCTTCCCCGTTCTGTTATCAATTACAATGTTATCTTTGATATCATCTTTTGTGGTATAAGGCATACCACAAAAGTACAAATAAATGCTTCTCGGTAACAGAGACTCATCCAAAGTGGAAATTCCTTTTTCCGTTTCGCTAATCGCTGTCATGCCGGCAGGCACTCCATTTCCTTCCGGTACTGAATATTCTTTCGTGAGATCTATCACATATTTATTCCCTTCAGCTTTCGTTGTCGCCGTACTTTTCGGAAGATCATTACTCTTATCATATATACTGATCGTAATCGTACGTGACATAATCTGCAGATAATCATCCGCCGTCTTGGTGCCACTGGCTCTATTCACAAATTCATTTGCTTTTACTGTTGCTTCATCACTTGAAACATTTCTTGTCACATCATATGTATTATTAATCGTTGCAATATTGGCAACAGTCTTATTATTCTGTGAATTTGCCGTAGATAAATGAAATTTCAAATTATAATTATTATTGCCCTGTTTTACACCGTCCGCAAAGAAATAATAATCTGTAATCCGGTTACCGGAACCATCTACCCGCTTTACATCCTGTGCGATTCCGCCCTTCACACTCGTTGTATATAATCTGCTTCCTACTGCTCCGTCTGATACATTAAAGCTGGATACATCTGCCTTATATACTTCACTTCCCGCAGCATCCATATCGCCATGGAACTCATAGGTCAGACCTGACGGGATGATCTTATTTACAAGCGTTGCTTCACTTTCAAACATCTTAATGAACTCATCCGCGGAATAAGAGCTTGCGCCTTCCAGAATATCCTGCGCCATGTTTGTTGCGTTCAAGCTTATTTTAGCTTTCTTATTAATTTTTGCAGACTGTATAAAGTTCGCAACCAGTGGAGAGATCACAATACCCAGTATTGCAACTGCTATGATCAGCTCCACCAGTGTAAAACCTTCGGTTTTTCTCGTTTTCTTCATGAAAGAACCTCTTTTACTGGCTTTTCGTCTTAATTATTAGTTTCTCTTATCTTCAGCCGATTCAGCCGCAGCATCTTCTGCTGCCTTAGCCTGTGCTGCTTTTTCTGCTTCAATTGCCACTTTCTTATCAGCACTGTTAAAGATATTTCCACTACCCAATACAACACCAGGAATTTCAGGTGTAGTATATACTGCATCCGTACCTGTTAATGAATACATGTTGAAGATTAATGTACCTGTCAGATCACCTGTTTCAGAATCAAATGCCAATGAAACAGACTGTACAGATTTTCTCATTTCATCTTCATTTAACCGCTTTACAATTTCCTTTATGGAATTATAAGATGCCACGAAGTTAACCGTAACCGGTGTCTGATACAATAAAATTTCAGGTGCTGCACCTGTTGTATCTGCAGTAGCTGTTGCAGCCTCTATAGGTTCACCGTTTTCATCTGTTGCCGGCTGTTCTTCTACTGTTGCCTGTGCTACTTCCATTGGTGTAGTTCCGGGCATATTAATCGTTTTTGCGCTGGCATCAAAATTCTTTTCCAGATCTCTTACATACAGCACTTCATCTTCCGGCTTGTATGCTGCCGCAAACTGTGCCTTGATATTTTCAATTTCTTCCTGCATGGTTGCAGTATCATCTAAATACTGCTGCTTATTATTTGCAAGTTCCTGTAATCTGTCTACTTCCTGCTGCAATGATGCATTATTTGCCTTCATTGCATCTGTCTTCTCATTTAATTTTGTGAACACAAAGAAATAAGAAATTGCTGCGATTGCAATGCCAAGTGCAATCAATAAAATATTAATATCTGATTTTTTTAATTTCATCTCGGTTCCTCCTATTCAGCAACAGTTTCTGCTTCAGCAGTTTCTGCGTTTTCTTCTGTAGACTCTGTTGACTCGTCAACAAGTAATGCCGGATTTGTTCCATATGTACAATCTGCTGTAAGCTGTACCCGGCTTGTACCGGTCTCATCATTTGTTACTTCTGTTACTGCTGTTACTAAAACATCTGAGAAGTTCTCAAAAGAACGGAGATTAATAATAGCTGCTGCAGCTTCTTCCTTTGTTCCGACAGAGAACGCAAGGCTGACGCCTGTTGTTGTTACATTCATTGTTGTAACTTCTACATCCTTAGGAAGCTTTTGCTCCAGCTGTCCGATCAGTTCATATAAATCTCTGTTGTAATTATCTGTCTGGGCATAAACTTCATTCAGATAATCACAATCCGCCTTCGTCTGCACATAAGTATCATAAATACCCTGTACCGGCTCCAGCTGTGTTTTCTTTTCTGTCAGGTTTTCGCCCTCGATCTTTGTTGTAAAGTATTTCGGAACAGATAATGCAATCAGCACAACTGCAACTGCAAGTCCTGCCACGAATACGATCACCGGCAGTTTTTCGTTAGATGCAGAGCTCTTCTTTGCACCCTTTCCCTTACCGCCTTTTTCGGAAGCCATGGAAGCAGGCATAAATCCGACTGATCCAAGACCTGCACCGATAACGGAAATGTAATCACCAAGAGATACATCCTGCAGATGTAAGCCCTGATTGATGTTTGTGCCCGCCAGATCCTTCAGTACTTCAACTTCTCTTCCCAATTCGTCGGAAAGGAGTCCTGCGAAGCCCCAGAAGTCGGCTGCAATACCTGTGATAATGATATTGTCGATTGCCGCATCTCTGTTTTTACTGTTATAGTAATCGATTACGCGGACGATCGAACTAATCAGCTGTTCATATGCATAAGTGACATCTCTGCGCAGACGCAGCATTTTCAGATTAGCACCTGCCTGCTTTGCAGCTACTGTTGTACTGGCAACCTGTGAACTGTCACCTGTTGCAGCAGCTGCTGCGATTGCTGCTTCGTTCTGTCTTTCAAGTTCAGCAACCTCTGCCTCTTTATCTGCCAGTGTTGCTTCTTCCTCTGCTTTCATAACCAGATTGTTTCTACGAAGTGTCTTAACTGCTGCTTCGTAAGAAAGCGGCTCTCCGTATACATCTGTATCCATCATAATGTCTACAACCTGATCCGCACCATAGATACCGGAACGCTGCATGGTAATGACACCGTTATTTGTCACGGTTAAGAGGGAACTTCTTTCATCGATCTTAACTGTTAAGTTAACGCCTGTTGCGAATCTGTGGCGCAGTGCCTGGAAAATACTGTTACCACTATAGTCAATAGAAGAAAGCTCCAAGCCAAGCTGCTGGGCCAGATAGCTGTAACCTTCCAGAATTTCGGACGGGCAGGCCATGATCATGACTCTGTACTGCTTTGTGCCTGCTTCGTCAGTAATCGTATCCATAATATTGTGAGCAAACTGATAACTGCTCGGATCTACCGGGAAGTAATCTGTGATGTTACTCATGAGCATTTCTGCAACCTTATTCTCTTTTACCATAGGAATGGTTGCCTCTCTACTCGCGATCTTTGTGGAAGAAACTGCGAAGATAACTTTCTTTGCGTTCATTCCGTTTGCTGCGATATAGGATTTCAGTTCCTGGATATAAGATTCTGTCGGGCTGATCGCGCCATCATTCAGAATGCCATCCGGAGTCTTCATACTGAAAACACCATATACCTGTGGATGTTTTGACCGGAAATCCATTTCACAGACCTGTGTCAGGGAATATCCGATTTCGATACTAAGTACTCTTTGTGCTTTTGCCATGATTTACCTCCCTAAAAGCGATAGGTTTTACCCTCTTTTTTCTTTTTTATATAAAGTCCGCTGCGCCGACTAATGTGTCACAAGCAAACTAAAATACCAATTGATAAACGGTTCGCCCCACAGCACGGATATAAAGATACCCATTGCCAGATAAGGCCCCATTGCCAGTACGTGTCCCTCGCCGGACACCTTCATACGAATAATATGTATGACAGATCCCAGGATACATCCAAGGATCAAAGCCAGAATCGATAACTTCCAGCCAATCAACAAACCTGCAGCCCGCATCAGTCTGACGTCGCCATAACCGATTGCTCTGCCACCCGAAACTCTGAAAATAATTTCAAGAAAAGTACTGACAGCAAAGAGGCCAATCACATAGGTCACCCAATCCCCTAAGTGAAATCCCAAGTGAATCAGCCCCAGTGCCAGTATAAACAGATTGATTCCAAACGGAATCTCATAAGTTCTAAAGTCTATCACGCTCAATACAATGAGCGCTGAAGTCAATAAACAGTATATAACTGAATCTATACTCCACCCGTTAATGATAAAAATCAGCACATACAGCACACCATTCAGCGATTCGATAATCGGATACTGTACCGAAATATGTGCCTTGCATTTTCGACATTTACCACCGAGAAACAGATAACTGAAAAGCGGAATCAGATCAAACCAACGAAGCTGATACCCACAACTCATGCAGTGGCTTCTCTTCTTCGAAAGGCTTTCCCCTGCGGGAATGCGATAGATACAGACGTTTAAAAAGCTGCCTATCACAATCCCGTAAAGGAATATAATGATTCCCGGTATTATTTTATCTGCTATAAAAAATGTGGTCATAGGGGAATGTCTCCTTCATGCATATTGCATTTTGTTCAAATCATTCTAACTAATGATTAGTTTGATGATCCTGATACTTCAGGAACTGTGATTGTACCGGCTGTTACTGTAAAATCACCATTAGCGCCACAAGTAATTGTAATACTTGCTGATGTGCCATTGCCTTTTGAAGCTTTGGATTTTAATTTAGCTTCCACACCTGCAATATTTGTTCCAAGTGTATTACCTACAACATTATACCAGTCAGCTGTGTTTGTTCCCGTTGCAATATTTCCTTTAGTAACTGTTGAGTTTGCTGCAGGCACATTTGTTGTTACATCAGGATCTGATGCTGCAATTGTGCATGCCTGATAAACACTGTCAAGAAGATCTTTATCTGCTGATACTCTTGATTTTTCAACGTACTTAATGTACTGAGGTGCTAATACACCGATTAAGATTGCCATGATAGCAATAACGATAATTAACTCAACGAGTGAGAAACCTTTGTTATTTGTCTTTTTCATTTTTAACCTCTCCTTTAAACTTGTTAAAATATTTATTTCAAAAGCTCTATCCCCTATATATAAAGCTTTTAAAATCATTCACTATCTGCCTCAAAGCCAACCACAATCCCATTTTTGTTCTGGTTTGCGTTGGTCTTTGCGCCCACATAAACAGTAAACTGATTTGCATCATTTACTTCAATCTTGATGTGCTGTCCTCTTGCCACCTTGGAGCGAAGTCTGCTCTCCACACCTGTCGAAAAATCCGACACGCCAACAAGTTCCAGCACACGCCTGCTCCAGTTCGGATGATTTCCTCCTGCCGGATTTACAGCGATATTAGTATCTCCCGCTCTCGGCAGATCCGTAATATCATCTTCTACCGATGCTGTAGAACAGGCTCTGTATACTGTTTCTAAAATATCTCTGTCCGCAGTCACTCTCGACTTCTCCACATATTTGATATATTGCGGAGCAAGCACACCGATCAGGATTGCCATAATTGCAATCACGATGATCAATTCCACCAAGGAAAACCCTTTTTCCTTCTTATTCACCCTCATAATCCTTCCTTTTTATTACAGATTATCAAGTCCTTCATACATAGCTGCCATAGGAGCCATAACCGCGCCAATGATTACACCGCAGACACCGGCAAGCATAATGATCATCAGCGGTTCCAAAGCCGCCATCAATGACTGTGTTGCCACTTCTACTTCTTCTTCATAATAATCAGCTAATGTATCCAGCATGTTTTCAATATTACCGGTTTCCTCACCGATTCTTACCATATGATATACCATCGGCGGAAACAGTCCTGATTTTTCAATCGGCTGTGAAAGCGGTACACCCTGCATAACATCGGTCTTTGCATCCCGCATAGCCGACATATAAAATTTATTGCTCATTGTTTCTGCAACAATTTCCACTGCATCCGGCATGGAAATACCTGCTGCCAGCATGGTCGATAAGTTTCTTGCGAATTTTGCCGCGTTCTGCTTCACAGTCAGATCCGCGATCATCGGTGCTTTGATAGCAGCTTTGGCGATTAATGTTTCACCCGTTTCCGTCCGTTTGAACCAACGGAAGAAAAATACCAGTGCAATTATTACCGCTACCACAATATACCATCTTGCCTGCATAAACTCCGAAGCCGCCACAACCGCCAGTGTGATCTTCGGCATATCAATTTCCATATCGGCAAACATACCCATGAAAGTCGGCACAACGAATGTCAGCATGACAATAACAACTGCTACAGCTACAACCAATACCATAATTGGGTAGATCATTGTTTTCTTGATCAGCCCCTGGATTTTGGCAGATTTTTCAAACTGTGTTGCCATACGTTCAAATGCGATATCTAAACTACCGGAAGCTTCACCGGCGCTTACCATGTGGATCAACAGTTTTGGGAACACGTCAGGTCTCTTCGCCATGGAGTTTGCAAGCGATTCACCTTTCTGTACACCAAGGTATACTTCCTGCAGACCATCTTTCAAGGTCGCATTTTCTGTCTGTTCTGTCAGCATTCGCATAGATTCCAGAATTGTAACACCGGCTCTGTGCATACTCACGAACTGGCGACAAAAGATACTCATATCTCTCGTCTTTACTTTTTTCTTAAACAAAGATCCCATATTCAGATCTTTGTCAAGGAACGACTGCTCCTTGATCTCAGTAGGTATCTTTCCTTCTTTTTTCAGCTGTTCCGCAGCTTTCTGTTCATTTTCCGCCTCAATGGAACCGCTGACTGCTTTACCGTTTTTATCAACTGCAGAATATTTATAAGTTGTCACCTGCACACCCTCCTAGGTTTCTTTCTCTTCTATCTTTTCTGTATCCTTCTAGCTTTCAAAGGAAACTTTGATCATTTCACTGACTGATGTAATGCCCTGCAGCACATATCTTGTTGCGCTCATACGCAGCGTGCTCATACCGTTTTTCAAAGCTACTTCCTTGATCGCATCAGCGTCACCGCCTTTTGCGATGCATCTTTTTACATCATTATTCACTTCCAGAATCTCATATACACCGATTCGTCCGCGATACCCACTGTTGTCACAATTCGGGCAGCCGACCGGCTCGTAGATTTCCACTTCCTGTCCTTCCATGCCAAGAACTTCCAGTTCATCTTCATTCGCAAGACGTTTTTGTTTGCACCTTGGGCACAGGCGGCGTACCAGACGCTGCGCAATGATACCCACAACAGAATCGGCAATCAGATAAGATTCGATTCCCATATCTTCCAGACGTGATACCGTACTTGCCGCCGAGTTCGTATGCAGTGTACTAACAACCAAGTGACCTGTGATAGACGCCTGCACCGCAATGCTCGCTGTCTCGCCGTCTCGAATTTCTCCGATCATGATAATGTCCGGATCCTGACGCAGAATAGAACGAAGCGCACTTGCAAAGGTAAGTCCTGCTTTTACATTTGTCTGTACCTGATTGATACCTGCCACATTTGCCTCGACAGGATCTTCGACCGTAATAATGTTAACTGCTTCTGTATTTAATTCGCTCAATGCCGTATAAAGCGTTGTTGATTTACCACTACCTGTAGGTCCCGTAACAAGGATGATACCATGTGGGTTCTTCAGGATATGTGTAAATACCTTTCTCTCACTTTCGCTGAAACCAAGCTCTGAAATATCTCGCGTCAGATTACCTTTGTTGGTAATACGCATAACCGTCTTTTCGCCGTATACCGTCGGAAGGATAGATACACGGATATCATATTCTCTGTTATCAACAAATGTTGTGATACGGCCGTCCTGCGGTTTTCTCTTTTCGGAGATATCCATTCCGCCGATAACCTTTAATCTGGCTACGATTGCAGGTAACAGCTTTATATTATATGTAATACGTTCGAATAATGCGCCATCAATTCGATAACGGATCCGAACTTTCTTTTCCAGTGCCTCGATATGGATATCGGAAGCTCTCTGACGAACTGCCTGTTCCAGCATGTTATTCACGAGCTGTACGATCGGGGAATTATTGACATCCTCATTGATCATTCGATCCATTTCATCTTCCTGGAACAGATCGGCTCTTTCCTGCTCGTAATCATTAGCCGCTTTGATTGCTTCGGCATTTCCATAATACTTATCGATTGCCAGCATGATCTCTCGCGGTGTTGCAACAGCCGGCTGGATCATACGGTTACTGATCATCGAAAGGTCATCGATCGCCAGCATATCCATCGGATCGGACATTGCCATGCAGATCACATTCACATTGCGGTCGTCATACCGGTAAGGGATGGCTGAATACTTCTTCAATATATCCACATCAAACATGGAGATCAAATCATCCGGTATGCGGCTCTGCAGATCAGCTCTTTCATATCCGAGCTGATGGCAAAGGGCATTTGCCATTGTCTCATCTGTTACATATCCATCATTTACAAGGATTTCACCAAGTCGTTTCTTATTCTCCCTCTGCTTGGCAAGCGCTTCATCGAGCTGTTCCTGTGAAATAATGCCTTCATTGATAAGAATATCACCGATTCTTATCTTTCTTCTTCCTGATAACCCCATCTTACTGTCCTTTCATACTACTTCCTACTTTTTAAAATTCGGTCATTACGGGCATAGCAAACCCAAAGTATGAATTTTATGTAAATCATTTTAACATTTTCTTAAGATTGTGTAAAGTCGCTTACAACCTTTTGTACTCAAATATGTACACAAAAATTTCATCTAATTTTGGGCACTTTTTACATTTTTATTTATTTACGTCGTATATTTCTGATAAATTGTACATAACAAATTATGCCTTCTTCTGTTGTTCCATATATAAATGTTGTTTCTGCGTATCTCTCGGCATTACACAGCCAAGCACAATCCAGAAATAGGATGCCACATTCGGTACACTGCAATTAAACACTGCCTGCGCCATATATCCTACTGCCATTCCCAGAAATATCCATGTCAAAATAGTTTGATTCTCGTCTTTCATTTCTATTACATTTTTCACGCCGACCGTAACTGCATAGATCCAGAGAAGTAAATAGGCAATCCCGGCAGGTACTCCCTGTGTAACAGCAATATGCAGCAATTCATTGTGTGCTTTTTTGGCCCCCTCCTCTTCTCCCATTTCAAAACCATAAGCAGGATCTTCCTTATATGTATATATATAATTATCCAGTCCTACACCGGTAAGCCAATGTTTTGGAATACTTTTTAAGCCCTGCTTGTAAATTCCGATCCGTCCACTGCCAAGCCTGTCAATTCCTCCCACTTCCATTTCGTATTCCGCTTTCATAAAGCGGGTCTGTAAATTGTTTGACAATAACAGGAAAGCACCAATCACTCCTACACACACAAGAAATGCAGCTGCCAGACGTTTTCTCTGCACCTGCCATTCCTTTTGTCTGCTATGTTTATGCATTACAAGAAATGCAACAATATAAAACAGGAAAATAGCAATTGCGCCGACCCATGCGCTACGGGCATTAGATGCCAACAAGGCATAAAACCCGATCACAATACCGATCATGTATATATTTCTGAATACCTTTTCCTTATCAAACAAATATTTGCCCAAAACAGCAGCAAACATTATAACTGTCAACGCGCCATAAAAATTGGAATTCTGTGTAAGCCCATATGCGATCCTCGCTCCCGGCAGATTTGCCTCTGCATTTCTTGCCGCAGGCGCTATTGTAATACCAAAGCTCTGCAGCACCCCGTATCCACCTTCTATAAACACCATCCATAAAAAGGTATATAAAATATTTCTTCTATATTCATATTTTCTTATCATCGTTGCTGCAAACATAAGTGAAAAATATGCCACATAAATCTCAATCGGTTCATCATAGTCTATGCCCAACACAGATTCTTCTATATCACAGGAAAAAACCAGCGAAAGGATTGCAAAAAGAAACAGGATCAGATAAAACACATCAGACATGCACCATTTAAATTCCTTTTTATTTTTCAGGAAATGAACCGCATACATTATTATACCGACGCATCCATATCCTCCGACAATGATTGGCTGTGAAGTGTATGCTTCATCATATGCTTCAAACAGTAATTCAAAAACCGGAATAATAATCATAAAAGATATAACATATAAGTAAAAAGCTTTTTCTGTAAAGCAATTCTCCCCCATCCAGGAAATATACATTTTAGCCTTTCCCTTTATATACTGATACGTTTCCTTCATATGCACTGCTCCTTGTCATCTCATTCGTCATCTATAAAAGCAGGCAGCAAACAGCCCCTGCAAATACCCCTTCGTTATTCAATTATCTGACATTTCAATATATTCATCGCTTACTGTCAGTAGAGCAGTCATACTCCACCTTTGAATCAAGAGTAACCGAGGTATCATCTATATTCAAAAACATAATATCTTTACTTGAAAAACATTGTTTCGGCATCGATAATGCGTATTTTACCATAAAAAACTTCTAATATTTCCAGTCTCACTGTTTCCTTTACTGCATTCATCTACACTACCTCCTGTCAATATGCATTAATTGATAGTCCCGGTACAAATCTTGCCGCTCTTATGCTTGCCTGTGCCTCATTTTCTTTTTAGTTTATCATATCTGAATTTCAAAGTGTAGCCCGTTTCAAATTTATTTCATAAAGAATACGCCCCTCCCTTTTCCGTAACCGCCCCATCCAGTTCCATCTGCAAAAGAGCGGTCATGATCTCCGCAATATTGGCATTTCCAATTTCTTCATAAAGCTGTTGCATGGTTTTAGGCATATAGTCCATGCAGGCATACAGACATCCTTTCAGGTCATCCTGCGGATACGGATTCTTTTGTTCGTTAGTGTTATGTAAACTTGAGTCGCCTTGTGATTTATTACTTGTATCTGTGTGTTCACTCATGCCAGCATTATGCTCGTCACATAAGCCATAGCTACAACCTGCCTGCGCTTTTCTTTCCAGTATGATCTGCCTGATTTCCAGCAGTCCTTCCTCTATATCCGTGATAACGCCTGCCCCCTGGCTGATCATGTGATTGCAGCCAAGACTCATCGGATCCGTGATCCGTCCCGGAATGGCATATACATCCTTGCCCTGCTCAAGCGCCATATTCACCGTAATGCTTGTTCCGCTTTTCTGTCTTGCCTCTACCACGATCAAAGCATCACATAACCCGCTGATGATTCGGTTTCGCGGAGGGAAGTTGCATGCCATTGGAGCGGTTCCCGGCAGATATTCACTGAGGATCTCGCCATTTTTCAGGATATCGTTATATAGTTCTCTGTTCCGTGATGGGTAGCAGATATCCACGCCACTTCCAAGTACCGCCTGTACAAATCCACCTGCCTGATTGGCAGCTTCCTGCGCCATGCCATCTATCCCGGCTGCCAGTCCGCTGACAACTGTCATTCCCAGATCTGCGCAGCACGTTCCCAGTCTTTTCGCCATCTCTTTTCCGTATCCACTGCAGTTTCTGGCTCCGATAATAGCAATCGTCGGCTGATCTGATCTGTTCTTTGTATTGTCTGTCCTTTTGAAATAGGCAAATGGCGGATCCGGGATATTTCGCAGCTTATACGCATAATCCTCATGCAGTATGGATATAAACGCAATTCCTTTTTCACGCAGTTTTTCATATTCTCCCTGCAGATCAAATGTCCTGCGGCTTTCTAAAATAAGAGCTATATCTCTTTCCGTCACACTATCCTGTCCATTTTGGCAAATAGACCGCCACAGCTTCTTCAGTTCTTCCTCTTTTATCTCATAAAGATCCTTGGGGCTGATCCCCCGCTCCGTCAGCCGGATCATGCGGCTTCGCCGCAGCGGATTTGTCTGGTACAGCCAGTATTCATATTTCTTTTGTTCTTCTATGTTTTTTGTTGTCATGTAGTGTCTCCTGCTCTTGAATATATCTTCAGAATATGTTATATAATAATCAATAAAGGCGATATCATCAGCTACGTTTCGGACGTTTACCTAGGGCATATGCATTATTAGGGACTGATGAATCGCTTTTTCTATCTGCCGGCTTAATAAAGGCGGAAACTATATAATTTCGATGTTTCTTTGCATCACTTACCGCTTCAACGACATAAAATGTTCCGTTAATTTTCTTTATTACAACAACTTTTGGGGCTTGCTTTCCATTTGCATCGACATATCCCTGTGCATATTCACCGTAAAATTCGATATTATCATAATTTGCCAGCACATAACCAATCCTTGCAATATCATCAATATTCTTCATGCTCTCATCTTGCTCCCCTCCTATACCATGTCTGTTTTTTATATGAATAACAGCATTATCATCAAGGACTATCCTATTTCCATATACCATCATTCCTGTCAAATGTTCAATTTCTATTGCTGCACGATCCGTTAAAAATCCGACGGTGATTGGTTGTACATGCTCGCCACCATATACTTTCTCCACGAAATTCCTCACTTCCAGATCAACCGATTTTTTATAATTATTTATGATTTGTAATTCCTCTTTTGAATGTCTCATAATCTCTCCTTTACACATGCCACAACCCCTTATTCAGCGCTATCGCCTCGCTGACATGTGCCTCTTTTATCTCATCCGACTCTGCCAGATCGGCGATCGTTCTTGCCAGTCTGCGGATACGGAACAGGCTTCTTGGATTTAGCTGGTATTTTGTGTAGGTTCTCTCCAGAATCCGCTCTGCACCTGCATTCATTCCGCAGTACAGTATCGTTTCTTCATTGGATAAATCTGCATTAAATTTATTATCCATCCCATATCGTTTCTTCTGTCTGTTGATCGCCTTTTGTACGCGCCAAGCGATCACTGCACTTGATTCATTTCCCTGTTTCTGTAACTGTCCCCACTCAATCCGTCCTACTTCAGCACAGATATCCAGTCTGTTTAAAAGTGCCCCCGAAACACGCTTTTGATATCTTTCTCTTTCCTGATCCGTACAATTACACTTGTGAAGATCCGGATAGTATCCGCATGGGCACGGATTCATCGCTCCAACAAGCAAAAAGTCTGAAGGATACGTGCAGGCATATCTTGCCCTGATGATCTGTACTTTCTTATCTTCCACCGGCTGTCTTAAAAGATCCAGCTTTTCCCTGCCAAACTCCGGCAATTCGTCCAAAAACAGCACACCGCGATGCGCCAGTGTCACGATCCCCGGCATCGGTGTATTTCCACCTCCCACCAGAGCCTGTGCAGTGATCGTATGATGTGGCTGCAGGAAAGGTCTCTGCCGCACCATGCCTTCTCCTTTTTGTAGTTTTCCTGCCATACTGCTGATCTTTGTAACTGCGATGCTTTCCTCCCTGCTCATCAGTGGCATAATGGTAGGAATGCGCTCTGCGATCATGGATTTTCCGCTGCCCGGCGGTCCGACCAGCAGTAGATTATGAAATCCCGCTGCTGCGATCTCTGCTGCACGCTTCGCCATTTCCTGTCCGCACACATCCGCAAAATCTTTTTTATTTTCCCGATTTATCATCCGGCTTTCACCGGTTTCATCATTTTCTGTTTTTTTCCTTTCTGCTTCTGCATTTCGGTCATCTGATGATCCACCCGTATTCAGCCTTCCTGTCCATACAGATACAGCTTCTGCAAGTGTCCTGACTGCCCAAACCTGCATACCGTCTACCGCCTCTGCTTCTTTCTGATTTTCAATCGGAACAATACACTTTCCGATTCCCATATCCAGTGCATGCATCAAAATAGGAAATACGCCCTTTACCGGTTTGATCGTGCCATCCAGCCCCATCTCGCCCAGCACAAGAAATTCTCCTGTTTTCCTTGCCTCTTCATTTTCCCTTGCCGCATACGCCATTTTAGCAGCCTCGTCCATCTGTCCGCTGGCTGCAAGCAGAGCAAGTGCCACAGGCAGGTCAAATGCACTGCCGCCTTTTCTGACATCTGCGGGCGACAGATTGATAGTAATCCGCTTCACAGGCAGCTGATACCCACTGTTTTTGATACCAACGCGTACCCGTTCCCTTGTTTCCTTTACTTCACTTGAAAGATAACCGATCATATCCATACACGGAAGTCCGTCGGAAATGTCAGCCTCGACCTGTACCAGAAAGCTCTCCATGCCATGAAAAGCCCCTGACAAAATAGATTTGTACATAGATGTGTTCTCCTTTTTGATGTGATAAATAAATTGTTATTGCTTTTAAGAGGGATTTTTTTAATTGATTGTATTGAAATTATGAATGTTAGGTTTTAGATGACCGGGCAGGCAATCCTGCCCGGTCACAGATTTTAGAATTTAAATAACAGATTTAGAATACTTTTGTCTTCATCTTCTCCGGATCACGGGAGAACTGGATACAGTTTTCCTTGGAGATCTTTCTCTGCATATACAAAGCAAGCAGGGAATCATCAAGCGTCATCATGCCTTCCTTCTTACCTGTCTGGATGATGGAATCGAGCTGATGTGACTTACCTTCACGGATCAGGTTACGAACAGCGTATGTAGCGTGCATAACTTCGAAAGCTGCGCAACGGCCGTCTCCTGCAACGTTAGGGATCAATGTCTGGGAAATGATCGCTTCAATAACGTTGGAAAGCTGTACACGGATCTGCTGCTGTTGATGCTCCGGGAATACGTCGATGATACGGTCGACAGTACTTGCCGCATCTACTGTATGCAGTGTGGAGAATACCAAGTGTCCGGTCTCGGCTGCGGTAATGGCGATACTGATTGTTTCGAAGTCACGCATTTCTCCGACGAGGATAACATCCGGGTCTTCACGAAGTGCTGCACGAAGGCCGGAGTCGAAACTCAATGTATCCTGCCCGATCTCGCGTTGGTTTACCATGGACATCTTATGATGATGCGCATACTCGATCGGCTCTTCCAGTGTAATGATATGAGCGTCTCTGTTTTCATTTACTTTATTGATAATGGATGCCAGTGTTGTTGACTTACCACTACCTGTAGGTCCTGTTACAAGGACAAGTCCACGTTTTCTCTGGTACAGATCTACGATTGATTTCGGAACACCTAACTTTTCAGGATCCGGGATCTCATCTGTAATAGTACGAAGTGCAAGTGCGATCGCACCACGCTGTTTGAATACGTTGACACGATAACGACCGATTCCGGCAAATGCGATTGAAAGGTCGTATTCACCACGTTCCTCGAATTTTTCACGCTGCACCGGGTTTAATACATCCAGGCAAAGCTCCAATGTATCTTCCGGTCTGAGGATCGGATAATCCATCTTTACCAGATGACCATTCAGACGCATTGTCGGCGGAATACCAACCGTCAGATGGATATCGGATGCCCCTGCCTCATAGGCAACGTGCAGTATTTCCTCTAAACTTTCCATAATAATTGTACCTCTCTTTTCTTTCCGGCATAAAACCGGAATTATACATTACATATCTTCAAAAGCCTTTTTCAATGTCAGTAATGCCTTCTTCTCAATACGTGACACATAGCTTCTGGATATACCCAGTTTTTCCCCAATCTCCCGCTGCGTCAGCTCCTGCTCACCCAAAAGCCCGTAACGCATCGTAATGATCTCTTTTTCCCTGTCAGATAAAACCGTAGTCACCAGTCTTCTGACCTTGCTGA
This sequence comes from Kineothrix sp. MSJ-39, assembly GCF_018917935.1. Lineage (GTDB taxonomy): Bacteria > Bacillota > Clostridia > Lachnospirales > Lachnospiraceae > CAG-194. Next base: position 54,605 of record NZ_JAHLPN010000012.1, on the reverse strand, counting down.
TATCTTCCCGTCGGCTGATCATCTCCGCGAAATCTTCCTGCTTGGATAAGGTAACATCCAACAGGCTGATCTCATTCCCCTCTTTATCTGTTCCGATCGGTTCATACAATGAAACATCCCTTGCGGTCTTTTTCCGCATACGGAGCATCATCAACAGTTCATTATCAATACATCTGGCAGCATAAGTTGCCAGACGGCTTCCTTTTCCTCCATCGAATGTCTGGATCGCCTTAATGAGTCCTATCGTCCCTATAGAAATCAGATCCTCTGCGTCTTCCTCCACATTCTGGTATTTTTTCACAATGTGGGCGACCAGCCGCAGATTTCTTTCTATCAGTATCTGTCTGGCTTCCTCACTCTGTTTGACATCGTTCCCCTTAAGCATCTGCAGATAATACGCTTCTTCCTCGTCAGAAAGTGGTTTTTGAAAGGTCTGCAAGGGAAGCCTCCCAAATACGTTTTATACCATTGTATGCATAGGGTTTGGTTAAAGTAACGACCAATTTTTATTATACATAGAAAACGCAGACAGTGCAAGAATTATAACAGGAAATCTGCAAATACATAATTGCTGACATCAATACCTTTTGTGGTTAACATAACTCTTTCAATATTTGTTTTTCTTTTTGATGATTCTGCCGTAGTTTCTTCACGATCCTCTTTACAATCTTCCCTGCGTTCAATCCGCAAAAATCCTTCTTCTTCATGCTTTTGCAAAACAGCACCATATACTTCTTCCATTGTTTTTCCAAAACGGTTTTCAAATTCCGCCCCGGATACGCCTTCCATAACCCGCAGCCCCAGAAACATGAATTCTTCCATCTTCGCCTGCATGGAAAGCTCTTCCCAATCTTCGATATACTTTCTGCACCGAAACTGTATATCCTGATCTTCGGCAGATCCTTCTATCTGCTGTTTTCCCTGTTCATGCATATGTTCATCATTACGATCGACAGGTTGTTCTCCATTTATAAATTGGTTTACATAAGTGTTAAAATCAGCTGTATTATGAAACCGTGCGCCATCCACATAAGAAGAGCTGCCAAGTCCCAGCCCCAGATAATCTCCTCCCTGCCAGTACACAAGATTATGTCTGCAGGCATAGCCAGCTTTCGCATAATTGGAAATCTCATACCGCTCATAGCCTGCCTGTGCCAGAATCTGCTCCGTTTCTCTGTACATCAGGCGTTCCCGGTCTTCATCCGGCAACGGATAACAACTGCTATTATATTTTTGATAAAACGGTGTTCCTTCTTCCAGGATCAGACTGTAAGCAGAAATATGCTCCGGTGACAGATGGACGATCTTACGAAGCCCTGCCGCATAACTTTCCACCGTCTGGTAAGGCAGTGCCGCCATCAGATCAACATTAATGTTCTGAAAACCGGCTTCTCTGCACCATGTATAAGTATTTAAAAAGTCCTCATAAGAGTGGATCCGCCCAAGTGCTTTCAGCTCCTCATCATTTGTAGACTGCAGTCCGATGCTGAGCCGGTTGATCCCCATTTGATAAAGGGCTCTGCACTTCTCCTTCGTGACTGTTCCCGGATTCATTTCCATGGATGCTTCTGCACTATCATTAAAATTAAATGTACATTTAATTTTCTGCATAATGCATTCCAGTTGTTTCACGGATAATATCGACGGTGTACCACCACCGATATAAAGTGTTTTAATCTTTCTGTCCGCTGTTTCCGTTCCCTGATAACGCTCTATTTCCATAAGAAGAGCCTGTACATACCGGTCCCGTGTATTTTCATCTGCCGGTGCAGAGAGGAAATCACAATAGCCGCACTTTCGTACGCAAAAAGGGATATGGATATACAGGCTTAACTCTTCTTTATTTTGCATGCTGTTCTCGTTTCTATTTTTTGTCGTCCAGTTTCAGAACGCTCATAAATGCCTTCTGCGGGATTTCCACGTTACCGACCTGACGCATACGTTTCTTACCTTCCTTCTGCTTCTCCAGAAGCTTTCTCTTTCGGGAAATATCACCACCGTAACATTTCGCAAGCACATCCTTGCGCATCGCCTTGACCGTTTCTCTGGCGATTACTTTGCCGCCTACAGCCGCCTGGATTGGAATTTCAAACAGGTGACGCGGAATCTCATCTTTCAGTTTTTCACACATTTTTCTGCCGCGCTCATAAGCACCGTCCTTATGCACGATAAAGGAAAGTGCATCCACTTCTTCTTTATTGATCAGAATATCCAGCTTCACAAGCTCTGACGGCTCATAGCCTTTGAGCTCATAATCAAAGGATGCATAACCTCTGGAACGGGATTTCAAAGCATCAAAGAAATCATAAATGATCTCATTGAGCGGAAGTTCATATTTTAAAAGCGCTCTTGTCTCTTCAATATATTCCATGCCAAGGTAAACGCCTCGTCTTTCCTGACAAAGTTCCATGATCGGTCCGATAAATTCTGTCGTAACCATGATCTCTGCACTGACGATCGGTTCCTCCATATGCTCAATCTCCGAAGGATCCGGCAGATTGCTCGGATTTGTCAGTTCTATCATTTCACCGTTTGTTTTAAACACCTTATAAACAACGCCCGGTGCTGTCGTAACCAGATCCAGATTGTACTCTCTCTCCAGTCTTTCCTGAATGATCTCCAGATGCAGCAGTCCCAGAAAACCGCATCGGAATCCAAATCCAAGTGCGATTGATGTTTCCGGCTCATAATTCAGGGAAGCATCATTCAGCTGCAGCTTTTCCAGCGCATCACGAAGCTCCGGATATTTGGCACCATCTGCCGGATACAGTCCGCAGTATACCATGGAATTTACTTTCTTATAGCCCGGAAGCGGCTCACTGCACGGATTGGATGCATCTGTGACTGTATCACCCACGCGTGTATCCCTGACATTTTTAATAGAAGCTGTGATATAACCTACCATGCCTGCGGAAAGCTCTTCGCACGGAATAAACTGACCCGGTCCGAAATAGCCGACTTCCACAACATCTGCCTGTGCGCCCGTCGCCATCATCTTGATCGGTGTTCCTTTTCTTACCTTTCCTTCCCGGATCCGGCAGAAAATGATAACGCCTTTATAAGAGTCATACAAAGAATCAAAAATAAGTGCCTGCAGAGGCTTGTCCGGATCTCCTGTCGGTGCAGGGATCTTTTTGACGATCTGTTCCAGCACATCATCGATCCCAATTCCGTTTTTGGCCGAAATAAGAGGGGCATCCATGGCTTCGATCCCGATCACATCCTCGATCTCTTCCTTCACGCGCTCCGGATCCGCACTTGGCAAATCGATCTTATTGATGACCGGAAAGACATCCAGATCATGATCCAGTGCCAGATAGACATTGGCAAGTGTCTGTGCCTCGATTCCCTGTGCAGCATCCACAACAAGGATCGCGCCGTCACAGGCTGCAAGCGCACGGCTTACCTCATAGTTAAAATCCACATGACCGGGTGTGTCAATCAGATTGAAAATATATTCTTCGCCATCCTTTGCTTTATAAATAATACGGACTGTCTGTGCCTTGATCGTAATACCTCTTTCACGCTCCAGTTCCATATTATCCAGCACCTGAGCCTGCATTTCACGTTCTGTCAAAAGCCCCGTACGCTCAATGATACGGTCTGCCAGTGTCGATTTGCCGTGATCAATGTGGGCAACAATACAAAAATTTCTGATTTTACTCTGATCTATATGTGTCATGTACTTCCTCCGTATATTGCTTTATGTAAACCACATATTGGTATCATTTATACACATTACGCCTGCAAGTATAACATAAAACAGGTATTATCTTCAAGAAGATTTCCATCATCGATCGATCAGTATTATTTTTCTCCCTCCAGCACACTTGCAATCACGTCAGCAAGCAAAGGAACCGCATTGTGCACTTCCTCAAGCGTGTTCGTCTGTGCCCCAAGCTCCACAAGAAGACTTCTTGCCCGATACTGCATATTATACCGATATCCCTTCAGATAAATTCGCCGGGCAAGCCCCGGATAATATTGCTGACACTTCAGCTGCATCTGAAACGAAAATGCAAGGTTCGCATCTCGATTTTCATTTACCAAATACGGAATTTCCCCGGCTTTTCTGGTACGGCTCAGTCCATTGAAAAACATGAATTGCGCTGTTTTTTGGCCCTGATATTCCGTCACAAGATGTGTATCCTCCCCCACCCCGTCTCTGTGCAGGTCAATGATCACTTCAATCGAAGGATGTTCTGTCAGGATCTGCTGTAGCGCAGGTGCAGCTACAGAATAAGCATAATCCCTGTCCGTATCATAAATGCCTCTGTCATGCAGTACACAGAACCCTCTCTCTTCCAAAAGAGAAGCAAGCTGATCTCCTGCTCCTACCACAGTTGTCGACAGATCTCCTTCCACCGAATCTGCATATCCTTCCTGCGCATGGGTATGGTAAATCAGAATCTGTGGTTTCTCGCTTCCTTTCGCAATAGTTAAATCCTGATTCAATAATTTATCTATATTTAGCTCTGTATTATCAATATAGGTCGTAGAATCCAATACATAAAAGGTCTGCAGCAGTGTATCAAAATCCTGATAGGGCGTCAGATCAGGTGGCTGCTTTCCGACGTGTGCTGCCATGAGCTGATCCATAACCGCCTTTTGGTTTTCACTTGCCATAGCATCTATATCTGCGTTTTCTCGATCTTCTTCTATGTCAGAGCTTTCATCCTGTTCACTCTGCGTATTTTCCATACTTTCTACTACTTCCTCCACATTGGTATTATCATTCTTCCCTACCTGTATGCCTTGTGCCTTTTCTGTATCTCCGTCATTTGATACTAACTGGTCATTTTCATGATCCATCTGCCCATCACTATTACTTTCACTTCTGTTTTCATCTATTGTTTCTTCTGAATTACGCTCTGCTTGCAATACCTCGTGTGACTCATCCCTGCCTTCCAGTAAAATGTAAGTCGTGGCAAGATCCTGTCCATCCACTTCCACCTGCTCCTTTGCATAGGCATATAAGGGCATGCAGCCTGTTATTCCCTGATAAATACCCTTCTCCGCATCTTCTCTTTGCATACTGTAGGGCAGCATCAGACAATGCAGTTGTATGGAAACAGGCAGTCCACAGGCACCAATATATAAAAAAAAGAGACATCCGGTCATAACTACCAGAAGCCTCCCTGTTCTTTTTCCGATCATGCGCATTTTACGATTCATCCGTCACCATCCCAAGACTTCTTTTTACATCCTATGAAGCCGGCCCGGGTGTTATGCAAAAAAGGCATTCGGACTGACGGGATCCGAATGCCTCTACATTTTGATTTATGTTCGATTAAGCCATCTTGTTAACCGCTTTAGCTAAACGGGAAACTTTTCTGGATGCTGTGTTTTTATGATAAACACCCTTAGAAGTAGCTTTATCAATTGTTACTGTAGCATCATTTAATGCTGCCTTAGCTGCTTCCTTGTCGTTTGCATCGATTGCTGCGTAAACTTTCTTTACTGCAGTCTTAACACCGGACTTAATTGCTTTGTTTCTTTCTGTTTTAGTTGCTGTAACTAATACTCTTTTCTTTGCAGATTTGATGTTAGCCAAGATCTACACCTCCCATGTAATGTTCAATTATTGTTTGTAACGTGTCACATTACGCCGGACACGGACAGTCTAATGTAAACACACGCATATTATAGTAAAGTATGCGCCCATATTTGTCAAGTGTTTCCATGAATTTTTTCGCAGAAGATTGATTCCTGTTTGATGAATAGTATGATTCTCCCTATTTTGTGCAATACTAACTACAATATAATGATGCCAGGGACAAAAGGTCTAAACCGAAATGCGAATATTGGGGAGAATTGCTACGTGCTACGCACGGAGCAATTCGTAGGCATCAAAAAAGGAGCCCTTATGATCTCTTCAGAAATCAGAACCGACCTCGCGCTGGAGGCGCATGAAAGTATCCGGAATACAGATAGCTGCAAGTCACTCCACGGGGTAACGGTGTCAGAGTACGACCGCAAAAAAAGCCATACGCATATCACAGAGGTAAATGTGACGACAAAAAACGGCGCAAAAGCGATCGGAAAGCCTATGGGGACTTACATCACCATAGAAGCCCCCCGTATGGCACAAAATGATGAAGGCAGTCACCGCGAAATTTCCACAGAGCTTGCCAGACAGCTTAAAAAGCTGATTCCCAGTCTGCAAAAAGAACAGTCTGTCCTCGTGATCGGCCTTGGTAACCGTGATGTAACCGCCGATGCGCTGGGGCCTGCAGTTGTCGACCATCTCTGTATCACCAGGCATATCATCCGGGAATATGGCAAAGCTGCATATAATAAGGAAAAAATGCATGAGATCAGTGCACTCGCGCCCGGCGTCATGGCAAAGAACGGCATGGAAACTGCTGAGATCATAAAGGGCGTCGTAAAACAGACAAGCCCTGATGTCATGATCGTGATCGATGCACTGGCTGCCCGCTCCACCAAAAGGCTGAATTCCACGATCCAGCTAACCGATACCGGTATTCAGCCAGGCTCCGGCGTCGGGAATCACCGGAATGGCCTGACCGAGGAAACCATTGGAATCCCCGTCATTGCCATTGGTGTGCCCACAGTCGTGGATGCAGCCACCATTGTGGTCAGTGCACTGGAAAGCATTGAATCCGATATGCTCCTGTTAGAACAGGATAATCCTGCCGTTCAGAAAACATTCCACGATCTTTACAATATGTATGTGACCAGCAAAGATATCGATGAAACAATAAAGCGCCTCAGCTTTACGATTTCTGAGGCGCTTAATATAGCTCTTTCGCTATAAAATAATTTACAACGCATTTGGCTGCCTAGCGGTGTCTGCCGCCACCGCCATGGGAATGACCGCCGCTTGACACATGATGACCACCGCCGCCACCACCGGAATGACCACCGCCGCCACTGCTGCTTGATGTCTCAATCTTTCGCTTTGTGACTGATTTCGTTATAAACTGATCGATCTGATTGTTCATGACAGGCGTCCGTTCCACATAGGTGGATGCAGTTGTCGTTCTTTTGCCTTCCTGCTTTTTCAGATTTACAATCACATAAACTCCGGTTATGAGCATCGCTACGATTAAGATACTGAGTGGATCTACGAAAATACCCATTGTGCCTTCCGATTCCTTCTGTGCCATATAAATGGCAACACGATTGACATACATCATATAGGCCTCATATGGATCAGCATCTGTCTGATTTCCCACATCGGTCAGAAGGTTATTGATAGCAGATGTCGTATAAGCGTTTTCCGCAATTCCGGTCGTACCAAACCATACATATCTGTCATAATAATTATCTACATAAATAACACCGTCACCGATCGGCTTATCATAACCGAATTTGTTATCCTCATAAAACTGATCCGCATATTCCATCAGGGCATCATCACTGCTGCCTACGTCTTCATTCAATGTCACAAGAACTATATCAATGGCAACCTCTTTTTCCTTCTCTGCGATCAAAGCACGAAGATCCTCCTCCTGCGCATCCGTCAATACATCTGCGTAGTCAAATACTCTTTCCTCTGTCAGGCATTCGGTATTCATCCGCTTGCCCTTATTTGCCGCAGCAGCCTTCTGCTTTGTCATATATACGGCAGTTGCAGCAACCGTTACCACCAGTAAAACTACCAACGTGATATATAAATACTTAAATCTTTTAAAATATTCTTTCATATTATAATACCTCCGCCAGCAGCATGATCATTGTCAGGATTGCAGATGTACAGCCAAATATCGTTGCACCATAGCCAAATACTCTTTCCCAGGAAACAGGCGGTTTTCCAACGATCTTACCTGTCTGCCCATTCATTTTGAACAGATAATCCTTCCCTTTATACTGATAGGAATAACACCAGACCGGAAGCAGCGCGTAATCAGCCTTTTTCTCATCCATTGTCACATTGTCCGTCCGGTTTGTGATCGTACTATATCCGGTGATCGTCTTATTCATGATCGCCTTGGCATCTGCCTTCGCCTTATCCTTTGCACGTGGGCTGAGCTCCGTGGCATCCATATTGTATTTTTCAGCAAAGAATCCTGACATATATTTCGTCTGGAACTCTTCCAGTGCCTTATAGTCATATGGCTCGATCAGATCCATTGCATCATCCGGCATTGCAATAGACGCATCTACCGGCAGTTTTTCAAAATCGATCGTTGCATCACGCTCTACCTGATACAGAGAAGTCTCCGTATATTCATAGCTTCCGCTTCTCCATCTCCTGATCTTGCTTCCCGTCGCTTTGATTGTATATCTGCAGTCAAAATCATACAGAAAAAACGGAATATACATACCTTCTATCTCTGACAGCTTGGCATCGGACAGAAAATCTGCCGGGATAAATGCTGCCTTTGCATAACGTGCCCGGATCTTCTCCTGCACTTCCTTTTTCCCGAGCTTAAACGGCAGAATCACATGCGGTTTGTATGTTCCTTCTGTCCGTTCTTCAAAGATTACATATGTTCCGCAATGCTCACATTTGACTGCAGACATATAATCTCCCGGGTTCAGCTCACCGCCACAGTTCATGCAGACAGCCATGCCACCGCCCGGCGCAAGTTCTTCACTGTCCTGACTGTCACAATAGGGGCAGTACATTGTACCCTTTTCCGGGGAATAAATTGCATTTGCGCCGCAATTTCTACATTTATAAATCATACCCTTCTCCTTTTACATTTTGTGTTTCACTTTTCATAAATACAATCAATATGTCATCTTACTGCTCGCGGAATACCAGTTCTCCGCCTTCCATACTGTCCACGATCGCAAGGGATTCCAGACGGATTCCTCTGTCCCTGATCAGCTTTCCTCCCTGCTGGAAGCCCTTCTCAATGGCAATGCCGATGCCCTCTACCGTCGCACCTGCACTCTGTACAAGGTCGATCAGTCCCTCCAGGGCACATCCGTTTGCAAGGAAATCATCTATGATCAATATATGATCTTCCGGGTTCAGGTATTTCTTTGATACGATCACGTCGTATACTCTCTGATGGGTAAATGACTGGATCTTTGTGGAATATACATCTCCGTCAATGTTGATACTCTGTGCCTTTTTGGCAAAAACAACCGGCACATCGAAATACTGCGCCACAATACACGCAATCCCGATACCGGATGCTTCGATCGTCAGGATCTTATTGACCTTGCAGTCTGCGAACAGTCTTTTAAACTCCTTGCCCATCTCATTAAACAGTGCAATATCCATCTGATGATTCAGAAAATTATCTACCTTTAACACATTACCCGGTTTTACAATTCCATCCCTTTTAATTCTCTCTTCTAACAATTTCATAGCCTAGCTGCCTCCATTATCACTTATCGTGCATTTTATGCACCTGATATTTAAAATTGTACTCTATTTTCTGTCAGATTTCCACACAAATCGTCAAATATATTCGTCCTACGACAACAGTCTTTTTTCAAACTGTATATTGTATTCATTTTCACATTCTGCTATACTAAGTTGAAATTTGATGGTAAGTATCCTATAAATATGGCTTACCGCGAATAATATGCAATTTGCAGAAATGCAGGAGGAGAAAAAATGAAAAATTTAAAGAAATTTGTAGCACTTTCATTAGTAGTCAGCATGACACTGCTTGCAGGCTGCGGCAGCAAAGTTCCGGAAAATACAGTAAATTCTGTAGATGATCTTCCGGGCAAGACAATCGGTGTACAGCTCGGTACAACAGGTGATATTTATGCATCTGATTACGAAGAGCCTGCAGATGCCAACACACCAGCTTCCAAGATTGAGCGTTACAACAAAGGAAACGATGCTGTTCAGGCATTAAAGCAGGGCAAGATTGACTGCGTTATCATTGATGAACAGCCTGCTAAGGCATTCGTTGCAAAAAATGACGATCTGAAGATCTTAGACGAAGAATTCGCAGTAGAGGAATATGCCATCTGTATTTCCAAAGATAACAAAGACTTAACAGAAAAGATCAACGGTGCACTTGCTGAATTAAAGGCAGACGGTACACTTGACCAGATCACAGCAAACTACATCGGCGATGATACAAAGGGCACATGTCCTTATGAATCTCCTGAAAATGTAGACCGTTCCAACGGTACTCTGACAATGGCAACAAATGCTGCTTTCGAGCCATACGAATACTATGAAGGAAACGAAATCGTTGGTATCGATGCTGACATGGCACAGGCACTTTGCGATAAGCTTGGCTATGAACTGAAGATTGAAGATATGGAATTTGATTCTATCATCAATGCAGTACAGTCCGGTAAAGCTGATATGGGTGTTGCAGGTATGACTGTTACAGAAGATCGTTTAAAGAATATCGACTTCTCTGATCCATATACAACTGCTACACAGGTTATTATCGTAAGAAAATAGGTGAACATAATTGAGTGATTTTATTGCAAGCTTTCAACAAAACTTTATAGATGATTCCCGTTATATGTACCTGCTGCAAGGTCTTGGTACTACTCTGTTGATCACGGCATTTGCCGCGATCATCGGAATCGTCCTCGGCTTTCTGATTGCCATAATCCGTTCCACATATGACCAGACCGGAAAAATGAAATTCTTAAATGCGATCTGTAATGTCTATCTGACAGTCATCCGTGGCACACCAACCATGGTACAGCTGCTGATCATGTATTACGTGATCTTCGCTTCTTCCAACTTAAATAAAGTTGTAGTAGCGTTTCTGGCATTCGGTATCAACTCCGGTGCCTATGTTGCGGAGATCGTGCGTTCCGGTATCATGTCGATTGACCGCGGCCAGCTGGAAGCCGGCAGAAGCCTTGGTTTTTCCTATGCTAGCACCATGTGGTACATCATTATGCCACAGGCATTTAAAAATGTATTACCGGCTCTTGCGAACGAATTTATCGTATTGTTAAAGGAAACTTCCATCTGCGGATACATCGGTCTGATGGATCTGACACGTGGCGGTGATATCATCAGAAGCCGTACTTATAATGCGTTTATGCCTCTTTTGGCAGTAGCACTGATTTATCTGATTCTGGTCATGATCCTTTCATCCTTAGTCAGACAGTTAGAAAGGAGGCTGCGTAACAGTGAGCGATAAATCATTATTTCACGTAGAGGAACTTTGTAAATCATTTGGCAGCGGTCTTGTGCTTGACCATATTTCTACAGATATCGAAAAAGGTGAGGTTGTCGTTATCATCGGACCATCCGGTTCCGGTAAATCAACCTTCCTGCGTTCCCTCAATCTTCTGGAAATGCCTACAGGTGGCAAAATCTACTTTGAAGGCAGCGATATCACGGATAAACATTTAAATATCGATGCCTACCGTCAGAAGATCGGAATGGTATTTCAGCACTTTAACCTGTTCCCACATATGACGATCTTAAAGAATCTGACGCTTGCTCCCATGAAGCTGCAGGGAATGTCTGAAAAGGACGCCACAGAGCTTGCTATGCAGTATCTGGAGCGTGTTGGTCTTTCCGATAAGGCAAACGCCTATCCAAGCCAGCTATCCGGTGGTCAGAAACAGCGTATCGCGATCGTGCGTGCTCTATGTATGAATCCCGAGGTGCTGCTCTTCGATGAGCCTACCTCCGCTCTGGATCCTGAAATGGTCGGCGAGGTTTTAGCCGTTATCAAGGATCTGGCATACAACGGTATGACAATGCTGATCGTCACACACGAAATGGGATTTGCAAAAGAAGTTGCAAGCCGCGTCATGTTCATTGATGAAGGCAAGATTCTGGAAGAAAATACGCCGGAAGAATTGTTCGATCATCCAAAGAGTGAACGACTGAAGTCGTTCCTGGCGAAGATCTTATAAGAGATTTTAAAGAAGTATTAAAAAAGGGTTGTATCTGTAAACGCAATCACGTTTGCCTACCCTGCGATTTATCTGAGTCACATTTTACCGGGCTCCCGTCACGGGAAACACCGAGCATATATAATCGGTTTCACCGATGCTCGGTGTCTGCATAATGGATTTGACAAGCAAATCCATTACATTTTATCAATGCTTTGTGATCGCTCGCTCCGGTAAAGTGACCGATAAATCTCGGTCGGCTACACTATCGATTGCTTATTACAGATACAACCCTTTTATATATACGCTTCACAGATGCATCTGTAAAACAGATGCATTACATTTGATGGCGGACTACGAGGTATTCGTTGTCAAGTTGATAGTATGGGCAGTCGCGCACGCTATCTGCCATAAAACGTGCCATTTCATCCTCATCTAAATCCATATCACAGCAATAACACTCGTAATCTTCATCATATACATAATTTACACAGGAATCACAGCTGGATTCTCTTCTTTTCTTTTCCATATTTGTCACCTACTCTTCTGCTGTATTTAAATATCTTTCATGTCTTTATCTTTATATCGATTTTGGCTCTTGGCGTTATAGATATGCCTCTGATTCATTTTCCCATTTCGGAATCGATAGTATAGATCATAGCACATTCTCGCCGCAACAACATATCATATAGTAATAAACAATCAGAAAGTGAGCATCTTATGAACGATTCTATGGGATGTAATCCTTCTACCTGCCCTACCATCGGCTCACAGTCCGCAACCGTCTGTCTGCCTGTATCCATCAGTCCTTATGCAGTCACAGGCCCTGCCCGTGTGAAATGCCGTGGCAGCGCAGTCATCAACCATACCTGTATGGACTGCAAAGGAAAGGTCAACGGAAAATGTGATTTTGTCATTTCCCAGAAGATCCAGATCGACCTTCCTGTCGAATTTGGTGCAACCGTTAAGGTTGGCGATACTTATGTGGACTGCGACTGCAGCCCCTGCAGAGATGCCTATCCTTTAGAGGGGCAGGCATGCAGCTTAGAGGCTGCTGACGAAGTCAAATAAAGACTTCATTTGTATTATAATACTATTTATGGAACCTCGCCCATGAAAATGGGTGGGGTTCATAATGCATCAGCTTCGCAGATGCATTACATTATTCGGGAACCTCCTCGCATGCATAATCGCCTGCGGCGATGCTCGGAGGCTACATAATGCATCTGTAAAACAGATGCATTACATTTCAAAATAGCCGACGTAACGGACTTTGTATCTGCCATGCGGGAACAAGTATTCATATAAGTCGATGAAATAATCATCCGTCATGCTTGCGATATAATCCACGACAATATCGTCTACCGGTTCTTCCTCATATATAAAGTCTTTGGCATAATATTTTGTATGTTCTCTGATATAATCCAAATGATGTTTATAAATAACAGATGTTTTGTCATGTTTGACCAGGTCCTCACGAAGCTTTTCATAGATTGCATCAAACATCGGATAAATCTGTTCATCAAATATCTTACGGTTACTGTCGTGTGCATAGATCCGTTCGTAGTTTTCTTTCTTCCCGACAGAAAATGCCTCATAAAACTCCGGATCCATCTGCAGATACGGTTTGCCGTAAGACCGTTCGATAATATTGACAGTCATATTATGGATAATCTCTGCATTGATCTTACCGATCCCACGATCTTCAAATGCTTCATCGTCCGCGATCAGTCCCAATTTGACCGCATCCTGTCTGTCTTTTCCCAGATATGCAATGATATCCGAAACACGCATGACACAGCCTTCCAGGGTCGCTGGGATCAATTTCTTCGTTGCGCCCTTCTCCGTATAACACATTTCCATTTTCTGGTCAAATACTCCAAAATCGGTATATGCCTTTGGCTTATATTCCTGCATTTCCATCTCGCCATTGTGACAGATGATCCCATCAAGCGTCTGCAGACTCAGATTCACCGGAAAGATTCTGTCCAGCACCCTTGCGCTGTGAATATTATGGTTAAAATAACGTCCCGTATGATCATGATAGATCTGGCTGAGCTTCCGCTCTCCCTCATGCCCGAATGGCGTATGTCCGATATCATGCCCGATCGAAATTGCCTCGATCAGATCCAGATTCAAATTCAGAGCCTGTCCAATGTTACGTGCTGTTCTCGATACCAGCTGTACATGGGATGCCCGTCTGGAGATATCATCATTTTTATACAAAGAAAACACCTGTGTTTTATCCGCATAACGGTTGTAATATGGGATATGCATGATCTTCTCACAATCCCTGACAAATGCCGGACGCCAGATTGTCTGCTTATCATGTGCCATATCCCGGCGGATCACGTCTTCATCGGAACATGCATATGGATTTTTTACATGGTTCTCCCTGTCTTCCCGGATCCTTTCCTCAAGTTCCTTGGAAAGTGGTATATAGTTTTTCGTCTGACTCATTCTCTTCCCCCTGTTTTCTTTCCTGCTGCTCTTGATCAGAACATCTGATGTTTTAGTATCTGCATCACTTTATCGTAATTTTCCGGCTGATGTGGGAAAGTACAATCAGTACAAACCTTGATCTTTTTCCCGTCCTTTTCCAGATAGTGATAATTTCCCGGACATTTCAGCGTATACAATGGGCAGTAACAAAACAGACAATTCAGTTCTTCGATTCCTTTATGGCATGGATAATACTGACATGCCCGGTTCTCAAAATAACGATAAGAATCATTCATATTCTGTCTTCTCTCCTTTGCCTTTCCTTGTTCCAGTTTCTGCACTGCTCCACAAAATTCACAACAAATTCAGGACAGGACGGATAATACAGATGCGGGAATCCGATAAAATGCGATCTGTCCGCATGCATACATGCCCAGCTTCTTTTCCCAACCGGCTTTCTGGCAATACAATCACATCCGTTATTTGTACTGTCAAAGTAATGAAACTCATGTCCCCTGATCTGCTCTCCCTGTCGGAGCAATCCTTCTTGTCCCTGCTCTGGTTCTATTGTAACATATCCAAACCGGATCAGTCTTTCTTTTTTTTCACATACACCTGTTATGGCACCAGCCATCGGATATTCTTTTCCATCTGCCGTGATCAACTTCTCCTGCAGATACATAAAACCGCCGCACTCTGCCAGTACCGGTATTCCCTGCAGATACTGTTCCCTTATTTCATTTCGCATGTTTTTATTTGCTGCCAGCTTCCCGGCAAACAGTTCCGGATATCCGCCGCCCAGCAATAGTCCATCCAGCTCTGACGGAAGTGTCTGATCCTTAAGCGGAGAAAAATACACAAGCTCTGCACCTGCTTCCTGCAGCATCCGAAGATTATCCGCATAATAAAAACAAAAGGCTTCATCCCTTGCCACACCAATTCTGATGGAAGTGTTAGCGATATGTTTTTCTGTATTTCCGGCTTTTTCTGCCTTATATTGTGACGCGTCTGTCATTCTGTGTATATCCATCTCCGGTATGAGACACGCTTCTGTTCCTTGCTGCTTATGCATCTCCGGTGCCATATCTGCCAGCTCAATGATCTTCTCAATACTGACTGTTTTTTCCAGTGCCTGTGCTGCTGATTGCACCTGTTCTTTTATATCTTCCATTTCTCCCGGAAGCTGCAGCCCCAGATAGCGGCTCTCCCATTTCTGCTCCTGTTCCGGGAAACAGCCCAATACAATGACGCCTGTTTCTTTTTCTATCACAGGTGTTATGGTTTTACAGAACATTTCTGATATTCTGTTTAAAATCACACCCTTGATCAAATTTTTCTCATCCAGTGCCAGAAATCCTTTGATCTGTGCCACAACAGAATAACCCATTCCTTTTGCATCGATCACAAGAATCACAGGTGTTTGCAAATCAATTGCAAGCTCGTAAGCGGATGCCTGCTTTGTGATTCCTCCCAGTCCGTCATACAGCCCCATGACACCTTCTATCACCGAAACATCATAGCTGTTATCCAACCGGAACAACTGTCTGATCTGTTCTTTTTCCGAGAAGAACGGATCCAGATTTTTGGAAGGGATTCCCAAAACAGTTGTATGGAACATCGGATCGATATAATCCGGCCCGCTTTTAAACGCCCCCACATGATAACCGCGCATTTGCAGAGCCTGTAATAATGCACAGGTTATATATGTTTTTCCACTTCCGCTCTTTGGTGCGGCGATCATGATTCTGGGATATGTCATGCCGGTTCTCCTTACTTACTTGCTTATTTATTTCCTGGTATATGTTTCTCATATTACATGATACCTGCGTCTTTTTGATATCCTACTATGATATCTTCCCAAAGGTAAATGCATATATATATACCGGATTTGCTGCCTGCAGCATATGATAGCTGCCAAGCTGTTTTGTTTTCGTTACCGAGAGCTGTAGAATTTCCACCTGCTCAACCGGCAGTTCTTTTAACAGTTCCTGCATCTGACCGATTGTTTCCATGCTGACTGCATTGACAACGATCCGCATATGGTTGTTTTTTCGATATAATGTCCACAGGATTTCCCGCAACTTTCCCTTGCTGCCTCCAATAAAAGCATGTGTCGCCACAGGCAGTTCTTCCAGTCCGTCCGGTGCTTTTGTCTTGATACAGTTTACATTATGTAAACCGAACTGCCTGCAGTTTTCTTCCAGCAGAGAAACTGCTTCCGCATTTACCTCCATGGCATATACCTGCACGCGCGGCGACAATGCTGCGATCTCCACCGATACAGAACCTGTTCCGCTTCCGATATCATATACAACCGCATCCTCTGTCAAATGTAATTTGCATATAGAAACCGCCCGGACTTCCTCCTTCGTCATCGGAACCTGTCCCCGGATAAACGCATCATCCGGATAGCCCGGTGTCAGCCTGCGCTTCTTTGGCTGCTCATTGATAAGCATACCAACATACAGACCTACTTTCCACTTATCCTGCAGACCGTCTTGCAAACGATTCTGTAGATCATCTTGCAAATTATTCTTCCAATCCTCGTTTATGAGTTTACATAATTCTTCTATCGTCAGGCATCCGACCCACTCCTGCGGATAAGAAAGCTGATAACCCAAATATATTTTTAAGTATTTCCATTCTTCTTTCGCAAATTCATTTTTCAACAGATTGCCGATTTCCTTTATATCTTCTTCCCCGGATGTCAGGAAAAAGGTCTTTTTTTCATACTTTGCTGCGTCCAGCAATCTACTCTTCCACAAAGCGGGCTCCACGCCATGCGTAGATAAGATCTTTGCATCCTGCCAACTGATCCCTGTTCGGGCAGATAGCATGGAAAGCGAAGAAATCCCCGGTAGTACTTCTACCTTTTCCAGTTTACATAAATCATTATATAGTTTTTCACATCCACTGTAAAATCCCGTATCCCCGGAAAACAAAATCACGATTTTTGCACTGTTTTCCTGTGTATTTTCAATTACAGGAATGATATCTTTCGATAAATAACAGTTGTATGTTTTTACATTCTGTTTACATAAGTTCCTTATACTGTCTATCATGCGTTTGGCACCAAACACATAATCCGCTTCTGCGATCCGATTTCTAACTTCCTCTGTCAGAAGAGCCTCTGCGCCCATACCAATGCCTGCCAGCGTGATCTGCAGATTTCGTTGCTGCTTCTGTCCTTCTTGCGTCTTTTGATTTAGTGGACATGTCATGTTTTCCAGCCTTCTGATCTGCTCCAGCACCTCGTCCATATCCATAACAGGTGTTTTTTCATTTGGTCTGAGAATGATATAGCTTGGAATCTGCGCCTCATCTGCAGCGGCAAGTTTGGTATCCGCACCGCCGGTTTTTCCGCTTTCCTTTGTCACCAGAACAGCAGCCTGATATTGTCTGATCATGGCAAGATTCATTTCTTTGGAAAACGGTCCCTGCATGGCAATGATCTGCCTGCCCTCCAGTCCGTTTCTGACGCACTCCTGCAAGCTTTCCATTCCCGGAAGCACACGCACGATCAGTCGTTTTCTGATAGCTTCCTCTTGGCAAAAAACAGAAAGTTCTTTGCTTCCCGTTGTCAGAAAGATCGTACCTTCCGTTTTCTTTAATGCTTCCATACAGGCGGCTGTATTTTGAAAATATTTCCTTGCCATGTGATTCTGTTCTCCTGCCTGTCGTTCTCCTGCCTGTCGTTCTTCTGCCTGTCGTTCTTCTGCCTGTCGTTCTCCTTCTTCCTCGGGAATGCTTTCTCTCCCCAGCCTGAAATACGGCATATCCAGCCCCTTCAGGCTTTCCCGGATATTCACAGATACCTCTGTCGCAAATGGATGTGTAGCATCCACCACTGCCAGATACTGCTCATTTTCGCACTTTTGGTGCATCTGTTCTGCCGTCATTCTGCCCTGCATAATGTGAATATATGGAGTAGCCTCCTCGTCCATGATCTGTCTGCCATATTCCGTTGCCACACTGACATCACAGAAAATGCCTTCCCCGGCAAGCTCCTGCGCCAATTCTCTTCCTTCTGTTGTGCCCGCATAGATCAAAATTCTTTTCATATCTGATACCCTCGCCCTGTTACCAGCTTATCTTTCATGATAACAGACTTAGAATTTCCAATAAATACCGTAGTAAACATATTGACCGGCGTTTCGCGCAGTTGTCCGAGCGTCAGCACATGCGCCTTAGTTCCGTCTCTTCCTATATTTTCCACATAACCACAGGCTCTGTCCGGTGATGCGCCAGCAGTTAACATAATATCACATGCCCGTTTGAGATGATCTTTGCGCTTATGGCTGGACGGATTATAAATAGCGATCGCAAAATCGCCCTGCACAGCCGCTATCAGGCGTTTCTCGATCTGCTCCCACGGTGTCAGCAGATCACTTAAGCTGATCACACAATAGTCGTGATTAAGTGGTGCCCCAAGAACCGCAGCTCCGCTGTTTGCGGCTGTAATCCCTGGTAGCACGACAAGCTCCGTCTGCTGATATGCCTTGTTTTCCTGCTGCAGTTCATACATTGGCGCTGCCATTCCATACACGCCCGCATCTCCGCTGCACACCATAGATACCGTTTTTCCCTCTCCTGCAAGTGAAAAACAGATCCTGCAACGTTCGATCTCCTGCCGCATCGGTGTCGTCACAAATTCCTTTCCCGGATAAAATGCTCTGAGCAGCTCCACGTAAACTGTATAGCCTACGATCACATCACTTGCTTCCAAAGCATCTTTTGCCTGCTGTGTCATCATTTCCTGACTGCCCGGCCCCATTCCGATGATGTAGATGAGTGATTTTTCTTCTGTGTTTGTTTTCTCTTGTATTATCGCTCTTTCATCTGGTTTTATTGCCTTCGCTTCTGCTTTTAATTTGTTTTTTTTCACTTTCGTGTTGTCTTCTTCTACTTCGGCTTCTATTTTTACATGATCTGTCATTGTTGTGACCCTCTTCATACCATTTCTTGCTTTTCTGTTCTTTTGGACGAACCAGATTTATCTTTCTATTTGCAATTTCATACTTTTTCGTACTTTTTATTACTTTAGGATGATTTTTCTCTCTATTTTTATCTCATTCCTTTTGATCTGATGCCGGCTTTATTCCTTTTTTTCACCCAATATTGTAGGTTTGCATTATTTAGGATGAATTTCCATTTCTTCCTCTCTCTCAGTTTCATACTTTTTCCCTTTATTTGCTCATTTTAGAGGAAGTATATCCCATTGGTATCTATATGCTTCATACACTTTCTCATTTTTCTGTTGTTTTGGGCGAATATTATTGAAAATATAAAGAAATATGCGTTTTCTTTCAAAAGAAATATCCTTTTTCTCAAGACATTCTCCACAATAAGCTATCCTGGCAGGACATAAAATCCAGCTTTTCCGGGATTCTCTCTGCTATCGCAAGCGTCATACCGTCTTCCGCTATTTTTCTTTGCAAAAGCTGTCCCTTTCCAAGGCAGACTGCTGCCCTCTCACATACGCTTCCGACTCCCGTTGTTTCTTTTACAAAATCAGATTCAGAAAATGTTCCTTCTACCTGCGAAAGCACTTCACTGCTATATGTGATAAGCGGTACACCATAATACTGCGCCAGCTCCTGCAGCCCTACTTCTTCCGCTTTTAAATCTATGCTTGCAATCGCATAACAATTTTGAAGCTGCTCTGCTGTTACATGACGCTGCACAAAACTTCTCAATTCTGCCAGACTTTTCCCTTTTTTGCAGCCTATCCCCAGCACATAAGGCTTTACTGTCAGATACAACGCCTGTGTACTACCTGCCATTCCATTTTTCTTTCGGAAAATTACAAGATCAGGATCTAAATCAGATCTTTTTCCCTTGTCATATAAGACAAGCCCCTCCGGCAGTTCGACTTCCTTTATCTGAAATGGGAAAGCCTTGTCTAACTGCACAGACACCTGCTGCCCACGCAGCAGCTTATCGGAAATATACCGGATGCCTTCCCTGTTTGCAATGCGAAGTCCGTTCTCTTTTGCAAATACATCAACCGCAAATATGTGATTCACATCTGTCGCCGTTGTCAGCACCGGTTCTGCTCCTATCGCTTCTGCCAGCCTGCAGGCAAGCTCATTTGCCCCGCCAATGTGCCCTGACAGGATCGGAATGATATGCCTGCCCTTTTCATCCATCACAAGCACCGGACTGTCTGTCAGCTTATCCTGCACAAAAGGTGCTATCGCCCGAACCGCGATCCCGCAGGCACCAATAAACAGGATGGGCTGATGATCTGCAAACGCTTCCCCTGTCCATTCCTGAAGCGGCTCATCTTCCCGCCATTTCAGATGAAGAGATGGCATTTTTTCTGTTAATTGTTCCGCAGACTGTCTTCCCTGCTCTGTAAATACACAAACTCTGATTACCATATTACTTTCCCATTCTCATCTATGTTTGATCGGATTCTTCCCTATCTATCAACTCGTCTTTTTCTGAATTCCGTTTCAAAATCAGGTGCATATAAACGTGATTTTTCATAGCCTGCATATGCGATCACATCCCCCACCAGAACGATCGCCGTTTTGGTGATACCATGCTCTGCTGCAGTCTGTGCTAACTTTTCGATCGTAGTCACATAACACGCTTCTTCCGGCCACGTTGCCTTATATACAAGTGCTGCAGGAGTTTCCGCCGGATAACCACCCTCAATCAATCTTTTGGAAAGTTCTTCCAGCATTCCCGTGCTTAAATAGATCGCCATACTTGCCTGATGTGCAGCAAAACTTTCTATACTTTCCTTTGGTGGCACCTTTGTCTTTCCTTCCATCCGGGTGATGATCAGCGACTGTGAAATACCGGGCAGTGTATACTCCAGATTCAGCGACGAAGCTGCTCCAAAGCAGGCACTTACCCCCGGACAACTTTCATAAGCAATCCCTCTTTCATCCAGAATATCCATCTGTTCCCGTACTGCACCATATATACTTGGCTCGCCTGTATGCAGTCTGACCACCACTTTTTCTTCTTTCTGTGCATGCTCCATGACTGCGATCACTTCATCCAGCGTCATATAGGCACTGTTGTGTATTTCACAATCCTCTTTCGCATATGTCAAAAGCTCTGGATTGACAAGTGATCCTGCATAGATGATCACATCTGCTTTTTCCAGTAGATTTTTACCACGTACCGTGATCAGATCTGCCGCTCCGCTGCCTGCTCCTACAAAATAAACCATTTCAGTTTCCTCTTTCTACCATCCATCCGTTTCCGTTCTTCATCAAAGCCTTCAGCATAGCCTCTGCGCCATTGCTCTCGGCTAACAATCCATATCCATTCGCATACATCATACACTCGATCTGCAGCCTGCCTGCTGCCCGTTTTTGCAGATAAAACATGATCTTCTCCATCAGTATCTGCATGGTATCCTGCAGATTGCCGCCTTCCTGCAAAATACGGATACCTTCCTCTGTCGTAACTGCCTCCAGAATCTCCAGTGCCTGCCTTTTACTGCCGCCGCTTTTCAATGCCGCTGCTGCAAGCAGCTCCATTCTGCAATCCCCCTCTTTGGAATGGGTATTCATAATGCCGCCGGATACTTTTACCAGCTTACCGATATGGCCTGTTAAAAGCATACCACAAAATCCGGTTTCCGCCGCCATATCGATCGTATTTCCAATAAAATTCGAGCATTTCACGCTTCTATCCAGATCGTAAGCAAAGGCTTCCTTCATAAAATCAAGTCCATAGTTACCCGGTGTTACCGCTATCATCTGCTGTCCCATTGCCTGTTTCTGCCTGAGCTCGACCTGTATCGTATCAAGCAGTGCCTGACTGCTCATCGGTTCCACGATCCCGCTTGTTCCCAGAATGGAAATACCGCCCGTGATACCCAGTCTCGGATTAAAGGTCTTTTTGGCAATTTCTTCCCCTTCCGGTACAGAAATGGTTACCTGCAGCTTTCCTGTATAACCGCAAAGCTCACACA
Source organism: Kineothrix sp. MSJ-39 (assembly GCF_018917935.1). Classification (GTDB taxonomy): domain Bacteria; phylum Bacillota; class Clostridia; order Lachnospirales; family Lachnospiraceae; genus CAG-194. The sequence continues at coordinate 32,464 of NZ_JAHLPN010000012.1, read as the reverse complement.
TCTTTTGTACTTCTTTTGCCATCATTTCCCGTGGCACATGATTGATTGCTGCTTCTCCGACCGGCTGATCCAGCCCCGGTTTTGTCACTCTGCCGACACCCTTTCCACCGCATATGATGATCTGCTGCTCTGCATCTGTCTTATCTTTCTGCTTGCTTTCTTTTTGCAGGAAGGCAACTTCTGCGACAATATGCGCGCCTGTCGTAATATCCGGATCATCTCCGCCATCTTTTACGATTGCACAGGCTGCGCTGTTCTCATTTATACTTATGTCAACCAATTTGGCTGTATAAGAAATTCCTTTTGGCGTCAGGATCGTCATCACTTCCTTCTTTCTGCCTGTCAGAAGCATATAACACGCCGCTGCTGCCGCTGCCGCCGCGCAGCTTCCCGTCGTAAAGCCATATCGCATCATGCCGCCTCCCTTCTATTATTCCATCACATCTTGCCAGTCTGTCTTACTTTCTATCTTTCCTTTGATCTGCCCCGCAGCCCATATAAGAGCCCGTTGCAGATGGCGGCGGCAATATTGCTGCCTCCCTTTCTGCCACGATTAACAATATAAGGGACATCCGTTTCCATGATCAACTCTTTTGCAGCCACCACATTCACAAAACCAACCGGAACACCGATCACAAATGCCGGTTTGAAGATACCCTCCTGTATCATTTCATATAGAGAGATCAATGCTGTTGGTGCATTCCCAATTGCAAAAATAACAGGCTTCTCCAGCTTTGCAGCACGTTCCATACTGACTGTAGCACGCGTCACCCCTCTTGCCTTCGCCTCCTGTGCCACATCCTCCTCTGCCATAAAGCAATGCACCTGCCCGCCGAGCTCTGCCAGCACCTTTTTGTTGATTCCCGCTTTCGCCATATTCGTATCCGTCACAATATCCGCGCCGCTTTGCAAAAGTGCTCTGGCTGTTTCAATCGCATTTTCCGAATATGTCATAGTGTCTGCATACTCAAAATCCGCACTTGTATGGATCACACGCATTGTGATGGGTGCTTCCTCTTCCTTTATTGTAATATGCCTCGCTGCAAGTTCTTCTGCAATGATGGCAAAACTTCTTTTCTCAATATCTCCGGGCTTTACAAACTCGATCTCTTTCATTCTGTTATTCTCCCGCCTGTTTTAATATCTCCGCTATTGCTTCAAGCAGCACCTGATTTTCCTTGGGTAACTTGACTGCCACTCTGTAATATCCATCCGTAAGTCCCGGGTAATCACTGCAATCCCGGATCAGAATCTGCTTCCTGCTTAATTTCTCTTTTAAGTCAGCTCCTGCATCCCCCTCACGCAGCCCCATGTTTTCTTGTTTGCTGCTTTGGTTTACATAAAACATAATATAATTTGCATCTGACGGATATACCATGCAGCCCAGCTTTCTCAATTCCCGGCTCATACGGTTGCGTTCTGACTCGATCAGTCCGCATGCCTTCTCCAGATACTGCATATCCGCAAGTGCTGCCACGCCTGCAGCCTGCGCAAGTGTTGATACGTTCCATTCAGGTAACTGCTGTTGGATCCTGCTTAAAATTGTCTGCTGTCCGACCAGATATCCCAATCTGATGCCCGGCATAGCAAACGTTTTTGTAAAAGCACGCAGGATCAGCAGATTTTCATAGTTGTCTATCTCCCGCAGCATGGAATACTGTGCAGCCTGCCCGGTCAGCTCCATGAAACATTCATCCAGCACAAGATACGTGCCTGTCTCTCCGCAGACAGCTAACACCTTTCTGATATGATCCGGTTCTGTCAGTTTTCCTGTGGGATTGTTTGGCGTTGTCAGAAACAAAAGCTCCGGTTTTTCTTCCCGGATCCTTGTCTCCAGTTTTCTGCCATATTCCTCTGTAAAAGCAAAGCCCTCTGCTTCCGATAGTGGAACGTGGATCACTTCTGTTCCAACTGCCTGCAAAGCCGTCTCATACCCAGAAAAACAAGGGGCTGACAGCAGTGCCTTTTGCGGGCGCAGCATCTGACATACTGCCAAGATCAGTTCGCTTGCCCCATTTCCACACAGGATCTGCTCCGGTCTGATCCCCAGACGGTCTGCAAGCTGCATGCGCAGCTTCTGACACTGCAGATCAGGATATTGCATAGCAAGACCACGGCTGTTATCAAGTACCTGCTGTACAGCCGCAGGCAATCCAAGCGGATTTATGTTGACCGAAAAATCATATGTTACCTGCTGCCGATAAATATCTCCACCGTGCATTTCTGTCTCCTTTCCGGATTCTTGATCCTTTTCCTTCTACTGTTCAGTTCTTCTACTGCTCAGCTCTTATACTGCTCAGCCCTACAGAGTCTGCTACCTGATGACAACTGATCATATGATCAGATTCCAAACAGCCCACACCATCATCATGCATAGCAGACAGGAAAATGCTGTCATATACAGTAGTTTATTGGCGCGCCGGATATCCTCCGGTTCGATTTTTCTTCCGTCGTCCCCAATATAGGGCTTTTCCACTAACTTTCCAAAATAATAGGAAGGGCCTGCCAGCCGAAGTCCAAGTGCACCTGCACAGGCCGCCTCTGTCTGCGCAGAATTGGGACTTGCATGATTTCTTCTGTCCCGCAGATAAATTCTTTTCGCGTCTTTTGTACTATAGTCCTTTCCAAGCAGGCTGCATGACAGGATCATCAGCCATGCACTGATCCGGGAAGGAAAATAGTTCAGCACATCATCCAGCTTCGCCGCACATCTGCCAAAATCGAGATATTTATCATTTTTATACCCGATCATGGAATCCATTGTATTGACAGACTTATAAAAAAATCCTGCCACAGGACCACCGATCGCCAGATACAACATCGGCGCGATCACACCGTCTGATGCATTTTCCGCAACTGTTTCTACTGCCGCCCGTGTTACCCCTGCCTCATCCAGCGTTTGTGTATCTCTGCCAACGATCATGGAAACCGCATATCTGGCTTCCTCTATTGTACCATGTATCAATGCCGTATAAACCTTTCCGCTCTCTACCCGCAGACATTTCAGTGCCAGAAGCTGATAGGTCATAACTGCTTCTGCCAGACAGCCCAGATAAGGGTGCAGATGGTAAGCACCGCGTAATATAACTGCAGAAACAAGCACTGTTAAAAAACAGACTGTTACCACCAGTACTGCTCCTTTTCTTCTTTTTACCACACCTGTATCTGTTTGCTGCAGCAAACTATTTTGCAGTCTGTCGATCAAATGCCCGATCAGCCGGATGGGATGCGGCAGCCAGTGCGGATCTCCGCATAAAAGATCCAATATAAATCCTGCTAAAAAAGCAATGATGTGATACTTCATGGTTCTATTCTCCTCACCGCCTGTATTTTCCCTGCTCCTTCATAGCAAAATGCATAGCCTGCCAGATTCGATACCTGATATGCAAAATAATCATCCTGCAGCAGACTGGAAATAATTGCCATAATACTGCCTCCATGCACCACTGCCGCAAGCTGTCTGCAGTTTCCCTGCCATGCCTGCTCTGTCATCTGCCGAAATCCATCCATGGTACGTCTGATAAAACATGCCCTGTCTTCTCCCTCCGGGAACGGCAGTCTGCCACCGCTGTCTATCCATGCCTGATATGCAGGATCCGGCGATAATTCCCTGTAATTTTTTCCTTCAAACCGTCCGAAATCCATTTCACGCAGTTTGTCTATCACAACCTGTTCCTGTCCCGGGAACAGCAGCTCTGCGGTCTGTCTGCATCGCAACATCGGACTGACAAACAGCTTCTGCGGTCTGGCAAAATTTTCCTGCTTCAGCCGCTTTTGCAGACTGCTGACCTTCTGTATTCTTTCGGTATCTTCCATAAGCAATGGCTCATCTGTTTTTCCAATATATCGTTTTTCCAGATTTCCCTGTGTCTGCCCATGTCTGAGCAGCAAAATCTCAAGCTGCATTTCTTCTCCCCGGTCTTCTCAGACACCTTTGATACACTGTCCAAGCCCGCATAAAATGCGGACTACAGTTTCTGCCCGCTCTGCAAGCTCTGTCAATATCCTTCCTGTTACCTCACGGTAATCCCGCTCCGTCTTTTCAATCGGAACAATACCGTTTCCGATCTCATCGCAGATAAAACAAATTTTCTCATACCTCTGGTCGATATCCAGAAGCTCTGCCAGAATTTCAGGCTGTGTTTTTCCTTCTGCCAGCTCCGCTGCAATAATCCGGTGTAAATGATTGCAGATCACGGTCTGCCCGGTACATACAGCTAACTGCTGCCAGTTATTTTCATCATAGATCTGCGCCTCGGGATACTTTTTTCTGACATATGTCAGCTTTCCCTGCGCATACCCTCCAATATATACTTCCATCTGTCTTTCCCTATTTGTTCTTTCTTATCTGTTTCTGTTCCTTATATTTCTTCCTATTTACTTTCTCGTTATCTATATCCTTTTATTTTCCTTCTCCGTCTATCCCTCGTTTTCTTATGTATAACAACGATTCCATGACTCATTCACAAAATAACATTCTACACAAGAGATAACACACCAAGACCGATCACTACCGCAAGCTCCGAAGTTGTGACAAAGTAACCTGCCAGATCTCCTGTGATTCCTCCAAACTGCTTATTGCTCATCCATCTATAATAAAGGAAGCTGCCAAGAAGACAGCCAAGGGCAACCAGTCCATACCAGCCTGTCAAACTAAGCAGTGCCACGTTTCCTATCAAAAGCTGCACAGCCAGCACAACTGCCACACATTTTTTATCTGCTGTCAGGGCTGAAGTCTGCAGCATACCATCATGGGCACTTTTCCATAATACCACACTCAGCCCGCTGAGACACCGTGATAAAAAGAAGGAAAAAGCAAATGCCAGGATTGCCTTTGGCTCACTGATCACAGATAAAAAGCCCATTCCCAGCAAAAGTGCAGTCAGCAATGAAAGCACAGCAAACGCCCCAATATGCGGATCCTTCAAAATCTCCCGTTTCTTCTCCATACTCTGATACGAATGCAGCGCATCACAGGTATCCAGAAAACCGTCTACATGAAATCCCCCTGTTACAAGCAAAGGGATCGCTGCCATCACACAAAGTGTCAAAAACGGCGTCTGCCACGGGCAGCTCATCTGATACCATACAGCTTCCAGAACACCGATCAATGCGCCGATCCACGGAAAGAAACAGAGATGATATTTCATATCCTCCGACTTCCAGACAAACCGCGGCATCGGAATTTTGGAATACATCGAAAAAGCCACTGCTATTGATTTAACCCATATCTTGAATTGTTTCATTTTCAGCCTATTCCCTATCCTTTGCTTTCCAGCAGACAGCCTGTCCTGCCACAACCTCATAAACCGTATCCGCCTGCTCTGCCAGCCATATATTGATCATTCCCAGTGCTTCTATATAAGCGATCGTTTCAGGCGCATAGTTTTCATAAGCTGCATAGCCGCGCAGCCCATTGATGTACGGATTGCATTTTCCGTCCTCAAATACATTATTGGTCACAATGATACTATATCCGGCAGTCTCAAACAACTTCCGCAGATGCTGTCTGATCTTTTGGATCACAAGCTCCTGCTGTATTGTTCCGTTTTCCGTAAACATCTCATTTGCTACCAGATTTGACATACATTCCAGCAAAACAACCGCATCTGCCGGCTGGTAGATCTTACCGATACAAGCTGCGATATCCGTCGGATATTCCAGCGTTTCAAAACCTTTTCCCTGTCGCAGCTTCCGGTGACGCATGACACGCTTTCTGCCTTCAGCCCCGTATATCTGCATAGTTGCCAGATAGTAACGATTTTCCGCCTCTTGCTCTAAGACAAGATTTTCTGCAAACGCACTTTTTCCGCTTCCACTTCCACCGGTTATCAATACAATATGTCTTTTCCCCGTAAAATCTGTCCTATTCCGTATATCGCTCATATTGCCCTACTCCTGCTGCTTCAAAGGAATTGCAGCTCTGATATACCAGTGCTGCCTGCTTTAAAAGTGTCAGCATCATGACAGCCCCGGTTCCTTCGCCTACTGCCATTTTAGCATCGATCACAGGATCCAGCCGCAGCTTTTCACTGATCTTTTCCGCCGCAGGCTCTTTGCTTTTATGCGATGGGATCAGAAAGTCCCTGACATTTGGCAAAAGCCGCTCCGCCGTCAGTGCTGCCACCAGACTGATCACACCATCCAGCACAATTGGCATATGATACACGGCTCCGCCAATGATCGCACCTGTCATAGCTGCTATATCCAGACCACCTACCGTCTGTAAGATGGTAAGCGTATCTGCTTCCTGCAGCCCATGCTGCAAGAGCGCCTGCTTTATCACTTCTTTTTTATGCGTTAGCCCCTGCTCATCCAGTCCTGCCCCTTTGCCAGTCACTGTATCTGCACTAAGTCCCAGCATGGCTGCTGCCATTGCTGCGCTTGTTGTCGTATTACCGATCCCCATCTCACCGATCCCTAGAATCTGATACCCCTTCTGCTTCCACGCAAGCACCAGATCCATTCCTGTCTGCATCGCCTGGTATACCTCTGCCTCGGTCATCGCAGGTTCCTGCAGGAAATTACGTGTTCCCTTCCTGACACAGACCGGCAGAACTGCATCTGATACGGTATTTGCGATTCCGACGTTCACGGCTGTTACATCTGCCCGGATCATAGCTGCCATCACACCGACCGCTGTCTTTCCTGCTGCAATATTCTCCGCACAAATGGCAGTTACCTCCTGTCCGGACTGACTGACATGTTCTTCTACGATCCCATTATCCGCACAGAAAACCAGGATCGCACTCTTTTCAAACGTCGGATCGATCCTGCCCTGTATCGCCCCGACCTTCGCTGTCAGGTCTTCAAATCTGCCCATACTGTCCAGCGGTTTTGCTACCTTATCCCAGTTTTGACGGATCCGGTCATACAAATCCCTGTCGTAAGTCCCGGATAACCCCTGTTTCATTATTTCCTTGATATCTTTGCTTCCATTTATCTGCATCTTACACCTTTGCTTCCCGCAGCATTCCGTATACCGCATCCATATCCAGATATTCCCGCATGGTTTCTGCCAGCTTATCATACTGCTGTTCTTTAAATGCCGCATAGTCTGTCATGCCTGCATGCAGGCTTCTGCCCTTTCTTTCCGCCAGTGTTTCCGCAATGCAGTATGCCAGATCACCAGCATCAAAAATCCCGTGCACATAGCTGCCATACACATTTCCAGCCATACAGCCATCTGTATATACCGGTGCATACCCGGATCGATCTGTATGCATATCTGTCGCAAGATGCAGCAAACCTGAAGCCCTGTTTATTTCTTCCTGCATATCTGTGATCTTCACATCGATATTTTCGCAATAAGAAGTCTCTCCCATATGGATCTCATAACCTCTGATGCTCTGCCCGGATAAGCAGGAGAAGATACCTGCTACCTTGTCAAATGTACCTGTTACCTGCCTGGTCTGCTTCTGCAGCTTCAATACCGTTCGGATTGGCAACAGTTCCATGCCCCGAATACTTCCGCCTTCTTCCGTCTGCTCCGGGTCATCGATCTGCTCTCCCAGCATCTGATATCCGCCACAGATACCAAATACCGGATTATCTATTGCAAACCGTTTGATCGCTGCCTCCATGCCACTCTGTCTCAGCCATTTCAGATCCCCGATCGTATTTTTACTGCCCGGCAGAATGACCATATCTGCCTGTTCCAGTTCTTTTGGCTGGTTTACATAAATCAAATTCACATCATCTATCTGTTCGAAAACCGTAAAATCGGAAATATTGGAGATCCTTGGCAAGCGGACAACTGCGATCGTTACCACGCCATTTCCTTTTTGGGTAAAACGGGTTGTCAGGCTGTCCTCATCATCCAGCGAAAGCTTCATGTACGGCAGGACCCCACACACTGGAATCTGCCCTCTCTCCTCCAGCATTATGATCCCCGGATCCAGAATGGTTTTATCGCCACGGAACTTATTGATGATAAGTCCCTTCACGCGCTCTCTTTCTTCGTCCGTCAAAAGCATTAACGTTCCCAGAAGCTGCGCAAACACACCGCCTCTGTCGATATCCCCGACCAGAAGCACCGGCGCATCTACCAGCTCTGCCATTCCCATGTTCACAATGTCGTTTTCCCGCAGATTGATCTCTGCCGGAGAACCTGCGCCCTCGATCACAATGATATCCGCCTTTTCAGAAAGCTTCCGAAATGCCTCCCGGATCGCCGGAAGCAGCTTGGGCTTATAGGTAAAATAGTCCTTCGCCGCCATATTACCAAGTACCTGACCGTTTACGATCACCTGACTGCCGCTGTCATTGGTCGGCTTTAACAGGATCGGATTCATACAGACGTCCGGTTCTATTCCTGCTGCCTCTGCCTGCATGACCTGCGCCCGTCCCATTTCCGCGCCGTCCTTTGTGATAAAGGAATTGAGTGCCATATTCTGTGATTTAAAAGGTGCCACACGGTAACCGTCCTGTTTAAAGATCCTGCAAAGCCCTGCCACCACAAGACTTTTCCCTGCGCTTGACATTGTCCCCTGCACCATGATAACTTTCGACATATTATGTTAACTCCATCTTTTCTGCCTCTGCATCTCTGTATTCCGTTTCCTGTACATACTGCTTCAGCCTTCTATCACTACTTCTTCCACCTGTCTGAGCTTCCCGCACTGCTCCGCATACGATTGCAGCTCTCTACATGCCTCATTCAATGGGCCAAATGTATCCAGCAGGCAAATACAGCCTGCACACGCATCGATCCACTTCTTCGCTTCTGTAAGCTGCTGCTCACTGATCGGATAAAAGGCTTTTTGTGCCACCACCTTGACAGCCAGTGCTTCTGCAATTCTGTATTCCAGATCATTTTCCGATAAGATACCTGCGGCAAACGAAATTCCTTCCCGCTGCAATTTTCTGTAAACGGAAATCCCCGTACCGCCACCACTGATCACAAATACCTCCGGGGCACTACCGCCTTTTGTATCTTTTTCCGCATCTGTTTGTTTTCTGTCTTCCGCATCCAGCATACAGGGAACGCCCAGCAGCGGATCAAATGCCGCATCAGCCACACCATACAGCTTCTGTACTCTGTTACCGCTGAAGATCTTCTCCGGTGTATCGATCACGATACCGCCATCCTCCACACACGCGATCAGATCCGAAACCTGCTGTGCCAGATCCAGCTCATGCAGTGACATGATGACTGCCACGTTTTTCTCTCTTGCCAGCCGTCGTATCCCAGACAAAATGTCAAGCTTATAGCGGATATCCAGATAAGAGGTCGGCTCATCCAGCACCAGAATCTCTGTTTCCTGACAGATCGCCCGCGCCAACATAATACGCTGTCGTTGCCCATCGCTAACTTTATTAAAATCCTGCGCCGCCACATCTTCTGCATGCACAAATGCAATGGCTTCCTCTACCTTCTGCCAATCTGCCTCCGTTAAAATACCAAGCCTTCCGGTATAAGGATAACGGCCTGTCGCAACGATATCACGACAGGTCATCAGTTCCGGTCTGATATGCTCTGTCATGACCATTGCCAGTTTCCTGGCAATCTCCGCCTCTTTCATCGTTTCCATTGCCTGTCCGCCCAGAAAAATACTGCCACCCAGTGTTTTCAGTTGTCTGGTGACACTCTTTAAAATAGTGGATTTCCCGCATCCGTTTGGTCCGATCAAGGTTAGCACTCTGCCCGGTCTGACACGCAGACTGATCTCTTTTACAAGAGGGCTTCCGTAGCCCACTGTCAGGTTGTCTGTCTGTAACCCACTCATAAGCTCCCCCTCCTCTTTTTCAGCATCATCACTAGGACAACCGGTACAAGCAATACTGCCGTTACAGAGCTGATACTGATCTCGGTCGGTGCAAATACTGTTCTGGCAATCCCATCACAAAACAGTGTAATGACCGCGCCTCCCAGAAAACAGCCAGGGATCAGCAGAAGCGGCTTCGCCGTTTTGGTCAGTGTTTTGACCAGGTGCGGAACGGCAATACCCACAAAAGAGATCGGTCCTGCAAATGCTGTTACACAGGCTGACAAAATGCTTGATAACAGGATCAAGAGGACACGCAAAAGTCCGATCCGCACGCCCATATTCCGGGCATATGCCTCTCCCATCTGATAAGCACTGATCGGCTTTGCCAGAAGAAAGGACACGCATACACCAAGCAATACCAGCACCGTCATCAGCCGGACAGACTGCCATGTCATACCGGAAAAGCTGCCCAGTGACCAGTTATGCAGGTTGACAATATTGGAATCATCCGCAAACGTTACACAGAAATCGGTGATCGCTGAACAGATATATCCGATCATAATACCACAGACAACCAGCATGGACATATCATGCACACGTACGGAAACAAGCAATACAAATCCCATTGCCAGCAAAGAACCAAGAAAAGCTGCTGCTACCATGCCCCAGGAAGAAAGTGTGATCCCTTTTCTGAGGAACGCTATCATTGTGATCGCCACAACTAACTTTGCACCGGACGAAATACCCAGTACATAAGGACCCGCGATCGGATTTCCAAAGAAGGTCTGCAGCAAAAAGCCGGACACGGAAAGTGCCCCGCCTAAAAGCAGTGCTGCCAGTATTCTCGGCAATCTGATCTCCCATATGATGTTATATGCCGTCCCATTTTCCTGATCTCCCAACAGGATCTGTCTGATCTGTTCTCCGGTCAGTGAAATACTGCCACTGCAGATATTCCACCAGATCACCAGCCCCAGCAGGATAAAGATCAATAAAAAGGACAAAATGTAACGTTTTCTTCCTGCTTTCATTTTACCTCTTTCAGATACTTCAGTTCATGCGAAATATCTCCCGTCATTACTGCGTGCAAATCTTCAATAAAAGACGCGATCCCGGTTGTCTCCTGGAAAAAGTTAGCCGTTGTACAATATACCTTTCCCTCTTTTACTGCCTTGAAATCAGCAAACAACGGGCTCTTGGCAAGCAAAGTATCCACACTGTCAAGTTCTCCTTCGATCGTGCTGTTATAGATCAGGATATCCGCATCCTTTGTCTGCGCATAGAAATCTTCCATCTGCATATTCATGGTGGAAAGCGAATTTTCATCTTCTTCGCTGGCAGCCTGCGGTAAATAACTGCCACCTGCAAGCTGTATCATTTTGGCAATGTAATCTCCCGGCTTTCTGATGTTTACCGAGCCATTGGAAGTCACATAGAAAAATGCCATCGTCTGATCCGTTGCATCCTTTTTCATGATCGGTTCCACCTTGGCAACCTGCTCCTGATAAAAGGCATCTGCCTGTTCCTCTTTTCCAAATAATACACCATACAGCCTGATCCATTCAAGCCTTCCGAGCGGATGTGTTTCATAACTGGAACGTTCCACCAGAACAGGGATTCCAAGTGCTTCCAGTTTTTCTTTTACTTCCGGATTATGCAGGATCATTGTATTTTCAATGACAAGATCGCAGTTCTCACTGATGATCTTCTCATAATCAGGCTGATTATACTTGCCCGCATATAAAATATCTCCGTTTTCCATTGCCTCTTTTGCTGCCTGAATATACCAGTCCTCCTGCTTTGTACCGGATAGTCTGATCTCATCAAGTGCATCTATCGCCTGTAAAAGATCCATGACTGATGTGGAAACCACATAGGCTTTTTTCGGCTGTCTGATCATTGTCACATCTGCGGGCAGGTTAGTCACCGCTTCTTCCCCATCCGGGACAAGCAAAAACCGCTCGTCTCCGATCGTGATCATTTTATAAACGCCATATTCCTCTATCTGAAACTGCGTCGCATACAAAAGTGATACGTCGCCCGTTTTTTTCAAAGTTGTAAAATCAATTCCTCCGCCAGCTTCTTCTGTTTTTTCTTTCTGCTCTGCCGGCGTTTCCTTCTCATCAGGCTCCTGCCCTGCTTCATATTCTTTTTCTGCCCTGGCAAGTGCATCTTCATCCTGTCTGAAAATAAGCTGATACGCTATCTCATGAGGAACACTCATTGCCGTCGTATCCGCAACAACATCCACTTCACAATCCAGACCGTCGATCGGGATCGTAAACGTAGAATTTTCTTCCGGTGCAGATTCATCCACATACTTTTCTCCATCTACCAGCATATAATCATAATGCTTGCTGCTGAACACGATTTTTGCATATGCCTGTCCGTTTTCCACTGTAACAGAAGCGGGCGAGGCTACAGCAGCCTTGCCCGTTCCACCCAAAAGTTTTACATTCGCTGTATAACTTCCGTCCTTTATTGCTTCTTTTGTGCCAGAAGCACCACAGCCTGTCAGAAGGAGCAGCATGCCCAGTAATAACATGCCTATCCTGCTTCTGATCTTCGTTTTCTTCTGTATCATAAACGCTCCTTCTTTCCACACTGCTTCTTTTTTATTCTTCCACTGCTTTGGCATCTGCCACACTTACCTTGTGGTCATACCATTTGCCTTTTGTACCTAAGATCGCAAGATCAAATTCCTGATCCAGTGCTTCTACAGGTACATCAAATCCATATACTTCTTCCTCTGTACCATCTTCATACTTAACAGTATCTGTTGTCGGCTCTAAAAGCGCAGCACCATCTTTCTGTGCATCCTCTGCTGTTCCAACAAACAGATTTACAATATTTTTAGAAGCCAGACTGATATGAATTGTCATCTTACCGTCTTTTACTGTTAAAGTGCCCTGTCCGTCATTTGCTTCATTCACATGGAACATACTGCTGTCTGTATTGAAGGCTGCTGTATAGGTGCCATCTGCTAAGGCTGCTGACTGGTCATCACTCAGTTTTTTTTTTCGTCTGCTGCAGATGTATCTGCAAGATCAGCATTTGCGATTGCATCTGCTGTATGGTTTACATAAATCTTCTGTACATCAGCGATCTCGCCAAGACCTGCGATCTGGCAGTCGATAGAATCAAATGCACCGCTTGCTGTAAACATACTCTTCCAAGAATCATCGTCATCACCAGCCATATCATTATTGGCGTGGTCACCTGCTACAACCATAAGCGGACGAAGAACAACTTTCTTGTAACCTGCATCTTTTACTGCTGCAATAACGTTTTCACATGCAGTTTCTTCAGGCTCACCTTCTACTGTTCCGATGAATACGTTGTCATAGCCAAGCTCTACCATCTGTGAAGCCATCTGGCTGTAGCTTACTTTTGCTGTATGGGAAGTACCATGTCCCATGAATACAAATGCTGTACCATCTTCCTTTGCTGCATCTAATGAATCAAAACCTGCAGTCTGAACTGCTTCTGCTGTGATTGCCTCAGCAACTGCCTTTTTGTCCTCATTTACAGCGGAAGCGTCTGCTCCAACTTCACCGAGCAGCGGCTCAGCTACTGTAACGGAACCGAACTGATCCTGATATTTTTCAACTGCTTCTACCAGTTCATCATACTCTGCACCATGCATCAGATGTGTTGGCTGTACAACCAGATTTACAACGCCGTTATCAACTGCACGCTGCAGTGCCTGATCCATATTGTCGATTGCTTCATCATCTCTTGCCTGAATATGGTTGATGATGATCTGTGCTGTAAATGCTCTTCTGACTGACCAGTCAGGATTAGCTTCTGCTAATGCATCTTCAATACTCTTGATATCCTTTACACGGCTGTCATTAAATGATGTACCAAAGCTGACTACTAACAGTTCGTTTGCACCAATGCCATCCTCATTTAACGGATCATCCTTGGAAGCATCTCCTGTATCACGTCCGAAGTAATCAGGATCTGCATTTTCACCGCTTACAAGCTCTTTCTGCGCATCTGTCAGTGCATCCCATGCTTCTTTCGCTGCTTTACACTGTGCATCTGTTTCATCTGTTCTTTCCTGTACATAGATTGCATCGATCAGGGCTGCAACTTCATCTGCCTTTGCCTGATCATCTTCTGCATCTGTTGTCTCCGCGTCTGTAGCATCAGTAGCATCCTCTGTGCTGTCTGTTACGTCTGTGGCTTCTGTTGTATCTGCTGTATCAGATGCTGCGTTAGAACCACAACCTGTTACCATTGCCATAGTCAGTACTGTGGCAAGTAAAACTGTTACGATTTTCTTTTTCATAACGTCCTCCTTAAAAGATTTAAAATATAGTATGCATTTCATGGATGCGGTCGGGAAGATTTCGATACGTCATGCTTGTTTTCCTTTTCTGTTACAAAAGAAAAAATCCGGTATAACCGGATTCTTACAAGCCCTCAAAAGAAGCCATCTGTAAAAACAAACAGCCTGCCTTTGCAGTACGACCAATGCCTCGTGATCCGGGAACTTCCCTGTACCAAACAACTGGCAGGTTTCCTGGCTGAAAGATCATCACATGTCTTTTACCTTCCCAGCTTAGCCAGTGGCATATTGCAAAGCCATGCTCCTTTATCACAGTGACGAGATCGTACAGGAATCACACCTGTTTCCCTTTTAACCCTTGCATCCGCTATCCGGATCCGTTTTGATCAGACAGCCTGTGACGCGCAGGCACCATTTGTTTATCTATGAAACTGTGGCTAGTGTAGCACAAACTGCGGGACATGGCAAGGATAACCTGTCATTCCAGGGATAACAGATGGCTTCTGTATAATACTGTTCTATCAAAGACCTTCGGTGCCTGCTCTCCTGCAAACCGGATCGACACCTTATTACCGACCTGCGAGATCACTTTACCCGTGCCAAACTTTTTATGATGCACCTCTGCCCCCGGCTGCAGTCCTTTTTCAAATGTTTGATAGGCAGCTTCCTCTGCCATGTTCCCCTGTGTCTGCTCCTGCATCATTGCTTTGGAATATGCACTATATACCGTATTAACCGCTTTTACACTGCGCCCCAGAAGCTGATCCCGGAACAGGGAAGGCCTTTTGGTTGCAAATAAATAAAGCTCCTCCCTTGCTCTGGTAACTCCCACATAGAAAATCCGCCGTTCTTCCTCATAGGCTTCCAGTTCTTTGCCGTCCAGACGTTTTGCCGGTACTTCCTCCGGAAAAACACCATCCAGTACATCCAGAAGATACACACGGTCGTATTCGAGTCCTTTGCTCGAATGGATCGTCGACAGGATAAACGGACAATCATATACAGGCTCCTTATGCTGCATCACATCCTGTAAATAAGAAAGTCTGTTCAAAAAATCCTGTAAGGTATCTGTCCGCGCTGCAATGTTTTTCAGAATAAATACTTTATTTTCCTTCAAGCCTGCTCTTTCCAGATACTCCCGATAGCCCATATACTGTACGATACGCCCGATGGCTCTGCCCGCCTGCTCTGTCCGCATATGATTCAAATGCGTCCGAATTGATTTCAGGCTGCTAACTGTTCTTGCCTTCAGCCCACAATGATCGATCGCAGCGTCCAGTACCGGAATATCCCTTTCCATGCTGATCTGCACCGCCTGCATGGCATCCAGCTTTTTCAGATACATACTCAGCTTATAATAAATCTGCATAAAACTTTCCGTGTCATACGGATTCATTGCAAAATTTATGATATTTCTGATATCCTGCACGATCCGATGGGTAAAAAAGCCCAGCTCCGCATTTTTGATGCGATACGGGATCTGTTCATATTCCAGCAGATCCACAAGTGGGATCACACTCTCGTTATCCCGGTACAAAACCGCTGTCTGCTCACTGCAGCCATTTGCCACCTTTGCCAGATAGGTATACTGTGCCCCTCTGGAAGGCAGCTCGATCACATGCACATCCTGCTGTGCTTCTCTCGTAGCATGCATTTCCTTTTTATGCCGCAGGGTATTCTTTCTGATAAAATAATCTGCCCGCTCTACAATCCTCGCATTTGAGCGGAAGTTTTCCTCCATCAGAAGCACTTTTGCATTCTTATGATCTTTCTCAAATTCCAGAAGTGCCTGCGGGTAAGCCGCCCGAAACCCATAAATACTCTGATCCTCATCCCCGACCATAAACAGGTTGTCGTTAGCACCAGCTAACAGTTTAATAATCTCATGCTGGATCTTAGACGTATCCTGTGCCTCATCTACACAGATATAATGATACTTCTTTTGAAAATCAGAAAGTACCTGTGGCACCTTTTTGAGGATCGTATAAGCATGCAGTAACTGATCATCATAGTCCATCAGCTTTTCTTCCCGCATCCTGCTGCAATACCTTTGATAAATACGCGCAATCGGAATTCCTTCGCACGCCTTCTCGAATTCACGTATCTCACTTTCTGAAAGCATGCTATTTTTGATATAGGTAATGTAGGAACGAACACTCTGCAGATCACTCTCTGTCGGATATTCTCCTGCCTCCTGCACATAGATCTGTGACAGCATCCCTGCAATCTGCTTTTCATCTGTAAGCAGTTCAAATGCCGTCTTTCCGATCCTTCTGCCATACTCATAGATTACCTTTGAGCAAATTCCGTTAATGGTACGAAACTCCATCCGCGAAGCCAGCTCACTGCCAAAAAGATACCGGAAACGCTCCGCCATGTCCTTTGTCGCTGCCACTGTATAGGTCAGCGTCAGTATTTCCTCCGGGTATACCGAGCAGCACTTTACCATGTATCCAAGACGCGCCACCAGCACGGTCGTCTTTCCACTTCCCGGAACCGCCAAAAGCAGTACAGGACCTTCTACTGCCTGTACTGCCGTAAGCTGCTGTGGGCTGAGGGTAATATTCAGTTGGGTGAGGTGGGTGAGAAAATCGCTTTGTATCAATGGAAACTCCTGTAAAATAATATAATTTTTTATATATTACCACACTATTGGTATTGCGACCAAGTCTTCTATAATATAGGTCAAAAGCTACCTCAATTTTATTTTACACTTCTGTGAGTGGAATCGCCCTCAACATTTGCCATGCTGACAATCATCTTATTATTTCAATCCATACTCCCTCATGGAGAGCGACACATCCGGCAGAAGCATACGACCGGCGACAATCAATTTCAATCCACACTCTTGCATGTGGGAGCGACTAACTGCTTACTGCGCGCCATTAGCATCTGAACTATTTCAATCCTCACTCCCGTGTGGGGAGCGACTCTATCCTGCAGCAGTAGTGTATATGGCAGTGAAAATTTCAATCCACACTCCCGCGTGAGGAGCGACACCAGCGTGGATCGCAAAGTATATAGCAGTGCTATTTCAATCCGCGCTCCCGCGTGGGGAGCGACATTTACAAACAGCCTTTGTGAGATCAAACAGATGATTTCAATCCACACTCCCGCATGGGGAGCGACACATCCGGCAGAAGCGTACGACCGGCGACAATCAATTTCAATCCACGCTTCCGCGAGAGGAGCGACCATCCGTACGCTTGATTTAAATAAGGCACTGGCAATTTCAACCCACACTCCCGCGTGGGGAGTGACGCTCCTGTGGCATGAGTCAGTTCATGCAGCAACACAATTTCAATCCACACTCCCGCGTGGGGAGCGACGATCTACTCCGTTCGGAATCTGATCGAGTACATAAATTTCAATCCACGCTTCCGCGTGGGGAGCGACTGTCACATCGTGGTTCCGGACACAGGTGGCTTACCTATTTCAATCCACGCTCCCGCGTGGGGAGCGACATTTACATTACATCTGTCAACCGCAAAAGCCTTATTTCAATCCACGCTCCCGCGAGGGGGGAGCGACGCATAATATTTACAAAGACGATAATAGATTTCTATTTCAATCCTCGCTCCCGCGTGGGGAGCGACTAATATTTCTTATACTGGTTACGCTCCTGATGCAATTTCAATCCACACTCCCGCGAGGGGAGCGACTGGTTGGGAGAATGACATGGATAATGTAAACAATATTTCAATCCACACTCCCGCGAGGGGAGCGACTTAACTTACCAGGTCGAGAGCGCTGCTTTTGCGTTTATTTCAATCCACACTCCCGCGAGGGGAGCGACAGCAGCAAGAGCGACAATAGTTGAGATTGTAACAATTTCAATCCACACTCCCGCGAGGGGAGCGACGTTCTTCACCGTATTTTCGGTATCGTGATTTCACAATTTCAATCCACACTCCCGCGAGGGGAGCGACTTAACCGGAAATATCATTAAATCGCTCAGAGAAATTTCAATCCACGCTCCCGCGAGGGGAGCGACAATATTAGATAGCTTATCAATTATATCCTTGTGAATTTCAATCCACGCTCCCGCGAGGGGAGCGACGGCTGTTAGTCTTAAAATTACCGCCTTTATAAAGCATTTCAATCCACGCTCCCGCGAGGGGAGCGACTCAGATTCTTTGCTTCTTTATATGATGTTGAAACATTTCAATCCACGCTCCCGCGAGGGGAGCGACATCAGGTTAGGGCAGCTTCATGATTTTTCGATTATTTCAATCCACGCTCCCGCGAGGGGAGCGACATGCCTGACCTTTTCTTGCAAAAGCCTTCTTTTCTATTTCAATCCACGCTCCCGCGAGGGGAGCGACGGTGTTTGAACCTATAGTGACCAAAATCAAAGAATTTCAATCCACGCTCCCGCGAGGGGAGCGACTGTATTCCTGCTGCGCTTCAAAGCCAAATTCAGATTTCAATCCACGCTCCCGCGAGGGGAGCGACCTGCAGTATACCGCGCATTGTGCTCAGCTGCACAATTTCAATCCACGCTCCCGCGAGGGGAGCGACTGCCCTGCTCAATCGCCTGCATCATGTTCCTGATCATTTCAATCCACGCTCCCGCGAGGGGAGCGACGTGCAGACGAGCAAGTGGCCGCCAAGCATTGCGATTTCAATCCACGCTCCCGCGAGGGGAGCGACTCCCGGGGCTCTTTTTGATTAAGGAGGACACAAAATATTTCAATCCACGCTCCCGCGAGGGGAGCGACTGCAAAATTGCACAAAAGCAATTTTGACTAAAGTAATTTTTTATGCATTTCTACATACATTTTGATTCTTTATCATAATGTTAACTATTTTAATACACTACCATCATCAAAAAATTGGTGCGAACCCTCCGGTATTTTATGATTGCTCTACCTTCGCACTCCAATCATATGATCAATATCCCCTCCGGTTCATAAGTTGATTTCGCACCAAAATGCTCAATCTTGGTATCATACTTATTTCCCAAATAATAAAAACGTAAGCTATCCTCATCTTCTTTAATTAAGTGAACTAATTTGTCCTTTAATAGTAAAGCCTGTGATGCATCTAAACAGCATTCAAAAACTGAATTTTGTACCCTTTGACCATAATTGATACATTCTTTTGCCACTTTTCTAAGCCGTGTTCTTCCAGCTTTATCCTGCGTTGATACATCATATGTAACCAAGACCAACATTCTATCACCTACTTCCATAAAAATGGTGGATATTCCTCTATATCACCTCGAATTGTTCTCGCCAACAATAGAGCCTGTATATAAGGAACCAGTCCCCATTCCATTTTTTCCTTCAAAAACGGGTGCGTTATCAGCTCTCTCTTTCTATTCTGCCAGTTGTTGAAAAATATCTTTCTTCCCTTATCATTCAATAATACAGCTCCATCATCGCCTTTCATAAAACTGTCTTTTCGCACAGTTTTCGTATTGATTAAGGTCAACACAAATCTATCACACAAAATGCTTCTAAATTCCTCCATCATATCTAATGCCATGGATTCTCTTCCGGGACGATCTGTATGCATGAAACCCACAAACGGATCTAACCCGACACTTCTTAAAGCATTTGCACATTCCCTCTCCATTACTGCGTAAGCAAATGATAAAAGTGCATTGACACGATCCATTGGTGGTCTTCTGTTTCTTGTCTGAAATATAAAATCATCTTTCTGATTCAGAATCAATTCATCAAAAACCGAAAAATATCGAGATGCCAGTTCTCCTTCTATTCCCCGTAGTTGGTCTATATTATCTACAGTTCGAATTTTTAATAAGCCCTCTTGCAACTCTGCTGATATTTTTCTGATAGATTCATAATCTACTCTTTCTTTATGATCTCTGGCAGTCCGTTCTAATGTCCAGCGACTGTTATACACCTTCCCAATCATCATATTTTTTGCGTACTGTAATCCTTGTTCCTTATCATCCGATATTCTGTACTGCTGTTTTCTTAACAAGACATTTCCATATTCCTTGCCATGTACTCCTGCCAGAAATTTACCATGGGGTGAAAAAAAGCTTAACCCAATTTTACGTTCTGCGCAGGCACCCATTAATGCCGGTGATGCACCCTTATAGGAAAAACACATAATATTCTCTAACATATGTAATGGGAAACGTCTCTTTTCACTGTTCTCTGCTAATATTACAATATTTTCACCATCCAAAGACAAATAGGTCTCTTCTGATAAAATAAATAATGTATTTAATAACTTTCTCATATGTTATGTCTCCATTATGTGCTGATCAATATACTTACCGACATTTTTATTAGTATTCAGATTTGGAATACAAATATCTTTCAAGGAGCAAGCCCTGCACTTTTTCGTCTTTTTTACCTTGGGTGTGTATCCTCGATCCAATAATCGATGCATTTCCTTAACATCTTTCATTACATCATTTCTCAATTCTTCTGTAAATTCCACCTTAAATCGGCGTCTGTTTTCTCCATAAAACAAATAGCCGAACGGAACCCTTGTTTGAAATTTCTCTTCCAGACATATTGCCTGTAGGCACAACTGCTTTTCATCTTCATTTTCTTCCTTTAGTGTTCCTCTTTTATATTCTATCGGTGTAATATCCCACTGTCCCTCATAATTATGTAATGTAATACCATTTATAACCCGGTGAAATTCAACAATATCGCATTGTCCAGTAACACCTAGTTTCCTTGAAGATACTCTTAAGTTATGAACAGTCAACAGATCCCCTCTAAGTTCATATAATCCGTCCTCATGTGCCCTTCCATGCATCAACATACCTGATGTTGTCTGATAATTTTCTGCCCATTGCTGCTCAATATGTATTAATGCCCACTGTCTTTGACAAAAAGCGAAATGTTGTATACCGGACAACATCAGATACTCATCTTCTTTATATTCCATCTATAATCTCCGGTGTAAGACCTTCCAATTCATGTAACTCGATCTGATAATCATCTATTGATTGCGGATACACAACTCCTTCTCTTAAACAAACACTGAGACTTCTATGGACTTTAGCCGTCGAATACTGTCCAATTTTATTGTTATGTTTCCACCAGTATACTTTTACCACTTCCATACTTCCATCAGGTCTTGCAGCGGATGCATCGTTAATAAACAGTGTTCTTAAACTCTCCTTTATTTTTTCTGCGTCTTCTTCTGTAAATCCTGTTTTCTCCGCCAATTGAACATTGATAGATCCCTTGATCACATAAACGCCATATTCTACCATGTGTTTGGTTCCCATGGTGTCTGTCCCCTTTTTATCACCGGATTCTTCTCCACTAACACTTTTTGTAATTTGCATACTATTGATATCAATTGGATTCACACTCAACGCCTGATGGATCGATACCGGTCCTCTTACACCTACAGATACGCCTTCTCCCTTTTCTTTTCCCTTAAATGCAAATACTTGTCCAAAGCTTCTTACATCAATCCACTGCTGACATGCTTTTTCAGCAAATTCATCACTTGACTTATAATCTGAAATCACAGATGTAGCTCTTTTCTTTAAGGAATCATATCCGTCATCACACCTATCATTTGACTGTACAAAAATGTTTTCTCCCATATCCTGTAATCGATTTCGTATTTTTCTTTTTATGCAGACATCTGATATTTCACCATTTCCCGCATATGTAGTTCTTGGACGGTTTCCATTTAAAGGATCCCCATTCGGATTAGCATGATCAACTGCTACAATTACCTCAAAATCAATCTTATTTTTTAAAATACTCATTATACTTCCTCCTTTTTGTCATTGGACACTTCTTTTTTCGTTCTTAAATCTTTCCGTTGCAGGTAATAACCTAATAAATAATTTTCATTTAAAGGTTTGTTCATATAAGAAGGATCCACCTCCTTGTACA
The DNA here is from genome assembly GCF_018917935.1 of Kineothrix sp. MSJ-39. GTDB lineage: Bacteria > Bacillota > Clostridia > Lachnospirales > Lachnospiraceae > CAG-194. The sequence goes on along the minus strand of NZ_JAHLPN010000012.1, from coordinate 10,607 downwards.
AAGTCTGGACAATATCCTCTATCATTTTGCTAATATAATCATTTTTTCCCGGATTCATTCTCCTAAGATATGGATTTAATTGATCCATTACGACCTTCCATGTTGCAAATGGACGATTCACAAAAGCCGGTTGCAATCTGGTGGCATTTGTCGAACGGTTCATTTTAAAATCCATCGCAAATTTTTCTGCATAATCTGCAATCGCCAGTAATCTTCCAAAAAGAAAACTCCTTTCTGTGATATCTTTCCATGTCTCTTCCATCAATTTCCACTCTCCTTCCTCTTCTCTTAATTTTTTTATGACAGCGCATGCTGTTGATAATAAATTCTCATATATGCCATCATCATATGCCTGCGGGTTTGATGCTTTTATGGTAATAGCCCGGACAATATCCCTTGGTATCCTTGCTCCATCCAAAATACAATGATAGATTCTGTCTGTCTGTTGTTTCAAAACCTTATCATTTACTTCAACAAATCTCCCCTGTAATGTACCAAAGGCATATCTTATAATTGCTTTGGCATCCGGTGTTTTTACAACAGGCTCATATTTTCCCGTATCTGCCGAATATTTTTGAAAATACCAACAGCAAGATGTTTTCCATGATAATAGTCTTTTCAAGAAATCCGAATACTGCAATTCATTATAGTAAGTTATGGAAAGTCTTCCCGTTGTTGCTGCATCCAGTCCCATAATAACAACTTCATCCAAATCCTGTAATTCCTGCGCCTGCCCTTGTATTGCACGATACAATTTTCTCCGATAAGATACTTCTATTTCAGCATCTGTTTCACTCAGATATAACTCCGCAAACGAATCATCAAACTGTGGAACCTTTTTCCCCTTTGGGTTCCAACAAATAAAAGTCCTTTTTTCCTTTTTCCCGATTGTTACTCCCTCTGTAGCTACAAGCCATCTCAAGGCATTATGAATTTTTTGTGATGCTTCATAACCAATACTGCATGCTTCATCAGCACTTACAAAACGACCTCGAAATGTAAAATTTGCAGTATCATTGGCAGATATGATCTTTGCTCCATAATCAGATGACACGATTCCCTTTGGGTGGTTCACTGTGATAATTGTTTTTTCCCCTGTAATTTGACATATAGACTGTATCCCCGTTCGCACTGAAAGATAGTATTTTGTATATGAATCCATTAGTTGTTTGTCTTCCCATGCTTTTTGGGAAGTGCTATCATTTGTCAAAATAATAAATCGCACCAGTGCTTTCTCATAAATGACTCCTTCGATCTTATTTTCACTCAGAAAGCCCTCTTCATCTAATTGGATAATCCCTGCACTGATCAGATCATTCAGCATATGTTTTTGTTTTATATAGAGATAAATTGCATGTTCCTTTTCATTCCGATATTCTGATTCATCCCAGTTCTGTAACTGCTTTATATACGCCTCATATTTTTTCTTTGTTGTTTGTTTTCCTTCTTTTATATATTGTTCATAGTCTCCTGCACAATAAGATAGGGTGTCATACAATGGGTGCGGTGCAACTCCGCTAGAGCGTCCTGCAGAGTCTTCTGTGACCGGGATCAGTATCTTAGGTTCACTTTTGGGCACTATATTTGCTGCTTTAAATGCTCCGTACATATCCAGTACAATTTCAATCTGGGCACGTGCCTGCATATGTGCCATTACTGGTAAATCCAGTTGTTTTCCCTTATTGTTTTCATATGTTTCATATAATTTCGACATCCATGACATCAGTTTTCCTCCTTTCCTGCCAGATTTTGAAATGTGACATCCACATTTTCAACATTATTTTCTCCAAATTTTTTCATTGGCATTTCACGTAGGGTTTTATGGATACATTCGCTTGGTCTGCAAAACTCTATAATTCCGTTTTTCATTACCGGATGCCAGAAATTCACAGTCAATTTACCTTTTGTTTCCTCAGAATATGCCTCATCAGGATATGTCATTCCATGATACATAAGTCCAAATGACATCTCCGGAATGTCATCATAAAATCCTTTTCCACTTCCAAACTCACATGGAACTACATATGCCTGACACTCTCGGCATCCCAGAAAAATATCCCTTCTTCCTCCTTTTTCAATCATTCTTTTTGCGATATTATGATGCTTATTTTCATTTCTGTCCTGCGACAGTTCCGGTCTGTTTTCGTTCCAGATAAAATGCGCTTTCACTTGATATCTGCATTCTTTCAGATACGTATAATACGACAAGTCATTTTTCCCCGTATCATATTTGATCGGTCTGATTCCTTTTGTTTCAGTCTGAATCGGATTCATAACTCTGATTTTGTCAATGATCCATATTATGGTAGGTTTCCAATAACAGCTATGTAGTACTCCTTTCATTGCTTCATATGTCGGAATCTGACTTGTAAATTTTTCTCCTCCAACTCGTGTTACCGGATCAGAAAATAATCCATAATCGCCAAGCACTTCAAATTCCACAAAATTATCGTGCATCTTCTCACTCCTTTCTAATGACAACTATCAAATTTCTTTGAAAAACCACAATCAGGATGATAGAAGTCTTGATTTATATAGTAAAATACTTCATCCTTTCCAATAGTGACCTGTATGATCACTCCCTCTTTTATCATTTCTATAAGCTGATTTTTCCATATCTGAACCGTATATCTGGAAGCCTCTTTTATTTTTTCTTTTCGAAAACCAATGTCATATTGTGCTTCTGCCGAACATAAAGAAACGATAATATCTTTACCTTTCTTATATGGTGCTATCACATCTACCGTATCTGTTTCAAATACGGTGAACTGCCTTCCCGCAGTCTTAAAGGCCTGACACGTAAAATAACTTTTTTTACTGCATACTACCTTATTATTTACAGATAGCAAATTCAGTAATGTATCCTCCTCACCCCCTTCTTTTAAAACTCTGTGATCAAAAGATCCTTTTCCACCAGATCCGTTCATATACTCATTAAATAGCTTCATATAATAATATCTTATTGCCTTTTCCCCTAAGAGATCATGATCAAAATCCTCCGGTGCAATTTGAAACGCCTCCAATAAACTGGCTGTACTGATCTGTGACTCTTTAATATCGCCAAGCATGGTCAAATTTTCTTCCTGCATGCGTATAATATATCCCTCCCCCGTTTTCCCATATTCAAAGCTTCTGTTGCATCTTCCAAATGCCTGCACAATACTATCCATACCTGCCAAAGATCTGATGACTACTTCAAATGAAAAGTCAATCCCTGCTTCCACTAACTGTGTAGCAACGCAGATCATCTTTCTTTTTAAAGCTAAACATTCACGTATTTCTTTCAGTAATTTATGTATTTTTTCCAATACATCCTGTCTGTTCTGCGCACACATTGCTGTCGATAAATGAAAAAGCTGAATCTCATCATCTTTTTGTGCTTTTAAACTCTCATACAGATTATGTGCCTGCTGCTTGGTGTTACATATTAAGAGTACAGACTTTTTCTTTTCCAGCCTGTCAAATGTAAAATTTACAATTTCATAATTTTTCATTCCACATGGTGTAACCAGATTATGTACCGCCACTCTTTTAAAGGCTTCTATTTGATGGGCATTTAAACTCACCATATCAGGCATTTTTTCAAAATCAATTGGATATATTACATTTTCCAAACAAGGCTGTGTTGCAGAGCACAGAACAATTGTTGTTTTGCAAAACTTTTGTAAGAAATTAACTACCATGTTAAATAGATGAATATCTCTCATAGGAAGATTTTGTGCCTCATCAAATACCAAAACACTGTCAGCTAATGCACTGAATCTTGTCACATATGCTGTTTTATCTGTGAACATATTCATTAATATCTGATACATCGTCGTAACAATAATCGGCTCTTTCCAATGATCACTAATTATATGTGCATCACTTATTTCTTCTTTTTTATCTTTATCCTGTACTATCCCGGAATGATACTCTCCAATTGCCTCCACATTTTTTGTGTAATCTTTTATTACTTTTGCATTTTGCTCGATGACGCTTAGCAGCGGGACAACAAATATTACCTTCCGTTTACCCAATTTAGCGGCTAAAGTATATGCATATCGAAGTGTACTTAGCGTCTTACCGCTTCCCGTAGGAACAGAAAGCTTATATATACCATCACCCCCATCGGCAAAAGCTTTACATGATTCAGATATTTGCCTTCTATAACTAGCAATTTCTGAATCATCCTGAATATTCCCCAATTTGCGTTCCATAAAATTTAACTGTTCTGTCCAAAATTCTTTTTTGACTATAGTGGATTTATGTATTTCTCCCAACATAAACTCTCTAGTGTCTGTTCTATCCCCATACATCACTACAGAAGTTATCATGCGGATCAACATTCCCCAGTAATATTGCTGTTCCACTCTGGGGTTATAAATTTCAGGTTTAAAAGTATTTCTTGCATGCCTGCTACACATATTTCTTGTAATATCCAAAAAGCATTCTACTTCATGCACTGCCTGCGTAAATTCCTGCTCTAGTTCCCTTTCGGAATGACACATTTGAAAATATCTGCTGATTGCCTCTTCATAATGAATAGCATCTTTCGAATAGAACAGCCGATGATCCAGTCCATTCTCTTTTTCCTGATTCAATGCATCAAATAACCCATGGTGAGCTCCTATTGCATATGCTATCAGCTCACTGGCTACTTTTTCATAAATGGACGCGGTTGCTGTGTGATGCTTTTCGAGTATGTAAATTGCTCCTGTAAATGAATGAATTACCCTTTTATTTGATGTTTCCTCTGTATTTTCTGTTTGTTTTTTTAGATATTCCTGAAATTCATCTGTCAGCTTTCCCATGTCATGAAGCCATGCCGCAAGCCTAATTGTATGTTCAAAACCTTCAATCCCTACTCTTTCATATGCATACTCTGCTGTGTGGTCACAATGCTCTTTTACACTCTGTTTTCTTTTGTCCTTTGATATATGCGCACATAGCTGTTTTTCTTTTATTTCATTCATTGATACACCTTTCTAATATTTTCTTTGCATTTTTATTATATCCTTTATTTTTCGTTTGTCATCAGTCAATTCCGACAGCAGGGACTTTTCCCTGCTGTCTTTTGGTTAAAATCATATTATCACACATTAAGTCCTATAATTGGTACTAAAAAGCCTCTTTTGTAAAAAATTATAATTTTTTACAAAAGAGGCTTTATTTTACTTGTTCAGTGATAATTTTACTCTAAATATCTCACTTTAATCCAATTTTTCTTAAATATGATTGTGTATTACTTGTCTCACTAACTTGAAATGTATCTCCTATTTTTTCTACTATCAGTGTGGGGCTTGGCTGTGTTTCCAAATCATTTTTTAATCCTCTCGGCTTACTGGCGGAAGGCTGTGCAAAAATTATTTTTTGATTGATGACAAATACACGTTGCTGTGCTAACAAATCTGTATCCAACTGGTTGTTAATACAATATTCTCGTGCAGACTTTTTGGCACTTTCAATATCTATTATATTAGCAGTAACTTTCATAGCAATTCCCCCTTCTCCAAGATATACCATTTTCCAATAGAATTATAGATTGCAGTATTATTTTGTTTAAATTCATTAAGAACTTCTTTATTTCCATCCGATGGCATCAGACATATATCGTCAATTCCGGGATGTGTATGTCCACTCCATCTATATCCCTGCATACACAATAATTTCGCATATGCCTTGGATACATTTACATTTGTTTTATTTCCTCTAATTATAAGTCTTGTTTTGCCCTTTGTAAACATGGCAAATTCATCCCCTGTAGCGGCTGTCAAAGCAGATAAATCGGATAATTTAATCTTTTTTCTGCTTATTAAACATCTACTGTCATATTCCCTTAGTAAATTCAATATAAATTTTTGCCTGCTAGATAAGGGAATACCAAAATGAAGTACAGCACTTGAATTACCTCTTGCACCACTTCTCTTCTTAATGTTATTTATCATATGCATTTTCCTTATAAATATGTTATTTGTGAAAATTCGCCCGAATGGACAAAATATGAATATAAAAATTCAGATATTTAGATATGTTTAGTATATTCCTACTCTTTTAAAAAAGCAACTGCAAATGTACTTTTCGAAATCCATATCAAAAAATATCTGAAATTTTCACCCAGCCCTCACTGGCACGAAAATTCCAGATATTATAATATAATACTTCCTATTTCCTCTCTATCAGCCTTGCATACTCCTTTTCATCAATATGATACTTCTTCCTCAGAATGATATACGATATCAATAAGGCAATTACCGGTATCAGCACCATGCCCAGTCTGAATACCAGTGCCTGTGAGGTTGTGATTTCTCCGATGTATTGATTTGCTTCCAATAAAGCGCCTTCGCTTGTAAGCGTCCCCTTATTAACTGCAATCTCCAACGCACTGATTGCCTGGCTCTTTGCATATATGCCGCTTATGAGCAGCACCAGTGTTGACAGTCCCTGGTTGATGCCGCCCGCAAGCTTCACGCTGAACGAACGCACTGCGGATATCACGGAGTCATGTCGCTCATGAAATCTGGCTTCATCATATTCGATCGTATTATTGATCATGACAACTATCGCCAGATTCATCAGTCCCTGAAAGAAGAATATAATAAATCCTATCGTATTCAGAAGAATCACATTTTTCGGCAGTACATATCCAAAGCCCATAAAACATGCATATCCCACTAACAGAACAATAAAACAGACCGTCAGAATTTTTTCTCTGGAAAAGTGTTTTGCCAGCCATGCATAGCTTGCCTGTGAGATCAGCATGCCAAGTCCATACATGACGGTGAAATAAAATACCAGATTGCCGCTTTCCGAATAGCCATATTCTATATAGAAGAAATTCACCCCAAAGATAACGAGAATGTTACAGGTTATATTAAAAAATATAGATGCAATTCCCGCTGCAACAAGCTGATCATTTCTTGCAAAGATCCGGTACATATCTTTTAATGACAGTTTTTCCGCCTGTTCTTTTCTGTTTCGTTCTTTGATCCCGAATGCGGTCAGCATTTGAAATCCGACAAGTGCCAGTGCTACAATGAGCGCAACCACTCTGTATGCATTTACAGCGTTCCCTGCTATGACAACAGGTACAACACCGGCAACGGAAAATTGTCCTATGCATACAAAAATACTCATGATCGTTACAAGCGAATCTCTGGTACCCGGATCCGAGCTTAATGATGGCAGCACGCCCCAATAAGCAATATCATTCATCGTATACGTCATGCCCCACAGCAGATAAAAGAGACTGTAAAATACAACAAATCCCCAGCCGCTTGGACGGATCGTAAACAGACACACGATCACTATCGCATTGCTGATACCCCCGATCAATATCCATGGTTTAAATTTACCCATTTTGAAATGTGTATTTTCTATTATAATTCCCATCAGCAGATCGTTGACTGCATCCCACACCATACAGGCTACCATTGCTACGCTGATCACCGCAAACTGTGCACTTGTCAGATTCATTGTATACTGCACATACAGGATCAGATACATGCTCACGAGTGCATATGCCGCATCTCTCCCGGTTGCTCCTATACAATAACTCCACTTTGTTCTTGCATCTAATTTTTCGTTCATACTATACCCCCTTGTTTGCTGAATCCACAATTTTCATAATCGTTTTCTTCTTCACAAGACCGCCGCTCTGATTACACACACTGTCAATATTTCCTTCCAGAATTCCTTCCAGCATCATTCTGACTTCCGGGTCTTTCACAGACTTTGGAAAATACATGAGTTTTGCCAGTATCTTTCCGATGCGGATCCACTTTCTTGCCAGCTTCGAATAAGGCTGCATTTGCACCAGTGAGTTTTTCGTTGTAAATTCTCCCGGTCTTCGATCCGAAAAATGGGTATGCGGATAGCTGTAAATCATATCAAATGCTTCTTCTGACAAAGGAACTCCGTTACTCTTTCGCAGCGGAGACGACATATCCGCTCCTGCTATCTCTATTTGTTCTGACACCCGGATATCCTGAACCGATGCTCCTACCTGAATCTCATAGATTCCACCAATGGTCTGGAAATCTCCGTTCTGATAAACAGTAAATGCTCTCTCCTCCAGCATGAGTTCAACTGTCTTCTTTTCGCCCGGATCCAGAAAAGTCTTTACAAAGCCTCTCAATTCCTTTGCCGCCCTAAATGCATCGGAGTCCGGATTTTTCACATATACTTGCGATACTTCACTGCCCGCTGCAGTTCCTGTGTTTTCCAACTGAAATGAAATATGTACATTTCCACTTGGTTCTTTTCTGATCTGCAGATCAGAATATAAAAACTGCGTATAACTTAATCCATATCCGAAACAATATCGGACAGGCACCTCAAACGTGTCATAGTAGCGGTATCCCACAAAAATGCTCTCTCTGTATGCAACATCATCCAAATGCTTCTTCTGCTCTGCCTGTCTGCCAAAATAACCATAGCTCGGAGCATCTTTTTCACTATATGGTATACTCTCTGCTAACTTTCCGGATGGATTTGTCAGTCCCAAAATGATCCTGACACAGGCAGCAGCTACCGCTTCACCGCCCAGATACAGATGCAGCAACGCTTTACACCTTGACGGCAGTTCCATGTCATAAGGCGATCCGCTGAAAGAAATAAAGCCTATCTGCTCGTTTATCTCCAATAACTGCTCCAGTAAAGCGGTCTGATTATCCGGCAGTTGAAAGCTTTCCCGGTCATATCCTTCTCCTTCGGCAATATCGGTTAAGCCCCCAAAGAATAAAACAGGAATGTTCTGTTTTTTCGCTTTTCTGACCGCATCTATCGCCTGCTTTTCCAGCTTCACGTTTCTTTTGAAGGACGTATTTTCATAGCCTCTTGCATATCTTACTGTTACACCGTATTTTTGAAATTGCTCTGTAAAAGAATCGATTCTGTCCGTATGGATATGACTGCTTCCTCCACCTTGTATCCTTGGCTGCCTTGCCAGATCCCCTATGAGTAAAACTTCTTTTTTCCCTGTCAGTGGGAGAAATCCATCATTTTTTAAAAGAACTGCACTCTCCTGCGCTATCTGCTCTGCCAGTTTGTGATTCTGTTCCCTGATCCATTCGGGAATCCTTTTCTTCTTGGCATTGCTGCTTTCATTGCCCTTATAGCATGCATTCAGCCGCTCTATTCTTTCCACTGCACCTTGCAATTTCTTCACAAAAGCTGCATCCTGTTTTGTTGTCTGCAAAATTTCTTCATAATGATTTCCAAGACTGTCCGGCATTTCCACGTCCATTCCCGCTGCTATACATGCAGGCAGATCAACACAGGCTCCCCAGTCGCTCATTACCAGTCCTTCATAGTTCCACTTTTTTCTGAGGATATCAGTTAAAAGCTGCGCATTTTCACAAGCCGGAACACCATTCAGATAATTATAACTTGCCATCACAGTTGCAGGTTTTGCCTGTTTCACCGCTCTCTCAAAGGCACTCAGATATATCTCATGCAGGGCTCTGTCATCAATCATGGAATTGCTTGTCATTCTGTGTGTTTCCTGACTGTTCCCGGCAAAGTGCTTCAGGGAAGTACCAACCCCACATTTTTGCATTGCATATATATAAGCTGATGCTAACTCTCCTGCCAGAAACGGATCTTCTGAAAAATACTCGAAGTTTCTACCACAAAGCGGAGATCGTTTGATATTGATCCCCGGTCCCAATACAACCGATACATCCAGTGCTTTTGCTTCCTGTGCCAATCCCTGTGCCATCTTTCCGATCAGATCTACATTCCAGGAACAGGCTATGCTGCTGGCTGTCGGGAAACAGGTCGCCTCATAGCTGTTATTATTCTTCGCACCATCTTCCTGTGCGCGGATTCCGTGCGGTCCATCTGCAACCTGGATCTCTCCTATATGCCATGCTCCATGTCCGGTCACAGTCCTGCACATTTCTTCAAGACTTTTTCCCATAAAACACCTCCGCTCCGATGCTTTTCTATAGTCTCAACATAACATCTCCTGCTCGTTATCTATATTATTTTTATGTTGTTATATATCAAATTTATTATATAATAGAAACAGAATCAGAATGGAGAAATGCAATGGATAAAAATGCTTCGAAAATCAATTATGAATTTTTAGATTCGTCCAGGAATTTTATTTATGATGCGCGAGAAACGGGTAAAACACATACCTCGTTCCAATATGAAATCGTATTGTTTACAGCTATTAGAAATGGGGATATTCACGGTGTTAAGATGTCTTTGGAGCTGTATCAGAAGTCAGGACTCATTATCGGTCATATGTCCAACAATCCTTTAAGAGAAATTCACTACTGGGCTGTTGCCACCATTGCAGTCGCTATCCATTATGCCATTTTAGGCGGACTGGACGAAAGTGAAGCATACCAGTTAAGTGACAGATATATTCAGGAAATTGATTTGCTAAAGACGATGGACGAATGTATCGATTATCTTTGCCGAAAAGCAATGGAGCTGGTGAGTGTGTGAATAAAACTCTGTAAATGTAATCTTCTATGATAATGATTGGGCTGAAGGCTCTCAAATGAGCATTCAGCCCTTGCTTTATATATAACAGTGTCGATTCGAGCATGTCAAGAGCAGGCGAAAATTTCCGCCTGTAAAACAAGCTTTAAAGTTACTATTCGGGCAATCGG
>NZ_JAHLPN010000011.1 GCF_018917935.1 Kineothrix sp. MSJ-39 | reverse complement strand
CTACCAGAAGAAATCCCCTTCTTTTACTGTCCATAATCCAGGTTTTTATCCCTTTTTCTTATGTCCATTTTTAAGGAACCCTTCTTCTTATTGCGTCCACTTTATTGGGTATATTTTACCTTTTCTTTACCTATTTCGCCTTCTGCTCTGCCAATCTTTTCGCCCTCGATTCTACCATGCTTCAATCCATCCTCATATTTCTGATCCATTTTCATCTCAATCGTCATATAATTTTCCCTCCATTCATTATCATCTCTTATTATCTCGACCTGATCTTGAATGTTTTTTGTATAAATATCTGTCGGTTTACCAGTTTTAAAATAATCCAAAAGATCTACGGTTTTCCTGCTAATTCCAGCCCGGCTTCCATGAATATTTACAAAATAGGTTAATCGCTTATCTTCTAAAACAATTCCTTTATTTTCCTTACAGATCGTTGCAAATGTATAAATACTTCTGTTATCCTCAAATGGATCAAAGGTACAAATAAATATCACAACTGATTTCTTCAGATTCTTATATTTCTGCCCTGCGCGGATTTGGTAGCTGTCCATCTCGCTGTGATAATAACGTGTCCTCAGGTGTAAATCTGTTTCTTCTGTTGACTGCATTTCGATATCATAAACATTCCCTTGACTGTCTTTCGCATAAATATCAATCCGAATTCCTTTTCCAATCAATGTCGTTTTTATTGTTTTCTGCGGTTCAACAATTCCAATTTCAACAATATCGATCTGCAGTATACGCTGCAAAAGTTCCTTGCAGTACTCCGGATTCTTGTATACTGTGCCAAACATCAAATCATTTGTAATACCAATTTCATCGAAATTAACTCCTCTCGATTGTGTGGCTTCATATAGAGTGTTCTTCAGTGTTTCTGTCATTTTGACCTCCTCTTCGTTGGGAGGTTTACTATACCTGATCACATCAGAATCTACTTTTGTTCCAGCCTAAGACCTCCCTGCTATTCGTTTGTTTGTGGAATTTAAGCAGTGAAGTTTCTTAGAATATTTCAGATAAATAGATCATGGAATGACAGAACATTCCATATAAAATATGATTTTGACTTTCTGCTTGCAGTCAGTTTAACATAAATAGCAGACAGAGACAACTTAATATTTCATGTGCTCTTGCACACGAAAAAAGGATATCCTTATGGGATATCCTTTTCGTGTAAAAAATAAGAGCGCGAGACGGCGCACGAGGTCCGGCGGACCTCGGTTTTGCGCGGACCGAAGCCCACTTCACGTGGGCTGAGACCTCGAACCTGGTATGAATTTTAATTCATGCCATTGTGAAGAGCCCTTTCGGGCTCTTCTTACACGAAAAAAAGGGGCATCCTCTTGGATGCTCCTTTTTCGTGTAAAAAATAAGAGCGCGAGACGGCGCACGAGGTCCGGCGGACCTCGGTTTTGCGCGGACCGAAGCCCACTTCACGTGGGCTGAGACCTCGAACCTGGTATGAATTTTAATTCATGCCATTGTGAAGAGCCCTTTCGGGCTCTTCTTACACGAAAAAAAGGGGCATCCTCTTGGATGCTCCTTTTTCGTGTAAAAAATAAGAGCGCGAGACGGGACTCGAACCCGCGGCCTCGACCTTGGCAAGGTCGCGCTCCACCAACTGAGCCACTCGCGCATGTTGCCCTGCTTTTCAGCGGGCAAGATATATAATACATAATTCCTTATTTTTTGTCAACCGTTTTTCTAAACTTTTTGCAAACTTTTTTCTTAGCACTGTATCCATCCAAAGCAGCAGCTTTCGCAGGCTTAATATCCCGCTACCTTGGAAGCAAATTTCACTTTGTAGATCCTTGTCAGAGACTGGTCGATCCGCTCCTCTGTCAACTGCCCCTTCTTAACTGCATCCAAAATACCATTATAGGACTTTGCAAAATTCTTTGTGGAAAGGATCATGTCCGCACCCGCTTCGATCGCACCTACTGCCGCTTCCGCATAAGTGTATTTCTGATAGATGCAGGACTTATCCATGTAATCCGTGATGACAATACCGTCATAGCCCCATTCTTCCCTGACGATATCCGTAATGATCTCCGGTGAAAGAGATGCTGGTCTCTTATCGCCTCTGATCTTAGGAAGGCTGACATGGGATATCATCAAAAATTCAGCCCCTGCATCGATTGCTTCCTGATATGGTGCATATTCCGCTTTCAGATCATCCCTTGTACGCTGTGAAATAATCTGTCCACCGTTTCCTTCCTGCGTTGCATCTCCATATCCCGGGAAATATTTTACGCCGGCGAATATACTCTGGTCTGTCAGACCCTTCACAACATTTCTGGCAAGCTCTGCATTGGTTGCGGCATCTTTTCCAAAACCTCTTTCCTCTGCAATACTGCCCTCTTTCAAAGAAACATCTGCAAGTGGTGCAAAATCCACATTAAATCCAAACTGCTTTAACTCGCTGCCCAGAGAAATACCTGCACTGTATGCACCTGTATTTCCCAAAGATTCTGCGATCTCCTCCTGTGAAGCGATCACATTTTCCGAAATACCGGACGTTATGAACGGGCTGTCCTCTCCGCCCTCATCACTGATTCCGATAAACAGAGAGTTTTGCGTAAATACCTGCAGATTGGAAACCATTTCCGAAAGTCCTTCTGCACTCGCAATATTATCCGCTTTCAGAACAATACCACCGACCGGATACTGGTTCAGTTTCTCACTGATGCTGCTGCCCACCTCTGTAACCGGTGTTTCAATTCCAAGCAGCTGCTCCGGTGTCACGAAGAAAAGGGCTGCCACCTTCTGCTCTATGGACATTCCTTCGATCTGCGATGCAACCATTTCCTCCAGAACTGCTTCCGCATCTTCCTGATTTGCCGCATCTGTCTGATCAGATGCCGTCTCATCCGTGGTGTCAGTATCTGTCACTTCATCTGATGAAGCATCTGTTTCTTCCGGTGCATTCGTAGGCTCGGCTTCTGCCGTTTCTGCTTCTTCCGCCTCCTGTGCTTCCAGCTCTTCCTGTCTCTTGGCTTCAGCCAGAGCTGCGGCCGTCTCTTTCTCCGCTGCCTGCTGTTCCAGCATGGCCTGCTTTGCCGCCTCCTGCTTCTGTGCATGGTTAGAAGAAATTGTATGTACAAGTACTGCGATCCCGATGCCTAGCACCAGACAGACTGCCGCTGCAATGCTGCCCAATACCAGCAATGCACGTTTTCTTTCTTTTTGTCTTCTTTTCTTTCTGATCTCTTCCCGACTCAATCCGCCAGATTCAAATTCCACTGTACAAACCTCCCATCCGGAACTGATAAGATATATGTAATATTTATCTTATCACAAAAGCTTAGCGGGTATCAATCCTTTTCGACTGATACCCGCTAAATAACTGCTTGATCCATTGGACCTACCTCCGTATTCTGTTGTAACTCTTTCCATTTTTCCTTTGTACTGATTGTACTGCAGCAGGTTGATCTCTCTTTGTCATTTGTCCGTTGCTGCTTCTCTTACTGTACTCGATTACGACTTCTTTTTTTCCTGTACAAATCAGATAAATTATTTTATCTTTTGTACTTTACTTATGTTTCTGGTGGAGTGTACCTCTCTTTCTATAGATTTTGTAGCATCTATGTGAATTTCTTTTGTATGATCTTATTATATAGTCTGCCCTTTTATTTGTCAACACAATTTTACATTTTTCTTATTATTTTTTTACTTTTTTCTACTTTTTATATTTTTTACCGTCTTTTCTATGCTGGATATGTAGTTTTTGTTAAACTCATTCCTGTTTCTTCGTTTTTCTGTCTTTTTATATCTGCATTCTGCTTTATTTTCATATATTCCTACAGATAGTACTGGTACTCGATCACAGAAATTGATAAAATAATATCATCAATATTGTCCCGAAAAGAAAGGAGTAGTGTTATGTCATTTGTAACAGACGCCTTCGCACTGAAGGCAAAGAGTATAATAAAAAATCTTGAAAAAAGGAATATGGAAGGATTTTACTGCGAAAACAGTCAGGCACTTCTTGATACGATCCTGCCGATGTTTGAGAACGGATCTTCTATCGCCTGGGGTGGATCCCAGACGCTGAATGAATGCGGGCTTATGGATGCACTGCAGCAGGCGGGCAGCTACACTATGATCGACCGCACAACTGCCAGATCCCCCGAAGAGTCACGACAGATCTTTGCAAAATCTGTTCTGGCCGATTATTATCTGATGAGCACAAACGCAATTACTTTAGATGGTGAACTGATCAATATCGATGGCAATGGCAATCGTGTTGCCTGCCTGATCCAGGGACCGAAGCAGGTATTTATTATTGCAGGCATGAATAAAGTTGTTACAGATATCGGTACAGGTCTTTCCCGTGTACAAAATATCGCCACACCACCAAATACGCTGCGCCTTAACAAAAAAACACCCTGCACCGTTACGGGCAGCTGCGAAAACTGTCTTTCACCGGACTGTATCTGCAATCAGATCGTGATCACTAGAAGAAGCGGTCATGTCGGTCGGATCAAAGTCTTTTTAGTTGGAGAAAATTTGGGATTCTAAACAGGACTTACATACAATCAGGACAAATCTGTTGTCCACTTGAAAAGTGTCATACGAAATGATTATCTCCCCCCTAATGTTTTCAGATGTGCCAACAGACCTCTAGATATGTATAGAAAAACCTTGATCACCCTTTAGAAATGCATGAGATATGATGGGATTTTTTATTCAGCACCTTTTTCTGTCATGATTTATGTGTTTGAAAAATTACCGAACCGGCGAGAATTCAGACTCCGAAGACTGGAGACCACATGATTCATCCTGAAAGATGTATTTCTTTGGAAAACAAGTGAAAAGAACCGCTTGTTCTAGGTCAGTATAACGGAGAACATACAGGAATGCAAGAATTTCTTTGTGTTTTGGCACATTTTGCACACTTCTTTACTAAAAAGCAAAAGAAAGCTTCCCGCCCGGAAACATTTCCGGCAGGAAGCTTTTATTCTTTTATAAAATGCCTGTCATATGCAATTTATAATAACGGATACTTCTCTGTTAATTTCTTTACGATCGCAGCAGCTTCCGGTACTTTTTCCTCACCGCCCTTGATCACAAGTGCGATCGCTTCTGCGATCTGATCCATATCTTCTGTGTTCATGCCACGGGAGGTTACAGCCGGTGTTCCCAAACGGATACCGCTTGTGACAAACGGAGACTGTGGATCATTCGGGATCGTATTCTTATTGGCAGTGATATGTGCCTGATCCAGCAGCTTTTCGATCGCTTTACCGGTCAGACCGTAATTTGTCAGGTCGATCAGCATCAGATGATTGTCTGTACCACCGGATACGATCTTGATATCTCTGTCCATCAGACCTTTGCAAAGTGCCTGCGCATTATCAACGACAGCTTTTCCGTATGCTTTGAAATCATCGGAAAGTGCTTCCTTGAAGCAGACTGCTTTTGCTGCGATCACATGCATCAGTGGACCGCCCTGAATACCAGGGAAAATTGCCTTGTTGAAATTATATTTATCTGCTGCTTCCTGATTGCAGAGGATCATGCCACCACGTGGTCCGCGCAGTGTCTTGTGTGTTGTGGTTGTTACAACGTCTGCGTATGGGATCGGGCTTTCATGCATACCTGTTGCGACCAGACCTGCAATATGCGCCATATCCACCATAAGTACAGCACCGACTTCATCGGCGATCTCACGGAATTTCTTAAAGTCGATCTTACGAGCATAAGCGGAAGCACCTGCAACGATCATCTTTGGTTTACATTCCAGTGCGATCTCTCTTACCTTATCATAATCGATAAAGCCTTCATCATTAACACCATAAGGTACACAGTGGAAATATTTACCGGACATATTTACCGGTGATCCATGTGACAAATGTCCGCCGTGATCTAAGTTCATACCCATAAAGGTATCACCCGGCTGCATAACGGCAAAGAATACTGCCATATTTGCCTGTGCACCGGAATGTGGCTGTACATTGGCATAATCGCATCCAAACAGCTCTTTTGCTCTTTCTCTTGCAAGATTTTCCACTACATCAACACATTCACAACCGCCATAATAACGCTTGCCCGGATATCCTTCTGCGTATTTATTTGTCAGTGGCGAACCCATTGCTGCCATAACTGCCTTACTTACCCAGTTTTCTGAGGCGATCAATTCGATATGATCGTTCTGTCTGTTCTGTTCTGCTACGATTGCCTCTGCAATTTCAGGGTCTACTTTTCTTACTTCGTCTAGTGAATACATGTCCTCTCCTCCTGTTTATCTTTCTGATGTGAACTCGCTTTTTGCGTTGTCGCAGTCAGTATAGCATATTTTCCCATGTATGAAAATATGAAATATCACAAGAAAATCTGACAGCTGCCCAGAAGCATCTGTCATAGGATCCTGTATTTTCCCGCGGAAATCATTAAATTTCCCTTATTTTTTCTCAATAAGGCTAGAACGTATTTTTACTTTATGATAGACTGATACGATATAAGCAGATACATAACGGTATTCTGCCATGTACACAGGAGGAGGCATACAGAATGTACCATATCATTGTGAATCCGAGTGCCAAAACAGGGCTTGGCAGGACAAAATGGCGCGAGCTGAAGAAAATACTGGAAGCGGAAAAGCTCACTTACATTGTGCATTTTACAAAATCAGCGCAGGATACCTGCCGCTACACGCGCTCCATCACGGATCCGTGTCTTTATGCGCATAATGCCGTTCCCAATCAAATACTTGTCCTTGGCGGCGACGGTACTTTAAACTGTGTGATCAACAGCATTCTGGATCCGGAACATACCTATGTTACTTATCTGCCCGCCGGAACAAGCAATGACTTTGCAAGAGCACTCCATATCAGTGATATCCCAGAAGATGCCATGCGCACGATCAGAAAGAAATCAGAAGCCCAAACAGATCTCGGCATTGTCCACTGCGGACATAAAAAGAGAAAATTTGCCGTCAGCTCCGGCATTGGGTATGATGCTTCGATCTGTGAAGAGGCATTACGATCTCCCGCCAAAAAAGTACTGAACCGGCTTGGCCTCGGCAAACTGACCTATGTCAGCATTGCCTTAAAGCAGCTGCTGCTTTTAAAACCGGTTTCCTGTGATCTGTATTTAGACGATAAACCGCCTGTGCACTTTCACCACTTTATGTTCGCTGCCATAATGCAGCAGCCTTATGAGGGCGGCGGCTTTAAATTCTGTCCGAAGGCAGATGCAACGGATGGCATGCTTGACATCTGTGTTGCCGGTAATGTTTCCAAGTTCCGTGTTCTTCTGCTGATCCCGCTTGCAGTCTTTGGTGGTCATGTCGGGCATCGCGGAATCCATTCTTACCGTGCAAAATCTATCCGCATCGTCACCTCCAGACCACTTTGCATCCATACGGATGGTGAGATCATGGGACATTATAAAGAACTGACCGCTACAACAGACGGCAGGTTACGCTATTATCAATAAGCAGCTTTCTCAGGCTGTTTTGAAAGGAAGATTTCATGAACCGCATTATTTCATTTTGTAAACAATATAAACACGCACTGCTTCCGATCTTGTATGCACCGGTGTATCTGCTCGTCTTTTTCTATCTGGAAAAAAAACCTGTCTCGCAGATCCATATCATCGAAATGAGCATTGACCGCAAGATCCCGTTCTGCGAATACTTTGTGATCCCGTACTACCTCTGGTTTCTTTATGTGGCAGCTACGGTCGTTACCTTCGTTTTTCTGGAGCGGAAGGATTACTATAAGCTGTGTCTGACACTTGGCGTCGGTATGACTTTGTTTTTGATCGTATCCTATGTCTATCCAAACGGCCTCCAGCTCCGTCCGACAACCTTTGCACATGACAATTTCTGTGTATCACTGGTCAAAGCAATGTATGCGACCGATACACCGACCAATGTATTCCCGAGCATCCACTGTTTCAATTCCATGGCATGTAATGCAGCGATCTGTCATAACAAAAAAATCGGAGCCATCCGACCGATCCGATATGGCTCCATACTGCTTTCTACTGCTATTATATTGTCGACGCTTTTCATCAAACAGCATTCCATGTTTGATGTACTGACTGCTTTTGCTCTGTTTGTTATTCTGTATATTCCTGTATATCTGCTTCCTGCAAGAGCACAGGCTCCTAAATATCATACAGATTCAGAGCTTAGTTAAATTTCATTACCTTTTGCGCAAGCCTGTATAAAAACTCCGAAATTCTTCTTCCGCTTCTGCCGGGCAGATTCATGGTATTTCCCAAAAGTCCGTACCGCAGACGAAGAAAGACTTTCGGATTTTTTTGATGGATATATGCCCAAAGCTCCTCTTTTTTCTCAATGGCTTCTTCTGTCCGTGCCCGGATCAGCATAATGGAAGATACCGTCGTGATGATATCCAGATACTTTACCATGTAATTATAGGTTTTTCTGTTGGTGATCTTGGTTGTCGTCAGGTAATCCACCATCAGCTTATTGACCTTGATCTGCTGATCGACTCTGCTGATCATAACCTTTTCATTGACGGACTGGTCTGCCCGTCCGATGTAATATCTGTAAAAATTGGTATCAATATAATAAATCTTCTTCACATACGGAAGCGGATTAAATGCAAAAATATTATCTACATAAAAAGTATGCTCCGGAAGCTCCAGTCCGCAGTCATGCAGCAGCTTCGTCCGGTAGATGATGGAATGCATCAGAATGTACTGTGTCTTATTAAAATGTCTGACCTGATCCCATGTAAAAATTTCATTTTTCGGCAGTGCATGACGGAAGGAAACAACTTTTTTCCGCTTTTCTCCCTGCTTCTCATATACATAATTAGCCAGAAGCATATCGATCTGCTGCCCGCTTACGACCAGCTCTCTGAGTGCCTGCAGGATCTCATAATACGATTCTTCTTTTACCCAGTCATCACTGTCCACAACCTTAAAAAACAGACCTGTTGCATTGGCGATCCCCGTGTTGACGGCAGAGCCATGTCCACCGTTCGGCTTATGGATCGCTCTGACGATCGCCGGATATTTCTGCGCATAGGCATCTGCCATTTCGGCTGTCCGGTCGGTAGAACCATCATCCACGATCAGGATCTCCACATCTTCTCCGCCGACGAGCAGGGACTCCATACATCTGTCCAGATAATCCTGTGAGTTGTAACAGGGTACCGTTATTGTTAAAAGTTTCATACCGTTTTCCCTTCGTATTTTTGTCTATTTTATCGCAAAAAATGTGCATTGCCAAGTGCAATATGAAGCCCGTTCGTATAGGCTCTGAACGCACTCGGGATCGGATAGGCGGCTTCTATCTCCTGCGGCAGGATCAGATGATAGTCTGCCTGCTGCACCTCCTGCGGCCATGCTGCTGCCACGCGGATAAGCCAGCCCTGCATATGCCATTCCTTATGAGTAAAAATGTGTACACTGTCCTGCAGCCGTTCCAGATACAGCGGCTCATATCCCAGCTTTTGTACCTGCTGCTTGACCTGCTCATCTGCCAGCCAGCCTTCCACATTCGGAAATTCATACAAACCTGCCAGAAGCCCCGTCTTTCCTCTCTTGTGGATCAGGATCCGGTCGCCGTCACAGATCAGAAATACTGTCTTTTTTTCTTTTTTTCGCGACTTCTTCGGTGCCTTATACGGAATTTCTCTCAGTCTGTCCTCTTTTCGGGCGATACATCGCTCATACCACGGGCAGCTTTCACATTTTGGCATTCCGTTTGGCAGGCAGACCGTCGCCCCAAGCTCCATCATCGCCTGATTCACATCTCCCGGTCTGTCCTTTGGCATAATACATGCAAGCGATTCTTCCATTTTCTTTTTAAACCGTGGATCCAGAATATCCGAATCATCGCCGTATAATCTGGTGAGGATCCGCAGCACATTTCCGTCTACTGCGGGAAGCGGAATCTGAAATGCGATCGAGGCGATCGCCCCCATCGTATAACTGCCGATCCCGGGCAGTGCAAGGATTTCCTTTGCATCAGCCGGCATTTCCCCATCAAACTTCTCCACCAGGATCTGCGCAGCCTTCTGCATATTCCGTACACGATTGTAATAGCCAAGCCCTTCCCAGAGCTTCAGCAGATAGGATTCTTCTGCTCCAGCCAAATCGCACACGGTCGGAAGAGCCTGCATAAATCTGTCATAATACGGCTTTACCGCTTCTACTCTTGTCTGCTGCAGCATGATCTCGGATACCCAGATCCTGTAAGGATCTTTTGTCCCGCGCCACGGCAGTATCCGCTTTGCTCCGTCATACCACGCAAGAAGCGGTGGAATGATCTCATTTCCAATCTGATATTCCTTCATCAGTGCAGCCTTACCCGTTCAAACTTTTCTTTCATTAACAGACAGTTCTTCAGTTCCATATAACGCTGTTCCAGATCGCCAGGCTCGATTTCCACATCAATGGCCACTGCCATGGTATTGATCATATCATCCGTAATACGATCATGCAGAGATGCCAGTATATTCAGCCTGTCTTCATAGGAATGTGACTCAAGAAAGGCCAGCACGGAAGGATCCAGCGCTTTATAGGCTGCATTTTCTTCGTTCATTTCTTCCTTTGCAAGTTCCGTCAGCACCTTGTCTGAAACAACGGAAGTACTGGCACTTTCTTCTGTTTCGGTCACGCCGTCCTCTTCTTTTTTCTCTACTTTTTCAAAGCGGTACTTTTGCGCTGCATCCGGATATTTTGTATGATCCGTCTCACTCATAAACATGGCAAGCGGTCTGACATATACTGTATAGTCTCCATATAATGCCTGATATACCACAGCACGCTCCTTTGTCTCGGAATCTGTTGCCAGCATAAGCACCTGATACTTATCTCCTTTAAAGTGTTTATAAATTTCAAATGGTTTCGGATCTTCTCTCAAAGTTCTCACTCCTTGTTCACTTTTCTGTATCAAGTATAACGCACATCCCTCTTTTTGTCATGCATTTTAGCTCCTGCCCGGTCAAACTATTCCGTGGTAATTCCTGTCAGTTCAATCTGAAGTCCGATCTGGGGGATCTGTGCACCAAAAAATTCCGCTGTAAGTGCCTCTTTCAGATCATTTCTCTCTTTTTCCGTCATAACCGCAAAATGCGCATTGTGGATCATAAGCTGGTAAGTACGTCCGTCTGCTTCCACCACTCTTGTCATTGTAATACCACTGTCATAGCATCCGTATGCATCCAGGATCTTGCGGCAGTCTTTCCGGTATTGTTTTTCCTGTTCCTGATAATACGCTGTGTTTGTCAGGGCTGTATCTGCTTCCCTGCTCTGCACATGAATGGAAAACAAGAGCGAAAGCACTACCACAAAAAGCACTGCGATCATCATCGTTTCTATTCCGTTTTTCATTTTACTTTCTTTTGTATGTCTCATTTTATAACCCTCCGTTTGCCTGTGATGGTTCTATTGTACTTATATAAAGTCCTATTTATGTCTCTATATTGAAATTTCCATACATATTTTTATCAGCGTTGATTTTGCTGCACTTTCAATCCTTTCCATCCTGGTTTTATAAGTCCGGCTGATTTTGTACTATTTGTACATTTACATTTATAATGGGAAGTGCTATTTTTAATGCGTTTGCTGCATCTCGGCAAACGCATTTTTGAACTTATGAGGAGAATGAAAAAATGAATAAGGAAAAACTCAAACCCAAGCTTTTCAGTGTGATGAAAACTTACACGAAAGAGCAGTTTCTGAAAGACGTTGTGGCAGGTATCATCGTTGCAATCATCGCACTGCCCCTGTCTATCGCACTTGCCCTCGCTTCCGGTGTCGGACCGGAGGAAGGTATCTACACAGCCATTATCGCAGGCTTTCTGATCTCGTTTTTAGGCGGAAGCCGTGTCCAGATCGCCGGACCTACCGCAGCCTTTGCAACGATCGTTGCGGGGATCGTCGCAAAAAACGGAATGGACGGTCTTGTGGTCGCTACCCTGATCGCAGGTGTTCTGCTGATCTTAATGGGTGTCTTCCGACTTGGCAGTCTGATCCGTTTTATCCCGTTTACCATTACAACCGGCTTTACAGCCGGTATTGCCGTTACGATCGTGATCGGACAGTTAAAGGACTTTTTCGGTCTGACCTATGAGGCAGGTGTAAAGCCGATCGAGACAGTCGATAAGGTAAAAGCCGTCTGCCATTATTTTAATACGATCAATATGCAGGCACTGCTCGTCGGGCTGATCTGCCTTGCGATCCTGATCCTCTGGCCGCTCGTATCCGAAAAGATCCCCGGCTCTCTGATCGCCGTTATCGTCGGTATCGTACTGGTAAAATGTCTGCATATGAAGGTAAATACGATCGGTGATCTGTATACGATCAGTTCCAGCCTTCCGCATTTCCGTTTCCCGCATTTAAGCCTCGCCATCATCCAGAGTGAGATGTCGGACGGCTTTACGATCGCGATCCTTGCAGCCATTGAATCACTTCTGTCCTGCGTAGTCGCTGACAGTATGATCAATTCCAAGCACCGCTCCAATATGGAGCTGATCGCACAGGGTGTCGGCAATATCGGTTCCGTTTTATTCGGTGGTATCCCTGCTACAGGTGCCATTGCCAGAACGGCTGCCAACATCAAAAACGGCGGACGTACCCCGATTGCCGGTATGGTACATTCCGTTGTCCTTCTGCTTGTACTTGTTGTGCTGATGCCTTATGCAGCACTCATCCCAATGCCTGCCATTGCAGCGATCCTGTTTATGGTCGCTTACAATATGTGTGGCTGGCGTACCTTTGTCCATCTGTGTAAAACAGCACCGAAAAGCGATATCATCGTCCTGACCGCTACTTTCGTGCTGACAGTCGTATTTGATCTGGTCGTTGCCATCGAGATCGGTATGATCGCAGCCTGCCTGCTTTTCATCAAGCGTATGAGCGAAGAAGCCGAAGTAAAGGGCTGGGTTTACTATGACGAAAAAGAAGAAGATCCGGATTCCATCGATCACAAAACAGTACCGCATCAGGTACGTGTCTATGAAATTTCCGGCCCTATGTTCTTCGGTGTTGCGGAGCGTATCGCCGAGATCACATTAAAAGACTTCACCAAATGTCTGGTCATTCGTATGCGTGGGGTTCCGGCACTGGATGCCACTGCTATGCGTTCTCTGGAGCAGCTTTATGAGCGCTGTCAGAAAAGCGGCGTACAGCTCGTTTTCTCCCATGTGAATGAGCAGCCGATGCGGACAATGGAAAAAGACGGTTTTATCGAAGAAGTCGGAAAAGAAAATTTCTGTGCCCATATCGATGATGCCCTGAATAGAGCCGCACAGATCGTATCATCAAACTAACTTTTTGATTGTGTTTTATGTACATTGTGCTAAAATGTAGATAGTAAAGTCATTTTGTCAAAAAGGAGAATTACATATGGTGAAAGGCAAGGGGAAACAGATCTGCATGATCCTGGCACTTGTCGGACTGCTCGTTGGCTGTGGCAGTCAGAACAACGTACCGGATGATTATGCTACCAATGAAGGCTATCAGACCGAAAAGGCAGAAGCCAAAGCTGACACAGAGACAGCCGCTTCAGAATCAGATAACACAGCCACCACAGGTATTGCCAGGGAGGATATCAAAGTCGGTGTTCTGTACATATCCGATCCCGGTGAAGGCAGCGGCTATTCCTACACACATGACCTTGGTATCCAGGGCATGCAGGAAAATCTCGGGCTGTCTTCCGATCAGATCGTACGCAAGATCGTAGACGACAGTGATACACAGGCAACCGAGGCTTCTATCAGGGAATGTATCGATGAGGGCTGCAATATCATCTTTACCACAAGCTGGGGTTACATGGAGACAACCGCAGCCATGGCTGAGGAATATCCCGATATCTATTTTTCACATGGCACTGGATACATGTCCAACGGTAAAAACTTCAATAACTATTTCGGGCGCATTTATCAGGCACGCTATTTAAGCGGTATTGTCGCAGGTATGAATACAAAAAGCAACCAGATCGGTTATGTTGCCGCACAGGACTCTTCCAATTCCGAAGTGACAGGCGGTATCGATGCATTCGCGATCGGTGTTGCCAGCGTCAATCCCGATGCAAAGATCAATGTCATTGTAACAAACAGCTGGTACGATCCGGCAAAGGAAGAAGCTGCCTCCAGACAACTTCTGGATATGGGCTGCGATGTCATGGCACAGCACTGCGATACGGCTTATCCGCAGACGCTGGCACAGGAACGCGGCGTTTACGGGATCGGCTATAATTCAGATATGAGTAAGGAAACACCGGATTCCTGTCTGACAAGTGTGATCTGGAACTGGAGTGCTTACTACACCTCCGCTGTCAAAAGTATCATCGATGGCAGTTGGGATGGCAGCAACTACTATGGTGGTATGGCAGAAGGACTTGTCGGTATTACCAATCTGGCATCCTTTGCCGCAGAGGGAACGCAGGAAAAGGTCGATGAAGCAACTGCTGCGATCTTAAGCGGACAGAACAATGTGTTTGACGACGTCATGACAACAAATACCGGAGAAACAGTCGGTCAGGAAGGCTCTACTTTAGACGATGCCACGATCACCGGCGGGATCGACTGGTACTATCAAAATGTTGTGATCATTGAATAAGGAGGGGAATTTATGAAACTGACAATCCGTAAAAAAATCTTACTTTGTTCCTTACTTCCGCTCCTGCTTCTGGGACTGATCATCATGGCACTGGCTTCTACCATTGTAAAGCAGTCGATCATCGATCAGGTTGAAAATTCCCTGAAAGGAACGGCTATTGCCACACAGGCGGCTTACGATCAGAATGCAGGCTCTTATCTGCAGGCTGAAAACGGCGATATCTGGAAGGGCAGCTACAATATTTCCCAGTCTGAAACGCTGGTAGACACGATCAAAAAAGAATCCGGTATGGATGTTACGTTTTTCTACGGAACAGAACGTATCATGACATCCGCCTTTGACAAAAACGGGGACAGGATCCTTGGAAGCCCTGCGGGTGATGTTGTGGCAGAAAAGGTTCTGAAAAAGGGCGAAGGTTATTTCAGTGACAATATTTCCATGGACGGCACGATCTATTACGGCTATTACACACCGGTCTATCAGAAGGACGATACTTCCGCTCCGATCGGTATGGTATTTGCCGGCATTGAAAAACAGCCGACTTACCACAGCATCATTAATATTTTAAATACGATCGTGTTTACTGTGCTGATCGCCATTGTACTTTGTGCGATCATCGTACAGATCTGTGCAACTTCCATGACTAAGGCACTCAACCGCAGTATCAGCTGCGTAAAAGAAGTGTCCGCAGGTAACCTTACCGTTGCCTTCGATCAGAAAGCCCTCTCCCGCTCCGATGAGATCGGCGATCTGACAAAAGCAGTACAGATGCTGCAGTCAGAGCTTTTAAAGATCATTCAGGGCATCAAAGAAACAACAGATACCTTAGTTGCTTCCTCCGATACCTTGGAACAGACCTCACATCAGACTTATGCATCAATCCATACAGTACAGCAGACGGTTTCTGATATGACGGATGGTGCCAACACACAGGCAAGCGGTGCAAAAGATGCTTCCGCGAGCGCACAGCACATGGGTAATCTCATCATTGAAACCGGAAAAGAAGCCGATGAACTGAATGACAGCACAGACTCCATGAAGCTGTCCAGTGATAAGGCTGCACAGACGATCGAGGCACTGAAAGAGATCAGCGAAAAGGTAAAAGAAGCGATTTCCGTTATTTCCGAGCAGACAACCCAGACAAATGAATCTGCACAAAATATCCGAAAGGCTTCCCAATTTATTTCCGAGATTGCATCCGAGACGAATCTGCTCTCCTTAAATGCAAGCATTGAAGCGGCAAGAGCCGGAGAAGCCGGCAGAGGCTTTGCGGTTGTTGCATCCCAGATCCAGAATCTGGCAGAGCAGTCCAATACAGCAAGCGGCAATATTGAAAAGATCGTCAGCACACTGATCGACAATTCCGAGAAGGTTGTCGATACCATGACGCAGACACAGGATATCATCAGTCAGCAGAATGAACATATCGACAGCACGGAACATACGGTAAATGGTGTCATCAATGAGCTGGATGCATCCATCACAAGGATCCGCAGCATTGAGCAGAAAGCCAAAGAACTGGAGCAGGCAAGAGGCGAGATCATTGAAGCTATCGATTCCCTCTCTGTGATCGCCCAGCAGAATGTCGACGGAACAGCTCAGACAAACGCTGCAATCACCGAAATGGCAGACAGCTTCCAGGTCATCGAAGATTCTACGGAAAACCTGCGAAGTACAGCAGATATGCTGGCACAGAACATCAGCAATTTTGTTCTGCCGGATACAGAAAACTAATATATTTCCAGAAATAAAGTGTGCGCCAGCCGCACACTTTCGCGCCCGAGCGGATGCGTAGCATAATTTTCCACTCCGCGAGGTGCGCATCTCCGCGGAGCGTTTTGTGTAATAGGAACGAAGTTTCCTATTACACAAAAAAACTCCTGCAGCACTTGCAGGAGTTTTTTATATCGCCATTATCTCAGCTTCTGTTCGATCTCATTTTCAATCTTCTCTACAAACTCATCTACAGGCATTGTTGTCGTTTCAGCCTGTCCGTGCAGTCTGTAGGAAACTGTCTGATTTTCCATTTCGTTGAAGCCGATCACCAAAAGGTACGGAACCTTTTCGATCTGTCCTTCACGCATACGATAGCCCAGCTTTTCGGATCTGTCATCCAGCTCTACTCTCACGTACTTGTCATCCAGCTTCTCCTGAACGGATTTTGCATAAGCCATCAGTTCTTCATTGTCTGTCTTAACAGGCATGATCCTTACCTGTACAGGTGCCAGCCATGTTGGCAGGTTACCCTTTGTTTCCTCTAAGATATATGCCATGAATCTGTCAAGAGATCCAAGAATCGCTCTGTGCAGTACAACCGGAGTCTTCTTCTCGCCGTCCTTATCAATGTAAGTCAGGTTAAATTTAGCAGGCAGACAGAAGTCAAGCTGACAGGTAGAAAGTGTATATTCATTGCCGACAGCAGGCTTTACGTTAACATCCAGCTTTGGTCCATAGAAAGCAGCTTCACCGATTTCTTCCGTATATTCAATACCAATGCTGTTCATAACATCACGCAGGGCATTTTCTGCTGTATTCCACATCTCATCATCATCGTGATATTTCTCTTTATTTTCAGGATCACGCAGAGAAAGTACACAGCGGTAATCTGTGATACCGAAATCCTTGTATGTGCTGAAGATCAGATCTACTACTCTTGTAAATTCATCTTTGATCTGCTCCGGTGTTACAAACAGATGGGCATCATTCTGGCAGAAATGTCTGCCTCTTTCAATACCCTTTAACGTACCGCTTGCTTCAAAACGGAAGTCATGTGCGATCTCACCGATACGGATCGGCAGATCCTTATAAGAATGCATTCTGTTTGCATAGATCATCATATGATGCGGGCAGTTCATCGGGCGGAGTACGAAAGATTCGCCTTCTACTTCCATCGCCGGGAACATATTCTCTTTGTAGTGATCCCAGTGACCGGATGTCTTATACAGATTGACGGTTCCGACGCATGGTGTCATAACATGCAGATAACCAAGCTTTCTTTCTTTTTCTTTGATATAATTTTCAAGCTCCTGCCAGATCGTGTAGCCCTTTGGTAAGAACATCGGTAAGCCACGACCAACCAGATCGTCTACCATGAACAGGTTCATGTCTTTACCGATCTTTCTGTGATCTCTTTCTTTCGCTTCTTCTAACAGTCTTAAATGATCTTCCAGTTCTTCCGGTGTCGGGAAACATACACCGTAAATTCTCTGCAGCACTTTGTTCTTGCTGTCACCCTTCCAGTAAGCACCGGAATGTCTGATCAGCTTAAAGTTACGGCAAAGCTTTACATTTTCTACGTGCGGTCCACGGCAGAGATCTGTGAAATCACCCTGCTCATAGCATGTGATATTGCCATCTTCCAAACCGTCAATCAGATCCAGCTTATATTCGTCATCCTTGAACATTTCCTTTGCTTCTTCCTTGGAAATTTCCTTGCGGACGATTCTCTTACCGGATTTGCAGACCTTTTTCATTTCCTTTTCGATCTTCTCGATATCTTCATCGCGGATGACATCATCTCCAAGATCCACATCATAGTAGAAGCCTTCTGCTACAACAGGACCTACCCAGAATTTAGCCTGCGGATACAGATGCTTGATCGCCTGTGCCATGACATGGGCGCAGGAATGGTTGAGTGTCTTCAGCTCTTCGTTTTCTTTAAAGTTTACCATTTTCGTTTCCTTTCCTGATCCTGAACCATAAAAAAAACATCCTTTGATACGCATACACGCATCTAAGGGTGCTCTCACACGGTTCCACCTTATTTTTTACTCTTTGCTTATAACGCAGCTACACGGTGACGCTTCGGCGACTGCCTTCTGCGCACAGCTCGGGAGTGGTCTTCATACAGGCTCTGCATAAGCAGCTTCCAGCATCTGCTGCTCTCTCTGAATGCGTCCTTTGCACTACTCTCTCCGTCATTGCTTTTCCATTTCAAATGCATTTTACCACGCAGGAAATGTTTTCACAATAGGATTTTTTATCTTTTTCTGTTATAATATAGAAAAATATGACAGAAGGAGATAAATCATGAAAAAATTTTTTAATGAATTCAAAGCATTCATCAGTCGTGGCAATGTCATGGACATGGCAGTCGGTATCATCATCGGCGGCGCATTTACCAGCATCGTATCTTCTCTGGTAGAAGATATCATCACCCCGATCTTAGGACTCTTCGGCGGCATGAATTTTGACAAGCTGTCCTGGAATATCTTAGGAGAAGTTACCTTAAACTACGGTAAATTTCTGACCGCGATCATCAACTTCCTGATCATGGCATTTGTTGTATTTGTAATCGTCAAAGCGATCAACACCGCTTCCGCAAAACTTGCCGCTCTGGAAAAAAAGCCGGAAGAAGCCAAGACAACAAAAATCTGTCCGATGTGCAGATCCGAAATTTCCATTGAAGCATGTCGTTGTCCGCAGTGTACTTCTATTTTAGATGAAGCTGAAATGCAGAAACGCAATCTGAAATAAATAAAGCCTTGCCGGTTGCAGCAGAATGCCCCGGCTTATTCACAAAAATGATATGTCCGGGGCTTTTTATTATGTCCTTTCAACTATAAAAACATAGAGCAAAGATATCCCCATAAAATAATAGTAAACATAGATAATAAGGTACTGCCACACACACATCCGACTGCTTCCTCTTCATCCTTATGATATTGCGTTGCCAAGATTGCTGTTGTGCTTCCAGCAGGCATACCTGCTAATATGACACACACCTGTGCTGCAAGTCTATCTATACTCAACAGTCTACACAAAATAAATACTGCACCTGGTATTAATACGAGTCTGATAAAAGAATAATACAACTGTCTTTTTTTTATCACTTTTTTTATATTCATCCCATACAATACCATTCCCAAGTACATCATTGTCAGAGCATTACAACAATTACTGACGCTTGTAATCATTTTTACACATACTTGTGGCAAATGAATCTGAAAAAGAAGAAGAATCATTCCCAATCCCGTTGCCATCATGCATGGATGTGTCAAAATCTTTAAAAGTGCATTTTTTCTATTCTGTTTTTCAAAAAAAGAGATTCCTACTGTCCACATCATAATTCTTTGTGGGATCAAAAAAATAGATGCATATATCAGCCCCAGCTGTCCATATACTGCCTCAGCGACTGCATTTCCAATGAAGCCAGCATTGGAACACATCGTCGCATACTGATAAATACATCTATTCTCCTTTTCTACATTCTTGTAACCCCAAATACAAATGATTCCCGCAGCAACCTGATATAAAATAGTCACTAAAATAATCTGATAAAAACTAATCCAGAAATCTGATTCAAGATCTACAAGATATGCATGTATAATATTAAATGGTAATATCACATACAGCACCAGATTTGAAATTGTCTTTTTTCCGATGTCAGTTACGATTCTTCGATAACGACAGTATATACCAACTAATATCAAAAAAAACATCACAAACACCTGCTGTAATAATACATTTATCATCTTTTCTTATAACCCAATTTTATTCCTTCCTGTTTCTTGATGCTGTCGGATTCAGTCATTTTTACAGATTATCTAATTATATTGACTAAGCTGGCTCAAAAACTGACGAATTCTGGGGTTTGATACCGTTTCAAGATTCAATTCCTCTGGTTTCATATCCGCAATAATGTCACCAGCATCCATAAAGATCACTCGATCTCCTACCCTGCGAGCAAATTCCATCTCATGCGTTACAATAAAAACAGTCATTCCTTTTTTTACCAGCTCGACGATAATATCCAAAACCTCCACTGTCATCTCTGGATCAAGTGCAGATGTAGGTTCATCGAAAAACATCAGCCTTGGTTCCATTGCCAGAGCTCTTGCAATGGCAATACGCTGCTGTTGTCCGCCAGACAGTTCGTCCGGATAATAATCCGCACGTTCTGACAAATGCACAAGTTCTAACAATTCCATTGCCTTTTTTTCTGCATCACTTTTAGATACATGTTTTACCTTCATAGGTGCAAGCATTATATTTTCCTTTGCCGTCAAATGTTTAAACAGATCAAAAGACTGGAATATCACACCAATGTCTGTCTGCTCGTAAAGTTTTTTGTCCATGATTGGTGTATTGCAATAAGATACGGAACCTGAATCCACAGCTTCTAACCCTGCCATACAGCGCAAAAGTGTAGACTTTCCTGATCCGGAAGGACCTATCAAAACAATCTTTTCACCCAGACTTATATCCATAGATACATCTTTTAAAATCGTTGCATGTCCGTATACTTTTTTTACATTCTTTGCTTGTATTATTACTGGTTTCATCTTGCTTCCTCTTTTTTTCTTCTCTTCGTTCTTGCAATTTGGATATCAAAATGATTTTCCATAATTCGAAGAATCCATGCTAATATTGCTGAAAATAACAGATAATAAATACCGGCTGCTATCAAGGTTTCTGCATATCTGAAATTAGAAGCTGCAATCTGATTAGCTCTCCTCATCAGATCTCCGCAGCTGATAACAGATGCCATAGAAGAAGTCTTGAGCATACCAATCAAATTATTTCCAATTGGCGGAATTAAAACTCGTACTGCCTGCGGCAGTGTAATATACCATAAAACCTGTATATTATTTAATCCCAATACCTTAGCAGCACGTTTTTGTCCTGCATCCACTGACATGAGACCACTTCTCATAATTTCTACCATATAAGCAGTTTCATTTAAAACAAGTGAAAAGACCGCTGCCTGAAAGACACTTAATTTTATTCCCCACTGCGGAAAAACATTATAAACAAATATCAAAACAAGAATCAAAGGCAAACCACGAAAGATCCAAATATAAACATCAATTATTTTTGATAGCGGCTTACATTTACTGATCTTAATCAGTGCCAGAAAAAAACCAATTATAATGGATAATGCTTCTGACAGTGCAGTCAACTTTAAAGTCATGACCGCACCCTCTATCAGCATTTTTGTTGAAAATATTTCCCATATACCCTGAATTGTCATAGTAACATTCCTTTTATTTCACTTTTCGATAATGATTCTATTTCCAGTAACTCATAGTATCTGAAATACCATACTTACTCATTAATTCCGTATAGGTCCCATTGTCATACAAAATCTTGGCGCACTCGGTAAGTGCATCTGCCATTTCCGTATCACCTTTCTGTACACAAATACCTAATACATCATCCAATGCAAAAGATGCAACTGTCTTATAAGTCCCCGGCTGTTCCATCTCCATGTAGGCAGCTGTTGCAGATGATGTTAATGTTGCATCAAGCTGACCGGATGCCAGTGAAACCAAAGAATCATTTAAACTCGGTAAAGAATGGATATCGATTGGATCCATACCTTTTTCTGCAAATTCTTCGTTAAAAGTATTACAGTAGGTCTCTTCAATAGACCCTGTAATTACACCAACCTTCAAACCAGATAATCCATCCGTATCCGTAAAGTCATAATCAGAATTTCCATTTACCAGAATAATCTCACCTATATACATGTATGGAACAAAATCAACTACTTTTTCTCTTTCCGGATTAATATATACAGCAGAATTTACAATATCCACACGACCAGCCTGTAAAGAAGTAATCAGGTTATCCCATTGCATATCTACAATCTCAACATCAAGTCCCATCAGATCTGCCATAGCCTGTACATATTCCACATCAAAACCGGTTATGTTCTGTTCGTCGTCAAGATATTCATATGGTGGGAAATTGGCATTGATGGCATACGTTAAAGTTCCTTCCTTCAACAGCTTAGATGGTGGTGTTACCTGCACTCCATCTGTTGCAGACTCTTCACTATCTGTATCCATGCTTTCCGTATCCGTTTCTTCCTGTGTATTACTTTCTTCAACAATTACATCCTCTGCTGCTGTTTCTGTATCAGCTGCATTGTTTCCACATCCTGCCAAAATCATGCAAGTACTCACTGCCATACATACTGCTAACATTAGTTTTCTTTTCATAAAATTTCCTCCTTAAAATAAAAAATAAAGAGTGCAACTGCTTCCTTGCAATTACACCCTTGTAACGATTTTATTATATGATATCTTTCTTCGTTTGCATTGTAAAAAATTAACTTATTTTCCCTTACACAAAATGATATGCTGTATTATATGCCTCATTCGGCGTCATCATGGAATACTTTTTAAATTCTTTTATAAAATGCGGCTGATCATAATATCCCAACACATCGCAGATTTCCGCTGTCGGTTCCTTTTTGATCTGTGAAAACGCATATTGTGTTCGTACAATACGAGCATACTGTTTCATGGGCATACCTACCATTTTTTTAAACACCCGACTCAGATATTGCTGACAATAGCCAAGTTCATCTGCCATTACCTTAATATCTGCATTTCCATTTTTTTCATTAATATACTGAATTACCATCTGTGTGATCTGATCTGCCATAACTGTACCAAAACGGTCACTGTAATCTGTAAAAACCTGCATTCTATCCTCAGGGCTTTCACTTTTTTCCATTAAATGCTCCAGTTCTTCCACATTGATATACTGATTTAGCGCATAATTCTCATTCATAATACATTTGTCTTCATCCATCAATTTTATAGGAAGAACCCCTGCATTAAACTTAACACCAAAACATTTTTCCGTATCGCTTACCATCGAACGGACACCCTCAATCCCACTCCCCACAATTCTGGCATGACACTTATTATGTTTAAATAAAAACCAGATATTTACACATCCATCCGGTACATTGATTACAATTTCCTTACGATCCGGGTTGTTTACTTCAAAAAATTTATTGACCAAAGAATCATTGACTATGTATTCTACATATTCCGCATTAGGCGGTAACCAAAATGTTTTATAATTCATAGAGATTCACCTCCGAGTTATTAATTTCTTTGACTATCTGTCGCCTTTTGATTTTCTATGAATAATACATGTTGTATATTTCTTTTCCCAACTGATTCATCAGTTTTCTTGAATCAGAAATATTACAGGAGCAAAAATTAAATAGCAAAAATGGATTACCATCTTTATATAAAATGCCACATTCATGGTCCAGTTGATACTGTTTTATGCAGCCACATTTATGTGCATAGACAATTTCCTGCGGCAGATATTTATTCAGTCCATCATTTTCCCGCTGCTTCATCAATACATCTAAAGCAAGTTCTTTACACTTCCCTGACAAATATGTTCCCTCCAAAAGAAGTTTTAATAAAACATTAGTATCTTTTGCCGAAGTAAAATTATCTCTTCCCTTCTGCACTCCATCATATTCCATCATATACCTTCCCACCATAGTCTCGTGTAAACCATAGCGGATAAAATTTTCATTCATATACGAAAAGGACATACGCTTCATAATCAAGTTTGTTGCTGTATCATCACTGATATCAATCATCAGTCGCATACAATCTTCCAAAGTAAGCCCAATACCTTCATGTAGATCTCGTAGAATACCCGTATCATATACGCTTTCTCCTACCTTGTCATTCTCCCTGAGTACATGTATGTCTTCCAAGTTCTCTTTTCCTTCTGATACAAGTTCCAAAAAACAATACATAATAGGAAGTTTAATCAAACTGGCAGAAGGGAACCTGTCTCCAGCATGCCAATTAAGTCTTTCCCCAGAATCCAGTTTTTCTATTACCACCCCCAACCCTTCTGGATATGGTTCAAGGTATTTTCTCAGCTCTTCAAGCATATTTCCGGCCTCCCTCCATCATGTATTTATCAAGCCACCATAAAATTAGACGATATCTATCTCTGCGGCTTGCAGGTGATCCAATTGCTTTATAATCATGAAATTCTTTCGGAAAAATAGCTAAATAAGCCTCTTTCCCTTCCATACGCAAAGCTGAAAACCACTCTTCACTCTGTTCAATAGAACAATTCATATCTGCGTCTCCATGTAACAATAGCACTGGCGTGTTAACATTTTTCACATAACTGATTGGTGAATGTTCCATATAATGTAATGGATGCTCCCATGCTGTCCCATTAAACTCAAACATACCATAACGAAATGCACAATCACTTGTTCCAGCCTGACTATATCGGTTACAAGTACTTCGTTCAGAGATTGCGCAGCAAAAAAAATCCGTATGACCAATAATCCAGTTCGTCATAAATCCACCATAGCTTCCTCCCATGACAGAAACTGGATATTTTCCCATTGCAAATTTTTCCCGTGCCGTCTTAATACAGTTCATGATCTCTATGTAGTCCTTACCTCCCCAATCGTGATAAGTTCCTTTCGCGTGTAATTCTCCATAACCAATACTTCCTGTTGGATTACACAGCACCACATTATAGTTATTTTCTGTTAGAAATTGAATATCAAAAGAAAAATCATATCCAAAACAATAATGCGGTCCCCCATGGATCAATAACACCAAACCTTTTGGTGGATTCTCTGTATGAAAATAATGCCCCACTCTTTTTTTATTCTGTGCATCCAAATACTCAAATGACTCACTTGTAGAAAACTTATACCGTCTGCTATTCAGATTACTCTCCCATATACAAATCTTTTGGTTTTCCATTAATAAATTCAATCTTGCCAGACAATCTTCTGCAGAAGATAGCATTAATATTCCTTCCTTGCACATTCCTGTCAAAAAAACCACATCTTGTTCTTCATATATCGTTTCCAACTTTTTTTCTTTTAATAAAAACTTTGCAAGCTTAACTTTATAATTTGTAACAATAGGAAAAATGATTTCCTCTTTTTCCGCATCCCATAAAAGAGAATACTCCTGATTATCATATCCGGTATCATTATCTACACAATTGCCCAGATATAAATCCTCTCTTTTTAATAATGCTTCCCATAACTCATCCTTCATATTAAACTGAAACAGGCTGAAATTAGTTGCCTCCCACAAGTGATTATCATGGGCTAATACAAAAATCATATTTTTTTCAGGAACAGCTAGCAGATGATGAATCGGGCCTCCTGGTCCACGATATTTTTTTTCCTCCTTTTTTACCATGTTGTAAATAAATAAAAAAGCCTCATCAGAATTATCCGATTTATTAGGTACAGCTACATATGCAATTTTTTCCTTTCCCACAAAACACGGGCAGGTATAATCTATCCTTCCTGCTGTAATAATCTCCAGCTCTTTTTTGACAAGATCGTATAACCCTATTTGCCGAAATGTACCATCACTATATCCAAGTCTATCGGTTTTAAATTTCAAACGATCCATCCATCTTGCAGTTTCCAGTACAGGAACATCTTCTGGCTGCCTTTTCTGAAAGCAAGCACATGTAAATAAAAGTTTTTTTTCATCTGCCGACCACTGCATATCATCTGGTCTTACGCAGGATGTTATTCTTTTTATTCCCCCCGTCCTTGTATTTAGCAGAAATATAGCATTCTCCGCTTCCTGCCTTCTTGAAAATGCCAGCCAGCGACCAGACGGGGAAAGTACTGCATTCTCACCATCAGTCACATACACAAAAATACCTTCCTGTTGATTCCATTTCTTTATGACATTTTTGTACACCGCATTTTCTGTTACGCGAAACTGAAGATATATGTCCTCCGTTTCTTTGCTGCATAATATTTTCTGAGGTATCTCTGACTCTATTATTGTTTTGATATCTATTGTCTTCATGAATTCCACTCCTTCTATGAAAGGATTTGCAGCCTTTGCAAAATTCCATCTACAACACCCATTCCAACTCGATATAATGCTTCCTCACTATTTCCTGCAATATGTGGTGTAGATATAAAATTAGGAAATCTATGCAGCGGATTCTCCACCCTTACCGGTTCCTCCTTAAATACATCAAAACCAGCGCCTGAAATCTGACCTTCTTTTAATGCTCTGCACAGATCCTCTTCATTTACAATTCCGCCTCTTGCTGTATTGATTAAGTATGCCGTTTTCTTCATTTTTAGCAGTTCCTTGTAACTAATCATATCTCTAGTCTGCGTCGTGTATGGAATGGCCAGGAATATGAAATCTGCACACTCCAGTAATTCATCCATGGATTTTGCACATTGAATATGAAGTTCTTCCGCTTTTTCATCAGTGAAAGATCTTGCATATCCGTATACCCGCATCTGAAAAGCATCTCGCAGTATTTGCGCTGTTCTTTTTCCGACTGCTCCCATTCCAATAATACCGGCAACTTTCCCACTTAATTCATGTCCTCGGAATCGATGAAGCCCATCCTGCATGCTAATTCCCTGTTTTATATCACAGGCAGACCATGTAACCATATGTGCAATATCCAATGCAAGAGCAACATTTAGTTCTGCCACGGACTGTGCATTAAGCCCCGGAACTGCAAATACATCCACTCCCTTTTGCCTTGCAAGATCTAGATTTATACCATTCATTCCACTTCCATGAAATCCAATCACCTTCAGTTTTTTTGAGTTTAAAATGACTTCATCTGGGACTTTTATTTTACGAACAAGAATTGCATCCACATCTTCTATCTTGTCCCAATCATTTATGATCTGTACATTTTTCTCTAATTGCTTCAAAGCTTCGTAATGAATCTCATCCCTCAAAAACACCTTTTTCATTTTATATCACCTCTTTTAAGAATTTATCCAAACGATTCATCCCATTTGCAATGTCCTCTTGTGAAACCGCATAACAGATTCGCACATAATTAGATGCATGAAAAGCCTCCCCCGCGATTACAGCTATATGTGCATGTATCAGTAATAACTGCGCAAGCTGCATAGAAGAAATAATTGTCTCTCCTCTGTATGTTCTTCCCAATAATTTTTCAATATTCAAAAACACATAAAAAGTTCCACTTGCTTTTGATGCCTGTACAAAATTCATCTCTGAAATTCTATGTAATATATAATTTCTTCTATCTCTGTAGGAATCTACCATATACTTCACTTTATCCGGATCCTCCTCATAGGCTGCAAGCGCAGCATACTGTGTAATTGAATTGCTCGCAGATGTTGTATGACTTTGTATTTTTTTCATCGCATTTATCACTTTTTCTGCGGCTGCTGCATAGCCAATTCTCCAGCCTGTCATTGCATAAGATTTTGAGAGTCCATTGATCAAAATACAATGCTCCTTTATTTGCGGTGACAACGATGCAACTGAACAAAATTTTCCCTCAAATACAAGTTTTTCATAAACTTCATCGCTAATAATATAAAAATCATGTTTTATGGCCAATTCTCCTAATTTCCGAAGTTCCTTTTCTCCATACACTGCTCCAGTTGGATTGTTCGGTGAATTAATAATAATCGCGCGAGTTCTTTCTGTAATCACTTTTTCAATTTCAGAAATATCCAACCCAAATCCATTTTTATCATTGCATGGCACAAAAACAGGAATGCCACCTGCCAGCTTCACCATTTCTTCATAGCTAACCCAACTCGGTGTTGGTATAATTACTTCACTACCCTCATCGCAAACTGTAAATACAGCATTAAAAAGCGGCTGCTTTGCACCTGTTCCCACGCAGATCTGTTCTTCTGTATAAGAAACATTGTTTTCTATTTCAAGTTTTCTTGCAATTGCTTTTCTTAACTCTACAATTCCATTTACTGCTGTATATTTCGTATGATTTTCATCAATAGCTTTTTTTCCTGCTTTCTTAATAAAATCCGGAGTCTGAAAATCCGGCTCACCTACACTAAAGTCTATAACATCCACGCCATTCCTTATCATATTCTTTACTCTTGCAGTAAATTCCATTGTTTTAGATGCAGCAATCTGATCTACTCTTTTAAAAACCATTTTTTTCCTCCTTCTATAAAAAAAGAGTCTTTGCACACCTGCAAATGACTCCTTTATCTTGACAAATTTTTTAATTTTTCCGTATATTATCACATATTTTTTTTCACTTCAAATTTTTTTCAATTATAACCTTATAAATAAAATTTATAGCCATTCCTAGTTCATTTTTTACAATTATTTTTTCATTCCGGCTCCTATAATACGTAAAAAGGAGGTTGATATCATGATTTCTGAAACACAATATATCGAAAAAGATCCGGCAGAAAAACAGCAATTTTATTGGGTAGGATTATTTTATTTTCTTACCAAAACTTGTATTGACCTATGTGGTGAAAAAGGTGAAGCTGCTGCCCGGCACGGGGTACGTGACTATGGACAGGCAAGAGGCGTTCGTATGCGCGGTATTACAGACTCTTTGGGACTTCCAGCCAATCTCATTTCCATGTCTGAACACTATGATTTAATGAATGATCCCAGATTTGATCCTTCAAAAATTAAAACAGAGTTGTCTGAGGAATCTGATAAAATGATCTATACATGTTGTCCAGATGCTGATATGTGGGGCTGTTTACCAGATGGTCATAAGATTGGCTTTATTTTTTGTGAGGAAGTACACCATCGTATTTATGGTGGATATGATCCGGCCATGCAGGTCAATCTCTGTGAAACACTGACAAATGGTGGAGATTGTTGTCGTTTCTATATCTATTGTAGAAAATGTAACCAGAAACCTTACCCTCTTGCTCCTTATCAGTTACAGTCATGGGATGATTTTGAAGGTAATCTGATTGCTTCTATACATACAATCTTCGGTCTCATGTTAATTCATATGGGGAAAGCAATATTAGAAGATCTTGATGAAAAAACGCTAAAAGAAGCAATCTATCGTTTTGGATTTCATCGTGGAGAACGTATGCGTGAATTGCATCGGCGCGAAAGTATTCCTTTTACACTTACAAACTTTTTAGAACAAGGTGATATTTTTCTTGATCCTAGATATAAAATGGAAAAAACAAAAACTATGGATACAATATGTCTCCATATAATCCGCGATCCGCTCGCTGAAATGTTTGATACATATGATGCCTGGAATGTAGGAAATATATATTATGAAACCATCTATAATGCTTTATTAAATGGTTACGGTATCCCATTTAAGGTCAATACTACATCAACAGATCATTTCAACAAAATTATGTTCCTCAAAACACAGGAGAAATAAAGGAGATTTTATGAAAATAAAAGATATGGATTGGAATTATACCGATCAGGTAAGTATTATGGAAAACTTATACATCCTAATGTTTTACTTTATAACCAAACAAGCCGTTATCTGCTTTGGTACAGAAGGAAAACAAAGTATTGCAGATGCATGTAAGGAATACGGTCACTATAGAGGTGGTCTGCTGGCAATAGAGCAGGAAAGCCATGGGCTTGAACGAAATGTTGAAAATTTTTATGGTCATTACGATCTACCACGTGATCCAAGAACGAAACAAAAATATATTCATTTAGATAAACACACTGCAGAAGAAGAATTTTATGCCTGTCATTTCAGTAATATATGGAAATGGTTGGATGATATTCCCCTTCAAGAATGTTCACCAATTGGAAAAATCTACTGTGATAATTTTCATCCCGCCATGTGGCAGGGCTATAACACTCACATGGAAATGACACTTCCTAAGATTATAGTACAAGGAGATGAAAAATGCTCCTTTATCACCAAATGGATTGAAAATCCAACCCATGCTATCTCCTGTCCATTTCAAAATGTAAAAACACTAGAGTGGCATTATGATGATGGGCTATATGTCATGAACACAATCTATTCTCTGCTGTACTTTTTCCTGTCTCGACAACTGATTGAATCATTTGGTGACAAGGGGATAAACTGCACTGCTGATGCTTTGCGCACATATGGACAATATCGTGGAAAACTTCTTGCCTATATCCATGAGCAAACAGGACATCCTATCTCTGAAGAATCCTTTTTGAAATATTTTGACTACCCAGCCTATATTATCAAAAGAGATCTGACCAAAAGCTACCCGGCAATGTATTCCCAACATTCCAGAAACATCTGGATGCTTTTAGAAAACAATTACCATTGCCATTATACACAAAATCCGGCGGCTCTATATGATACCTATATGGGGCAATATATGTGGAATGGCTACCTGCATTATCATTCCGATGATATCAGATAAAAAAGCAGCTTAGGTCTATCCTGCATTGCCGGTATTTCTGACGGGTATCCTGATCTCAGTGACAAACTTTTCAGGATCATCCGTCAGTCCATTATCGATCAGCGTGATCTCCCGGGAAAAACCGGTTGCTTCCAGCTTATTCTCTTTCATATAAGCAAGCAGCTTCTCATAGTGAGCCGGTGCTTCCTTATGGCTCCCTCGAAACCGCATCATCACACAATCCATTTCGGGGAATGTTTCCGTTTCCCCTTCATAGACATCTTCCTCATCCAGCAGCAGAAATACCAGCTCATAATCTGAAAATCTGCCTTTTGCGAGGCTTTCTTTTGTGATCCCTACACCGACTTTTCCCAAAAAGACGAGCGTTTCCTTCTGATTTTCTTCCAGTCTGCGGATCGAATATTCCAGATCCAGATAAGAACTTAGCTGCAGCTTATCCCGGATCCAGACAAGTCTGCCCGCCGGTATCCGATCTGTCGTGATCTCTTCCAGCGTTGCCTGCACCGCTTCGTTTAAACGCTCCAGCCGGTGATCGATCTTGCGCTCTGCAAGCTCCAGCTCCCGTTTCTTTTCCCGGATCATCTCCTTTTGCCAGAGCAGTTTTTCCCGCATGACCTCCACGTCCCTGTTTTGCAGAAAATCTGCAATCTGAGGCAATGGCATATCCAGCACACGCAGATACCGGATCGTGTTTAAAACCTCAAGCTGTCTTGCCCCGTAATACCGGTAGCCTGTTTTCTTGTCCACATATTCCGGTGTCAGTAAGCCCGCCTGCTCGTAGTGGCGCAGGGTGCCCATACTGACATGCAGCATTTTTGCCACTTCTCCGATTTTAAACAGCTTCGTTTCTTCCATAAATGATCTTCCTTTTCTTCAGCCGGATAAAGAACACAATACAGATGAGTGTAGATAAAAGCGACCCCGCCGGTGCTGCCAGTCCCATAGGGAACAGCGTATCAGGGAACCACTTTGAGGTAAAATATGCCCCGGGAATACGCACCAGTACAA
Source organism: Kineothrix sp. MSJ-39 (assembly GCF_018917935.1). Taxonomy (GTDB): domain Bacteria; phylum Bacillota; class Clostridia; order Lachnospirales; family Lachnospiraceae; genus CAG-194. The sequence continues at coordinate 72,600 of NZ_JAHLPN010000011.1, read as the reverse complement.
TCGCAAGCACATTGTGGATAAACCCAATATAGGACAGTCCGTAAGCACAGAAATAACCGGTAAAGCAGAACTGGAACCCTGCCAGAAAAGCATCCCAGATATAAGCACGCAGATATTGACTGCCCAGTACGATCACGACTGCATCCTTTGTGAAAAATCCCAGAATATACTCTGCTGCCGCTTCTGTCACAAGCCCAATCAAAATGCCGTATACGCTTGTTATCAGCATTGCCGTATACAACGTCTTTGCTGCCCTGTCATGCTTGTCCGCACCAATATTCTGCGCTGCAAGTGCCGATACCGTTGCCAGCATCGAAGACGGTACGATAAATGCCGCGCTGATAAATTTCTCAACAATACCGACCGCTGCCGCCGGATTTAAGCCACGCTGGTTTGCAATGATCGTGATAACGATAAATGCCACCTGGATAAAACCGTCCTGCAGCGCGACCGGAACGCCGATAGCAAGCAGCATTTTCATGACAGACATCTGCGGCTTGAAATCCTTCTTTGTCAGATGAACACCGATCTGCTTTCTGCGAATCGCTGCAAGCGAGATCACGACACTCAATGTCTGTGCCAATGTCGTACCAAGTGCCGCTCCGACAGGTCCCATGGACATGGCACCGATAAACAGATAATCCAGTCCGATATTTGCCACGCACGCGACCGCAACGAAATACATCGGGCTTTTGGAATCTCCGAGCCCGCGGAAGATTGAGCTGATGATGTTATAGGCTGTAATAAACGGAATCCCGATAAAGCAGACAAACAAATACTGTATCGTTCCCTGCACCGCTTCCTGCGGCGTACTGATCAGCACAACGATAGGTTTTAACAGAAGCAGTAAACCAAGGGTAAATACAACAGAAACGATCATAAACAGTGTCACCGTATTGCCGATCGCCAGCGCTGCTTCATCCGTTTTTTTCGCTCCAATGGCACGACCCACCGCTACCGTTGTTCCCATGGCAAGTCCGACGATGATGACCGTCAGCATATGCATCACCTGACTGCCGATCGATACAGCCGTCGTTGCTGCCACACCGTTAAACCGTCCGATAATATACAGATCTGCCATTCCGTATAATGTCTGCAGAAAATACGACAGCAGGTATGGCAGTGCAAAATATAAAATTGTCTGAAATACATTTCCTGTGGTTAGATCTTTTTTCATCTTTATTCCTCCCACACGAATATTAAACCTTACAATTATTGTAAGGTCAAGGAATATTTTTGCATAGCTGCAAAGCCGATCAGATCCGCGAGTGCCCATCCGATCGGAACGGAAACCCAGATGCCTGTTACGCCGATCTGCGGGATCGCAGAAAGAATATACGCCAGAAGAACACGGGTTCCGAGAGAAGCGATCGTCAGGATCACGGATAAAAGTGGTTTATTGATCGCCCGATAGTAACCGTACAGCAGGAACAAGATACCGATCCCGATATAGCAGCTTCCTTCTATCCGCAAATACCGGACACCTTCCCGGATGATCTCTGTCTGTGATGCATCGATAAAGATCTGCATCAGTTCCTTCGCAAACAGAAAGACGAGTCCGCTGACAAAAAGACAGAACAGAGAAGATGTCAGTACCGCGCTTTTTACGCCCTTGTGGATCCGGTCATCTTTTCCCGCTCCGTAATTTTGTGCTACAAAGGTTGAAAATGCATTCCCGAAGTCCTGCACCGGCATGTAGGCAAAAGAATCGATCTTCACTGCTGCGGCAAATGCTGCCATAATAGCAGTTCCGAAACTGTTTACCAGTCCCTGCACCATCAGAATACCAAAATTCATGATCGACTGTTGCAGGCAGGTCAGAAAAGACAGGTTGCAGATAGACAACAAGCCTTCTTTTTCCCAGTGGCAGTCCTCCCGCTTCGGCAGGAGCCAGCGAAACCGCAGGCACGTATATGCCAGAATGCCAAGCCCTGAAACATACTGCGCTATGACCGTTGCCAGAGCCGCTCCCTGCACGCCCATCTGCAGACAGATCACAAAAAACAGATCCAGTCCCACATTCAAAACAGAGGAGATGCCCAGGAAAACAAGTGGTACAACGGAATTGCCGACTGCCCGCAGTACATTCGCACAATAATTATACAGAAAAGTTGCAAGAATTCCTGCAAAAATGAGCAGCAGATAATCCTTCATCAGTCCTGTTACTTCTGCGGGGATCCGCAGGATCCACAAAATGCCGTCCATTCCCACATATACAAGGACATTCAATACCACAGATATGCTCAGGATCAGCAGAAAGGACATAAAAACGCTCCGCCGCATGCTATCCTGCGCACGTTTTCCGTATTGCATGGAGATCGCGACACCGCTTCCCATACACAGTCCCAGCAGGATAGAAGTCAGAAAGACCATCAGTGTATAAGAAGATCCGACTGCTGCCAGCGCATCCGCTCCCAGAACGCGACCTACCACCCATGTGTCGGCGATATTGTACATCTGCTGCAGCAGATTGCCTAACATGAGTGGCAGGGAAAATTTTATGATTTTTGTTGTAATCGATCCATTTGTAAGATCCATCGTAAGTATCCTTATTTCGTTAATTCCGTGATAACCTCGTTGATCACTTTACCATCAGCTTTGCCTTTCAGATGCGGCATAACAGTCTTCATGATCTGACCTTTATTTTTTGTTGCAAGTACTTCTGCAAACTGCTCTGTCACGATCTTCTGTACTTCTTCTTTGGAAAGAAGCTTCGGTGCATACTCCTGCATGATATCATGACGCTTCTGGTACTCTGCGATCAGTTCTGTTCTGTCCTTCGGGCAGGTATCGATCTGCTCCTGTACGGTTTTCAGCTCTTTTAAGATCGTGCTGTTTACCATATCTTCCGGGATTGCATCTCTGCAGCCTGCATCGATCGCATTTTTCTTGACTGCGGAAACCAGAGAAGAGATTGCATCCTTTCTTTCCTTGTCATGTGCCTTCATGGCAGCCATCATATCTTTTTGTAATTGTTCGATCGTCATTTTGTTTACCTCCTGTTTTCAGCCATTATGCATGGCTTCTTCTTATTTCACTTGTGAAACAAATCTGCATCCATATCAAGTATACGCCTGATCGGCTGCATTGAACAGAGGCTTTTTACTCCTATTTGCCTATCTTTTTCTTAAATGTATAATAGTGGATCCCATAAACAAGAAAGATGACACAATATAAAACAAATAATGCAATATACATAATACCCATCACAGGATGTGTATCCAGTGTGTAAAAGTGCATCCAGAATTGCGGAAGTATAATAGCGGTAAATATGACAAACAGCGGAAGCAGTCTGCCAAGGGCGATCCGCTTCATCATATCCAGTCTTGATGCATCATCACAGAAAATACTTTTCTCCTCAGCCCCCTGAAACGCTGCTGCAGGCTTGCAGAAATAGCTGTAATCTACAAAATCGAATAAATAGTTCCAGCCACAGTCTGCAAACATCTGTACATATTCCTCTTTATTGGCTGCACTGTCTCTGTTGTAATCCAGTTGATAAACGACATCCTCCGGCTCACATGCTTCAAAGGTGTAAAAGCCCGGGAATCTGATCGCTGTGATCTTCCAGCCGCTCTGACGCATTCTGCGCAGATAAGCTGCTTCCTTTTCATACTGTGATATTGTAAAAATCTTGAATTCTGTCTTCTTCTCTTTCATGATAATGCCTCCCTCGCATTCTGATACAACCGCTCGATCCGTTTCAGTTCCAGTTCCAGGACCTCTGTTCCGAGGTCTGTGATCTGATAGATCTTTCGCTTTTCTTCCTCGGCGATACACCGGATCAGTCCGTCCTTTTCCATCTTGGAAAGACTGCCATACATCGTCCCGGGAGCCAGCACCAGTTCCTCGTTTGTCATCTTCCGCACCTGCTGCACGATTCCATAGCCATGGCCTGGCTGGCGCAGACACAGTAAAATATAAAATCCTGTTTCCGTCATCGGAACATATACTTTTTTTATATGTGCGTCCATAGTAATCCTTTCCTTCGATACTTTGCATTGCGATGTATCGCACTTCGATATAACCACTATATCGCACTACGATATAAATGTCAACTATTTTTTAGAAGGATTTCTTTTCCATGACCTTTACACTAAAGCTATAGGAAACAGCCAGCCCCAGCAACGACAGTACAATAATGCAGACTGTCATTATCACACCGTGCTGTGCCATTTTACCAAACAGCTGTTTCAACGCTTCCAGTCTGCCGGCTTCTGACAGGGCTTTCAGAGCTGCTATTATCACAAAAATCAGACCACCGACCGCTGCCCATACCAGCTTTCCTTTTTCCTGCCCGAAACGAAGGACAAGCGGTATCATAAAATCTACAAAAATAAGAGAACATGGGAGAATGGAACATATGCCTATCATCGTCTCTGTCGTGAAAAACTGCATGCCCTGTACTGTATACAAAACTGCTTCCAGTACAGCACTTGCAAGCCAGAAAGTCAGGAGCAATAACAGATTTCCCACATATTTACTTCTGACATACGTTTTCCCTGTAACAGGCAGTGTCAGCAGGAAAAGAACGCCGTTTCCATACTCGTCATAAGACAAGGTTGTATTTGCCACAAGTGCGGCAAAAAACGTGAGATAACCGATAATAAATAATGCATTTTCCCGCATGGCAAAATTCATACAGACTGCAACGAGCACCATTAGCAGAAAAGTCCTTTTCTGCAGCATTAACAATTTATAATCCTTTATCAATAATCCTTTCATTCTCTGCCTCCGTTCATCATCAGGATCAGTTCATCGATACTTCCGTTTTCCATGACCAGATCCGGTTCGTTTTCACGGTAATACTGTTTTTTGTCCGTCAGACACGCATAACCGTAGCTTTCCTTTTTACTGCGTAAAATGTACTGCTTATCCAGTGTCTGATACCTATCCTCCGGTACTTTCAGAAGGGCATATGCGGAAAGAAGCACATCCGTATCTTCATGCAGAACGATCTTTCCGTCACAGATCAGATACAGATCATCACAAAGACTTTCCAGATCCGTAGCAATATGGGAACTGATCAGGATTCCCGCCTGCTCATGCGCTGCCATATATTCCCTGATCATGGCAAGCACTTCTTCTCTGGCTACCACATCCAGTCCGACTGTCGGCTCATCTAGGATCAGCAGATCCGCCTCATGGTTAAGGGCAATCAGCACTTTTAACTTTGCACGCATACCTGTCGAAAATTCCTTGATCTTTTTCTGAAGCGGCAGTTCCATCCGGCTGCACTGCTCCAAAAACGCTTTTTCCGTCACTGACGGATACATCGCTGCAAGAACCGGTGCAATATCCGTAATCGTTAAATATTCGCTGAATCCTGCGTCCGCAAATGCGACGCCGATCCGCTGTTTGTCCTGCGCTGTCAGCATTTCCACAGGCTTACCAAACACTTCTGCATCTCCGCCATCCGGTCTGACAAGTCCCAGTGCCACTTTAAAAGTTGTTGATTTGCCTGCTCCGTTTCTGCCGATCAGTCCGGTGATCCTGCCCGGCAGCAGGTCCATACTGCAGTCCAGGGTAAAATCCTTATACTTTTTATGTACATTTGTAAGTTTTAGCATGTTACTCCTCCATTATCATTTCAAACAGATCTCTAAGTTCCTGCTTTGTCAGACCACCGCGCAGTGCCTTTTCCACTGCTTTCTGCAGTTCCTGCTCTGCCGTCATACGCTGCTGTTCTTTCACAAGCTCCTGATTCGTTTCTGTAACAAAGGTCCCCTTGCCATGCACGGTGACGGTAAGTCCCTCTTCTTCCAGCCTGTCATAAGCCTTTTTGACTGTCAGTGCGCTGATCCTAAGCTCTGCTGCAAGCCCTCTGACGGAAGGCAGCATACTTCCTTCCGATAGTTCACCCGAAGCGATCGCTTTCTTGATCTGCTCCATGATCTGTTCGTAAATTGGTACCATTGACTGGTTATTGATAATCATATGCATATAATACTTCCTCCGGTATAAACAGTATATAACAGTATATAACTGTTGTCAACTGTTATATACTGTTTATATTATATTTTCTCAGTCACCATAACAAAGACCCACCTGTCGTTTTTCAACATACAGGTGGGTCTGACCGACAATACATATACTGTCGGCAATCTCTATTTTTACTTTTACCTGGCTACTTCCGCATAAATGCCATCATAAGGGCATCCGGCCCGATGTGTGTTCCGATCGCCATCCCGATCTCATGCAGACTGCAGCCTGTCAGTCCAAACTGCTGCTCCGTCTCCTCCATAAACTGCTGTCCCATTTCAGCATTGTCACTGTGTGCAAACATCACAGGCATTGCCGGATCTACCTCGTAATCCTTTAAGAAGCTCTGCATGCCTGACTTCGCCATACGCATGCCCCTTGCCTTGCTGCGGCTTTCGATCACACCGCCCTTCAGCCAGAGCACCGGTTTGATCCCGATCACACCACCGACTGCCGCCACAACAGGTGAAATACGTCCTCCCATTTTGAGATACAAAAGTGTAGACGGAACACCTGTCAGCATCACACGCTCTCTATCCCGCTCCAGTGTCCGGACAAGCTCCTTTGCCCCCATGCCGGCATCACGGAGTTTTACCGCATATTCCACAAGCAGCCTTTCCGACAAAGATGCCTGCAGGCTGTCTACCACATAAATATTGTCATATTCCGCCATGTCCTTTGCAAGCACTGCTCCATTATACGTACCGGACAGCTTCGAGGAAATCGTGATCACCACAACCTCCTCCTGCTTTTCTCTGGCATCTTCAAAAAGCTCCAGAAAGTTAGCCGGCGATGGCTGGCTGGAAACCGGCAGCATATCCGACTGACGCAGCTTTTCATAAAACCGTTGAAACTCTGTTTCCGTGTTTTCGCTGAAAGAAGCATCCGTAAAGCTGGAATGGATCGCTACCAGTTCGATCCCCAGTTTCTTTGCTTCTGCCTCCAGTATATCTGTTCCCGTATCTGTTATAATTCTCATTTTACTCCATTTCCTGTCATGCTCTCGCTTTTCAATACCTTACAGTCCTACATGACATCTCTTTTCTTGACTTTGTCCGTTTCCTGTGTCATAGTATAGGCAGATATATGTGAGATATTTTGTATCACATATATTGCATAAATATGATTTTAGCATGGAAAAATGGGAATTCAAGATGTGAATATGAGACAATTTATCTCATTTTATATCATGTCATAATGGGAAATGTATTACCTGTGCCGCTGCCAGCGGCGGAATGGAGATATAGATGAAAGAATCTGATAAACGACTGGAAGCAAACCGCCTTGTGAAGCTGCGGATTGCAAGAGCTTTGACAAAACTTATGGAAACGAAAAATTTTTCAGATATTACAGTCACAGAGATCGTGCAGACTGCCGGCGTGGCAAGAGCCTCCTATTACCGGAATTTTGCTTCCAAGGAAGAAGTTCTGATCAAAGTAACAGATGAGATCTGGCAGAATTATAGAAAAAAAGCCGCCAAACTATCTGACGACTTTTTCGGGTATGATTCCATCTTATTGATCTTCCGTTACTTCAAGACTTACAAGCATTTTATCTTATGCGTGTATAAAGCAGGGCTTGCCTATATCTATCTGGATATTTTCGACAGGCAGTTAGAAGAACAGATCGGCGATATGCCGTTTAATGATGTGGGGCGCTATAAGATCTATTTTTATTCCGGTGCCCTTTATAATGTGTTTTTAAAATGGCTCGAAGGCGGTATGCAGGAAACACCTGCCGCCATGGCGCAGATGGTCAGAAGCCTAATCTTATAGATGCAGCATCTTCCTTGCCTCAGCCTCCGTGATCGACCTCCAATCCTCATTCAGTCTTGCATTTTTTACTTTTTTATCCAATAATTTTGTAAAGTCACCGTCCACAGTTTCATTCTCAATATAACTTAGGAATTCTCTGATTCCTTCCGGTGCTTCCGACAGATCTGCTGTTGTATTATAAAAAATCCAATTCATTTTGTCCTGAAGCTGTATCTCCTCTTTCATACTAAAACTCCAAACTATCCGCATTAAGCAGAAAATACTTCATTCCCATGATCACAAAACCTTCCTCATTTCTCCAAGGCTTTTTCGTTCCGTTTACTATCACAATCTTTTTAAACGAATCCGGAATATTTCTAAATGAATTAAGTTCCTGCGTCTGTTTTTCCTCAGAAGTCATATTATAGGCCACCTGAATATAATATCTCTGACTACCCTGATTGACTACAAAATCAACTTCAAACTGCTTTCGAGTTGTTTTTCCTTCATCATTTTTTGCATATACCTCTACAATACCAACATCCACATTATAGCCTCTGATAAGCAGCTCATTATAAACAATATTTTCCATGATATGAGTAGGTTCCTGCTGTCTAAAATTCAATCTGGCATTTCTAAGTCCCACATCTGAAAAATAGTATTTCAGATTTGCTCCCACATATTTTCTGCCTTTAATATCATATCTGTCAGCTTTAGAAATCAAAAATGCCTCCACAAGATAATCTATATGTTTGGATATGGTCTTATTGCTGTAATTGATACCACGTTCACTTTTAAAAGTATTTGATATTTTAGTTGGATTAGTAGGCGCTCCTATCGCAGAAGCAAGAATATCTACTAAAGTATAAATCTCATCAACATTTTGAAGCTTGTTTCGTTCTACAACATCCTTAATATAAACATTTGTGAAAATGTTTTTTAGATACTCAGCCTTTTGGCGTTCCACAGAAAACTGTACCACCTGTGGTAAACCACCATATATCATATATTCCTCCCAAGCATCGTCATAATCTCCATCAAAAGCCGCATAAAACTCTGCGAAGGACAGCGGATATATTCTTATTTCATCTCCTCTGCCTCTAAATTCAGTTACAATATCGCTGGATAAAAACTTAGAGTTACTTCCAGTCACATATACATCAATATTGCTAATACGAAGCAGGCTGTTCAGCACTTCCTCAAATCGTGGCATAAACTGTACTTCGTCCAAAAGCAGATAATACTTCTGGTCATCTTTCATTGCATCTTTAATATGCTGGTAACACTTCTTTGGATCTCTCAGCTCCTCATTTTCAATGCCATCTAAAGCAATCTCAATGATATGGGCATTATCTACACCACTCTCCAATAAATATTTTTTATACAATACAAATAACAGGAATGATTTTCCGCATCTCCTGATTCCCGTGATAATCTTTATCATCCCATTATCTTTTCTTATCCTTAACTGTTCAAGGTATGCATCTCTTTTAATCTCCATGAGTTTTACTCCTTATTTTTGTGTCTTGACACATTTTTTAGTAATGATATTGTATCATCCAACGTTTATTTAATCAATAGACATTACTATTTTATGTGTATTTGCACATTTTTATGCAGTGGGTAACCAATTTATCGATTTGCGCTGTCTATACGAGAAATAAATACTACCAATTATATATTATTTTTTGCTGAATAACTTTTACTATCAAGATTAGATAATCTGTCTTTTATACTTTTCATCTATTAGCAGATCTGCTCTTCTCTTCAAGAATAATCATCTCCTTCTATAGACTCTTCAGCTTCATACCATAAGCTTATCAGCCAGTTCATCCTGCGACATTCCTCTTCCGGTTCTGAGTTCTAAAATAATGTTTTTTGTTGCCATACATCATAAAAAAAGCAGCGTTCCTAACTTCCTGCCTGGGAAGTCAGAAACGCCGCCTGTGTAGTTTCGATTGAAATCTTACTTTGTAATTTTCAAATTATAAGTATTTTTTTTGCTTGTACATGAGAAATCTATATATATTGTTTCTCCCTTTTTAAGCTTAATCTTACCATATCTGCTTGCCAGAGATAAATAGGTTTCTACTTTTTTCCCCTTTCCAAAATTGTTATAACAATAATTGGTAGTCATATACAATGTATAACTCTTACCCCCCTGTGTTTTTACCTTTTCAGGAAACAGATACCGCCCAGTAGATGATGGTTTATTAATATGGGCGGTGCCATACATAATATCTACTCCGTCTTTTGCCTTGGGAACAGAAGCTGCATTGCTGATCGTAACCTTATATGTGCCTGCTTTCGGAGCTGTAAATTTTACTGCACTACGTTTTTTCTGTGAAGAAACCTTATAAGTCACTCCAAGTTTAACAGCTGGCGACTTCTTGTAGTTTTTTTCATAATTCGTGTATGCCTTTATTGTTTTTGTTTTTGCCTCTGCCTGTACGCTTGCAGTTGCCGGAACAAATGCAGCAACACATAATACCAGTGCAAGAGCCATTAAAAGTTTCTTGATTCCTTTTTTACTTTTCATAAGTCCCTCCATATCAAATAATTATTGTGATATACACATTTTTAGTATACGATTCCACTTATGAAAGCGCAATCCCCTACTTTCTTTTTGTGCCATTTTGCCAAATTATTTTGGCATTTTATAGTCATTTCATATAAACAGAAACATCATATAGCCGCAATCACGCTTGGCTACCTTGCGATTTATCTTGCTCGTATTTTACCTGGCTCTGGTCGAAAAAGAGCGTTTCGATCTCGCCGCCGGGTAAACGAGCGATAAATCTCAGTCGCCTACGCTATCGATTGCTTGCTATATGATGTTTCTTCTTTTATCTGTATTTACTTAATCAGAATTTATAACTGAATCTCAACAAAGATATTGTAGATTGCACGGATCGCTGCATCAAAGTCTTCGTTCTTCACACCAATGATGATATTCAGCTCGGAAGATCCCTGATCAATCATCTTGACATTGACATTGGCATGTGCCAGTGCGGAGAAGATCCGTCCGGCTGTACCACGCATCTGTCTCATACCACGTCCTACGACTGCGATCAGTGCCAGATCAGACTCCAGATCAATGGAATCCGGATGTGCCAGCTTGTGGATCGCTGCCAATACACGCTGTTCTTTTTCCATGAATTCTGACTGGTGTACAAATACCGTCATTGTATCGATACCGGATGGTACATGTTCAAAAGAAATCTCATTTTCTTCAAATGCCTGCAGAACCTTTCTGCCAAAACCGATCTCGGAATTCATGAGATCCTTTTCAATATTGATGGAACAGAAGCCCTTCTTACCCGCAATACCTGTGATCACGTATTTCGGCTTCTGACAAGTGCTTTCTACGATCCATGTACCGTTGTCCTTCGGTGCATTTGTATTACGGATATTGATCGGAATGCCTTCCTTACGAACCGGGAAGATCGCATCTTCATGCAGTACTGTAGCACCCATGTAAGAAAGCTCTCGCAGTTCGCGATAGGTAATTGTATCAATTCCTTTGGGATTATCGATGATACGTGGATCAGCGATCAAAAAGCCTGAAACATCTGTCCAGTTTTCATATACATCCACGTGTGCAGCCTTTGCCACGATAGAACCTGTGATATCAGAGCCGCCTCTGGAGAAAGTCTTTACACTGCCATCCAGCTTCGCACCGTAGAAGCCCGGTACAACAGCCTTTGGTGTATCGGCAAGACGTGCGGAAAGCACCTCATTTGTATGATCCGGCATAAAATTGCCATCTTCATCAAAGAAGATTACTTCTGCTGCATCGATGAATTCATAACCCAGATAATTTGCCATAATGATACCGTTTAAGAACTCACCGCGGCTTGCTGCATAATCACTGCCCGCTTTCTTTTTAAAGTTCTCGCGGATCACTTCGAATTCCTTATCCAGGGAAAGTTTTAATTTCAATCCGTCGATGATCTCCTGATATCTTGCTTTGATCGCATCCAGTTCTTTATCAAATGCGTCGTCACTTTCTGCCAGTGCATAGGTATTGTACAGCATATCCGTTACTTTTGTATCCTTGCTGTTTCTCTTACCCGGTGCAGACGGTACTACATAACATCTTGCCTTGTCTGCGCGGATAATCTTTCCCACCTTTTCAAACTGCTCTGCGCTTGCTAATGAACTACCACCAAATTTTACTACTTTTTTCATTTTCCTACTCCTCGGTATTTATTTTCACTTAGGATCACACGCGCTGTCATGTGCGATTCCATATGTAATCCGTGCTTACTCCTCAACACGGATCCGGCTGATGATCTCACCGACCTGTGCACTCTTTTCTTTAAATGCTTTCTCGCTCATCGCATTTGTAAAGAAGCCCTTTTCGCCTGCGATCTGTGCATCAATCTCTTCCACATCACCAAATACTTCTTTTGCCTTTGCAAAATCAGCATCTTTCACACGGACAAAGAAACGTTTTACAGAATCATCCATGCTGGACAATGTCAGTTCTTCTTTATCCCAGAAGCAGAATACTGTCTTTCCAAGATGTTTCACGCAGTCAATGATATCGGATACAACCGCACTTGCTGTCGGAAGTTTACCTGCACCTGCTCCATAATACATTGTATTCCCCAGTGTATTGCCGTGTACCAGAATACCGTTAAATACATCATTTACAAAATAAAGTGGGTTCTGGGCATTAATCATGCAAGGTGTTACCATGGCAAAATATTTGCCGTCTACCTCTTTGCTCATGGCAAGCAGCTTGATCGTATAACCGGCTTTCTTTGCATAAGCGAAATCATTTGTCGTGATCTTTGTAATACCCTCTGTATAAATATGCTCAAAATTTACGTTTTTACCATAGATCAAAGAAGAAAGAATCGCAATCTTACGACATGCATCATAGCCTTCCACATCTGCTTCCGGATTACGCTCCGCATAGCCTTTTTCCTGTGCTTCCTTCAGTACTGTATCAAAATCTGATCCTTCCTTTTCCATCTTGGTCAGGATGTAGTTTGTTGTACCGTTTAAAATACCTGTGATACCGTCCACACGCTCCGGTGTCAGAGAAGCATTTAATGGACGGATGATCGGAATACCGCCGCCGACACTTGCTTCAAACATATAGTTACATTTATTAGCACGTGCTAACTCAAGCAGTTCCGCACCATGCTTTGCAACAAGCTCTTTATTAGAAGTACATACGCTCTTACCTGCGCTGAGTGCTCTCTTTGTGAAGGTATAGGCCGGTTCCACGCCGCCCATTGCTTCCGCGATCACAAGCACCTCCGGATCGTTTAAGATGACTTCGACATCATGTACAACCAGATTCTCATAAGGATCTCCCAGGAAATCACGCAGATCCAAGATATATTTTACATCAATCTCATCTCCGGCTTTCTTATCGACCATATCCTGGTTTGTTTTGATTACCTCAACGATACCGCTTCCTACTGTACCATATCCTAATACTGCTACTTTTACCATTTTCTTTACTCCTTAGCTATGATTTTCACGTAATGTACGCCTTTTTGTTTTTCCATCTCATCGACCATCAGGGATACATCCGCCGTTGTCGGCAATACCTGTACACTGATCGTCAGGGAGGCAACTCCGTTGATCGGAATACTCTGATGGATGGTTAATATATTTGCTCCGAATGTGGCTATGATCTTGAGCACATCCGATAACAAGCCCGGTTCATCATCCATTTGGAAGGTCAGCGTGATCGTCTTGCCAGCCGCTGTATCATGAAAAGGAAAAATATCGTCCTTGTACTTATAAAAAGAACTGCGGCTGATCCCCACCCGCTCCGTTGCTTCCTGCACGGAAACAGCACGTTCGGACTCTATCAGCTTCTTTGCTTCCACAACCTTTAACAATACTTCCGGTAATGCTTTCTGCTTTACCACAAAATAGCCGGTAGACTGTTCCATTTCTTTCACGCTCCATTCTCCCGAATGTTTTTGTACGGCGCACAACTGTATGCCGTCGAGGGATATCATAGCATATCCATCTGTTGTATGCAAGTCCCTATTTTTTCAAAAAAGAGTTTTTCAAAAAATAAGACTGGCAATGTAATCGATACACTGCCAGTCTTACGACTCTGTCTGATTATCACTCTGATTCATTTTACGCCTCTTCGATCAGATTCTTTCACCAAAGCTCTTATAATATTCACCAAAGAACTCATTGATCTTGCCCATAATTTTTTTCATAACACTCACCATAACCTTTCTACGTTTTAAAATTGATCAGTTACTTTAGAGGTCCGGCCTGACTTCCTTTTGATGATTATAATGTACCATATAGGTTCTATAATGTGAAATACATATTGTAAACGTATCATAATACCTTTTGGGTATAATAAGTTTAATCTGCATTTTCAGTATCTTCCCGGATATAAGAAAGGAACTCCTGTGCCACATGGGAAAGAGTATGATCCTTTTTCCAGATGAGTGCATAAGACGCATAAGCGTCCGGATGCTCTATTTTACGGATACAGACTTCCTTATTCTTTGCCAGTGCGGAGATCGATGCCGGATAAATGGAAATTCCGACATCATGCAGGCTCAGCTCATAGGCATTCATCATATGTGCGATCCTGCCACGGATAACCGGTGTCTGTCCGGTCTGCGAAAACCATTTGTCGATCTCGCTTTTTCTGGATTCTCTGGAAGGGATCAGAAGCGGATACGGCAGAAGATCATCCGGCTTTACCGGATCATTTTCCGGTGTATACAAAGGATGCCCTTTAGGAATCATTGCCACCCATGGTTCCTGATAAACCGGCAGTACCTGAAACTCTTCTGTATTATAAGGGGCTGTGATCATGGCGATCTCACAAAGTCCCTTCATGACACGGTTATTCACATCGTCCGTATTACCGTTCCAGAGATTATACTGCACGTGCGGATGCTGCTGCCCGAATGCAGCGATCCATTCCGCAAACAGCCTTGGACCGCAGCCTTCTACAGAAGCAATGTATAATGTACCCTGCAGACTTTCCTTTCTCTCCCGAACCTCTTCCTCCGAACGGGTAACGAGATCCAGTATCTGGGAGGCGTACTGCAAAAAAAGTTCTCCTTCTTCTGTCAGTGTTACTTTATGCGGCGAGCGGATAAAAAGCTGTGTGCCAAGCTCTGCCTCAAGATCCTGAATCTGTCTCGAGAGCGGCGGCTGGGCGATCGCCAGTTTTTCCGCGGCCCGGGTAAAATTTTTTTCTTCCGCAACAGCCTTAAAATACCGAATATGTCTCAGTTCCATCGTATATTCCTCTTTTCTTCCGTACCATATGCTTACGGATTACAACGCTTACACGGATCATCATAGCCTGCTGCCACCGCTTCTTCTCTTGTTGCGAACGGAACCTGATTCTGTGGATCCGGCAGATAACTGCAGGAAGCCTTATGCAGCTTGCCGTTATTGCGGTTACCAATATAATTGCCAGCCTGCGGTGTTTCTTCTACCACAACCGGTTTCTGTTCCTGTGCTGGAAGTGTTACTGCATCTGATTGCTGCGTTGCAGGCGTATCCTGCACAGCTGCAGTATCTGTCTCCTGCATGGTTGTCTCATTTGCTGGCTGTATTTCAGCCTCTTCTGCACCGGTCTGCGCATTTTTAGTCCGTTCTCCTGCCTGCCATGTCTCGGAAGGTGCACAGTTCCATGTGATCTCGGTTCCATCGCTCTTAGCTACCACAGATCCCTGCTCGTCTGTCCGGAATACCTGAATGCCCATGCTGCGGAACCGGTTCAATACTTCCGCATGCGGATGTCCGTAGCTGTTTCCTTCGCCGCAGCTGATCACTGCATAAGTCGGGCTGACTGCATCCATAAGTATCTGTGATGATGCCGTGTCACTACCATGATGGCCTGCCAGATAGACGTCTGCCTGCAGGTCTGCCTGAGACGCCACCATATCCGCTTCTGCTTCTGACTCACAATCTCCCGTAAATAAAAATCTGTTATTTCCGTTTTGTACCATAAGTGCAACGGATGCATTATTGGAATCCGCATATTCTTTTACAGGTCCAAGGATCGTAAAAGAAGCATTTCCAAGTGCAAATGTATCTCCAACCTTATAATCCGCTGCTGTCAGATTTTTATACTGCATGGCATCATTGACCTTTTGTATTGTCTGATTGTCCTTCTCATAATTGGAAAGGAAAATCTGTCCGATATCATATTTTGTGATAATGACCGGTGCACCGCCGATATGATCCGCATCCGGATGCGTCAGTACAAGATAATCCAGATTTTCCACACCCTGTTTTGTCAGATAAAGCTGTACCTTCGTACCCTGATTACTGTTGCCCGCATCAACAAGCATGGCATGTCTGCCGCTCTTGAGCAGAATCGCATTTCCCTGTCCGACGTCTATGTAGTGCACCTCCAGAGGCTCCTGCCCCTGATCGGCTGCATCTGTTTTTTCTTCTTCTGCATCCCCGGAAGGCTGCATAAGTGCATCTCCTGCAAGCTGTCCATCCTGTGCACTGGATTGTGACTGTTCTGTCACAGCCGCCTGTTCTGTCTGCGCAGCCGGCTGTGACGTATCTGCCTGTTTTGTATCGCTGCCCTGCGAGCTGCATGCTGCCAGCAATATGATCAGTGCCAGGATCGGTGCCAGTAACCTGCCGTTTTGCTTCTTTCTCTTCTTCATAAGTTTCCCCCGTTTCCGTATTTTTTCTTCAGACACATTGGTACTTTCTAGTGTAAGCTATTTTTCGGATAATTTCTATAACTTTCCGTCTTATTCTCCGCTTTTACAGGCTTGCCCTGCTCCGGAGCCTGCCCAGTGTTTTCTTCTCCATCCTGCTTACCTGTACCTGACTGATCCCCATTCTTTTTGCTGTTTCTACCTGCGTCAGATTATCATAATAACGGTACCGGATCAGATCCTGCTCCTCCTCAGACAGTTTTTGCAACAAATCCTGCAAAAACACATGATTGACGAGCTGCTGCATATCATCCCTTTCATCTGCCAGCTTTTCATACAGACATATCTCATTGCCATCTCCCTGATAGACAGTCCGCGACAACGATTCCACCTCGATTTCTGCCTCCATTGCCTGTACGATCTCTTCCACAGACAATTCTGTCTGTCTGGCAATCTCATCCACAGTCGGTTCTCTTCCGAGCTTTGCCTCCAGCATTGACCTCGTCTGTCTGATCCGCCAGCCGTTTTCCTTCAGGCTTCTGGAAACCTTGATCATGCCATTATCCCGCAAAAAACGCTTGATCTCCCCCATGATCATGGGCACGGCATAAGTTGAAAATTTCACATCATATCCGGTATCAAAATGATCTACCGCCTTCATCAGCCCGATACAGCCGATCTGGAACAATTCTTCCGCATCATATCCCCTGTTTAAAAAACGCTTTACAATATGGTGCACAAGCCCCATATTTTCCTCTATGATCGTATCTCTGCTCTGTTTGTCCCCCTGCCTTGCCTGCTGTATGAGCGTCAGCCAGTCCATAGGCTAGTCCTCCAGCCGGGCAAAACCTATTGCCTTTTCCATGATGATCGTCGTGCCTTTTCCGGGCTGCGACCAGACCTTCAGTTCATCCATAAAAGCTTCCATAAAGGCAAATCCCATACCGGATCGTTCCTGCTCCGGCTTTGTTGTATACAGAGGTTCCATCGCCTTCTGGATATCCGCGATCCCAACGCCGTGATCTTCGATCTCCACATGAAAAATATCTTTTTCGCATCTGCATGTTATGTAAACTTTTCCATCCGCAGGCGTTCCATGTATGATCGCATTGGTGATCGCCTCCGACACGGCTGTTTTTACATCCTCCAGTTCCTCCAGTGTCGGATGGAGTCTTGTCAGGAACGTCGCAATACAGATCCTGCCGAGTGCTTCATTTTCCGATATGGCATCCATACTCAGTTTCATTTCATTTTTCATCATTTTCACTCCTTTATATTTCATCCATGATACATACCTGATCCTGCAGACCGGCGATCTGCAATAATTTCCGGATCCTGGTATTAGCATTGATCACGATCGTTCTGCCGCCAAAGCAGGTTATTTTGGCATTTCTGCCTGATAACAGTCCGATCCCGGAGCTGTCCATAAACATCGTGTCCGCAAAATCAAATACGATCTGCTGCACCCTGTTATCGAGCAGATAATGATCTGCCAGACGCCGGATCGACTTTGTCGTATGATGATCCACCTCCTCAGGCATGTGCACCAGAAGACAATTCTCCCTGATCTCAAAAATTCCCGTTTCTTCCATTTTTCCCATCCTTTCTACTTTTTATGCAACAGAGACGAAACACGCTTCGCGAGTTTCGCTCTGATTAGCGGTCGTCAAATGCACCGCATAAATGCATGCATTTTCCTCGTCGCCATAACAAAAAAGAGAACCTGGAATTTCCATGTTCTCTTTCGTAAAATATCTGATTCAGTTTTCGCTGCCGCTACTGTGTCTGCTGATCTGCCTGTCCATCAACCGGCTGCTGGTCCGCGGTCTGTGTATCCGCTGCCTGCTGATCTGCCTGTCCATCAACCGGCTGCTGGTCCGCGGTCTGTGTATCCGCTGCCTGCTGATCCGCCTGCTGATCAGTTGTTGTATTTGTATCTGCCACATTCTGATTATCGCTGCCATCTCCAAGCTCTGTCAGACGCTCTGACGCCTTACCCGCCGTCTGCGACTCTGCATACTCCTGCAGGATCTGATTATAGGCTTCCTTCGCCTTATCGGTCTCACCCGCCATCTGATATGCCTGCGCCAGCTCATATAATACTTCCGGATCCGGCGTTTCCATATTCTGGGTAAAGTACCATGCCTTCTGCAGCGTGGAAATTGCTGTCGTATAATCACTCTGGTTGATCGCCGCACTGCCATCCTTGTACATCTGATCCGCCACCTGACTGCCTACAAGCTCCATCAATTTGTTATAGAGCTGCTTATAAGCATCTGTCGCAGAATTCTGCACATAATCGGTATCTACATTATAAAGGGTATCTGCTATCGCCTCATAATCCTGCGGATTATTCAGATAATCGGTCGCAGTCTGCAACAGGCTTTCTACCTTGTGGCTTTCTCCGTTGACACCGGTATACCCATCCACTGCATCCTGCAGATCCTTTTTTTCCTGCTGCAGATCAGATACTGTCTGCTCCAGCTCTGAGATCCGTGCGGATTTGACATCTGCATTCTCACTGACTACCTTCAGCTCATCTTTCATCTGGTTGCGCACAACCTGCACACGCGCAGGCAAAATCAGGAAATACGATGCTGCAATACCGATCAGTACACCGATCACAATATTCAAAATAGAGGCAGTTCCTCTCGGTTCTTTGACATTTAACGGCTGAATGATCGTCTCATTGCCGCTCTGGTAGGTAATTGCCTCTTCCGCTACCGCTTTTTTCTTTTTCGCAGAGCTTCCTGCAGCTTCTTCCCCGATACCAAGCATTCTGTTGACTTCTTTTAAGTAGGTCAGCGTTGTCGTGTTATTTGCATCGATCTTACTGCACTTTACAAGCTCTTTTCTTGCCTTTTCCCATTCCTCCGCATCCATATAAAGAAGTGCCAGAAGCTGGTGTCCCTGCACCAGGCGCGGATTTAAAGAAAGAACCTTTTTCAACTGGATGATCGCCAGATCTTTGCTGTCCTGCTGACAGTAGCGCAGTGCCAGATTGTATTTCTTGACGGTCTGGTTGATCGTATCAAGACGCGTCGGATTGCTCTGGATCGCATCGATATAATCATCTGCCAGATTTTTCTTGGCACGCAGATTTTTGCTGATGACCCATTCACTGAGCGCAGCAACTACTTCACCCATCTCAAAATAAACAAGTCCTAACAGATTTCTGGCTTCTATATTATTTTTGTTAAATTTTAAACTCTGTCTCAGGCTGACGATCGCACCGGAAAGATCTCTGACATTTGCCTTTTCCAGTCCGTCATTATAATACCGGTTGGAAATATGCATGATTTTTTTATACAGTCCGACATCAGCACCACAGCCCGTACAAAAGTCTTTCTCAGACAATTCACAGCCACAATTAAAACATTTCATGGTTTCACCCTTATCCTATTCTTCTTCCTTTGCTTCCTTCAGCATACCTACGAGAACATCTGCCATGTCCGTCAGATCCTGGTTATATATCGCATCTGCTGCATCCTCGATCTCCAGACTCGGATGAAACTTCTTTAATTCTTCTTCAAAGTTGATCATTTTTTCCTCCTTCGGCTTCCTCCAGACAGGCTTTGATCTCCCCTGCCAGATACAAGGAGCCTACAATAAACACCGCATCCTCCGGCCTTTTTCGTAAAAGCGCTGCTGAAAAAGCCGCTGATGCATCCGCAAAGTCATATACCTGCTCTGCGCTGTACTTTGTAAATATATCTCGAAGCTGCCGATCGTCCACACCTCTTTTATCGTGGATACCGGCGATCATATATGTCGTAAATAATCTTGCACTGACCAGCTCATGGATCATCTCTGTATAAGCCTTATCGTTGACAACGGAAAAAACAAGGATCCGTTCTCCCTTTACCGGCAGATGACGCACACTGTCAAGGAACGCTTCTATGCCGTCCGCATTGTGTGCACCGTCCAAATACACCCGGTCAGCGATCTCTTCCATTCGTCCTTCCCAGATGCTCTCTGCGACCGCCTGCTGCATGACAGAAGGCTGCACCTTTTCTTTTGGTAATAAATGCTCCAGTGCCAGAAGCGAAGCTGATGCATTTTCCATCTGATAGATGGCATGTGTGGATAAATGGAAACTAATAGTATTATAATACCTAGATTTATAGGAAAAATCAATGCCTTTATCGGTTATATTTGTTTCCATAAAAAGACTTTTATCGACCGCAAATGCCTCTGCTTTCTTCTCTTTTGCCGTATCCAGCAGTACCTTTTCAGTCTCCGGATCCCGTCTGACATAGACCAGAGGAACGTCTTCTTGTATAATGCCTGCCTTTTCCGCCGCGATCTTTTCTTTGGTATCACCCAGATACTGACAGTGATCCAGACCGATCTCTGTAATTATAGTTAGCGCAGGCTTACTAAAAACATTCGTTGCATCCAGTCTGCCGCCAAGCCCTGTTTCCAGCACCAGATAATCCGGCATTTTTTCTTTATAAACATACATCGCCATTAGAAACAGGAATTCAAAGAAAGTCGGATGATACCAGGCTTCCTGTCCGGTATGTGCATCGATCACCTGTCTGACGGCTTCGTAAGCCGTGACAAACTCTGCCTCTGAGATCATCCGGTTGTCCAGGCGGATCCGCTCCCGCATATGGACAAGATGTGGTGAGATAAAGGTACCCACATGAAACCCTTCCGCCAGAAGAAGGTTCGTCAGATAATTACAGACAGAGCCTTTTCCGTTTGTCCCCGCCACATGGACGATGCGTCCGGCAAAGGTTTCTTCGTCTATGCCCAGTGCCTGCAGATACATACGGGTGTGGGATAAAGTATTCTTTTTTGCAAATTTCTGGATCTCATTGATATATTGTTCTGCTTCGGTGTATGGTTGATTCATTTGAATTTCCTTCGATGCACGACAAGAGCCATCAGTCATACTTTTGTACAACTGATGGCTGTGTGATTTATTGCTGTGTTCTTTTATTTTAACTGTGCCAGACGCTCCTGTACTTTTTCCAGCATCTGTGTATACTTCGTCAGTTTTTCACGTTCTTCTTCTACCTTCTGTGCAGGTGCTTTACTCGTGAACTTCTCGTTGTTCAGCATACCGTTTGCTCTGGCGATCTCGCCGCCAAGTCTCTTTTCTTCTTTTTCCAGTCGTTCGATCTCCTGCTTGATATCAACAAGCTCTGCAAACGGAATGTACAGTGTTGCACCGTCGATCACAACGCTGACCGCATCATCAGCGATGCCTGTCTTGTCTGCCTGAATCAGAACTTCTGATGCATAAGCAAGCGGTGCAAAGAACAGCTTACCATTCTCGAAAATCGCTCTGATATCTGCATTTTCTGAAACAACATATACGGATGCCTTGCGGGAAGGTGCTACATTCATGGATGTTCTGACATTACGGATGCCACGGACAGCTTCCTTCATTGTCTCGATCTCTTTTTCTTCCTTTGCAAATGCATATTCTTCTTTATATACAGGCCATGCAGAGATCATGATGGATTCCTCTTCGCTCTGCAGTGTACAGAAGATCTCTTCTGTGATAAACGGCATGTATGGATGCAACAGCTTCAGTGCGTCGATCAGAACATGCTTGAGTGTCCAGAGTGCTGCATTCTGGCTGTCCGCATTGTCTGAATTGTACAGACGCGGTTTTACCATTTCGATATACCAGTCACAGAATTCATCCCAGATGAAGTCATATACCTTCTGAACGGCAATACCAAGCTCGAAGTTTTCCATATTGTCTGTCACTTCTTTGATCAGACTGTTGAGCTTGGATAAGATCCACTTATCAACCGGCTCAAGGGCAGGCTGCTCTGTAATCTCCTTGCCTTCCATATTCATCATAATGAAACGGGAAGCATTCCATACCTTATTGGCAAAATTTCTGCTTGCTTCTACACGCTCAATGTAGAAACGCATATCGTTACCCGGTGCATTACCGGTGATGAGTGTCAGACGAAGTGCATCTGCACCGTATTTATCGATGATCTCCAGCGGATCGATACCATTACCCAGAGATTTACTCATCTTTCTACCCTGTGAATCACGTACCAGACCATGGAACAATACTGTCTTGAACGGCTTTTCACCCATCTGCTCATAACCGGAGAAGATCATACGGATAACCCAGAAGAAGATGATATCATATCCGGTTACAAGCACGTCAGTCGGATAGAAGTATTTCAGATCCTCTGTCTGCTCCGGCCAGCCCAGTGTAGAGAACGGCCAAAGCGCGGATGAGAACCAGGTATCGAGTGTATCCGGATCCTGTGTGAAATGGCTGCCACCGCATTTCGGGCAGATCTTCGGCATTTCTTTGGCAACAACTGTTTCACCGCAGTCATCACAATAATAAGCCGGGATTCTGTGTCCCCACCAGAGCTGTCTGGAAATACACCAGTCTCTGATATTGTCTGTCCAGTTAAAGTATGTCTTTTCCATACGTTCCGGAACCAGCTTGATCTCGCCCTCTTTGACAGCTTTCACTGCCGGTTTGATCAGCTCGTCCATCTTAACGAACCACTGCTTTTTGATCATTGGCTCTACCGTTGTCTTACAACGGTCATGCGTACCAACATTGTGGCTGTAGTCCTCAATGCGGACAAGTAAGCCTTCTTTATCCAGTTCTTTTACGATCGCTTCTCTTGCTTCATAGCGATCCATGCCTTCGTAAATACCACCGTTTTTGTTGATCGTGGCATCATCGTTTAAGATATTGATCTCAGGCAGGTTGTGACGCTTACCGACTTCAAAGTCGTTCGGGTCATGTGCAGGTGTGATCTTTACAACACCTGTTCCGAATTCCATATCAACATAGCTGTCTTCTACAACCGGGATCGGCTTGTTCACGATTGGAAGCCAAACCTGTCTGCCATGCAGATACGTGTATCTTTCATCAGCCGGATTGACAGCAACTGCTGTATCACCGAGCATTGTCTCCGGTCTTGTCGTTGCAAACTCAAGGAACTCTGTCTTACTCGGCTGTCCGTTCTCATCTACGAGCGGATATTTGATATGCCAGAAATGTCCCTGCTGTTCTTCATACTGTACTTCCGCATCGGAAATAGAAGTATTGCAGACCGGACACCAGTTTACGATACGGGAACCCTTGTAGATCCAGCCTTTTTCATGCATCTTACAGAATACTTCCGTAACTGCTTTATTACAGCCTTCATCCATGGTAAATCTTTCTCTGTCCCAGTCACAGGAAGAACCCATTTTCTTCAGCTGTTCAATGATACGTCCGCCGTATTCCTTCTTCCAGTCCCAGGCACGTGCAAGGAAGCCTTCACGTCCGAGATCTTCTTTATCGATGCCCTCTTCTTTCAGCTTTTCAATGATCTTAACCTCTGTTGCAATGGAGGCATGATCTGTACCGGGCTGCCATAATGCATTATATCCCTGCATTCTCTTGAAACGGATCAGAATATCCTGCATGGTATTGTCGAGTGCATGTCCCATGTGGAGCTGTCCTGTGATATTTGGCGGTGGAATGACGATGGTAAAAGGTGTTTTACTGTGGTCTACCTCCGCATGAAAATATTTTTTATCCAACCACTTCTGGTAGATTCGGTCTTCCATTCCGTGGGGATCATAGGTTTTCGCTAACTCTTTACTCATGATCTGTCTCCTTTTGCTGTACAAATTTCCTGTCATATAAAAAGCCCTCTACCGCGTCTGTCAGTAAAGGGCATTTTATGCTACTGCATACGTATTTATATAATAGTATTGCAGCTTTTATTTGTCAAGATTGCCGCACAGGCAGGCGGATCTCAAAACACGGTCTCATCAAATATCCGAATTGACATTTTCTATATATTATAGTACTATCATATAGAAGAAATGGGTTTTTGTCGTGTACAGTCTTATGACTCAATCGGGGTGCTCGTTTCTTTTTTTATATCCAGAATATCATATAAGTATAATTTTTCATCTTCAGAATGTCTGACAATCAGTGATGCATGAAATACATTATACCTTTCTATCTCTCCATCCTTACCATAAACCGGTAATGCGAATCTTGAATCATATCTATACCAACCATATTTTGCATTTCTCCAATGTTTATCCGCGTTATTTTCACGAAAATGTTTTCCGACAGCAATCTCTATTAATTCAGGAATTCCTTGTGCTGCATTTGCTTTTGCCTTAGCATTGGCTCCTTTTATACTATGCGTATACTGGGAACCGCTATATTCATTCGGCAGATCTGCCCCAATGTAAATTGCATCCCCTGTAGCCGTAATTGTATAAAATTCTCCAACAAATTCTTTTAAATATTCCCTGACTTCTTTCCAGTTAATAGACCTTTTTCCCTTAAATCTAATATCATG
The DNA here is from genome assembly GCF_018917935.1 of Kineothrix sp. MSJ-39. Lineage (GTDB taxonomy): Bacteria > Bacillota > Clostridia > Lachnospirales > Lachnospiraceae > CAG-194. The sequence continues at coordinate 47,910 of NZ_JAHLPN010000011.1, read as the reverse complement.
AATTACTACAATATTATTTCCATCAACATCCTGAATAACCGAGACTTCTCTCTTTGTTTTCTTTAAATCATCATTAATCTCTCTGCATATCCTTACCAGATCAAAATAGCTGACCATTCTTTTTTTGCTTTCATAATCTGATGTTTTAAATAACTCAAGAATGTATTTTTCATCAATGAATCTATCCATTGCCATTCGTTCAGCATCATTTTCATCATCGCAAAGCAAATCCACAAGTGACATATCAAGTGCTTTACATATCGCTACCAGTTTATCAGCCTGTGGATTAATCTGCTTCTTTCTCCAGTCACTAATTGTACTGGTAGCAATGCCTGTTCTACGTGACAATTCAAGCTGGCTCATATGCAATTCTTCAAGTCTGGCAAAGATTTTTTCATATATATTCATGTATAATATCCCTCTCACATTTCCGATTATTCGGATATTTTAACATGAACCAGAAAAAGATACATCTATAATTCGCGGCCAGTAAACTGCAATGCTTAAATTTCATCCGCGTTTGGAATAATCGCCGCTGCAATAAAATAAACAAGCAGCCCGGTTCCTGTGCAGCCGAATATGGCAAACAGCAGACGAATGATCGTCGGATCCACACCGAAATACTCGCCAAGTCCGCCGCATACCCCACAGATCATTCTGTGTTCTCTTGATCTTGTCAGTTTCTTCATATTATTATCGTTCATCTTGATACACTCCTTTTCTTCTATTTATCTGAGGAAATCCACATTGACACTTCCCATGCCACAATCGATCTCCAGCTTTTTACCTGTTCCCTTGTCTTTGGTATATTCCTGTGATAGGCCACTGAAGTCATGGGAACCGCACTTTACATCACCGGCTCCGACAGATATATCTGTATCATAGTCCTCTTCACTGCCATTTACCGTAAGGTCTGCTTCTCCCATACCAACATCCACTGTCAGTTTTTGGGAGGCATCCACTGCAGTTTCAAGTGTTCCCATGCCTACTTCCAGTTCCACCTTTTCAGCCTGCAGCGTCATTTCTGATACGGCAGTTCCGGCTCCGATGGAAACTGCAATCTTTTTGTACGCCTGATCCGGCAGATAGATCGTTGCACTGCCTGCATTTGTGTCATGTACACCAAACAAGGTTATCGTCTTTGTTTTTGTCTGGATACTGAGCATGCCATTCTGTTTTTTAAACTGTAATCTGCTTTCGCCGGCATAACTTGCATAAAAGGAATTGTCCCCGCTTGGCTTAATCGTAAACTCTCCTGCATCAAGTGCCAGATCGATTTTTTCGATCTGATCGCTTTCGGAAGCTATCATTGTTTTTCCCGATTCTTCTGTGTCATCCCATGCATCATCTGTGGCTTCATCCGAATCGTCATCGGAAGCATCGTCGGATTCATTATCTGACGCTTCTTCAGCATCATCTTCATCCTCGTCCATATCATTCCAGTCCTCATCATCTACCATGCTGACATTGAGTCCTCCGTTTCCTGCACTTAGGCGGAGTTTTAAGCTGTGTGGAAACAGCACAACCGATACCTCTCCGTTTTCCCTGACATATTCCCTGTACTGTTTGTTACCGCCAAGCGCAACACTGATCAGTATCAGGAAGATTCCCACTGCGGCTAAAACCGCTGCGGTGATCAATACAATTTTTGTTGATTTTTTCATGCTTTATGCGCCTCCTTTTCGCGAAATAGCATACCGATCAGATGAATGCAGCCTTTGATCACTGCCGGTACAACGACCGCACAGAGCTTGATCAGTCCCCAGCCGCAAAGCAGGAACAGTCCCGCGCACAGGAAGGAGATGCCGATCATCATCAGTCCGACAAGCGGAAGTCCCATATTGGATATTCCCACTACAAACAAAAGGATCGCTGCTACAAAGAAAGCTGCTACGATACTGACAACCGCTACAACCACGCTTACGATCAATGCAACAATACATGCCAGAACCGCGATCACAACTGCCAGCAGTGCAATACCGATCGGAATCACTATCGGTGATACAAGCACACATACCAGAACGATAAATGCGATCTGCCAGCCGTTTCTTTCCTTTTTCTGTTTCTTCTCCGCCTGATAAGGTACAATGCCTTTGTCAGCCAGCTCTTTATGGATCGTCTCTGCTACCGTCTCAGGCGTTCCCAGTTCGCGGATCACTTCAGCTTCCCGCTCCGGTCCTGCCTCTTCAAAATATTCCACATAATACTCCATCGCTTCCCGGCGTTCGTCTTCCGGCAGATCCGATAGCAAGTATTCTAATTTTCGTAAATATTGATCTTTATTCATCCTTCTTGCCTCCCTCAAAAATCGAAGTTATTTTTTCGGCATATCCCAGCCATTCTTTCCTGTACTCGGAAAGCTGCGCCTTACCGATCGCTGTCGTCTTATAATACCGTCGGTTCCTGCCTGCACATTCTCTGTCATAAACTTCCAGAAATCCGCTTTTCTGCAACCGCCTCAGAACCGGATACAACGTGGATTCTGATATCTCGAGTACCTGACGGACATCCTGTGTGATCCGGTAGCCATAGGTACCGATCTCTTCTTTATCTACAACAGCAAGCACGATCGCATCTAAAAGCGCTGCTCCTGTATTGAATACCATATGCATTACTCCTTTCCATGTAGTATTATATCTTTTGTAATACTATACGTCATATAATATTATTTGTCAACACTATATTATATATTTAGTAAAAATTACGGATCACGCTGACAAAGTACTCTTTCTCATACACAGAGACGAGATACACTCTTCGAATCTCGCTCTGATTAGCGGTCGCCAAATGCATCGCATAAATGCGTGCATTTTCCTCGTCTCCATAACAAAAAGAGCACCTGTCTATCGACAGGTGCTCTCAAACACTTCTTATTTCTATTTCCTATTTTACCTTTTAAAGCTGCATGGAATCTACGAGACGCTTTTTCTCTTCATCGAACTCTGCCTGAGAAATAATACCGTTGTCCAGTAAGATCTTCAGCTTCATGGCTGCCTTCTGGAATTCATCCAATGACATTGTCTTTCCTGCGCCATCAGATGTAGATGCACTCTTGGCTGCTGCCTGTGATGCTGCTGCAGCAGCGGCTGCAGCTGCGGCTGCAGATGCGGTCTGCTGTGGTTTCTCGGCAGGAGCCGGAGCAGGTGCAGGAGCCGGTTTTGGCTGTGCCTGCGGCTGTCCCTGTTTCATGGCTGCTACTGCTGCGGCTGCGGCTGCATCTACTGTTTTAGCAGGTTCCTGTGCAGGAGCCTGACCCTGTGCTGCTGCCTTTGCAGCTGCTGCCTGCTGTTGTCTCTTTGCTTCTTCTTCATATTTGCGGAACTGAAGTGCTTCTGCTGCTTTTCTTGCCTTCTCAGCAGCTTCTGCCTTTTCTCTTGCTTCCTGTTCCTTGCGGCGTTTTTCTTCTTCTATTCTACGCTTTTCTGCTTCTTCTGCTTCTCTCTTTGCGCGCTCTTCTGCTTCTTTACGTGCTTTCTCTTCTGCTGCCAGTCTTGCCTTTTCTTCCTCTGCACGACGGATCTTCTCTTCTTCCATCTTTACAATAGCATCCTTGGCAAACTTCAAAGCTGCAGCAGATGCTTCTTTCTGAACATACTCTTCTACTGCACGTACATTCTTGGCATCCTCAGCCTTAGCTGCTTCCACTTCTTTTGCTCTTGCATCTGTGCCTGCCTTTGTCACTGCTGCTTCTACTGCAGCTGCTGCCTGCTCTTCTGCCTTCTTGCGTGTATCAGCAACCTGCTTCTGCGCTTCTTCTTCTGCCTTTGCCTTTGCAGCTTCCACCATTTTCTTGGCTTCTTCCTGTGCTTTACGCAGTGCTTCATCTACCATCTTCTTGGCATCTGCTTCTGCCTGCTGTACCTTCTCTGTTACCGTCTGCTTTGCTTTCAGATCAGCAGCTTTGACAGTTGCTTCTACAGCCTGCTTGCCTTCTGCCTCTGTCTTTTTGGCAACTTCTTCTTTCAGCTTCTTTACACGCTCATCAGATTGCTTTGCAAACTCCTGTGCTTTCTTGATATTCTCTTCGGAAAGCTTTCGGGCTGTTTCCTCTGCGATCTTTCTTGTGTGCTCACTGGCTGCTTTACGGATTGTCTCTTCTTCCAACGCTCTTCTTGTCGGATCTTTCTCGGAAGAAGTACTTTCTGTTACATCATGTGCTGCCTTTCTTGCTGCCTCATCCGCAATTCTGAAAGCGGACTCGATCGCTGCTTTCTTTGCATTCAGTCCGGCAGTCTGTCTGATCGCGTCCTCTGCTGATTTAATGCTGTTATCATCACCCGCAGCCTGTTCTTTCTTTGGTGCAGCCTGCTCCGGTGTATTTTTAATTGCTGCTGCAGCCGCCTTTCTTGCTGCTTCTTCTGCTGCTTTTCTTGCAGCTTCCATTCCTACATTTTCCTGCATGTCATTCGCCCCTATTTCCAGTATTTGTATTAACTGTCTCACAAAGAAATCTGCCTGTGGAAGTTTTACACTATTCAAAATACAGTATACCATAACATTTTAGAGATTTCTACTAATGAACAGAAACTTCTTTCGTACTTTTTTATGAAAATTTCATACATTTTTTGTGCATCTCGTCCTAGATACACTGTTTTTCCTTTCAAAATTCACAAGAAAGCTTGTTCGCAGCGACATCTACTGAAAACTTCATACATTTTCGCCGCGTCTTGCATTTTGAGGCGAAATATTCTTTTCAGCATTCAGCAAATTCATCCTTATACTACTATTTTCCCTCTTTTGGGCGAAATTTCCCCACACATGACAAATTACCCCGGAAAAAGAAAGAAACGACACCCAAGAAGTGTCGTTTCTTTCAGCCACGTATTGCGGTAACGCTGCTTAGCAGCCCGCCGCAGCCATGCACAACTTTCTACAGCTTCCAGATATCGCGATTGTATTCCGCGATCGTTCTGTCGGATGAGAAGAATCCTGCTTTTGCCGTATTGATGAGCATCTTCTTTGCCCATGCCATGCGGTCTTCGTAGTCTGTAAGCATCTGTTCTTTCTTTGCAATATAGTCTTTGATATCAAGAAGTGTCATAAACCAGTCTTTGTTGCAAAGCTCTTTGTATAAACGGCCCAGATTTTCAGGATCGCCGATCCGGATCAGCTCCTTGCTGACAATGAAATCTACCAGCTCTGCGATCTCAGGATCTGCATAGTAGTCCTGTGGATGATAGCCTGCTGTATCATACAGACGGATGACTTCTTCACTGGACTTACCGAAGATGTAAATATTGTCCTCGCCGACCAGATCATGGATCTCCACGTTTGCACCGTCCATCGTACCAAGTGTCACAGCGCCGTTTAACATGAATTTCATGTTGCCTGTTCCGCTTGCTTCCTTACTTGCCAGGGAGATCTGCTCGGAAATATCACAGGCAGGGATCAGGTGCTCTGCCTTTGTCACATTGTAGTTCTCTACCATGACAACCTTCAGATACGGGCTTACCTCAGGATCGTTGTCGATCAGCTCCTGCAGGCAGAGGATCAGATGGATGATGTCCTTTGCCAGGATATAGGCAGGTGCTGCCTTTGCGCCAAAGATCATGGTCACAGGTGTTTTCGGCTTTTTGCCCGCCTTGATCTCCTTATATTTATGAATGATATACAGCGCATTCATCTGCTGTCTCTTATACTCATGCAGTCTCTTGATCTGGATATCAAATACGGAATCTGCCGGGATATCAATGTTCTGTGTTTCTTTCAGGTAATTTTTCAGATCTGCTTTCTTTCCGTTCTTGATCTCTATAAAGCGGGCAAGTACCTTTTCATCCGCCTGAAAATCCAGCAGCTTTTCAAGTTCTGTCGCATCCTTCTTCCAGCCGTCACCGATCAGCTCCGTGATATAGGCAGCCAGTTCCGGATTGCAGTGCAGCAGCCAGCGGCGGAATGTAATACCGTTTGTCTTGTTGTTAAACTTTTCAGGATAAATATCATAAAACGGCTTGAGTTCAGAATTCTTCAGAATCTCTGTATGCAGCGCAGCAACACCGTTTACGGAGAAGCCGTAATGCATATCCATATGTGCCATATGAACTCTGTTTTCTTTGTCAATGATCGCTACACGCTCATCCTGATATTTTGCTTTTGCCATTTCATCCAGTTTGCGGATGATCGGCATCAGCTGCGGAACCACTTCCTCCAGATAAGAAACCGGCCATTTTTCCAGTGCTTCCGCGAGGATCGTATGATTGGTGTAAGCACAGGTTTTGGCTACGATCTGTGCAGCCTCTTCAAAGTCTACCCCCTTCTCCTGCAATAAACGGATCAGTTCCGGGATAACCATGGAAGGATGGGTGTCATTGATCTGGATCACCACATGATCACTTAAAGATCTGACATCATACCCTTTGTCTGCCAGTTCCTTTAAGATGAGCTGTGCACCGCTGCTTACCATAAAATACTGCTGGTAAATACGCAGAAGCTGACCTGCCTTATCACTGTCGTCCGGGTATAAGAAAAGCGTCAGGTTCTTTTTCACATCGCTCTTATCAAAGGAAATACCGTCTTTGACAAGTGATTCATCTACTGTATCGATATCAAATAAATGCAGTTTGTTGACACCACTGTCATATCCAGGTACATCAATGTCATATAATGTGGATTCTACTGTAAAGTCCTTAAACTGTACCGGAAAATGCAGGTCTGTCTTTGTGAGCCAGCTTTCCTTTTCGATCCACGGATTCTTTTCTTCGCGCTGCTTGTGATCCACAAATTTCTGCTGGAACAGTCCATAATGATAATTCAGTCCGATGCCTTCTCCATTCAGCCCAAGTGTGGCAATGGAATCGATAAAGCAGGCTGCCAGTCTGCCCAGTCCGCCGTTTCCAAGTGACGGTTCCGGCTCGATTTCCTCGATCTGTGCAAGTGACTTGCCGTTTTCGGCAAGCAGCGTCTTCACTTCCTCATAGACGCCAAGATTGATCAGATTGTTGGATAACAGTTTTCCGATCAGAAATTCTGCTGATATATAATAAACCTTTCTGTCTCCTTCATTTGGCTTCTTTTTGCTGCAAAGCTCTTTTGTCAGTCCGAGCAGAGCGTAGTAAAGTGCCTTGTCATCCGCTCCGGCGATCGTTGTGCCCAGGCGGTTTTCGATAGTTGTCTTTAAATCCATGCGTGCCTCCTCTTTTTCTGTTATTTTGCAGATTACCTCTGCAGTGTTATTCTTTCCCTGTTATTTCTGCTGTGTTATCTTTCTAATGTATCCTTTGTTGTTTTTGTTTCTTTCACTTCTTTGTCTTCTGTCTCTGCCTTCTGCTCCTTTGGCAGCCGTGCACAGATCTCCGTCAGTCGTCTGATTTTCTTTATCCTTGCCTCATCAAATGTCTTTTTCGGTAATCTGTACACCCAGTTCCCGCCAAGTGTGGATGGTGTATTGATCCGCGCTTCTTTTCCGAGTCCCAGATAATCCTGCACCGGAATGATACACGTATCTGCCACGCTGCGCATGGCAAGCGCAATGTAATCCCAGTAGATTTCCTTTTTCGGTGTATATCCGTTATGCAGATAATCAACCGCCAGCTTTTTATCCTCCGGTGTCAGTTCCTCATACCAGCCCATCACGGTGTTGTTATCATGTGTGCCTGTATATACCACACAGTTTCTCTCGTAATTATGCGGCAGATAATCGCTTTCCTCCCTGGAGTCAAAAGCAAATTGCAGCACCTTCATGCCCGGATATCCGCTTTCCGCAAGCATCCTTCTCACACTGTCTGTCAGAAAACCGAGATCTTCTGCAATAATCGGCAGATCGCCAAACTGCTTTCTGACCGTTTGAAACAGATCCATTCCCGGACCCTGCTGCCATTTTCCGTTTCTTGCTGTTTTCTCTCCGTAAGGAATTGCATAATATTCGTCAAAACCTCTGAAATGATCAATCCTGACGATATCATACAGCGAAAAGCAATGTGCGATCCGCCGCATCCACCACGCGTATCCTGTCTGTTTATGATAGTCCCAGTCGTAGAGTGGATTGCCCCAGAGCTGTCCATCTGCAGAAAAGCCGTCCGGCGGACAGCCTGCCACTGCAACCGGCAGATTGTCTACATCCAGCTGGAACTGTCTTGTGTCACTCCATGTATCCGCACTGTCAAATGCCACGTAGATCGGAATATCGCCGATGATCTGTATGCCCTGCGCATTTGCATACCCCTTCAGGGCATCCCACTGTCTGAAAAACTCATACTGTACAAATTCATAGAAACCAATGTCTACCTGCAGTTTCTGACGTGCCTCTTCCATGGCTTCCGGTTTCCGATCCCGGATCCCTTCTTCCCACTCACTCCAGCTCTTTCCGTGATTGGCATCTTTCAGTGCCATGAACAGTGCGTAATCAGGCAGCCAGCTCTCATGCTGTTTCACAAAATGCAGATATTCCTCTTTTTCGGTGATCCCGTTTTTTACAGCCCGCTGATATGCCATATGCAGGATCCGGTATCTGGTATGAAACATTTTTTCATAATCTATGGTGTTTCCTGTCCCAAAATCCGCACCTTCACATTCCAGTCTGCCTAACAGTCCGTCCTTGATCAGTGTTTCCAGATCGATAAAATACGGATTTCCCGCGAAAGTGGAAAATGACTGGTACGGCGAATCCCCGTAACCGGTCGGCCCCAGTGGCAGGATCTGCCACAGGGACTGCCCGCATTCTTTTAAAATATCTACAAATTCATATGCTTCCTTTGAAAAACAGCCGATCCCATAATTGGAAGGCAGGGCTGATATCGGTAAAAGCATTCCGCTAAGTCTCATTTCGTTATCCTTTCCCTAAAGAGCGCTTAGCCTTTGACTGCACCGTCAGCTACGCCCTTGATAATATATTTCTGTCCGAACAGGTATACAATGATGATTGGAATGACAGTCAGCATGATACTTGCCATCATCGGTCCCATTTCTACCTTTCCGTAGCTGCCTCTGAAATACTGGATCAGCATTGGGATCGTTTTGTATTTCTTGATATCCAGTACAAGTGTCGGCAGAAGGTAATCGTTCCATACCCACATCGCTTCGAGGACTCCGACAGAGATCATTGTCGGCTTTAAGATCGGAACAACCACAAGGAAGAAGGTCTGCAGTGGATTGCAGCCGTCGATCATGGCAGCTTCCTCGATCTCGATCGGAATGGATTTTACAAAACCGCAGAACATGAATACCGCAAGTCCCGCACCGAATCCGAGGTAAATCACCCAGATATTAAACGGTGTGTTCAGCTTCAGCTTATCTGCTGTCTGGGACAGGGTAAACATAACCATCTGGAACGGTACGACCATGGAAAGGACGCACATATAATAGATGATCTTGGAAAAAATACCGTTCAGTCTTGTGATGCACCATGCACACATGGAGCAGCAGATCAGAATGGCTGCTACTGAAGTAAGCGTAATCAGTGTACTGTAGCCAAGGCTCTTTAAAAATCCCTGGGATGTCAGAGAGCTTACATAGTTTGAAATACCTGCAAAAGTTTCTGACGTTGGCAGCGTAAATGCCGTACTTGTGCTGATCGCCGTCTCTTTCTTCAAAGAGTTAAACAGGATCATTACGATCGGGTATAACCAGAGAAGAGAGGCAACTGTCAATACTGTGATCCAGATGATATTGGATATTTTTCTTTTCTGTTTCATTACTGCTGCACCTCCTTAGATTTGGTAAGCTTCAACTGAAGCATGGAAATCGCAATGACTAAAATACAGAATATAACTGCCTTTGCCTGTCCGTAGCCCTTAAAGAGTGCACCTGCACGCGCATAGAACGTCTGATAGATGTTCAGGGCAAGCATTTCTGTGGAGTGGTTCGGATCACCGCCTGTGAGGGCCAGGTTCTGGTCGAACAGCTTAAAGGAGTTCGTCAGTGTCAGGAAGACACAGATCGTAACGGATGACATAACCATCGGTAATTTGATCTTCCATAAGATATCCCATGCGTTTGCACCATCGATTTCAGCTGCTTCCACAAGATCGGACGGTACATTCTGCAGACCCGCAATGTAGATGATCATCATGTATCCGATCTGCTGCCAGCACATCAGAATGATAAGTCCCCAGTAACCGGCTGAAGAATTCAGTGCCAGAAGCGGTTTACTTGCAAGTGACAGGATACAGTTGATCAGGATCTGCCAGATGTAACCAAGTACGATACCGCCGATCAGGTTTGGCATGAAAAATACTGTACGGAAAATATTGGTTCCACGCAGTTCCTTTGTCAGCAGGAGTGCCAGACCAAAGGCAATCACATTGATGAGTACAATGGATACCACTGCGAATACTATTGTAAATTTGAAAGAATTTAAGAATGAAGCATCCTTCAGGATGACATTATAGTTTGCAAATCCAACCCACTGTGCATTATCTACTGTTGTGAATTTACAAAAGGAAAGATACAATCCCTGTGCAAACGGAATGATGAATCCGATGATAAACGCAAGCAGTGTCGGCAGGACAAAAATGGGTGAATAACGTTTTAACGCTTTATGCATAGTACCTACCTCCAAAAAAGGGGCAGGCAGCTTATCCTGCCTGCCCTTTATTAACAATCTCTTATTCCTGAGAAACTAATTCGTATTCTGACTTCCAGCCGTCTACGAATGCAGATCTGACTGCTTCCCAGTTGTCATCTGTCTGATCAGCCGCATAAGCTGTCAGAGCCTGACCTACGCCGTTTTTCCACTCTTCTGATGGCATTGTAGGGAAGTTCCATGAAACAGGAGTCTTGCCTTCTGCTGTCATTTCCTTATCCTGCTTTACAAACAGGTTCTGAGATTCTACAGCGTTCTTGAAAGGAATAACGAATCCCATATCTTCGCCCATTGCCTTTGTGCCTTCGTCAGATGTTACACACCAGTCCATGAAATCAAGTGTTGCCTGGATGTCTGCTGCGTCTGCATCTTTGTTAACACACCAGTAGTTTTCTGTACCTGTGCAGAGACCCTGGTTTGCTTCGTCGCCTACACCGATGTAGATCGGGATCATAGCAAGATCATCATCCGTAAATGTACCGTCTGCTGTCAGATTGCCATATTCCCAGGAACCGTTCTGGAAGAATACTGCCTGGCTTGCTAAGAATTCATTTCTGGAGTCATCACCTGTCTTTGCTGCAAGTTCTGAAGGATCACATGTGCTGTTATTGATGTACAGATCCCAGATGTCACGATAGTTGTTAAGGTATGTTCCTTTGATCTCTTTTGTTGTGCCGATTCCGTCTGCCTGATATTCAAAGTAGATCGGAAGGTTTGCAAGGTGTGTCTTGAATCTCCAGTCGGAAGATCCGTCCATACCTGCTGATGTAAATGCTGCAAATCCAAGTTCATCTTTGCGGGCTGTGATATCTTCTGCAACCTTCTTTAAGTCTGCGAAAGACTTGATATCATCTACGGAATAACCTGCTTTGTCAAGTAATGTCTTGTTTGTGATAAGACCGTATGATTCGATAACGTATGCGATACCTGCAACTGCGTCGCCATCCTTTAATGCGAAATCATCGCTTGTCAGCTCGCCGTATACTGCGGAATCCTTGAGGTCGTAGCAGTAATCTTTCCAGTTTGCAAGACCTACAGGACCGTTTACCTGGAACATGGTAGGAGCACCGCTCTTGCCCATTTCACTCATCAGTGTTGTTTCATATTCGCCGGATGCTGCAGTTACAACTGTTACATCTACGCCTGTTTCCTCTGTGTATTTTGCTGCCAGATCCTGCCACTGCTGATCCTGCTCCGGTTTGAAGTTTAAGTAGTAAACAGAGCCGCCTTCTGCGCTTGCCTCTGTATCAGCCGCTGTATCTGCAGCAGCGTCTGTTGCATCTGTCTTTGCATCTGCATCTGCAGCTCCGTCATTGCTGCTGCCGCAGCCTGTCAGCATGGAAGCTGTCATGGTAACTGCAAGTCCGAGTGCCAGTAATTTTTTTACGTTTTTCATAAACTCATCTCTCCTTTTCTTATCTTTCAGAACTCTGTGTTCTTGTTGATGAACTTATCTTAGCAGAGAAGTTCCGGGGAGCATTAGCAATTTAAAAACGTAAACTATCAAAAATCATACATGCCCATCTATTCTTTTTTATACTTCTGTTTCTATTCCTCTTTCTTCGATTCCGTCACGCTTTCTCCAAGCATTCTGACAAAATCCGCCTGTGTGATCTTTTTCTGTGCCAGTGCGGGAAGCGCTTCTCCCAGCGTGCGCTCCTGCAGCACGGAATTCCATTTTACCTGATAATTCGGTACGATCTGTGGCTGCCCGCGATATGCCCGGATATAGTCCTGCAGCAGTCTGGATGCATCCGTATCCCGTGCGAACAGTTCTTCCTTCAATTTCTGGTTTTCTGCCGTACGGAATTTCAAAAACTCGATCGCACCCTGCTTCACTTCCTCGCTGTAGCTGTCCACAACCGCCCAGCCAAAAGTTTCCGGGGAAGAGACGAGTTTATTGCCCGGGAACGGGGAAAATCTGACTTTCTCCCTGAATTCCTCCGGGAGCTGGTCGATCATCCAGTAGCCGTTTGCGACCATAGCCACCTTTCCCGCCACAAAATTGTTATATGCCACGTCAAAATCCGCATTCATGGCATCCTTTGTCGTATATTTATAAAGCCTCTGCAGTGTATCTGCCATATGATAGATGCAGTCATTCTGATAGCTGCTCGGATACAGCTCATTCATAAAGGCTGCGCCTTCCTCACTGTCTGCCATTTCCGCAGTTGCCAAAAGCATCGCCGACCAGCCGGTTCCTTCCGTGTGCAGACCGAGCGGTGTGATTGCTTTTGCCTGCAGCTTTTCACAGCAGCTCCAGAACTCCTCCCATGTCTGTGGGAATTCCTCGATCCCCGCCTGTGCAAACAGTTCTTCGTTCCAGAAAATACCGGAGCAGGAAAACGCCGCGGTACTGATCGGACTTAAATAAACACTGCCGTCCGGCTCACTGCAGCCGTCAAGCACGACCGGTTCGATCATCTGCTTCCATTCCGGATCCGCCTCAATATAAGGTGCCAGATCCACGATCCGGTGGTCCTCGATCATCAGTCGGTAATAAGAAGGCAGCATACGCAGGTCTGTGATCACTGCCGGCAGTTTATCCGTCACATTGAGCCGCTTCAGATTCTGTCTGTATTCTTCTTCCGTTTCCATGATCCATTCCACCGCAATATGGTATTTTCCCTGATATGCCGTGTTAAACGCGTCTACCACATCCTGCTCGCTTTTCTTTCCGCTGGAAGGACTGACCGTCAGGATCATGGGAATCTCGACTGTCTCATCCGCCTGCGCCATTTCCTCTGGCTGTTTCTGCCCACAGCCGGTCAGCAGTAGTACAGGCAGCAGTATACACAACAACATATAAGCAATCTGACTTTGTCTTTTTTTCATGTCCTGTCTCCTTTATACCTGTCTTGGGATCCTGATCACAAAGGTCGTTCCGTCTTCTTTGCTGATCACATAGAAGGAAAGCTGATCTTCATAAGTCAGTCTGAGCCTTGTCAGCACATTGACGATACCATAGCCGTTTTTCCGGCTCTGGAAGCTGTTCTTCATATCTGCGATCGGCAGTTGCATCAATCCGTTGATCTTTTCGCAGGCATCCGGTGTGATCGGCGTTCCACTGTTGTAAACGGACAGCACCAGTTCTTCTTTTTCCCGCCGGATTGTAATCTCGATCCGGTAATGCTCCTGGCTGTCAAAGCCATACTTGATCGCATTTTCCACCAGCGGCTGCAGGATCAGCTTCAGCATTCTCTCCTGCTGCGTCTCTTCATCGCAATGTATCTCATACCGGAACAGATCCGCATTTCGGATCTGCTGGATCTCCATATAGCTTTTGACATTTTCCAGCTCGTCCGCAACCGTTACGATCTCCTCTCCCTTACTTAAAGAAAGCCGCAGGTATTTGGAAAGTGCCTGGATCATACGCATCGTCGTCTCTTCCTTATTGATGCGCGCCAGCATATAGATCGTATCCAGTGTATTATACAAAAAGTGCGGGTTCATCTGATTTAAGAGCATATTGACCTCGACCGTCCGCAGTTCTTTTTCCTGCGACTTCACCTCTGTCACAAGCTGCTCGATATTACCCAGCATTTCATTATAAGAATGTCCGATCTGATCCAGCTCTGTTCTGGTATGCAGTTCCTCCATCCGTGTATAGTCATTTCCGTGAAAACCTGCCATCTTTTTACTGATCTTCTGAATAGGCAGGGAAAGGCGCTTCGAAAAATAAACGCTTAATATAACAGCAAACAGCATAACAAGCAGGAAGATCATAACCAGTACCGTTAGAATCTTTCCCATGCCTGCATACAGTACAAAATCCGGTACAAAGATCGAGATCGTCATACCACTGTCCTTCTGGCGGTAAGCACACAGCATTCCGTTTCCTGTCTTCTCCCGGCTGATGATCATACCGGTTCCTTTCGCAGCACTGATCCGTTCCTGCACATACGAAAGTGTATTTTTTGATTCTGTTTTTGTTCCGCTCTGAAAACACACCGCTCCGTCCGCATCCGTGATCTGCATCAGAACGCCCGGATCCAGATTTTTCTCACTTCCGGCGATCTCCTGCAGAAATGCCGGGTCCATCTTCAGAAAGAGCATGCCCGGCTCATGCACATAATCCATGTTATGCACATATCGGCCCACAAAAAGAGCTTCCTGCCCTGTGCCGAACAGCGTATCCTCTGTCCAGAACCACTTTGTTGTGGCATAGGAGCCTTTCAGAAACTGCTCCATCCCGCTTTCCCGGAATGCATGAAAGGTCAGCTTGGAGTATGATTTTGTATACACGTTCTTTTTATTGTCCACATAACAGTATTCCGCCACATCATCCAGATTGATATAGGCAAAATATTTACTCAGTGCACTTCTCTGTGTCCCGCTCATGGCAGAGGAACGCAGGCTTTTCTGCACACTGTCATACGTGATACAGTCTGCCGTTACCTCATCTGTTTTTTCATATAAAAGATCTAAAGAAGCCCCCAGATTTTCACACATCGTATTGTAGGTGTCCATCATGACGGTTTCCTGGTTTTTCTGTACGACCCAACTGACGCCGCCACAGGACAAAAGCAGGGCGAGCAGCAACAGTGCTACCGTATATTTGATGTATTTTCTCTGGATACCCGATCTCGTCTTTTGTTTTTTCATGCCTCAAATTCCTTTTTGTAATCGCTTGGCAGCATACCGGCATACTGCTTGAACAAGTGCGTAAAATAAGAAGGATTGCTGATCCCGACCGTTTCACAGATCGTGCTGATGCTGACATCCCCTTCCTGCAGCATCTTCTTCGCCTTCTCCATGCACTGCTGCAGCAGATACTTTTTGAAGGTCATCTGCATAGCATTTTTGAACACTCTGCCGAAATACACCGGATTCAGATAGACATGCGAAGCCACCGATACGATCGACAGATCTTCATCACGCAGATTTTCCGCAATATAGCTGAGTGCTTCCGCCATATATTTCTCCGTGGAGCCGCCGTCCTCTCCCGCTGCGATCTCCTGTCTGTCATGGATCGCTTCCAGCAGGATCTTATAGCACACATCCACTGCTCTGGCAGGGCTTAAATTCTGCAGATTCTGGTAATATCTGCTGATTTTATCTCGCAGGCGGTCTGTCATGCCATAGGTTTCCATCAGCATATCATCCGCATGGATCATCAGGTAATGAATGTAGCTGCACTGTTTTTCCTCTTCCGGCGGCAGTTGGTAAATAAAGGAAACAAACGCATTTTTCAGATCCGCATCCGCATTTTTGCGGACTGCACCAAGGATCGCCGTGATCGATTCCATCATCTCTCTCTGTTTGAAATCCTCTTCCGGCTTCTGCATGGCAAAAATGCCTTCTCCGTTTTCTCCCGCCTGCAACAGGATCTGATCCGCTTCCTGACAGCATTTCTGCAGCCCTTCAATTCCCTTGTACGGTCTGGAAACCGCAGCCGCAACCGGTCTGTCGATCGCTTTTCCCGCCTGATCAAGTACCTGTCTTGCCGCCTGCACCGCGCTGTTGTCCTCTGTATGCAGGATATAGATCAAAACACCCGATCTTCCGACAAAGTGGAAGCATGGATACAGTGGCAGCAGCTCTGTTTCCAGATACTGTGCCAGAAGCTGTCTGCTTTTTTCAAAATCTGCCGGTGCGGTGATCTGATAAACAAGATCGATATCCGCAAATACAGCAATATATTTTTCATTGGGCTGTGGCATCTCCTCGAGCGTCTCAAAAATTTCCAGCATCTGCTCCGGCAGAAGTTCTCCGCGGATATATTTTTGCACCATAACCTGCAGGAAATTATTTTCATCCCTGCGCAGGATATCTTCCATCTTATGCAGCTTCTTTGTTTCCCGGATCTTTTTCATGCACTGCTCATAAGCACCCGTCATCGTTTCCGTCAGCTTATCATCCTCGATCGGCTTTAAAAGATAAGCGTACGCACCCATATCGCAGGCTTTCTGTGCATATTCAAAATCCCTGTAAGCACTGAGCACAATAAACAGGCAGTCAATACCTCTTTTTGACATTTCCTCCATGACCATCAGACCACTGATCTGCCGCATCCTGATATCCGTCAGCACAACATCGGGCCGCTCTTGTTCAATTACCCCGATCGCCTGCTCGCCGCTCATGGCACTTCCGACAACACGAAAGCCCATCTGCTCCCAGTCATAAGTCTGCAAAAGTCCCTGCAGTAGAATTGCCTCATCATCCACGATCACCAGTTTTAATAATTCCATGCCCTGCCTTCCTTTCTGTTCATCGCCCACAAAAGGGCAGACTGTGGCAGTTTATCTATCTTCTTACATTTATTGTACCCGTTTTCCCGCCGGGCAGGTATCATTTTTTATAGATGCACTGTTAAAAATAATACCAGACAATACTGTATGATATGAAAAAAGACCATTTTTCGGATGGTCTTTTCTCTCTATAAGTATGTTATCACCATTTCTATTCTGTACGGATCGCAGCCAGCGGACTTAATTTCATCGCCCGCAGGGATGGGAAAAAGCCTGCGACCATACCGACCAGTACCGCAAACACGATCGAAAGCGCAGCCAGCCACAATGGGATATAGGAAAGCCCCACGCTGGCACTGACCGCTTCATCCACACCGAGATCAACCGTCTTGACCACAGAGTTGATCACCGCCGACAAGCCATAGCTGAGCTCCAGACCGATTGCACCGCCGATCAGACCGATATAGCCCGCTTCCATCAGGAACATGCTCTGGATATTACGCATATCACAACCGAGCACCTTCATAATACCGATCTCCTTTGTCCGTTCATAAATCGACATCATCATCGTATTGGCAATGCCGATCGCCGCAACAAACAGAGAGACTGCACCGATCCCACCAAGTGCCAGTTGGATATATTTATACTGTCCCTGCATGGAGGCAACCCACTCTGCATTTGAAGTCGCCTGATAGCCCATGTCATTGATCTCATTTTGGACCTGTTGGACATAATCCATATTATCGACATTCACGATAATGCTTGTATAGTAAATATCTTTATAGGCTTTTCCATTTGCCGTTGTAGGCTGACCGGGGATCACAGAACCCCTGAATTCCTTTCGCAGAAGTGTTTTAAGCTGTTCCAGATCACAGAATACATAACTACTGTTACTGTTGTAATCCTCCATGCCGCCGGCCACGACGCCCGCGGTATCCACTACATATTTCTTTGGCATGGTAACTGCCTGTCCTTTGTCATCCGTACCGCCCCAGATCGCATTATAGTAGCGGTCCACATCAAAAACATATAAAATCGTATCTGTCATCAGGTCGATATCCGGCAGTGTGCCGTTATACCAGTAGCCTTCTCCGGTCTTGTCATTATAGAAATCGCCCAGTACCATATTGCCGTATACAACGGAAAGCTGCCCCTCTCCCGGCTGTGGGAGGCTTCCTCTTCCCAGATTCAGCTGCAGATTCTGCATTTTATCCGCCGCCACACCTCTGATCTGAATATTTGCCTGAAAACCGCCGGAAATAGCAAGCGCATCCGTATCCAGCACCGGATAGGCATCCTTCACATGATCCAGCTGCAAAATATTATCCACAAGATCATCATCCAGATGCTCCACTGTCTGCGACTGGGAAGCAGCTCCGGTAATAGAGGAATCCACCGTATAAGAATCCTGTTCAGTTACGGTAACAGTTGTTATTCCACCATATTTTTCAATTTCAGCCATAGATGCTCTGGAAAGCCCCAGTCCGAGTGAGATCATGACCACAATAGATGCGGTACCGATCACAACACCAAGCACGGTCAGAAACGTCCGCACTTTCCGTTTCCACAGACTGCTTAAGCTCATGCGAAGCATATCACGAAATTTCATCCGCGTCGTCCTTTCCGTTTTCGTCCTTTTCTCCGTCAGCTGCAGCATCTGTTTCGTCTTCATCCTCTTCCAACAGATCGAGCTCTTCCGCAAGCATCTTTTTCGCTTTACGCTTTTTCAGAAGAATTATAATAACAGTTGCTATCACAAGCAGGATGACAACAATCAATGTAATAATTACAGCCTTTTTGCTGCTTCCCGTGGAGTCGTTGTATTCTATTTCCTCCATATCCCAGTCATCCATACCGGACAAGCCTGTATCTTCCGTTACCATCAGAGTCATTTCCTGTTCATAGCTGGATTCATTGCCCGCTTCATCTTCATAAGTGATAACTGCCTTGATCGTTCCGTCGTCTTTTGTGGCAGCCTGCCCGGTCACAAGTGCGTCTACCGTTCCGGTACCGCCTGCCTCGATTTTACCGATAAAACTTTCACCACCGGTAATGGAATCACCTTCAAATTTTACCTGTACATTATACAATGTCGTTTTTCCTGTATTGTAAATGCTGAACATGATATCAGCTTCGTTTCCGACCGAGATCGTAGCCGGCAGGATCTCCGGTGTACTGAGTTCGAATTTTGCTGCCTGATGGATCGGAATCGATACATCTGCTGTAGACGTATATGCCGTATAAGAATCATCTTCATAATCCATTGTCACATCAAGCTGATACGGCTTCTGCGATAGATCGGATTTTGCTGTCATTTCTATTGAAAGATCTGTTGTGGCATTTTTGCCGATAGAGCTGATATAAGCTGTATTAGAACCGGATGTCGGCAGAAAAGCAGCATACGTATTTTCCGTATCACTGCCTTCCGACGGTGCGGTAAAATTAACAAGCATATTGGATACTGCCGTTCTCTTGGATGTATTTTTCAAATGCAGTGTCAGCGTAAAGGTATCTCCCGCATTGACCTCCGCCGGATCGGTCGTAAATCCTGTTACAATGACACGCGGCGTCGAACTGCCGCTTCCCTCTGACTCGATATTACCACTGCCCGGTGCACCGACAACCTTGACATAAGTAGTCAGTGTCGCACTTTCCGCTTCCGTTCCCACATAATATAAAGCGGTAAACTGCAGCTTGTAATAGCCTGACGGCGCATCCTCTCTTGTTTTCAGCGTCCAGGTCAGCTCCCGTCTTCTGTCCATATCACTCTGTCCGTTGCCTTTTCCCGGCAGATCTGTGATCGTCTGCGTATAACCGCTGGTTTCGATCTCAAACGGCCATTCTGTTACCGCATTTGAAATAACAGGCGTTACAGATATATTTGCAAGGTTCACACTGCCCATATTGACAACCGGAAGCACAATATTGACATTCTGTCCGTAGGTTGCAACCGGTGTGACCCAGTCACCTCCCACCATCACAAAGTCACTTGTGGAGGATGGATTCACATTCGTATCATCCTGACCACTGTTATCATCGCCTGCTACAAGTGCATCGATCGCTGCCTTTGCACTTGAGACGCAATCCTCAATGCTGGCAGAAGTGGAAAGTCCCGATTTATTCTTATCCTTATCCGCCGTTCCGATCAGCTCCTGATATTTGGCAACAAGATCATCTATCTTTTTTGCTGTCTCTGCATCGGTCTTCAGCTTTGTAATACTGCCATAGTCCCCAATCTCTTTTACTGCATCTTCTTTTTCTTCCTGCAATGTATCTGTCTTTGTCGTCTGCTGTGTTCCTGATGTTTGTGTTGCCATAACAGGCGTTACATTTCCCAGAACAAGCATTGCTGTCAGAAGTGCAATTCCTGCTTTTTTCAATTTCATAGTCATGAAACGAACTCCTCCTTTATTTCATGCGCTGTCTACTCTATTATTGTTCTCTTCCTGCTTCAATACTGACGATCTTACCATCCGAGATCCGGAAGATCCGGTCTGCAAAGCCTGCCAGATGATCATCATGCGTTACCATAACAAGTGTCTGGTTTTGTTCATGGATAATCCTCCTGATCAGTTCCATGACCTCCGCCGAGGTATGGGAATCCAGATTTCCCGTCGGCTCATCCGCAAAAATGATCTGTGGATTCACAACGAGTGCCCTGGCAATACCGACCCTTTGCTGCTGACCGCCTGACATCTGTGTCGGTTTGTGATCCTTATGCTTGGAAAGTCCTACCAAATCCAGTACCTGTGCTGCTTTTTCCAATCGTTTTGCTTTATCCATTCCCTGAAAAGTAAGCGGCAGTGCCACATTTTCCACGGCACTTAAAGCCGGCAGAAGATTAAACGACTGAAAGATAAAGCCGATATGCTCTCTTCTGAATTTAACAAGCTGATTCTCGCTTTTCTTTTCAATATGTTCTCCCGCGATCACGATCTGTCCCTTTGTTGGCTTTTCAAGGCCTGCCAGCATATTCAGCAGAGTAGACTTACCGGAACCGGATGTACCCACGATGGAACAGAATTCGCCCTTTTGTATCGTAAAATCCACGCCGTTGAGCGCCTTTACCTTACTGTCGCCGACACGGTATACTTTATAGAGGTCTTTTACACGGATAACTGTTTTACCTGCCATTTATCGCTCCGTTTTCCAAAATGCCGCACTGTACGGTGCCAGCTCGCTGCCACCGCCGAAATCATGTGTATCACCTGTTATTAAATCAACAGCCTGTCCACAGCCAGCATCAAAATGTGCTGTATAGCTGTTTTCATCCGCATTGATCGCCACAAAAACTCTTTCATTTGCTGTTTCTCTTGCAAAGATGCACTGTCTGTTTGTCAGTACCACACTGCGGAAGCTGCCATAGTTCAGTGCTTCGCTGTTCTTCTTTGCTTCTGCCAGCTTTGTGATGAAAGCAGACAGTTCATTATAGACAGGTGCGTCAAAGCTTGCCCTAAGTGCCGGATCGCCCTCGCTCTTATTTGCCTTTGCGCCCCATTCGCTTCCGTAATAAACACATGGGATACCCGGCATACCGAACATCATGGCATAGATGAGTGGCAGATGCTTTTCGTTTGTCAGATTGCTTGCAATTCTCGAAACATCATGGTTATCTACAAATGATAACAGATGTTTCCCTTTATATAACGTCCAATTCTCCGGTCCAAACTGACGCAGCAGAGAATGAACGATCTCAAACATATTCATGCTGTTGAAGCTGGAGAACAAGCCTTTGTAGCACTCGTAATTCGTTACGGAGTGGAACATCTGGTCATTCATCATTCTGTTATAATCACCGTGCAGCATTTCTCCTACTAAGAAGAAGTCCTGCTTCTGACTGTCACAGAAGCTCCGCAGACGTCTTGCGAAGTCTTCGTCCAGACAATATGCCACATCCAGACGCAGTCCATCGATATCAAATTCTTCGATCCAGCCCTTGATCGCACTGAAAATGTGCTGTACCACCTCTTCGTTTCTGAGGTTTAACTTGACCAGATCATAGTTGCCTTCCCAGCCTTCATACCAGAGCCCGTCATTATAATTGGAATTGCCACCGAAATCGATCCGGGCAAACCAGTCTTTATACCGGGAATTCTCACGATTCTGCAAAACATCCTGAAATGCCCAGAATCCTCTACCCACATGATTGAACACACCGTCCAGCACCACACGGATACCTTCCTTATGTAATGCAGCACATACTTTAGCAAAATCTGCATTTGTGCCAAGGCGCTTATCGATCTTTGTATAATCTCTTGTGTTATAGCCATGCGTATCAGATTCAAATACCGGCGAGAAGTAGATCGCATTTGCTCCCAGCTTTTTGATGTGCGGGATCCAGTCGATCACTTTCTGGATTCTGTTTACTTCCACACCGTCGTTTTCAAACGGTGCCCCGCAAAAGCCCAGCGGATAAATCTGATAAAACACGCTTTCATATGCCCACATAATTTCATTCCTCTTTTCTGAAGTTTGTTTTCCTTATCTTGTTTTTCTTTGGTGCTCATTATGTATTTGCTCACAAATCCGTGCTATCGCACTCCACATCCTGCTACGGTATCCCTTGCAGGATATTCGTTCGCTAATGGCGCCAGAAAAACAAATGCCACCTGTCATGAACCACTGCTCATGCATAATCGTCTACGACGATGAGCCGTGGCTACATCATGCATCTTCGATGCATGACAGTTGTCGCTTGTTTTTCTTTAGCGCTCATTATTATATCACACTCCGGCGGCAAAACCAAGATACGGCTCCGGATTCCATGCATGGAATATGTGAAATATCTGTGTCATCCGGCATTTCCTCTCTTATTTTACACATCCTGTTATTTTATACGAAGCCGATTCTCATAGTTGACATAAGCACAATTCACCGGTCGTCACATTTTGCAAGATGTCTTGCAGGCCTTTTCCCCTCCCTGCAAAAGCCGGATTTGGGATAAGTTATCCCCTTTTCCCGAGAAATCCACACTTTCCACATAGTTATCCACACATTATGACAAGCCTGTCTTCTCCGAAATTTGCTGTCTAAAATTGCAAAAAATGCATGTCATAATTGATTTTTCGAGATTTTTCGACATTTTATCAATTTCATAACATGCATTTTCCTTTTTCTTTTATGTCAACTCTTTTGTGTGGATATCTTTTGATATCTTACGTTATTTATCTGTTTCTGTGTTTTTCCAGAAGTTATCCACCGCCTCTGCGCAGCTCTCTCCGGTGACGCGCCGATAAGACTGCCACTCCCGTGGGAACAGTTTCTGATACCCGGTCTGCAAAAAGCGGTCATCTAAAAGTGCCACGATCCCGCGATCTGTTTCGCTTCTGATCACCCTGCCTGCTGCCTGCTGCACCTTATTCATGCCCGGATACCGATAAGCAAAATCAAATCCGTTTTTTCCTTCCGCATCAAAGTAGTCCTTCAACATTTCCCGTTCAAAGCAGACCTGCGGCAGACCGGTTCCGACGATGATCGCACCGATCAGACTTTCCCCCTTCAGATCGATTCCTTCCGAGAAAATGCCGCCCAGCACACAGAATCCCAACAAACTTTTTTCTTCCTGTTCGATTTCCATATGCACAAGGCTTTCCCAGGAAAGGGCACTGTTTGTTTCAGCTGTATCTGAAACGGATTCTGCTACCGCAAAACGCTTCAGGAACTGTTCTCTGGCCGTTTCGTTCATGTATTCCTGCTGCACGATACATTCCTGTGTTTCTTCTATATAAAAGCGGTCCATATAACAGTTATATACCTGCTCCAAAAACTGGTGGGACGGAAAGAAAATCATGTAATTGCCGCTTCTCTGCGTCACAATATTGGAAATATAGGCAGCGATATGATAGTATTCCAGCTCGCAGCGTCTTGTATAACGGCTTGTGACATCACTTGCCAGAAGCAGCTGCATCTGTTCCTTATGGAACGCAGAGCTTGCATACACTTCAAAATCTTCCTTTGTTCCACCCAAAAGCTGCTTATAATACTGGATTGGCAGAAATGTCGCCGAAAACAGGATTGAAGCCACACCTTCGTCCATACATTCCTGCAGACGTAAAGAAGGGTCGATACAGTATTCCCGGATCAGAAAGCTGCCATCTTCTCTGAGGCGCGTATAGATCCGGTAATGCTCGTCCAGCCGTTCACTGACATCGAGAAACCGTCCGGCTTCAAAATAAAACTGCAGGATCTCCTCCCGCACCGGGCTGTCCTCATGATCCTCCAGATAAGTCCCGATCGCGCTGTGCAATCTTGACAACTGCATCGTAAAACTGCCTGCAGACTCCACGACCATATCGCACTTCTCTTTTTTAAGGGCAAGCAGTTCCTTATTGCAGCGGTCAATATACTTATCCAGTCCCGTCTTGTATTCCTTAATCGTCTTTTTCAAAGCAAGAAAATCTTCTTTCACAAGCTGTGCACTATACATTTCCCGTCCACGTTCCACAAGATTGTGTGCTTCATCAATCAAAAACAGATACGGACCTTTGATCCCCTCCGTAAAAAAGCGTTTTAAATGTACATACGGATCAAACAGATAGTTGTAATCGCAGATCACCGCATCCGAAAACAGGCTCATATCCAGCGACATTTCAAACGGGCAGACACAAAACTGCTCCGCATACGCCAGCACCGTATCCCTGTCAAAACAGTCCCGTTCCTGCAAAAGTGCATAAATTGCATCATTGATCCTGCTGAAATGTCCTTTCGCATAAGGGCAGTCCACCGGATTACAGCTGCACTCCTCCAACGGACAGATTTTTTCCTTTGCCGTCAGCAGCACCGTTTTATAGCAGAGCCCTTTCTCTGCCAGAATAGAAAAGGCTTCCTTTGCCACCGTTCTGGTAATCGTTTTTGCCGTCAGATAAAAGATCTTATCCGCCTTTTCCTCTCCGACCGCCTTCACCGCCGGAAAGATCGTCGAGATCGTCTTTCCCACGCCGGTCGGTGCCTGAATGAACAACTTCTTTTTGTGGCAGATCGTCTGATACACATGTCCGACCAGTTCTTTCTGTCCCGCCCGGTACGCAAACGGAAAGGCAAGTGCATGGATGCTCTCCTGCCGCTTCTGATGCCATTCATAAGTGAAATCTGCCCATTTTTTATATTGATCCATAAGATCCCAGAACCAATTTCGAACTTCCACTCTGGTATAGGTTTCATGGAAATATTTGATCTCCTCCGTATCCATATTGCAATATGTCATACGGACACCGATCTCCCGCAGATCTTCTTTTTCCGCCACAATAAACGCATAACAGAGTGCCTGCATCAGGTGGACTTTCTTAGGTTCCTTGATATGCTTCAGATCCTGATAGGTGCCCTTGATCTCGTCCACGATCACCTGCCCGTTTTCCCGGTGGATCACGCCATCCGCACGCCCCTCGATCTGGATCCGATAGTTCTCATAGGGCACCGTATACCGAAGAGGCACCTCCGCTTCATACTCCAGCCCCATACGCTTCTGGATCATCCTGTGGATCCTGCTGCCGTCCTGCATGGCATCCGGCGAAGCCGCATGTCTGTTATCAATATCACCTTCCCGGAAAATAAATTCCACAAGATTCCGCACTGAAATCTGAATATCCACATTGGCACCTCCTTTCTGTTTTCTCTGCCTGTGTTTTCTGTCTGTATCTTTATCTGTATTTGCTGCCTGCCGTTATCTGTATTTGCTGCCTGTGTTTTCTGTATTTGCTGCCTGTATTTCCTGTCTATTTTCTATATTGCCTGACTCCTCTGTCAGGATTCATATATAGGACCTTTCTTATTGTCTCCCACTGCATGGGAGGTGTCAAGTCTCGTATGCAGGTTATGGATGGCGGCTTGCCTATTTTCATCCATCTTTGTTATTTTTATCGATTTTGGATGAATCTTAATTTGCCCTTCTGGGATAAATTCATCCATTTGCATCAATTGTCCTAAAAAAGGCGAAAAATCACAGCAAATTTTCCATCACATTCTCGCTTTCTTTCATTTTATGCCTTATTCTTCATACTTTTTTTGCTTTAATCTTTATTTAGGACGAATCCTGCCTTTTAGCCCCTGCTGTCATTCATACATATTTGCTGAAAATCATTATTTTGTATGAATGACAATACAGCCCCCAGCAAAACAGAGACAAGATACTCTCTGCGAATCTCGCTCTGATCAGCGGTCGTCAAATGCACCGCATAAATGCGTGCATTTTCCTCATCGCCATAACAAAAACACCCCCGACGTTGTCGGGGGTGTTTCGTCTGTTCCTGCCATATACTTAGCAAGCCATTGCGTACTTACCAAGATATTTTTCAAAGCCTTCATCATAGCCATGACAGCAAACTGTCAATGCCTGTCTGAAATCCAGAGCTAATACGCCTAAAATGGATTTTGCGTCTACTGTATAGTGATTATAAGAAATGTCAATGTCAAAATCGCATGCGGATGCTCTCTTTACAAATTCTTTTACTTCATCATGTCTTAAAAAAATCTTGTGTTGTGTCATAGAAATTACCACCTTTCTTACTATGCCAGAATACTGATTTTTTGTTTCATTGTTTGCATTATACCCAATTTGCGCAAAAAGTAAAGTATTTATTTTAATACAATTTTGCTTTTGGGCATTTTCCGTGCAATCCTGCACAGTGCATTCATTTTGCTTCAGTCATCCTTGTAAAAAAGTCACTAATGAAACACCTGATCCATTCATTTTTTTGCACATTTTTCTTATAATTTACGTCATTTTTTCCTTTTCGTATCCAAATTGAAGTATTTTTTACTGAACATACAGATTGGAGTAGCCCATCAGACTCTCATCTACTTCACGTGCGCATTCGCGTCCCTGTCTGATCGCTTTGACAACCAGGGATTGTCCTGTGTGCATATCGCCCGCTGCAAAGACATTTTTCACGTTTGTTTTAAAACTATCTTGCTCTGTCTTCACATTGGTTCTTGGCGTCAGTTCTACCTTGAACGCATCTGTGACGTATTTCTGTGCCCCCAGAAAGCCTGCAGCAATGAGTACAAGCTCGCAGTCCATGATCTTTTCACTTCCTGCTACTTCTTTACTATTCATTCTGCCTGTCTGAGGATCCTTTTCCCATGCAAGTTTTACGATCTTAACCGCTTTCAGCCTGCCGTTTTTATCTTTGATGAACTCTTTTACGGTAGATTCATAAATACGCGGATCATGCCCGAATACAGCGATCGCCTCTTCCTGACCGTAATCTGTCTTACAGATCTTCGGCCATTCCGGCCATGGGTTGTTTGCCGCACGTTTATCCGGTGCTTTTGGCATCATTTCAATCTGTGTCACAGATTTGCAGCCATGTCGCATACAAGTACCGACACAGTCATTTCCGGTATCACCGCCACCGATGATGATCACGTTTTTGCCCTTTGCGCTGACATAGTTTCCATCCTTGAAATCAGAATCCAGAAGGGATTTTGTATTCCGGCTCAGGAAATCAACCGCAAAGTAAATGCCCTCCGCATCTCTGCCCGGTGCTGTAATGTCACGCGGGTTGGAAGAACCGCAGCAGAGCACCACACGGTCAAAGTCCGCCAGCAGCTTTGCAGGCTTGATATCTTTACCGATATCTGTGTTTGTCACAAATGTAACACCCTCTGCCTTCATCACATCGATCTTCCGGTCGATGATCCTCTTTTCCAGCTTCATATTCGGAATACCGTACATAAGCAGTCCGCCGATCCGGTCATGTCTTTCAAATACCGTTACCAAATGTCCCCGCTTATTGAGCTGGTCCGCAACCGCCAGTCCGCTTGGGCCGCTGCCGACAACCGCCACCTTTTTACCGGTTCTGACCTTCGGCGGGTTCGGTGCTGCATAGCCTTTTTCATAGGCATTTTCGATGATGGCATATTCATTTTCCTTGGTTGCCACCGGATCCCCGTAAAGTCCGCACGTACATGCATTTTCGCAAAGTGCCGGGCAGACGCGGGAAGTAAATTCCGGGAAGTTATTCGTCTTTTTCAGTCTGTTATATGCCTGCTGCCAGTTTCCGGTGTATACCAGATCGTTCCATTCCGGAACGAGGTTATGCAGCGGACATCCGCTCGTCATACCGCACAGATCCATGCCTGCCTGACAGAACGGTACACCGCATTCCATACATCTTGCACCCTGCAGCTGCTGTTTTTCTTTCGGAAGGTGCGTATGGAATTCGTTAAAATGTTTGATTCTCTCTTTCGGTTCCTCGGCTATTGAAACCTGTCTTTCATACTCCATAAAGCCTGTTGGTTTTCCCATGCTGCCACCTCCTACTTATTTTTGTTGGCATAAAATGCCTCGATCTGTGCCTGTTCTGCGGAAAGTCCCTTTTCCTCCATCTGCACGATCGCTTTCAGCATACGTTCATAGTCATGTGGGATGATCTTCTTGAACTTCGGCAGATATTCTCCGAAGTTATCGAGGATCTGTTTGCCCTTTTCGGAGTTTGTATAGGCAACATGCTCCTTGATCATATCCTTCAGCTCCAGTACATCATATTTGGATGTAATTTCGGAAGAAGAAACCATATCTTTGTTGACCTTTGTATACAGATCATTGTTTTCATCGAGTACATAAGCAATACCGCCGCTCATACCGGCTGCAAAGTTCTTGCCGACACAGCCCAGGATGACTGCACGGCCGCCTGTCATATATTCACAGCCGTGATCACCGACACCTTCCACAACAGCGATCGCGCCGGAGTTACGAACGCAGAAACGTTCTCCCGCCACACCGTTGATAAAGGCTTTACCGCTTGTTGCACCGTACAATGCCACGTTACCGATGATAATGTTCTCATCCTGCTTGAACTTGCTGCCCTTCGGTGGATATACGATCAGCTTACCGCCGGAAAGACCTTTGCCGAAGTAGTCATTGGAATCACCGACAAGCTCCAGTGTCAGTCCCTTCGGAATGAAAGCACCAAAGCTCTGACCGCCCGCGCCGTTACAAAGTACACGGTAGGTGTCCTCAGGTAACGTATTGTAGAAACGCTTCGTGATCTCTGCACCGAGGATCGTACCAAATGCACGGTCTGTGTTGGTAACATCCACTTCTATGCTTCTCTTTGCACCTGTTTCGAGCGCCTTGCCAAGCTGCTTTAAGAGTACCTTTTCATCTTTTGTCTTTTCCAGATGGAAATCATATGCCTGTTTCGGATCAAAAGTTACCTTTTCCTTACTTCCTGCATATGGGTTATTTAAAATATTGCTCAGGTCGATACGTTCATATCTGGCATCCAGACCCTCGCGTACCTTCAGAAGATCGGTACGTCCAACCAGTTCATCGATCGTACGGATACCAAGCTGTGCCATATATTCACGCATTTCTTCAGCGATAAAACGCATGAAGTTTTCGACATATTCCGGTTTACCGCGGAAACGCTTACGAAGCTCCGGGTTCTGGGTTGCAATACCGACCGGACAGGTATCCAGGTTGCAGACACGCATCATCACACAGCCCATGGTAACAAGCGGTGCTGTTGCAAAACCGTATTCCTCAGCGCCGAGCAGTGCTGCGATCACAACGTCACGTCCGCTCATCAGCTTACCGTCTGTCTCGATAATGACTTTGTTTCTCAGTCCGTTCATGATCAGTGTCTGATGTGTCTCGGCAAGACCAAGCTCCCACGGAAGACCCGCATTGTGGATGGAGTTACGCGGTGCAGCACCTGTACCACCGTCATAACCGGAAACAAGGACTACCTGCGCACCGGCTTTTGCAACACCTGCTGCGACTGTTCCGACACCGGATTCTGATACGAGCTTCACAGAAATACGGGCATCTTTATTGGCATTTTTCAGATCGTAAATGAGCTGCGCCAGATCTTCGATTGAATAAATATCATGATGTGGTGGCGGGGAGATCAGACCGACACCCGGTGTGGAATGACGGGTCTTTGCGATCCACGGATATACCTTACCTGCCGGCAGATGTCCGCCTTCACCCGGTTTTGCCCCCTGTGCCATCTTGATCTGGATTTCCTTTGCACTGGTCAGATATTTACTTGTTACACCGAAACGACCACTCGCTACCTGCTTGATTGCAGAGCATTTGTTCAGTCCGTCCGGTCCGATGGAAAGCCGCTCCAAATCCTCGCCGCCTTCACCGGTATTGGATTTACCGCCTAAGTTGTTCATGGCTACCGCCAGACATTCATGTGCTTCCTGTGAAATGGAACCATAGGACATTGCACCTGTCTTGAATCGTTTTACGATAGAATCCACACTCTCCACTTCTTCAAGCGGAATGCCCTTCTTCGGATACTTGAAATCCATCAGTCCACGCAGTGTCTTGATGCTTGTTTCATCATTCACGCAGGCTGTATACTGCTTGAACATTTCATAATCGCCACGTCTTGTTGCTTCCTGCAGCAGATGGATCGTCTTTGGATTGTACAGATGTTCATCACCGCCGGAACGCATCTTATGATGACCCGGGCTGTCAAGTGTCAGGTCTGTTGCAAGCTCCAGCGGATCAAATGCCAGAGAATGCAGCTCATCTACCTGCTGCTCGATATCCTTCATTGTAATACCGCCGACGCGGCAGACTGTATCTGTAAAGTATTTGTTGATCACATCATAATCGATACCGATCGCTTCAAAGATCTTGGAACCCTGGTAGGACTGGATCGTGGAGATACCCATCTTGGAGGCAATCTTGACGATACCGCTCAGTACCGCATGGTTGTAATCATCTACTGCCGCATAGTAGTCCTTATCCAGCATATGGTTGTCGATCAGCTCCTTGATGGACTCCTGTGCCAGATACGGGTTGATCGCGCAGGCACCAAAGCCTAACAGCGTTGCAAAGTGATGTACCTCTCTCGGCTCTGCACTTTCCAGAATGATCGCAACACTTGTACGTTTCTTTGTGGTAACCAGATGCTGCTGCAGAGCGGATACTGCAAGCAATGACGGGATTGCCACATGGTTTTCATCCACACCTCTGTCGGACAGGATGATAATATTGACACCATCACGGAATGCTCTGTCCACTTCCACGAATAATCTGTCGATCGCTTTCTCCAGACTTGTATTTTTATAGTAGGTAATCGGAACGGTTTCTACCTTGAAGCCTTCCGCCTTCATGCTCTTGATCTTCATCAGATCGGTATTGGTCAGGATCGGATTGTTGACCTGCAGCACATTACAGTTTTTCGGTGATTCTTCAAGCAGGTTACCGTCTGTTCCGATATAAGTCGTTGTAGAAGTAACGACCTCCTCACGGATCGCATCGATTGGAGGGTTCGTTACCTGTGCGAACAGCTGTTTGAAATAGTGGAACAGCGGATGTTTTGCTTTGCTGAGTACCGGAAGCGGGGTATCCACACCCATGGCTGCGATCGCTTCACCGCCATTTTTTGCCATCGGCAGAATGCTCTGCTTCAGCTCATCATACGTGTAACCGAATGCTTTCTGCATACGCTGTCTTTCTTCATAAGTAAATTCCGGAACACGCTCATTCGGGATCTTTAAGGAATGCAGCTCTACCAGGTTGGAATCCAGCCATTCACCATATGGTTCTTTGCCTGCATAGGCATCCTTGATCTCATCATCATCAATGACACGGCCTTTTACCGTATCTACTAAAAGCATCTTGCCCGGACGGAGCCTTTCTTTCTTCACGATCTTTGTCGGATCGATCGGCAGAACACCGA
Source organism: Kineothrix sp. MSJ-39 (assembly GCF_018917935.1). Taxonomy (GTDB): domain Bacteria; phylum Bacillota; class Clostridia; order Lachnospirales; family Lachnospiraceae; genus CAG-194. The sequence goes on along the minus strand of NZ_JAHLPN010000011.1, from coordinate 16,558 downwards.
CCTCGGAAGAGAGGATCAGCTGATCATCATCCGTAATAAAGTATCTGGAAGGACGCAGACCGTTACGGTCAAGTACCGCACCCATTACATCACCGTCTGAAAACAGGATAGAAGCCGGTCCGTCCCATGGCTCCATCATCGTTGCATAATAATGATAGAAATCCTTCTTCTTCTGGGACATTGTCTTATTATTTGCCCATGGCTCCGGAATCGTGATCATGACTGCCAGTGGCAGATCCATACCACTCATGACAAGGAATTCCAGTGTATTGTCAAGCATCGCGGAATCGGAACCGGATGCATTGATCACAGGCAGGATCTTGTGCAGTTCTCCATGCAGATGCTCGGATTCCATATTTTCTTCACGGGCAAGCATCTTATCTGCATTACCGCGGATCGTGTTGATCTCGCCGTTGTGCACGATGAACCGGTTTGGATGTGCTCTTTCCCAGCTCGGGTTTGTGTTTGTGGAGAAACGGGAATGTACGATCGCGATCGCTGACTCGTAATCCTCATCCTGCAGATCCTTAAAGAAGGTACGAAGCTGTCCGACCAGGAACATACCTTTATAAACGATCGTACGGCTGCTCAGGGATACCACATAAGTCACATCTGTAGACTGCTCAAAGACACGTCTGACAATATAAAGTTTGCGGTCGAAATCAAGTCCCTTTGCCACATCATCAGGCTTTTTGATAAATGCCTGCATGATATAAGGCATACATTCGATTGCCTTATGGCCAAGCACGGACGGATAAGTCGGTACTTCTCTCCAGCCTAAAAACTCCATGCCTTCCTTTTCCACAATGATCTCAAACATCTTTTTCGCCTGGTTACGCTGCAGCTCATCCTGTGGGAAGAAGAACATACCTACTCCGTATTCTCTCTCCTTACCAATAGAAAAGCCGAGGGTATTTGTGACCTTTGAGAAGAACTTGTGCGATACCTGTGTCAGGATACCTACTCCGTCTCCGGTCTTACCCTCGGCGTCTTTGCCGGCTCTGTGTTCAAGATTTTCTACAATTCTAAGTGCGTTTTCTACGGTCGCCCTGCTCTTTTGTCCTTTGATATTTACGCAGGCACCGATACCGCAGTTGTCATGCTCAAACGATGACCGATATAACGGTGGTCGTTTGGCAGATGGTTGTGCGTCAAACATGATCTGACTCCTTTCCCTGTCTGCTGCCAGTCGGTTTTCTTTTGTTAGAGAAACTATACCTCTATTTTTTTCATTTGTAAATAGTAACTTTTCGGCAAGTTGTCAGATTATTTGAATATTTGATTATTTTCATATTATTGTTTGAATATTGTATCTGTTTTTTGTCATATAAATCCTTTCACATACAATTATTCAACATATCTTTCGTGTTTTCTTTCCGATTTTACAGTCCCAATCCGTATCCCTTTAAAAATAATTGTTCCGGTTCTTCCTTTTGCCAAAAATACCATTATCTTGCCTGCCTGTAAAATTTCCGGTACAAAAGCAGGCTGACCGTCGTTGTGATGATCTCCGTGCAAGGGAAGGTCAGCCAGAACCAGTCAAGCCCCAGACGGGAAAAGGCATAGCCCAGCGGTACGAATAAGCACACCGTACGAAGCACCGTCAGAAACGAGCTCTTGAAAAACGAACCGATCGCCTGAAAAAAAACAGGGAATGTCAGAGAACTGACGAGCGGAAGGAAGGATAGTCCAATGATATGGAATGCGTTAACACCGATCCGGATCACTTCCTCATCTCTTGAAAAAACACGCAGCATTGGTCCCGGAATCGTTTCAAAGCAGAGCACACCTGTTACCAGCATAAAGCCCATGCCAAATAAAAGTGCCTCCATGACAGTCTTATGGCATCTTTTCCTGTCACCTGCGCCATAGTTATAGCTGATGACAGGAACGATACAGGTCTGCATCGCACCAAGCGGGATAAAGAAGATCGTCTGCCACTTGTAATACAGTCCCAGCGTCGTCACTGCCTGATCGGAGAAGCCCTTTAAGATCATGTTCAGACCGAAAATATAAAAGGTATATGCAGACTGCATCAATATATTCGGAAAACCCAGATAATAGATACGTTTGATATAATTTTTCCATGTAGAAACCGCAGGCATTTTCCGATAGCCCTTCGGCATAACGATGAGAGCTGCTGCGATCTGTCCTGCCACGGTCGCAACCGCTGCACCCGCAATGCCCATTTTCGGCACAAAGCCAAGCCCAAAGATCAGCACCGGATCCAGCACGATATTAACAACCGCACCCACGATCTGTGCCACCATCGGCAGACGCATATCGCCTTCCGCCTGCAAGACCTTTGTCCAGCCGCTTTCCAGAAACAGCCCTATGCTGCATACACAGACGATCCGTCCGTACACGATGACTTCCCGGATGATCGCATCGGAATGTGTCGAGATTCGGGCATAAGCTGGCATCCCCACAAAACAAAGCAGGGCAAATATGACCCATGACAAAAGGGCAAGCGGCATCGCAAGTCCCGCCGTTTCCTGGCTTTCCCTTTCTCTTCCCAGACCGCTGAAATGTGCCATCAGCGTATTGATCCCGACGCCTGTCCCTACAGCCAGTGCGATCATCAACAGCTGCAGCGGATATACGATAGAAAGTGCTGTCAGTCCGCTCTCCGAATTGCGTCCCACAAAAAAACTGTCCACAATGTTGTACAATGCCTGAATGAGCTGTGCCAGCATGACCGGCGGCGCAAGGCGGAATAATATCTTTGCGATCGGATCTTTTCCGAAATCCACTGCCTGTTTTTCTCTTTTCACTTTGCTCTGCTCCATTTCGCAGTTCCTCCCGGCTTAAAAAGCATCCTTGTAAATTTCCTGTGCCAGCTCCATAAAGCATTTCATCGCTCTTGACACATGGCGGTTTTTCCGATATGCCACAAATACATCACGTTTGAGCAATTCAGGATCTTCTGTCTTACATTTGAAATAAGAAACATTACGGTTCTCACTGTAACGGACAAGGGAATCCGAAACAAGAGAGATGCCAAAGCCCTGCTTCGTCAGGTTATAAGAAGTCAGAAGCTGGTTTAAATGCATGTCCGAAATGGGAACAAAACCACGTTCCCCGCAAAGCGCCATTGCTCTCTGATGCAGGTCATGCTCCTTTTTCAAAAGCAGGAACGGGAGCTTCTGAAATACGGCGATATCCACGCTTCTGTCATGCCCTGACAAGTGTCTGCCAGCTTTGATCTCATCGCCTGTAAATGCCAGATTTTTGACGGAAACGGGAACCATTTCATTTGGAACCGCCAGAATGATATTCTCCCGGTATAACACAAGCTTTTCAAAATGCTCTGTATCACAGATGCCCGCATCGATGATCAGATCCAGATTACGGTCGTCCGCCATCTTATATAAAAGAAGGGAGTCCGACTCTTCAAATGCCAGATTGATGTGCTCGTATCGTCTCCGGTATTCCTTTACCACCGGCGGGATAATATAAGAAGAAAAAAAGGCAGTTCCTGCCAGCACAAGACTTCCTGTCTTCAGCTCAGACAGATCGTCAAGCTTCACTTTCAGCTCTTCCTCCAGATCCATGATCTTTCTTGCTGTTTCTATGTAGGCTTCTCCCTCCTTTGTGATTTCCAAAGAAGTGGTCGTCCGTTCAAACAACTGGCAGCCAAGCCGTTCCTCTATTTTCTTGATCGTCGCACTCAGCGCAGGCTGGGAAACATACAGATTTTTCGCCGCCTTTGAAAAGCTGTGTGCCTTATAAATTTCATAAACATATTGATATTCCTGCATTTTTCTGCCCCTATAAATTTTTGTAATAAGTCCTATCATTTATATCTATTTGATTATAGGCGGATTCTTTCTTACAATCAAGTACATAAAATATGACAATTTGATACTCCCGATTGCCAGAAGAAAGGAAGTAAGAATATGGATCTTTTAACAGAAAAATTCTCCCGCCTCGGTGTAGACAATGCTCCGGGACAGGAAAGCTTACAGAAAAAAAGTACACTCAATCTGATCGGTGAAAAACTGCCGGGCACAGTCGTTGATTTCTCACACGGAGATGTTGATGCATTTCCGCCGCTGCCGGGCAGTCTGGAGGCCTTTACAGAAGGCTTTCAGGTCGGCGGCAAACAGGCTTATACCGAATACAGAGGCAAGAAGACAATGCGTGAGGAGCTGGCCAAAAAGCTGTCCGCATTCACAGGTGCTTCCATCGAACCTGCCAAAAACATTATCTTAACGCCCGGTACACAAGGGGCATTGTTCCTTGCGATCGGCTCTATGGCTGCCCGCGGAGACAGAGTTGCCATCGTGGAACCGGACTACTTTGCCAACAGAAAGCTGGCAGAATTTTTTGAATGCACGCCTGTTCCCGTTCCGATGCATTATTTTGAGAGCAAAGACGGTTCCGGTATCGATCTGACCTATTTAGAGCAGGTATTCAAAGAGGGCTGCAGACTGTTCCTCTTCTCTAACCCGAACAACCCGACCGGTGCTGTATATTCCTCTGACGAGGTAAAACAGATCGCCGCACTGGCAAAGAAATACGGCGTTTCCCTGATCGTCGATGAGCTTTACTCCCGCCAGATCTTTGATGGCAGAGATTATGCCCATTTATGTGCACTCGATGAACTGCCGGACGAAATGGTAACGATCATCGGGCCTTCCAAGACCGAATCATTAAGCGGTTTCCGTCTCGGTGTTGCCTTCGGCAGTGAGACTGTCATTACCAGAATGGAAAAACTGCAGGCGATCGTTTCCCTGCGCTGCGCCGGTTACTGTCAGGCAGTATTCAAAACGTGGTTTTCCGAGCCGGAAGGCTTTATGGCAGACCGTATCCTGGCTCATCAGAAGATCCGTGACGACCTTGTAGCGCTGTTAAGACAGACCGAAGGGGTTAGCGTCAGACCAACCGATGCAGGCAGCTATCTGTTCCCGAAACTTCCGCCTCTGACTGTTTCCATCGATGAATTTGCTAAGATCGTCCGTGAGCTTGCAGGTGTCACGATTACACCGGGAACAGAATTTGGCGCCCACTGCACAGACAGCTTCCGTGTCAACTTCTCACAGGATCACGACGCAGCAGTTGATGCCATGAAACGGATCCTTGCCATCATGGAACGCTACAGAGCATAGGAACGCTATCAATACAAATCAGGATAAGAAAGTGGTATCCAATGGATACTGACGAGGACAATCATAAATGAAAAAAGTAGGATTTTTAGGCTGTGGCAAAATCGGAAAAGCACTTGCAAAGCATCTGATCGAATCAAAAGAAGGTGAAATTACCTTCGTACAGGATCCGGGCTTTGTCAACGATCTGGATCTCTCCTGCCCTGTCCTTTCCCAGGCAGATGAATCGCTGCTTGCACAGACAGACCTTGTCATCGAATGTGCAACGGCAAACGTCTTAAAGGCAAATCTGGAGCTGATCTTAAAGCACTGTGACCTGATGCTGTTTTCCGTGACAACCTTCAGCGAAAAAGAAACAGAAGAAAAAATCCGTACTCTCTGCAAAGAGTACGGACATAAAGTATATATTCCACATGGTGCCATTTTAGGCATTGACGGTATCTTTGACGGTCATAAGATCTGGAACGAAGTCCACATCACCACGACAAAGAGCCCAAAGAGCCTTGGCAGAACAGATACGGAGAGAACACTTGTCTATGACGGCCCGACCAGAGCTGTGTGCAGTCTGTATCCGCGCAACGTCAATGTCCATGCCTGTATCGCACTTGCCGGTATCGGTTTTGACAAGACACACTCTACGATCATATCGGATCCGGCTGTTTCCACCAACGCGCATCTGATCACCTTAAAAGGCGATGGCATGGATATCACGCTTGATATTTCCAGCTATGCCAACGGGGCTGTGACCGGTGCTTACACCCCACACTCCGCCTGTGGCAGCTTAGACCGTGTCCTTGCCGCAGAAGGCGCGCTGCGCTTCGTCTGAGCTATGCAGCATTGTTACCTGCCTGCAACATTTTTTCAGATTTTCTGACACAATGTATGCAGGTAGGCACAATATAAAAGCAGGCAGAAAGCCAGGCAGTCTGATCCGCGAAACAAATAGCGGTATAACCAAATGTACCTACAAATCCCAGACTGACTATTGTTCTTGCCAGCATTTCCGTCACACCGGAAAATACCGTTCTTCCGGAATATCCCAGTCCTTGTGTGACCATTCTCGCCACATTTAAAATTCCAAGACTCCAGTAGAAATATCCCATACAGCGCAGATATTTTGCGGATGCGTCAAGTACTGCCACCGCATCCTTCTTAACGAAGATCAGCGACAACGGTCTGCCGAGGAAGATCAGTACCAGTCCTGCCAGTAAGCCATAGGCAACTGCCACCAGCATACCTTCCGCCAATCCCTTTTTGATACGGTCTGCTTTCCCCGCCCCCAGATTCTGGCTGCAGAAAACAGAGGTTGCTGTTCCGAAGGCATCAAACGGACACATCGTAAACTGCTTGATCCGCATCCCTGCCGTAAAACCGGAAACGCACGTACTGCCCAGCCCGTTGTTGGCAGACTGCATGACCATACTGCCGATCGCCGTGATGGAAAACTGCAGTCCGGTCGGAAGCCCCATCAGGAGCAGTTCCTTCTCCACATCGCCGCGGCATTTGCGGTTTTCCTGTTCCAGATGCAGCAGCGGCATTTTCTTTTTAATAAATACAAGGCACAATATTCCGCTGATCGCCTGCGCCGTAATCGTCGCTATGGCAGCGCCCATACAGCCCCAGTGCAGGACAGCAATGCAGAACAGATCCAGAACGATGTTCAGGCAGGCGGAAAACGCCAGAAACAGAAACGGTGTCCTGCTGTCTCCCACGGAACGGAGCACGCTGGAGAGATAGTTATACATCAGCGTGAACGGAATGCCCAGAAAGATCACGATCAGGTACTCGTAAGCACCTGTATAAATATCAGACGGTACTGACAGAATATGTAATATAAAATGGCATAAAAGTGCACAGGCGGTTGTCAGTATGACTGCGATCGCTGCTGTTAATACAGCACCGTTAAACACACAATCACGCATCTTTTTCTGATCGCCTGCGCCAAAATATTTTGCGATCGGAACACCAAATCCCGCACAGCTTCCCATACAGAAGCCCAGTACCAGAAACTGTACACTGCTGCTGGCACCTACACTGGCAAGTGCGGAAGCTCCCAGGATCTGTCCTACGATCGCAGCATCAATGATATTATAGGTCTGCTGTAACAGATTCCCGATCAGAAGCGGCAATGCAAAACGGAGCATAAGCTTCAGCGGGCTTCCCTTTACCATAGATGTTGACATTTTATCACCTTCCTTTTTCTTTCGCGTGTCTATTCTAGTAAAATCCCACTCATTTTTCAAGAGGAATTTTCTGTTTTTATAAGGAAGGTTCTTTTCTTTATTTTTTACAGCCGGATAATGTTTTCAAGCTCTTTTCCGCTGTTGTAGTTCTCGATATTCCGCATGATAAGCTGTCCAATAAAGTATGTCCAGCTGTCTCCCATACCGGCTTTATGCGGTGACATATACAGGTTATCGATGTCCCATAACGGGCTTTCCGCCGGAAGCGGCTCCGTCTCAAACACATCGAGGGCTGCTGCCTGTATTTTCTTCTGCTTCAGTGCCTCGATCAGTGCTTCCGTATCCACGATCGGTCCGCGTGCCACGTTCAAAAAGATCGCAGACTCTTTCATGCTGTCAAACGCCTCTGTGCTGATCATATGTCTTGTATGCTCGTTCAGCGGCAGACTCAGCACAATGTAATCGCAGCTTGCATAGAAAGCGGAAAGCTCACCTTCGCCGACAAAGCACTTGTCCACATACGGATGCTCGATCTTTGCAATATCATAGACCTGTACGTTCATTTCAAAAGCCTTGGCACGCTTTGCGATCTCACTGCCGATCGAACCGAAGCCCATAATACCGATCGTCTTGCCGTACAGATCCGCGTAGCAGGTGCACATCCACTGATCCTGTCCGAACATTTCCCACACGTGTGCTTTCTTATCGGCTTCGATCGTGCGCATTTTACGGGAAAGGAACAGCATCTTGGAAAAAATATCCTCCGCAATGGAAATGCTCATGACGCCTCTTGTATTCGTCAACACAAGACCACGTTTTTTCACTTCCTCCACATCCACTCTGTCATAGCCTGCCCCTGTGATCTGCACCCATTTCAGATTGGGCATTCTGTCCAGAAATGCTTTGTTCACGTAAAAAGGCTGCATGATCATGCCTTCCACATCCGAAAGATCAATGCCCTCGGCGCAGGCATCACACTGCTCGTTTGTCAGATACAGCACCTGCTCCTCCAGGGAAGGATCTAATAAATGTTTGTATAATGTATTACAGATAAATTTCATATTAAATGGCTCCTCTCTCCTTTAAAATCTGCTCAATGCCCACAAGGCATGCCACATCGGAAAACATCGTAACTGCCTTTGTCAGATCCTCGATCGGCGGATACGTCGGTGCCAGTCTGATATTCGTATCATGCGGATCCTTGTGATACGGATAAGTAGAACCTGCCGTGGCGACCATAACGCCTGCCTGCTGCATTCTGGAAAGGATCTCCTTTGCACAGCCCTCAAAGCTGTCTACCGTGATAAAGTATCCGCCGTCCGGCTTAAACCAGGTATACAGATCATCATACAGCCTGTGCTCTGTGAGGATACGATCCACAAGGTCAAACCGCGGGCGCAGGATTTTTGCAATATCTTTCATATGTGCCTTGATCGTCTCCGGGTCTTTCAGATATCTGACATGACGGAGTTGGTTGATCTTATCGTGGCTGAAGATCTGAAGCTTCAACAGCCTCTTGATCTCAGCGATGCCTTCCTCTCCTGTTGCCACCAGACAGACACCGGAGCCCGGGAAGGTGATCTTTGCGGTAGAGAAGAAATATAAGATCCTGTTTTCCGTTCCGTACTTTTCGGCTTCTTTCATGATATCTTTTACAATATTTTCTTTATAAATATGATGGACTGCATAAGCGTTATCCCAGAAGATCCTGAAATCCGGCGCAGCCGTCTTCATTTTTGCAAGCCGCTCCACCGTTTCATCACTGTACACATAACCGCTCGGATTGGTATACTGCGGAACGCACCAGATGCCCTTGATCGTCGGATCCTCCGCTACCAGCTTTTCGATCAGATCCATATCCGGGCCATCCTTTGTCATCGGAATGTTGATCATTTCAAAACCAAGTGCTTCCGTCAAATTGAAATGACAGTCATATCCCGGTACCGGGCAGAGCCATTTGAGCTTACCCTGCTGGCTCCACGGCTTTTCTCCGAGTGTTCCGAATGCATAATAGCGCAGGAACTGATCGTACATCAGATTCAGGCTGGATTCTCCGCCAAGTACGATACGATCCTCCGGAATATGTAACAGCTCCGAAAACAGGCGGATACATTCCGGCAGACCATACATCACACCGTATTGTCTGACATCCGTTCCGTCCTCTGCCACACAGTTTGTTTCATCCACTACATGAAACATTTCTTTGTTCAGTTCGAGCTGCTCCTTGCAGGGCAGTCCGCGGCTGATATTTAAAGACAATCCTTCTGCCTGATATGCTTCATATTTTTTCTGTAATGCTTCTCTTTGCTCCAGGAGCTTTTCTGTTGTTTCCTCTGTTGCTTTCATATATTTCCCTGCCTTACTTTTTGCTATGCTTCTGCTTTATTTGGCGTTACGAGTGTTCCGTATGCCTTTGCCTTTTCATCTACGATGCCATCCTGCATGATCCTTCTGCCTCTGACAAAGGTATTGGTAAGCTGGCACTGCAGTCTCCAGCCGTCATACGGAATCGCGATCTCTCTTGCCTGTGAATAGCATTTATTTTTATCCACGATCGTCTCATGATCAAAATTAAAGCTGACAAGATCCGCATCCGCACCGACTCTGATCTCACCCTTCTGTGGATAGATATTGAAGATCTTTGCCGGATTCTTGCAGAGCAGTTCAATGACACGCGGCAGTGATACTTTTCCTTTTGTCACCGCATCCAGCATCAGGGGCAGACGCAGATCTGCGCCCGGGAAACCGGAATTTGCCTTGAAGATATTGTCGAGTCCTCTCGTCTTTTCTTCCAGTAAAAAAGGACTGTGATCGCTGCCGATATAATCCACACTGCCATCGTTGATATAATCCCAGAGCTTTTCCTGTAACTCTTTTTTCCGCAGCGGCGGATTGCATTTTGCATACGGTCCGAGCTTTGCCTGATCCTCTTCATCCAGAAACAGATAATGCGGACAGGTTTCAATATACACATCCTGTCCCTCTGCCCTTGCTTTACAGATCAGCTCCATTGCCTGCGGTGTAGAAACATGGGCGATCTCCACTCTGGCACCTGTCTCCTTTGCAAAACGCAGCACACGTTCAACGGACTGCACCTCTGTGATGACCGGTCTGGACAGAGAATGATCACGGAAGCCTACACGACCTTCTTCCTGAAATTTCTTGCTGTAATAATTGATCAGATCATTGTTTTCCGCATGGAATGCACAGATCAGACCTGTTTTGGCAAGCTCTGTCATACCGACCAAAAGCTCTGCATCATCCGCCATTGTCAGACCTTTGAATTCCTCATATCTGCCCTGCGGTGCTGTATGTAAAAAGGACTTAAATGCCACGATCCTGCCATCCGCAGCCAGCTTTGTGATCTCCTCCGGGAATTCTGCACCTGCTGCACCGTAAAAGCAGAAATCCACAACACACTGATCCTCGGCGCGTTTGATCCGGTTTTCCAGGATCTCCACATTATACTGCGGCGGAACACTGATCGGATGCTCCATGATCGTTGTCACACCGCCTGCGGCTGCACACATCGTTTCAGTAAAGAAATTACCACGCTCCACATGACCGGGATCGCGGACATGCATATGGGTATCGATCGTTCCGGGGATCAGATACTGCCCCGTCAAATCCAGCACTTCCTTTGCCTCCGGCATACAATCCGCCTGACTGATCACAGCGATCTTTCCGTCCTTTACTCCTACATCTACCTGACAAAAACTGTCTCCTACAAATACGGTTGCGTTTTTTAATACAAGATCCAGCATTTTGACTCCTCCTTCTGTTCTCTTATTCCGCCTGCCCCAGTCTGAGCAGTGTCTCATACAATACAGAAATACCAAGTGCGATATCGTCCCAGTCCGTCGCTTCTTCTTTGCAATGGCTCAGTCCGTTTTTACTTGGTACAAATAACATGCCGATCGGCATTTTCTTCGCGAAGCTGTTCCCGTCATGGGTCGCACCGCTTGGCATGTCCTGATATGCGATTTTTCTTTCCCGGCAGATGCCTTCCATCGTCTGCACGATCTTTGGATCACAGTCCACCGGATCCTTCTGCACCAGACAGCCGATCGTACCATGCAGTTTTTCCAGCAGCTCTTCTGCTGCCCGGATCAGTTCCCGCATCCGTTCTTTTTTCTGGTTTCTGCACTCCAGCACCATGGAAACCTGTCTGTTGATGACTGCCAGTACATTCGGTTCTACCGAAAGTCTGCTGCACGTACAGACGAGCCTGTCGCCGATCTCTCTCGCTTTCTGATCCATTGCTGTAATGAACTTTCCAGCCTTAACAAGTGCATCATCTCTGTACTCCATCATCGTTGTGCCCGCATGGTTGCTCTGTCCGTCTATTGTCACATTGTAACGTTCCAGTCCGACGATGCCTGTAACGACACCGATCTGTCTGTGCTCCTTTTCCAGCAGATTGCCCTGCTCGATATGCAGCTCCAGATAGCACATGCAGCGGCTTGTATCATACAGTGCCTGCGCAAGTTTTTCTTTTGTATAGCCATACTTTTCTGCCAGCGCATAAAACGCTGCCGTCTCAGGCAGCATACCCATCATGGCACGTCCGCCGAATGTACCGCCGAGTTCATTGCCTTCCTCGCCGTTTGTCGCGATCACATGCACATCCACAAAAAGCTCTCTGCCTTCTTCCTGCAGCCTTCTGACACATTCGATCCCTGCCATGACACCAAGCAGCCCGTCAAAGACGCCGCCGTGCAATACCGTATCCAGATGGGAGGCTATCAATATTTCCTTTGCATGTTCCTGCCTGCAGCGATAGATCCCATGCACATTACCGACACTGTCTATGTAGCTTTCCATACCCGATGCCTGCATATATGCCTGCATTTCTTTTGCAGCCTCTTCATAGGCATCGGAACCGAATACGCGGCTGATACTGCCATCTGCTTCCTGTCCGATCTGTGCAATATGCAGCATTCTGTCCTTCAAACTTTCTGTCTCCATCCTCTGCCTCCGTATCTCGCCTTTTTCAAACCATTATTTGTCTAATCCTTCATACTCGGATGAGCTCCGATCTCCAGCTTCTTGCGGATGATCTCGGCAAGTGCCTGTGCGGTTCCTTTTGTCCCAAGAAGTCCGCTGTTGATCATGATGTCCTGATGATTTTCATCATTTGGCAGATACCCTGCATAACGGGTATGGTAGGAATCTCTCGCCCGGTCAACATCCTTGATCATACGTTTTGCTTCCTGCGGTTCCAGATGCAGCACCTCAACACAGTTTTTCATACGCTGTTCTTCACTGGCGAAAATATAAATATGGATACACTGTTCATGATCTTTCAGAACATAATCGGAGCATCTGCCGACAATGATACAGTCCTCTCTTGCCGCAATATCCTGAATGATGTTTTTCTGTACCTCAAAAATATGATCCTGTACCATCCGTGTTTCCGAAATGATCGGGAATTTCATTTTCCAGAAGCTGTTGCTTGCCACCTCTTCATTGTTGCTGATCTCGGAAACACTGAGGTTTGTTTTCTGTGCCACACTTTCCACAATATCTCTGTCGTAATAATTGATACCCAGCTCTTCTGCCAGCTCTCTGGCGATCGGTCTTCCCAGACTGCCAAACTGTCTTGTGATCGTGATTGCATAATGACTCATTTTACTACCACCTTTCCCTTATTGCCGTGCATCTCTATTGCCCTCATGATCGTGGATAACAGCAGGTTGATAATAAAGTAAACCGCTGCTGCCGCACCGAATATAATGAAAGCATCCATCGCACCAATACCATGTCCTGTATATTTGTTAGCAGTACCAAGCAGCTTTCTGGAGCAGTATAAAAATTCCATAATGGCAACCTGTCCAAAAAATGAAGTATCCTTGAATACTGAAATTGTCTGATTGATCAAATTCGGAACCACTCTTCGCAGACACTGCGGCAGAATGATCGCATAGATGATCTGCAGTCTGCTGAGTCCCTGGCTCTTTCCTGCTTCGATCTGTCCTTTTCCGATGGAATTCAGACCACCTCTTACAATCTCACAGATCGTAGCGGTAGAAGCAAGGAAAAGTCCTGCCGAAGCTCTGATATATTGGTTACCTACAGGTAACGCTATAAAACAAACCGTGATCCAGAAAAGGATCGGCGTATTTCTGAAAATTTCCACATAGGCTGTAACGACCGCTCCTATGATCTTACCTGCATAGGTTTTCAGAAGTGCAAGTATCGTGCCCGCAACCAGACTTGCCAGTAATATGCCGCCTGCGAGCTTGAAAGAAAGCAAAAGTCCGTTTAAGAGCGGTGGCACTGTAACACTTGTAAAAAGTAATCTGCATTCATTTATTATTTCCATTTACAACACCTCTCCTCTGTCAACTTCCATTTTTTTCTCATACTTTCTTGCCGTATGTGTGATCGGGAAACATATAATAAAGAAGATAATACCGGTTACCAGATAAGCCGGTCCGTAACTGAGCGTTCCGTTACATGCCCAGTTCTTTGTCACATAAAGCAGATCGCCGCCTGCAATGATGGACAAAACAGAAGTATCCAGCACAAGCCATGCAAGCTGTGTGCCCAGCGGTGGCAGGATGATCTTGATCGTCTGCGGCAGGATGATCCTTGTCATTGTCTGGAAGTAATTCAGCCCCTGTGAGAAAGCTGCATCGTACTGCCCTCTCGGTACTGCATTCAGACCGCCTCTTACGATCTCCGCTATAAATGCTCCGGAACAGATCCCCAGTCCGACGATTCCGACTGTCAGTGTCGATATTTTAATGCCGCCGTAAACACAGCCGTAATAGAAAAACATAACCTGCAGTGTCAGTGGGATATTTCTGAAAAGCTCAACATAAATTCTTGTAAGTGCCCTGACAAAGCGGGAAGAAGTCGTTGCCAGGATTCCTACTAAAAATCCAAGAATAAGTGCCAGGATCAGGCCGCCTACAGCCAGTTCCACTGTGACACCGAATGCCTTTACAAACAGCATTCTGTCTTCCCATAATTTCTGCCATCTCCATAATGCAAACATATCTGCCATAATCCCTTACCTTACTTTCTATCATTTACCGGAGAGCCCTGAAAGCTCTCCGGTGGTTACAACTTTTGTCAAATCTTATTCTGCTGCCTCATCTGTTGCTTCGTCAGTAGCTGCATCTGTTGCCTCTGCTGCCGGCTCTTCAGTAGCTGCGTCTGTTGCTTCTGCTGCAGGTTCTTCAGTAGCTGCTGGCTCTTCATAAGAAGGCTGGATACCGTTCTTCTCGATCAGTCCGTCGATCGTGCCATCCTCTAACCATTTCTGTACAAGCTCATTGACATAAGCTGACAGGTCAGAACCTTTCTTTGTTGCAATACCATATGGCTGTGGGCTGAATTTTGTTTCGATGAATTCTGTATCATCATCTACATAAGACTGTAAAATGGAACTATCAGCTGCAAAGCCGTCTACTGTACCGGCTGTCAGTGCCAGTTTTGCTTCAGAGAAATCTGCGAATTCCACAAATTCAATATTGGCATCTGTAATAGCGGAAATAGAATCTTTTTCTGTACCGCCCGCGCTCATGGCAATCTTCTTACCATCGAAATCATCAATTGTTTTCAGGCCGGAATCTTTATTGACAAGCACACTCTGTGCATCTACGTAATAAGGCTCTGTAAAGTCATATGACTGTTTTCTTTCATCTGTGATCGTGAATGTAGCTGCTACCATATCCACATCACCGGAATCAATGAGCGGACCTCTTGTATTGGTCACAACTGTTGTAAACTCTACATCGACACCAAGCTCCTGTGCGATCAGTCTGCCAAGATCGGCTTCCAGACCTTCATATTCATTTGTTTCAGGATTCAGATAGCCAAAGCCAAGCGCTGAATCTTCTGTACCATAATGTAATACGCCGCGTGCTTTGATCGCTTCTACGGCTGATCCTGCATCTGATGCATCAGTTGCTGCATCATCTGTCGCTGCATCTGTTTCGGCTGACGATGCATCTGACGCGCTGTCTGCTGCAGGTTCAGAAGAAGAACCACAGCCTGTCAGCATGCCTGCTGTCATTGCCATTGCCAGTGTCATCACACCCATTTTTTTCATCCATTCCAGTTTCTTCATAATGTTATTCCTCCTTGTTGTGTAAAACTATATCGAAACCCGCAAGGGGTATTCTCCTATTGTCTGTTTATAAGATCTTACTTAAAAATTCTCTGGTACGCTTATTCTGTGCATTTGTAAAGAAATGCTCCGGTGTTCCTTCCTCAGCGATCCTGCCATCGTCCATGAAAACGATCCTGTCTGCCACTTCTCTTGCAAATCCCATTTCATGTGTCACAACGACCATCGTGATATTTTCTTTGGAAAGTCTTATCATAACCTCCAGTACTTCCTGTACCATTTCCGGATCTAAGGCACTTGTCGGCTCATCAAACAGGATGATCTTTGACTTCATGCAAAGTGCTCTGGCGATCGCCACTCTCTGCTGCTGTCCACCGGAAAGCTGTGTCGGATAGGCATCTGCCTTATTTTTCAGTCCGACAACCTCCAGATATTTATAAGCGGTTTCCTCTGCTTCCTGTTTACTTGCCAGCTTCAGCATGACAGGTGCCAGTGTCAGGTTTTTAAGTACCGTCATGTGCGGATACAGATTAAACTGCTGGAATACCATGGATACATTTTCCCGGATCAGCCTTGTGCAGTTTTTATGTGTCATTTTTTCTCCTGCAATATAAACATCACCGCTTGTCGGGCGTTCCAGAAAGTTCATGCACCGGATCGATGTTGATTTTCCGGAACCGGACGGACCGATGATAACAAGTTTTTCTCCTTCCTTCACGCTCAGATTCACATCCTTCAGCACGTGAAGATCTCCAAAGCTCTTGTTTACATTGACTAATCTGATCATATCGTTTTCTTTTTCTTCCATTGCTCCGCACCTCGTATCTAATGTGTATTTTTGTTGTATACAAGTTGTTTCCTTTTTTGAACCCCGGTTCCTGCATAATCTGCTTTGCAGATGAACCGAGGCTGCATCACATATCTTCGATACATGACATTTCATAAAAAATAGCGCTTACACAATCTGTGTAAGCGCCTTTGCTTTTCTTGCTTTGTTTTATTTATTCGGATTATATGACACCCTCCGGGAACTGTCAATACGATTTCCCAAATCACTTATCAGGATTCTGTAGGGTTACAATTGATGTGACACCTACCACTATACAAAAACGGTTGAGTCCTATAGAATTTTAATCGCCAAACCAAAACTCCAATGAAAAGGATTCTCAACCGCCATGAATACAATA
>NZ_JAHLPN010000010.1 GCF_018917935.1 Kineothrix sp. MSJ-39 | reverse complement strand
ATTGAAGCTACTTCATATCCAGAAAACTCTAGTTTGAAGATATATGTAACTTGTAAACCGTTCAACAAATCCAGTAAAATCAAGGCTTTTGTTGAACATGCACTAAAAAGAATAGAGAGGCTTTTGTTGAACATGCACTAAAAAGAATAGAGAGGACATATATGCAGAGACTTGGCGAATTTGAAATAAGACAAAAAATTGAAGGTTTAACACGTCAAGATGCTATTACATATTTTAGGGAGTTGTCAAAGTATTATGGGTTAGAAGTACATAGAAAAGAAGATGAAGAGATTTATAAGATAATAAATGAAAATTTGTACAATAATCCTCTTTCTATAAAATGGTATATCAGTGGAATATATTCCGGAACTGACTCCAAACAAATGTTAAGTCATAAGGATGATTTAATTGAATTTTGTGTATCTAATATATTTGATAAGCTGTCAAATATATCAAAAAAGATATTACAGTTATTTTTGCTTCAAAATAATAAGTTGACTTATGGTTTGATAGATTTTTACATAGATGGCAATGAGCTGGAATTGAGAAACGCAATTAATGAATTATTGTCAACTTATATGATACAGGCGTCTTCAGGTGAATATGTAATGAATGATATGTCAAGGGAGTATATTTCATTAAAATATCCACCAAGTAATGAGTTTGTAAAGAGTGTGTTTCAAAAGAGAAAAGAATTAAATGGAATGTTACAAAAGGTAAAAGTTAATAGTGAACAAGCTCCGTTTAATCCGAATACTATATCTCCAAGGTTGAACAAAATAGATGAACAATTAGCAACATATCATTTAAAAAATGCATTAAATTATGGAAAAGAAAAAAAGTGGGATGAGTGCATGGAGGAAATTGCCAAGGCATCGAGTATTGACCCAGATTATTTTGAAACGTACAAAGTGAAAGCATTTTTAGAAGCAGAGAAGGGGGAGTTATATGGAGCAATAAATAATTACAATATTGCATTGTCAAAATGCACAAATGACAAAGAACGAGCTGTTGTATGTTATTTATTCTCAATTTTTTATACGGTGAAAATGCAGGACACGGATAGCGCTTTGGAGTATATTTTAAAAGCTGATGATTATCTTCCTAATACAAATGAGATATTGCTTGAAAAAGTTAGAGTATTTACATTTTTAGGGAAATATGATGAGGCGGAAAAACTATGGATACAGGCTAAAGAAACAGATAAACATCCAAATTTAAGAACATTAAATATTATGGCAAACAGATATATGGACCTAAAGCGACGGCAGACAGAACTCTTACAAAAAAGGGATTATGTTGAAAAATATAATATAATTAAGCAAGGCATAGAAGTATTAGAGAATGTAGGATCAATTGATGATAAGACCACAGTCACGTTATTGAAATTACTTACAAATTTGTCATATTCATATTATCATAAAGAATCTATAGAACTTATAGCAGATACGCTGGATAAGTATTCTTATGCTGTATCAAAATTGGATAGGAGTAGTAAGGCGAAATTGTTATCTAATATACAAGCACACAAAGAGGAAATTAAAGAGGAGTATTATGATTCAATTTATTCTAATTTATCTGCATTTAGAGATGAAGCTAATGAGATTATATCAGAAAATGAAGGTGTAGTGGTAAAAATAAAGGATACTTATGGTTTTATTTCAAACGCAATTCATACAAATAAAAATGCACTGTTTTTTTCAAAAAATAATGCATATAATGAAATAAAAGTTGGAGATAAGGTATCGTTTGAATTATATACAGCTGTGAAAGGTATTGGGGCAAAGAATATAAAAAAACTTATTGAAAATTAAAATTGCAATCAAAAAATAAGATATAATTAAAATATATAGTTGGGAAATAATTGATATGATTACAGAAGATACGGATAATTGTGATACAGTTCCACCTAGAAAAAAAGGGGAATGGATAAAAGAAAAATATAGGAAGATACGTTCGGTATTTGAAAGTTCTGCAAGACAATCATTAGAACGTATGGCAGTAGAACATAAGGAGAAGTATGCAGCAAAGCTGGTATCTCATTATAGAAACATAAATGCATGGCTAGGTGTGGTCGGACCGATATTAGTAAGCTTGCTTTTTTCAATATACACAAAACCAGATGCATCTGTTGAAAAGATAAACATTGTGATTTATTATATAATTATTATAGGTAGTGTTTGGGTTTGTATATTTCTTTTTACCATCACATTTCTTCAAAAAGATGTTTGGGAAGCTATATTATCAGAATACGATATGAATCAGCAAGAAATTATAAAGCGGCAACTCTCTGAAGAAAAAAAGAAAAATGAAGAATTGATTTTTAAAACCCAAATTCTTGAAGATGATAAAAATCGTTTGCTAGAATTTAAAAGTGTAACAGCATTACTAGAGTCTAATAGAAATAGAGGAAAAAATATTCAAAGTATTCTATTGCAGAGAATATTGACTGTTTTAGGAAATGGGGAATATTCTGTTGCGTTATATCATTCATATGATAGGGAGTATGTTCTTGATGAATATGAATCGACAAGAATTAAATTGGAAACTCCGACAAGTTTAAAGAAATTGTTAAAAAAGGATGATAACGAAAATAAATATAAGAGTTATTATTCAGCTGAATGCTTATTTGAGGAAAAAAATGGTAGACATTGTAAAAAAAATAGGGAAGAAATAAAGGATAGTTTAAAAGGAAATATAAAGGATATTAATCAATATGCATGTTATAATTATGAAATGGGGAAAACGCACAATATATTATTGGAAATAATAGCCTATAATGATACAAAATTTTCTTATGAAGACGATGATATAGATGGGTATTTTGATAAAATATTTGGATGTTATATGCCGCTGATTGAAATGTTTGTAGGAAGTGTAGATGTTCAACAAAAATTTAGGGATTTAAGAGCATAGGAAGGGAAAAAATGAAGGAAGTAATTTCAGAATATTCTGATTTAAAAGAAGAAATGTGCAAATATGAAATAGAATACTATAAATCAGAGTTAGAAAAGTATCAGACTGAATTAAGAGAACTTAAAAGAGGGATGAGAAACTTAAAAACTGATGAATTAACAAAACGTAAAATTTCACAGGATATTTTAGAAAGCACATTAGTTTATTATAATACTATGATCAGATTTTCTATAGAAGATGAAAAGACGAAAAAAAATAATAAAAGGCATAATGAGTCGTATATTGAAATGCAGGATACAAGAGATAGAAAAGTTGAAAAGAAAAACTTGGTATATAAACTGTTAGAGAAATATTATGACAATGTGCTTAAAAAAATATCTCAATATGTATTATGATTTAGAAATATTTTAAATACTGTAGTGAGAGCGTAAAAATGATAAAACTGATTAGGTATTTTGGAACTTTCTAAAACCATTTCCGAAATTGTGGTCGTTTATTGGAAAATTATGAGTTGCATTGAAAAACTTTATTATATCATTTCCCTGCTTAAATTATAGAAAAATCATAATTTGTAGATTGATATAACGACATTGGTTATAGAGGGGAAGATGAAATAAATAAGAATTGTAATTGCTTTGCAGTAATGGTATAGTCGTTGCAAAGCATATTTTCTTTTCGGAAGCTTTCTGTTTCTGGCGAACCATATCTTTAATATGCCATATGCGGCATATTAAAGGAGTATGCACTGGACGTTTACAATGCAATGAACGATTCAAAGTATACAGATCCTGATATGATTCAGATCATGCGACTAGAAAGCGGGATCTGTATGGCAGAAAACGTGTGCAGTGAATATTATGGTGCGGCAGAGCCGCCAGTCCGGACTAACGAAGCCACCCCATTTTGTTTATGAAGTTACTTTGCCATTGCTGGATCCAGTCCTTATACTTCTCTCATAGAAAGGTCTTTAGACGGATCAATACTTTCGTTATCGATCTTATAGGAATCATACGATATACGATCCATGATGGCATCGGCAAGAGTACTTTCACCATCACAGATTTGCTGATACCATTCACTTTCACGGAACTGGGAACAAAAGATCGTTGAAGATTTTTTACGTCTTTTATGTATCAGTTCAAAAAGATTTCTGGCTTTAGCCTCTGTCAGTTTAAGAAGCAGCCACTCATCAATAATCAATACTATTGGCTTGGTGTATTTTTTCAGGACAGTCAAAAAAGTTCCATTGTCTCTGGCGGTCTGTAAGTCCAATAATAGATCAGGAAGTCGTATATACTGCACTGTGTAGTAGTGTTTGCATGCTTCCATGCCAAAGGCACAGACCGTGTAAGTTTTACCGCTCCCAGTTGCTCCAGTAATAAAAATGTTCTGATATTCTGTAATGTATTCGCAAGTTGCCAGACGGGTGATCAGTGCTTTGTTCAGTTTTCGCCCAGAATGGTAATCAATTGCTGAGATGCTGGCATCTGGCTGCTCAAGCTCAGCTTGTCGGATCAGCCTTTTCAGACGATTGTTTTTGCGGTTGCTGTA
This sequence comes from Kineothrix sp. MSJ-39, assembly GCF_018917935.1. Lineage (GTDB taxonomy): Bacteria > Bacillota > Clostridia > Lachnospirales > Lachnospiraceae > CAG-194. The sequence goes on along the minus strand of NZ_JAHLPN010000010.1, from coordinate 108,114 downwards.
TTCGACATCGACAAGCATACCGAACTGATCCTCGAACGGAACTTCCTTCATTGTGGGATCATCCATCTGGATAAGGAATGCATCTGCCATAGCGGTCAGACGCATTTCAATAAGTTTATCGATGGTACTTTGATTTGTCATGATTGTTTACCTCCATAGTATCTGGCTCATCTGGTGATGCCGTGTGGTTTTATTGCTTGGGATGCTTCTGGTTCATTACCAGGCACATCCTTCGCTGCAGCCAATAGATTTTTGATACTTTTATAGCTGGGTTTATCAGAATAAGAAAGTGCCTTGGCGCAGACCTGCTCCAGTTTTTCTGGCGAATATTTTTCGGCCAGTTTCAATAATCCCATACAGCTTCTGTAGGATTGCTGTTCAATCCTGCCGGAGGTAAGCATTGCATCGACAACCTTACTTGTGTTAATTCCAATCGAATCAGCCCACTTACGGAACCGGTCACCGTTCCATTCCAGATATTTCTGGTGCTCCTGCGGCGTATGTTCTGTCACAGTAGAATACTGACCGCTTCTCCCATAGAGCCGTCTGTGAGAGGCAATACGATTGTGATTATAAAATATTTCAACTGTTGTATCTGTTATACGCACATCGACCTTATTTTTGATATACTGATAAGGCGCGGAGTAGAACATCCTGTCTACTGCGATGTGATAGTTAAACTGGACGGTGGTCTGTTTCCACTCAGCCAGTTCAAAAGATGTAGCAGGCAACGGAGCCAATAATGGCATTTCTTCCCCAAGAAATAAACTGAGTCTGCTACATTACTTTTTTGAGAATTTACGGGCGTTGTAGACATCCGGTTTTTTACGGATAGAAGCATTCAATTCACTCTTTTTATGATTCACTGCGGTTGTACAGTTATTGGAAACGAGCATGGGTGTAACACCGCCAAAGAAATCAAACATCTGGACATGAGCTTTGATCCAGTTGTCGGTTTTCTCATCCATATATGCTTTTACAAAAGCATACTGACTGTAAGTTAATACACCTACAAATATCCATGCATCTGTGATTTCTCCGGTATCCGGATCAATGATGTGGCAGGATCCCCAGCCCAGTCAACTTCAATCTGTTCACCTGGTTTTCTGGGATATGCATGGTAGCCCTGCGTTTTTCTTCATCCTTCTGGATGTAGTAGCAGAACTGAGAATACATTAGAGGCTCTTCGCTGCTTATGCGGCACTCCTCACAGCATTCTACCCAGAGAAGTTTTTTGCTTATACCGTTCCGCAGAAGTTCTTTGCGGATGTAGTCAAAGTTCGGCATATGTTTATTCGTTGCCGACTTATCCTTGGGAAACATCAGCTCATCTAGTGCACTGTCGGTCATGTCGAAATCCAGCGACCATGAAAGATTGATTTCCGCTGACTTTTTCAAAACCTTGGCGACTGTGTTTCTGGATACACCGTAGCTCTGTGCGATGTTTTTCTCACTGAATCCTAAGCTTTTCAAGCGTAGGATTTCACGATACTTGGTCATAACTTACGACCTTCTTTATCTGTATTCACACCAAAGGTGTGTACTTACAGTATAAAGGAAATATATGTAATAGAGCTCAATAAGGTGGTTCTGAATTACCGGAATATATGGCTCTCGTTCTTCGGAATGGTGGCTCTCAAAGTCCGGACAGGTGGCTCAGAGAGCCCGGAATAATCAGTGATGAGTAGCCGTATGTAATTTATTATTCATTTATGGAGGACTTAGATGTAAAGATCAAGCTGAATGATGCAAGGATCATCAATATTGAATTACAGGTATATAAGCAAACTTACTGGACGAACCGATCCCTGTTATACTGGGCAAGAGCCTATGACAGTATTAAGAGTGGGCAAGATTATGGTATGTTGTTTCCTACATATCACATTGGTATTTTAGATTTTACATTATTTGAAGAACATCCAAAGTTTATGGCAAAATATCAGATTTTAGATGTAGAAGATGGATTTTTATATTCAGATAAATTATGTATTAAAGTACTTGACCTGACACAGCTTGAGAAAGCAAAAGACCAGTCTGAAACAGATAAAAAGATTTTGAAATGGGCGGGTATATTCAAGGCAGAGACTCTGGAAGAACTTGAGCAGTTAGCAAGAGGCGAGGAGGTATTTGAGAATATGGTAGTGACAATGAAAAAACTGAGTGAAGATGAAAAAATCCGTATGCAGTGTGAAGCAAGGGAAGATTATGAGAGATGCCTTCTTACGGAATATAATGCCGGAAAACGGGAAGGGATAGAACTTGAACGGGAGAATACAGAAAAGGAGCGGCAAAGAGCAAATGATGCAGTTAAAAGAGCTGCTGAGTTGGAAGCCGAGGTAAAAAGACTGCAGGAGCTGTTGAAATAACTGATGAACCGAACAAGAATCGAGCAAACATTTGCAGAGTATACAAATAAATATAATGCATCTGATCCGAAGATCAGGCTGAAGATCGATCATACGAATCGTGTGGCGGCGCTTGCGGAGCGCATTGCCAAAACAGTTACGGATATATCCGTTGACGAGGATCTTGCGTGGACAATGGGGATGCTCCATGACATAGGTCGTTTTGAACAGGTGAAAAGATATGGCACTTTTGTGGATAGTGAGTCGATAGATCATGCGGCTGTATAGAGTGTCAGGTACCATTAAAAACAAAAAATGGGGAAAATTGTTTTGAAAACAGCCAAAAATGGGAGAGAATCTGTCAAATTATTAAAAAACATCAAATGGTCATTGGGGTCAAGTACTATTAAATAAACACTAAGAATGAAGAACTATTTTTAGAGATAGTAGTGTCAACAGTATATGACATCAAAGTGTGATCTAAATATTTACTATGTGATTGTAAATGCTTTGCAACAATGGTATAGTTGTTACAAAGCATATTTTCTTTTCGGAAGCTTTCTGCTTTCGGCGAACCATATCTTTATGATGTTGTGTGATTTCACAGCATATCTGTTCATCTTTTAGAAAATCCATGCTTGTAACTAAATAAGAGCAGGGATTTGCGAAAGATAACAAATTTACTATAGCAACTTCCTGTGGTATACCAAAGGAGGATGCTTATGGCACAGAAAGACAAGAAGAGAAACTATCGCAGCAATGGAAACAGGGAATACAAAAGTGATGTAATCTCCATGATGCTGCAAATACCAGAGTATGCACTGGATGTTTACAATGCGATGAATGATTCGGTATATACAGATTCTGATATGATTCAGATCATGCGGCTGGAAAATGGAATTTCGTTATCGGTACGAAATGACGCTTCCTTCTTTATCGGTAATTATCTGAATCTGTATGAACATCAGTCTACATACAGTCCGAATGCACCGTTGCGTTTTCTGATCTATTTAACGAGTCTGCTTAAGAAAATGATAGGAAAGCGGGATCTGTATGGCAGAAAACGAGTACAGATCACAACACCGCATTTTGCAGTGTTCTATAATGGAACAGAGAAAAGACCGGAGAAAGAAGTACTGAAACTTTCAGATGCATTTATCAACCAGACAGATACGCCGGAGATTGAACTGACAGTTACAGTGTACAACATCAATCCAAACAATAATACGCGGCTTCTTGCAAAAAGCAAGGTCTTGAGTGGTTATATGATCTTTGTGAACCGTGTGCGGGAGAATTTAGAGAAACAGAAGACATTTGTACAAAATGAAACGGAACATGATGACACAGAATATATGGAAGATTTGGAAACTGCGATTAATGAAGCGATTGATTATTGTATAGAGCATCACATCATGGAAACATTTTTTATGAAAAACAGGAGTGAGGTGACCAAAAGTATGGTACTTGATTATACATGGGAACGGCGAGAGGAACTGATCCGCGCAGAAGAATATGAGGATGGAAAGCATGAAGGGCTCGAAGTTGGCAGAGCCGAGGGTGAGGAAAACGCGCATCGTTATCTGATCAACAGATGGCTGCAAAAAGGAAAGACTATAGCTGAAATCGCGGATGATTTGGGAAAATCAGAGGAGTATGTAGAGAATCTGATGAAAAGCTGAATTGGTCTATCGGGCAAGGCAGCAATAACTGATTCGTGCATTTTTGCTCAATATCTAATGCATATCTTATTTCAGAAAATCCATGCTTTATTTCATAACTATTTAATAAAGCGGGAGTTTCGATTGTTGCATAGACTCATTTATGATATATTTAATTCAGAAACATTTTGTCAAAAACGATTTGAATAAAAATGAACAAATTTGGAGGAGATGCAAATGTTTATAGGAAGAGAAAGAGAACTGGCATCCTTAAAGGAGTTCTATGATAAAGAAGGCATTGGCATGACAGTCATATATGGGCGCAGACGTATCGGAAAGTCTACGCTGATTGCTGAATTTGTCAAAGATAAAAAGACAATCTTTTATACGGCGACTAAAGTGGGGAAGAATAGGAATCTGGAATTGTTCTCAAAGCAGGTAACAGATTTGCTTATGCCGGGTGTGGAGGATATCAGTTTTAATACGACAGAGGCGGTTTTTGATTTTATCAATAAGAATATGGGGGATGAGAAGCTTATTCTGGTAATAGATGAATTACCATATTGGGCTGAAAAAGATGATGCACTATTATCTGTTTTGCAAAAATATATAGATAGAGTCTGGAGTGATAAGAATCTTAAAGTGATATTGTGCGGTTCCGCGCTTAGTTTCATGGAGAAGAAAGTACTCAGTGAAAAGAGCCCTTTGTTTGGAAGGCGTGATTCGCAGATCAAATTGGAGGCATTTAATTACTTAGATGCAGCAAAATTTGTCCCTGATTATTCCAATGAGGATAAGGCTGTCTGTTATGGTATTACCGGTGGAGTTGCAAAGTATCTTTCTATGATCGACCCTGAAAAGAGTATAGATGAAAATATTATTCGACTATTCTTCAGAACAGATGGATATTTATATGATGAAACAAGAAATCTTCTGACGCAGGAGTTTTCTGATATATCACTTGTAAATAATATTGTTGAACAGATTGCATCCGGGGAAAATACGCTCAATACGATTGCAGGTAAAATCAGAGAAAAAGAGCAAACGGTATTATATTCTCTAGATAAGCTGATAAATGTTGGTCTGGTTGAAAAAAAGAAATGTATTACGGATGAAAAGAACAAAAAGAAGACGCAGTATGTCTTAAAAGATTATATGTTCAAGTTTTGGTATGAATTTATTCCAAAAGCTACCAGCGTAATTGAAATGGGACAGGGGGAACTCTATTACACAAAAGTAGTTAAGCCAGTATTACATTCATTCATGGGCTCCGTTTTTGAAGAAATGTGCAGGTATTATACGTTAATGAAGGGGATAACAGGTGAATATGGCTGCTTTATTACTTCTGTAGGTACTTGGTGGGGAATAGAGAAGGTGACAGATAAAAATGGAGGCATTAGAACACAATCTGCGGACATTGATGTGGTTGCTTTGTCTGAGGTAGACAAAAAGGCTGTTATAGGGGAATGTAAATTTAAAAACGAAAAGATTGACAAAGGTATTTATGAAACTCTGATTAGAAGAGGAAAGTTAATTACGGCAAAATATAAGGTTTCAAAATATATATTCTTTTCTCTGACCGGATATACAGACTGGTTTGAATCACTTTCCGAAGAGGATGTATTATTACTTACCTTGGATTCACTTTATGTGTAGAGATAGAGCACATGGAGCCAGGCATCACCATTAACTTGGTCTGTTGTAACTTTTTAGAGTATTCATTAAACAGAGAACAGGAATAACTGAAGCAGTTAGCAAGATGGGAGCTATTGAAATAACTGATGAACCGAACAAGAATCAAGCAAACATTTGCAGAGTATACAAATCAATATAATGCATCTGATCCGAAGATCAGACTGAAGATCGATCATACGTATCGTGTGGCGGCGCTTGCGGAGCGCATTGCCAAAACAGTTACGGATATATCCGTTGACGAGGATCTTGCGTGGACAATGGGGATGCTTCATGACATAGGTCGTTTTGAGCAGGTGAAAAGATATGGCACTTTTGTGGATAGCGAGTCGATAGATCATGCAGAGTTGGGGATAACAATTCTGTTTGAGGATGGTCTTCTTACACAATTCGGAGATTTTACACCGGAGGAACAGGAACTTCTCAAAGTCAGCATTGAAAATCATAACAAATACAAAATCCCGGAAGGTATGTCTGCGGAAAAAACTGCCTATTGCAATATATTGCGTGACGCAGATAAGATTGATATTTTCCGGGTAAATTGTGATACACCGCTTGAAGATATTTATAATGTATCGACTGCGGAACTGAAACAGGCAGCAGTATCGGATTCTGTGAAAAAATGCTTTATGGAGAAGCACACAGTGCTTCGCAGCCTGAAGCATACGCCGGTTGATAATCTGGTAGGACATGTTTGTCTGGTATTTGAACTGGTCTATCCGATCAGTGTACAGATTGCAAAGGAGCAGGGATATGTGGACAAGCTGATGCGGTTTGCGTCGGACAATCCGGATACGAACGCATGGCTTTCCTATATGCGGAAGCATTTATGGAACAGTTGATTGGAAAGCGGGTGTGTTTCGCGTGGAGCATGGAAATAGTTAGTTGTCCGTTCGCCCCATCCGTGCTAAACTAATTGTATTTATACAAGGGAACAGGAAAAACGATGAACATTGTATTATTATCAGGCGGATCAGGGAAGCGTCTGTGGCCGCTTTCCAATGATGTGAGAAGCAAACAGTTTATTAAAATATTTAAGAAAGAAGACGGCTCTTATGAGTCTATGGTACAGCGGGTCTATCGGCAGATCAAGACGGTAGATGCGGATGCAACCGTCACGATCGCGACTTCCAAGACACAGGTTTCAGCGATCCATAACCAGCTTGGTGATGGTGTAGGAATTTCCATAGAGCCATGCAGAAGAGACACCTTCCCGGCGATTGCGTTAGCGACAGCTTATCTTGTCGATGAAATGAAAGTCAGCCCGGAGGAATCGGTGGTAGTCTGCCCAGTCGATCCTTATGTGGAGGATGACTATTTTGCTGCCCTGAAAGATCTGTCTGAGCAGGCGGACAAGGGGGAAGCCAATCTGGTACTGATGGGAATCGAGCCGACATATCCAAGTGAAAAATACGGCTATATCATTCCAAAAACTGCTGATCATACCTCCATGGTTGAAACATTCAAGGAGAAACCGACGGCAGATGTGGCAGCGGAATATATAAAGCGTGGTGCTCTTTGGAATGGCGGTGTTTTTGCGTACAAGCTGAAATATGTGCTTGAGAAGGCACATGAACTGATTGAATTTACAGATTATCAGGATTTATTTGATAAATATGAGACTTTGACAAAAATTTCTTTTGATTATGCGGTTGTAGAGAAAGAGGATAAGATCCAGGTGCAGCGTTTTGCCGGACAGTGGAAAGATCTCGGTACATGGAACACACTGACAGAGGCGATGGAAGAATCTGTTGTCGGAAAAGGTGTTTTAAATGAGACCTGTTCGGATGTGCACATCGTCAATGAAATGGATGTGCCTGTGCTGGCGATGGGATTACATGATGTGGTCATTTCCGCTTCGCCGGATGGTATTCTGGTATCCGATAAAGAGCAGAGCAGCTATATCAAGCCTTATGTGGATAAATTTGAACAGCAGATCATGTTTGCGGAAAAATCATGGGGAAGTTTCAGGGTACTTGATGTGGAAGGAACTTCCATGACGATCAAGGTAACTCTGAATCCGGGGCACAGCATGAATTATCACAGCCATAAAAATAGGGATGAAGTCTGGGTGGTTATTTCCGGAAACGGCAGAACGGTCGTAGACGGATTTGAGCAGGCTGTGAAAGCGGGTGATGTGATCACAATGTCTGCAGGCTGCCGCCATACGGTGTTTGCGGATATAGAGCTGCGCCTTGTGGAGATCCAGCTTGGAAAAGATATCAATGTGCATGATAAACAGAAATTTGAACTGGAGATTTAAATAAAAATTTCGGAGTACAGAAGGGGAAACAGTGAGAGAATGAAACAGAAGAAAATAAATATGCAGACATTTTGGAGCATATTTTTATGGATTGTGTTATTGGTAGCAATTTTGCCGCTTTTATGGATGGCAAATTATAGCCATAGTATGTCGGACGACTGGGTGTATGGAGTAAAACTGCATGAAGTTATTCTGCAGGGAGGATTCCATCCACTGCAGGCATTGCGTGCCATATATGATTGGATTGTGCATTATTGGCATGGATGGCAGGGGACATATGCGGCGATCTTTGTTTTTCAATTGCAGCCGGCGGTCTGGGGAGAAAAATTTTACCGGCTGGGAACGTATATACTGACATTTCTGGCAATTACATCCACAGTGGCTTTTTTCAGAACATTATTGAAAAAGGTATTTGATGCGGAGAGACAAGCAGCTGATATTGTATCATGTCTGGTTCTGTTGTTATGGTTTGAACTGATGCCTTCTCCTGTGCAGGGACTTTATTGGTGGAATGGCGCTTCTTATTATGTGTTATTCTTTGCGTGTATGCTGTTCCTGTGTACGGGTCTGCTTAAAATGCAGACAGATGAAAGCTGTAAAGCAAGCCGTTTTGTAGGATTATTACTGCTGGCTTTCTTTCTGGCAGGAGGAAATTTTATTACGGCTCTTTTAACAGCAGAAATTTTATTTGCCAATCTCTGTCTGGCCTTATATAGAAAAAAGAAGTATTGGATACATTCACTTATCGTTTTTGCTGTCAATATAGGTGGCTTTATGCTGAGTGCACTTGCACCCGGAAATGCTGCCAGACAGGTAGAGTATGAGCAGTTTTCAGCACCGAAGGCAATTATATATTCTTTTTCTGAAGCCTATATTTTCCTGAATGAATATACTTCTCTTTATGTGATTTTGGCATTTCTGTTTATGATTCCATTCTTTTGGAAACTGGTAGATATGACAAAGCTGGCAGAATGGAAAGTGCCGTATGGGATTTGGACAGTTCTGGCCTATTGCTTTTTTGCGTCTTCTTTTACCCCAAATCTGTATGCTTATGGAAATGCAGGACCGGGAAGAATCCAGAACATCCGGTATTGGATGATGTGTATTCTATACAGTGTGTTAGTACTTGTTGCAGTGGGCAAGATAAAGCTGCTGTTACAAAAAGACAGGACAGATCAGGTGTTTTCAAATAAGATTCTGGCTTATTGGGGATGCATAATGGGATTCGTTGTTCTCTTTACACTGTCTGCTTTTCGAGAAGAGTATCGAGATACACTCTCCACTGTTTCGGCAGTATGTTCTCTACATAGCGGCGAGGCACAGGCTTATGATGCAGAATGGGATCAAAGGATAGACCGGCTTTTAGATCCGGAGGAACAAAATCCTGTTTTCCCTAAACTTAAAAATAAACCGCATTTGATTTATTTTCAAGACATTTATACAGATGAAACGGAATGGAGAAATCAGGTGTGTGCACAATATTATCATAAAGAGAGTGTCAGAACAAAGAAGAAAAAGAAAAAATAACTTCTACGTTCCCCACATCCTCCGGTATTCACTGATGCTGCAACCCTCCACCTTTTTAAAGACGCGGCTGAAGTAGTACAGTTCGTGAAAGCCAACCTCAGCACCGATCTCTTCGGCGGATTTGCCGGAAAAGCGCAGTTCCCGCTTGGCATGGGTGATGCGGACATTTAAAAGGTAATTGTTGATGGTAACACCAAATTGTTCTTTAAAAATTCGGGTGAGATAATATTTGTTGATGAAGTATCGTTCGGCGAGATCGTCGAGCGATATTTTTTGCGCATAATTCTGGTCAAGATACTCCCGGACATGCCACAGGCTGGTACGTTTGGTATGTGCAGGCATACTGTCCGGATGCCAGCTGTCCTCCATCAGCAGGGTTAACAGGGCAGAAAGCCCTTCGTTGATCTGCATATCCCGGACATAGGAATTGCCGGAGACCATGTTGTATAGATGGTTAAAATAGTCTTCATAAAGGGAAAACGCATTTGCGTGAAAGGCGGGCAGACCGCCGCGTTCCTTATACTTCTGGTAGATGCCATCGATCGACGGACCGTTAAAATGCACCCAGGAAAGACTCCAGAGGTCATCCTTTGTTTCATGAAAATAGGCAGACTTGCAGTCGATAAAAACACAATCACCTACACCGAGCGGATAAGTATTATGTGCATAATGCAGCTCCCCGGAGCCGGATCGTACCATAAAAAAGAGATAGGAATCCAGATCCGTACGTTTGCTGATATGCGGTTTTTGCGCCTGCAGGGTACCAATTTCCTGTACATGTAAAAGGGAAGTTTTGGCAAACTCCGAGGGGGTATAAATGATCCGGTTTGTATTAACGAGATCACCGTGAAATAATGCCTGCTGTTCCATGTTAAGACTCCGTTTCTGTGCTATCTTTCCTATATAGTATATAAGATTAAAATAAAAGTCAATATAATGCAACTGAATGTCAATACAATGAATGGATAAGGCAGAAATGTGGGTATATTATAGAAAACAGAAAATAGCAATATCGTCATATATAAAAAGAAAAAGGAGAAGGAATTATGGCAAAGACAGCACTTATCACAGGTGTGACCGGACAGGATGGCTCTTATTTAGCGGAGTTTTTATTGGAGAAGGGCTATGAAGTATACGGTATGATCCGCAGATCTTCCGTGGATTTCAGAGAACGTATTGCCCATCTGGAAGGAACACCGCATTTTCATTTGAAATTTGGTGATCTTGGGGATTCCATCAGTCTTGTAAAACTGATCGGAGAGATCAGACCGGATGAGATCTACAATCTGGCAGCACAGTCCCATGTGCAGGTCAGCTTTGATGTCCCGGAATATACAGCCGATGTGGTAGCAACTGGTGTCCTCAGAGTACTTGAAGCAGTCCGTGTCTGCGGGCTTGAAAAGACCTGTCGTATTTATCAGGCTTCTACCTCAGAGCTTTACGGAAAAGTGGAAGAGGTTCCGCAGAAAGAGACAACACCGTTCCATCCGTATTCGCCTTATGCGGTTGCAAAGCAGTATGGCTACTGGATCGTGAAAGAATACAGAGAAGCCTATGATATGTTCTGCTGCTCCGGTATTTTATTTAATCATGAAAGCGAGCGCCGCGGCGAGACATTTGTAACAAGAAAGATCACACTGGCTGCAGCAAGAATTGCACAGGGCAAACAGGATAAGTTGTATTTAGGTAACCTTGACAGCCTGCGTGACTGGGGATATGCAAAGGATTATGTGGAATGTATGTGGCTGATCCTGCAGCATGATAAGCCGGAAGATTTCGTGATCGCAACAGGCGTACAGCATTCTGTCAGAGAGTTCGCAACACTTGCGTTCCATCATGCAGGTATTGAAGTGGAATGGCAGGGAAGCGGAATGGAGGAAAAGGGTATCAATAAAGCCAATGGCAAGGTGATCGTGGAAGTCAGCCCTGATTTCTACCGCCCGACCGATGTGGTAAATCTCTGGGGAGATCCGACCAAGGCAAAGACAGAGCTTGGCTGGAATCCGACCAAGACAAGCTTTGAAGAGCTGGTTGCCCTCATGACAAAGCATGATATGGAAAAAGTCGCAGTTGAGAGAGCGGAAGAGCACATTAAAACAAATCTGGAAGAATATCTGGAAAAAGGCGTTGTAAAATAGACGTAATTTTTGAAAAAGGGAAGAAGGAAGAAGAGCAAATGATGGAAAAAGATGCAAAGATCTATGTTGCAGGCCACAGAGGCATGGTTGGTTCTGCAATCGTAAGGGAACTGGAAAGACAGGGCTATCACAATATTGTGACAAGAACCCATAAGGAACTGGATCTGACAAGACAGGATGCTGTAGAGGAATTTTTCGCACAGGAGAAACCGGAATATGTATTCCTGGCAGCAGCCAAGGTAGGTGGAATTGTGGCAAACCAGAATGCGCTGGCGGACTTTATGTATGATAATATGATCCTGGAGATGAATGCGATCCACAGCGCATGGAAAAACGGCTGTAAGAAGCTGGAATTCCTTGGCTCTTCCTGCATTTATCCGCGTATGGCACCACAGCCGATGAAGGAAAGCTGTCTGCTGACTTCAGAGCTGGAGAAGACAAATGAAGCATATGCGCTTGCGAAGATCTCCGGTCTGAAATATTGTGAATTTTTAAATAAGCAGTACGGAACAGACTATATTTCTGTTATGCCGACCAATCTGTACGGTCCAAATGATAACTATCATCCGACACATTCCCATGTACTGCCGGCGCTGATCCGCAGATTCCATGAGGCAAAAGAAGCAGGCCTTAAGGAAGTAACGTGCTGGGGAGACGGTTCACCGCTGCGTGAGTTCTTATATGTAGATGACTTGGCTAACCTTTGTGTGTTCCTGATGAACAACTACAGCGGAGATGAGACAGTCAACGCCGGAACCGGTAAGGAACTGACGATCAAAGAGCTGACAGAGCTTGTAGCAAAAGTAGTAGGATTTACGGGAGAGATCAAGTGGGATACGAGTAAGCCGAACGGAACCCCGAGAAAGCTTCTGGATGTTTCAAAGGCTGAAAGCCTTGGCTGGAAATACAAGACAGAGCTGGAAGATGGTATCAGACTTGCTTATGAAGATTTTCTGCACAATCCGATGCGTGCGGAGCGGTAAGCCGACGTATGAATATCTACTTTGCACCACTGGAAGGCATCACAGGTTTTGTTCTGCGCAATGCATATGAATCCTGCTTTCCGGGAACGATCGATCGATATTTTGCACCCTTTATCGCAGCCAGTTGTCGTAAGAAGCTGGCTGCCCGGGATTTAAGGGATGTCCTGCCCGAAAATAATGCCGGGATCTGTCTGATCCCGCAGCTTCTGGCAAATAAAGGAGAAGATTTTATATCCACAGCGCAGATGCTGTATCAGTTTGGCTATCGGGAGCTGAATCTGAATCTTGGTTGCCCTTCAGCAACTGTTGTCACAAAGAAACGCGGCGCGGGACTGCTGGCAGAACCGGAGCTTTTAAAAGCGTTTTTGACGGAATGTTATGACTGGGCAGAAGGAAAAGGCATAAAGCTATCCATTAAGACAAGGATCGGTATGGAGGAAGAAGCAGAATGGGAAAAGCTGCTTTCCTTGTATGAGTCGTTTCCTGTTTCGGAGCTGATCATCCATCCGCGCCTTCGGGAAGATTACTATCAGGGAAAAATCCATGAGGAAGCGTTTGCACAGACTTACAGGGAGATCTGTGTAGAACAGAAACAGCCAGACATACGGTTATGTTACAATGGAGATATCATAAGCAGGGAGCAGATACAGAAGTTAGCAGATGTTTATCCCAAGCTGCCTGCTGTCATGATCGGCAGAGGCTTTTTGATGCGACCGGGGTTTACAGTGGAGCGGCTATGGCTGTTTCACGACCGGATCTACGAAGGTTACCGGTCTTATCTGCAGGGAGATAAACCGGTTCTGTTCAAGATGAAGGAGCTGTGGAGCTATCTGCAGGTCGGGCTTGCAGAGTTGGGAGAGGAAAACAATCCCAAAGTAGATAAGCTTATGAAACAGCTGCGGAAATGTAATGCGTGCGCCGATTATGACAGCGTGATCCGGCAATTGAAACTGCTTTGCAGAGATAACTAAAAATGAACTTAAAACAGGAAAGAGGTTTTGCACAAAGCAGAGCCTCTATTTTTGTGAATTTAGCCTGTGAAAAACAGCCGCCTTTCAGTTGCAAAAAAGTGGCCGATGCAAGATAATAATAGTGTGTGTCGTATTGTCTGAAAAGGGTAAAGGGCAGATGACATGATAAAAGTGGAAAGAAAAAGAAGGGAGAAAACATGAGAAAGAAGAGTTTAAACGGAAAACGCGTGATGGCGCTTGCGCTTGCTTTTTCTCTGGTGCTGGGAGAGACATCGGCAGTGGTGGCTGCACCGGCAGATACTTCTGAGGCTTGCGCAGTGGAAACAGTTGCCGATCAGGAACAGGGAACAGAGCCGGCAGAAGAAGCCGTGGCACCGGAAAGCGTGGAAACAGAAGTACAGGTTCCGGAGACGGAAGAGACAGAGGCTGCAGAGGAGACAAGCGTCTCAGAAAATGGTACAGAGATCACTGTTTCAGAGAATGATGCGGATCTGGATGCGGATGAGGCATATGACGGAAGTCTGTCAAAGGTGATCGGTCTTTCCGTGGATGCATCACAGATGGATGGTAGGATCTATGACTTTGGATATAATATGGCTTTGCGGTATAATAAAAAGCAGATAAATACAACAGTCCGTGTACAGGGAGAACTGGAGCAGCAGAGTGACAGCGCGCTGTATGCTTATAATGGGAAATGGTATGATTATACCCGATATGACAGCAACCATGATGAAACAATCCTTTCTACAAGATATGAGGTAAGCTTGAAGGAAGGAACGATAAACCAGTATTACAATGGACAGACGCCTCTTTGTACGATTGATAATATTACATATCCTTATTACAAAGTATATCAGAGAACGATAAACGGAAAAACATATATAGCTTATAGAAAATCAGACAGTGTTACTGCGGTTGGCATCTGCGATTCGGCTGAAGCATTTAATCAAAAGTATGGTCGCTATGTAGATGCGCCTGATTATACTAAAACAGCGGACTATTACGAGTATAACGGAAGATTTTTTACAAAGAATGCACTTAATTATGACTTCGTGAATGGGAAAAGATATTATTCTCTCTATGATAGGGAAGAGATTGTATTTAACCAGAGAAAACCGATCTTTTCATGGAACAGTCTGACTATACCGGCGGGGGCAAAGGGCTCTTCCGGTCAGCCGTTATATCTGGGCTACGAACTGGAAATAAATGGAAATCTCTGTACACAGGCTGTTTATACAGATAATAATCAGGATTATTATTTCCTGCTGGCAGCAGATGCAGCGGGGAAAGAACATATGCTGTCAGAAGACGCGGAGTACACCTATCCAAAGCTGATGGCAAACGGTGAAAAAGTAAATGTACGTGTACGTGGAGTGTATTATTATAACGATTATACAGACAATGGCGGTAAGACGAAACGGATCGCGAGTCTGGGTGCGTGGTCGGATGTGCTTACTTACACTTATACAGCACCTTCTTTTGTGCCGGCGGTTGCATCTGTAAGTGCAGCGTATACGGCAAAAGATGTAAAAATAGACAATGGTTCCGTTCGCAATATGTCGAATGGAAATGGACAGATCAGACTGTCCTGGACGGCAGTAAAAGAAGTAAGCGGCTATAGTATTTATGTGATCCGTTCCAAGAAGGCACTTCAGGTAACGGCTGCCAATTTTGTGAAGTATTATGATAAAAATTATCTGACACAGAATGAGAAAAAAGCACTTGGTATTTCTGACACAGATGAGATCGAAACAAATAGTGTGACGACATATAGCACTTTTTATAATTATGCGGTAGATAAGGAAGGTGGATATTATTATTTTGCAGTCGTGCCTTACGGATCTGTGGCAGATGAAAAATATATAGATCTGCAGACTTACCGCAGCGTTAAAGCCGTTGCGGCAGTGACAGTAGCTCCACAGCAGACAATGCCGCAGATAACCAATCTACATGTAGAAAAACGCCCAAGCGGTTCTCAGTGTCTTGTCTGGGATCCGGTCAAAGAAGATGTTGTCATTTATGCATATGAATCGGCTAATTTCCCGAACTATTATACAGCCGGTATTTTAATGCCGGAAAGAGTGGAAAATGGTACAACCTATTATTTGGATAAGAATGAAGACGTTTATGGTTATAATGGTGTGAGAGAACTGCAGTATAACGATAAGACCGCACTTAAAAAAGTAAGAACATATACAATTAAGAACTATAGCGGTTATGTGGATTCATGCGATATCGATTATATTGTACCGACAGATGGAAAAACCTACTATTTTGTGGCTTATACATATGACAAGGATGATCGTAAGGAACGTACAACGCCGATTGTGTATAAAACGAACATTACGAGTGTCCAGAATGGAAAAGTTGTCAATAAACCATATGAAAAGCAGTATAATGTATACAGTAATATGAGTGCAGCATCTGCTATAGTCAGCACGAAGACTGTATTCGGAAAACCGGGTATCAGCACACTTGCTAAAAAGGACAGTATTAAGCTGACAATCTCAAAATCAAATGTGACAGGTTTTGAAATTTACAGAAAAAAAGGTAAAAAATTCAAAAAGCTCGCTACGATAACCAACGATGTATATACAGACGAGGGATTAAAAAATAATACAAATTATGTGTATAAGATACGGGCGTACCGATATGATCCGGATAGCCGTAAGAAAACATATGGTGAATACGCAACGGTAGCAGTCAGAACAACAGATGCCCCTAATCTGAAAGCAAAAATCGATAAAACATCCAAAACAGGTGTGAAGCTTTCTTGGACCAAAGTTGCAAATGCAAAAAAATATGAGATTTATCGTGTGTGTTCCGCGAACGCAGATACAAAAACATATTCCAAAAAATTCAGTGCTTCCGGATATGTTACTTATCTGTCAAACAGCCGGTACGAGTTGATTAAGACGCTGCCAAAATCCAAGACAAGCTATAGTGATAAAGGCTTGGTTGAAGGGGAAAATTATACATATGTTGTGATTGCTTATTATACAACGGGAAACAAGACAGAATATGTTTCTTACTCTGCTTCGGTTGACATGAGACTGAGTGATTCTGTTCAGAACCTCAAGGCTGAAATAAAGGGAAAGAAGGCTGTGTTCAGCTGGTCAAAGGATAAGTATGCTTCTGGTTATGAAGTGGAATATACAGTATACGATACGCTGAATAATCCCAAAACGGAACAGCCCGTTAAAAAGACAGTGAAGGGAACATCATTCTCTGTAGCACTTGCTTGCGGAGAACGTGTTTCGCTTCGCGTACGTGGTGTGGCTAAGGGCGGCATCTATGGAAGCTGGAAGAGTCAGGATTGTACACGTTATTTGCCTGCGGTTAAAGGAATCAAGGCTTCTCAGGTTACAACAGGTAATAAAAAAGGAGTTAAGATCAGTTGGAAAAAAGTGACCGGAGCGAAATATTATGTGGTGTACAGAAGTTATGTGGAGGGCATCTATTACCAGGATGAAAAATTATATGGACTGCCTTCCAGCAGACAGTCGATTTCGAAGGAATCAAACGATGATTACAAGTATGATGACAGTCTGACAAGTTCTAGTAAATTTAATTCCCAAACAAAGATGCAGAGATCAACTGCGGCTGATGTACCTTATGAAGAATATTATGGTGTAACAGGTTCTGTAACCGGAACAAGTGCGGTGGATTATGCAGATGTTCCAGTGGGAGTAACTGTATACTATACGGTAGTGGCTTATGGCGATATCCCGTGTGCGGGCCATAATTCCATGATAACAAGTGACAGAACAAGTAAGGCTGCCAAGGTAACAGCAGACGGTATTAATACTGTTACGCTGAAAAACAGCAAGAAGGGTAAAGTCAGCGTAACTTTCAATGCAGTTCCGGGCGCAAAGAAGTATACAGTTTATCGTGCTACGAAGAAAAACGGTAAGTATACAAAGGTAACTACGATCAAAGTAACAAAGAAGAACAAGAATAAAAAGACCTTGAGCTATACAGGTAAGGCAACAAAGAAGAAAACTTACTATTACAAGGTAACTGCAGAAGGTACAAACGAACTGAAGGCAGATATGAATATCGAATCTGCTGTGAAGAAGATCAAAGTAAAGAAATAAAAAATACAAGATCTTACAGTCTGTAATATAATAACAAGCAGGGAATCTCCGGTGGATGAGCAGTCGTCTGCCGGAGATTTTTGCGTTCTGCCGTCTCGGCTACTGGGATTTAGAGGATTTTATTGCACCGAATGTCGAAAAGATGTAAACTGGTAACAAGGTATGCAAATAAAGATATGCAAAATGGGAGGCTTTTTATGCGTTGTATTTACAAGACAGACAATGGCGTTTTATCAAAACTGAAAGATTTTGAGCCGGATGTATGGGTAAACCTTGTAGCACCGGATATGGAAGAGATTGTCTCGACCGCCAAGCAATACGGCATTGATGTGAATGATATGAAGGCAGCGCTGGATGATGAGGAAAGTTCCCGTGTGCAGCTTGAGGACGGGTATACCCTGATCCTTGTCGATATCCCATCGACCGAAGTGCGTAATAACCAGAACGCTTACACGACAATCCCGCTTGGTATCCTGCTTGTCAGAAATGCGATCATTACGGTGTGTGGCATAGAAACGCCGGTACTGACCCATTTTTCGCAGAATCTGGTCAGAGGCTTTTCGACCAAGAAAAAGATGCGTTTCGTATATCAGATCCTGCTTCGGACGACTAACATGTATCAGGCATTCCTGCGTGTTATCGATAAGCGGCGCAGTGAGATCGAGCAGAGAGTCAGTGAAGAAAATGATACAGAGGACCGCGATCTGATCCACTTACATGAGCTGGAAAGCAACCTTGTCTATTTCGCAACGTCATTAAGTGCCAACAGAGTCGTACTGGAACGACTGACGCGTTATGAACGGATCGAGCAGTATCCGGAAGATAAAGAGCTGCTGGATGATGTCATAGTCGAAAACAGACAGGCGATCGAAATGACAAATATTTACAGAGATATTATCCATGGTGCCAGAGAACTGGTATCTACGATCTTAAATAACCGCCTGAACAATGTGATGAAATTCCTGACTTCCATCACGCTTGTTATGGCGATCCCGACGGTCATTTCCGGTATTTACGGTATGAACGTCAGTGCAAACTGGATGCCACTTGCCAAGACGCCTTACGGATTTGCGATCATCTGCGTGGCGATTGCTGTGATCTGCGTTGTGGCACTTGTTGTATTAAAGAAAAAGAAATTGCTGTAAGAAGAGAAGAAAGTTATAGATATTATTTATGAAAAAAAGAAACAGATGGAAAGAAACATTAGGGAAAGCCGCACAGGTGCTCCCCTTTTATCTGCTGGCGACACTGATGGTCATCATGTGTGTGTTCTATTTCCATATGCGGAAGAGGGAAAGTCAGGTACTGCAAAAGGTACAGGATGCGGAAGAATACAGCAGCTATTATATGATGATTACCAATGATGACAGCCTGCCATTCTGGCAGAATGTTTATGCAGGCGCCTTGGAGGAAGCACAGAAAGCAGATGCCTATATAGAAATGCCGGGGATCAATCTGGAAACAGAGTATGATAAGCGGGATCTGATGAAGATCGCAATCGATTCCAAGGTGGACGGTATCATTGTGGAAGCGGATGAAAGTGCCATGATGACAGAACTCATCAAAGAAGCCGAAGAGAATGGAATCCCTGTCGTGACTGTGCTGGAAGATAACACGCAGGCAGGCAGACAGAGTTATGTGAGTATCAGTTATTATAATCTGGGCAGAGAGTACGGAAATCAGCTCTGCGATATCATAAGAGAAAAACAGGAAAAGGGATACAGCGGCAGACAAAGTGTCATGGTGCTTTTAGATGCGGAACGTGCAGACACGAGCCAGAGTATCCTTCTTGCATCTATGCAGGAGGTGATCGATGGAGCTGGCTTGGGTGATCTGGTGCAGATCGAAGCGGTTCCGGTGCAGAGCGGTTCTGCTTTTGCGGCAGAAGAAGCGATCCGTGATATTTTTATGACAAGAGATACACTGCCTGATGTGATGATGTGTTTAAATGAACAGAATACGACCTGTGTATATCAGGCAGTTGTCGATTACAATAAAGTTGGAGAGATCGAGATCGTAGGATATTATGAATCTGATATGATCAGAAGTGCGATTCAAAAAAATATCATACATTCTTCCGTGACGATCGATACAAAGCAGATGGGCAGATATTGTGTGGATGCCCTTTCGGAATATCAGGAAAGCGGCTATGCAAATGAATATTTTGCGGTAGATATCTCGCTTTTAAATGCACAGACGCTTGGGGAAGGAGGCGCGGACAATGCCAAAGAAACTGGCTGACGCCTTCACTGCTCTTTCTATCCGGACAAAACTGATCTGTGTGTTTGTTCTGACGATTCTTGTTATGCTGCTTGTGAACGTGTTCATGTATCTGAATATTAACAAGATCACATTACAGCTGGATGAAATCTATGCGGATAATGTCAGGCTGAATTCGATCGCGGATGCGCTTGACGGACTGCAGTCCAGCATGACCTCCTATCTGAATACCAAAACGACAGATGCTATGGAGGAGTATTATAAAAACGAGCAGAATTATGCAGATCTGATCGCGGGACTTCAGACAAAGGCAACAGGGGATGAACTGCTTCTGATGGAGCGCAATATCCACTATATGTCAGAGACATATTTGTCGCTGACAGCGGATACGATAGAGGCAAAAAGAGGTCGTAATGTAGAAAAATACAAGGCATATTATGATGATGCATCGCAGCTTTACGAATATCTGCAGATGTATATCCTGAGTCTGAACAACAGACGGTTCCGTACCAATACCGGGGATTACGAAGTGCTTTCCGATTCCCTGCAGTATCTGGAAATGGTCAGCATCTTTATTTTTATCGCGCTGACGCTCTGTACCCTTTTAATGGTCATCATGTTTACAAGGAATATCACAAAGCCGCTGCGGAAGCTTTCGGATGCAGCTTATCGGGTGGCAAACGGAGAGCTGGAGCAGGCGGATATGGTAGAAGTGCATTCGATGGATGAGATCGGTGTCGTAACGGTAGCGTTCAATCAGATGCTGCAGAGCATTCCGAATTACATGAACAGGCTCCGCGAGAGTATCGAAAAAGAACGGCAGATGAAGGAAAAGGAACTCCTGATGGAAACGCATCTGAAGGACGCCCAGCTGAAATATCTGCAGGCGCAGATCAACCCGCATTTCCTGTTTAATTCGCTGAATGCGGGGGCACAGCTTGCCATGATGGAAAGCGCAGATCGTACCTACGATTATATCCAGAATATGGCGGCGTTTTTCCGCTACAATATTAAGAAGGATCATGATGAAGTGACGCTGGAAGAAGAAATCCGGCTTGTGGACAATTATATTTATATATTAAATGTCCGGTTCTCCGGTGATATCCACTTTGAGAAAAAGGTGGATGAGTCTCTTCTGGGCATTCATATTCCGAGTATGCTCCTGCAGCCGATCGTGGAAAACAGTGTCAACTATGGAATCCGCAATATCGACTGGGAAGGCCGGATCGTACTTTCTGTTTACCGGAAGGAGGAAAATGTCTGCATCAGTATCAAGGATAATGGTATTGGTATGACGGCAGAACGGATTGAGCAGGTGATGCAGAACTGTATTTCTCATCAGGAAGAGGCGGGAGATTCCAACGGTGTCGGTCTGAATAACGTAATGGAACGTCTTCATCTGTTCTTTGATGGGGCAGAGCGGTTTGCCATGACGAGCGAAGGAATGGGTAAGGGAACGGAAGTAGTGATCAGTATTCCGTACCCGGACATAAAGTGAGGATAAGATATGTATAAGATTATGCTGGCAGATGACGAAGGGATCGTGATCGATTCCCTGCGGTTCATCTTATCAAAAGAATTTGGTGATACGTGTGTGATTGAATCCGCCAAGACAGGCAGAAGCGTGATCGAGCTGGCGGAGCATTTCAGCCCGGATATTGCGATCATGGATATCCAGATGCCCGGTATCAACGGGATCGAGGCAATGCGCGAGATTCGGGAAACAAATACAAATACAATTTTTATTGTGATGTCTGCCTATGATAAATTCGATTATGCAAAGGAAGCCATCGGACTTGGCGTTTTGGAATATCTGAACAAACCGGTTGACAGAACTGAGATCGTTGCGGTCGTGAAGCGCGCCATGCATCTGATCGACAAGGAACGGGAAAAGCGATCCAAGGATCTGATGATCCGCGAGAAAATGGAGACGGTTGTTCCGATTATTGAAAACGGACTTGTTTATAATATCCTGTTTCAGGAGTTCTTTGAGGACGATATCGAAAATTTCAAAAATCTGTTGGGACTATCGATGAATTACGGTTGTATGATGGCACTTGTCTTTGGTGAAGATCAGGAAGGCAATCATATGACGAATGCGGTCGGGACCAGTGTCCGTGTGCAGAATCATGTCCGGGAAGTGCGTGAGGTGGTCAAAAGCTATTTTCCGGGTATTGTCGGTTCTGTCATGGCAAATAAGATCGCAGTCTTTATCCCGTGGGAAGAGCCGAAGCAGGAATATAATGAACGTATTGAAATGATCGAAAAGGCACGTGTCATGGTCAGAAAACTCAGAAAGCATCTGGATGTGGCATTCCGTGCGGGATTTGGCTCTGTCCGTCCTTTGAGTGAAGCGATGGAATCTTATAATGAGGCACTGGATTCCCTGACGACAACGACCGGAACGGTAGCGCATGTAGATGACCTGCCGATCGGTTGTGAATATGAAGAAAATTATCCGGTAGAAACAGAGCGGCTTTTATTTGATGCACTGGAAAAAGGTGATTTGAATGGCGCGGTAGCTGCGGCTAACCAGTTTTTTGACTGGATGCTGGAAAACTATCCGAACTGTGAAATGGATATCAAGCTCAAGGTGCTGGAATTTGTACTATGGGCAGAACATGTAACTTATGAGAACAGCGGTAAAGTGTATCACTTCCGCTCCAGACAGGATTATCTGCCGTCGCTGCTTGCCATTACCCAGTATGAAGAACTGCGGAAATGGTATATTGACAAAATCACGCAGGCATGTCGTAATGTCATGACCCGCAAGGAGGAGCAGTCCAGCAGCATTATTGACCGGGCAAAAGATTATATTGCCGGACATTACAGCAAAGATATTTCGCTGGATGATGTTTCGCGCGAAGTGGATATCAGCCCTTATTATTTCAGTAAGGTGTTTAAAGAAGCAACCGGTGAAAATTTTATTGAGTATCTGACAAATGTCAGGATTTCAAAGGCGAAGGAAATGCTTCTGGCAGGTGACAGCAGTATGAAAGAGATCTGTTCGGCGGTCGGCTATTCAGACCCTAATTATTTCAGCCGCACTTTCAAGAAAAATGTAGGTGTGACGCCCACAGAGTTTAAGGAGGGCAAATAATAGATGAAGAAAAGGCTTATGCTGTTTGTTGTATGCCTGCTCCTGCTGACGGGCTGTGGCAGATTACAGGAGACAGAGCCGGAGGAAGATCAGCAGGACGATACGCCGGTGCAGATCGGACTTGTATTTGATTCCTTTGTCATAGAAAGATGGCAGAAAGACAGAGATGTGTTTGTTTCCACAGCGAAGGAATACGGTGCAGAGGTCAATGTGCAGAATGCCAACGGCGATATTGACACGCAGATCTCACAGATCCGTTATCTGATCAAGAAAAAGGTAGATGTGCTTGTTGTAGTCTGCATTGATTCCGACGGACTGGCAGATGTGATCACGGAAGCAAAGGATGCAGGCATCCGGGTGATCGCTTATGACCGTATGATCAAAAACGCGGATGTGGATCTGTATATTTCTTTCGATAACGAAAAGGTAGGAACGCTGATGGGGGAGGCACTGGTACAGGCAGGCCTTCCCAACAAAAAAGTGCTGATGCTTTCCGGACCGACCGCAGATAATAATGTTTCGCAGGTAGAGAAGGGCTTCTGCACTGTGATGGGAGAAAACGGAATTGAAATCGTTGGCAGCATGCATGCGGACGGCTGGAAACCGGAGCTGGCATATGATTATATCAATGAACATCCGGAACTTCTGGATGGACTGGATGCGATCATGTGCGGAAATGACAGCCTGGCAACGAGTGCGGTAAGAGCACTTGCAGAGAAAAGGCTGGCAAGCAAGATCAGGATTGTCGGACAGGATGCAGAGCTGGAAGCGTGCCAGCGTATTGTGGAAGGAACACAGGTTATGACCGTGTATAAGCCGGTGGAGAAGCTTGCACAGGCAGCAGCCGTTTACGCATGTCAGATGGCAGGTGGAGAAGGCATCAGCACGGATCGTACAGAATATGATGGCACCTATGATGTGCCTGCTGTTGTGCTCGAACCAATCGCGGTAAATGCTGACAATATGCAGGATGTCATTATAAACAGTGGTTTTCACCTGGAAGAAGAGGTTTATTTAAACGTGCGCGATTGAGGGCACGTGCACGCAAAAATAAAAAATCAATAGTAAATTATTGCAAAAAGTGCTGGTACACATAACAATTTTGTGCTAGCACTTCTTTTATTATGCGATATGCTATCTTAAAAAATGACAGAATTTCGCAAACTATTGCTATTGAAGATGTGATACATTCTACTTGTAACAAAGAAAACCTAAAAAACGGAATGATTTGTAACACAAAAATATATTTTAATTAAGGGAGGACTTCAATATGAAGAAGAAATTATTAAGTGTTTTACTCAGCACAGCAATGGTAGCTTCTCTGTTAGTTGGTTGCGGAAGCAATGCAGCTTCAGATGACAGCGCAGCAACAGATGCAGCAGCAACAGATACTGCTAATGACAGCGCAGCAACAGACACAAGCGCAAGCTCAGGCGAAGGCGGATTCGTTGGTGTAGCAATGCCAACAAAGGATCTGCAGCGTTGGAATCAGGATGGTTCAAACATGCAGGCAGAGCTGGAAGCAGCCGGTTACAAAGTAGATATCCAGTATGCATCTAACGACACAGCTACACAGGTATCTCAGATCGAGAACATGATTACAGAAGGTGTTGACGTTTTAGTTATCGCTTCTATCGATGGTAGCTCACTTGGTACAGTAATGAGCCAGGCAAAAGAAGCAGGTATTCCTGTTATCGCATATGACCGTCTGATCATGGATTCAGATGCAGTTTCTTACTACGCAACATTTGATAACTACATGGTTGGTACAAAACAGGGCGAGTACATCCGTGACAACTTAGACCTTGACAACGCAGCAGGCCCGTTCAACATTGAAATCTTCACCGGTGACCCAGGTGATAACAATGCTAACTTCTTCTACGGCGGCGCAATGGATGTTCTGAACAAGTACATCGACGAAGGCAAACTGGTAGTTAAATCAGGACAGAAAGAATTCGCAGACGTAGCAACAGCTAACTGGTCTACAGAAACAGCACAGTCCAGAATGGAAAACATTCTTGCTTCTTACTACGCAGACGGCACAAAGCTTGATGCAGTTCTTTGCTCAAACGACTCTACAGCACTTGGTGTTGAGAACGCACTTGCGGCTAACTACACAGGTGATTACCCGATCATCACCGGTCAGGACTGTGATATTGCAAACGTTAAGAATATCGTAGCAGGCAAACAGTCAATGTCTATCTTCAAAGATACACGTACACTTGCAAGCCAGGTTGTAAAGATGGTTGGTCAGATCATCGAAGGAACAGAAGTTGAAGTTAACGATACAGAGTCTTATGACAACGGTACAGGCGTTATCCCTTCATTCCTTTGCGAGCCAGTATTCGTAGATTCTTCTAACTACAAAGAACTGTTAGTAGATTCAGGATACTACACAGAAGCTGATCTTCAGTAATTGTCACATATTTGCGAAGCAAATGTGCGACTAAATAACCTGCGAAGCAGGTTATAGAACACAACAAAATAAATATCAATAACAGGCGGGTTTACCCCGCCTGTTAATCTCAAGATGTAAATAAATGTAATGATTTGATTAGATATTAGGAGGGATACAATTGGCGAAAGTATTATTGGAAATGAAAAATATCACCAAAACATTCCCCGGTGTTAAGGCACTTGATAATGTAAATCTTCAGGTAGAAGAAGGCGAGATCCACGCTCTTGTTGGTGAGAACGGCGCCGGTAAATCTACCCTTATGAATGTTTTAAGTGGTATCTACCCTTACGGTAGCTATGAAGGCGATATTATATATGACGGAGAAGTTTGTAAGTTCTCCAAAATTAAAGATAGTGAAGAAAAGGGAATTGTCATTATCCATCAGGAACTGGCATTGATCCCTTACATGAGCATCGGTGAGAACATGTTCCTCGGTAATGAAAGAGGAAAGAAATTCTCGATCAACTGGAATGATACATACGGCGAAGCTGAAAAGTACATGAGAACGGTAGGCCTGAAGGAATCTTCCAGAACATTGATCAAGGATATCGGTACCGGTAAACAGCAGCTTGTAGAAATTGCAAAAGCACTTGCAAAACATGCAAAGCTCCTGATTCTGGATGAGCCGACTGCCTCTTTGAATGAGGATGATTCACAGGCACTTCTGGATTTACTCCTGAAGTTCAAAAAAGAAGGCATGACTTCAATCATCATCTCTCATAAGCTGAATGAGATCTCTTATGTAGCAGATAAGATCACAGTCATTCGAGACGGATCTACGATTGAAACATTGGATAAAGAAAAAGACGATATTTCCGAAGCACGTATCATCAAAGGCATGGTTGGCCGTGAGCTGACAGACCGTTTCCCGAAACGTGAAAATAAGAAATTCGGAGAGATCAATCTGGAGACAAAAGACTGGACCGTTTACCATCCGCTTTACACAGAGCGTAAGGTCGTTGATAATGTCAGCATCAATGTCCGCAAGGGCGAGGTTGTTGGTATTGCAGGCCTGATGGGCGCAGGACGTACAGAGCTTGCCATGAGTCTGTTCGGTAAGAGCTATGGTACAAAGATCTCCGGAACCTTAAAGCTGAATGGCGAAGAAGTACATCTGAAAAATGTAAGAGATGCCATTCATCACAAGCTGGCATATGTAACGGAAGATCGAAAAGGAAACGGACTGATCCTTTCCAATCCGATCAAGATCAATACGACGCTTGCAAATCTGGATGCGATCAGCAAACACGGCGTGATCGACCAGGATGAGGAATATGCAATTGCAGTAGATTACAAAGAAAAGTTACATACAAAATGTCCGACTGTAGAACAGAATGTCGGTAACCTTTCCGGTGGTAACCAGCAGAAAGTATTACTGGCAAAATGGATGTTCGCAGATCCGGATGTACTGATCCTCGACGAGCCGACAAGAGGTATCGACGTTGGAGCAAAATATGAGATTTACTGTATTATCAATCAGTTGGTGGCAGAAGGAAAATCTGTTATCATGATTTCTTCAGAGCTTCCTGAAGTACTTGGCATGTGCGACAGAATCTATATCATGAACGAAGGAAGAATTGTTGGAGAACTGCAGGGCGAGGAAGCATCGCAGGAAATCATTATGTCACATATTTTAAAATCTACAA
Organism: Kineothrix sp. MSJ-39; assembly: GCF_018917935.1. Lineage (GTDB taxonomy): Bacteria > Bacillota > Clostridia > Lachnospirales > Lachnospiraceae > CAG-194. Next base: position 81,016 of record NZ_JAHLPN010000010.1, on the reverse strand, counting down.
ATAAAGGAGCGTAAACAATGGATAAAGCAAAATTGATGAATGGTGTCAAAAAATATACAATGATTATTGTTTTAGTATTAGTTACGTTGTTCTTTACGTGGCAGACAGGTGGTAAAATTCTTCTTCCACAGAACGTAAGTAACTTAATTTCTCAGAACGCATACGTATTCGTTCTGGCAACTGGTATGTTATTATGTATCTTAACCGGTGGTAACATCGACCTTTCCGTTGGTTCGGTTGTCTGCTTCGCAGGTGCTGTCGGTGCAACATTAATGGAAAGCAAGGGTATGAACCCTGTAGCTGCTTCTATCATGATGCTTCTGATCGGTCTTCTGATCGGTGCATGGCAGGCTTTCTGGATCGCATATGTACATGTACCTCCTTTCATTACAACACTGTCCGGTATGTTAGTATTCCGTGGACTTTCAAACGTTGTACTGAACGGTTTAACAGTTTCCCTGACAAATGCAGGATTCGTTAAAGTATTCGGTGGTGGTGCTGAATGTTACATCCCTGATTTCTTCGGTGGAAACGGATTTAACATCACATGTATGTTGGTTGGTGTGATCGCATGTGTGATCTACGTTCTGGTTCAGATCAAGAACCGTATGAACCGTGCAAAGAAGGGCTACGAAATGGAAGCTCTGAGTGCAATGGTAGTCAGAACAGTGATCATCTGTGCAGTTATCTTAGTATTCATGTTCCGTCTGGCTCAGTACAAAGGTATTCCTACAGCACTCTGCTGGGTTGCCGGTGTCGTTCTGATCTACGGATACATCACAAGCAAAACAACAACAGGTCGTTACTTCTACGCAGTAGGTGGTAACGAAAAAGCAACAAAGCTTTCCGGTATCAATACAAACAAGGTTTACTTCATCGCTTATACAAACATGGGCTTCTTAGCAGCTCTTGCAGGTATGCTGACAATCGCACGTATGACAAGTGCACAGCCTACATACGGTCAGAACTATGAAATGGATGCTATCGGTGCCTGCTTCGTAGGTGGTGCTTCTGCTTACGGCGGTGTTGGTACAGTTCCGGGTGTTATCGTTGGTGCGGTTCTGATGGGTGTTATCAACCTTGGTATGTCAATCATGGGTGTTGATGCCAACTACCAGAAAGTTGTAAAAGGTCTTGTACTTCTTGCAGCAGTTATCTTCGATGTAGTAACAAAGAAACAGGATAAATAAGAGTTATAAGGCAGAATGATAGCAATATCATCCTAATATCTAATGAAAGCTCCCGGGCATCGCCCGGGAGCTTTCGCGTGATACAAGATATACACATAGAGTTTTGCTCTGCAAAACTCTGGCGCCGAGCGCGGTCGCTTGCGACATATTCCGCTTCGCGCGAGTGCGCATCCCACGGAGTGGCTCTTTATATATCAGGGAAAATTCCCCTGATATATAAAGAGCAGGCTCCCCAAAGGGGAGCCTGCAAGGTGAAAGAATAACACTGCAGAAGTACTGTATCTTCTGCTTGTGATACAGGCTTTTGCAATCTATAGGTATCATAGCATTGTTTGCTGTAAAAGCATAGAGTGATAGTGCCTACACTTTTATTGCGTTTTTATCGAAAATAAACAAAAAATTGCCAAACGGACGTATTCGACGTATAATAAACTGACATTACCATTTAGAAAGGAAGGGCAAATTTGTGATTTTTAATTCAGTCAGCTATCTGCTGTTTTTTCCTATAGTGACGATCCTGTATTTTGCTTTTCCGAAAAAGCTGCGCAATGCATGGCTTCTGATCGCGAGCTATTTCTTCTATATGAACTGGAATGCAGCCTATGGTCTGCTGCTTTTGGGTTCTACCGTGATCACTTACCTGTGCAGTCTTCTGGTGGAATGGGCAAAGGTCAGACGGCAGTCCGTAAAACTGGCAAAGATGGCGATGGTAGCCAGCTTTCTACTGAATCTGGGACTGTTGTTCTACTTTAAATATCTGAATTTTGCAATTGTGAATCTGAACAGGCTCAGCAGTCTTTTTCATGGCAGACAGCTTTCTGCCTTTGATATCCTGCTTCCTGTCGGTATTTCTTTTTATATTTTTCAGGCATTGGGTTATACGATGGATGTATACCGGGGCAAGATCAAAGCCTGTCGGAACTTTTTCCGTTATGCCCTGTTTGTTTCGTTCTTCCCGCAGCTTGTAGCAGGTCCGATCGAGCGTTCGGACAATCTGCTGCCACAGTTTGAGGAGGAACATACCTTTGACACAGACCGGATCCGGGAAGGGCTTTTATGGATGCTCTGGGGGCTCTTTTTGAAAATTGTGATCGCGGACAACCTGTCCGTATATATTACGGAAATTTATGACAATTATCTGGCATATACCGGTGCGGAGATCGTTTTCGCAACTGTTTTGTTTGCGTTTCAGATCTATTGCGATTTCGGCGGTTATTCTTATATTGCGATCGGAAGTGCGAAGGTGCTGGGCTTTCGGCTGATGGATAATTTCAAGGCGCCTTATCTGGCAGTCAGTGTACATGATTTCTGGAGACGCTGGCACATTTCCCTGACAAGCTGGTTTACGGATTATCTGTATATCCCGCTTGGCGGTAACAGAAAAGGAAAGCTGCGCAAATATCTGAATGTCATGATCGTTTTTCTGGTCAGCGGTCTGTGGCATGGTGCTGACTGGACATATGTGATCTGGGGCGGTATCAACGGACTTTATATGGTGATCGAGGAAATGACCGGTTATCGGAAAAAGGCAGAGCAGCTTGCAAAACAAAGCCCGTCTTACAGGATCTTTGCGGGCATTCTGACATTTGCCCTTGTGGATCTTTCCTGGCTGTTTTTCAGAGCTTCTTCCTTGGGCGATGCTGTTGGTATGCTCAGGCAGATCAAGGCGGTTCCGGGCTTCCACAGGTTGTTCGGGGCTGTTTTTGCGGGAATGGAGCCATCACTTTTATTGGCGGTCACGCTTGCGCTGCTTTTACTGTGGCAGGTTGACAGACTGCTTTATCAGGGGAAAAATGCAGCAGTGCTTGTCCTTTCACAGGGCTGGTTTGCACGGTATCTGGTGTATGTAGGACTTTTGCTGTTTATCCTGCTGTTTGGCGTATACGGCTATGAATATGCCCAGACGGCATTTATCTATTTCCAGTTCTGACAGATCCAAAGCCGGACAGTCGGAAAATAAAGATATTGAAAAGATTATTTGCAGTAAGATATAGAAGGAATATGTGCATGAAGAAAAAAGTACTTTTCTTTTGTAAATTATTTATATTGACATTACTTCTCTTTGCATTCTGCTTTGGGATTGTTATGCCGCAGTATATGGGCAGTTATCAGGCGTCCATGGTAGATAAGGCTTCACGCCTGCAGTCGATAGAAGGCCCGAAGATCGTTCTGATCGGCAATTCCAATCTGGCGTTTGGTATGGACAGTCAGATGTTGGAGGAAGCATTTTCCATGCCTGTTGTAAATATGGGACTGCACGGCGGTGTCGGAAATGTATTTAACGAACAGGCGGCACGGCTGAATGTGACGCCCGGCGATATCTACGTGGTGTGCCACAGCAACTATGACGATGCGGATGCGATCAAGAATCCGGTGCTTGCATGGATCACGATTGAGAATCATTTTGAGCTGTATAAGCTGATCCGCCCAAAGGACTGGTGGGACATGATTCGGGCGTATCCGACCTATCTGCGCAAATGTCTTGGGCAGTGGCGCAATGAATCAGGCAATCAGGAAACAAATGACTGCTACCGCAGAAGTGCCTTTAATGCATACGGGGATGTATATTATCCCCGCCCGCAGTCGGAGGAAGGCATTGATTTTTCGATGGTGGCGATCCATCATATTAATGAGACGGCAGCAAAACGCCTGAATACATTATATGAAGATCTGCAAAAGCAGGGAGCAGATATGGTTGTGGCAGGTTATCCGATTGCAGATTATGAAGGAACACCTGACAGGGCAGCATATGATGAGATGGGGCAGGAGATTGCGGATGCATTGGAGGCACCGGTGATCTCGGACTTTAATGATTACAGATATCCGACTTCTTATTTTTACAACACCTATATGCATCTGACGGATGAGGGCGCAAAAGCAAGAACGCAGCAGCTCATCAAGGATCTGCGTGCTTATATGGACGGCGAAGTAAAATACGAAAACAAATAGAAAACAGATAAATATCCGTATCGTTATATAAAGGAGGAACAGTATGATCTCACAAAAGTACAAAGATATGTTAGGACAGAAATCGGTCATCCGTGAAATGAGTGCGGCCGGTCATAAAATGGGCGAGGAGATCGGATTTGACAATGTATTCGATTACAGCCTCGGCAATCCGAGCGTGCCTGCTCCGAAAAAGGTGGAGGATGTGATCAAAAAGCTGCTGGAGGAAACAGAGCCGCTTTCCCTGCATGGCTACAGCGAAGGCCACGGTATTTTGCAGGTGCGCAAAAAGATTGCAGCGTATCTGGCAAAGACATATGATATCCCATATACCTATGAAGATGTTTTTATGGCAAGTGGTGCTGCAGGTGCTCTGGCACATGCCTTCCGTGCAGTTGTATGCCCGGGCGAGGAGATCATTACCTTTGCTCCGTTTTTCCCGGAATACAGACCGTATATTGAAACAACAGGTGCGGTTCTGAAGGTAGTACCGGCAAATACGGAAACCTTCCAGATCAACTTTGAGGCATTTGAGCAGATGATCACCGAAAAAACAGCGGCAGTTCTGATCAATACCCCAAATAATCCGTCCGGAATCGTATATTCTACAGAAACGATCCGGAAGCTGGCAGAGGTGCTTTCCAAAGCACAGGAAACATACGGACACGATATTTATATCATTTCCGATGAACCATATCGTGAAATTGTATTTTCAGGCGTGGATGCCCCTTGTGTATCGCAGTTTTACGACAATACGATCATGTGCTATTCTTACAGCAAATCGCTTTCTCTGCCGGGCGAGCGTATCGGTTATGTGGCAGTCAATCCTGCCTGCAAGGACGCAGCACTGATCGTACATATGTGTACACAGATCTCCAGAGGGATCGGACATAACTGTCCTGCTTCCCTGCTGCAGCTTACGGTTGCAGAACTTCTGGGAGAAACTTCAGATCTGTCGGTTTATGAGGAAAATGCCAATATCTTATATGAAGCACTGACCAAGATGGGATTCTCCTGTGTCAGACCGGGCGGTACTTTTTATATGTTCCCGAAGTCCCCGGAAGAAGATGCAAAGGCATTCTGCCAGAAAGCACTTGCTTACAATCTGGTGCTTGTACCGGGCGACAGCTTTGGCTGTCCGGGCTTTTTCCGTATTTCCTACTGCGTACCGACAGAAAAGGTGAAAAGGTCACTTGCGGCATTTGAAAAGCTGGCAAAGGAATATGGATTGTGCTAAAATTTAGAGACTGTTTAGAAAAAGGATAACAACAGGTTACTGTCATGTTTTATGATAGAACACATAATATAGAAGGAAGTGATAACATGTATCAGGCTGGTCTGGTTTTAGAAGGCGGTGGTATGAAAGGCGTTTATACAGCCGGCGTCCTGGATTTCTTTTTGGACAAAAAGATCACATTTGCAAATTGTTACGGTGTTTCCATGGGAGCCTGTACGCTCTGCAGCTATATTTCCGCACAGCGGGGCAGAGGACTCAGCGTTGCGGTCGATTATCTGAAGGATCCGCATTACTGCGGCTTTTACAGCATGGCGACAACAGGAGATATTTTTAATGCGAAAATGTGTTATGATACGATACCGAATGAGCTGAATCCATATGATTATGAGGCAGCGATGAAATATCCGGGAAATGCATATGCAGTTATGACGGATGTGGAAACGGGAGCTCCGGTCTATTATAAGATGCAGGATATGCACAAGGATATCATTGCGGTGCAGGCGTCTGCTTCTATGCCTCTGGTTTCCCGGTTTGTGGAGATCGATGGCAGAAAATATCTGGACGGCGGAATTGCAGACTGCATTCCGATCATGCATTCTTTAAAGGAAGGAAACCGGAAGAATGTCGTTGTCATGACAAAAGAGGTCGGTTATCGCAGAGAGCCGTTTTCCATGCTGGGCATGGTAAAGGTACGGTATCATAAATATCCGTATCTGATCCACGATATGGCGATCCGCCATACGCGGTACAACCGGACGCTCGATTTTCTGGAGAAGGAAGAAAAGAGAGGCAATGTATTTATCATCAGACCACAGCAGAAGTCGGCTGTCGGCAGAGTGGAAAAAGATAAAGAAAAACTGGTCGCATTATATGAGGAGGGCTATCGTGATGCGGAAGCCTCCTACGATGCAATGCGGGCATATTTAGAAAAGGAGACACCATGATAGAAATTATTAAAGCGATATTTTTCGGTATTGTAGAGGGTATTACGGAATGGCTGCCAATCAGCAGTACCGGCCACATGATCATTCTGGATGAATTTATCAAGCTGAATGTCAGAGAAGAATTCTGGAACCTGTTTCTGGTCGTGATCCAGCTGGGGGCAATCCTTGCAGTTGTCCTTTTGTTCTGGAACCAGATCTTCCCATTGAACCTGAAGGATAAAAAAGAGCCGGTCTGGAAAAAGGATATCCTGCTTTTGTGGGTTAAGATCCTTGTTGCCTGTGTTCCGGCGGGAATTGTCGGTGTTTTATTTGATGATGTGTTTGACAAATATTTATATAATTTTCCGTGCGTTGCAATGGCACTGATTGTATTTGGTATCTTATTTATTATTGTAGAAAAGAAGAAAAAGGGAACAACTTTCCGGATCACCTCGATTGATCAGCTGGATTATAAAACAGTAATGTGGATCGGGGTATTCCAGCTGATCGCGGCTGTCTTCCCGGGCACATCCAGATCCGGTGCAACGATCATCGGCGCATTGCTCCTTGGGGTATCCAGAGTTGTGGCAGCAGAATTTACCTTTTATCTGGCGATTCCGGTCATGTTTGGTGCCAGCCTGCTGAAACTGGTCAAATTCCTGATGATGGGACTCAGTTTCACATCCATGGAACTTGCAATCCTTGCGGTTGGCTGTATTGTATCGTTTGTTGTGTCTATAATTGTAATAAAATTCCTGATGGGATATATCAAAAAGCATGATTTTATCCCATTTGGTATCTACAGAATTGTTTTAGGTGCGGTATTATTGATATATTTTGCGCTTGTTCACTGATTTTTTTGTTCAAAATGGAGAAAAAGCCGTATTTAAGCGGCTTTTCGGGCGAAAAGTTTGACACGAATTGGAAATTGCGTTATAGTATCCACAGAAAAACAAACACAAAACTAATCTTTCAGTCAATATAACATGAAATAGTGTGAAGGGAGACAATGATTATGGCAGACGTTAAGAAAGCTGCAGCAGCAGCAAAACCAGTAGCAAAGGCAGTCGCAGCTACAAAACCTGTAGCAGCAAAGGTTGAAGAGAAAAAGGTTGAAGCTAAGAAAGTAGTAGAAGAAAAGAAAGCAGCACCTGCTAAAAAGGCAGCAGCTCCTAAAAAGGAAACAGCTAAGAAAGCAGCACCTGTAAAGAAAGAAGCTACTGTAAAGGCAGCAACAAAGGTCAGTGTAAATCTTCAGTTCGCCGGTAAGGAATACAAAGCAGAAGATTTCGAAAAGATGGCAAAAGATGTTTGGCAGTATGACCTTGGTAAGAAGGCGGCTGACTTAAAGAGCGTTGATTTATATGTAAAACCGGAAGAAAACAAGGTTTACTATGTAATGAACGGTGATGTAACAGGCGATTTCGATATCTAAGTCGAAGGTTTTAAGCAGTTGTTACATATTATAAGGAAAGACTTCGGAAGAGTTCCACTTTGGTGGAGCTCTTTCTTTTTATTGTATAGAAAATGATACAAAAAATATTTTCAAATAATCGTTGACAACACACAAAAGGAGTGCTATGTTATGGATAGAAAAGATGTTAGCACTCGAAAGAGCTGAGTGCTAACAAAAAGAAAAAGGTCTGAAAAGGAAGTGATATGGTGGAGATCGATGATAGAAAATTTAAAATTCTACAGGCCGTTGTCAGGAACTATTTAGAGACGGGCGAACCGGTCGGAAGCCGTACGATTTCCAAATATACAGATCTGAATTTAAGCTCCGCGACCATTCGGAATGAAATGGCGGATCTGGAAGAGCTTGGTTATATCCTGCAGCCTCATACTTCTGCAGGGCGGATTCCTTCTGATAAGGGCTATCGTTTATATGTTGACCACATGATGGCCGAGAAGGAGCAGGAAGTCAATGAAATGAAAGAACTGCTTCTGGAAAAGGAAGAAAAGCTGGATTCTCTTTTAAAGCAGACAGCCAAGGTACTTGCCAATGATACCAACTATGCGGCAATGGTTTCAGCGCCGGTTTGTCAGGGCAGCAAGGTGAAGTTCATCCAGCTCTCCAGAGTAGAGGAACATCAGCTCATTGCAGTGATCGTGGTGGAAGGTAATCTGATCAAAAATAAAATGCTTACGACAGAGGAAGCACTGGATGATGAGACGATCTTAAAGCTCAACATCCTGCTGAATACTTCGCTGAACGGTCTTTCCATTAATGAGATCAGCCTTGCGATGATCACAGGGCTGAAAAAGCAGGCGGGCGAGCATGAAGCGCTTGTCGGAGATGTGATCGACGCGGTAGCGGAAGCGATCAAGGAGGACAAAGACCTTGAGATCTATACATCGGGAGCCAAAAATATTTTCAAATACCCTGAACTGACGGATAATGAAAAAGCAAGCGAGATCATCAGTACATTTGAAGAAAAGAATCTGCTGAATTCACTGGTGGAAGAAACGCTTACCAATCCGGAAAACAACGGTATTCAGGTGTATATCGGTGATGAATCACCTGTTTCGACCATGCGTGACTGCAGTGTTGTAACAGCAACCTATGATCTGGGAGAAGGCATGCGGGGTACGATCGGTATTATCGGACCGAAGCGGATGGATTATGAAAAGGTAGTGGATACCATGAAAGGGCTGATGAATCAGCTTGATAATCTGTATGATAAAAAGAAGATCGGTACAAAGGATGATAAATAACATCTTTTCTAATTGAAATAATAAAGAAAAACGGAAAGGGATGATAACATGGCTGAGGATAAAGAAAAAGTAATACAGGATGCGATCAAAGAGGCGCAGAAAGCAGCGGAAAAGGAAGAAAAGGAAGCCGCAAAAGAAGCTGAAAAGGAAGCTGCTGAGGAATCTGACAAAAAGGAAACAAAAGCTTCCGAAAAGGAAGAAAAAAAGAAGGACAAAAACGACAGGAAAAAAGATAAAACAAAAGAAAAAATTGACGAACTGGAGGATAAAGTAAAACGCCAGCTTGCAGAATTTGAAAATTTCCGAAACCGGAGTGAAAAGGAAAAGACCCAGATGTTTGATATGGGCGCTAAGAATGTGCTGGAAAAGATACTTCCGGTTGTTGACAACTTTGAAAGAGGTCTTGCTACTCCGATTGTGGATGAAGCAGACCAGCCGTTTGCAGACGGTATGCAGATGATCTACAAGCAGCTGATGAAACAGCTTGAAGATCTGGGTGTTAAGCCTATCGAAGCGATCGGTAAGGAGTTTGATCCGAATTTCCATAATGCAGTGATGCAGGTGGAGAGTGAAGAATATGAAACAGGTTTTGTGGCACAGGAGCTGCAGAAAGGCTATCTGTATAAGGATACGGTAATCCGTCACAGTATGGTAGCGGTTGTTTCTTAGCGGGAAATGGTTATGGTGTAGGGATCTGAAACAGAGATCTTTATATAATATGGCTTTATCGAAAGATAAGGCCGGTGAATAAAATGGATGATTTAAAAATTGGTTTTGAAAAGAATATCTTTAGGAGGAAAAAGTTATGAGTAAAATTATTGGTATTGACCTTGGTACAACAAACAGCTGTGTAGCTGTTATGGAAGGTGGTAAACCTACCGTTATCGCAAATACAGAAGGCGCAAGAACAACACCGTCTGTTGTTGCATTTACAAAAAACGGAGAGCGTCTTGTCGGTGAACCTGCAAAACGTCAGGCAGTTACAAATGCAGAAAATACGATCTCATCCATCAAGAGAGATATGGGTACAGACAGAGGACGTACAATCGAAGGCAAGAAATATTCTCCACAGCAGATTTCAGCAATGATCCTGCAGAAATTAAAAGCCGATGCAGAAAGCTATCTGGGAGAAAAGGTGACAGAAGCTGTTATTACAGTACCTGCTTATTTCAATGATGCACAGCGTCAGGCAACAAAAGATGCAGGTAAGATCGCAGGTCTTGATGTAAAACGTATCATCAACGAGCCTACAGCCGCAGCACTTGCTTATGGTCTTGACAATGAAAAAGAACAGAAGATCATGGTATACGACCTTGGTGGTGGTACATTCGATGTATCTATCATTGAAATCGGTGACGGTGTTATCGAAGTATTATCCACAAACGGTGATACACACCTTGGTGGTGATGACTTTGACCAGAAGATCATTGACTGGATGGTAGCAGAATTTAAGAATGCAAACGGTGTTGACTTATCTACAGATAAGATGGCTATGCAGAGATTAAAAGAAGCAGCTGAAAAAGCTAAGAAAGAGCTTTCTTCCGCTACAACAACAAATATCAACCTGCCATTCATCAGCATGAATGCAAATGGACCGCTTCACTTTGACATGAACCTGTCCAGAGCGAAATTTGATGAACTGACACATGATCTGGTTGAGAGAACAGCAATTCCAGTTCAGAACGCATTGAAGGATGCAGGTATTACAGCAGCAGATCTTGGCAAGGTATTACTCGTTGGTGGTTCTACACGTATTCCTGCAGTACAGGAAAAGGTAAAACAGCTGACCGGTCACGAACCGAATAAATCACTGAACCCTGATGAATGTGTAGCACTCGGTGCTTCCGTACAGGGTGGTAAATTAGCAGGTGATGCAGGCGCCGGTGATATCCTTCTTCTGGATGTTACTCCACTTTCTCTTTCTATCGAGACAATGGGTGGCGTTGCAACAAGACTGATCGAAAGAAATACAACGATCCCGACAAAGAAGAGCCAGATCTTCTCTACAGCGGCAGATAACCAGAGTGCAGTTGATATCAACGTTGTACAGGGTGAAAGACAGTTCGCAAGAGACAACAAGTCTCTGGGACAGTTCCGTCTGGACGGTATCGCACCGGCTCCACGAGGAATCCCGCAGATCGAGGTTACATTCGATATCGATGCAAACGGTATTGTAAACGTATCCGCTAAGGATCTTGGTACAGGTAAGGAACAGCATATTACGATCACAGCAGGCTCTAACATGTCTGATGATGAGATCGATAAGGCAGTCAAAGAAGCTGCTGAATATGAAGCACAGGATAAGGCACGTAAGGAAGCCATCGATGCAAGAAACGAAGCTGATTCCTTCGTATTCCAGACAGAAAAGGCATTAAATGAAGTAGGCGATAAGCTTTCTGACAGTGAGAAATCACCGGTGGAAGCAGATCTTGCAGATCTGAAGTCTTATCTGGAAAGCACAAAGGATCAGGAGCTTACAGCAGATCAGGTATCTGAGATCAATGCAAAGAAAGAAAAACTGCAGACATCCGCTCAGGCACTTTTCACGAAGATGTATGAGCAGGCACAGCAGGCAGCAGGTGCTCAGGGTGCAGCAGGTGCACAGGCAGGACCTGATATGGGTCAGGCGCAGCAGCAGGCAGCACCGGAAGACGATGTAGTTGACGGAGACTTCAGAGAGGTATAAGATAGTAGCTGCGACGCGCAGAACAGATGAAAGAAAACGGAACAGGGTGTGGGCGGTAAAGTCTGCACCCTATCCCTTGTTTGAAAGGTAGAACATAATGGCAGAACAGAAACGAGATTACTATGAAGTCCTCGGTGTCGATAAAAACGCGGATGAGGCTACGATCAAAAAAGCATACCGTACGCTGGCGAAGAAATACCATCCGGATATGAATCCGGGCGATAAGGAAGCTGAGAAAAAGTTCAAAGAAGCTTCTGAGGCATATGCAATCTTAAGTGATCCGGAGAAAAAACAGCAGTATGATCAATTTGGCCATGCGGCATTTGAAGGCGGCGCAGGCGGCGGCTACGGCGGATTTGATTTTAACAGTGCAGATTTCAGTGATATCTTTGGTGATATTTTCGGCGATATGTTTGGCGGCGGCAGAAGACGTGCCAGCAATGGACCGATGAAGGGTGCAAATATCAGAACAAGCGTCAGGATCACATTTGAAGAAGCTGTTTTCGGCGTAGATAAAGAACTGGAGCTGAATCTGAAGGATCCATGTCCGACCTGCCACGGAACAGGTGCAAAACCGGGCACGAGCAAAACAACCTGTCCGAAATGTGGCGGTAAAGGTCAGGTCGTATTTACACAGCAGTCTTTCTTCGGAACAGTCCGTAATGTACAGACATGTCCGGATTGTGGCGGAACAGGTCAGATCATTAAAGATAAATGTCAGGATTGCCATGGAACAGGATATATCTCATCCCGCAAGAAGATCCAGGTATCCATTCCTGCCGGTATTGATAACGGACAGAGCGTCCGGATCCGCGAAAAGGGAGAGCCTGGTACAAATGGCGGACCGAGAGGAGATCTGCTCGTTGAGGTTATGGTACAGCGTCATCCAATCTTCCAGAGACAGGACAGCAATATTTATTCCACAGTCCCTGTATCGTTTGCGGTTGCAGCACTGGGCGGCGAGATCATGATCGATACCGTGGACGGTAAAGTGGCATATACGGTAAAACCGGGCACACAGACTGACACGAAGGTACGTCTCAAAGGAAAAGGTGTTCCGTCCCTGCGGTATAAAGATACAAGAGGCGATCATTATGTAACGCTCGTTGTACAGGTTCCGGATAAATTAAGCCATGAAGCGAAAGAACTGCTCCGTCAGTTTGATGCGGAAACTGGTAATACGCTGGAGGCTGTCAAAAACTACACAGCAGGCAAAAAAGACGATGATCCGAAGGATCCAAAGGGCTCCCCGGATAAGAAAAAGAAAAAAGGTCTTTTTAAATAAAATAAAACAGTTGAAAAGGTGCTTTTAGGAGTACCTTTTCTTTTTGCTTTTCTTTTTTGCGTAAACGGAATATTTGTCTATCTGTCTGAAATCTGCTATAATCAACTATTAAAGTGTTTGGTAGAATGTATATGAGAAAGGAACCGCGTGATGAAGTGGACAAAATTAATGATAAAGACAACTTCCGAGGCAGAGGATATCATCATCAGTACGATGTACGATCTGGGGCTGGAAGGTGCACAGATTGAGGATAAAGTGCCGCTTACCGCATGGGAAAAGGAGCAGATGTTCGTGGATATTCTGCCGGATGGACCAGCAGATGACGGTGTGGCATACCTGAGCTTTTTTGTGGAAGTACCGGAAGAAGGCGATGAAAAACCACAGCTGCCACAGGGACTTGATGGGGCAGCGGACAACTCTTACTTTCTGGTAAGCAGCGGGCGGGTAGTTGATCTGCCGAAGCTGATCGAGCGCATGCAGCAGGAGCTTGACGACCTGCGTATGTTTATGGATATCGGGGAAGGAACGATCACGGTTTCCGAGACGGAAGATAAAGACTGGGTCAATAACTGGAAAAACTTCTTCCATCAGTTTTATATCGATGAACTTCTGGTAACGCCGTCCTGGGAAGAAGTAAAGCCGGAGGATCAGGGCAGAAAGATCCTGCATATCGATCCTGGCACTGCATTTGGGACAGGTATGCACGAGACAACACAGCTCTGTATCCGCCAGTTAAAGAAATATATCACACCGCAGACAGAGCTTCTGGATGTCGGAACAGGTAGTGGTATCTTGGCGATCGTAGCGCTGATGTATGGCGCCGGGCATGCGGTTGGAACGGATCTGGATCCATGTGCAACGGAAGCGGTCAGGGAAAATATGGAAATGAATGGAATAGACCCTGCTAAATTTGAGATGATGATCGGCAATATCATTACGGAGAAGGAGATCCAGGATCGTGTCGGTTATGGAAAATATGATATCGTAGTAGCCAATATTCTGGCAGAGGTGCTTGTGCCTCTGATGCCGGTTGTGGCAAAATGCTTAAAGCCGGGCGGAACCGTCATTACCTCCGGAATCATCAACGGAAAAGAAGGGCTTGTGGCAGATGCCATGAAAGCCGCCGGTCTTACTGTCGTTGAGATCACCCAGCAAGGAGAGTGGATGCAATGTACTGCATCTATGAAATAGATGCAGTATGCAGCCCCGAGCATTGCGAAGCAATTTTCATGCGAGGGGTTCCCAAATGTACTGCATCTATAAGATAGATGCAGTATGTAGCCCCGAGCATTGCGAAGCAATTTTCATGCGAGGGGTTCCCGAATGTACTGCATCTATGAGATAGATGCAGTATGCAGCCTCACCGCATTGGCGCAGCCAATTTTGCATGCGGTGAGGTTCCCGCCGCGTTACAAAACTGAGAATCAGAAGTATGATAGGAGAAACGCATGTACCAGTTCTTTGTAGATCCGGGCGCGATCAGCGAAAAGCAGGTCGTCATTACCGGAAAAGATGTCAATCATATTAAAAACGTCCTGCGCATGAAGGTCGGCGAGGAGATCGCGGTCAGTAACGGCGTCGATGGCAGAGAATACAGATGCGGCATTTTGCAGATGACAGAAGATGCGGTGATCTGCGAACTGCGCTTTATCAAAGAAGACGGCGTAGAACTGCCTTCCAAAATTTATCTTTTTCAGGGACTTCCCAAGGCGGATAAGATGGAACTCATCATCCAGAAGGCAGTGGAGCTCGGTGCTTACGAGATCATTCCGGTCGCGACAAAACGCGCGGTTGTAAAGCTGGATGCCAAGAAGGAAAAGAGCAAGCTTGCGCGCTGGCAGGCGATCAGTGAGGCGGCGGCAAAGCAAAGCAAACGGGCGGTTGTTCCGCAGGTACATTCTGTGATGAGCTTTGCACAGGCACTTGCCTATGCGGATATGCTCGATGTCAGACTGATCCCATATGAAATGGCGGAAGATATGGCAAAAACACGCAGTCTGATCGAAGAGATAAGACCCGGGCAGAGCATCGGGATTTTTATCGGTCCGGAAGGCGGATTTGCACCGGAGGAGATCGAGCAGGCAATGGCACATGCCACGCAGCCGATCACGCTGGGCAAGCGGATCCTGCGGACGGAAACAGCCGGTATGACAGTGCTTTCGATTTTGATGTATACACTCGAAGGACAGGAACTGAAAGCGTAAAAAATGCATAAGATAAGATAGGACAAAAGCGGAAAGGAA
This sequence comes from Kineothrix sp. MSJ-39, assembly GCF_018917935.1. Lineage (GTDB taxonomy): Bacteria > Bacillota > Clostridia > Lachnospirales > Lachnospiraceae > CAG-194. The sequence continues at coordinate 65,791 of NZ_JAHLPN010000010.1, read as the reverse complement.
GACGAAAATGGAAGTATATTTGGATAACTCCGCAACGACGAAGGTATATGATGAGGTCGTGCAGCTTACTTCAAAGATCATGTCTGAGGATTACGGAAATCCCTCCAGCATGCATCAGAAGGGTGTGGATGCGGAAGTCTATGTGAAAGAAGCAAAAGAAAGGATCGCTAAGACACTGAAGGTACAGGAAAAGGAGATCTTCTTTACTTCCGGCGGTACAGAATCCGATAACTGGGCGCTGATGGGTGCAGCGAGTGCAAACAGCAGAGCGGGCAGACATCTGATCACAACCAAAATAGAACATCCTGCAATCCTGCAGACAATGGAATATCTGGAAAGCATCGGCTATGAAGTGACTTATCTGCCGGTCGATGAAAAAGGCGTTTTACGTCTGGATGCACTGGAGCAGGCGATCAGACCGGATACGATACTGGTATCCATTATGCATGTGAATAACGAAGTGGGTGCGATCCAGCCGATCGAAGAGGCCGGTGCACTGATCAAACGCATGAATCCGCATACGCTGTTCCATGTAGATGCGGTGCAGGGCTTTGGCAAGCTTCGTATTTATCCAAAGAAAAGTCATGTAGATATGCTTTCGGTGAGCGGACATAAGATCCACGGCCCAAAGGGTGTCGGCATTTTGTATATTGATGAACATGTGAAAATCAAACCGATCATTTTCGGCGGTGGTCAGCAGAAAGGAATGCGCTCCGGAACAGAAAACGTACCGGGAATCGCAGGCATCGGCAAAGCAACGGAGTTATCATATGCTAACCTTGATCGCGATGTAGAACGGTTATATGAACTGAAACGTTATTTTGAAGACGGACTGCAGAAATTGAGTGATGTTGTTATCAACGGCCCGCTTTATGAGCAGGGAGCACCACATATCGTCAGTGCATCTTTTGCGGGCGTCAGAAGCGAGGTGCTTCTTCACGCACTCGAAGATAAAGGGATTTATGTTTCAGCAGGCAGTGCCTGTGCATCCAATAAGCATACGGTCAGCGCAACATTAAAGGCGATGGGTATCAGCCAGAGCCTGCTGGATTCCACGATCCGCTTCAGCTTCAGCGTCTTTACAACCGCCGAGGAATTGGACTATACTTTACGTTGTTTATATGATATACTGCCAATGTTACGCAAGTATACAAGGTATTGAGCATAGAAAAGAAAGGGAAAATTATGTTTACAGCATTTTTGATAAAATATGCAGAGATCGGTGTCAAAGGCAGAAACCGGTATCTGTTTGAGGATGCACTGGTCGATCAGATCCGTTTTGCACTCAGCAAGATCGATGGTGAATTTGCTGTCCGCAAGACACAGGGTCGTATTTACGTGGATGCGCAGTCAGCGTTTGATTTTGATGAAACGGTAGAAGCACTGAAGAAAGTATTTGGTATTTCAGGTATCTGCCCGGTTGTTTATGTTGAGGATGAAGGATTTGAAAAGCTCTCCGAGACGATCGTAAATTATGTCAAAACAGTTTACCCGGAAGGAAACAAGACCTTCAAGGTATGTGCAAGACGTGCCAGAAAGAATTATCCGATGCGCTCCATGGAAATCAACTGTGAGCTTGGCGGTGTGATCCTGGATGCATGCCCGGATATGAAGGTAGATGTGCATCATCCCGATTTTGAGCTGAATGTGGAGATCAGAGAAAAGATCTATATCTATTCCGAGATCATTCCGGGACCGGGCGGAATGCCTGTCGGAACAGGCGGTAAGGCGATGCTCCTGCTTTCCGGCGGAATCGATTCCCCTGTTGCGGGTTATATGATCAGCAAACGTGGCGTGAAGCTGGAGGCAACCTATTTCCATGCACCGCCTTATACATCAGAACGTGCAAAACAGAAGGTTGTCGATCTGGCAAAATATGTTGCAGCCTATGCGGGCCCGATCCGTCTGCACGTTGTAAACTTTACGGATGTACAGCTTGCCATTTATGAGAAGTGCCCACATGATGAACTGACGATCATTATGCGCCGCTACATGATGCGGATCGCAGAAACGATCGCAAAAGAAACAGACTGCCTCGGACTTGTAACGGGCGAAAGCATTGGGCAGGTGGCTTCCCAGACAATGCAGAGTCTTGTGGCAACAAACGAAGTATGCGAGCTGCCTGTATACAGACCGCTGATCGCATTTGATAAGCAGGATATCGTGGATATTTCCGAAAAGATCAACACCTACGAAACCTCTATTCTGCCATTTGAGGACTGCTGTACCATCTTTGTGGCAAAGCATCCTGTTACCAAGCCGAATGTAAAAGTGATCAGAGGGCATGAAAAGAATCTCGAAGGCACTGTAGAAGAACTGGTCAAGACAGCACTTGAAACAAGAGAGATCATAGAGATTGAATAAAAATAGAAAAAGAAAAACGAGCAGCTTGGCTGCTCGTTTCAATCTTCTGTTTGAGGATCTCACGAAGTGAGATCAGATGCATTAAACTGTGTAGTTTTTTAAAACCTTCATAACATCTTCTGCATCGCCTTCTGCATGGATGTTTAAATCGATTGGCTTAGATAAATCCAAACTGAAAATACCCATGATAGACTTTGCATCGATTACGTATCTTCCTGATACTAAATCAAAATCATAATCAAATTTTGTGATGTCGTTTACGAATGATTTTACTTTGTCGATTGAGTTTAATGAAATCTGTACTGTTTTCATTTGAATTACCTCCTTTTGTTTTAATACCTTCGCCTATTATACTAAATAAAAGGGGCTGAAAAGTCAATACGAAAACCATACAAAAAAAGTGAGGATAACAATGAAAAGTGTGGCATTACATAACCTTGGTTGTAAGGTGAATTCTTACGAACTTGACGTTATGCAGCAATATTTACAAAAAAAAGGATACAAAATTGTTAATTTTAACCAAAAAGCGGATATTTATATCATAAATACATGCACTGTAACAAACATTGCGGACCGAAAAAGCAGACAGATGCTGCATCGTGCCAAGAAGCAGAACCCGGATGCGATCGTTGTAGCCGTGGGGTGTTATGTGCAGACAAATGAGGCTGAGATCGAGAAGGATGACTGCATTGATCTTGCGATTGGTAACAACCGAAAGAATGAACTTGTGGAGATCATAGAGGCTTATCTGGACAAGCGTCAGAGTGCGGAGAAACAGCTACCGGACAAAACAATGGAACATACTTCGGTGATCGATATCAATGCGGAAAAGGAATATGAGGAGATGCAGCTTGTGCATACGGCGGAGCATACCCGTGCATATATCAAGATCCAGGACGGCTGCAATCAGTTCTGCAGCTATTGTGTGATCCCGTTTGCAAGAGGACGTGTCCGTTCCAGAAAGCCGGAGCAGGTAGAGGAAGAAGTCAGAAGACTTGCAGAAACCGGCTATCATGAGATCGTTTTGACAGGAATTCATTTAAGCTCCTATGGACTGGACTTCCATGGCGAGTCATACAATACGACTGGTGGACAGGGAAATGAGCAGGAGCTTTTGCGGCTGATCGAGCGGATCCATGCGGTAGATGGTATTACCCGTATCCGTCTGGGCTCTTTGGAACCCCGTGTGATCACAGAAGCATTTGCAGGCGCGCTTGCTGCACTGCCAAAGGTGTGCCCGCATTTCCATCTGTCACTCCAGAGTGGCTGCGACAGTGTGTTGAAACGGATGAACAGAAGATATACGACAGAGGAGTTTGCCCGGAGTGTGGAAATCCTGCGCTGTGTGTACGAGCATCCTGCGATCACGACGGATGTGATCACGGGCTTCCCCGGAGAAACCGAGGAAGAGTTTGCGCAGACAGTTTCTTACCTTGAAAAGATCCGTTTTTTTGAAATGCACGTTTTCCCATATTCCAGAAGGGAAGGAACGGTGGCGGCAAATATGCCGGGGCAGCTCACGGAAAAAGAAAAGAAGCAGCGAAGCAGTGTGCTGCTTGCCATGACGGCAAGACATTCTAAGGAATACCGGGAATATTATATCGGAAAAGAACAGGAAGTACTGTTTGAGCAGTGCCATGAAATAGAAGGCAGACAGTATCTGACCGGGCATACACGCAACTATGTACGCGTGGCAATCCCTGCGGAAGGTATCGATCCGGCAGAAATGACCAATCAGGAACGCATCTGCCGCCTGACAGGCTTTGCAGATGAGGAAACCCTGCTCGGTACTTGTTAAGAAAACAGGGAATTGTCAGTATCCTGGAATAATGCTATAATGTAATAAGCACAAAGAAAAACAAGCGACACCGAAGGTGGCATTTGTTTTTCTGTGCTTATTAACGAGCAAATATCCTGCGCAACAGGATGCAGAGTGCGGGATAAAGTCTTTTCCAAGCATGGGGGCAACAGAAAAGACAGATCATGTAGAAATGTAGAAGGCGGGGTACCAAATATGAAATACACAAAGGACGAGATCGCAGAGATCGATCGTGTAGCAAAAGAAACATCACAGGCAATCATGGAGCATTTCCCGAAAGACGCAGATTTCGAGATTGAAATGACGCTTGAAACAACAAACAGTGAGAACGGCAATCTGCTTCTGCGTGTAGATGCCAATACATTTGAGATCAGCATCGGTGAGACATCCTTTAATTTCATGAAGAAGGCGAGCTTGTCCGATTCGACGATGTCTACCAAACAGCAGGAGATCACAGACTTAAAATACAAGTTTTTGAAGAGCGTGCTTGTAATTGGTCTGCCGTCTTTAAATGCCAGACTGGAAAAGCAGGTAAAAGACAGACAGGCAATGCACGATTATATTATGAAGATCGGCGTGAGCGTCGGTATTGCCGTACAGCAGGCAGGGGCAAAGACAGTGAGCCCGGCTGCGGCAGTTTCCCGCCAGCAGGTAGATTATTATATCAACCTGATCAAGGAACAGCTGACAAGGCTGGCATTCAGCTCAGAGATCAATCCGACCACAAGAGGCAGTATCGTGATCCACGGAGAAAGCTCAGACCGTACGATCCGTATTGATGAAACGGTTTACGATTCTTTGACAAACCAGCAGTCCGTGCATGAGATCTACTATTATCTCGACACCAAAGAGATTAAATACTATGAAAACGGAAAGCACAGAAATATCAGTGATCTGTTCATGTCGATCACAGCTTCCGAGAAATATAAAAAGATCTTCAACGAGGTCAATCTGCTGCTGAAAAAAGAAGTTGTGATTGATAAAGATGTGGAAAATTTCGTGCAGTCACAGAAGCCGGTAGAGAATGAATTTTTAAAGCCGGAAATGAATTCCTTTAAGCAGACACATATGGAGTAGGTTACATAATACTTGAAAAAACATAGAAAAAGGGTTACAATACCAAAAACAGACAGGGGCGTGATGAAATGCAGGATTTGGGAAATACACAATATTTTAAAGTGGAAGTAGAGCCGGAAACAGGCGTGAAGGTTGTTCTTTCTACAGTATACGAGGCTTTGAGTGAAAAAGGATACAATCCGGTAAATCAGATCGTCGGTTATATCATGTCGGGAGATCCTACTTATATCACAAGCCATAAGAATGCCAGAAGCCTGATCATGAAGGTAGAACGGGATGAACTGGTAGAGGAAATGCTCAGAGAGTACATTAAAACGAATCATTGGAAATAGTGAGGATATACTATGCGTATTATGGGTTTGGATTTCGGATCAAAGACAGTGGGTGTTGCTGTAAGTGATCCGCTCGGGCTGACAGCGCAGAGCCTGGAAATCGTGCGCAGAAAGTCTGAAAACAAATTAAGACAGACCTATGCCAGGATCGAAGAACTGGCAGCACAATATGAAGTTGAGAAATTTGTAGTAGGATTACCGAAGAATATGAATGCAACAGAAGGTGAGCGGGCAGAAAAGTCACGTGCGTTTGCAGATGCGCTTTTCCGCAGGACCGGGATCGAAGTGGTCATGTGGGACGAGAGGCTCACAACTGTAGCAGCGGACAGGACAATGATGGAAGCAGGGATCCGCAGGGAAGACCGCAAAGAGTATGTGGATGCCATAGCAGCTTCTTATATATTACAAGGGTATCTGGATTATCTTCAGAACCGGAAAGCGTAGATGACAGAATGACAGATGGAAATAACCTGGAAAAGGTTGAATTCATACCGGATGTAGAGGGAGAAAAAGTACAGTTTTATGTGTTGGAGCGGACACGCCTTGGTGGAGTGGATTATCTGCTCGTGACAGATCAGCCGGATGGGGATGCCCAGGCACTGATCTTAAAGGACATTACAGAAAATGACGGGGACGAAAGCGTTTACCGTATTGTATCAGACGATAAAGAACTGGATGCAGTAGCAGCAGTTTTTGAAAATATGCTGGATGATATTGAATTCGTGGAAGACGAAGAAGAATAAGACCGGCAGACAAAATATAAATAATATCAATAAAACAAAGGGAGTACTCTGTACAATCCTATGGGCGAAGGGCTTGCCATTCCATGACCGGGAAAGACGAACTGGCAGCGTGTGTGCATAGTATTTTACCGGGAGACTTTCTTTGCGTTTCAAGAATGTGGAGGAAAAACAATTGAATAAGAAACAAACAGAAAGTCCGTCAAAGCTCAAGATCATACCGCTGGGAGGTCTGGAGCAGATCGGGCTGAATATTACTGCCTTTGAATATGAAGACAGTATTATTGTGGTGGACTGCGGTCTGGCATTTCCGGAGGATGATATGCTCGGAATCGATCTGGTTATCCCGGATGTAACGTATCTGAAGGAAAATGCAGATAAGGTAAAGGGCTTTATGATCACACATGGACATGAGGATCATATCGGTGCGCTTCCTTATGTGCTGAAGGAACTGCCTGTTCCGATCTATGCGACAAAGCTGACAATGGGTATCATTGAAAATAAGCTGACAGAGCATGGACTGGAAAAAGCAACAAAGCGTAAGGTTGTCAAATTCGGACAGCATATCAATCTGGGACAGTTCAGAGTAGAGTTTATCAAGACAAATCACAGTATTGCGGATGCAGCAGCACTTGCCATTTATTCACCGGCGGGAATTGTTGTGCATACAGGCGATTTTAAAGTGGATTATACACCGGTATTCGGAGATTCCATTGATCTGCAGCGTTTTGCGGAGCTTGGAAAGAAAGGCGTGCTGGCACTGATGTGCGACAGTACCAATGCGGAAAGACCGGGATTTACCCCTTCTGAGAGAACGGTCGGTGTGACATTTGACAATATTTTCTCAGAACATACCAATACAAGGTTGATCATTGCGACATTTGCATCCAATGTGGATCGTGTGCAGCAGATCATCAATTCCGCTTATAAATACGGACGTAAGGTTGTTGTCGAAGGACGCAGCATGGTCAATATCATTGATACAGCCACAAAGCTTGGTTATATCAATATCCCGGATAATACGCTGATCGATATTGAACAGCTCAAAAATTACCCGGATGAAAAAACAGTCATTATCACAACAGGAAGCCAGGGCGAAAGCATGGCAGCTCTTTCCCGTATGGCATCCGGAATGCACCGGAAGATTTCAATCGGTCCGCTGGATACGGTTATCTTTTCTTCCAATCCGATCCCGGGAAACGAAAAGGCAGTTTCCAAGGTGATCAACGAACTGTATGCCAAGGGTGCAGATGTTATTTTTGAGGATGCACATGTATCGGGACATGCCAGACAGGAAGAGATCAAGCTGATCTATACGCTGGTACAGCCGAAATATTCGATTCCGGTGCATGGCGAATACCGTCATCTGAAAGCACAGGCAAATCTGGTGCATAAGCTGGGCATGGATAAGGATAATATCTTTATCCTGCATTCAGGCGATGTGTTGGAGCTTTCCGAGGAAGATGCAAAAGTGACCGGTAAGGTTCCGGTCGGTTCTATCTTTGTAGACGGTCTTGGTGTCGGCGATGTCGGCAATATCGTTATCCGCGACAGACAGCATCTGGCAGAAGACGGTATCCTGATCGTTGTTGTGGCACTCGACTGCGAGAACAATGTCGTAGTTTCCGGCCCGGATATCGTTTCTAGAGGTTTTGTCTATGTGAGAGAATCCGACGAGCTTTTAGACGGCGCGAGAGATATCGTATCGGATGTGCTGGATGACTGCATTGACAGAAATATCTCCGACTGGGGAAGAATGAAAAATGCGATGAAAGATTCGCTGAACGAATATTTTTGGAAAAAGACGAAACGTCGCCCGATGATCCTGCCTATTATCATGGAGGTGTAGGCTATGCTCGAAATACAAAAGGAACTGGATCAGTTTATCCTGACGATCAAAAACACACAGGTTTATAAAGAATACCAGTTACAGAAAAGTAAGGTAAAAGAGAATCCGGATCTGAAAAGACAGCTGGATCAGTTCAGAATGAAAAATTATGAGCTGCAGACAAAGCATTGTCCGGATAATCTGTACGATGAAATGGACTGCTTCCAGAGAGAGTACGAGCAGTTTCGGGAGATTCCGCTGGTGCATGATTTTCTGGCAGCGGAGCTTGCACTCTGCCGCCTGGTACAGGAAGTATCAGATGGTGTGATGCGCGCGGTAGCGGAGGATTTTGAATGATGTCAGGGGCAAAAAGTCAAAAATCACGATGTGCTTGCACAGGAGTGGTTTTATGACCTGTTGCCCCGCTCCGACATGAGCATAAAAGTGGAGCGCAGCTTCACGATATGCGAATGTGGGGCAGGATTGTGAGAGTGCGCAGCACGGAACAATCCGTATGACATCATTAATACCGATATAAATATCATGCATTGCAGATGCATGATACGGAGGAAGGAACTGTAATGAAAGCAAAGCAAGTGACCGGAGCAGTTTTTAATATGATATTCCGTCTGGTGCTGTCTATCATCATTATTCTGGTGGTATACAGACTTGCCATGTATTCCTATCATCTGGGCTATATGGTATTTGCGGATGTGGCAAAAGAAGCAGAGCCGGGCAGAGATATCACGATCGCGGTAGATACACAGGACAGCACGATGGATGTTGCCAAAACGCTGGAAAACAGAGGACTGATAGATGATGCAAGAGTATTTTTCCTGCAGGAAATGCTGTCAGAATACCGTGGCAAGATCCAGTCGGGCATTTATACGCTCAATACATCCATGACGGCTGAAAAGATGCTGGCAGAGATGGCGGCAAATGCACCTGCCGAGGATACGGGATCTGAAGAACTACAGACGACGGATACAGAAAACACAAATGCATCGGATGCAGCCACAGACAGTGCTTCAGATGCTGCGGAGGATACGCCTGCAGCAACCGATACACAGTCTGAGACAGACAGTGAGGATGTGCAATGATAGTAGAGCAGAGATATGTGGATTATATCAATTCACTGGAAAAAGAGCTTCCACCGTATCTGGAAGAACTGGAACAGTATGCACTGCAGACGGAAGTACCGATCATCCGAAAAGAGATGCAGAGCTTTTTGAAAACACTGCTTAAAATGAATAAACCGAGGCAGATTCTGGAAGTGGGAGCTGCTATCGGTTTTTCTGCATTACTGATGAAGGAATATATGCCGGCGGACGGACAGATCACAACGATCGAGAAATATGAGAAAAGAATACCGATCGCCAAAGCAAATTTTGAGGCGCACGGAGACGGAAGGATCACACTTTTGGAAGGTGATGCCACAGAAATATTGGCAGGTCTTACCGGAAGTTATGATATGATCTTTATGGATGCGGCAAAGGGACAGTATATCCATTTTATGCCGGATGTGCTCAGGCTTCTGGCACCGGGCGGTGTATTATTGTCTGATAATGTGCTGCAGGATGGAGATATCATCCAGTCACGCTATGCGGTAACAAGAAGAAACCGTACGATCCATACGAGAATGCGGGAATATTTATATGAACTGAAAAACAACGAAATGCTTGTGACCTCCATCATCCCTCTCGGGGATGGGATCGCGCTTTCGGTAAAGAAGGATAAGTAAAATGAGAAAACCAGAATTATTGATTCCGGCGAGCAGCCTGGAAGTGTTAAAAACAGCAGTTATATTTGGTGCGGATGCGGTTTATATCGGCGGCGAGACATTCTCTCTGCGCGCAAAGGCAAAGAATTTCAGCCATGCAGATATGAAGGAAGGTATTGCGTTTGCGCATGCCCATGGCGTCAGAGTACATGTAACGGCAAATATTCTGGCACACAATTACGATATGGAGCCTGCCAGAAAATATTTTCAGGAACTGGCAGAGCTTGCACCGGATGCGATCATCGTGGCAGATCCGGGCATGATCATGCTGGCAAAAGAGAACTGCCCGAATATTGAGATCCATTTAAGCACACAGGCAAACAATACCAACTACATGACCTACCGTTTCTGGTACGGACAGGGCGTAAAACGTGTGGTGTCTGCCAGAGAATTATCTCTGAAGGAGATCAAAGAGATCCGGGAACAGATCCCTGAAGATATGGAGATCGAGAGCTTTATCCATGGTGCTATGTGTATTTCCTATTCCGGCAGATGCCTGCTCAGCAATTATTTTACGGGCAGGGATGCCAACCGCGGTGCCTGCACCCATCCTTGCAGATGGAAATATGCGGTAGTGGAAGAGTCCAGACCGGGCGAGTATATGCCTGTTTATGAAAATGAAAGAGGCACTTATATTTTTAATTCCAAGGATCTTTGCATGATCGAACATATCCCGGAAATGATCGATGCGGGAATCGACAGCTTCAAGATCGAAGGCAGAATGAAAACGGCACTTTACGTGGCAACAGTTGCAAGAACATACCGGAAAGCGATCGATGCCTGCCTCGAATCCGGGGAAGCATACGAAGCAATCCTGCCATGGTGCAGGGAGGAGATCTCCAAATGCACGTACCGCCAGTTTACAACGGGCTTTTATTTTGGCAGACCGGATGAAAATACACAGATCTACGACAGCAATACTTATGAGCAGGAGTATATTTATCTCGGTATCGTGGAAGATGCAGAAGCTGCACAGGAAAATGCGGGAAGTATCGTATCCATTACACAGCGCAATAAGTTCAGTGTCGGTGAAACGATCGAGATCATGAAGTCGGATGGCAGCAATGTACAGACGACTGTACTGTCTATTGTGAATGAAGAAGGACAGGAGCAGGAAAGTGCACCGCATCCACAGCAGAAGCTCCGCGTTCTGCTTAGTGAGGAAGCTTCTCATTACGATCTTCTGCGCAAAAAAGCGTGTGCAACAAGCTGATTCTGATTGTGCAATATAGACATTTGACAGGAAAAATTCTACAAATGTTTTAGAAAATTCGACCAATTTTCAAAAAATAGAAAAATGGGTATTGAAATTTAAAAAAAATAAGAGTATCTTAATAGCAACGAAAGGAATCTTTCGAAAATAAGATAACTTGAACGATGATGTTCCAAACGGTAGTTTTGGAACATTTTTTTGTATCAGGGTAATTTGATATAAAGCACAAAAAGAACGTTATCAAGTATCTAATATGAAAAAGAAAGGGAGATATGAAATGAGCGGAGTTACAAATGTGGAAGAAATTTTCGGTAAAAACGTGTTCACACTTGGCAAGATGAAAGAACGCCTGCCAAAGGATGTGTACAAAGAAGTGAAAAAGGTCATGGATCAGGGCGGCGAGCTTTCCATGGCAGCAGCAAATGTCGTTGCAAAGGCAATGAAGGACTGGGCATGTGAGAACGGTGCAACACACTATACACATTGGTTCCAGCCACTGACAGGAATCACAGCAGAAAAGCATGATGCTTTCGTTTCACATCCGGATGAAACAGGTAAGATGATCACAGAGTTTTCCGGTAAAGAGCTGATCAAGGGTGAGCCTGATGCATCTTCTTTCCCATCAGGTGGTCTGAGAGCAACCTTCGAAGCAAGAGGTTATACAGCATGGGATATCACAAGCCCGGCATTCTTAAAAGAAGCTTCAACAGGCGTGATCCTCTGTATCCCGACAGCCTTCTGTTCTTACACAGGTGAGGCGCTGGATAAAAAGACTCCACTGCTACGTTCCATGGAAGCTGTTTCCAAACAGGCACTTCGTATCGTCCGTTTATTTGGAAATACAACAGCAACAAAAGTAACTGCATCCGTAGGACCGGAGCAGGAATACTTCCTTGTTGACGAGAAGCTGTATAAAAAGAGATCTGACCTGATGTTTGCAGGCAGAACCTTATTTGGCGCACCTGCTCCAAAAGGACAGGAAATGGAAGATCACTACTTCGGTGTTATCCGTGAACGTGTCGGCGCATACATGAAGGATCTGAATGAAGAACTCTGGAAATTAGGTGTTACAGCAAAAACACAGCATAACGAAGTAGCTCCTGCACAGCATGAGCTGGCTCCGATCTATGAAACAGCAAATATCGCAGTTGACCACAACCAGCTTGTTATGGAAACAATGAAACGTGTCGCTGTACAGCATGGTCTGAGATGTCTGCTGCATGAGAAACCATATGCAGGTGTCAATGGTTCCGGTAAGCATGACAACTGGTCTATTACAACAGATGATGGCATGAACCTGCTTGAGCCTGGTGATACACCAAATGAAAACATCCAGTTCCTGCTTGTACTTGCCTGCATCATGAAAGCGGTTGACAAACATGCAGATCTGCTCCGCCAGTCCGCATCCGATGTCGGAAACGACCACAGACTTGGCGCAAACGAAGCACCGCCGGCAATCATTTCCATGTTCCTTGGCGAACAGCTTGAGGATGTAGTAAAACAGCTTGTAGAAACAGGTAATGCTGCATCCTGCAAAGAAGGCGGTAAGCTGGAAACAGGTGTATCCACACTGCCTGATCTGGATAAAGATGCAACAGACCGTAACCGTACTTCACCATTTGCTTTCACAGGTAATAAGTTTGAATTCCGTATGGTTGGTTCCGCTGATTCCATCGCCGGCCCGAATACAACACTGAATGCGATCGTAGCAGAAGCATTCTGCGAAGCTGCTGACAGACTGGAAAAAGCAGAAGACTTTGAAACAGCAGTACATGACCTGATCAAAGAATACATGACAGAGCACCAGAGAATCATCTTCAATGGCAACGGCTATTCCGATGAGTGGGTTGTAGAAGCTGAGAAACGTGGACTTCCAAATATCAAATCCATGATCGAAGCTGCTTCTACACTGACAAGTGACAAGGCAGTCGCACTGTTTGAGAAGTTTGGTATTTATACAAAGGCAGAGCTGGAATCCCGTGAAGAAATCATATACGAAACATATGCAAAGACGATCAATATCGAAGCACTGACCATGATCGACATGGCAGGCAAGCAGATCATCCCTGCAGTTGTGAAATATACAAAGACACTGGCAGATACTGCAAATGCCATCAAGGCAGCAGGCGGAGACGCAAGCGTACAGACAGAGCTTCTGGCTGATGTTTCCACAAAACTTGCAGCAATGCAGAAGGCACTCAACAAGCTGGTAGCTGATGAGAAAGAAGCAAGTGCTATGGAAGATGTAAAGGCACAGGCATTCTTCTACAAAGATACGATCAAGGCTACTATGGATGAACTGAGAAAACCTGCTGATGAGCTGGAAATGATCGTTGACAAAGACGTATGGCCGATCCCGACCTACGGCGAGTTAATGTTCGAGGTATAAAATTCCTTTTGGATGTTATGAAATGAAGTGTATAAATGTGCGGAAACAGCTTGTTTCCGCGCATTTCCTTCTATAAAAAAGATGAATTAAAAAATATTTAAAAAAATTTGAAAAAGTACTTGCATAATAAAAAAACATTTGCTATAATCAATTTCGTTGTGATGGGCTATCGCCAAACGGTAAGGCAACGGACTCTGACTCCGTCATTTCAAGGTTCGAATCCTTGTAGCCCAGCTTTTGGAAGCCCGGTTGAATTTCAACCGGGCTTTTTGTAGCCCAGAAGAAAACCAAGCGTTGTCACATATTTGCGCAGCAAATGTGCGACTAAATAACCTGCGTAGCAGGTTATAGCTATTCTGGGCGTACAACGAGAAAATCAAAGAGCACGAAGTGCGGCTGACGCGAAAGCGGCAGGATTTTCGAGTATGGTGAGATGAAACAAAATCTCGAGCGAAGCGAGGTAAACTAATGTATTCATTCAACAGCAGAGTGCGTTACAGTGAAGTAAATAAAGACGGCAGACTGAAGCTTGTTTCCCTGCTGGATTATTTTCAGGACTGCTCCACCTTTCATTCCGAAGATGTGGGAATGGGAACAGAATACCTGGCAGGTCAGGGACTGGCGTGGGTGCTGAATTTCTGGCAGATCGATGTCATGAGGTATCCGCAGCTCTGTGAACGGATCACGATCGAAACAAATCCCTATGAATTCAAAGGCTGTCTGGGCTTCCGTAATTTTGATATGCTTGATGAGCAGGGCAATAGGATCGCCGTTGCCAATACACTCTGGACACTTCTGAACCTGCAGTCCATGCGTCCGGCAAAGCCGACAGAGGAAATGCTGCAGGCTTACGGACTGTCTCCGAAGCTTCCGATGGAATATCTGTCACGGAAGATCAAGATAGAAGGCGAGGGTGAGAAGCTGGAAGCGGTACTTGTCCGGAAACATCATCTGGATACCAATTACCATATGAACAACGGACAGTATGTTGCTGTGGCGGCAGATCTTCTGCCGGAGAATTTTGAAGTGAACCGGCTGATGGTCAGCTATCATAAATCTGCGGTGCTCGGCGATACTTTGTATCCGGTCATTTACGGAAAAGGAACAGAAGAAGTGACTGTTGTACTGGAAACAGAAGAGCAAAGCCCTTATGCGGTTGTAAAGTTTAACGGAACGTTGTGCGAACAGGAAAAGCGTGTTCCGGTTGTGGGAAAGATATTGTAAGAAAGAAAGCAGGCTAATATGATATTTGGAAAGAAACAGACACTTGTCATGATAAAACGGGTTGAATTCGGTATTTATCTGGCAGAGACAATGAAAGATACGGAAAATAAAGTGCTTTTGCCGAAAAAGCAGGTTCCGGCAGATATGGAAGTGGGAGATCCGATCGATGTATTTTTATACAAGGATTCCAACGACCGCCCGATCGCGACGGTGAAGGAACCGAAGCTGACCCTCGGACAGACGGCAAGACTGCGTGTCGTATCCGTCGGAAAAGTAGGTGCTTTCCTGGACTGGGGGCTGGAAAAGGATCTGTTTCTGCCTTACAGAGAACAGACGACACAGGTAAAAGCAGGTGACGAAGTGATAGCTGCTTTGTATCTGGATAAGAGCGAACGTCTTTGTGCAACGATGAAGGTGTATCCGTATTTGCAAAAAGAAAGCCCGTATCAGAAAGATGATGTCGTGACCGGCATGGTATACGAGATCAGCCATAATTTCGGCGCATTTGTAGCGGTGGATGACAAGTATTCCGCGCTGATCCCGAAAAAGGAACTGTACGGAGAACTCCACGTGCTTCAGCAGATCAGTGCGCGTGTGACCGGCGTGAAGGAAGATGGCAAGCTGGATCTGGGTATCCGGCAGAAGGCGCATCTGCAGATGAGTGAAGATGCGGATAAAGTGCTGGCACTTTTGCACGAAAAGAAGGGATTTTTACCACTGCATGACAAATCATCACCGGAACAGATCCGTGAAACGGTCGGTATGAGTAAAAATGAATTTAAGCGTGCGATCGGACGTCTGTACAAAGAGCATCTGATCACGCTGGAAAGTGACGGAATCCGGTTAAAGAAATAAAAGAATACTTTTCTTTTGGCAAAATATAGATTATACTGAAACTGTAAACGTACACGAATATTTACAAAAAGGAGAATGAAAAATGAAGATCCAGAATATTACAAACATTGAAAAATTCTTTGAAGTAGTTGACAGCTGCAAAGGCAAAGTTGAACTTGTAACAGGAGAAGGCGACAGACTGAATTTAAAATCAAAGCTTTCCCAGTACGTTTCCATGGCAAAGCTTTTCTCTGACGGCACGATCTCAGAGCTGGAGCTGCTGGCATACGAGCCGGAAGATATCAATAAGTTAGTAAACTTCATGATGAATAACTAAGAGTCACATGAATCCGAAAAAGGTTAATTGGCTATTTTTGACGACATTGCTTGTGGAAGCAGCGGTCATGGTGCTTATGTATCTGTGCAGTGATATTTCACTGGGGATTATAGGGAGTCTTCTGCTCAGTCAGTTGATCGTGCTGGTTCCGACTGTTTTGTTCCTGCTTGGAACAAGGACGGATCCGGTCAGGCTGATCGCCCATAACAGACCGAAATTTACCACGGCTCTTCTGGTCGTGGTATTTACCTTTTTGTGCATGCCTGCGATTATAGCGGTGAATGCATTTTCCATGTTGTTTGTGGATAACGAGGTCGCAGGGCTGCAAAGCTATATGTTGTCAGTACCGTGGTGGCAGATTCTGCTGATGGTCGGCATTGTAGGACCGATCAGTGAAGAATTTGTATTCCGGGGCGTCATCTATCATGGCTATAAGACAAGCCACAGGTTTGTCGGTTCCATGCTGTTATCGGCGCTTTTATTTGGACTTACTCACTTGAATTTTAACCAGATGAGCTATGCAGTATTGGTGGGTGTAGTCAGTGTACTGCTGTTAGAGGGTAGCGGCAGTATCTTTTACAGTATGCTGTTCCATATCTGCATCAACACGACGAATGTCGTACAGATGCTGGTGCAGAAAGCACAGGGCAGTATCATGAGTCGGGAAGAGAGTATGGCATATATCGAGCAGACAATGCAGATGCCCTATAAGCAGGCACTGGCGGTTTCCGTATCGGTTTATGCGGTGATCGCTGCAGGCGCGGCGGCGCTGGCAGGCTGTCTGTTTTACCTGATCGTGAAAAAAGAAAACAGAGTACAGCATATGCAGCAGCTGCTGCATGGAACTGCGGGAGAGGAAAAGACAAAGCTTGTCTCCGTTCCGTTGGTCATTTCCGTTGTACTTTGCCTGGCATATATGACAGCAGATGTATTCTGGGGTTAAAGGTGAAACAAATATGAGAAAAATGCAGGTATTGGGCATAGAACTGCAGGATCATACCGTGCGCGAGGCGATGAAAAAGACAGACGCCTTTCTGCGTGACGGGAAAGTCAGTACAATTGCCTATATTACGATGCGTGGTCTGATGGAAGCGGAGGAATCGCAGGAAAGACAGGATTTCTTAAAGGGACTTGATCTGACCGTTCCGGCAGACAGCGATATTTTGCGCGCAGCGGGTATTGCAACACGAAACAGAGTAAGAGAAGTAGATAACGATGAATATTTAACGGAATTCCTGAAAAAGATTGTCAGAGGCAGACAGACCGTATATCTGCTGACCAGTACACAGGAACAGATGCAGCTGCTCAAAGAAGGACTGCTCAGTTATCAGGAGAATCTGCGGATTGTAGGAAGCTATTCGCTGGATGAACTGGAACAGGATGATGATTATCTGGTCAATGAGATCAATGTGGAGACACCGAATGTACTTATCACAAACATTTCTTCCCCGCAAAGGGAAGCATTCTTTGAAGCAAACCAGATGAAGCTGAATGTGGAAGTCTGGCTGATGCTGAAGGATGAAGTGGTTCACAGCAATAAACACAAAGGCCTGTTCTGGAAATTACATGACCGGGTTGTCCGTAAGCTCTTTAAACACAAAGTAGTACAGTACTTAAATCACGAAAAAGAATCATAAAGCTTCGGGAGGGAAAGCAAAGGCGTTTCTTCCGGAGCTTTTTTCATTTTCTCTTCGGTATATGGCAGGAAATAAGGTAAAAAATGCATAAAAAAGTAAGGGAAATTGGTGGATTTTTTTGTGGATATGTATTAAAATAGAACAAGCAATATGCAAAAGGCTATTGGGAAGGTATTTATCTTTGTGAAAAATGTATAACTATCCGACGGGGATAGGTGGGAAAAGGAGCGGGGCTATGATTTCAAATCAAATTCTGCAGAATACGTTAGACGGATTAAAGGCAATTTCACGTGTTGATTTTGCAGTCATTGATACAGACGGAAAGACGATTGTTTCCACAACGGAAAATGAGCTGGAATATCCGGCGGCGGTGGTTGATTTTGTAAAATCACCGGCGGACAGCCAAGAGGTTTCCAAATACCAGTTCTTTAAGATCTATGATGAACAGGTTGTGGAATATGTGCTGGTTGCCATCGGCTCCGGAGAGGATGTATATATGATCGGCAAAATGGCAACTTTCCAGATCCAGAATCTGATGGTTGCTTACAAGGAGCGGTTTGACAAGGATAATTTTATCAAGAATCTGCTTCTGGATAATCTGCTTCTGGTAGATATTTACAGCCGGTCCAAAAAGCTGCGTATTAAGATGGAGGCACCACGTACCGTAATGATCATTGAAGCGGGTGCTGGCAAGGATGCCAATTCCGTGGAAGTGATCCGGGAATGTCTGGGCAACGGAAACCGTGATTTTATTACGGCGGTAGATGAAAACAGCGTGATCGTCGTCAAGGAGATCATGGAAGAAGTGCCAAAGGCAGAGCTGGAACGTGTGGCAAAGAGTATTATCACGACGCTTGAAAAAGAAGGGGCATCCAATATACATATTGCGTACGGCAGTATCGTCGGAGAACTGAAGGAAGTCAGCCGCTCTTACAAAGAAGCAAAGATGGCACTGGATGTCGGTAAGATCTTCTTCGGTGAAAGAGAGATCATGGCATACAGTGAGCTTGGCATCGGACGTCTGATCTACCAGCTTCCGATCCCGTTATGCAAGATGTTCATCCGCGAGATCTTTGGCAATAAGAGCCCGGATGATTTTGATGAAGAAACAATTGTGACGATCAATAAATTCTTTGAAAACAGCCTGAATGTTTCAGAGACTTCCAGACAACTGTTTATCCATCGTAATACGCTGGTGTACAGACTGGATAAGCTGCAGAAGTCTACAGGTCTGGATCTGCGCGTTTTTGAAGATGCGATTACTTTTAAGATTGCCATGATGGTTGTTAAATATATGAAATATATGGAAACATTTGAGTATTGATAAACGAGGAGAGAATCTCATGATTACACTGGAAAATGTTAGTAAGGCATATTCAACAGGAGCACCGGCACTGAATAATGTCAGCCTGAAGATTGAAGCGGGAGAATTCGTTTTTGTCGTAGGAGACAGCGGTTCCGGTAAATCAACCCTGATCAAGCTGCTTTTACGGGAACTGCTTCCAACATCCGGGAAGATAATGGTAAATGATATTGACGTAGCAAGCCTGCGTCATAAGCAGATTCCGAAATACCGCAGAAAGCTTGGCGTGGTATTTCAGGATTTCCGTCTTTTAAAAGACAGAAATGTATATGAAAATGTGGCGTTTGCACAGCGTATCGTGCAGACACCAACCAAAGAAATTAAGAAAAATGTGCCATCCATTCTTTCGACCGTCGGTCTGGCGGGCAAATACAAGGCAAAGCCGAAGCAGTTGTCCGGTGGTGAACAGCAGCGTGTGGCACTTGCCAGAGCACTTGTGAACAATCCGCCGATCCTTCTGGCAGATGAGCCGACCGGAAATCTGGATCCGAAAAACTCGTGGGAGATCATGAAGCTTTTAGAGGAGATCAATGAGAGGGGAACAACGGTTCTGGTCGTAACGCACAACCGGGAGATCGTGAATGCAATGAAGAAACGTGTTATTACAATGAACAAAGGCGTTATTGTGAATGACGAGAAGGAAGGTACATACATCGATGAGATTTAGTACATTAATCTATACAATAAAGCAGGGAATTGTCAATATATTCCGTAACAAATGGTATTCACTTGCCTCCATGGCAACGATCAGTGCGTGTCTGTTCATGTTCGGCATTTTCTATTCACTTGTGGCGAACTTCCAGTACATTGTAAAGGAAGCGCAGGACGGTGTCGCCGTTACTGTATTCTTTGATGAAGGGATCAGTGATGATAGAATCGCGGAGATCGGATCCCTGATCGAAAAAAGAGCGGAAGTGTCCCATATCAATTTTGTATCTGCAGATGCAGCATGGGAAAGTTTCAAAGATGATTATCTCGGAGAATATGCAGATGGCTTCGGTGATGATAATCCACTGCCGAATTCAGCAAACTATGAGGTATATCTGAATGACGTATCCATGCAGGATTCGCTGGTCACCTATGTGGAATCTCTTGACGGAGTCAGGAGAGTAAACCGTTCCGAGGTAACTGCCAATACACTTTCCGGTATGAATAAACTGATCGGTTATGCTTCTGCGGGCATTATCATCATTCTGCTTGCCGTATCCATTTTCCTGATCAGCAATACGGTTACAATCGGTATTTCCGTTCGTAAGGAAGAAATTAATATTATGAAATATATAGGAGCGACGGACTTTTTTGTCAGAGCACCGTTTGTGATCGAGGGTATGCTGATCGGTCTTGCAGGATCGGTTCTGCCGCTGGCTATTATTTATGTGATCTATAATAATGTGATTGCATACGTATCAACCAGATTTTCCATGCTGTCACAGCTTTTGAAGTTCCTGACGGTAGATCAGGTGTTCCAGGTGCTGATGCCAATTTCTCTGATCATCGGTATCGGCATCGGTTTCTTCGGCAGCTTCTCAACAGTACGAAAACATATCAGAGTCTGAAAAAGGTAAGGTATCTAGGAAATGGTAAGAAAGAAAAAAAGTGTAATTGGGGCAATTATGGCGGCTGTTCTGCTCGTTGGTGCGACAGGAACTGCTTTTGCGGCGCCGGAATCGGCAGACAGTCTGGATGCTGCGATCGACAAAGGTACGGATGCACTTTCGGATGCACAGGATGAAAAGAAACAACTGCAGTCCAATCTGAGTGCGGCGCAGGCAATGAAAAAGGAATTGGAAAATGCCAAATCTGCACTGGCAGGTGATGTTGTGGAACTGGATTCACAGATGAGTGAGGTTTCCAGTGATTTGTTAGAAGTACAAACCCTTTTGGATACCAAGGAAGCGGAACTGGAAAAGACGACAAAGGAGCTTGCACAGGCAAAAATTGATGTGGAAAAGCAGTATGAAGATATGAAGCTTCGTATTAAGTTTATGTATGAAAACGGTACGATGTCTTATATTCAGATTCTGCTCAGCAGCGGCAGTTTCAGTGAACTTTTGAATAAAGCAGAATATATTGAGCAGGTATCCGAATATGATAGAAATATGCTTCAGACTTATCAGGATAACAAAGATAAGATCACAAAGCTGGAAAAAGATCTGAAAAACCAGAAAGAAGTTCTTGAACAGGTCAAGAGTGATGTGGAAGCAAAGCAGACGGAGATGGCAGGTCTGATCTCAGATAAGCAGTCAGAGATCGAAGGATATGAAAGCGATATCCAGAATAAAGAAGAAGCGATCAAAGAATATGAGTCTATGATCGCAGAACAGGATTCCACAATCAAAGCACTGGAAGCATCGGTTGCAGCAGCAAAGGCAAAACGGGCGCAGATGACGGTATCCGACAACAGTACGAATTCCGCAGACCAGCCGCATTACGGCGGCGGTGCATTTGTGTGGCCGGCACCTTCCTATACCAGAATTTCAGACGATTACGGTTACCGGACACATCCGATCCTTGGCATACAGCAGTTCCACAGTGGTGTGGACATGGCAGCACCGAGTGGATCTTCCATTCTGGCAGCAGCGGATGGAACGGTAGTTGCGGCAACTTATAATGCAACAATGGGTAATTATGTGATGATCGACCATGGAAACGGACTTTATACGATTTATATGCATGCTTCTGCCCTTTATGTATCAAGTGGGCAGTCTGTCAGTGCAGGCAGCACGATCGCTGCAGTCGGTTCGACAGGACGTAGTACAGGTGCACATCTGCACTTCAGTGTCCGCCAGAACGGAAGCTATGTCAGCCCGTGGAACTACTTGTAAACCTGCAGAGCCGTGTAACCGCATCGGATTTCTGCGGAGCAAGCTTGCTTGCAGAGCAGGAAATCGATATGGTTATGGGGCGAGCAGCCCACATGAGCAAAAGGAGCTGCGAAGCAGCGAGTTTGCGAATGAGGCTCTGCATGTAAGAATCGAATCAAGGGAAGGAAAATCAAATTGGAAGAGAATAGGCAGGAAGTAGAAAACGTACAGAATACAGAATCTGATCAGGAAGTGTTGGAGCGGATCGAAAAAAAGAGACGCCGGACAGCTCGTTATAACTTTTTTGCACTGGGTGTTCTGGTAGGACTTCTGGTCGCTTTTTTACTGACTGTTGTGCTGGTGGGCGGAGGTGTTCTGAATCCGGGTGCGCAGCTGGCAGCAGGCACAGTAACGAAGACAGATGATACGGTCCTGACAAGCGAGGTAAAGAATAAGATCGGGCTTTTGGAGGACAGTATCCATGAATATTATCTCGGAGATACAACAAATGAGGATCTGGAGACCGGGCTTTATAAAGGGATGGTCGATGCACTTGGTGATCCGTATTCCGAATATTATACGCCGGAAGAGCTGGATACTCTGCGGGAGAGCACAGAGGGGATTTATTATGGTATTGGTGCCTATATTGGAATTGACAGTGAGACAGAATACTGCAAGATCACAAGTGTGATCCCTGATACTCCGGCTGAAGCAGCAGGGCTGCAGGCTGAGGATATCATCGTAGAAGTGGATGGCACAAGCACAAAAGGCATGACAACAACGGATGTGGTCGCACTCATCAAAGGTGAGGAAAATACGGATGTAACGCTCACAATCTACCGCAAGGGAGAAACAGATTATCTGGATATCACAGTGACACGTAAAAAGGTGGAAGCACCGACAGTCAGCTATAAGATGCTGGATGACAATATTGCATATATCCAGATTGCACAGTTTGAAGATGTGACCGGCGATCAGTTTACAGAGCAGATCGCAAAGGCAAGAGAAGATGGCATGAAGGCATTGGTACTGGATCTGCGCAACAATCCGGGCGGAACACTAACAAGTGTCATCCAGGTCGCAAGACAGCTTCTGCCGGAAGGCATGATCGTATACACAGAGGATAAAAACGGAGAACGTGACGAATATAAATGTGACGGATCCCATGAACTGGAAGTACCGATGGTGGTGCTGGTCAATGAAAACAGTGCATCCGCATCCGAAATCCTTTCCGGTGCAATCAAGGATTATGGCATTGGTAAGCTCCTCGGTACAACAACCTTTGGTAAAGGAATTGTACAGAAGGTATTCGGTATTACGGACGGTTCCGCAGTGAAGCTGACGATCAGCCATTACTATACACCGAACGGAAATGATATCCATGGTGTAGGTATTGAGCCGGATGAAACACTGGATCTGGATGTAGACCGGTATCTGAAGGATGGTACGGACAATCAGCTTGAACGTGCGACGGAGATACTTGAGGGAGAGATAGCAAAATGAAACAGGCATATCTGATAACCGCATATAAGAATTTTGATGAACTGTATGAGCTGGCGGAAATATTGTCAAAGACAGCATATGTATTCATTCATGTGGATGAGAAAAGCCGTGAGATCACAGATGCGGATGTAGAGAAGCTGAATCAGCTTCCTGGCTGCGAAGCGATTCGGGAATATCGCATTGTATGGGGCGGCTTTGCACATGTGCAGGCGATCGTAAAGTTGATGGCAATGGCACTTTCCAAAGAAGATGTTTCTTATATGCATCTTCTGACCGGAGAAGATTTTCCGCTTCTGACACCGGAGCAACTGGATGAAAAGTTCCTTACATCCGATCAGATCTTTATGGACTATCTGACCCCGGAACAGCTCCCGGAAACGGTAACGAAGCGATATCAGTATTATAACTGGTTTACAGATCAGAATGTGAAAAATAAGATTTTATGGCAGCTGCAGAATATGACGGTAAAGGTACAGAAAAAGGCAGGTATCTGCCGAAAGGGAATAGGACCTTTTACCAAAATCTATAAAGGGCTTGTCTATGTGTCTATGCCAAGAGAAGCTGCCGCTTATGTTGTTTCTTTTGTGGCAAAGCACGGAGAATTCTGGGATGACCTTGCGGTATGTCAGGTTCCGGAAGAGTTCTTCTTCCAGACGATATTTATGAATGATAAAAACTGGCGGGAGCATGTGGTAAACAAACAGCTCCGCTATATGGACTGGACAAAGGGAGACGGCTCCAGCCCCGCATATCTGACATTGGAGGACTATGATAAGGTAAAAGCCAGCGGCTGCGCATTTGCCCGGAAATTCCATCCGAAGCAGTCAGAAATCCTCCGGGACAGGCTCCGCGAGGATCTTGGGATTGAGTCTTAGTGCAGCGATTAAAGCAGTGATATAGAAACTGAAAACAGCATCCGCTATGCGGGTGCTGTTTTTAATATCTTTATAAATTCTATCATGTCCCATGTTTCCCTTAAAATATAGAAATTAAATACAAATATATGATGAGATCATATGACAGACGATAAATATTATCAATAAGCTGTAGAGTCGTTACTTGTATTTTAGAATGCGGTATGTTACACTTCATTCAGTGAATAAAAATAAAATATATTCATTGAAAGGAGATGAAAAGAGCGTATGAGTTTTGATACAGAAATAAAACAATTTCTGCAGACACATCCTTTTTGTGAAACAACAGTGGATGGTATACCGACCAAATATTTGTTATGCGGCAGGCAGGACGCCCAATATACGCTGGTATATCTGGTTGGAGGAACCGGAATTTCCGCAGTATGGTTTCAGCACATTTTGAAGATGGAGGCAGATTACCGTATCCTGACGATGGATTATCCGATGGAGATTACAACGAACGAGAAACTGGCAGTACACATATTGCGGTTAGTGGATGCGCTGCAACTGGAGAATCCTGTATTTATCGGTGCTTCACTGGGTGGATTTTTGGCACAACTGGTTGGCAGGCTGGCACCGGAGCGTGTCGCGGGCATTTGCCTGTATTCTACCTGTAGTCTGTCTGAGACAAGTGTGGCGGATCTGAAAAAACAATATGGCTCCTATGGCATGATACTGAAGCTTATGAAAATCGTTCCATATTCGTGGATCCGCAGACTGAGCATCGGCGTATCGAAAAAGCAGGTCGGCGTTGAGAATGAGCAGGACTCCGACCGCATTTATATGGAAGATTTTTTTACGTGGGTGTACAATCGTTATACAAAAGAGTTTGATGTGCATATGACAACACTTCTGGTCGATATCGCACAGCTTTCTTATATGACAAAAGAAGACTATGCACGTTTTGATGACAGGTCGCTTCTGGTATTGCCGAAAAAGGATAAGGCATTTTCAGAGGCAGCACAGAAGAATCTGATCGACAGTATGCCACGTGCAAAGATAGAACGTGTCAATGGCGGACATACGGCAACCTTATTTAAGGTGGAGGAGTATGTTGCGGCAACGAGGCGTTTTATAGAAGATTTGGAGGAAACACATGCCGGCTAATTTTACGGAGGAGCAGAAACGGGAAATACGGGAAAAACTGATCGCGACCGGTTACGGTCTGATCCGGGAACTGGGACTGAAAAAAATGAAAGTATCCATCATCGCGGAACGTGCGAATATCGCAACCGGTACTTTCTATCATTTCTTTGATTCCAAGGAAGCCTATATAGCGGCTCTGATCGCAGAACAGGACAGAGCACAGGGAGAACGGTTACAAGTGCTGCTGACAAAAGGTAACGGCAAACTGACACTGGAGCAGGCGATCCGCTGGTTTCGGGATTCCTTCCGGACGGAAAATAACATATTGATGGAACTCACATTGGATGACTGGGTCTGGCTGAAATCCCACCGGACAAAGATGGGAATGTTCAATGAAACACAAGCCATGCAGGAAGCAATGCAATATCTGGCATATGTGGATGGCATCAGACCGGATCTGGATATCCGCGTGATCATTAATTTTTTTAAAACAATCTACAGTATGGCACAGAACAGGGAGACATTCATACAGGATGTATTTGAGACAAATATTGATATGATCTTTGCATGCATCTATCATTACGCCGCTGCGCCAAAATAAAAGACGACAAAAGGAGATAATATCATGGTAACAAAAATAATAATCGAGGCTGTTGTATACAGTCTGTTATATACTGCATTTATGCTGCTCTTATTTAAAGCACAGGGCGCAACTTACCAGCTCTACAATTATCCGCCGGCAATCAAAGACCGCGCGATCGCAAAAGGCATCATTACGCAGGAAGAGCTTGATGCACATGCAAAGAAAAATAAGTCGATCGGTATTGTGGTTATGGTAGTTTTGTGCATGATCATTACGTGCGGCGTGAACGGACAACACAATTTCTTAAATGGCTTTGTGCAGTCCTATATTTTCCTGAATGCATTTTCACTTTTTGATGCACTGGTGATCGATACAATCTGGTTCTGTCATGGAAAATGGTGGGTGATCCCGGGCACAGAAGATATGACGGAAGCATATCATGACTATGCATTTCATTGGAAATGGTTCTTCCTCGGACTTCTGACGATCCTTCCGCTTGCAGCGATCATCGGAGGCGTTGTGGCATTGACAGGGCTGTTCTGATCAGAGGGCTGAGATTACAATAAAACGAACAAATGTTTGCATAAAATCTATACAAATTTCAAAAACTGTGATATAGTACAAGAAGATTTTGTACGATATCACAGTTTTTGTGTTCAGATAACAAACAGGAGATGGCTAGATGGATCATTTCGTCTTACATTCAAAATATCAGCCGACCGGAGATCAGCCGCAGGCGATCGAGGAACTGGTAAACGGGTTTCAGGAAGGTAACCAGTTTGAGACACTTCTCGGTGTAACGGGCTCCGGCAAAACGTTTACCATGGCTAACATTATCGCAGCGCTCAATAAACCGACGCTGGTGATCGCCCACAATAAGACGCTGGCAGGACAGCTATATGGGGAGTTTAAAGAATTCTTCCCGGAAAATGCGGTAGAATACTTTGTCTCTTATTATGATTATTATCAGCCGGAGGCCTATGTGCCACAGACGGATACTTATATTGAAAAGGATTCGGCGATCAATGATGAGATCGACAAGCTGCGCCTTTCGGCGACAGCCTCTCTGACGGAGCGGAGAGATGTTGTTGTTGTGGCGTCCGTATCGTGCATCTACGGTATCGGCAGTCCGGACGACTATATGAACATGATGGTATCCCTGCGCCCGGGCATGATCAAGGACAGGGACGATGTGATCCGCGAGCTGATCGATATCCAGTATGACCGCAATGATCTGGATCTTGACCGCGGCTGTTTCCGCGTGCGCGGGGATGTGCTGGAGGTAAATCCGGCGCAGGGCAGTGATTATATCCTGCGGATCGAATTTTTCGGAGATGAGATCGACCGCATTACGGAGGTGGATCCGCTGACCGGTGCAGTGCATGCGCAGATGGAGCATATTTCCATTTTCCCGGCCTCCCATTATGTAGTACCGCGTGAGAAGATATTGCATGCTTGCGGGGAGATCGAGAAAGAGCTGGAGCAGCAGGTGAAATTTTTTAAGGGTGAGGATAAACTCTTAGAGGCACAGCGCATTGCGGAACGGACGAATTTTGACATAGAAATGCTGATGGAGACAGGCTTCTGCTCCGGTATAGAGAACTATTCCCGCCATATGAACGGGCTGGCAGCGGGCGAGACACCGATGACACTGATGGACTATTTTAAGGATGATTATCTGATCATTATTGATGAGTCACATATGACGGTTCCGCAGATCCGCGCCATGTATCACGGTGATCAGTCCAGAAAACATACACTGGTTGACTATGGCTTCCGCCTGCCGTCAGCACTGGACAACCGACCGTTGAATTTCGAGGAGTTTGAATCGAAGATCGACCAGCTTCTGTTTGTTTCCGCAACGCCGGGAGAATATGAAGAACAGCACGAGCTGCTGCGGACAGAGCAGATCATAAGACCGACCGGACTTCTGGATCCGCAGGTGGACGTGCGCCCGATCGAAGGGCAGATCGATGATCTGATCTCTGAGATCAAAAAGGAAACGGAAAAGAAAAATAAAGTACTTGTCACGACACTGACAAAGCGGATGGCAGAAGATCTGACAGATTATATGAAGGAAGTGGGGATCCGTGTGAAATATCTGCATTCCGATATTGATACGATGGAACGTGCGGAGATCATCCGTGATATGCGTCTGGATGTGTTTGACGTTCTGGTCGGTATCAATCTGCTGCGAGAAGGTCTGGATATCCCGGAAATTTCTCTGGTGGCGATCCTGGATGCGGATAAGGAAGGCTTCCTGCGTTCGCGGACTTCTCTGGTACAGACGATCGGACGTGCTGCAAGAAATGCGGAAGGGCATGTGATCATGTATGCGGATGTCATTACGGATTCCATGCGGGAAGCAATCGATGAAACGAACCGCAGGCGTGAGATCCAGGATGCCTATAATAAGGCACACGGTATTGTTCCGAAGACGATCAAAAAGGATGTCCGTGATCTGATCAGTGTAACGCGCGTGATCGACAGCAAGGATACACGCATGGAAAAGGATATGGAATCCATGAATGCGGACGAACTGAAAAAAGAGATCGCCGATGTGACAAAACAGATGAAGAAAGCGGCTGCGGATCTCAATTTCGAGCTGGCAGCACAGCTACGTGACAGGATGGTAGAGCTGAAGAAGCACCTGCACGAGGTGGAGGACTAAAATGGTATTTTCGACAATAGTGTTTTTATGCATGTTTTTGCCGATCACAATAATTCTATATTATGTAATGCCCAGGGCACTGAAAAATTATTTTCTGTTGGCGGCAAGTCTGTTTTTCTATGCGTGGGGAGAACCAAAGTATCTGCTTGTGATGCTGTTCTCTATCCTCTGCAACTACCTGTTCGGTATATGGCTGCTCAGGCTGGGTAACGGGCAGATTTCATCTGGTGCAGACAGGGAACAAAAAACAGCAAAGATTGTTGTTGCGCTTGCGGTTATTGTCAATATCGGCATTTTATTTGTCTTTAAATATATGACCTTTGCAATGGAAAATCTGCAAAAGCTGATCCCGTCACTGCCCGTCTGGCAGATCGCACTGCCGATCGGGATTTCGTTTTATACCTTTCAGGGCTTGTCCTATGTCATTGATGTGTACAGGGACGGCGGGAAAAGTGCCCAGAAGAATCCGTGTAAGCTGGCATTGTATATTTCCATGTTTCCACAGCTTATTGCAGGGCCGATCGTGCGTTACAAGGATATTGCATTGCAGCTTGATACAAGAACACACAGTGCAGAAAAATTTGCAGATGGCGTGACAAGATTTGTGACAGGTCTGGCAAAGAAGGCAATCCTTGCCAATATGACGGGAGCATTGGCAGACTCCATCATGCAGGGTGATTTTTCAGTGATGAGTGCGTCTGTCGCATGGCTCGGTGCGATCGCGTATACGCTGCAGATCTATCTTGATTTTTCCGGCTATTCCGATATGGCAATCGGACTTGGCAAAATGTTTGGATTTACCTTTCTGGAAAACTTTGATCATCCCTACATTGCAACATCGGTGCGTGAATTCTGGAGACGTTGGCATATGTCGCTGTCCGGCTGGTTCCGGGATTATCTGTACATTCCACTGGGCGGAAGCAGATCTGGCAATGTGTATCTGAACCTGCTGCTTGTTTTTCTGGCAACGGGGATCTGGCACGGTGCAGCATGGGGCTTTCTGCTTTGGGGCTTGTGGCATGGATTTTTTGTACTGCTGGAGCGGTTTCTGGTCAATCATGGGAAATGGAAAGTACAGAGCGGATCTGCTGCGAAAGCGTTTGGCTGGCTTTATACGATGCTTGTGGTTGTGATCGGCTGGGTATTGTTCAGTCTTGTGCAGCTGGATCAGGTGCTGGATTATCTGGGTGTCATGTTTGGAAAGAACGCAGGCGGATTTCATGCGTATGGGATTCGGTATTATTTGAGTAACCAGATGATTTTCTATCTGATCGCATCCGTATTGGTCTGCATTCCGTGGAAATGGAAAAAGCCGGATGGAATTGTGTTTGATATTTTGCAAAAAATACTGATTCTGGGACTGTTAGTATTGTGCTTTGTATTTATTATCAACAGCTCCTATAATCCTTTTATTTATTTCCGGTTTTAAATACCTTTGTGTATTGTAAATGCAGCATATAGCTGTTACCGGAATTGCGTCATTCTGAAAACGGTAGTATATGGTATATGTAGAAAAGGGCACAGAAAGTGTGCTGCATGGAAAGTAAGCTATGAATAACTCGAAAGCAAAAAAAACGATCAATTTTATATATGCACTTGTATTTGTCGGTATGATTTTTCTGCCATTCTGTCTTTTGGATACAACAGAGATTATCGATTCCTCATTGGAAAACCGGAGAATGACAATGTGGCCGGGCTGGCATTTCAATCAGGAGATCAATGCATGGTACGGACATTATGTGGAAGACCGCGTGGCATTCCGGGAGACAGCGGTTCATTTTTACATGGATGCAACGTATGCGGTGTTTGGAGAATTTTCGGAAAAACTGCATATGTACGGAAAAGACGGAGAGATTTTCCCGGCAGATGACGGATATGTCCATGCATATCAGCATCTTGCAACAGATGAGGAACTGATCGATTCTTTCGTGACATATCTTGACAGAACCAATCAATATCTGGAAAAGCAGGGAATTCCATTTGTTTTTCTGGCAGGACTGGATAAGAAAACTGTATATGGCGAAAAAATGCCGGATTATATCCATGTGGATACGTCAAAGGAAAGCATCATGGAGATGCTGGCACGGAAGCTTACAGAAAGGCAGGTGCCTTATGTAATCCCGGTGCAGGAGCTGCAGGAAGCAAAACAGACAGAGCGTGTCTATAATCAGAAGTTTGACAGTGCACATTGGAATGCCAGAGGCACAATGGTAGGTCTGCGGCTTCTGAACGAAAAAGTACGGGAAATGGATTCTGATGTTCCGCTTCTGACGGAAGATGTCTTTACATTATCTTCAGAAGAAAAAACGTTGGAATTTATATCATTGCCGATCACGGAAGAGGTTCCGGTTTATACGTTGAAGAAAGAATACAGTGACAGCATTTTGGCGGATGGCAGTCTTCTGGATGTATTGCCTCATGTGGCAGGCACAAGCGTACAGCATTATCTGAATGAAAATGCCTTGTCTGATAAGACAATTCTGATTCTGCAGGATAGCTTTCTGGATGGAAAATATGATTTTTTTGCATATCGGTATCAGAACGTCTATATGATCTCAAGGCAGAATTATGAATCTATGCAGTATTATGTGGAAACACTAAAACCGGATGTGGTTATTTTTGAAAATGCGGAACGTGCATTTGTGGATGATCTGTATGCGTATACAAATCTTGCAAATGTTACCTATGAGTAACGAATGATAGAATGAAAAGGTGAAAGAAATGAGTAAAGAGCAGGAATTTATTAAGATCAGAGGTGCGAAAGAGCACAATCTGAAAAATATTGATGTGGATATCCCACGAAACAAAATGGTCGTGCTGACCGGACTTTCCGGTTCCGGAAAATCTTCACTGGCGTTTGACACGATCTATGCGGAGGGACAGAGAAGATATATGGAATCTCTTTCGTCTTATGCCAGACAGTTCCTTGGACAGATGGAGAAACCGGATGTGGAACGAATTGATGGGTTGTCTCCGGCTATCTCTATTGACCAGAAATCTACAAACAGAAATCCGCGTTCCACGGTTGGAACTGTAACAGAGATCTATGACTATTTCAGACTGTTGTATGCCCGTGTCGGTATTCCGCATTGCCCGAAATGCGGGAAAGAGATCACAAAGCAGACGGTGGATCAGATGGTGGATCAGATCATGGCGCTGCCTGAGCGGACGAAGATCCAGATTATGGCACCGATTGTCAGAGGCAGGAAAGGTGAGCATGTGAAAGTGCTCGAGCGTGCAAAACGGAGTGGCTATGTACGTGTACGCGTGGACGGTAATCTGTATGAACTGTCGGAAGAAATTAAGCTGGATAAAAATATCAAGCATACAATAGAAATTGTTGTGGATCGCCTGATCGTCAGGGAGGGAATTGAAAAACGTCTGACGGATTCGGTGGAAAATGCGCTGAATCTGGCGGATGGGCTGCTCGTGGTAGATACGGGAGATGGGAAGAACATGAACTTCAGTCAGAGCTTTTCCTGCCCGGACTGTGGGATAAGTATTGATGAGATCGAGCCGAGAAGCTTTTCCTTCAATAATCCGTTTGGAGCCTGTCCGGACTGCTTTGGACTGGGATATAAGATGGAATTTGCGCCGGAACTGATGATTCCGGATGAATCGCTTTCCATCAATGACGGTGCGATTGTTGTGATGGGGTGGCAGTCCTGTAACCAGAAGGGCAGTTTTACCAACGCTGTGTTACATGCACTTGCTGAAAAGTATGGTTTTGATCTGGATACACCGTTTTGCGACTATCCGGAAAAGATCAGATATATTCTGTTACATGGAACAGACGGTGAAAAGGTAGATGTTTATTACGAAGGACAGCGCGGAAAAGGTGTATATCCGGTCGCTTTTGAGGGTTTAATCCAGAATGTCAACAGACGATACAGAGAAACCGGTTCGGAAACGATCAAGCAGGAATATGAAACCTTCATGCGTATCACACCATGTAAGACCTGCGGTGGTATGCGGTTGAAAAAAGAATCTCTTGCCGTGACGATCGCGGATAAAAATATATATGAAATTACCTCTATGTCGATTGAGGCATTACATGCTTTTCTTGGTGAGCTGAAGCTAACTAAACAACAGGAACTGATCGGAGAAAGAATCCTGAAAGAAATCCGCGCAAGAGTAGGATTTCTGATGAATGTAGGCTTGGAATACCTGTCTCTTTCCAGAGCAACTGCAACACTGTCCGGCGGTGAAGCGCAGCGGATCCGTCTGGCAACACAGATCGGATCAGGGCTTGTCGGCGTATGTTATATTCTGGACGAGCCGAGCATCGGCTTGCATCAGCGGGATAATGACAAGCTGCTTGCAGCACTCAAAAATCTGCGTGATCTGGGGAATACACTGATTGTGGTGGAACACGATGAGGATACGATGCGGGAGGCAGACTGGGTTGTGGATATTGGCCCGGGCGCGGGAAGCCATGGTGGAGAAGTGGTCGCAGCCGGAACAGCGGAGGATATTATGAAGATACCTGAATCTGTGACAGGACAGTATCTGAGTGGAGCTATGAAGATCCCTGTTCCGAAAATGAGAAAACGGGCAACTGGTTACCTTAAGGTAATCGGCGCGGCGGAAAACAACCTGAAAAATATCGATGTGGAGATCCCGCTTGGTATCATGACATGTGTTACCGGGGTATCCGGTTCCGGGAAATCTTCGCTCGTCAATGAGATCATATATAAGAGACTGGCACATGATCTGAACCATGCATTGACGATTCCGGGTAAGCATAAGGCAATTAAGGGGATCGAACAGCTTGACAAGGTGATTAATATCGATCAGTCGCCGATCGGCAGAACGCCGCGTTCCAATCCGGCGACGTATACAGGATTGTTTGACCAGATCAGGGATTTGTTTGCAACAACACCGGATGCCAAGGCGAGAGGCTATAAAAAAGGAAGATTCAGTTTTAATGTGAAGGGTGGCAGATGTGAAGCCTGCAGTGGTGACGGTATCATCAAGATCGAAATGCATTTCCTGCCGGATGTCTATGTGCCATGTGAAGTCTGTGGCGGCAGACGGTATAACCGAGAAACACTGGATGTAAAATATAAAGGAAAGAGTATTGCTGATGTACTGGATATGACGGTGGAAGAAGCACTTACTTTCTTTGAAAACGTACCGCAGATCAAGCGAAAGGTGGAAACGCTTTATAATGTTGGGCTTTCTTATATCAAGCTTGGTCAGCCATCGACGACTTTATCAGGTGGAGAGGCTCAGCGTATCAAGCTGGCGACGGAACTTTCCAAACGCAGTACGGGACGCACGATCTATATTCTGGATGAGCCGACGACAGGGCTGCATTTTGCGGATGTACACAAGCTGGTGGAGATTTTGCAGAAGCTGACAGATGGCGGAAACACAGTGCTTGTGATCGAGCATAATCTGGATGTGATCAAAACGGCAGATTATATTATCGATATCGGGCCGGAAGGCGGCGAAAAGGGTGGAACGGTCATTGCGCAGGGAACACCGGAAGAAGTGGCGGAAAACCCGGTTTCTTATACAGGCATTTATGTGAAGAAAATGCTGGAACGGGATAAGTAAGAAAAGAGAATGTGATAAAATTCGTATAGAATCCTAAGTATAAATGACGGATATGCCGATAATAGATATAAAGCAATTTCTTAAGGAATTCGAAAAAAAGAGTAAATTGCAGAAAACCCTTTGAAAATGGTAATGAAATGCGCTATAATATCCACGGTATGTCATAAAGCAGTAGTAAAATACCGTATACATTGCAGATAACTATTGATCCGGTTCAGGATACTGACCGGGTAATTCGTATAAAATAATGAAAACATATACCAGAGAAAGGGGCATATAAAATGCAATATACCGATATAGGAATTGATTTAGGAACAGCCAGTATCCTTGTATATATCAGAGGTAAAGGCGTTGTATTAAAAGAGCCGAGCGTAGTCGCTTTTGATCGTGATACAAATAAAATTAAAGCAATCGGGGAGGATGCCAGACTGATGCTGGGTCGTACACCCGGTAATATCGTGGCAGTCAGACCACTCCGTCAGGGTGTTATTTCAGACTACACCGTAACGGAAAAAATGATGAAATATTTCATTCAGAAGGCGCTTGGAAAGAAGTCTTTCCGTAAGCCGCGTATCGCTGTCTGCGTACCGAGTGGTGTCACAGAAGTAGAGAAGAAAGCCGTAGAAGATGCAACCTATCAGGCAGGCGCAAGAGAGGTTTCCATCATCGAGGAGCCTATCGCCGCAGCGATCGGTGCAGGAATTGATATTTCAAAGCCATGCGGCAATATGATCGTTGATATCGGCGGTGGTACTTCCGATATTGCAGTTATTTCTTTAGGTGGTACAGTAGTCAGTGCTTCCATCAAGATCGCAGGTGATGATTTTGATGAAGCCATCGTTCGTTATATGAGAAAGAAACATAATCTGCTGATCGGTGAACGTACAGCAGAAGATCTGAAGATTAAGATCGGCTCTGCTTATAAGAGACCGGAAGTGGATTCCGTAGAAGTCAGAGGCCGTAATCTGGTAACAGGTCTGCCTCGCACCGTTAAGGTAACAAGTGAGGAAACAGAGGAAGCATTAAAAGAAGCAACTTCACAGATCATTGATACAATCCACAGCGTTCTGGAAAAAACACCGCCGGAACTGGCAGCGGATATTGCGGATCGCGGTATCGTCCTGACAGGAGGCGGAAGCCTTTTGAGAGGTCTGGAAGATCTGATCTATGCAAAGACCGGAATCAATACGATGACGGCAGAAGATCCGATGACCTGCGTAGCGATCGGAACAGGCAAATATGTTGAGTTCCTTGCAGGCTACAGGGATGAGATCTAATCGTTGCACATCATAGGAGGAAGCATATGGTAAAAGGATTATATACAGCATACACAGGTATGCTGAACCAGCAGAACAGAATGGATGTTTTGACAAATAATCTGGCAAACTCTGCCACCGTAGGCTTCAAAAAAGAAGGTGCCACCACACAGGCATTTGATGACGTTCTTGCTTATCATATCAAGGACCAGTCGAATCCGACCAATGTCAGACATATCGGCAGTTTAAGTCTTGGCGCAAAGGTCGGAGAAAATTATACAGATTATACACAGGGGGCTTTCCAGACAACGGAAAATCCGTTTGATCTGGCACTTTCCGGCAATGGCTTTTTTGCATGCGAATATACCAACAAAGCCGGAGTGACCTCTGTCAAATACACAAGGGATGGATCCTTTATCTTGAATCAAAGCGGAGATCTGGTCACCAAGGATGGCGATTATGTTCTTGATGCAAACGGAAGACATATCCGATTGAATCCGCAGCAGGAAACTGTTTTCAATGAAAACGGTACGATCACGCAGAATGGTGTGACTGTTGCAACTCTGCAGATTGCAGATTTCACAGATTATAATTATCTGGAGCACTTTGGTGAGAGCTACTATCAGCCGGTAGAGGGAGCCACCCGTAAGCAGGCAGATGCAAAAGTTTTCTCGGGCTATCTGGAGCAGTCAAATGTAACGGTCATCAATGAAATGGTAGAGCTCATTTCCGTTACCCGTAATTACGAGACGAACCAGAAAGTGATCCAGACAATTGACGGAACACTTGATATAGCTGCCAACCAGCTTGGTCAGCTCCGATAGATAAGGGAGGCTTTTTTCTATGGTTAGAAGTTTATGGTCTGCCGCATCCGGCATGATCGCACAACAGACAAATCTTGATACGATTTCCAACAATCTGGCGAATGTCAATACAACCGGTTACAAAACAGACGTAGCGGAGTTTAAGTCTTTACTGTATCAGACAATGCAGACAAAGACGACGACGGCAAACGGGCAGAATAAGCCGGTCGGTGCACAGGTTGGTCTTGGTGTCCGTAATTCATCCATCAATACAACATTTACACAGGGCAATATGCTGGAAAGCACATCTACCTCTGCATTCGGTATCGAAGGAAAAGGTTTCTTCGCGGTACGCGGGGAGGACGGACAGACTTATTATACAAGAAACGGTAATTTCCTGTGGGCAACCGATAACGGAAACATTACCCTGACGACAACAGCAGGACTTCCGGTTCTGGATTCCAACGGTAATAAGATCAGTTTTAATTCCAGTCAGTACATAACATCTTCCATCACGATCACAGGGGACGGAGAAATCTGTTACCCGGATGCAACTAATAATGCCCAGTCGCTTGGTATCCGGATCGGTCTTTACCAGTTCCAGAATCCGTCAGGACTGGAAAAGATGGACAGCAGTCTGTATGCAGTTTCCGCAGCAAGCGGGCAGGCTATGAATGAGGCTACAACTGCAGGACTGACAAAGAGTAAAGTTAATCAGGGCTATCTGGAAGGCTCCAATGTACAGGTTGTAGATGAAATGGTGAATATGATCGTGGCACAGAGAGCATATGAAATGAATTCCAAGGCAATCCAGGCAACGGATGAAATGATGTCACAGGCTAACAACCTGAGAAGATAGGAGTAGCATATGGATATCAGTAATATTTCTGCTATGTATCAGAATTACAGTCAGACGGCGGCAGGTTCCGCTACAGGAAATCAGATCTCGCAGCTGCAGGGAAAAGATATGTCGCAGGCAACGGATGAAGAACTGATGGACGCCTGCAAGGAATTTGAAGCATATTTCATGGAACAGGTCATGAAGGAAATGATAAAAACAACAAGTCTGGACGGAGAGGATGAATCCTCCAACTCGATGGTGGATTATTTCAAGGACACTGCGATCGCAGATCTTGCAAAGGAATCGACGGAGCAGAACAGTCTGGGGCTTGCACAGATGCTGTACGAACAGATGAAGCGCAATACAGGTTCTGTATAAAATGAAAACGGAAAGGGCTGCCAAAAGCAGCCCTTATTTTATAGCGAGGAAGGAAACCAAGCACATGTGGAACATGTATTTGGTTTCACCCGAGCGTATAACGAGAAAATCAGGGAGCATGAAATGCGGCTGGCGGCGATCAGCCGACAGGATTTTCGAGCGGAAAGAGGAAGGAAACCAAGCACATGTGGAACATGTATTTGGTTTCACCCGAGCGTATAACGAGAAAGGAAACAATTTGGAAACACTGGAGGTATTTGTAGACCATGTGATCTACCACAACGAGAGCAACGGTTATTGTGTGCTGTCTACAAATTATGAAGAAGAGGAACTGATCGTTACCGGCATCTTTCAAGGCGATGTGCAGGGTGCAATGCTGCGCGTCACCGGGAAGACGGAGTACAATGCCAATTATGGCGAGCAGTTCAAGATGCAGCAGTATGAGATCATTGAGCCAACGGATGCGGAAAGCATTCGCCGTTATCTGGGAAGCGGTGCGATCAAGGGCATCGGTGAATCTCTGGCAGGCAGGATTGTAAAGCGGTTTGGGGACGACAGCCTGCGTATTATTGAAGAAGAGCCGGAACGGCTGGCAGAGGTAAAAGGGATCAGTCTGCGCAAGGCACAGGAAATCGCAGTGCAGGTAGAAGAGAAAAAAGATGTGCGTGGTGCACTTATGTTTCTGCAGAAATATGGAATCGGCAATACACTGGCGGTCAGGATCTACAAGACCTACGGCATGCGGATGTATGGCATTCTGCAGGAAAATCCGTACCAGATGGCAGAGGATATCGAAGGCGTCGGCTTCCGTATGGCAGATGCGATCGCGGAGAAGATCGGTATCCGGACAGATTCCGATTACAGAATCAGAAGCGGTATTTTGTATGTACTGTCCCAGAGCATGGCAGAAGGAAACCTGTATCTTCCCAAAGAGGAACTTGTGCGGCAGACAGCAGAGCTTTTGCGCGTTCCGCAGGATGCGATAGAGCCGCACATTGCGAACCTGATGATGGATAAAAAGCTGGTTATCAAAGGAGACTGTATTTACAGCATGCCTGCTTATTACGCGGAAAACAACGTTGCAACCATGCTGCTTTCTCTGCGCGCTCTTCCGGAAAAGCCGGAGGAGGATGTGGTCGAAAGAGAACTTTTGCATCTGGAAAGCAGGGATAAACTGCAGCTTGATCCGCTGCAACGCCGGGCAGTAATCCAAAGTGTGCAGAACGGCGTTTTTCTGCTGACCGGTGGACCGGGAACCGGAAAGACGACAACGATCAATATGATGATCCGGTACTTTCTGGCAAATGGGAAAAATCTTGCTTTGACGGCACCGACCGGAAGAGCTGCAAAGCGAATGACGGAAGCGACCGGCTATGAGGCAAAGACGATCCATCGTCTACTGGAGGTCAATGCAGGTGGAGAAGACAGGGAAATGTTTGAACGGAATGAAGAAAATCCGCTGGAAGCGGATGTGATCATTGTGGATGAAATGTCCATGGTCGACATTTTTCTGATGCAGTCACTGTTAAAGGCAATCCCGTACGGTACCAGATTGATCCTTGTGGGAGACAGAAACCAACTTCCTTCTGTCGGACCGGGACAGGTAATGCGTGACCTGCTGGAAAGCGGTGCCTTTGCGAGTGTCTGTCTGGAAACGATCTACAGACAGTCGGATGACAGCGATATTATCTGGAATGCGCATCAGATCCAGTGCGGCAAGGATATTGCGTTGGATAATAAGAGCAGGGATTTCTTTTTCCTGCCAAGGCAGGATATCAATCTGATCTATAACAATATTGTACAGCTTGTGACGGACAAACTGCCGCGTTATACGAAGACAACACCTGCGGAAATACAGGTACTGACACCGATGCGGAAAGGCCCGCTTGGTGTCGAGGCATTGAATAAGATCCTGCAGACGTATGTGAATCCTGCAGACAGCAAAAAGAAAGAATACCAGTTTGGAGAACGGATCCTGCGGGAAGGTGATAAAGTGATGCAGATCCGTAACAATTACAAACTGGAGTGGGAGATCACCGGACTGCATCGGATTGTGATCGATAAGGGACTCGGTGTATTTAACGGCGATATGGGCAGGATCGGCGAAATCAATACCTATGCCAAAACAGTTCGTGTCCTGTTTGATGACGGGCGTGAAGTCAGCTATGGCTTTGATGAAATGGAGGAACTGGAACTGGCATACGCCATTACCGTACATAAATCACAGGGCAGTGAATATCCGGCTGTTATTATACCGGTATTTCGTGTTCCGTATCTGCTGGCCTACCGGAACCTTTTGTATACAGCGGTTACAAGGGCAAAAAAATGTGTCACACTGATCGGCAGTGAGGAAACGGTTCATCAGATGATCGAAAACGGAAATACACAGACAAGGTATACCGGCCTGGAAGAACGGATCCGGGAGCGGATTCCTGCGACGGAAAAAGGGGAGGAGAATATCGGATGCATCACATTTTAAATGCCTGCAGGAAAAGCGGGCAGATCTTCCTGCGACTGCTTTATCCGGTCAGATGTCCTTTTTGTGATGAGATCGTTCCCGGTTTTGAAAAACTGGTCTGCGATACATGCAAAAAGGAACTAAACCCCATAAAATCCTACTGTATGAAATGCGGAAAGCATGTACAGCAGGGGGAGGAATACTGCCGCAGCTGCAGGGAAATATCACATAACTTTAACAGAGGACGTTGTCTTTTGCCCTATGAAGGGAAAACCAGAAAGTCCATTTATCGATTCAAATACGGAAAAAGACAGGAATATGCAAAAGCATATGCACAGCTGATAACGGAAGAAATGGACGATTTTATACGAAGCTGCAAAGCTGATGCCCTGCTTCCTGTTCCGCTGCATGTCAGGCGCCGGCAGAAGCGCGGATATAATCAGGCATTGCTTTTGGCAAAGTCACTTGGCAGCATTTATGACATTCCGGTCTGTTCTCATCTGGTACGAAGAACCAAAAACACAATTCCACAGAAAAAGCTTACGTTTATACAGCGCCAAAATAATTTGAAAAGGGCTTTTAAATTCACACGAAATGATGTAAAATTAAATACGATTATTATAATAGATGATATCTATACAACCGGCAGTACAATAGACGCGATCGCGCGTCTCTGTCAGGAAAAAGGAATTGAGAATATCTATTTTCTGACGATAGCTGGCGGAAAATAGGGAGGCAGTTATGAACGTAAAAAATTGCCGTAAATGCGGTAAATTGTTTAATTATGTATATGGACCCGTTATATGTCCGGCGTGTAAAGAAGCGCTGGAGGCAAAGTTTCAGGAAGTAAAGAAATATATCCAGCAGCACGGACGCGCAACCATGGAAGAAGTTTCAGAGGACTGTGATGTTGATACGGCGCAGATCCAGCAGTGGATCCGGCAGGAGAGGCTGCAGTTCGCAGATGATTCACCGATTCAGGTAGCCTGCGAGATGTGTGGCAAGATGATCAGGAGCGGTCGTTTCTGCCCACAGTGCAAAGATCAGATGGCACGCAAACTTAACAGCGCCATGGGACTATCCGGCGTGATGGTGGAAGAACCAAAGCATGATAATAAACGTCAGGATCCGAGAATGCGGTTCCTGAAGTAACAGAAATGGAGGCTGCAATGTTAAGTCAGGAACGAATTAAGCTTATGACCAAAATGGCAGCATATGAAGAAAACGAAGGCAAGAAATACATGTCGATCGGCAGTTATTTCCGTAGTGATTATATGGGTATGCAGGTCATCCGTTCCGTTATCTGCGGAACGCTGGCTTTCCTTTTGCTTGCAGGTCTTTATGTATATTATCATTTTGAGACCATGATGCAGGATATTTATAAGATGGATCTGCTGCTGCTTGGACGAAGAGTTTTGTTTTATTATATTGTATTTATAGCGGCGTACAGTGTGATCACCTATGTGATCTATTCTTTCCGCTACAGCAGGGCGAAGCGCAGCCTGAAGCATTATTACTATCATCTGAAGCAGCTTGCTGCGATCTATGATATTGAAAAAGGCAGGCATTAGCCTGTAACCGTGAAAGGATGAAGCTATGTCATCATTACTTGAAATCAGAGAAAATATAAGAAATTTTTACAGCCGCAATGAAGTATATCTGCAGCCGTTTTTTAAATTCCTGCTGGCACTTGTGGCACTTTTGATGATCAACGGCAATCTGGGATTCATGTCCAAACTGGACAATGTCTTTATAGTTTTGGTACTGGCACTGATGTGTTCTTTCCTTCCGGTGAATCTTCTTGTCGTGATTTCAGCGGTATTTGTGATTCTGCATTTTTATGCAGTTTCCATGGAATGTGCTGTTGTGGGTGGGGCAGTTTTTCTTCTGATGCTGCTTTTATATTATCGCTTTGCGCCAAAGGATGCACTTATTGTTCTGCTCCTTCCGCTTTGCTTTGTATTAAAGATCCCTTATGCGGTTCCGATTATCGTAGGATTGTTATGTACACCGGCGTCCGTTGTATCGGTGGCATGCGGTGTAATCTCCTATTATATGATAGATTATGTGAAGGTTAATGCAACGGTAATCAGTTCCCTGGATGCGGATAATGCAGTGAGCAAATTCCGTTATGTCATGGATGGTCTTCTGAATAATAAGGCGATGCTGATTGTTTTAATTTCTTTCTGTATTACCACAATAATTGTATATGTGATTCGTAGATTATCTGTAGATCATGCATGGACGATCGCCATGTTTGCAGGTGCGGTCGTATCAGTGGTCATGCTGCTTCTGGGAGATCTGACTTTTGATACCAATATTTCGGTAGTTGCAACAATTCTTGGAACGGTTGTTTCTCTGCTGCTTGCAAAGGTTGTGGAATTCTTTGCATTCAATGTGGATTATACAAGAACGGAGTATGTGCAGTTTGAGGATGACGAATACTATTATTATGTAAAAGCCATTCCGAAAAACACGGTATCCAAGGCGAAGCATACGGTAAAGAAGATCACCAGTGTATTATAAAAACGGGGACTAGGTGTTTTCATGCAACAAATCAATACTTTCATAGACAAATATCTTGCAACGGTCCATATTCCCAAGACACTTGTATGGACAGATATTGTAGAGATCATTATTATTTCTTTTCTGGTATACCAGATTCTGGCCTGGATTCGTAATACAAGAACCTGGGCTCTTTTACGTGGAGTACTTGTGATTTTAGGCTTTTTGATGATAGCAGCGATCTTCAATATGACAACGATCATCTGGATTGCCGGAAAGATTTTTTCTGTTGCGGCGATAGCAATCGTCGTGATCCTGCAGCCGGAGCTGAGGCGGGCACTCGAGCAGCTGGGACAAAAGAACATATTCAGCAGCCTTCTGCCGTTTGAGACGGCTAAAGCACCGGAAGGCCGATTTTCCGACAAGACAAGAAATGAGATCATCAAAGCCTGCTATGAAATGGGTAAGGTGCGGACAGGTGCCCTGATCGTGATCGAACAGAATACGCCGCTTGCCGAGTATGAAAGAACCGGTATTGAAGTGGATGGTATCGTGACGAGCCAGCTGCTCATCAATATTTTTGAACACAATACACCGCTGCATGATGGTGCTGTGATCATAAGAGGCAATCGTGTAACATGGGCAACCTGTTATCTCCCGCTTTCCGATAATATGGAATTATCCAAGGAACTCGGTACAAGACACAGAGCGGGTGTCGGTATTTCCGAATGCACCGATTCCCTGACGATCATTGTTTCGGAAGAGACCGGTCGTGTTTCGGTTGCGTATGGCGGAAAGCTGACCAGAAATGTGGATGCGGATACACTGCGTGACAAAATGGAAATGATCCAGAATAAAGACACGGAGGATAAAAAGAAAAAGAAAATAACATGGAAGGGAAGGGGTAAGCGTGAAGAAAGCTAAAATATTTGAAAACCTGAGCCTGAAAATACTCGCTGTATTCATTTCCATCCTTTTATGGCTGATCGTGATCAATGTATCGGATCCGGTCAGTGATACTTCTTACAGCGATATTCCGCTGACTGTTGTGAATGCAGATTCCATTACCAGTCAGGGAAAGGTATATGACATTACAAGTGACGATACGGTGTCGATCTCTGTCAGCGCCAAGCGTTCTATTCTGGATTCTCTCGGCAAGGATAATTTCAAGGCAATTGTAGATTTGTCCCAGTATAATCAAAATACAGGACTTGTTCCGGTCCGGATTGAATCAAATAAGTATAATGATCAGATAGACAGCATGAAATCCAAGACAGAAAATGTGACGGTGAGCGTGGAAGATAAGCTTGCAAAACAGTTTGTGATCACGCCTGTTGTGACCGGGGAACCGGAAGATGGTTATGTGACGGGAGATGTGACAACGGCCGAAAATATCATTCGTATTTCCGGTGCGCAGTCAGTTGTTTCCTCAATCAAGAAGGTAACGGCAGAGGTGTCCGTGGCAGGACTGAGCAGCAGTATCAATACTTCGGTGGATCTGCGTCTGTATGATGAGAACGGAGATCTGATCAAAGATACGAATCTGACAAAGAATATTTCGACGGTAGCGGTATCGGTGCAGATCCTTGCGACAAAGGAACTGCCGCTGAAATTCAATTACAGCGGCGAGCCTGCTGAAGGATATTGCGTTTCCGGGGATCTGACTGCTGATGTAACTTCTGTGATGGTAGCGGGAAGAGCAAGTGTACTTTCTTCCATGTCGGTACTTGAAGTTGCTGCTGCGGCTGTCAATGTAGATGGTATGTCACAGACGACGAAAGTTCCGGTGACGCTTGCACGGTATCTGCCGGAAGGTATTTCACTGATTTCAGAGGATGTGGAAACGGTAAATGTAACGGTTCCGATCGAGCGGATTATTACAAACACATATACACTGGATAAGAAAAATATCACAATGCAGAATCTGCCGGATACACTGGAGGCAGAGATACTCGGCGCGTCAGATACGATCGACGTGGATCTGACAGGCATAGCCTCTGTTATGAACAGTGCTGCAGTGCGTTCGCTGACACTGAAGGCAACGGTAGACTGGGAAAAATATATGGAGGAAGCGGAACTTGCTGATCTTTCAGCAGGTACATACCGTGTAACACTGACATTTGCATTACCGGACGGCGTATCGGTGGATCGGGATATTACGATCAGTGTACGTCTGACAGATATAGAGGAAGAATAGAAAGGATCGAATAGAAAATGAGCAGATTATTTGGAACAGATGGAGTGCGTGGTGTTGCCAATAAAGAGCTGACCCCGCTTCTGGCTATGCAGCTTGGGCAGGCAGGGGCCTCTGTGCTGACAAAAGAAACATCTCATAAGCCGACGATCATGGTGGGCTGTGATACCCGTATTTCGGGTGACATGCTTGCAAATGCACTGATGGCAGGTATATGCTCCGTCGGAGCCAATGCGGTTTATGTCGGTGTTGTACCGACACCGGCAGTGG
Organism: Kineothrix sp. MSJ-39; assembly: GCF_018917935.1. GTDB lineage: Bacteria > Bacillota > Clostridia > Lachnospirales > Lachnospiraceae > CAG-194. The sequence goes on along the minus strand of NZ_JAHLPN010000010.1, from coordinate 21,026 downwards.
CTTATCTGACCAGAAAATATCATATGGATGCGGGTGTTGTAATTTCAGCTTCCCACAATCCTGTAGAATTTAACGGCATTAAGTTTTTTGATGCCAACGGTTATAAACTGCCGGATGCCATGGAAGATGAGATCGAAGCGATCATCAAAAATGACATGAAAGATCTTTCGTTCCCGACCGGAACAGCGATCGGGAGTATTACCTACCGGACGGATGCCAGAGAAGACTATGTGAAGCATGCAACCAAGGAAATCCCGGTAGATCTGCACGGACTGAAGATTGTGGCAGACTGCGCAGAAGGTGCTTCCCACTATACTTCGATAGAGGCATTAAAGGCACTCGGTGCGGATGTGGTAGCGATCCATAACAATCCGGACGGTACCAATATCAATGCAAATTGTGGTTCCACGCATATGGAGGAACTCATGGAGTGCGTAAAAGCAGAGAAAGCAAATGTCGGACTGGCATTTGACGGAGATGCAGATCGTCTGCTGGCAGTGGATGAGAAAGGAAATAAAGTAGACGGCGACCAGATCATGGGAATTGTCGGCAATTATTTAAAAGAACAGAAGAAATTAAAGAAAGATACGATCGTAGCGACCGTGATGAGTAATCTGGGCTTCTTCCTGATGGGAGAAAAACAGGGCATCCACATGGAGCAGACAAAGGTCGGCGACAGATATGTGCTTGAGCGGATGCGCCAGATCGGTGCAAATCTGGGCGGCGAACAGTCAGGCCACATTATCTTTCTGGATGAAAATACAACAGGTGACGGTCTGTTAAGTGCCCTGCATCTTCTGCAGGTGATTGTAGATACAAAGAAGCCGCTTTCCGAGCTGGCATCGATCATGGAAGTCCTGCCGCAGGCACTTGTGAATGCAAAAGTACCGAATGATAAGAAAAACAGCTATATGGAAAATCAGCAGATCGCGGATGCAATCGATACACTGACAAAGAAGTTTGCAGGAGAAGGCCGTGTGCTGATCAGACCGAGCGGAACAGAACCGCTTGTCCGTGTCATGATCGAAGGTAAGGATCAGAAACAGATCCAGGAAGAAGCGGAGAAACTTGCTGCACTGATTGAAAAAGTAATGTAATGAACTTGCAAAGAAAAGTCGTTGTACAAGGATTGTTCTTGTGAAAATTGCACAAATATGATACACTGAAAAAAGGGTATAGAGTTCTTTTAAAGGAACGGAACAGTTATTGGAGGGTGTTTACATGGTTAGCCAAAAAGTTATTATAAAAAATCCAACAGGCCTACACCTAAGACCGGCTGGTGTCCTATGCAAGGAGGCAATGCAGTTTAAGTCTTTGATTACATTCACATTTCGTGATAATACGGCAAATGCCAAGAGCGTACTGAGCGTGCTTGGCGCATGTGTTAAATGCGGCGATGAGGTCGAGTTTGTTTGTGATGGTGAAGATGAAGAAGAAGCCCTGAAGGCTCTTGTGGAAGCCATCGAAAATGGATTAGGAGAGTAAATGATAGCAGCCCGTCTAACAGTAGATGGGCTGATTTTTTTAGGAGGCATAAGATGTTAAATTATAAGCGTTACAAAAAAAATCCTGTAATTGATTACCCGGAAAGAGAATGGCCGAACAAAGAGATCACAAAGGCACCGATCTGGTGCAGCGTTGACCTCAGAGACGGTAATCAGGCACTGATCGATCCTATGATCGTAGAAGAAAAAGTAGAAATGTTTAACTACCTTGTGAAGCTTGGCTTTAAGGAGATTGAAGTCGGATTCCCGGCAGCAAGCCAGATCGAATATGATTTTCTGCGCCAGTTGATTGAACGCAAAATGATTCCGGATGATGTCCGTGTACAGGTTCTGACACAGTGCAGAAAAGAACTGATCGAACGTACCTTTGAATCCATCGAGGGCTGTAGTCAGGCGATTGTTCATATTTACAATTCCACTTCTACACTGCAGAGAGATGTTGTATTCCATATGAATGAGGATGAGATTGTCAACATTGCAGTGGAAGGTACTAAAATGGTAAAGGAATGTGCAAAGAACTTCCCGGGTAAGATTATCTTAGAGTATTCACCGGAAAGCTTTACCGGAACAGAGCTTCCGTTTGCGCTTCGTATCTGCACGGAAGTACAGAAGACATGGGGCGCCACCAAAGAAAATCCGATCATCATCAACCTGCCTTCTACCGTAGAAATGAACACACCAAACGTATATGCGGATCAGATCGAGTGGATGAACAAGCATTTTGAAGACCGTGACAGCATTATCCTTTCCGTACATCCGCACAATGACCGCGGTACAGGTGTTGCCAGTGCAGAGCTTTCCCTGCTCGCAGGTGCTGACCGTGTAGAAGGTACTTTATTCGGAAACGGAGAACGTACCGGTAATGTGGATGTATTAAATATTGCCTATAATATGTTCTCGCAGGGTATTGATCCGCAGCTGAATATTGAACATATCAATGAAATTATTGAAATTTACGAAAGATGCTGTAAGATCCCGATCCATCCGCGCCATCCATATGCAGGTAAGCTTGTGTTTACTGCATTCTCCGGTTCTCATCAGGATGCGATCAACAAGGGCGTTGCAGCCATGAAGGAAAGAAAGAGCGAGATCTGGCAGGTTCCTTATCTGCCGATCGATCCGGCGGACATCGGAAGAGAGTACGAGCCGATCGTCAGAATCAATTCCCAATCCGGAAAGGGCGGCGTTGCCTTCGTTATGGATACGTACTTTGGCTTCAAGCTGCCAAAGGGCATGCACAAGGAGTTTGCAAATGTGATCCAGAAGATCTCCGAGAAACAGGGAGAGGTATCACCGGATCAGATCATGGAGCAGTTCCGCGAACAGTATCTGGATCAGAAGGAACCACTGCATTTCAGAAAGCTCAAGGTGGACGATCTTTCTGGCGAGACAAAGTCTCAGTTCGATACAAAAGTCACAGTTACTTATACAGATCATGGTGTCGAGAAGCAGTTTGAGGCTGTTGGTAACGGACCAATCGATGCGGTACAGCGTGGTCTGCAGGAAGAGACGGGCGTTCGTATCAAAGTTCTGGATTATGAAGAACATGCATTGCAGAGTGGTTCTAATTCACAGGCTGCAGCTTATATTCATCTGCTGGATTCTGATGATGGCAGCGTCACATACGGCGTTGGCGTCAGCAGCAATATTACAAGAGCATCTGTACGTGCAATCTTCTCTGCACTGAACAGACTTGGAATCGGAAAATGATTCGTGTGGAGCCGTTTGTATGAAAAAATTTCTGAATAAGATAAGCAAACTGGGAAAACCATATTATATACTGCCAATCATAACCCTGTTATTTTTAACAGGGTTTATTGGCAGTTATTTGTTTCCCAATACGGTACTCGATACCTATGTGATCAATATGGCTGAGAAAGAAGGAGACGAGGAACTGATGCTTCCACTTTCTGCCGCTGATCCGATCACCTATGAAATGAATACAGGAACCTTGGCGATGCGTGGCATTCAGGTTGGCATCAATAAGCAGGGGCAGGCTCTTTTAGGCACAATACTTGTGTATCGTGTGTATGCAGAGGGTAACTGCGTCAGTGAAAACCGTTATGCGATAGGAACAGGGGATGATCTGCAATATGTCTACCTGCCTTTTGAAAACCAGAAAGACTGTGTCGGTAAGCTGAAGATTACTTTCCAGTTGGAAAATGAAGCGGAGACGGATTCTGTTCTGCCTGCCCTCATGGCAAACCATACGGAGGTTAAGGATACGGTGACAACGCCTGCATTGACGGAGGGAGAACTGCAGCAGTCCGTATCGCAGACAGAGAATGTCTCCTTAAAATGCAGTTATATTTATACGCATGACACATATCCGTTCCTGTATGACTGCAGATTGTTGACATTTGTCTTTTTAGCTGCCTCTATGGCGGTTTGTTACCCAAGAAGGAAGAAGGAGGAACAGGTATGAAGCAGAAAAAGAAGCCGTTGATCCTTCTGAGAATACTGATCAATCTGATCCTGGTTGCGACAGCGGCACTACTTGTCGAATGTGTTGTATTCCAGTTCCCGGCGCTTTACTATAAGGAAAAACCACAGGATATCATCTGTGACGGCTCTGATCCGCAGGTGGAGATCCGGACAAAAAATGCACTTGCCAAGCTGTCGGATGAGGAGATCCGAAGCATAGAGGTAGAGCAGAGTAACCAGAAGCTGCTTGCTGAATATAATGGCGAGGCATACGAGGAAAAGACAGATGACAGCCTGGTGGAAAAGAACGGAACACTGTATCGGAAAATAAAAAAGACCATAATTGATGCAAGGCTTGCACAGCCGTATTATATTCATAAACTGGATCTGCGTGTGCCTGTGACAGAAAATGCAGGATATAGTGTGGAACTTTACCTGAATGAGAAAAAGACAGATCGGGTTTATTGTAGTATTGATCCTAAACTTGGTGCAGGAGTTGCCAATATTTCCGAACGGTGTGACAGGATCAAGATCACACTTCTGACCAATGAAACGATCGACAACAGTAAGATACAGGTAACATTGTCCAACCGGTTCCGGCCAAACAGCATGCGGCTGTTTTTCCTGTTTGTCCTGTTTGGAACAGGGGCACTTTTGTATCAGGCAAAAACACTTCTGCGGGATAAGCCGGAATGGATCTTTGCGATCCTGTGTTTTGCACTGGGCAGCCTTCTGATCTGCGGGATCGGAACAAATCAGGTCAGCTATGATGAATATGTACATGCCAAAGCGGCGTATAAGCTGTCTTTTGGTACGACAATAGAATCGACGGAATCTGCCATCCAGATGGCGGGAAATCTCCTGCCGTTCTTCCACAACCCGGAAGAAAGACAGCTTGTCGAAGCCTACGAAGATAAAAACAACGATTACAGCTGGGCGGATATCGGACACCAGAGCAGGTTTGTCCGCTCTGAAACAAGAGTGTATTATCCGATGGCGATCGGCTTTAAGCTGGGGCGTATGCTGCATCTGCGGTTTGCAGATACGGTAGCACTGGCTAAGTTCGGGAATCTGCTGTTTTACATTCTGGTCGTATTTTTTGCGATCCGTCTGGCAAAACGCTATCAGGCACTTGTGGCACTTGTTGCCCTGCTTCCGAACAGCGTTTTCCTGGCGTCTGCGCTGACCTATGATGCGGTTGTCAACAGCTTCCTGCTGCTTGGCATGGTGCTTGTGACAAATGAACTGATCACGCCCGAGGAGAAGCTGACATGGCAGAATACGCTGCTGATCCTGCTTTCCTTTGCGATCGGCTGTCAGTCTAAGCCAATCTATATTGTTATGGTACTTATGCTGCTGTTCCTGGGACGTAAGAAGTTTTATAACAGACCGCAGGAAATTGTGTATAAGCTGGCACTTCTGATCATGGCGGGATTGATGCTGTATAACATCTTCCGTCCGACGCCTGCGGCAGGCAGTGACTATTATCTGGTCGGTAACTTTGATTTCGCGGGCGATAAGAGAAATATCGGAACAAGTGTAACAGGACAGCTGCAGTATATTCTGCAAAATCCGTTTACGTATGCCCTGCTTTTGTTAAAATCCATGGCACAGCTTCTTGGTCAATACCTGAGCGGTAATGCGGATTTCTTTCAATATGGTTATTTGGGAACCGGTTCTACAATCTTTACATGGATTGTGATCGTGCTGGCACTCTGGCTGGCACTCTGGTCTGCCAAAGATGTGAAACATCGAAAAATGCCGGTTTTATTTATTGTGCTGACGCTGATCATGCTGGTTGGTACATCTGCAATCGTCTGGAGCTCTATGTATGTCAGTTATACGACGGTTGGTGCAAACGAGATCAGGGGCGTACAGGGAAGATATTTTATCCCGTTGTTTCTGCCGTTTGTATCCTGCTTCTTCAATAACAGGCTGGAAAGCAGACTGGGAGAACTGGCACGCCGACGGATCCTGTATGGCGTTATGATGGCAGTGAACCTGTTTATGATCTATACGCTGGTCATCACGGTGATCAATATATAATGCTATCGGAAGTACAGGAAAACGATAAGGGAGGAGACCATGGTCAGTATTATCGTACCGGTTTATAAAAGTGAAAAAACGCTGCGCCGTTGTGTGGAGAGTCTGTGCAAACAGGCGTATGCGGATATAGAGATTCTGCTGATCGTGGACGGACCGCCGGACGGTTCCGGTATTTTAGCGGATCAGCTTGCAAAAGAGGATGCCAGGATCCGTGTGATCAACCAGCCGAATCGTGGTGTTTCCCGTGCCAGAAACCGTGGACTTACGGAAGCAGCAGGGGAGTATATCCGTTTTGTCGACAGTGATGACTATGTGCTGTATCACGGACTGGATGAAATGGTGCGGCGGATCGAGCAGGACGGAAGCGATCTGGTGATCGCCGGGTTTGACCACCTGTATTTCGGACAAAAGATCGAAAAACTGCCGCATACAAATGCCTGCATGGAACTTCAGGCTTCTTATGAGGATCTGAAGCAGCTTTACATGGGCGGCTTTCTGAATATGCCATGGAATAAATTATACAAAAAAGAACTGATCAGGGAACAGTTCCCGGTAGATCTGAATCTGGGCGAGGATCTTTTATTTAACGAGGCGTATATCAGGCAGACGGCAAGGATTTCTGTCCTGCAGCAGCCTGTCTGTGAATATATTCAGGACGACAGGGGAACAACCCTGTCTACGAAAAAAAGAAATGACAAGGTAAAAACTGCGCTTTTGCTGTATGAGAAAACAAAGGCATTCTTTCAGAACTGTTATCCTGATGTGGGGCAGTTTCCGTTTCTGGCGGATAAAGTCTGCACGACTTTTCTGGATGAAGTGGAAGGACTGGGCTTTGCAAAGGACATGACACATGCTGAAAAAAGGGCGGCTGTGGCAGAATATGCGAAGCAGACAAGGAATTTTCTGCAGAAGGAAGGAATTCGTAAGCCGGAGCTTACGCTTCTGGATTACCGGATCATATTTTTCTTTCTGCGCAGACAGCAGATCAGCATGACCCTGCTTATGATCCGGCTCAGGGCAATGGTTGTGGAAATAGTCAGACGAGGAAAAGGTGTGTAAGGGAATGAAACCATTGATTTCGGTCGTGATACCGATTTATGGAGTGGAAAAATACTTAAAAAGAGCGGTGGACTCTGTATTGCATCAGACGTACACCAATCTGGATATCATATTGGTGGATGACGGTTCCAAGGACGGCTGTCCTGCGATCTGTGATGCCTATGCGGCGCGGGAAGCAAGAGTCCGCGTGATCCATAAGGAAAACGGGGGATTATCGGATGCCAGAAATGCAGGGATTGCAGTCGCCGGGGGCGATTATATCGCATTTCTGGACAGCGATGATTATTACGCCCCGTATTTTATTGAAATTTTATACCGGGAGCTTATCCGGACAGATGCGGATGTGGCGGTCTGCAGTTATGAAACAACAAAGGAATTAGAGCCGGAAAAGGGACCGGATTTTGCTGCGGTACGTGCTGCTTATGAACAGGGAAAAGCAGATATTACGGTATATGACAGAAAACAGATGCTGCTGAACCAGTATGATGCACTGTGCCCGGACGCCACCTATTTTATCGTGGCATGGAACAAACTGTACAAACGCAGCCTGTTTCAGGAGGTTCGTTTCCCGAAAGGCAAGATCCATGAGGATGAAGCCACAATTTACCGCATTTTCGACCGTATCCATAAAGGAGTGTATATCAGACTTCCGCTTTACGCCTATTTTGAAGCACCGGGCAGTATTACGCGGGAGAATTTCAGCAAAAAACGAATGGATTTCATGGATGCGCTGACAGACCGGATCATATTTTTTGACCGGATCGGGGAGACAGACGGGAAGAAAGCGGCACTGCGTGCAAGAGCGGACGGTGCGATCCGTTATTTTTATCCGCTGCGCAAAAAGTTTCCGGAAACAGGTAAAATGCTCCGCGGTTATGTCAAAGAAGCACTGTATGTAAACAGGCACGGAACGGCGGAGGAGCAGGGCTTTTTAAGTGGTACAAATCAGATGGGGTACAGACTCTTCCTGCTTTTTCCTGCTCTTTACTATTTGCTGAGAAAAAAGAATTTCTGATACTGTAAAGAAGGAGAAAAAATGCCAAAGGTAAGTATTGTAGTACCGGTTTATAATATGCAGAAATATCTTGCAACCTGTATCAAGAGTCTGAAAGCACAGACGCTTTCGGATCTGGAGATCATCCTGGTGGATGATGGGAGCAGTGACAACTCCCCGGCATTATGTGATGCCTATGCGCAGGAAAATCCGATGATCCGCGTGGTACATAAGTCAAACGGCGGACTGACAAGTGCATGGAAAAGAGGCTCCGAGGAGGCAGTGGGAGAATATATCGGCTATGTGGATGCGGATGATTACATCCTGCCCGATATGTATGAGCGGATGTATACAAGAGCCTGTGAAACAGGGGCGGATATCGTATGCTGCGGATTGACGCATTTATATGAGGATGATCCGACGCGCAAATGGACGGAGCAGATGGAGTTTCAGACGGATAGTCTGGAAAGAGAAACGCTTGCCAATGAGATTTATCCGACACTGATCAATGACGGCAGTTTTATGGGACGCCATTTACAGCCGAACCGCGTGACTAAGCTGGTGCGGACAGAGCTGGTCAAGAAAAATCTACAGCTTTGCTCGGATGCGGTCAGCATCGGAGAGGATTTTCAGTTTTCTTTGTGTATGTTTCTGGATACACAGCATATTGAGATCATCCGGGATTATTTCCCGTATCAGTATTATATGAACGGGGCTTCCATGACAATGAAGCATGACAGAAGCTATCCGGAAAAGATCCATATCATGCGGGAAAATCTCTGCCGTATTTCGGATGCCAAAGGGATTTATGATTTTAAACAGCAGATCTGGAACGATTATCTGTGTCTGCTGATCCTGTATACAAAAGGGATCGTCTATAAGCAGAAGGAACTGCCCTACAGCTGCCTGCGCACGGAACTGAAAGCACTGCTGACAACGCCTGAGGTCAGAAAGGCAATCTGTACGCATACAATGGACAAGCTGACGATGGCGGAAAAGCTGTTTCTTTTCTTTATGAAGCACAGGCTGTATTATGCGATCTATGCAGTCGTGAAACTGTATTTTCGAAACTGACGGAAAAGCGAAAGGGGATATGCATGAAAACTATCCATAAAAAAACGATCTGGTATCCAATCCTGTTTATCCTGCTGATCGGTCTGATCGCATTTTTATCTTTTTACAAGCTGGATGTGAAATATGTAGATCCGTGGGACGAAGCAAGACACGGCGTCAATGCTTATGAGATGGCAAACGGCGGAAGTCTGATCCAGTCCACCTATATGCGGCAGGCTGATTATTACAATTTAAAACCGCCGCTCAGTATGTACGGCATTATGCTGGGGATGGCGATCTTCGGCAATACGGTATTTGCGCTCCGGTTTTATGCAGCATTTTCCTATGTGTTGCTGGCGATCTGTGTCGGTCTGTTTGCAAAGCGTTACGGAAAGCTGGAATCGCTTCTGGCAGTGGCTTTTCTTGCCGTCAATACGACTGCTTTCCAGGCGCATATGATCCGTTCCGGTGATGCGGACAGCCTGTATGTGCTGCTGTTCACGCTGGCGATTCTCTGTATGATGAAGATCCGGGAAAATGGCAGATACAGCTATGCCTGTGCCTTTTTGTTTGCCCTTGCTTTCCTGACAAAGAGCTATCACGCCGGATTGATCGCCGTGATCGGCGGACTCTTCCTGCTTCTGACCGGAGAACTGAAAAAATGGAAGATAAAAAACTGGCTGTTGTTTCTGGTTTCTGCACTGCTTCCGATCCTGCTCTGGGCACTTGCCAGATACCGGATCGACGGACTGACCTTTTTTCAGAAGATGTGGGAAGTCGATGTACTGGGCAGAACGGATGGCACACTGCAGAATAATATTGCGCCGTTTTCTTATTATCTGTCTTACTATTTCGGGGCTGCTTCCGGAAAGGTCACGCCATATCTCTGTGTGCTGGTGATCTGCCTGATCTCTGTTTTTGTATTCGCGCCGGACATCAGACAGATGGCAAAAGAAAGAAAGCAGGAGCTGCTTGGCTGGGCACTCTGGATCCTTGTTCCGCTTCTGGTATTTTCGGCAGTATCCAATAAGCTGCTCTGGTATGTATATCCTTCGCTTGTTCCGCTTCTGGCACTTGCCGGTATTTGTCTGGGCAGGCTATTGAAGGAGAAAAAGCTGGGAATCGGGTTGCGGCTGCTGACTGCGGCAGCAGGCGTCTTTATCCTTGTTTTTTATGGAAACAGTGTCTTACAGACAATCGATAAGCAGAGCACAAATGAATTTCAGGAACTGGTCAAGAGTGTGGCAAAGAGCGATGCGGCACAGGATCTTGTGGGATGCACGGCATTTGTAGATTACGGCTCGGGAGAAGAAACCGAGGAAAGCTGGAGCCAGCAGGATGTTTTCGTGGCAGAGGCGTATGGGGATTATACCTGTGTAAACGGAGGCATTACCTATCTGCTGACACGCGATACGCCGGAGGGAAAGCCTGGCATTTTATTCCTCGACCGGGAAACTTATCAGAAAATGGCATCTGTCATAACGGCTGACGCACCGCTGGGGCAGTCGGAACATTATGTGGCAGTACCGGTAGTGTATTAGTCATGCCGGCAGCTGGCCGGCAGAACATGCCCGGTTAATGTTTCTTAAGAATTACTGAAATATTACAAAAATATTACAAAATCTGTCCGGGAGCAATGACAAGCAGTTATTTTTCTGATAAAATAGAGAGGACAGTTGGGGCTGTCAAGTATATAAAGGACAAAGGTAAAAACTATGAAGAAATTGCGCGTATTACTCCTTTTGGCACTGACATCGGCGTTTATTTTAACCGGTTGCGGCGCAAAGGAAGAAGAGACACCTGTACCGGATGAAACGGTAGAGGAACAGCCGCTTGAGGAGATTGAAGAAACTCCGGCAGCAGAAGAGGAAATTGTAGAGGATGATCAGATTCCGGACGGTATGGCAAGAAGTCCGCTTACCGGCGAGATTGAAGATGAAAGCATTGCACAGCAGAGACCGCTGGCAATCATGCTTCCGACAGATAAGGCTGCCCAACCACAGTATGGCATCGGACAGGCAGGTGTTTTATATGAGTGTATGGAAGAAGGCGATATGTCCCGCCAGATGGCGATCATCGAGGACTGGCAGGGAATTGAGAAGCTGGGTAATGTCAGAAGCTGTCGTGACTACTATGTATACTGGGCGTTGGAATGGGATCCGATTCTGGTGCATTTTGGCGGACCATACTATCTGGCAGATATCATCAGCAGACCGGATGTCAATAACATCACAGGCTGTGCAGTAAATTCAACTTCATCAGCGCCCGGCTGCAATGCATTCTATCGTACCAATGATAAGCCGGTTCCGCACAATGCTTATACAAGCGGTGCAAATCTGGTTGAACAGTGCAACAGTCTGGGCTATTCACTGACACATGTCAATGAAAACTATCATGAAGACCATTTCCTGTTTGCGAAGAAAGAACTCAACACACTGGAAAGTGATGAAGACAATTTTGATGCAACAGAGATCAGTTTAAAGGGCGCATTCCCTTATACAAAATCTTCTCTGGAATATGATGCTGCAACAGGTCTTTACAAGAAGAATCTGTATGAAAGTCCGCAGACAGACGGTGCAACCGGTGAACAGCTGACATTTGAAAATGTGATCATCCAGTTTGCTTACTATGAAGTCAGGGATGCAAAGGGCTATCTTTCCTTCAAATGTCATGATGATACACAGGACGGCTATTACATCACAAACGGAAAGGCTGTACATATCCGCTGGGGTAAGAAAGACGATTATTCGCCGACCAGATATTATTATGATGATCTGACACAGGTTGAATTTAATCCGGGTAAGACTTACATTGCCGTTGTGCAGAATGACAGAAGTGTAAATATCAATGGTACGGATTATGCTTCCAGTGCACAGTAAAAAAGAATAACAATCAGATAAAACCAAGTCCCGAGAATTTCTATTCTCGGGACTCTTTTTTGCTTGGGGGATCAGGAGTTTGGAGTATTCGTAGTATCGTGTGGCAGTTCCTGCAGGGCATATTCACATGCCTGTATGACAAAACTTGAAAAGGAAACAGACTGCCCTTCTATCTCATTTTCTATTCTTTCTACAAGAGATAATGGGAAACGAATTGTCTTGTTTTCCGTTTCTTTTTTATCCGGTTTGAGTTGAAATGCCATTGCGCCACCTCCATATTACAAAGTATATTTCAAAAGTTTATTCAAATATGCATTGCATATTGCATTGCAAAATGCATTGCAAATAAAATGACGACATGATAGTATGTAAATATGATTTTATAAGGGAGGTACAAAATGAAGAAAAAGGTGTTGTTACAAAAGGGGTTTACGCTTCTGATGACAGGGGCTCTCGTGCTGACTTCTGTTCCGGTTTCGGCAGAAACAGTGTCGGAAAATGAAGCTGTAGAAGTAACGGAAACGGAGCAGGAAGAAACGGAGAAAGCAGCGGATACAGATGGGAAGCCGGAAGATAACGCTGCATATGCGGAACTGGACGTGGAAGAGTCAAGTGAAAATGACTTTACTTATACAGAAAATACAGACGGAACAGTAAAGATTTCATATTATTTTGGAAATGATGATATTTTAGTTATTCCAAGTGAAATCAAAGGGAAAAAGGTTACAGCGATAGGGTGTATGAGCTCATCGGAAGAAGGAAGTCCCGATCCACGGCTTAAGGCAGTTGTAATTCCGGATACGGTTACAGAAATTGAGGATAATGCTTTTATACAGTGTACAAATCTGAAAAATGTAACATTGTCTAAAAATTTGAAGAAAATTGGAAAGTATGCATTTTTCGGCTGCCCAATTACAAAAGTGACGATTCCGGATAGTGTGGAAGAAATTGGCGGTGGAGCATTTTATGGGACGGAAGTTTTTGAAGTAGGAGGTACATCATCAGGAAAGTATAGAACGGATGTAAATAATACAGTACTCATTGAGAAAAATACAAATACGCTTGTTGCAGCATGTAAAACAGTTTCCAAGGTCCCGGAAGGAGTACAGGCGATAGGGGCATATGCTTTTGCATGGAATCCAATGAGTACAATAGATCTGCCGGATACGGTTACCAAAATAGGAGAGTATGCATTTTATGGCTGCTGTAATTTGAAGAGCATAGATCTGTCTGCTGTAACAGAAATAGGAAATCATGCATTTAGCATGTATGAAGACGAATATGAGGATACTGCGACCGATAATGCATTATCATCTGTCAAACTGGGTGCAACGAAAATCGGAGACTATGCTTTTGCGGGGGCGGCGCTGGAAAGTGTGGATCTGTCCCAGGTAAAGGAACTTGGCAAAAATATCTTTTCGGATTGTGAAAAATTGAGTAGTGTAACATGGGTTCCGAATGTGGATGTGGTCCCGGACGGAACTTTTTCAGCATGTGGAAGTTTGAAAGAGATAAAAGGATTATCAGCCAAAAAGGTCGGGGCGGCTGCTTTTTCGGGATGTGAAGTATTACAAACGGATGTAGTATCCAAGGTCACAGAAATAGGAGTAAGTGCTTATAGAAATTGTGGGGCAGTGAAAAAAACAATCGACCTGTCCGGTGTGACAGCAATAGGGGCAGGTGCTTTTGCCGGTTGCGATGTGTTGGAGGAAGTAGTATGGCCGGCAGCATTGACAACGATTTCTGCCAGTACATTTAGCGGATGTAATAATCTGAAAAAAATCAATGTAGCTAAGGTAAAGAAGCTTGAAGATGAGGCATTTTTAGATTGTGAAAAACTGCAGCTTGATGATTTATCGGCAATAGAAGAAATTGGGGAGTATACATTTGAAGGCTGCGACAGCCTGACAAAAGTCAATCTTTCAAGTGCCGTAAAGGTAGGAACCGGTGCATTTGCAAATTGTAATAAATTATCAGGCGTGACATGGTCTGCAAAGGTTCCCAAAATAGAGGAGGAAACTTTCAAAGGCTGTAGCAGCATAAAAACATTTGAGGTGAGTGATGCAGTTACTGTAATAGGTGACAGGGCATTTCAAAATTGTGCGGCACTGGAGGAATTTTCAATACCGGACAGTGTTTCGCAAATCGGAATGAGTATACTTTCCGGCTGTAATAATCTGAAGAAAATTACAGTGTCAGAGAAGAATAAAACTTATAGCGGAGAGGGAAATGCAATTATTGATATATCTGCAAAGACTTTATTACAAGGCTGCGGAAGCACTGTAATAGCAAAGCGTGTGGAAATTATCGGAGAAGAGGCATTTGCTGATTTGTCATCTCTGACAGAGATAACGATTCCGGATAGCGTAAAAGAAATCAAAGACAGAGCTTTTGCGCGAAGCGGGCTTCAGAAAGTATGTGTTTCTGCTTCTGTAGAGCAGATCGGAAGCAGGGTATTTGCGCGTTGCGGAAATCTGAAAGAGATTTCTGTGGCTAGTGCAAATAAGAACTATTATGTGGATGCAGATGCACTGATTGAGAGACAGACTGGTAAACTGATAAGAGGTACATCGCAGACTGTTATTCCCGGCTATGTACAGCTGATTGGTGCAGATGCTTTTTCCGGTTGCACAGGGCTTTCACGTGTTAAGATTCCACAGGGAGTATTGCGGATTGGAACGTGTGCATTCGAAGGATGTATAGATTTGAAAGAAATTGAAATTCCTAAAACAATCAGCAGCTTAAGAGACAGTGATGGTAATACGACCGAACTTGGAATAGAAAGAAATGCACTGGCAACAGGTTCAACAGGAATGCATGTTTATTATGAGGGGAATGAGCAAGAGTGGGGAAGCATTACAGTTTCAGAATTGGAATCTACATTTGGATGTGATGGCGAGGATGGTGATGACTATTATGCAATAGACTTTAAGATTGTGTATAATTCTACCATGCCGGATCCTCGACCGAGTGAAACTCCTAAACCAAGTGAAACCCCTAAGCCGAGTGGAAGCCCAAAGCCAAGTCAGAGCCCACAGCCTGCGCCAAGTCAGAATCCACAACCAAGTCAGGCTCCAAGCATAAAGCCTGCAGGAAAAGACAGTATCATCAAAGATGCTTCCGGCATGACTTATAAAGTCGTAAAGGATGATCAAAATGCGCCGACTGTTTCTTTTGCCGGTGGAAGTAATAAAAAGGCGAAAACAGTAAAAATTCCGACAACGGTAACAATCGACCGGGTACAGTACCGGGTTGTGGAAATCAATGCAAAGGCACTGAAAAACTATAAGAAAGTCACAAGTATCACAATCCCTTCTTCTGTGACCAAGATTGGAGACAGTGCATTTGAAGGCTGCAGTAAATTGAAGAGTGTTACCATTGGAAAGAATGTAACATCAATTGGAAAAAACGCGTTTAAAAATTGTAAGAGTCTGAAGAAAATTACCGTCAAAGGAACAAAATTGAAAAAGGTTGGTAAAGCGGCTTTTTCGGGTATTCACAAAAATTGTGTGATTAAGGTGCCTAAGAAAAAGTTAAAAGCTTACAAGAGTCTTTTGAAGGGAAAAGGACAGAAGAAAACGGTAAAGATCACGAAATAACATAAAAAAGAAAATCGTCAGATCCTAAGTATTGGATCTGGCGATTTTTTTTACGACTCTTCCCCGGCCACAAGCTTCGGAATACCGTTGATATCTGCGGCGATATCGGTAAAGGAAGAAAAGTAGCTGCCAATGATCTTGTCCGTTTTGGAAAGACACATAAGATCGAGCAGGGCGTCTTTCACGCCGTTGATACTATCGCGGGAAAGATCTCTTGTTTCGTTGGAAATGATTCTGCCCGGGAATACCCGGCGCAGATTTGCTTCCTCGGACAGATCATCCGTTGCCAGGTAAAACATTGTGGAAGGATCCATGGAAAGCTCCTTCTGCATGGCATCAATAAATGCCTGGGTGCTGCTTTTGCCGATCGCAGGTTTATTGTCCGTCCGGCGGATATGGATACCGACATTATGGCTTTGAAAGCCGGCGGTTATGGCATTTATGCGGTCTGTGATCTCAGCAGTCGGCTGAAAGGGACTGTAGTCGTGGCAGGGGAAAAAGTGTTCCTCTGTGGCAATATACAGATTTTTAGGCAGGGATGCCACATAGGCATCCGGTAAGCCCTGCTCTGTACGGTTTGCCCGGAGTTCTTCATTGCCGACCGTTGTACGCGTGAGCTGATAAAAGACTTTTTGCGGATCCCATTTGGAATGGATATTATGCAGGCTGAAGGCGTCTGTTTTCAGAAAAAGTTCCTCGAAGGGACAGCCCAGTTCCGGGTTTACATTCCAGATGACTTTCAGCGTTTCGTCCCGTTTTTCCGCAAGCACGCGGGCGGAATTTATGGCGCGCATTCTATTGCACAAACCACCTATTGGTTGTATGATTATCATAAGTATGTCTCCTTGTTAGATATATGTTATACATGATTATATTTAGTGTAACAGAAAAGAAGAAAAAAAGGGAGTTTTTTATGAAAATAGTCCAGGTAAATACTATTTGCGGCGTGGGCAGCATTGGCAGAATCTGCGTGGATCTGTATGAAACGCTGCAAAAAAACGGAGAAGAGGCCTATATTGCAGCGGGACGAGGGGGGCTGCCGCCGGGAATCAAAGGCTACGTGATCGGCAATAAGGTTGATTTCGTATGCCATGTGATGAAAAATTTTACGCAGGGCAAGGCGGGATTCGGCTCAAAGCATCTGACGGAAAAATTTCTGCACTGGCTTTCCGAGGTGCAGCCTGATCTTGTGCATCTGCATAATATCCACGGCTTTTACCTGCAGATAGAGTTACTTTTTGCTTACTTGAAAGAGCATGATATCCCGGTTGTCTGGACATTGCATGACTGTTGGAGCTTTACAGGGCATTGTGCCTATTTTGATTATATCGGCTGTGAGAAATGGAAGGAAGAAAACGGAGGCTGCCATGACTGCAGTATTCATAAAAGCGCCTATCCATATGCGATCTTCAAGGACAACTCCAAATGGAATTATAAGCGGAAAAAGGAAGTGTTTACGGGCGTCAAAAATCTGACGATCGTAACGCCGTCCGCATGGTTGAAAGGGCTTGTCGAGCAGTCTTTTTTGAAGGAATATCCGGTAGAGGTCATTCCAAACGGGATCAATCTGGACAACTTTATCCCGCTGACGGAAGAACAGGAAAAAAAGAGAAGACAGCAGATGGCAGGCTATCCGCACAAAACGATACTTGGTGTGGCAAACCGCTGGGAGGAACGAAAGGGACTGGATACTTTTATCCGTCTTGCAGAGGAACTGCCGGCTAATTATACGGTGGAAATTTTAGGACTTGATAAAGCACAGACGGTGCAGCTGAAGAAAAAGTTCCCGACCGGCAAACTGCTTCCGATCGACAGGACGGCAAATGTGCAGTTACTTTCAGCTATCTACCGCAGCGCGGATGTGTATGTGAATGCCACAATGGAGGACAACTTCCCAACAACCAATTTAGAGGCACTTGCCTGCGGAACGCCTGTCATCACGTATGATACGGGCGGAAGCGGTGAGTCTGTTACCGGAGATTGTGGTGTTGTGGTAGAAAAAGGAAACTATGAGAAGCTGTTTGCAGCGATCTTAAAGGTGTGTGAAGAGCATCCGTTTTCTGCAAAAGCCTGCAGACAACGGGCGCAGAACTATGACCGCAGTGATCGATATGCGGAATATCTGGCATTATACGAAAGGATTCTGCATGGACATGAGGGAAAGTGATAGACCGGGGAAGGCAATTGAATATCTGATGCTTGCCGGGAATGTGTTTCTGGGGCTGGTCGTGTTGGAGCTGATTGTGCATGGACTGGTAGATTATGCGGATGCCACGTTCCTGTTTCAGACACAGAAAAAACCGGTACTGGCGCTTTTGTGCCTGCTCATGACAGTATTTCTGCTGCTTGTCTTTTCCGTTTGCAGGCGTCTGACGGAAGATCTAACGCTGCAGGCGGCAAGAATTACCAGCGCGGTGTTTTTACTGCCGGCATTTGCACTGCAGATCTATATGCTTTTCTACTATCGCAGCAGTTATTTGTTTGATAATGCGTTTGTGACCGGGGGTGCTTCTGCACTTGCCATGGATGGACAGGTAGCAAAGGAAGCGGTTTATTATCTGTCAGTCTATCCGAATCAGAATGCTTATACGGTGCTGACCGCTGTTTTATGGAAGCTGGGAACGGCTGCGGGGATCAGCCGGGCAGCGATGCCCCTTCTGCTGGGCTGTGTGAACCTGATTTTTCTGGATACGGCTGCAGCCCTTTTTCTGCTGACAGTCTGCGCTTATAAAAAGCAGACGCCGGGCAGCTTTGTGCGGATCCTGTTTCTTCTGCTCTGTAATCCGTTTTTGTATATTGGTGTTTCTTATTATTACACCATCACATTGTCGATGCCTTTTGTCATGGGAATCTTATACTTGTATGTACATTTCCTGCGAAAAAAGGAAAAACATCCTTATGTGGTGCTGGTCATACTGGGACTGGTGGTTGCTTTCGGCTATCTGCTGCGTGCAACGACGATGATTCCATTTATTGCTGTGATCGCTTGTCTGCTGTTTTTTGGGCGGCTGCAGAAGCGAGATCTTCTGGCAGTGTTTGTTGCTGTTTTGGCTATTGCAGGGATCGGTGCGGCAAACCGCCAATATATAGGGCTGGATACGAAGGATACTGCGTTTCCGTTGACACACTGGGTTATGATGTCCATGACTTCGCCGGGCAGTCATAATGAAGCGGATGAAACCTATACAGCGTCCTTTCCGACAGCAGCGGAAAAGAAGGCGGCGGACAGGGAACGGCTTATGGAAAAGCTGCAGGCAATGACGGCGGGAGATCTGCTGGCGCTTGCACATGCGAAGGTAGAAAATACATGGGGCAGAGGCTCTAATGGGTATCCGGTCTATCTGGAAAACTGTCTGCGGACAGACGGACTGTATCCGTATTTATTCGGAGATCATAAGGATTTTGTGATCCTGTATCACCAGGGCTATTACCTGTGTCTGCTGCTTGGCATTTTTTATGACCTGTTACGGACAGTCCGTAAAAAGCAATGGGACAGCTATGTGTTCCAGCTGACTTTTTTAGGAGCGGTTTTATTTTATCTGTTATGGGAAACAGGCTCCCAGTATTCGCTCCCGTTTTTGCTTGTACTGCAGTTTCTGGCGGGAAATGGTATGGAGCAATGGGAAGCGTCTGCAGTTTCTGACAGGGAAAAAGCGCGTAAACTGCAGAAAATTACCTGTGTGATCCTGCTGGCAGGCCTGTTCGTGTTTGCAGCAGGTAACTATCATGCTTTTACCGGGCAGGCACAGGAAGAAACGCATCCTGTGGTGATGCAGCTTCTGGCAAATGAGGAGTTATCCATTGGAAAGGAAGAGCTTCTGCAGACGTTTGAAACTGCACAGCCTTTTGACAAGGTGATCTTTCAGTGGCGGAACGATGACAGCAGCTCGGATGCGGTTTATGAGGCAGTGCTTGCCTCTGATACAGGCGTGATCGCAGAAGAAGAGATCACAGGCGCAGGACAGCCTTATAATGGTGCAACAATGCTCTCGTTTCCGGCGGTAACACCGGACGGAACACAGACGTATACCCTGTCGATCCGCAAAATGAGCGGAAAGGATGAGATCCGGTTTGTGACATACAGCATGGGTTATTATGATGCTTATGCAGGTGGCACATTGACGCTGGGCGGGCAGGAGCTGACAAAAGACCTGCTGTTATCGGTCAGCAGGACAGAAACCAGGGCGTATACGACGGCAAAGAGATATTGGGCTTTTACAGCACTTTTTATAGCTGCGCTGGCAGTGCTTTTTGTACTGGCAGGTAGAGGAGAAAGAAGGAGAACGGAATGAAAAAGAAAAAAATGGCAGCAGTCATGCTTTGTCTGCTTTTGACAGGTGCACTGGCAGGCTGCGGGCAGAATGCGGGGAGTACTGCAGAGGTGACGGGCGGAACAGCATTTACGGAAGATACGGCAGATATACAGACAGCGGATGCGGCGCAGGATGGGCAGGCAGAAGATGGCTCCGGAATGCATACAGGGGATCAGCCGGCTGCGGGCGCAGGAAACGATACAGCAGATGGAATCGGAAGCAGCCGGAATGCAGATACTGATGAGGATAATGGATCGGATGCGGCGGAAACCGATACGGACAATACGGATGCAGACAATACAGTGGATACATCAAATGCATCCGACGCACAGCAGAATGCATCAGACAATGAAAATGATACGAATGATACTGCGGACGGAGACACAGATCAGCCGGATGCACAGGGCGGAAAGCTGATTGTGATTGATGCAGGGCATCAGCAGAAGGGCAATTCCGAAAAGGAACCGATCGCACCGGGCTCTTCCGAAATGAAGGCAAAGGTGGCAGGCGGTACGAGCGGTGTTGCCTCCGGTCTTGCCGAGTATGAACTGAATCTGCAGGTGGCTCTCAAGCTGCAGACAGAGCTGGAAAAAAGAGGCTATGAAGTGAAAATGTGCAGAACGACGAATGATGTCAATATCAGCAACGCCGAGCGTGCCCAGATCGCTAACGAAGCTGGAGCGGATGCGTTTATCCGGATCCATGCCAACGGTTCCGAAAACAGTGATGTAAACGGTGCCATGACAATCTGCCAGACTTCATCCAATCCTTACAACGGCAGTCTGTATCAGCAAAGCAGGAAGCTTTCCGACTGTATTCTGGATGCTATGGTAGCAACGACAGGGGCAAAAAAGGAATATGTCTGGGAAACGGATACGATGAGTGGAATCAACTGGTGTCAGGTGCCGGTCACGATCGTGGAAATGGGCTATATGACAAATCCCACAGAAGATCTGAACATGGCGGATCCGGTCTATCAGGAGAAAATCTCGATCGGAATCGCAGATGGGATCGATGATTATTTCGCAGCGGAAATGTACATTAGTCAATGATGTGACACCAAGTTTTTAAAATAAAAAACGGTATGATCCTATAGATATATCACCTGATACAAATGGTTAGGTTTCCAGTTCATGGCGTTTTTCCAGTGGTGA
>NZ_JAHLPN010000009.1 GCF_018917935.1 Kineothrix sp. MSJ-39 | reverse complement strand
CTACCAGAAGAAATCCCCTTCTTTTACTGTCCATAATCCAGGTTTTTATCCCTTTTTCTTATGTCCATTTTTAAGGAACCCTTCTTCTTATTGCGTCCACTTTATTGGGTATATTTTACTCTGCTCCATATTATTTTCCTTGATCTTATCTGCCCGTTCTTCCAAACTCTCAACCTTCCGCATAGCCGCCTTGTACTCCGGCAAGGTCAGATTATCACGGCTGACACCGAGAACGTCAATCTCTATTCCCTGTTCCCGGCAAAGCTCCGTCAGATATTCACGCTCTCTTTTCTGCCATGCAACAGTTTCATTCTCATTCCGGCTCTTTGCCTTATCGAATCCCATCTGCTGCAACGCCTTTGTCAGGCTGTTCCGTGTCTCCATGCCGGACTTATATCCATGCGCCACCGGGATATAATCCATGTGCAAATGCGGTGTTGCCTCGTCCATGTGCAGCACACAGTTGAACAGATACAGGTTCGGATTTCTCTCCTGAAATGTCTGTGCATATTTTTCAAGAACCTTCGCCGCCTTTACGGCTTCTTCTGTCATGCAGCCTTTACCATCTACAACTGCCGTATCATTTTTAGAGCCGATCTGCACCACATTCTCATAAAATACTTTCTCTTTATTTTTGGAATTTCTGATCTCCGTGATATAGTCATGCTTCTGTCGATCTTTTCGTTTCTGCCTGGCATTGTAGTCCTTTAGTGCCTGTCCAAAACAGGTATCGTAAGCTGTTTCTATGCTCTCTTTCACATAAGTCCGGTTCCAGTCCGTCCGCTCCGGCACTACGTTATTGCTGATGAAATCTCTGTTGTTGTGGCTGATATGCCCTCTGCCTTTTACAAATGATATCGTCTTTCCCACTGCTTTTCGCCTCCAATCTCTTACTCTCAAACTAGCTAAAGTCTTGTTACTTCTGTCAGAAGTAACGCCTTATTAGTTTTGACACTACGCATCAAAACTAGGCGCTCTCCGAGGGCTCTCATGCGCCGAGGGCTTCTTGGGGATAACCACAACACTGGCAACGCACATGTAAGTACACATCTGCCACCAGTGCCACGATTATCCAATGTCACTCCTTATACCCTTGCTCTGACATATTCCAGATCACAGAAATAAGGAGTGCCAACGAGATACCAGTCATGACTGCCATCATCGTTCCAGCACATTTCCATACGAGTCGGTACCCATTTGCCATCTACCATGGCCTCAAGCCCCTCCCCGCAGTGAAAGCCGCTGTGCACCCACAGATCTGACACAAGCAGTCCATATCTGTCATTTACGCTGTTATATCCAAGTCGTCCTGTTGTCATTATGCATTACCTCCATTTTCTTTATACTCCGACGATTATTTCATCCATCAATAGGAACGTCCATGCTCCTGTCGTCACAATACTCTTTTGCCGTTTTCCCTGTTTACATTGTTTACAACTTCTGCATCATGCGTATTCACTGTGTTTCTTCGTAAACAGAATTGTTTACCATCCCGCATACACAGGCTGTAAACAGAATTTGTAAACGGGGATCAAAAAACTTATTTTTTGTCAAATGGTGTTTCTGCGTATTCTGGTAATTTATGAAATCCATCTTTATCTACAACTCTGCGCCAGCCTCTCTGTATGCCATATTCCGCAAATCGGTGGGATGATATTTTCTCCCATCCGGAAATACTGTTGTTCATGACATTATTGATTTCCTTTAATTCCCAGTCCTTCGGCGTATCATATTCATGGTCAAATGCTTCCTTATAGATCATGGTGCTGCACACATAATCCTGTGTCAGTTCATCCAGCCACAACTGGATAATTCCAACTTTTGCATCCTCCGGCATAAATTCTTTCTGCATCTGACGCAGATAGATTTCTGTATCTTTGGACAACTTCAATTCATGCTGACCGCTTCGATACAGCTCCATTGCCTCTGCCCATGCCTGAATGATATAATTTCTTGCCTCTTTCTCGTCCTCCAGAATATGCTTCTCCACCCTGTCTGGGTGTACAAGTATCGGTGCAAATCTACGATTACCGGTTCGATCAAGAGGAAGGAAATCCATACTATTGGAAGTACCAACAAATACACATTGTCTTGGTCTGTCTTCCGGATGCGTTTCATATGGAATTTTATAAGTTTCTTTCTGCCTGCTGATAAATGACTTGATATCTTCAATACTTTTTGCATTCACAGTAGCCATCATCTCAGACATTTCAATAATCCAGTGTCCCTGCATCTTCCGATACACATTGTCATCATCCATACGTTTCAGATCATCCGAAAACCATTCATCATTGATTGCAAGAAATCGGAAAAATGTTGACTTTCCTGCGCCCTGTCCTCCTACCAGACACACCATAATTTCATACTTACAGCCCGGCTCATATATCCTATGTATCGCTGCCAACATAAGAAGCTGCATGATTTCCCTGGTATAGGCAGCATCTTCAGCTCCCAGATATTTGGGGAGCAATTTTCCAATACGCTGCTTGCCATCCCATTCAAGTCGTTCCAGATACTTTCTAATCGGATGATACCGGTTCTCACTTGCAATGATATTCATCGCTTTGTTAATGTTTCTCTCATTTTTTAATCCATACTGTTTTTCCAGATACCAATGCAGCTGATAAACATCTGTATCCGTCACGCTGCAAGATGTTCTTTCCCACCCCATCTCGCCAACAATATCAATTTTTCCTGAAAGATCATTTTTCCTGATTGCGCCTTTCAACAAAGGATCTCTTTTGAAAACCGTCATACAATTATCAATACTTTGGCAAACATTTCCCTTATCATTTCTTACAAGATCAGTCCGGATATCCTCAATACTGCTCATTTCATCATCAAGCACTTTCCCGACATCGCTCCACGATACTTCTGTGCCATTTGCTGACATTTCCTGCAATATTCTCCACCTCTTTTCTGCCCTGTATAAATAATTCTTTTTGATCCTGCTCACTACCCATACAGAGAATATCAAGCCAATAATTAATGATTGGCTCTGCATGAAGCATCATGGCATAATTATCAGAAAACGTTACATCTGGTGTCTTAGCACAAAGTACCTGTCCACTATCATCAATCTGAACCAGTGCTTTTTTTAACAATTCTATCGTTTTCCTACGCCACCTTGAAAATCTTTTCTTGATTCGGATAATGCGCATGCGCTCCTCTTTTTCCCTGTGAAGTTTCTCTTTTTCTTTCTTACTCATTGTTTCTGTATGAATTGACAAGTTAAAATCCTCAATCAATTTCTTTGCTGCATCATACTGGGATAATCCATACATTCTTGCCGTGTAATCAATCGCATCTCCGCCCACCCCACATGCAAAGCAGTGATAATTTTTATCCACCTTCATGCTCGGATGTCTGTCATCATGGAACGGACAACAGGCAGTGCCATTTCTACGAACATACAGTCCATAACTTTCTGCCACCTGTCTTGCGGTTAGATGCTCTTTCACTTCTGAAAATATATCCAAATTACAAATTTCTCCTTTCCTGCGGAGAAAGCCTTTGCTATAATAAATTTGTTGTGGATAGAAAGGCTTTATCCTTTTTATTCTGTAATGTCCCTGTTACCAGCAGGGGCATTTTTCTGTAATGCTATCAATTCCTTTACCAAAGCCTTCAAAAGCAGTTCATTCTCTGAATTCTCATTGTTCAACTCTTCACAGATCCGCTCCAACACCTTTGATAATCGAAATGACATATAACTGCCTGACACCACCGTAATCTCCTGTCCCAGCACAGCCTTTCGATAATACTCACCTTTCGGCACTCCCGACAGTATAATTTTTGCTTCGACCTCTGCTTTTTCTTCATCACTCAACCAGAAAGCGATTGTGTTATGCCGAAATCTGTCCTCTCGTTTACATGCCATCTTCCTCACCCCGATTCACTTTTCCGAGCCTGTCCGCAATTCTTTCTTGTGCATCTCCCGACTGATGGCAATAGGTTTCAATCGTTGTTGTTACCTTTCCATGCCCCAGTCGCTTGGCAATCTCTATCGGACTGACCCCCATCTGTACCAGCATACTTGCATGGCTGTGTCTGGTGCAATGCACTGTAATTTTCTTCACTCCCGACTGCTTTATGCCACGCTCCATTTCATGTTCAAAGAAGCTCTTTGTTCTTCCTGCAAATAATCTGGTTCCCAGTCTCGGACGATAAAGCGTATCAATATACTCTCGAATTTCATCCTGCAACTCCTTATGAATTGTGATCACTCGTACCGAACTTTCTGTCTTTGGAGCTGTAATCAAATCCTCCCCGTCAATTCTTGCAAGTGACTCATCTACACGTATCGTTCCGTGCTCAAAATCCACGTCTTTCACCTGCAAGGCAAGTAACTCTCCGATACGCATACCTGTCCAGAACAATATCTGAAATGCCATCCATGAATCTCTTTTATCTATGATTGCATCTGAAAATTTCTGAAATTCTTCCAATGTCCAATATGGTCGTTCATCTGCTTTGCTTTTTCCCATACTGCCTGCTTTGTGGCATGGATTGGATCGCAATTCATAAAAACGCACCGCATAGTTGAGAATGGAACTAAGCTGATTATTGATCGTCTTCAAATAAGTAGGCTTAAATCCCTTATCAATCATCGCTCCCTGCCATTTGCGTATCATAGGTGCTGTGATTGCATTGATTGGTGTATTTCCAAAATACGGGAGCACCTTGTCTTTCATCACGTATTCCTTCTGTTTCATGGTGGTTTTCCGCAACCGCTTCTCCATGTCTGCCTTGTATATCTCCCAGAAATCGTTCAAGGTCATGGTCGGATCAGAAGTTTGCTGCATTATAAAATGTGCATACCATTCCTCAGCTTCTTTCTTTGTTTTAAAACCTCGCTTCTGAGATTTTTTCTTGGTTCCTGTCCAGTCTGTCCAACGATACTGAATATGCCATGTGCCATTCGGATCTCGTTTTGCACTACAACTCATGCTCCCACCTCCTTTGCTCCTCCATACCACTTCTCACGAAAATACTCCACCGGAATCTTGCCTGCAATTGTAAGGAAGCCTTTTTCAGACAGTTCCTTATTCATTTCACGCAATATTTTGTAGGATTTTCCCATGCTCACACCGAGCATATTTGCAATGTCTTCTGCACTGTAATAAATTTTTTCGTTCATACTGTTTCCTCCATTTTATTTCTTTTGTTTTTGTTACGTATCTTTTGATACGTCTTTATAGTAGCGTATCTTTTGATACGTGTCAACATCTTTTTCATGTTTTTATTTATCTTTTCCGTATCATATGGTAAAATCAAGTTACATTTGGTGCACATATATGTAACATGTTTTAATAAACAGGAGGGAACACAATGACTGTCGGTGAAAATATACGACGAATCCGTCTAGAAAGAGGACTTACCTTAAAACAATTAGGTGATATGGTTGGCGTAAGCGAATCCTATATCCGAGCCTATGAAAGTGGACGCAGAAATCCCAAGCTATCCTCATTGGAAGCATTGGCTCAGGCTCTTGCGGTAAATGTTGAAGTCTTAACAAATTCAGATTTTGACGGCGTGAAAGCCATGCATAGATTGTTTCAGGTTTTCCGTCAATACAGTGGTGAGCTTTTTGAATACCAAGACAAGGACGGAAATGATATGGTCGGCATTAGTTTCGGATCATTAACCTTGATGCGATCATGGTTAGAGCGGTATGAAGAATATATGGACGAAGTTGAAAAATGCAACGAAATTAAGGACGTTAAGAAGCGTGGAGAAGCCCTGTTGCAAGCAGAAGCTGACTTCAACCTTTGGATGGACATTTATCCGGAATCAGAGCCATGGCAGGATCGACTGGACATGCAGAAATCGCACGATGAGATTATGGATAAGCTCGGATTAAACCCGAAAAATTAAGAAACCAGGTATCAAGAGGTATCAAAAATAAATTTTTGTACCCAAAACGTACCCATTCGCACTAAAAAAATCCCTACAAAGCCCATAAATACAGGCTTTGTAGGGATTTACCTATTTATTCAAACTCAATCGTTCCTGGCGGTTTACTCGTCAGGTCGTAGAATACTCTGTTGACTCCCTTTACTTCATTGATGATCCGGCTCATTACGGTCTGCAGGACTGCGAACGGGATTTCTGCAGCTTCTGCTGTCATGAAGTCTACTGTGCAGACTGCACGGACTGCAACAGCGTAGTCGTAAGTACGCTCATCACCCATAACACCGACAGATCGCATATTGGTAAGGGCTGCGAAGTACTGGTTTGGCATCCATGGTGCTTCCTTACCGTTTTCTGCCTTGTAGGCTGCTGCCGCTTTGTCTATTTCCTCGCGGTAGATCGCATCTGCATCCTGCACGATACGAACTTTTTCCGCTGTGACTTCGCCGATGATGCGGATGCCAAGTCCCGGTCCAGGGAATGGCTGACGGTATACGAGGTATTCCGGAAGTCCGAGCTCCAGACCTACCTTTCTGACTTCGTCCTTAAACAGGTTGCGAAGCGGTTCTACAATATCTTTAAAATCTACGAAATCAGGAAGACCGCCCACATTGTGGTGGGACTTAATGACTGCGGATTCACCGCCAAGTCCTGATTCTACAACGTCAGGATAGATCGTTCCCTGTGCCAGGAAATCTACCGCACCGATCTTCTTTGCTTCTTCTTCAAATACACGGATAAATTCTTCTCCGATGATCTTTCTCTTCTGCTCCGGTTCTGTGACACCGGCTAATTTATCATAGTAACGCTGCTGTGCATTGACACGGATGAAGTTAATATCGAAGCTGCCGCCTTTTCCGAATACGGCTTCTACCTCGTCGCCTTCATTTTTTCTGAGAAGACCGTGATCTACAAATACACAGGTAAGCTGTGGACCGACTGCCTTTGCCAGAAGTGCTGCAAGTACGGAAGAATCCACACCGCCCGAAAGAGCTAAAAGCACCTTGCCGTCTCCGACCTTTTCACGCACATCTTGGATCGTATGCTCTACGAAAGTATCCATCTTCCAGTCGCCGACGCAGCCACAGACACCACGTACAAAGTTTTTGATCATCTCTGTACCGTTTACCGTATGCAGAACTTCCGGATGGAACTGGATCGCATACAGATTTTTCTCTACATTCTGTGCTGCAGCGATCGGGCAGTCTGCTGTATAAGCAGCAACCTCAAATCCCGGAGCGAGCTCGGAAATACGGTCAAAATGGCTCATCCAGCAAATGGATTTGGAAGGAAGTCCTTTGAACAGAACCGCGTTTTCCATGTAGTTGATCTCTGTCTTGCCATACTCACCGACTTCCGGTGTGATGACCTTTCCACCGAGCACATGCATCATAAGCTGTGCGCCGTAGCAAAGTCCGAGTACCGGAATGCCAAGCTCAAACAATTCCTTGGAATACGTAGGAGAATCCGGCTCATAACAACTGTTTGGCCCTCCTGTTAAGATAATACCCTTCGGGTTCATTTCCTTAATCTTTGCAATGTCTGTTCGATAAGAATAAATCTCACAGTACACATTGCACTCACGGACACGTCTTGCCACAAGCTGATTATACTGTCCACCAAAATCTAGCACGATCACGGTTTCTTTTTTCATGTGAGCCTTTTCTCCTTTTTCTATTAGTTAATGTCTATCATATAAGTTGTATTATACGTATCCTCATAATTCTTGTAAAGCAATATTTTGCACAAATAGCTGTCTGTAACTGGCACATAATCTGTCAAAATTCCATGCGGCATTGGCAGGACTCGTCGATGGCAGGCGTCTGATCTCCGCCTTCGTCTGCTCCTGACAATACTTCTGGTACAGCTCACACGCTTTATTTCCATTTCCGGCTATGATGCGGATCTTCGTTTTTTTCAGCAGCCCTGCAATATCATTCGGTACAACGTCTTTGATACTGCTGTCACTGGAACCGATGATGCTGCAGCTTTTGATCACGTCCCAGACCGCAATGTGGTTTCGGAGCAGGAATGCTTTCTTTTCTTCGGTCGTAACAGGCAACTGCTCTCCTGTAACTGCCGCAAGCACTTTCCAGAAACGGTTTTGCGGATGCCCGTAGTAAAAATGCTGCTGTCTGGATTTTACGGAGGGAAAAGTGCCCAGGATCAGTATTTCCGAATCCGCATTGTAAACCGGTTCAAATGTATGTGTAAGTGTTTCGTACTCTCCCATGATCCACGTGATCCTTTCCTTCTATATTTATAGCAATATGTTGCTAGATTTTCACGTTCTCCTTACCCTGCCAGATGCATCATGTCAATGAGTATGAGCATGACCAGTCCGTAATATACGACGATCGCAACCAGATCATTGATCGTCGTGATCAACGGGCCGGAAGCAACTGCCGGATCAACTCCTACCTTTTTAAACAGCATCGGAACAATCGTACCGATAAGACTGGATACAACCATTGCACCGATCAGGGATACACCGACACAACCGGAGATCAGGAAGGAAAAAGCAATGCTGTAATGTTTAAATAGGAAGATATACAATCCTAAAAAGACCAGTGCCAGAATACCGAGGAACGCCCCGTTGAAGAATCCGATCTTGCATTCCTTTCCTATTAAAAGGAGCTTTTGTTTTGTTGTCAGATTTTCGTCCATCAGCACACGGATCGTTACGGCAAGTGACTGCGTTCCGACATTTCCCGCCATATCCAGGATCAGGGACTGGAAACACATGGCGATCGGTAAGACCGCAACAACCGTTTCAAACGCACCGACTACAGTCGATACCGCCATTCCGAGAAACAGCAGGATGATCAGCCAGGGCAATCTTTTTTTCATGCTTTCCTTTGTTGTCTCATGTAGATCCTCTTCCGCAGTCAAACCGGCGAGCTTTGCGTAATCATCACCCATTTCGTCATCGACAACCTCAATGATATCCTGCGCTGTGATAATACCTGCAATACTGTGATCTTCCAAAAGGACAGGAATAGAATCCTCCGCATAATCCTTGATCTTTTCGATACAGTCACTGATCTTTTCATGATCCATGACATACGGATAAGATTTACTGATCAGATCGTCAAGTTCGGTATATTCCCTGGCAATGATCAGATCCTGCAGTTCAATGGCTCCGTAAAACTTGCCTTCCCTGTCTGTTACATAGATCGTGGAAATGTTATCGTTTTCTCCCGCCTGCTTGACAAGCTCACGCATCGCCTGTCTGACAGTCAGGTCCTTATGGATCACGATGAAATTTGTCGTCATCAGACTACCGATTTCATCGTCCTCATAAGACAAAAGCAGTTTAACATCCTCTCCCGCTTCTTCGTCCAGCATGGCGAGGATCTTGCTCTTTTCTTCTTCATCCAGCTCTTCGAGCATATCGACCGCATCGTCGGAATCCATTTCGGAAACAAGTCTTGCCACACTTTCCAGTGACAACTCCTTTAAATATGGCTCCGCATCGTCTACATACGCAAAGATCTCTGCCATGCGTTCCATGCCAAGTGCCGCATACAGTTTTTTGCGTTCCTGCTCAGTCAGAGACTCCAGACTTTCTGCAATATCATTATCATGGTAATCGGATAACCGGTCAGCCAGTTCTTCCTTGGAATGATTGCTGCGGATGATCCGGATCAGTTCTTCTACATACTTCGTCATCGTATCTTCCTCCTTATAAAAAAATAATGCACCATAGAACAATTCATACGGTGCAGGAAAAAAGATACAATAATAGTATGCCCTATCTCAATTTCAGCATAACAAATAACAGGAAATTTCTCTGGATTTCCCATCATTCAAAAACAGCCGCCGATCAGACATACGCAGCCATCTGTATTCTTTTTCAGAACTTACACCGTATTTCGTACTTCGACTATTACCGTCAGGGCTGTCCATGCCTGTCACCTCCTGTTTTTTGAATACGCAAGCAGTATAACACCGCGTTTTTTCATTTGCAACCTGCTTTACAGAATATTTACAAACCGTTTACCTGTTTTCACAAGCATTCCATCTTATTGTTAGTTATGTCAAATTCTCCTATAATTTCAAATATTTTTATTGATTTTACGCGTTTATAATGTATAATAATAAGCGGAGAGTGCGCGGCTGCGGGCTTCTCTTAAAAAGGCTTATTACCTGCTCTGCAGGTGATGCAATAATACTATAAAGAAAGAGGTAAAAAAAATGGCAAACATCGATTTAACCAAGTACGGTATTACCGGAACAACTGAAGTTGTCTACAACCCTTCTTACGAAATGCTTTTCGAAGAAGAGACAAAAGCTGGTCTCGAGGGTTATGAAGTAGGAAAGAACACAGAGCTTGATACTGTTAATGTTATGACAGGTATCTACACAGGCCGTTCTCCTAAAGACAAATACATCGTTATGGATGAGAACTCTAAAGACACAGTATGGTGGACATCTGATGCTTACAAGAATGATAACCATCCAATGCCAGAAAACGTATGGACAACAGTAAAAGACATCGCTAAGAAAGAGCTCTGCAACAAGAGATTATTCGTAGTTGATGCATTCTGTGGCGCAAACGCTGATACAAGAATGGCAGTTCGTTTCATCGTTGAGGTTGCTTGGCAGGCTCACTTTGTTACAAACATGTTCATCAAACCTACAGAAGAAGAATTAAAGAACTTCGAGCCTGATTTCGTTGTATACAACGCTTCTAAGGCTAAAGTCGAAAACTACAAAGAGCTCGGTCTTAACTCTGAGACATGTGTAGCATTCAACATCACAAGCAGAGAACAGGTTATCATCAATACATGGTACGGCGGAGAAATGAAGAAAGGTATGTTCTCTATGATGAACTACTACTTACCACTTAAGGGTATCGCTTCAATGCACTGCTCTGCTAACTGCGATATGGAAGGTAAGCATACAGCTATCTTCTTCGGTCTTTCAGGAACAGGTAAGACAACACTTTCTACAGATCCTAAGAGACGTCTGATCGGTGATGATGAGCACGGCTGGGATGACAACGGCGTATTCAACTTCGAAGGTGGATGCTACGCTAAGGTTATCGGTCTTGACAAAGAATCTGAGCCGGATATCTACAATGCAATCAAGAGAAACGCTCTTCTTGAGAACGTTACTGTTGCAGCAGACGGAAAGATCGACTTTGATGATAAGAGCGTAACAGAGAATACTCGTGTTTCTTATCCGATCTCTCACATCAACAACATTGCCGCTGAAGTAAATGGTGTATCTGCAGGTCCTGCAGCTGACAACGTAATCTTCTTATCAGCAGATGCGTTCGGCGTACTTCCTCCAGTATCTATCCTGACACCAGAACAGACACAGTACTACTTCTTATCAGGATTCACAGCAAAACTTGCTGGTACAGAGCGTGGAATCACAGAGCCAACACCTACATTCTCAGCTTGCTTCGGACAGGCATTCTTAGAGCTGCATCCTACAAAATACGGCGAAGAGCTTGTTAAGAAGATGAACGCTAACGGCGCTAAAGCTTATCTTGTAAATACAGGATGGAACGGAACAGGAAAACGTATCACAATCAAAGATACACGTGGAATTATCGATGCTATCTTAAATGGCGACATCAAGACAGCTCCTACAAAGACAATTCCTATGTTCAACTTCGAAGTTCCTACAGAACTTCCTGGAGTAGATTCCGGAATTCTTGATCCTCGTGACACATATGCAGATGCTTCTGAATGGGAAGTAAAAGCAAAAGACCTTGCTGAAAGATTCCAGAAGAACTTCGTTAAGTATACAACAAACGAAGCTGGCAAAGCTCTTGTAGCAGCTGGTCCTCAGTTATAAGATCTAAACTGATTTTTTGGGGCTGCCTTATGGCAGCCCTATATTTAAAATAAAGGAAAAAAGGAGAACAATCATGAATCTTTCACCACTTCAGAAAGCAAGATATGAGTACAGCCCAAAGCTTCCGGGCATGCTCAGAAATGGTATCGCAGAAATCTGCGTTAAGGAAGGTGCTGACACACAGAGCGTAGCTGATCAGGATAAGATCAAAGCTCTCTTCCCTAACACATACGGTAAAAAGGAAATCACATTTGAAAAAGGACAGAATACATCCGTTGCTAAAAAGCAGGTTGTAGGTGTTATCCTTTCCGGCGGACAGGCTCCTGGCGGACACAACGTTATCACAGGTCTTTATGATGCATTAAAGGCTACAAATCCTGACAACGTACTGTACGGCTTCAAGGGTGGCCCGGACGGACTGTTAAAGAATGACTATGTTGTATTTGATGATGCTTTCATCGATGCATACAGAAATACCGGTGGTTTTGATATCATTGGTTCCGGCAGAACAAAACTTGAAACAAAAGAACAGTTTGCTATCGTTGCTGAAAATGCAAAACAGAACGGTCTGACAGCTATCGTTATCATCGGTGGTGATGACTCTAACACAAACGCTGCTACACTGGCTGAGTACATGGCAGCAAACAATACAGGTATTCAGGTAATCGGATGTCCTAAGACAATCGACGGTGACCTGAAGAATGAAGATATCGAAGCTTCCTTCGGTTTTGATACAGCTACAAAGACATATTCAGAGCTGATCGGTAACATCGAAAGAGATGCTAACTCTGCTAAAAAGTACTGGCATTTCATCAAAGTGATGGGACGTTCCGCTTCTCACGTTGCTCTGGAATGTGCACTTGAGACACAGCCAAACATCTGCTTAGTTGGTGAAGAAGTAAAAGAAAAGAAAATGTCTCTTTCTTCTATCGCAAACTACATCGCTGATTCTGTAGAAAAGAGAGCAGCTAACGGAGATAACTTCGGTGTTGCAATCATCCCGGAAGGTATCGTAGAATTCGTTCCTGAATTCTCTGTACTGATCGCTGAGATCAACGAGCTTCTTGCAGGCAGCAAGACAGATGCTTTCAACGCTCTTCCAAGCTGGAATGACAAATATGAATTCATCAAAAATGGTCTGACACCTGCTTCCTTTGCAGTATTTGATCTGCTTCCTGTTGGTATCCAGCAGCAGTTATTCTTAGAGAGAGATCCTCACGGAAACGTACAGGTTTCCCTGATTGAATCTGAAAAGCTCTTCTCTGCACTTGTAAAAGACGAGCTTGCAAAGAGAAAAGCAGCAGGCACATACAACGGCAAGTTCAGCCCACTGCATCACTTCTTCGGATATGAAGGAAGATGTGCATTCCCATCTAACTTCGATGCAGACTACTGCTACTCACTTGGTTACAACGCATTCATGCTGATTCAGTATGGTTACACAGGATACCTTTCAAAGGTTTCTAACCTGTCTAAACCGGCTGAAGAATGGGTTGCAGGTGGTATGCCTATCACAAAGATGATGAACATGGAAAGAAGAAACGGTGAAGATAAGCCGGTTATCAGAAAAGCTCTTGTTGAGCTTGATGGCAAACCATTCAAATACTTCGAAGCACACAGAGATGCTTGGGCTGTTGAAACAGCTTTCACATATCCAGGTGCTATCCAGTATTACGGACCTTCAGAAGTTTGTGATCTGACAACAAGAACACTTGCTCTTGAGCAGAACTAATCTTCTACGCTATTCATGCAATGCAAACGTTCACCTCGAATACGCTTCGCTTCTTCTCGGTGACGTTTGCATTCTTATAACATAAAAAAGAGATATGATATTCTTCACAAGTGAGAATACCATATCCCTTTTTTTATGTTGCATGAATCGCTCATTCGTTCATCTTTGCCAATTTAGCTGCCTGGTCAGCGGCGATGCAGGCATCGATGATCTCCTGGATATCTCCATCCATGATCTTATCAAGCTTGTACAGTGTCAGGTTGATACGATGATCGGTCACACGTCCCTGTGGGAAGTTGTAAGTACGGATCTTTTCGGAACGATCTCCTGTTCCGACCTGGCTCTTACGAAGCTCTGCTTCCGCATCATGTGCCTTCTGCTGTTCTAAGTCATACAGCTTGGTACGCAGCAACTGGAATGCCTTTGCTTTATTCTGGATCTGTGATTTTTCTGTCTGGCTGTAGATCACAATACCGGTCGGGATATGTGTCAGACGAACCGCAGAGTCTGTTGTATTGACACACTGTCCACCTGCTCCCGAAGAACGGCAGACATCAATTCGGATATCCTTATCATCAATGACAACGTCTACTTCCTCTGCCTCCGGCATTACCGCAACGGTAATCGTGGATGTATGGATACGTCCGCCGGATTCTGTTTCCGGAACACGCTGTACACGATGTACGCCGGATTCATATTTCAGCACGGAATATGCGCCCTGTCCTGTTACCATGAAAGTAACGGACTTCATACCGCCGATTCCGATCTCTTCCATTTCCATCGTCTCGACCTTCCAGCGTTTGCTTTCCGCATAATGCACATACATACGATAGATCTCTGCAGCAAACAGGGCTGCTTCATCACCGCCCGCGCCTGCACGGATTTCTACAATAACGTTTTTATCATCATTCGGATCCTTTGGAAGCAGCAGGATCTTCAGTTCATGCTCTAATTCTTCAATACGCTTCTTTGCTGTGTTCATTTCTTCTTTCAGCATTTCACGCATTTCCTCGTCGCTTTCTCCCTCCAGCATGGAAAGGGAATCCGCAACAGTTTCCTTACATTCTTTATATTCTTTATAAGCATTGACGATAGGTGTCAGATCACTCTGCTCCTTCATCAGTTTGCGGAATCTCGCCTGATTATCCGCAATCCCCGGAGAACTGAGTTCTCCCATGATCTCTTCATATCGGATCAATAAATCCTCTAACTTATCAAACATTTGAACTTCCTCCAAGAAATGTGCCATATACGACTCTGTCGAGCCCGGCATAATCTTTTACTACTGCTACCTCTGTATATCCGTTTGCCACAAGAAGTGCTTTTACAGCCTCTCCCTGGTCATAACCAATCTCAAAAAAGAGCTGACCGCCTCGTTTCAAATGATGCTCTGCCCCTTTTATGATCTCTCTGTAAAAATACAGACCGTCTTCTTTGCCATCCAGTGCCAGATGCGGTTCGTGCTCACGCACCTCAGGCATCAGCCCCGCGATCTCCTGTGATCTGATATAGGGCGGATTGGAAACGATCAGATCAAAGCTGCCCTCTACCTTCTCAAACAGATCACTCTGTATAAATACAGCCTGCTTTTCCGCAAGCCTGTCTGCATTCTGTCTGGCAACTGCAAGTGCATCCTCGGATACATCGACGCCAACGCCGCTGCAATCATTGGAATAATGCAAAAGGCTCAACAAAATACAGCCGGAACCTGTACACATATCCAAAATTCGGATCCCGTCATGCAGATCACGCATGATCTCTTCCACCAGAATTTCTGTATCCTGTCTGGGGATCAGCACATGTTCATTGACCAGAAAATCCAGTCCCATAAAATTCTGTTCCCCCGTCAGGTGTTGCAGCGGGATATGGGTTGCCCGTTTTTCGATCAGTTGCAGGAAATCCTGCATTTTTTCATCTTCTATTTCCAGATCGCCATGCGCATATAAGGCATTTCGATCCGTATGACATATAAATTCAAGCAAAAGTCTGGCATCAAGCTCTGCATCTGTGATGCCTGCTTTTTGTAATTGTTCTTTTCCGATTTGATAGAGCTTTGCGTACTGCATCTTGTCACCCTATCCTTATTCTGCTTTCCCGTTTTCTGTATCTGGTTCCACAGCATCTGCAATTGTATTCTGCGTAGCATCATCTGCAGTTTCAGCCGCAAGTTCTTCCGTGATCTTCTCTGACTCTGCTTCTACTTCCATGGCATCGTCCACATCATAGCCAAACTCGGTCTTAAAATAAGCCTTCCAGTCAAATACAGCTTCTACCGATGCGATCGCCACTTCGATCATATCCTCATCCGGCTCTTTCGTTGTCAGCTTTTGCAGCCAGAGCCCCGGTGCGGAAATGATCCGTACAATGATGTTGTTGCTTCTGCCTGCAAGACGGATGATCTCATAAGAGATGCCCGCGATCACAGGGATCAGTAAAATACGGAGAACCACACGTAAAACAGGCTGTTCCACACGAATGAAGAAAAACAAAATGATGCTGACCAGCATAACAAACAACAGGAAACTTGTACCGCAGCGTTTATGCTGTCTGGAGCTTTTCTTGACATTCTCCACATTCAGGATTCTGCCCTTTTCGATACAGTTAATACATTTATGCTCTGCACCATGATACTGGTAAACCCGTCTGATGTCTTTCATCAAAGAGATCAAAGATACATACAAAAGGAAAATAAGGATCCGGATCAGTCCTTCAAACAATGCCAGCAATGTCTCATTGGCAACCACTTTTGCCAAAAAGCCTGCCAGAAAATACGGAAGCAGCATAAACAGTGCAACCGCGATCACAAGCGATAATGCAACGGTAATGCCCATCAGCACATTTTCCGCTTTCTCGCCAAAAAGCTTATCTCCTAATTTATCCAGCGCAGTATCTTCCTCCTCTTCTTCCTCATAAAAGGAAGCGGAATAGGTCATGCATTTCATGCCAAGTACAAGAGAATCCCAGAAACCGAACACACCACGGATGAACGGAAGCTTTGTCCATTTGGCTGTCCTTGGCTTATATTCCTCTGTCTTGACTTCTATCTTTCCATCCGGCTTACGGACTGCGACTGCATAGGTATCCTGATTTTTCATCATAACACCTTCCAAAACCGCCTGCCCGCCAATACCGGAGTAATGATCGATCGTTTTTTTCTTAGTCATTTCTATATCTCCTCTCGAAAATCCCACTACTTCTGATTTTCTCGATGCATATCGGATAAAACTTTCTCGTCACCATAAGAACAAAGAATGTGCCTTGGCACATTCTTGCGCCTGCGGCGATCGCTTGCGACATCTACATTGTACGCCGCAGTGCGCATCCCCACGGAGCGTTTTTGTGTAATAGGAACGAAGTTTCCTATTACACAAAAAAAGGTTGAGATAAGAAATCTCAACCTTTTACGTCAAACTATTTACTAACAACGCCGTATTTCTTATTAAACTTATCAATACGTCCATCAGTTCTAGCTGATTTCTGCTGGCCTGTATAGAATGAATGGCACTTAGAACAAATTTCAACGTGGATATCTTCTTTTGTTGAACCTGTTACAAATGTATTGCCACAGTTACAGGTTACAGTTGCCTGATAGTAGTTTGGATGGATTCCTTCTTTCATCTTTTTCACCTCTCTATATGAATTTACTTTCGTTTCTACATAA
Organism: Kineothrix sp. MSJ-39; assembly: GCF_018917935.1. Taxonomy (GTDB): domain Bacteria; phylum Bacillota; class Clostridia; order Lachnospirales; family Lachnospiraceae; genus CAG-194. Next base: position 98,343 of record NZ_JAHLPN010000009.1, on the reverse strand, counting down.
ACAGCTTTATTATTGTATCATAGGCTTTCCGCTATGGCAAGCCTTTTTTATTAAATAAATTTAATTTTCTGTATCATCTTGACAAATTCATCGTTATTTCTCGTTCTGACAAACATATCGATGACCTTTTCCACTGCTTCATCCGGCTTCATGCTGTTGAGCGCCTTACGGATCACATTGATCGCCTGCAGTTCTTCTTCGGAAAGGAGCAGATCCTCACGTCTTGTACCGGACTTCGGAATGCTGATCGCCGGGAATACACGTTTTTCGGAAAGTTTACGGTCAAGTACCATTTCCATGTTACCGGTTCCTTTGAATTCCTCGTATACCACATCATCCATCTTGGAGCCTGTCTCTACCAGTGCCGTTGCCAGTATGGTAAGGCTTCCGCCCTCTCTCATATTTCTGGCTGCACCAAAGAAACGCTTCGGCATATGCAGAGCCGCCGGATCCAGACCACCTGATAAAGTTCTGCCGCTCGGTGGAACGGTCAGGTTGTAGGCACGTGTCAGTCGGGTAATGCTGTCAAGCAGGATCGTCACATCCTTTTTCAGCTCTACCAATCTCTTGGCACGCTCAATTACCATTTCGGATACACGCTTATGATGTTCCGGCAGTTCATCAAATGTAGAGTAGATCACTTCTACATTCGGACCTTCGATTGCTTCTCTGATATCGGTTACTTCTTCCGGTCTTTCATCGATCAGAAGGATGATCAGATGCATATCCGGGTTATTTGTCTTGATAGACTTTGCTACCTCTTTCAAAAGGGTTGTCTTACCTGCCTTTGGCGGTGATACGATCATACCACGCTGTCCTTTACCGACCGGGCTGATCAGATCCATGATACGCATGGCAATGGAAGATCCCTTTGTTTCCATCTTCAGTCTCTCATCAGGGAAGATCGGTGTCAGGTCTTCAAAGCTGATCCTGTGCTCCAGTTCCGCCGGATGCAGCCCGTTGATCTTTTTGACATATAACAGTGCACTGAATTTTTCTCCCTGTGTCTTTACTCTTGTGTTACCGGTGATGATGTCACCTGTTTTCAGCCCGAATTTGCGGATCTGGCTTGGTGCCACATACACATCATTTTCTCCCGGCAGATAATTGGCACTTCGGATAAAGCCATAGCCATCCGGCATTACCTCTAAGATTCCACCAACTTCCACGCCGCTGTCCAGATCCGAGCTGAGCTTTTCCGGATTTATTTTACTTTTTTCATCTTCTGCAAGCATTGCTTCCACAACATCTGCTTTTTTCATCGTGGAAACACCTTTGATTCCTCTGGATTTTGCAATTTCTTTTAGATCTGCTAATGCCAGAGATTCATACTTTTCTCTCATCAAATTTATTACCTCCTGTTCCAGCCAGATTCTATCCCGTCATCTGCTCCGTTATTTGCATATTATATTCGATTCTAAACTCATTGGGGATTTCGCCTGCATATAACCGCACACATCTACAATATGAAATAAGAAAGAACATTCCGCATTACGATTTGCTTCTATAGTATAACAAATAACTTTAAATAGTAAAGTACTTTTTATATTTTCTTATGGTAAAGGATTGCAGACCTCAAAAAGATGTTATATCATTATAGGTAATTGCGAATCAATCATTTGCTATCTATTTACTATATTATATCAAAGGAAGAGGAAAATAAAATGGCATCAAAAGAGCTGGCGTTAAAGCTTCACGAACAATGGAACGGTAAACTGGAAACCACCGCAAAGGCATCTGTCAAATCCAGAGAGGATCTTGCACTTGCCTATACACCGGGTGTCGCAGAGCCTTGTAAGGTGATCGCAGAGGATCCGGAAGCTGCTTACAAATATACAATGAAGGCAAACACTGTTGCCGTTATCTCAGACGGCAGTGCTGTTCTCGGTCTTGGAAATATCGGCCCGCTCGCTGCTATGCCTGTTATGGAAGGAAAATGTGTACTGTTCAAGGAGTTCGGTAATGTCAATGCCGTTCCGATCTGTCTGGACACACAGGATACAGAAGAACTCATCAAGACAATCACTTATCTTGCACCCAACTACGGCGGTATCAATTTAGAGGATATCAGTGCACCAAGATGCTTTGAGATCGAGGAACGCCTGAAACAGACGTTAAACATTCCTGTTTTCCATGATGACCAGCACGGTACAGCCATTGTCGTACTTGCAGGTATCATCAATGCCTTAAAGGTTGTCAATAAGAAGAAAGAGGATTGCAAGGTTGTTATCAACGGTGCGGGAAGTGCCGGTATCGCGATCACAAAGCTGCTCCTTACCTATGGTTTCCCAAATGTGATCATGTGTGACAAGGCAGGTATCATTTCAAAGGATTCCGAAAATCTGAACTGGATGCAGCAGAAAATGACAGAGGTGACCAATCCAAATAATGAAACAGGCTCTCTTGCCGATGCTTTAAAGGGTGCAGATATTTTTGTCGGTGTTTCCGCACCGAATATCGTGACGTCTGAAATGGTAAGATCCATGAACAAGGATTCCATTTTATTTGCCATGGCAAATCCGGTTCCGGAGATCATGCCTGATGTTGCAAAAGCAGCCGGTGCCAGAGTTGTTGGTACAGGCAGATCCGATTTCCCGAATCAGGTCAATAATGTCGTTGCATTCCCGGGTATTTTCAAGGGTGCTTTAGAAGGACGTGCTACCCAGATCACAGAAGATATGAAGCTTGCTGCTGCACTTGCCATCGCTTCTCTCGTTTCCGATGATGAGCTGAGCGACGACAATATCATGCCACAGGCTTTTGATCCGCGTGTTGCAGAGGTTGTTGCAAATGCTGTCAAATCCCACATCTGATCCGATAGAAAACCAGCTCCGGGAAGAAGCTTTGTATAAGCCGTACCAGAGCCTGAATGCCTATTTAAAAAAGAAATACGGTGAAAAAATATATAAGATTGCACTGGATGGCGGATTTACCTGCCCCAACAGAGACGGAACGTGTGGCACGCGTGGCTGCATCTTCTGCTCTGCAGGCGGCAGTGGTGAATTCGCCACTGCTATTCGTCAGAACAGTTCGATCGATGCGCAAATCACACAGGCGCTTGCCCGTTTTGGCGATAAGCAGACCGGGCAGCGTTTTATTGCCTATTTTCAGGCTTACACAGGTACCTATGCGGCTCCTGAGCGGCTCTATGCCCTGTATCACATGGCACTCTCCCATCCGAAGATCGTCGGGATCTCCATCGCTACAAGACCGGACTGCCTGCCCACGTCTGTTCTGGATGTGATAAAGCGATGCCAGACAGAATTTCCCGATAAATTTATCTGGATCGAGCTGGGGCTGCAATCCATCCATGAAAAAACAGCTCTTTATATACGCCGCGGCTATCCGCTCTCCTGCTTTGAAGAGGCACTCGCGGCGTTGCAGGCAATGTCCGTTCCCGTGATCGTTCATGTGATCCTAGGGCTTCCGGGGGAAACGCAGGCAGATATGCTTGCCACCATTGACTACTTAAGTCATAAAAATATCTTTGGCATCAAGCTGCAGCTTTTACATGTTCTGCGTGGTACAGATCTGGCGGCAGAATATGAGCGCGGTTTTTTTTCCTGTCTCTCAAAGGAGGCTTACATCGACCTGCTCTGCAGCTGCATTGACCATTTAAACCCTGCCATCATTCTGCACAGAGTTACCGGAGACGGGCCGAAGGATCTGCTGATCGCACCGACCTGGAGCCTGCAGAAGCGCAATGTTTTAAACAGCCTGCACAAAGCCTTGAAGGCAGGCGGACATTATCAGGGAAGGGATTATATAGAAAGGAAGGGTATCCATGACACAGGATCCGTTGACACTTTATAAGCTGATCGTGCTTTATATGCTGAACCGCGTAGATTTTCCGCTGACCAAGGCACAGATCACAGACTTTATATTAGAAAAAGAATATACGACATATATGAACCTGCAGTCCGTTCTGGCACAGCTTAGGGACAGCAATATGATCATGGAACGTACGATCCGTAACCGGACGCAGCTTTTGATCACCGAAGAAGGGAAAACAACACTGGGCTTTTTTGAAAACAGGATTTCCCCGGAGATCAAAAAAGACATTGAGACTTATCTGCAGGAAAAATCCATTTCTTTAAAAGAAGAAGCCTCTTTAAGCAGTGAGTTCTTCAAGGGAACTGACGGCGAATACAAAGCCCATCTGATCGCCCGAGAAAAGCATGTGACACTGCTCGATCTGACGATCTCCGTTCCAACCGAAGCGATCGCCCAGTCGATCTGCGAAAAATGGGAACGTAAAAGTCAGGATGTGTATCAGTTTCTGATAGAGCAGCTATTTTAAAAGCTGCTCTATTATTTTACCATCGGTATCCGGTAAGGATACGCCAAGAACTGACGCAAGTGTCGGTCCCTCATCCCATAAATACATCTTAGGGATTTCTCCCTGTTTGACTCCATATCCGCTCATCATAAAGAACGTTTCATATTCCGGTAATGTTGGCAGATATCCATGGGTTGCCAGCATTCTTTCGCCCTGCATCTGATCGACTTCTTCCTGCGGCTTTTCCATGCCATTCTGGAAGTAATATCCCGGCTCTGCTTCCAACATACAGATGCAGTCACCGTCTGCACCGAGAGCAGCCGCATGCTTTCTGGAAAAGATCTCATGCAGATGCGGTATTTTCTGCAGACAGCCTCTCAGCTGCTTCATCACTGCTTCCTTTTCCTCTGTTGACATGATTGTCATTTGTTTTTTCAGCTTCTTTCCGGCGTAAATATAACAACTGCCATCACAATGCTGCGCGATAAAATCATAGTCTTTGATCTTTCCGTCTGCTGTTGCCCGGATCAGCCCCGCTTTTTTCAGATAATAATTCGGATACAGCACTGTATGGGTATCGATCTGGCAATGATCGCCGAGCACAACGATCGTCGTTTTCTCCATATCTCCCGTTTCGGCAAGTGCCTGACAGATGCCACCCAGCCTTTCATCATGACGCTCCAGTGCTTCTTTGATCTGCGGTGCATCCAGTCCGTACAGATGTCTGTTGGTGTCCACATCCGTCAGATGGATCAGAAACAGCTGCGGATCATATTTGCGGATCGTATAGTCTGCTGCCGCATAAACAAAGTTATCCAGCTGCGGTTGTTTGATGCCATCGATCAGATGTCCGAACTTCTTTAACAGCTCGATCTGATACAGCACCGGTCCGTTTGTCGCCGATACCGTGACCTGATTCTGCCACCAGTGATTGGCAAAGATCTCCGGTACACAATACCGGATCCCGCTTTTGCCTGTCACCGGCCATAAAATAGATGCTGTGACGTATCCTTTTTCTGCCGCTGCTTCATATAAAGTCTTTCCATGGATAAAATGCTTTTGCCACATCCAGTCCGGGCTCTTTCTGCCGGGCTGCAGCTGCAGGTTATTGACAACACCATGATGCAGTGGCTTTTTCCCTGTTACGATCGACGTATGCGCAGGATAGGTAATGGACGGATAGACACTCTCTACATGGTCGCAATACCCACTCTGTGCACGCAGCTTCTGAAAATTCGGTAATGTTTTTAAATAGGCAAGATCTCTCGCTCCGACTGCATCCAGCGAAATGACGACCATCCGCTGGTCTATTTTTCTTCTTTTAACCATTTCATATGCTCCTGTACTTTACTTTCATAGCCCATTGTTGACGGTTCATAAAAAACAGAATCTGTCAGTTCGTCCGGCAGATACTGCTGCTGTACATAATGCTTGTCAAAATCATGCGCATATTGATAGCCCAGACCATGTCCCAGCTTTGCTGCGCCTTTATAGTGTGCATCCTGCAGATGCGTCGGTACCTTCAGATTTCCGGTCTTTCTGACACAGTCCATCGCTGCAGCGATCGCATTGTTGGCACTGTTGCTCTTTGGTGCGGTCGCGATATAGATTACCGCCTCCGACAAAATGATCTGCGCCTCTGGCATTCCGACACGCTCTACTGCAAGTGCTGCGCTGGTTGCAACCTGGATGGCATTCGGATCCGCCATTCCCACATCTTCCGCCGCGCAGATCATCATACGCCGCGCAATAAACGTCACACTTTCTCCCGCATACAGCATCTTTGCCAGATAATAAACAGCAGCATCCGGGTCTGACCCGCGCATGCTCTTGATAAACGCAGATATCGTATCGTAATGATTATCTCCCGTCTTGTCGTATTTCACAACACGCTTCTGGATACATTCGGAAGCGACTGGCAAGGTAAGATGGATCTTTCCGTCCTCACTGCGCTGCGTCGTCAGGACACCGATCTCGACCGCATTCAATGCATGTCTTGCATCACCGCCTGCCATATCTGCCAGAAATTCCAGTGCATCTTCATCGATCTCTGCCTGATAGCTGCCAAGCCCCTTTTTTTCATCCGTCAGTGCCCGCCTGATCAGATCCTTGATATCCTCCTTCTCCAACGGTTTCAGTTCAAAAATGATGGACCGTGACAGCAAAGCTCCATTTACCTCAAAATACGGATTTTCCGTTGTCGCTCCGATCAGGATGATCGTTCCGTCCTCTACAAACGGAAGCAGATAATCCTGCTGCCCTTTGTTGAAACGGTGGATCTCATCGATAAAGAGGATCGTCTTTTTCTGATACATGCCCATCGTATCCTTTGCCTTTGCAACGACTTCCTCCATATCCTTTTTGCCTGCTACGGTCGCATTGATCTGTGTAAATTCCGCACTTGTCGTATTGGCAATGACTTTGGCGATCGTCGTCTTTCCTGTGCCCGGCGGTCCGTAAAAGATCAGAGAACTGAGCTTATCCGCCTTGATCGCACGATACAACAGCTTGTCTTCGCCTAAGATATGACGCTGTCCCACGATTTCTGACAGGGTTGTCGGCCGCATACGCGCTGCCAGCGGCGATTCCTTTTCCATCGTATTCTGTCTCATGTATTCAAATAAGTCCATCCTATGCCTTCTCTCTGCATGCTCTGCCCTGTCTGCTACTCCAGCAGCAGTTCGTCTACTGTAACAAATTCATACCCCTGTGCCTGCAGGCTGTCTACGATTGAAAGTGCAGCAGTCACAGATGTCTCATAGCAATCATGCAACAATATAATATCATTTTCCTTCACAGTCGTCACTACTCTTTGATAAACACATTGGCTGCTGTTACAGCACCAGTCCAGCGGATCCACCGTCCACAAAACAGGGAAAAGATTTAATTCTTCCTCATACTTTTTATTCCAGCTCCCATACGGTGGTCTGATAAAGGTCGGTGTTTCTCCGGTGATCTCAGAAAGCACCGCATTTGTCATACGGATCTCTTCTTTAAATTTCTCTTCACCAACTTCGGTCAGCTGTACATGATGGTAAGTATGATTCCCGATCAGATGCCCGTCCTCATACATCGTTTCGATCACATCCGGATAGGCTTTTGCATTTTCGCCCACCACAAAAAAGCTGGCTTTTACACCACGCTCGCGCAGTCCGTCCAAAAGCTGCCTTGTCAGATTCGGATAAGGGCCATCATCAAAGGTAAGTGCTATGCGCTTTGGGACCGTATCTTCCGACCATGCAGCTGCTCTTTCAGGCATACGCCAGAAGGCAAGCAGACTGGCAAATGCGTACACTGCCAGAATGCCCGCTCCCAGAAATAGTTTCCACTTTCTGCTTTTTTCCATGTCAGACTTCTCTACGCTCTGTGTTCTTCCTGTATCTTATGCAGCTTTTCGTGATCTGTGCCTGTCTTATTAAATTCCACCATATAATCCCGGTAACGGATCGGGCACATCGTCCTCTGGCAGACATAGTTTTCCCGCTCTTTGATGGCAATGCTGCGAAAAAACGTCTGGAACAGTTCCTCATACGCCGTGTCACGCTGCCCCTGCCACAGCCTGTCTATCTGCGCCATATCCACCTTGGAGAGAAAAGCCGTCTTTCCATGGAAATAGCCCATTGCCCGTTCATCATCTATGATCGCAAAATTTTCCTGCCCAAACCTGTCCGCAAAATGTTGTCCCAGAAGCGGCAGAAGCTGGTTCTTCGGGCGGATCCTGGCAAGCAATAGCTTCTGTCCCTGTCTGCCGATCTCCGCAAACCTTACAAACCCTCTGTATTTCTGATTTTCATTGCTCACCGCCCGGTACAGCTCATATACTCTGCATACCTGCACAAGACCGTGCATATCCAGAACGCGTGCTCCATAGCGAAAGCCCTGTTTTAAAAAGTGATAGATAGCATCGACCTTGTCTTCTTCATCTGACAGTGACGCATAATACACCTGTACATATGCTTCATTTGCAATCTTCTGCCGGATGGAACGTGCCACCTTGACTGCTTTTTCCTGATCCGTTTCCACCTGCCGGTATTCCGTAAACAAACTGAAATTCATCTCCTGCTCCGTCATCAGATGAAGCCGGTCATCCGGGATCTTTGCCGCCCATGCATCATAGATTGCTGTAAAAATACCTTCCGGCGTATCCTCACAAAGATAAGTGATCATCCTGTCATCCCCTCCTTCCGGTCATCGAAAAGAGAAAGCTGCCGATAGGTCATCTGATACTCCATCTGCCAGTTTTTGGCATGATCGAGCTCTAAGATCCTTCTGGTGATGTAATCTTCTTCGATCTTTGTATGGTAAAGCATTTTCCCGTTGCAGGTAATAAAATAATGCGCCCGCTTCAGTACCACACCGATCCGTTTCAGCTGGTCAAAATCCAGCTTTGCCGATCTGCGCGCCCGCATGATCCGCTGCGCTGATTTCACCCCGATCCCCGGAACGCGGAGCAGCATTTCATACCCCGCCCGGTTGATCTCGACCGGAAAATATTCCAGATGCCGGATCGCCCAGTCACACTTCGGATCGAGATACACATTAAAATTCGGCTTTTCCTCTGACAGAAGCTCCTTTGCCGCAAATCCGTAAAAGCGTAGCAGGAAATCTGCCTGATACAGACGGTGCTCGCGGAGCAGCGGCGGCTTTGTGCCTACCTGCGGCAGATCGCGGTCTTCATTCAGTGCCACATAGGCAGAGTAAAAGACGCGTTTCAGTTCATACTTCTGATATAAAGACTCTGCGATCGTCAGGATCTGGTAATCATTCTCCTGCGTTGCACCAACGATCATCTGGGTACTCTGTCCCGCCGGCACAAAACGATCCTGCTTTCCGCCGGGCACACTGACGCCATAGCTGCTCTTCTCCCGTAAAAGCTGCCCGCCTCCCGGCAGATACAGACTGCTGCCCCTGTCCTGTTTTCCTGCGATCCGGCGATGATCCGCCAGTAGCAGCTTCTGCTCTCTGATGCCATTCTGGATCTGCCGCATCGGTGTCAGGATCTTTTCCCGTGTCTTGCCCGGTGCCAGCTTTTTCAATCCCTGTGCGGTCGGCAGCTCCAGATTCAGGCTCATGCGGTCTGCCAGATACCCGACTGCCTGCACAAGCTCTGCAGATGCGCCCGGAATCCCCTTCACATGAATATAGCCATTGAAATGATACTGCCTGCGCAATAAAAAAAGAACCTGGTAGATCTGCTCCATCGTCTCATCCGGCGAACGCCTGATCCCGGAGCTCAAAAAGAGCCCCTCGATATAGTTGCGCCGATAAAACTGGATCGTCAGCTCGCAAAGCTCCTGCGGCGTAAACGATGTACGGACCGTGTCATTGGAGCGGCGGTTGATGCAGTATTTGCAGTCATAGATGCATTCGTTGGTCAGCAAAACCTTCAAAAGAGAAATACACCTGCCGTCAGCCGCAAAGCTGTGACAGATGCCACACTGCGTCGCATTTCCCATGCCTTCCTGACTCCCCTTACGCTCTACGCCGCTTGAAGTACATGCCACATCATATTTCGCCGCATCGGATAAGATCTCCAGCTTCTTTTCAATTTCTAAATCTTCCAAAACGATCATATTCTACCCACCTGTTTATATAAAGAACATCTGTTCGAGTTATATTCTTATTATAAACAAGTGTTCGAAAATTACAAGCCCTTTTTCACCAAAAAGATCCTGGCAGAAAATGGTGCAATATCTGTACTGATGCGGTATGGCATTCCGTCATACACCTGCTTCTGCACCAGAACCTGCATATCCGAATGCTTTGTCTTACCGCTGTACTCTTCCCAGTCGCTGTTGATCAGCTCTTCCAGTGTGACATTTCTGTCATATCCAAATGAGAAGCTGCTCCAGTACTGATCCGAGAAGTTCAGCATGACGATCACCGACTGTCCCTCGGCACGTCTTTCATATACATAAGTGGAAAACTGTGCTGCATGCACCTGCAGCCAGCGGAAGCAGTTCGGATTGTATTCCCCGTTATATAAAGCAGGACAGGTAGTATAGAGCCTGCTCAGCTCTCTGTAATAATGATAAAAACTGTCATGCATCGGATACTTCAGCATATCCCAGTCCTGCTGGCGGTTTTCGTCCCACTCCCGGAGCTGTCCGATCTCATTGCCCATGAAATTCAGCTTCTTGCCCGGATGGGTATAAAAATAAGCATATAAAGCTCTTGCCTGCGGGAATTTCTGTTCATAATCGCCCCACATCTTCTGCACGATTGTTGCCTTTCCATGGACAACTTCATCATGCGAAAAAGCAAGCAGGTATAATTCGTTATAAAAATACTGCATGGAAAAAGCAAGTTTATCATAATTTGCCGGTCTGTACACCGGCTCCAGGCGGAAATAGTCCAGCGTATCATTCATAAAGCCCATGTCCCACTTATAATCAAAGCCCAGTCCGTCATATTCTACCGGTGCTGTGACCTTCAGATAATTGGTGGAATCCTCCGCCACCAGAATTGCGGTCGGATTTAGGCTGTGCAGCCCTGCATTCATCTCCCTGATAAATGCAACACTTCTGGTATTCACGCCACGCTTCGGATCTCCCATCCAGTAAATGGCACGGCTGATCGCATCCATACGGATCCCGTCAAAATGGAACTCCTGCAGCCAGTAATTGGCATTGGACTGTAAGAAGCTTGCCACTTCTCCGCGGGAATGATTGAAATTGCAGGTGCCCCACTCACTCTCGCCGACATCTTTGTTTTCATATTCATAAAGAGCTGTTCCGTCAAACTTTTTCAGTCCATACCCATCCATTGCAAAATGGATCGGTACAAAATCCAGAATGACACCAATGTCATTCTGATGGCAGCTATCGATCAGCTTTTTCAGTCCGTCCGGGCTGCCATATCTTGCAGTCGGTGCATAAAAGCCCGTATCCTGATACCCCCAGGAGCAATCCGCCGGATGCTCCGCAAGCGGCAGTACTTCAATATAATTAAAATGGTTTTCTTTCAGATATGGGATCAGCTCACTTGCAATTTCCTCATACGTCGGGAAGTGCATTTCTTCTCCCTCTTTGCGTTCCCTGACTGCCTTTTTGTTTTTCCAGGATGCCAGATGCAGTTCATAAATATTCATTGGCTTATTATAGGCTTTGTCCCGCTTTGCCATCCATTCTTCATCCGCAAACCGGTACTTGTACAGATCGGTAATGATCGATGCAAACGCCGGACGTTTTTCCATTGCAAAGCCGTAAGGATCACAGTGTTCGCGTACCACACCGCTTTGCTCTTCCACCAGATATTTATACATCTGTCCAGCCTTTGCACCCTCTACATAAGCCGTAAAAACACCACCGTCATAACCGTGATCCATCCGGACCCTGTTCCAGTCCGAAAAATCACCGATCACATAAACAGCTTTTGCCGCCGGTGCGTAGACGCGGAACCAAACGCCTTTTCCCTCGATATGTGCTCCGAAATATGTATAAGCATCAAATGCTCGTCCTTTGTAAAAATCCTGAAATAACATAACCTTTCTCCAACCCTGTATTTCTTTTTATTCTGCCATTTCCGTCAATGACATTGCCTGCAGATAGCACGCCTGAAAAGCATCCTGCTCTGCCAGATTGATACTTTCCGTCTGCTTCTTGATCGCAGCGGTCTTCTCCTCCGCCCGTTGTGCAAGCAACAGCTTCCCATATAAGTAAGCACCGGAAAGCGCCGTATTTCCGACTGCTGTGATCTTTCCGCGCAGCTGTGCAGGAAGCAGTCCGATCCGGATCGCACTTTCTCCGTCCAGCAGATACCCGAAACCACCTGCCAGATAAACCCGTTCCAGCTCTTCTACCTTACAGCCCGCCGTTTCCAGCAGTACATGAATGCCCGCATAAACAGCCGCTTTGGCGATCTGCAGCCCGCGTACATCCTCCTGCCTGATACAGACATGATCCACTGTCACACCATTATGGAAATATTCCTCGCAGATCAATCCCGTCTCATCTATAATACCGCCTGACAGCATGCGTGCCACCAGCGCGATCATATCCGTTCCCGGTACATTGGCACTTGCACCACCCTCAAAAGCCGGGCCCGCAGCCGTTGCCGTACATACCGTCCTGTCCTTGTCGATCAGCGCCATTTCTCCGTTTGTTCCCAGATCGATCAAAAGAGCTTTTTCCACCTGCTCCTTCTGCATCTGCTCCCGCACGGAAAGCATGCCTGCCATGATATCACCTCCGACAAATGCAGAAATACCGGGCATCACATAGCATTTCAGCATTGCAATATCCGTTACCACCTGATCGGTTGTGACCGGTGTAAACGGCGCATGGGAAAGACCGCTCACATCCATATGCAGCAGCAGATGATCCATGACCGTATTACCCGCAAGCACAACAAACAGCGGGGAAAATCCTGCCTGCAGCCATTTTTCCACTGCCCCCTCCAGAAGGTAATGTACGCAGTCTGCCAGCAGATGATCCATACCGGAAAGCGCATGTTCCATGCGGCTGATCACATCGCTTCCGTACTGCCTCTGTGGATTGAGTGCCCGATACGTATCGATCACACGTCCGCTCTCAGCCTCCACAAGCTGCAGAACGATCGTTGTAGTACCCAGATCGGCAATCACAAACGTTTTTCCATACTGCTTTGGATCTTCCCGCAGAAGCACCTGCGACTTCATCTGTGAGGAAAGTGCATCTGACGGAAGGGCTGAGGAAGTCAGAATAAATTCCCTCTCTTTTTCAAATGCCATTTCCACGATACAGTCCTGCGCAGGCTTTGCAAGGCATGCCAGCCTGTATCCTTCCCTGAGCTGCGACGGCGAAAACCGTTTCCGGTCCGCCGGCAGCGGAAGCGGCGCTCCTTTCAGGAAACGCACCGCACATTTTCCGCAGGTTCCATGCCCGCCGCAATTGGAAAATGTTGCAAGATTCCTCTTTTTCAGCACAGAAAGAACGCTTTCCCCGGCGTTCAGAGAAAACGCTCCTCCGTTTTTCACTACCATCTGCATTTTTTTCTCTCCCATAACTCACCCTATACATTACATCAAACTTATTTAACAGAACTGATTTCTGTCTGCATCATAATGATAATCGATCTGTGCCAGCTTCTCTGTGATCTCCTGCTTACTGACATCCAGTCCGTCACACATATCGTCAAGACTGCTGTAATAATCACGCAGCTTCAGATTCACAAAGCTCAGCAGCATAACCGGATCCTTTGGTATCATCGTCTCACCCCTGTTCATCTTGTCAAAAAGAGCCTTAGCCATAACGCTTTCGCATAAATAGCTAAGGCTCTCTTATAGATTACCATGAAACCATTGATTTTAAAAGATAATCAACTGATTTTCTTTCCATTTTTTCACTTATGAATAACTCTCGCAACCAGCTGTCAGCTCACCGTCTTTTTCATCGATCACGATCGTATCCTTCGGTTTTACTTTATCCTCCAGAATCAGCTTTGCAGACAATGTTTCCACATATTTCTGCATATAACGCTTGAGTGGTCTTGCACCGTAAACAGGATCATATCCGTTTTCCACAATATGCTGTTTGGCAGCATCTGTCAGTCTGATGGAAATCTCCTTATCAGCAAGCCGTTTGTTCAGATCGTCCACAAGCAGATTGATGATACCACTGATATTGCTCTTTGTCAGCGGTTTAAACAGGATCGTTTCATCCAGACGGTTTAAAAATTCCGGTCTGAAATGATTACGCAGATCGTTCATAACCGCAGCCTCTGCTTCCGGCTTGATCGTACCATCCTCATTGATGCCATCCAGCAGATAGGACGCACCGATATTGGAGGTCATGATCAGAATGGTATTTTTGAAATCTACCGTTCTGCCCTGAGAGTCTGTGATACGACCGTCATCCAGTACCTGCAGAAGCACATTAAATACATCAGGATGTGCCTTTTCGATCTCATCAAACAAAACAACACTGTAAGGTCTGCGGCGGACTGCTTCTGTCAGCTGACCGCCCTCTTCATAACCGACATATCCCGGAGGCGCTCCGATCAGACGTGACACAGAGTATTTCTCCATGTACTCACTCATATCGATACGCACCATATTATTCTCATTATCAAACAGGCTTGCGGCAAGTGCTTTTGCAAGTTCTGTCTTACCAACACCGGTAGGGCCTAAGAACAGGAACGAACCGATCGGCTTTGTCGGATCCTTGATACCCGCTTTGGAACGGATAATGGCTTCTGACACTTTTGTCACACCTTCATCCTGTCCGATGACTCTCTTATGGAGTTCTTCATCCAGATGCAGGGTTTTATTTCGTTCTCCTTCCGTCAGTTTTGCAACAGGAATACCTGTCCAGCGGGATACGATCTTTGCGATCTCTTCCTCATTGACATTTTCATGCACCAGAGAAAGATCTTCTGATTTTACCTTTTCCTCTTCTATCTCCAGTTGTTTTTTCAGATTTGGCAGTTTTCCATAGGAAAGCTCTGCAGCTTTCTCCAGATTGCCTTCCCGTTGTGCGATCTGGATCTCATTATTGACAGACTCGATCTCTTCACGCATTTTCTGCAGTCTCTGTACGGAATTCTTTTCGTTTTCCCAGGTTGCTTTCTGGCTGTTGAATTTCTCTTTCAGTTCTGCCAGTTCCTTCTGCAGATTGGCAAGACGTTCTTTGGAAAGACTGTCGTCTTCCTTCTTCAGCGCAGCTTCCTCAATCTCCATCTGCATCACTTTACGGCGCATTTCATCCAGCTCCGTCGGCATAGAATCCAGCTCTGTCTTAATCAGCGCACAGGCCTCATCGACAAGGTCGATCGCTTTATCCGGCAGAAATCTGTCCGTAATGTAACGGTTCGATAAAACTGCCGCACTGACAAGCGCATTATCCATGATCTTAACACCATGGAACACTTCGTAACGCTCTTTTAAGCCACGCAGGATGGATATCGTATCTTCAACCGTCGGCTCTTCGACCATAACGGTCTGGAAACGACGTTCCAGTGCTGCATCCTTTTCAATATATTGTCTGTATTCGTCCAGTGTCGTAGCACCGATACAATGCAGCTCACCACGTGCCAGCATAGGTTTTAACATATTGCCCGCATCCAGTGCGCCGTCTGTCTTGCCTGCACCGACGATCGTATGCAGCTCATCAATGAACAGAATGATCTGTCCTTCGCTCTTTCTGACATCCTCCAGCACTGCTTTCAGACGCTCTTCAAATTCACCACGATATTTGGCACCTGCAACAAGCGCGCCCATATCCAGCGCAAAGATCTTTTTATCCTTTAAGGTCTGTGGTACATCGCCTCTGACGATACGTTGTGCAAGACCTTCTACTACTGCCGTCTTACCAACGCCGGGCTCACCGATCAGTACCGGATTGTTTTTCGTCTTACGGGACAGGATACGGATCACATTACGGATCTCGTTATCACGTCCGATGACCGGATCAAGCTTCTGCGATCTTGCGCGCTCTACCAGATCCTGTCCGTATTTTTCCAGTGTATCATAGGTGGCTTCCGGGTTATCGCTTGTCACACGCTGATTGCCACGTACTGTGGACAATGCCTGCAAAAAGCGCTCTCTCGTCAGACCGTATTCCGAAAACAGCTTTTTGATCTCTGCATTCGGATGCTTTAACAGAGATAAGAACAAGTGCTCTACGGAAACATATTCGTCTCCCATCGCCTTTGCCTCATCCTCAGCCATAAGCAGGACTTCATTCAAAGCCTTGCTCATATAAATCTGTCCGCCGCTGACCTTTGTCTTTTTCTCGATCGCGGCTTTACTTCTATCTAAAAAGTGCTCTTTATTAATCTCCATTTTCTCGATGAGCTTTAAGATCAGGCTGTCATCGATTGTAAGCAGACTATAAAGAAGATGCTCCTGATCCACCTCCTGATTGCCGAACTCATACGCGAGCTTTTCGCAACCATTGACAGCTTCCAGGGATTTCTGTGTAAATTTTTGAATATTCATACTAGACACCTCCTCGTTGTATCTGTTCTATTTCAACTATAACACAGAATGTCATATTGTCAATACATATTTTTCATTTTTTTAAATTTTAATTTTATCATTTTCCTCGTCGCCATAACAGAGACGAGATACGCTCTGCGAATCTCGCTCTGATTAGCGGTCGTCAAATGCATCGCATAAATGCGTGCATTTTCCTCGTCGCCATAACAAAAAACAGAGTACAGCAGCATCCGCCACTATACTCTGTTTTATAAGTTTTTACTATTATTTCAGTTTTAATGCTCTCATGGCATTCAGGATCGCGATAAACGCAACACCGACATCGGCAAATACTGCCCACCACATGGAGGCTACACCGAGCGCTGCCAGGATCAGTACCAAAATCTTTACACCGATCGCAAAGATAATGTTCTGTTTAACGATCTCCAGCGTTTTCTTGGAAATATGCATTGCTGTCGTGATCTTCGCCGGTTCATCCGTCATGATAACGATATCCGCTGCTTCGATCGCTGCATCGGAGCCAAGACCGCCCATTGCAATACCGATATCTGCTCTTGCAAGTACCGGCGCATCATTGATACCGTCTCCGACAAAGATCAGCTTGCCTTTTTCCGACTTCTCAGCCAGCAGCTTTTCTACATGATCTACTTTATCGCCCGGCAGAAGCTCTGCATAATACTCTGTAATGCCGAGCTGACCTGCTACCTTATCTGCAACACCCTTCTGGTCTCCGGTCAGCATAACAAGCCGCATACCCGCTTTTTTCAGTCCTGTTACACACTCTGCCGCATCTTCCTTGAGCTGATCTTCAATCAGCAGGAAGCCCCAGTACACATCATTGTATGCGATATGGCAGATCGTTCCTTCGGACAATGCCTTTTCGCCTGCCAGATATTTTTCTTTGCAGGCAGCCCAGGCATCCGCACCCAGCACATGTGCCATAAGCTTCTCATTGCCGACTGCAATCTTACCGCCGTCCTTCTGCGCGACCACACCGAATCCGGCTTTTTCTTCTACCGCTTCGTTAGATGACATAATTGTCATATCTCCGTTTTTCTGCTGGTAAGCAGCCATAATGGATTTGGAGATCGGATGTGTGGATAATCGTTCTGCAAAAGCACCGTATGCAAGTACACGCTGTTCGGATTCATTCACCGCCATGATCTTTGTCACAGCAAACTGTCCTTTTGTCAGCGTACCGGTCTTATCCATAACGATCGTTTCCGCATTGGCAAGTGCCTCTAAGTAGTTGCTTCCCTTTACTAAAATACCGGCTTTGCTTGCTGCGCCGATACCACCGAAGAAGCTGAGCGGAATGGAAATAACAAGGGCACAAGGACAGGAAATAACCAAAAAGCAAAGTGCACGGTAAACCCATTTACCCCACGCACCTGTGATAACAGATGGGATGATCGCCAGTGCAACAGCTAAAAATACGACGATCGGAGTGTAGTATTTTGCAAATTTGGAAATAAAGTTCTCTGCTTCTGCCTTCTTTGCAGTCGCATTTTCTACCAGATTCAGGATCTTCGCTACTGTAGATTCGCCGAATTCCTTGTTGGTCTTTACCTCGATCACACCGGATAAGTTGATACAGCCACTGATGACTTCGTCTCCTGTACGGATCTCTCTTGGCAGGCTTTCTCCGGTCAGTGCCATCGTATCTAAGGAAGTTTCGCCTTTGATGACCTCTCCATCCAGCGGGATCTTCTCGCCCGGTTTTACTACGATGGTCGTACCGATGCTGACTTCATCCGGGTCTACACTGACAAGCTCTCCGGCCTCATTATATACATTTGCATAATCCGGTCGGATATCCATCAGATCCTTGATCGATCTTCTGGACTTGTTGACCGCATATGACTGGAACCATTCACCGATCTGATAAAACAGCATTACCGCTACCGCTTCCGGATACTGGCTGCTTAAAAATGCACCGATCGTTGCGATCACCATCAGGAATTTTTCATCAAAGATCTGTCCCTTTATGATATTCTGTGCTGCGCCTTTCAGTACATCGCCACCTATAATAAAATAGGTAACAAGAAATGCGATCAGTAATACGTTGTTGCTGACAGGTGCCAGTTTTTCCATTGCCATACAGGCTGCATAACAAACTGCACCTGCTATGATTCTATAGAGTCTTTTTTTCAGTTTCTTTGTCATACTTCTTCCTCACTTACCAGGCATACTTGTAGGTTCTCTGTATATCCGATACAGCTTCTCTTCTGCCTTACCGCTATTATTTACTTTACAGTAAATGTAACATCCGGCTCAATTTTCTTTACGATTTTCTTGGCTTCTTTTAAAACACCATCCATTGCTGCTTCATCTGCATCAATGATCATCTTCTGTGTCAGGAAGTTGACGCTGCATTTTTCAACGTCTTTCAGTTCATTTACCGCTTCCTCGATTTTACCTGCGCAATGTGCACAATCCAGATCCTCTAAAATAACTGTTTTTTTCATGTTCCTTACCTCCGTTTGATTTGATTTTGTTTTATTATTCGTTGATATGTTCAATTCCCTGACTTAAGATCGTCTTGATATGACCGTCTGCCAGTGAATAGAATACTGTTTTGCCTTCTCTTCTGTTCTTCACCAGATCCATCTGCTTCAGCACTCTGAGCTGATGCGAGATTGCGGATTGCGTCATCCCCAGAAGCGTGGCAATATCGCAGACACACATTTCCGAACACATCAGCACATATAAGATACGGATTCTGGTCGCATCTCCGAAGATGCGGAAGAACTCAGCCAGATCTGCGAGCTGTTCATCCTGTGGCATCTTTTCTTCTACCTTTTTCACGATATCTTCATGAACGTGAATGCAATCACATTTTTCAGCTTCGCCTTCTATTTTCTTCATATTGTCCTCCTTTTATTACATGTAGATATGTTCATATGAATATCTGTTCATATGTTCATTATAGCATTTGTTTCCTGTCTGTCAATATTCTTTTTCTATTATTTATCATATTTTTTTCACAATTATTCTTTACAATAAGAATAGATTTTCATAAAATACCATTATATCTAACAGAAAAGAGGATTTTACCATGAGCCAGAAGAAAATGGAGGCTTACAAAAACGCCAAAAAGAATAAGAAAGAATTGGAAAAGAAAGCTAAGAAGAAACGCATCATCAGTTGGATCTGCGGTATCGTGATCGCCCTTCTGATCGTTGGTGGATGTGGCTATCTGGTTTACTATACCAATGTTGTATTACCCAAGAAGCAGTCCGAGCAAAGCTCAACTTCCGAAAACTCAACAGAAGATATTGCAAATAATATCATGAATATTTTAAACAACAGCGAGTCAGCAGACAGCACAGATGCTGCTACAGATAGCGCAAGCGATACAGCTTCTGATGAGAACGCTGCAGATGCTGCAAGTGATTCAGCTTCTGACGAGAACGCTACAGATACTGCAAGTGATTCAGCAGAATAATTACATAGTATATAGAAGTAATTTCGCAAAGGGAAAGAACAGGGCAGATTTCATATCCGTCCTGTTCTTTTTTCACTTTGTTATCTTATTCCCATTTTACCTTCTATCAAGATATCAGACGATCAGCTATCAGATAATTAAATAACAGTCGCCACATAATCGGCATATTCTTCTCCAACCGTCTTTGCAGCATATCTGCCGGGCAGATCTGTGCATTTTCGGATCGTCAGATGCTGACTCCGCCCGTATACGGTATTGACACTGTCCTCTTTTTCCGACAGATCGAGGATCACTGTATCCGGCTGCATCAGATTGAGCAGCTTGCGTCCAAGTTTGATTTCACCCGTTATCTGAAATACATATTTCCATCTCATACCGGATTCCGACAGCCGTTCCTCATCCATTCCGATGCAGCCACATGCCTCCGCCTCCAGTCTGCGCCGTCCGATCGTTGACACAACTGTCACATGCGCTCCAAATGCTTTCAGATATTGCACAAGCAGTCTTGCCTCCAGCGTATAACCTATGATCAGACAATTACTTCCCCGCAGCATTTCATCGCTCAGCAGCTTCGCTTCCAGCAAAGCTGCCTCTGCAATAAGAGTTGCATTTTTGATCTGCAGTCTTTCATTTTGCACGAAATCATGCAACCGACAGTTATTTTTTGCTGCAGCCGCTACCATGTCAACCGGAAATCTGCCGCCAAAAAGCTGCTGCCCATCCATATGCAGCATCACTTCTGCCAGAAGCACAGGTGTTTCCAGCATATTTTCCCGGACAGTCATGCCATCCCGGCTGACAGGGTCCGGTAATACGAGTGCGTCCGTTTCCCGCAAAGCAGCCCACAGAGCACTTTTATCTCTGCACTGACGTGCTCCCTGCTCCTCCTGCGGGAAATTCAGTCCATAATAAGAAATGGCAAAATCCTTACGAATAAGAGATTTTGCCATATAATACTGTCTGAGATCTCCTCCCAGTAGTACAATTCTTTTCTTCATAGCCGCTCCCCCTATACATAATTTACTATATGAGGGAGACGGCTGTTTTGCTATAAAGTTTTTAAATGTCAATTATTATTTTTATGTATAGTCATATTTTTCAGCTGTTCTATTTGATCTCTCTTAGTATAAATCACCGCTATTATCTGAACCTTCTTCTCAGGTTTATTGATCCAATAGTATACTAGGAAATTGCTAACTACTATTTTACGGATTCCATGTGTTTTCCATGGTTCCTCTTCTATCAACTGATTGCGCTCCGGGAACTCCGCCAAAGCCAATATACTATTTTCCATCCGATTCAAAAGATGCTCTGCCGCTTCCGGTGCAAAAAGTTCATTAGAGATATAATCAACAATTTCCGCCATTTGTTCCTGTGCCTGACTCGTAATCTTTACCTCATAAGTATCTGCCAATCTAACCCCTCTTTCTCAATTCTGCAAAAACTTCCTTCGCAGTTCTGGAATCATCTGCTTTTGCCTGCATAAGTCCGTTCTCCATAATGGCATTGAATTGTGAATCCGTCATGACATCTCTGCTTGCAATAGACCTGGGTGCCTTCAATTCAAACGGAATTCCGTTTTTTGCAATCACCTGTCTGTATGTCATATCAATAAAAACAGATACCGGTATTCCCAATTTTTCCAAAATAGCCTCTGCTGATTCTTTGATTTCCGGCTGTATTCTTGCTGTAACATTTGCTGTTTTTGCTGCCATGTATAACACCACCTTTCCTATGTAGTGTATCACCTTGTATTGTAATTAGCAATACATTTGCAATCAAATAATATGTGTCATGCAAAATAAAAAGCGAGATGCACAGCATCCCGCTTTTTATTATCTCTATTTCATGCTTTTTTATTTAAAGTAAGCTACACCGGATTCAAAAATCTTCAGATCCTGTTCGCCACAAATGTTGATCGCTACCGCATTGTCACGTCTTTCCGCATGTGCCATCTTACCGAAGCATCTGCCATCCGGAGAAGTGATACCTTCGATGGCTGCATAAGAACCGTTGACGTTCCACTCTTCATCCATGGAAACATTACCGTTGAAATCTGCATACTGTGTTGCAACCTGTCCGTTTGCAAACAGCTTGTCGATCCATTCCTTCGGAGCTACGAAACGACCTTCGCCGTGAGAAGCAGGTGATACATAAGTCTTACCAACCTCTGCCTGTGCCAGCCATGGAGATTTATTGGAAACAACCTTTGTATAAACCATCTTGGAGATATGACGGTTGATCGTATTGTAAGTCAGTGTCGGAGAATCTTCCTTCTGTCCACAGATCTCGCCATACGGTACAAGACCGAGTTTGATCAATGCCTGGAATCCGTTACAAATACCAAGTGCAAGACCGTCGCGCTCGTTCAGCAGCTTTGTTACAGCTTCTTTGATCTTTGCATTCTGGAACGCAGTTGCAAAGAACTTCGCACTTCCGTCCGGTTCATCACCAGCCGAGAAGCCGCCCGGGAACATGATGATCTGTGCCTGGCTGATTGCCTGTTCAAAAGCATCTACACTTTCTCTGATGTCTTCTGCCGACATATTTTTAAATACCTTTGTGATAACATCCGCACCAGCTCTTTCAAATGCCTTGGCGGAATCGTATTCACAGTTTGTACCCGGGAATACCGGAATGAATACGGTCGGTTTTGCTACTTTATGCTTGCATACATATACTTCTTTTGCTTCATATAAAGGAGAAGCAACCAGCTCTGTGCCCTTTTCTGCCTTTGTCGGGAAGACACGTTCCAGTGTGGAACTCCAGCTCTTCAGTGCATCGTCTTCCGTCACAACTGCATCTTTATAAGCAAATCCGCTCTCTGCTACGCTGCCGACCAGTTTATAAGCCGGAAGCTTTGCAAGATCTTCCTGTGCCACTTCTGCAACGATCGCGCCGATCTGATTACCGAACAACTCTTTTTCTGTCAGGCTGTCTGCATAGCTGACACCCAGCTTATTACCGAATGCCATCTTGGCTGTTGCAGCCATCACACCTGTACCGTCTACTGTATAAGCAGCCTTTAAAGTACCGTCTACAACAAGAGCATGCAGCTTCTCATATAAAGCCATTACCTTATCGTATTCCGGCAGATCATAAGCATCCTTCGGAATCTCAAATAATACAAGCGCGTCGCCTGTCTTTTTCAGTTCCGGTGTCAGGATTTCCTGCTGCAGTGCGGTATCTACTGCAAATGACACGAGTGTCGGAGGTACGTCGATATCATTAAATGTACCGGACATACTGTCCTTTCCGCCGATACTTGGCAGTCCGAAACCGATCTGCGCATTATAAGCACCTAAAAGTGCTGCAAACGGCTGGCTCCATCTTTCCGGATCTTCTGTCATGCGGCGGAAGTATTCCTGGAATGTGAAACGAACCTTCTTATAATCGCCGCCCGTTGCAACAATCTTGGATAAAGATTCGAGGACTGCATAAATTGCACCATGATATGGGCTCCAGCTGGAAAGATATGGATCAAAACCATAGCTCATCATTGTAACAGTATCTGTCTTGCCATGCAGAACAGGAAGCTTTGCAACCATGGACTGTGTCTCTGTCAGCTGATACTGACCACCGTATGGCATAAATACGCTGCCTGCACCGATGGAAGCATCAAACATTTCCACAAGGCCTTTCTGGCTGCAGACATTGAGGTCATGCAGGGTATCCAGCATAGCAGCCTTGACATCCTTCTGCTCCAGATCCTTTTCTACTTTATCTATTGCAATCTTTTCTAAATAGTTGTCTTCTTTCTTCGGTACGTCCACCTTTACGCTTGTTTCCTGATGTGCACCGTTTGTATCCAGAAATGCTCTGGAAAGATTTACAATGCTCTTGCCCCTCCAGTTCAGTACCAGTCTTGGCTCCTCTGTTACCGTTGCAACTTTGACAGCTTCCAGATTTTCCTCTGCCGCATAGCCTAAGAATTCATCTACATCCTTTGGTGCTACGACAACTGCCATTCTTTCCTGAGATTCGGAAATGGCAAGCTCTGTACCGTCCAGACCTGCATATTTCTTCGGTACTTTATCAAGATCAACAACAAGTCCGTCTGCCAGTTCACCGATCGCTACGGATACACCGCCTGCACCAAAGTCATTACATTTCTTGATCAGCTTGCTGACTTCCGCTCTGCGGAACAGTCTCTGGATCTTACGCTCTGTCGGTGCATTACCTTTCTGTACTTCCGCACCGCATGTTTCAATGGAAGTTGTTGTATGTACCTTAGACGAACCTGTTGCACCGCCGCAGCCGTCACGTCCGGTTCTGCCACCGAGCAGGATGATGATATCGCCCGGATCGGAATTTTCACGAATGACGTTCTTTCTCGGAGCAGCACCCATAACAGCACCGATCTCCATTCTCTTTGCCACATAATCAGGATGGTAAATCTCCTTTACGTAGCCTGTCGCAAGACCGATCTGGTTACCATAGGAGGAGTAACCGCTTGCTGCGCCTCTGACAAGTTTTTTCTGGGAAAGTTTTCCTTTTAAAGTCTCTGTGACAGGAACTGTCGGATCTGCAGCACCTGTAATACGCATTGCCTGATATACATAACCACGGCCTGAAAGCGGATCACGGATCGCACCACCCAGACAGGTAGCAGCACCACCGAACGGCTCGATCTCTGTCGGATGGTTGTGTGTTTCATTTTTAAAGAAGATCAGCCATTCTTCTGTCTTACCGTCAATCTCTACCGGTACAACGATCGAGCAGGCATTGATCTCATCTGATTTTTCCATGTCATCCAACTTGCCTTCTTTTTTCAACTTGCGCATTGCCATGAGTGCAAGATCCATCAGGCAGACAAACTTGTCATCCCTGCCCTTGAAGATCTCTTCTCTGGCAGCCAGATATTCTTTATATGTTTTTTCAATCGGAGTCTTGTAATAGCCATCTTCAAATGTTACATCCTTCAGCTCTGTGGAGAAAGTAGTATGACGGCAGTGATCAGACCAGTACGTATCGAGTACACGGATCTCTGTCATGGACGGATCACGTTTTTCTTCCTTCTTGAAATAATTCTGAATATGAAGGAAATCCTTAAATGTCATCGCAAGTCCCAGAGAATCATATAACTTCTTCAGCTCGTCTTCTGCCATATCCTGAAAACCGGTAAAGATTTTAACATCATCCGGCTCTTTATATTCGGATACGAGTGTTTCCGGCTTCTTCATACCGGTTTCTCTGGAATCTACAGGGTTGATACAATATGCTTTGATCTTTTCCAGATCTTCATCTGAAACAGAACCCTCCAGTACATAAGTAACAGCAGTTTTGATGATCGGCTGTTCATCTTCCTTTAAAAACTGGATACACTGCAGTGCGGAATCCGCACGCTGGTCGAACTGTCCCGGTAAAAACTCTACGGAAAAACATTTTGCATTCTCCGGCATTGGGAACTGCTCCTCGTACAGCATATCAACCGGCGGTTCACTGAAAACAGTCTTACATGCTTTCTGGAAGGTTTCTTCTGAGATATTTTCCACATCATAGCGGATCAGCACTCTGACCTTGTCGATGCCTGTCATTCCCAGATAGTTTTTCAGATCCTCCTGCAGCTCCTTCGCTTTGACTGCAAAAGCATCTTTTTTCTCAACATAAATCCGTCTTACGTCTGCCATTTGATGACTCCTCCATTTGTAATCTTTTCCTATGTTAATGACATATCATTTTCATTATACAAGAAATATCCCTTTTTTCAACCTATGACCATACATGACAGTTGTTTTTTATTTTGATTCCGACACCCTTCCCTGTCTTTTCTCCTTTTATGCCACCGGCTTGCGGCTTTATTTTCCCTATTATATTTTCATTGTCTCTTTCTCTTTGCTCGTACCTTTTCATTAAACACATATGTAATTTATAGGTATACATAATATTTATAGCAAATTTTTAATTGTGGCGTTATGAAATACGATTTTATCGTATTTTTAAATATTGATATTGTTATTTTAATATTATTGTTTATTTTATGTAAACTTACGCAATTAAATATTTGTGTTATTTTTCAGAATTTTATATTGACTATTACAGTCATCGTTTTGCTGACAATCCAATCATTTTCTGTATTTTTTCTTATTTTCTGATTTATGATATGTGCTATTTTATTTTTTCAAAATTTTTATGACCTAGGTATCAGTTTTGTATCCTATATTTTCTAGTCAATTTGCTGCAACATAATATAGTATATTTTTTGACCAAATCAAACAAGATATGGTGTATTACTGCTTCTTTTATTGTAATAAATAGGATTGTTATTTAATATTATGTTATTGATGTTATGTAAATTAAAAAGAAAGAATTATTTTATCCCATGTGTTACGTTACAGATGCTATACTAACTGAAATTTCAAAACAAATCACAGATAAAAAACAGAAAGGATAGCGGACTGCAGAAAGCGCAGAAGCTGAGAAAACAGAAGAAGATAACATAAAATGGGATAAAAACGGCAAAAGACGGTCAGAAACCCGAAAGTCCAGATAAATCAGAGTAAAAAATAATCGAAAAAGAGCAAACTATGAATTAAAAAAAGAGAGCAAGCCGCTAAGAACAGGGAGACGGGCTAAAAATATCAAACTAATAAAAAAGAGTGAGAAGAAGTTTCTCACTTCATCTCACTCAGTTTTTGTTCCATCTGGTATAGTTCTTTTGCAAATTCTTTAAAGGCTTCTTTCTTTGGAGAATCTTTTCCGATCTTCTCCTCGTTTTTGTAGCAGATCCGGTGTTCCATGCTCGCCCAGAGATCCATTGCCATTGTCCGCATCTGGATTTCTACCGGATAATAATCCATGCCATCGATGTGATAGACCGGAATTCCTACGATAATATGTAGGCTCCTGTAGCCGTTTTCCTTCTCCTGCCTGATATAATCTTTCTCCTGCAGGATCAGAATGTCCGTCTGCCTCTTGATCCGCTCCAGTACATGATATATATCTTCTTCAAAATAGCAGATGATCCGGATCCCTGCAATATCTGTCAGGTTTTCCCTTGCTTCCTCTGCGCTCACCCTGCAGCCCTTTCTGCGCAGCTTTTCTTCGATACTTTCCTTCTTTTTGATGCGTTCCTGCATATGATGGATCGGATAATTCTTATATTTGCGCCTGTAATCGTTATTCAGGCTCTCCAGCCTCGTCATCAGATTTGCCATGGCATCCTGATACGGAATGATAAGACTGTCATAATCCGCTTCCTCTATGTATTCCATGTCTTACTCCCTTTTCCTTCAATCGTGCAACATCTGCCTGCTGCCCGGTCTTTGCTTTTTATTTTCTATATCTTACCAGATATATTTGAATGAATTGTGTAAGATCTATGAAATCTACATAAAAAAAGCTGAACAAAATCTAAATTTTGCCCAGCTCTTTATGTTCCTGTCTATCTCCTGTAATCTCAGCAGTGAAATCTTATAATAACTTGATCAGCTCCTCTTTCACAGATGCCACATGCTCCTGTGTCAAGCCGAAATCCATTTCCTTATAAGTCCATGCTGCGCGTCCGATGCCATGTTTTTCAAAGGCTGCATGGATATCCTTGTACCAGTTTACCGTACCGTCGGTCGGAGCCTGGTCTATAACGCCGTATTCGCCGCAATACAGCGGTGCATTCATTTTTTCGGCATATTCGATCGCCGGAGCAAAAATCGCGTCAAAAAAGCCGATTCCCATGTCTGCAACACCTGCCCGTCTGAAGATCTCTGTTGTGTGATCCGGCATGTTATTATCCTTTGCCGCTTTTTCATACTCTGCCACTGTCATCGGATACTCCGTATGGAAGCCCTTTGGCATGAAATCCTGCCAGTATGCGGACTGGTGTGTGAAAAGCTGCGGATCATAGCAGTGGAAATTATATACGATCTTATCATCCATCGGTGGATCAAGCTGTGGAACGGAAAGCACACTGTTGTAATTGATGCCGCCTACCAGAATATAAGCATCCTTGCTGTACTTGCGTACTGTCTCCATGGCACGTTTTGCCAGCGCATTCCATTTCAGTGCCACACCCGGATCTACGATCTCGTTCAGCAGCTCAAATGCCATTCTGTCGCTGTATTTTGCATATCTTGATGCCAGTTTGTCCCATAAAGCAATAAAGCGGTCTTTCAGTTTATCATTGTCAAAAAATCCCTCACTGCCCTCTACATCATCAAATACATAGCCTGCTGTCTTATGCAGATCGAGGATCAGATTCAGATTATATTTTCTGCACCACTCGATACAGTTGTCTATGTACTTGTAATTCTCCTCGATCGGTGTACCGTCTTCCTCCTCGATCACATTGTAATCAAGTGGGAGTCTGATGTGATCCACGCCCCAGGATGCGATCTCCTTGATGTCCTCCTCCTTGATGAAGCTGTCATAGTGCTGTGTTTCATATACTCTGCACTGTGAGATCCAGCCTCCTAAATTAATGCCTTTCTGATACCCTTCAAACGTTCTCATATCCTTCTCCTTTCGTTTTATGATATATCTTTGTAATTTTATTTTATCTACCCCACCAGCAGCTTCACAAAATACGCTGCATACGCAAGCAGCATGATAATGCCGCCTGTGCGCTTGAGTTTACTGTCTTTATTGCAGACACAGACATGGAGCAGCACGGCTGTTGCCGTTGCCATCGCTGTATCCAGCACAAATTTTCTTTCAAATACGACCGGACGGATCAGTGCGGAAGTGCCTGCTACAAATAAAATATTGAATACATTACTGCCCACGATATTACCGATCGCGATATCCGCATTGCCTCTTCTTGCCGCTGCGATGGAAGTCACCAGTTCAGGCAGCGATGTACCAAAGGCAACGATCGTCAGACCGATGATCCTTTCACTGATACCGATCACCTCGGCGATCTCTGTCGCACCGTCTACTACAAACCGACTGCCCAGCACGATACAGACAAGCCCAACCAATATCATCAAAAGCTGCACAGGCAGGCTCTTCTGCTTTTCGTCCGGCTCATTGTCCTCCTTGCCCTTCTTTGCCATCCAGAGCAGATAGCCCAGATAGATCAGAAAAGCGATCCACAAAATACCGCCTTCCACTCTTGTGACATTTTCTCCTGTATAGCCTAACACGCCAAATAAAACGGTGATGGCGATCATATACGGTATTTCTATCAGTCTTGTTGACTTCTGTACCGCCAACGGCACAATGACTGATGCAATGCCAAGGATCAGCAGGATATTCATAATATTGCTTCCTACAACGTTTCCGACCGTGATCCCTTCGTTTCCTTTCAGGGCTGATGTAATACTGACAGCCGCCTCCGGTGCACTTGTTCCCATAGCGACGATCGTCAGACCGATCACAAGCTGTGGTATGCCGAGCCGGAAGGCAAGTGCAGAAGATCCGTCCACAAACCAGTCAGCACCTTTGGTCAGCATCACAAATCCGACGACCAGCAGTACGATTGCGATAAAAATGTTCATTGTTTTCTCCTCATTTGACTTTTATTTTAATATATAGGTTCAAAAAAACTCATGGATCGTATATCCATGAGTTTCTATGCATGCCTGAACTTCCCTTAAGCCGTTGCATTTGCTGCGTAAACGGAATCGCTTCCGAATAAGCGCATTGCATTCTGCATACCCATATGCATCTGCTCATCTAAAATACTGGCAAAATCAGAAGTCTCTCCATAAGAAAGAGAATTCTCCACATCCGCAACATAAGGGGATTTCTTTTCGATATGATCAGTCGATACATCGTTATTTACGCCCTGTATTTTTTCAAGGCTTTTTGCACTGACTGTATTGGTATTGTAGATATATGGCTGATAAGCCATGATTGCACCAATTCCCATACTGATTCCTTCCTTCCGAAAAGCTACTTTCAGTATACCTTACCCTACTCTTTTTTGCAATCCCCGTCCTGCTTTTTCTCCGGTTTTTCATACTTTTTATAATGCACATAATCCTGCTTTGTATACTTACAAAATGCACTCAGATCATTCGCCAGTATTTTAAAGCTGTCGATCGTTGTATCAAACAGACCTGATTTATAGAGATTGTACAGCACCAGTCCGATCGGAACCGCCAGGATCATACCGCCGACGCCGGAAAGCCGCCAGCCGATAAATAAAAGGATCAGGGTTGGCAGAGCAGGCAGTCCGAGGGAATCTCCGACGATCCTTGGCTGGATCAGCTGACGGAGCAGCTGTCCGCCGCCCCACAGCACCAGAAGGATGATCGCTGTTGTATAGCTTCCGTTCAGGATCTTGATGATCGCCCATGGCACCAGCACCGTTCCCGTTCCAAAGACCGGTAAAAAGTCCAGTACTGCAATGCCCAGCGCTACCAGCACCGCATATTTTGTCCCCGCGATCGTCAGACCGATCACAAGCAGCAGATACATCCAGATCTCAATTTTAAGCTGTGCCAGAAAATAACCGCCAAAAGCCTTTGTCATCGTATTTTTCACGATCTGCCACTGCTTCTTGACCGGCTGTGGAACCCATTTCTGCAAAAACGCATTGATCTGGAATTTTTCCGCAACAAAGAAGTAAGCGGATAACAATCCCATCAAAATAGACATCAGGATACTTGGCACATTCATTGCAAACCGGCTGACTACCTTTACCGTCGGCGAGCTCAGGTTGCCAAGCAAATTGCCCATATAGGATTTGACGCTTTCGATCACGCTGTCGATCTGCTGTCTGGAATCCAGTGGCATACGCTGGTAAAGCACCTGGAATCTGCCACCCACATGTGTCAGATCCGCCTCGATTGCTTCCCACATGGAAGGCAGGTTTCCGATAAAGCCGATCACCTGCTGCGCCAGAAAATCAGCAGCCAGATACAGCAGAAATGCCACACCGCCGATAACCACCGCAATAATAAAAGCGGAACCGGCTTTTCGCTTGATCTTCAGATGCTTTTCCAAAAGCTGTACCAGCGGATTGGCAAGCAGCGCTATGATCCAGCCAACGACAAACGGCATAAAAAATACGATCAGCCGCGGCAATAAAATAACAACCAATATGATTGCAAGAACCGCAAGTACGAGATTCAGAAAAATTTTCAGATAGTGTTTTACAGAATCCATCATCCATCACTCTTTCTTTCCTAAAACCACTTCATCAATAAAGTCATACAGTTCGTCCCTGCCCTGCTTTGTCTGGGCAGAATAAGGGAATACCAGTGTTCCCGGTTCTACCTGCAAGGTTTCCTTGATCTGCTTGATCTGTTTCTGTATCTGGGAACGATTGATCTTATCCAGCTTTGTTGCAATGATGATCGGTCTGAAACCGTTATGTAAGATCCAGTCATACATCTGTACATCATTTGCGCCCGGTTTATGCCGGATATCGATCAGCAGAAATACCTCTTTGAGCATTTCCGACTTCTGCAGATACCGCTCGATCATCTTGCCCCATTTTGCCTTTACCTCCACAGAAGCATTCGCATAGCCATAGCCCGGCAGATCCACAAAATACAGCTCCTGATTGATATTGTAATAATTGATCGTCTGTGTCTTACCCGGCTGAGCGGAAGTCCGCGCCAGCGATTTACGGTTCATCAGCCCGTTGATCAGAGAAGATTTTCCCACGTTACTCTTACCGGCAAATGCGATCTCCGGTAGTGTATTTTTCGGTAATGTACTGGTAATGCCACACACTGTCTCCAGTGCCACACTTTTAATGATCATCTTTATTTCCTTTCTGGAAGGACTGCTGCAGCACTTCTTCCATATTAGTAACAGGTGTAATATTAAGTCCTGTTTTAATTTCTTGTTCTATTTCTTCCAGATCTTTTTCATTATCCACTGGTATTAATACGTTTTCAATACCTGCATTTTTGGCTGCAAGCAGTTTTTCTTTCAGTCCGCCGATCGGTAACACACGGCCGCGCAATGTGATCTCGCCTGTCATGGCAAGATTAGCGCGGATCTTCCGGTGTGTGATCGCCGATAAGACCGCTACCGCCATTGTTATACCTGCGCTTGGCCCATCCTTTGGCACTGCGCCCTCCGGGATATGGATATGCAGATCATGCGTTTCAAAATAATCATCCGGGATATCATACTTTCTGCTGACGGATCGGATATAGGAAATGCCTGTCATTGCAGACTCCTTCATCACATCGCCCAGTTGTCCGGTCAGTTTGATCTCGCCTTTACCCGGCATTTCATTGACTTCGATCTCCAGTGTCACACCGCCGACGCTTGTCCATGCCAGTCCGCGTACAATACCGACATCTGCCTTTTTCGCCCGCTTCTCCGGCTGGAATTTTTCTTTGCCCAGATATTCGGACAGATTATGAATGGTAATGCGGACAGCTTTTGTTTCCTTTTTCAGGATCTGCGCTGCCACCTTTCTGCAGATCTTGCCGATCTTACGTTCCAGCTCTCTGACGCCTGCCTCTCTTGTATAGGCAAGGATCAGTTTCTCCAGTGCTTTATCACTGAAGGAAAGCTGCTTTGCCAGAAGTCCGTGCTGGGAGAGCTGCTTCTTTACGAGGTGTTCCTTTGCAATATGCAGCTTCTCGTTTGTTGTATAGCCGCCGATCTCTATGATCTCCATACGGTCGCGCAGCGGCGCATCAATGTCCTGCAGATCGTTTGCTGTCGCAATAAAAGTAACCTCTGACAGATCGATCGGCAGTTCCAGATAATGATCCTGAAAATGCTCATTCTGTTCGCTGTCGAGCACTTCCAGCATTGCGGAAGCAGTATCTCCTTTATAGTCCCGGCTCATCTTGTCGATCTCATCCAGCAGGATCAGCGGATTTTTCACGCCTGCCTGCTTGATCGCCGTAACGATCCGCCCAGGCATTGCACCTACATATGTCTTTCTGTGTCCACGGATCTCTGCTTCATCCCTGACGCCGCCCAGACAGATTCTGACGTATTCTTTGTGCATGGCACGTGCCATACTGCGCGCAATACTCGTTTTACCGATACCCGGCGGTCCGACCAGACATAAAATAGGGCTGTTTCCTTTTTCAGCGAGCTGTCTGACTGCCAGATATTCTAAAATCCTCTCTTTGACATCTGTAAGCCCGTAATGGTCTGCCTGCAGGATCTTTTCTGCCTTTTCAATGTCCGTATTATCTTCTGAGCACTTATTCCATGGCATCTCCAGAAGTGTCTCAATATAGCCGCGTTCCACAGCACTTTCCGAAGAATTGGTACTGATTCTCTCGTATCTGGCGATTTCTTTTTTGATCCGTTCTTTTACCGTATCATCTGCCTGCAGCTTTTTCAGCTTTTTGCGGAATACTTCCGCATCCGACTCGGTATCTTCCTCGCCCAGTTCCTTGCGGATGTAATGCATCTGCTCCCTGAGCACGTATTCTCTCTGGTTTTTCTCTACTTTTTTCTTGACCTCTTTATTCAGCTCATTGCGGATCTCCATGATCTGGATCTCCTCCTGCAACAGCGTTTCGATATAGGAATATCTGTCCTGCAGGGATATACATGCAAGCACCTGCTGCTTTTTTGCAGGAGAAACTTGCAGATTCATGGCAAGCTGATCCATAAAATGAGAGAAATCTTTCACTTCTTCCAAATGCCGGATCACGCCGTTGCCTTTGTCCTGCATGCTCTGCAGCTTCGCATAGGCTTCTGCTAGCTGCCGACGCATCGCTTCCTGCATTGCTGCATCCAGTCGTGCATCCGCCTCTGTATCCTCTTTCTGTATCGTAAAGGCTGCCCACATGCATTCAGTTTCTTCTATTTCATCTATCTGTCCTCTGCAGACGCCTTCTACCAGGACACGTATGATCTTTCCCGGCATTTTGATAAGCTGCCTGATCTTTGCAAGAGTACCGATCTCATACAGGTCTTCTCTTGCAGGCTCCGTTACCTGCGGATCCTTCTGCATAACCAGAAAGATCTCCTGCTCCATGCTCATCGCCAGCTCCAGCGCAGCAACAGACGCCTTCCGGCTGATATCAAAATGCAGCACATTATCGGGCAGAACGCAGACATCCCGCAGGGGGATCAATGGTAATTTCTTCTGTATCTGTTCCATATTTTTCTCTTTCTTATGGCAAAACGCCGCCCTGCTGCCAGGGCGACGTCCTTATGCTCTTAATTTCTTTGTGGAATCCGTTCCCCGACGCTCTACGATCGGTTTACTTTCTCCCAGCACTACCTGTTTTGTAATGACACATTTCTGTATCGTATCATCCGATGGGATCTCATACATGATATCCATCATGATCTTTTCAATGATCGATCTCAGACCTCTGGCTCCGGTCTTTCTCTCCATCGCCTGCTTTGCGATCTCTGTAACCGCATCCGGCTCAAATTCAAGATCTACGCCATCCATTTCAAAGAGCTTCTTATACTGCTTTACAAGCGCGCTCTTTGGCTCTGTCAGGATCTTCTTCAGTGCTTCTTCATCCAGCCCTTCCAAAGATACCGTAATCGGAACTCGTCCGACAAATTCAGGGATCAGACCAAACTTCACAAGATCCTGCGGCGTTACTTCCTTCAGCATATCGCTGATGTCGCGGATCACATTTTCTCCGATCTCTGCATTAAAGCCAATGGACTTTCTGTCCAGTCTGTTTTCAATGATCTTTTCCAGTCCGTCAAATGCACCGGAACATATAAATAAAATATTGGTTGTGTCAATCTGGATCAATTCCTGATGTGGGTGCTTTCTGCCTCCTTGCGGCGGAACCGATGCAACCGTACCTTCAATGATCTTCAGAAGTGCCTGCTGTACACCCTCGCCCGATACGTCTCTGGTGATTGAAACATTTTCGCTCTTCTTTGTGATCTTATCGATCTCATCAATATAAATGATACCGTACTGTGCACGCTCTACATCATAATCTGCTGCCTGAATCAGCTTCAGCAGGATATTTTCCACATCTTCTCCGACATAACCGGCTTCCGTCAGTGTCGTCGCATCTGCGATCGCAAACGGTACGTTAATGATCTTTGCAAGCGTCTGCGCCAAAAATGTCTTACCGCTGCCTGTCGGTCCGATCATGATGATATTGCTCTTCTGGAGCTCCACATCATCCAGATCCTTATCTGCTGTCACACGCTTATAATGATTATAAACAGCCACAGACAGTACCTTCTTGGCTTCCTCCTGCCCTATCACATAATCATCCAGAAACTCTTTGATCTCTACCGGTTTGAGCAGGTTAATATCCACTGCATTGGTGGATTCTTCCTCTTCGTATTCTTCTTCAATAATATCTGCACACAGATCCACGCATTCATCACAGATATATACGCCCGTCGGGCCTGCGATCATCTTGCGCACCTGATCCTGTGTCTTATTGCAAAAAGAACATCTGACTTTTGTATCAGAACTTTTTCCTGCCATCTTTACGCTCCTACATTTTAAATTTCTGTTCTGTTTTCGATAACCTTATCGATCAGACCATACTCCAGCGCTTCCTGTGCAGTCTTCCAGTTATCTCTTTCTGTATCGGCAGCGATCACTTCGTAATCCTGACCGGTGTTGGCAGCAAGGATCTTATTCAGCTTTTCCTTGGTACGCAGAATATGCTTTGCTGCAATTTCGATCTCTGTAGCCTGTCCCTGAGATCCGCCTGAAGGCTGATGGATCATGATCTCAGCGTTCGGAAGTGCCATACGTTTTCCCTTTGTACCGCCTGCGAGCAGGAATGCACCCATACTTGCAGCCATACCGATACAAATGGTGGAAACATCACACTTTACATACTGCATCGTGTCATAGATCGCCATTCCGGCAGTTACGGAACCGCCCGGGCTGTTGATATAGATCTGGATATCTTTTTCCGGATCCTCAGCCTCTAAGAACAGAAGCTGTGCTACTACGATGCTGGCAGAAGTATCATTTACTTCTTCGCCCAAAAAGATAATTCTTTCTTTTAACAGTCTTGAATAAATATCATAGGAACGTTCCCCACGGCTTGTTTGTTCAATGACATAAGGTACTAAACTCATGGTAATTCCTCCTTACTTATATAAAACACGTCTTACTTCTTATTTGCTTTTGCTTTCCTTTGCATTGTCTCTTACGAACTCTGCTGCCTTTGTAACTGCAAGATCCTTCATGATCTCTGCCTTACCGGCTTCGCCGACCAGCTCTTTTGCCTTGTCAGCTTCCATCTGGTACATTTCAGCCATCTTTGCGATTTCTTGTTCGAAATCTTCTTCAGTTGCTTCGATCTTTTCTGCTGCTACAACTGCTTCTAAGACAAGTCTTGACTTGATACGGAGCTCAGCCTGTGGCTTGATCTGCTCAAGCATCTG
Organism: Kineothrix sp. MSJ-39; assembly: GCF_018917935.1. Taxonomy (GTDB): domain Bacteria; phylum Bacillota; class Clostridia; order Lachnospirales; family Lachnospiraceae; genus CAG-194. Next base: position 62,487 of record NZ_JAHLPN010000009.1, on the reverse strand, counting down.
CTCTTCTGTCATGCCTGTAAACTGCAGATACTGCTCGAAAGATAATCCCTGGCTGGATACACGCTGTGCAAACTCATCCATCATCTGTCTCTGTGTTGTGGAAACCATTGCTTCCGGGATATCCATCTTTGCATCAGCGATCACTGCATCGATTGCTGCTTTTTCTTTTGCGTCCTTTGCATTCTTTTCCTTTGTCTCTGCAAGGCTCTTCTTCACGCTGTCCTTGTACTCTGCTACTGTTTCGAACTCTGAAACTTCTGATGCGAATTCATCATCCAGCTCAGGCAGCTCGTCTACTTTGATACCGTTTACTTTTACTTTGAATACTGCTGGCTTTCCGGCAAGTTCTTCTGCCTGATAGCTTTCCGGGAAAGTAACATTCACTTCTACTTCGTCACCGATGTTCTTACCGATCAGCTGTTCTTCAAAATTATCAATGAAAGAATGAGAACCGATCACCAGATCGTAATTTGTTCCCTTGCCACCTTCAAATGCAACGCCGTCTACAAATCCTTCAAAGTCGATCACTGCCTTATCACCATCCTGGATCGGACGATCTTCTACTGTGATCTCACGTGCGTTGTTCTTTCTTTCACGGTCGATTGCTTCGTTTACTTCTTCTTCTGTTACTTCCGTTTCGATCTTGTCGATCTTAACACCTTTGTATTTTCCAAGCTCAACTGCCGGCTTTAATGCAACTTCTGCTGTGAAGATAAATGCTTTGTCAGGCTCTAACTGTACCACATCGATCGTTGGTGTGGATACGATCTCTTCTTCACATTCCTTAACTGCTTTGTCATATGCACCAGGAATAACAGCATTTGCAGCATCCTCTAAAAATACACCCTTGCCATACATTTTTTCTACCATAGCAAGCGGTACTTTTCCTTTACGGAAGCCCGGAATAGAGATCTGGTTCTTATTTTTTAAATAAGCAGCATTAACAGCTTTTGCCATTTCTTCCACAGGTACCTCGATTGTAATCTTAGCCATGTTGTGCTCTAATTTTTCCATCTGTAAACTCATTTTTTCTATTTCCTCCTTGCTTGTGATCTCATTCGTATCACGCAATATTCTTTTCGTACTGAGCCAAGAAACAATTTCCCATACTCACAGTCATTATAGGATTATAGCACAAGTAACATGCAATTACCAGCACTTTTTCTTTGCAAAAATGCACTTTTTTGTCTGACAGAACTTACCATTATAGATTTCTTTCATTCCGAACATAATAACACCAAGATAAGTGATAAAAAGCACGGATCCGGCGAAGCAATTCCAGAGTAAGTGTTTTGCACTTATCTTGGAAATAGATCAACAAATAAAATCACGGAGGTGAACAAAATGGCAAACACAAAATCATCTAAGAGCATGGAAGTTCCAGAAGCTAAGGCAGCTATGGATCGTTTCAAAACAGAGGTTGCATCTGAACTTGGTGTTAACTTAAAAGAAGGCTACAACGGTGATCTGACTTCTAAGGAAGCAGGTTCCATCGGTGGCGAGATGGTTCGTAGAATGGTAAAGAACTACGAAGAATCTCAGTTAAGATAACTCCCTCAGATCTTCATGCAAAAAGGACAGCGGCTGCTGTCCTTTTTGTTATATTCCTTATAAATCTCTTATATTTCCATCTTCATAATAATCCTGCGGTGCCTGATCCATATAAGCCCCCGGATTACCGTATACATTCTCATAGCCGCCCAGCGACTTATCGTAATAATCTACTTTCGCTCTTCTCTTTAATGTTTCATAAAGTGCCGTTCCTGTCATGTTCATATAAGGATTTACCCAGAAAATGCCTGCAATACCGCATGTAATACCTGCCACAAGCGCCCATCCGATAAAGGAAAGATCCAGCACAAATGCTTCCCACTTTTCACCGTCCATCATTTCTTTGGAAAGGCGGAACGCTTCTTCTGTTGTCACGTCCGGATTTTCTGCCAGAATATAAGGGATCATCCGATACTCATAGCTCTTCACAATACCCGGAATGACCAAAAGCAGTGTCCACAAAAACTGATACAGATCTCTCAGAAACATGGTCTTTACGATATTGCCATATTTCCCGTCCTTAAATGCCTGCACCAGCACACCAATGTTTTTCATGGTCACTTCACCATAAGCCGCTTCGATAAAATATCTTCTGCAGCCAACCTCGATCGGATTCAGCACAAATATGGATACAGCCACGGCAATGGCGATCACGGCGATGGCAAACACCGCAGTCACTGCCATAATGCCACCTACAAGTGCCCAGTTAATCCCTGTGATACTTCCGGTGATCCGGTTTGCGATATCGCCTCCGTCCACACTGTCACTCCAGTCTGTCGAGTAATTACCGCTGTTACCGCCGTTCGAAAACCCACCGGTGATGACCGCCAGAATCAGAGATACCAGTACGAGCGGCCAGTAACTGCGTTTTACGTAAACTTTTGCTTTTTCTTTTAATTCACTTCTCGTCCACATTATTTTTCATTCCCTTTTCTTTGTTTTTTATATGCAGATCGCATAGCTTCTATGCCACCTGTTTTAGCGTTCGTATACGATCCGCTCTGCAATATCGTCCGCACACGCCTGATCCTGCATACGTGCCAGAATGGCAAGTGCAAATTCGATCGCCGTGCCCATACCGCGGCTTGTGATAAAGTGATCGCAGACCTCTACCGGATTCTTAGTCACAGTTGCACCTTCCAGATGACTTTCAAAATCCGGGAAACAGCAGGCTGTTCTGCCCTTTAACAGTCCCTTATGACCGAAAATGCTCGGTGCTGCACAGATCGCACTCAAATACTTTCCCTGTGCGTGGAACCGATCCACCTGCTCCATAAGCGGTGCACATGCTTCCAGATTCTTTGTTCCGGGCATTCCACCCGGCAGAACGATCATGGCAACCTCATCAAAATCAAGCTCCGAAAGCGTTTTATCTGCCTGTATTGTAATCTTGTGTGAGCTTGTGACGCTCTTACTGTCCGTAATGGACACTGTCTCTACCGTAACGCCGCCACGTCTTAAAATGTCTACCACAGTCAGTGCTTCGATCTCCTCCACACCGTCTGCCAGAAATACACATACTTTATTCATAGTTTTCTCCTGTTCTTCTGCTCTATCGCAGAAAAATAATTCGCATTTTTACCACTCACCATATATAATAGTAATGATAGCGGATGGCAGCCTGTCTGTCATATACATCCGCATCCACAAATCCTTTTGAAACGGAGTACAAAATCATGGAAATCGAACGTAAATTTACGATCAAACAGCTTCCCGAAAATCTGGATGCTTATCCACATTATGAGATCAAGCAGGCGTATCTGTGCACCGATCCCGTCATGCGGATCCGCAAGCAGGACAGCAAATACGTCTTTACCTATAAAGGAAGCGGTCTTATGGTGCGGGAAGAATACAACCTGCCGCTGACACAGGAAGCCTTTGAAAAGCTCCTGCCAAAGACAGAAGGGGTTGTTATCCACAAAACTCGCTACAAAATTCCGATCGACCATACCAATCTGGTCATTGAACTGGATCTGTTCCATTCACCATCCGACCTCGTTATGGCAGAGGTGGAATTCCCGGATGAAGAAAGTGCCAATGCCTTTGTCATGCCGGACTGGTTCCTTGCAGATGTCACAAACGATCCCGCCTATCACAACTCCAATATGGCTACAGCCGGACATTAAGTTCGGCTGTTTTTTTCACTCATTGCTTACTGCATCTTGCATATACAAAACAGGTTTCCCTGATTTTCTCTGCCAGCTGCTCATCTGCCTGACCGGGCAGCATACGCCACTTCCAGTTATCTCCCAGCGTTGACGGTGTATTGATCCGCGCTTCGGAGGAAAGTCCCAGATAATCCTGCATCATGATGATCGCCGTATCGCTCATACTGGCCAGCGCCGTGCGGATAAATGCCCAGTTGATGTTTTTCGTCCCCTGCAGTCCCAGATAAGCCTTTGCAAACTGTTTTTCCCTGCGGCTTAACGACTTATAACAGCCGATCGATGTATCATTGTCATGCGTGCCCGTATAGACCACACTGTTTTTCGGATAATTGTGCGGCAGATACGTGCTGTCTCCTGCCGGATCAAATGCAAACTGCAGTACCTTCATGCCCGGATAACCGGTCTTTCGTACCAGTTTCAGCACAGACGGCGTCAAAAAGCCAAGGTCCTCTGCGATGACATCCATCTTGCCGAGTGCCTTCTGCAGTGCTTCAAAAAGCTCCATGCCCGGCCCCGGCATCCAGGTACCGAACTCTGCCGTCGGATCCCCGTAGGGAATGGCATAATATGCATCAAAACCTCTGAAATGATCGATCCTGACCACATCATAAAGCTGGTAGCAGTAACGGATCCGTTGGATCCACCATGCAAATCCGGTCTGTTTATGATAGTCCCAGTCGTAAACGGGATTGCCCCAAAGCTGGCCTGTTTTACTGAAACAGTCCGGCGGGCAGCCTGCCACTGCTTTCGGAACACCGTCCTCCTCAAGCTGGAACAGCTGTGGATTCGCCCAGGTATCCGCACTGTCTGCTGCCACATAGATCGGAATATCCCCGATGATGCGAATGCCATTTTCATTTGCATATGCTTTTAATTGCTTCCACTGCTTTGCAAACTCATACTGCAGGAAGTAGATAAAATCCATTTCTTCCCTGCAGGCGATCTTATATTTCTGCAGGGCATCTTCCCTGCGCAGTCTGATATCTTCGTCCCACTCGGAAAAGCTCTTGCCGTCAAAGGTTTCCTTCACTGCCATATACAGGGCATAATCAGGCAGCCAGAATGCATTTTCTTCGCAAAAGCTGCGATATGCCTTGTCTCTGATCCCGCCCTGCGCCGTAAAGCTCTGAAACGCCAGACGGAGCAGCGGATAACGGTTCTGATATTGTTTTTCATAATCCACATATTGCGGATTGGTGCCAAGCTCTGCCCGGTCACAGATTTCCTTTGTCAGCAGTCCCTCCTCAATCATCAGCTCCAGATCGATAAAATAAGGATTCCCTGCAAAAGTCGAAAACGACTGATACGGCGAATCCCCATAACCGGTAGGTCCTACCGGCAATATCTGCCAGTAGGACTGTCCTGCTTTTTTGAGGAAATCCACAAATGCGTATGCTTCCTTTCCCAGTGTTCCGATCCCATATCTGCTGGGAAGACTTGTGATCGGCAGTAAAATGCCGGCTTTTCTATTTTTCCTCATTTCTGCCACCTTACATCTCGTCTTTTTTTAATTTCCAGATATCCTCATTGTATTGTGCGATTGTTCTGTCTGATGAGAAGAAACCTGCCATTGCAATGTTGACGAGCATTTTCTTCTTCCATTCTTCTTTCTTTTCGTAATCTGCCAGTGCCTGATCCTTTGTCTTGATATAAGCTTCCAGATCCAACAATGTCATGAACCAGTCTTTGTTCAGAAGCTCTTTGTAAAGACGTTCCAGATTTTCCTTATCTCCGATCTTCACAAGCGCATCACTTATGATAAAGTCCACTGCTTCCTTGATCACAGGGCTCTTCTCATAGTAATCCCTGGAAACATAATCCGCATTCTCATAATGTTTGATGACTGTTTCGGACTTTTCACCGAAGATATAAATATTGTCTTCGCCGACAAGCTCATCAATCTCTACGTTTGCACCGTCACTTGTACCGAGTGTCACTGCTCCGTTCAGCATAAACTTCATATTACCTGTTCCGGATGCTTCCTTACTTGCCAGAGAGATCTGCTCGGAAATATCGCAGGCAGGGATCAGCTTTTCCGCATAGCTGACATTGTAGTTTTCCACCATGACAACCTTCATGTAATCTTTTACATCAGGATCGTTATTGACAAGCTCCTGCAGGCAGAGCAGCAGGTGGATGATATCCTGTGCAATGATATAGGCAGGTGCTGCCTTGGCACCGAAAATAAAGGTGATCGGTGTACTTGGCTTCTTGCCGCACTTGATCTCCAAATATTTATGTATGATATACAGCGCATTCATCTGCTGACGTTTGTACTCATGCAGACGCTTGATCTGGATATCGAAGATAGAATTCGGATCTACGGTAACGCCTTCGTTCTCCTGCAGATATGCAGCCAGTTCCTGTTTCTTTTCATGCTTGATCGCTGCGATCCGGTCAAGTACCTTGCTGTCGTCCTCAAACTGCAGCAGTTTCTTCAGTTCATCCGCATTCTTCTTATAGCCGTCGCCAATTGTTTCCGTCAGCATCTGGGCAAGCGGTTTGTTGCAGGATAAAAGCCAGCGGCGGAATGTAATACCGTTTGTCTTATTGTTGAACTTCTCCGGATAGATCTTATAAAAATGATTCAGTTCTGTTTCTTTCAGGATCTCTGTATGGATCGCTGCCACACCATTAACGGAAAATCCGTAATGAATGTCAATATGTGCCATATGGACTCTGTCGTCCTTATCGATGATCTGTACTCTCTCATCGTCATATTTCGCACGGACACGTTTATCAAGCTCTTTGATAATCGGTACAAGCTGCGGTACAACCTTTTCCAGATACTTGAGCGGCCATTTTTCCAGTGCTTCCGCCAGAATCGTATGATTGGTATAAGCACACGTCTTGCTGACTACATCGATTGCTTCATCAATCGTAAATGCCTTTTCATCTACCAGAATACGGATCAGTTCCGGAATAATCATTGTCGGATGGGTATCGTTGATCTGAATCACCGCATACTCATTCATCTTGCGCAGATCGCATTTCTTTTCACGCAGTTCTTTTAAGATAAGCTGTGCACCATTGCTGACCATGAAATACTGCTGATAGATACGGAGCAGATTACCTGCTTCATCGGAATCATCCGGGTATAAGAATAAAGTCAGGTTTTTATCGATATCTTTCTTATCAAAATCAATGCCTGATTTTACAATGCTTTCATCCACTGTTTCAATATCAAACAGATGCAGCTTGTTAATACCGTTTTCATAACCCACTACATCAATATCATACAAACGGGAAGTTACCTTATGCTCACCAAACATGACATCAAATGTCACATCTGTCTTTGTCAGCCAGGAATCATCCTCGATCCAGTCATTTTTTTCTGCATACTGCTTGTGATTTTTAAACACCTGTTTAAACAGCCCGAAATGATAATTCAGACCGATACCGTCGCCCGGCAGACCAAGTGTTGCAATGGAATCCAGAAAGCAGGCTGCCAGTCTGCCAAGTCCGCCGTTGCCAAGTGACGGCTCCGGCTCAACCTCTTCGATCGCTGCCAGTTTCTTGCCGTTCTTTTCCAAAATGCCGCTCAATTTATCATAAATGCCCAGATTGATCAGATTGTTGGATAACAGTTTTCCGATCAGAAATTCTGCCGAAATATAATATACTTTTTTCGGCCCACTGATTGGCTCTGTGATCTCCAGCATACCTTTCGTCAGGCGGAGAATTGCATAATAAAGTTCTTTATCGCTGCAGGCTGAAATAGATTTACTGTACATGGACTGTGTAATGCCCTCCAGCTGATCCTCCAGCTTCAGTTCTATCACTTCTCTTTGTAATGTCATAATGACCCTCCTACTTCTTCAATTAAATTCCCTACTTCTTCATCTTTCTTATACATGAAAACTGTGACTTTGTAAAGTCCTTTTTGTGCTTTCTTTTGTTGTAGAACACCCTTTCTTCCTTTATAATATAAGAAGAATCAATATGAGGGAGGTAAACAATGAAAAAACCTAAAAGAATTCTATCAATCTTTCTGGCAGCGCTTCTGCTGCTACGGCCAATGGATTTGCCTGTGCATGCTTCTGTCTCGGAAAATGATACGCAAACAACAGGCGAAGATGCATCTGTATCTGCCAATGACGACTCACAGCAAAACGCTTTGCCGGATGATGATCTGGACGCAGATGCCACCGAGGTTGGTCAAACCATTACAATCACTTTTTACGACAGTGATGCCCAGACCGTTCTGATGCAGTTTCCGCTCACCTATCAGGGTACATCCTTACATCTGTACGACTTTTATGAAACTGCGGATTTTCTGCAGCCGGTCCGCCAAGGCTATCAGTTAGCTTCCTGGAACTGCCTGACTAACGGCAAAACCTATCGAAAAACTTCCAGTATTTATAATCTTTCTCTAAATAAAGATATGACCTTTACAGCCAACTGGAAAACAACCCCTTATTCCTTTGAAATCAACTATGAAACAAATGGCGGCAGCATAAGCGATGTTGATGCAGATGGTAACGAAATTGATATTCCTTACAGCTTCCGTGTCACTGACGACACAATCGTTTTACCGGATGCTACGCGGAAAAATTACAAATTTGACGGCTGGTATGCGGACAATACTTTTACCGAGAAGGTAACGGAGATCCCTGCCGGTTCTTATATCGATTCCGACGAAAACGGTATTGTAAATCCACTTACGCTGTATGCCAAATGGATAGATGCAAAGCCGAAGGCACCACAGCTTACAAATGCGCGGAACAAAAGCGCCGGTAAAGTTGCTTTAAGCTACACGGCCACTGCCAAAAACTACGAGATTTCTTATACAACCGATAAAAAATTCAAAAAAAATGTGAATAAAGAGACCGTTGGGAACAAAACAAGCTACACAATCCAGAATCTACCCAAAGGGAAAACATATTACTTCCGTGTCCGTGCTTTTGCCACAGATTCCACAGGCAGCATCTGCTACAGTTCTTATTCCAATGTTCTGTCCTGCAAGATCAAAAAAGGGGTCAAAGAATACAAAGCACAGAAAAATGCCGGCAAACTCAAAAAAGTAGAAGTCAAGGACGGGCAGCTCTTTGTCAGCGCTTCCGTACCGAAACGACTGAAGAGCAGCGACGACTCCTATTATCTGGTCAGAGTCAATCCCGCCACCGATAAATACGAAAAAAAGATTGCCGCCTGCCCGAAGCTGACAAAACCACAGTTTTCCCTGCCTCTGGTCGACGAAAAAGGAAATCATCTGATTCAGGGCAAGTATGCACTTGCCGTGAAAAAAGGGAAATCCTACTTTATCATATCCGGCAGTTCCTTTGTCAAGAACCCGGAAGCTGCAGCAGCTTATACCGCTGCCTTCCCGTCCACAACCTCCAAAAAAGGACTGCAAGGCTCATTAGATACAGGACTTGGCATACAGCATACATTTATTAACATGAATCTGAATGATGTTATAACAGGTGGCTCTTATGCCTACCGGTACAATGGCAAAACCTATTATTTCAACGATCCGTATGGCAGTTTTATTTCTTCTGCCAACCAGAACGGAATGACAGTTACCGGACAGCTCATGCTGCGCTACCCGGGCAGTTCCTATTCTTATCTGCTCTATGGCACAAAATCAGCTTCATCCGGAACAGGTTACTATGCCATGAACGCCCAGACCAAAAAAGCCCGTGAAACACTGGAAGCAGCCTTCAGTTTTCTCGCTGAACGCTATTCCACACAAGATTGCCATCTCGATAACTGGATTCTGGGGAACGAAGTCAATATTTATCCGATGTGGTATTACGCCGGAAACACCGGAAAAACCGCTTTTATGCAAAACTATGCAGACACTTATCGTATTTTATACTATGCAGTCCGCAGCAACTATAAAAACGCACGCGTATTCATCTGTACCGACCACACCTGGATTAACCGGTGCGGTGACTGGGGTGCAAAACCATTTATGGATGCTTTCAACAGTGAAATCAAATCACAAAACAAAAACATTAAATGGAATCTTGCCTACCATGCTTACCCTGCTATTTTGACACAATCCGCAACATGGAGAGATTCTTATACAAAGAACAGTCTTGACAGCGATTTTGTTTCACCAAGGAATCTGGATGTCATGACAAACTATGTAAAAAAGAACTTCGGATCCGATACGCATATCCTGTTATCCGAACAGGGCTTTACATCTAATTGCGGGCAGGATGTGCAGGCAGCAGCCATTGCCTACACTTATTACAAGGCAGAATTCAATCCGATGATTGATGCCGTCATCTTCCGTTCAATGCAAGATGACGCTTCCGAGGTATCACAGGGGCTGAGCTTTGGCCTTTATACCACGGATGGCAAAGAAAAGCCTGCTTACAAGGTTTTCAAGTATATGGATACACCACAGTATGCAAAATATACCAAATCCTGCCTGCAAACAATCGGTATCAGCAGTTGGGAAAAAGCTACTGCATCCTTCAAAGAAAGCAAACTTAAAAAAATGCCAAAACGATAATGTAAAAAACATTAACACAAAAAGAGGATGTCTCGGAAGAAACATCCTCTTTTCTTATGCCTGTATGGCATTCATGCGGATAACAGGACTTGAACCTGCACGGTCTCCCACCAGAACCTAAATCTGGCGCGTCTGCCAATTCCGCCACATCCGCATATAACGTACTCCGCCGTGCCGCATAAAGTCCGGCAGAATTTCCTATTATACAAAAAATCTTGAAGCATAGTCAGCTTCAAGATTTTCAAATGAGCCACCGGGGACTCGAACCCCGGACAACTTGATTAAAAGTCAAGTGCTCTACCACCTGAGCTAGTGGCCCATATTTTAAACTGGGCTAGGCAGATTCGAACTGCCGAATGCAGGAGTCAAAGTCCTGTGCCTTACCGCTTGGCGATAGCCCATTATCAGAAAAGGTGGGTAAAGGGATTCGAACCCTTGGCCTCCAGAGCCACAATCTGGCGCGCTAACCAACTGCGCCATACCCACCATATGATTTGAGGGAAGAACCAGCTTCCCTCATACGTGCTCGAAGGGATTCGAACCCCCGACCCACGGCTTAGAAGGCCGTTGCTCTATCCAGCTGAGCTACGAACACACATCTGCACACGTCGGTGTGCTTCTTTCATAATGGGGCACCTCTGTTCCTGTAATGAATGACAGTCATAAAATGCCAAGCGGGTGATGGGAATCGAACCCACGTATCCAGCTTGGAAGGCTGGTGTTCTACCATTGAACTACACCCGCAAAATCTTGCATAAAAAATCGGGGTGACAGGATTCGAACCTGCGACCTCCTGGTCCCAAACCAGGCGCTCTAGCCAAGCTGAGCCACACCCCGTTTTGTATCACTCTTTATCCGTGACGCAAGATATATTATATTATATGGTTTTTCCATTGTCAACAATTTTTTGCAGTTTTTTTACAAGTTTTTTACAGATAGCAAATATTGAAATGTGCTTCCCCTTCTCTGTCGATATCCATTACCACATAAGACGGTCTTTTTCCTTCCTGTCTCGGATAGGAAAGGCTGCCCGGATTCACAGCGATCACTTCTTTCCCGATCTCTATGACCGGTCTGTGCGAATGTCCGTAAAATACAATATCAACGCCCCGGCGGACCGCTTCTTCCTTGATGATTTCACTGTTCATGGAAACATAGTAATTATGTCCGTGCGTGATCCAGACCTTGTATTTTCCGATAGTCGTCTCGATCTCCCGCGGCAGTTTGGAGAAAAAATCATTATTTCCCATCACAATAAGCGTCTCACAGCCAGCCCTTTCGCTGATCGCATATTCACTTCCCTCTGCATCCCCGCAATGGATCACAAGATCTATCTTTCCGAGTTTTTCGATCACTTTAAAATAATTCTCATTGTGGCGATGTGTATCACTTACAACCAGTATCTTCATGCTTCATCCTTACACAATTCTTTTATTTTATCTTTCATCAGCCGCAGTGCTTTTCCGCGGTGACTGATCGCGTTTTTCTGTTCCGGTGAGATTTCCGCAGAGCTTTTTCCAAACTCCGGCAGGTAAAAGATCGGATCATATCCAAACCCATTCTCTCCCTTGATCTCATAACCGATACGGCCTTCCATGGTCGCCTGTGTTGTCTTTGTCGTCCCATCCGGGAGAACAAGTGCCATAGCACATACAAACCGCGCTGTACGCTGCTCCTCTGGTACATCTTTCAGTTTTTCCAGAATCTGCTTGTTTTTGATCGCGTACGGGGTATCATGTCCCAGATATCGTGCGGAATAAATGCCCGGTTCTTTATTCAGATAATCGATCTCCAGGCCGGAATCATCTGCAAGTGCCGGAACACCCAGTGTTTTTGCCACCTGTGTTGCCTTTATGATGGCATTTTCTTCAAAAGTCGTTCCGTTCTCTTCTATTTCTCCCTGAAAAGCCGTTTCTGACAGCGGAATGATCTCAATTCCCATGTCCTGTACCATCATGGCAACTTCCCTGACTTTTCCCTGATTTGTACTTGCTAATACGATCTGTTTCACTTTCCCATCTCCTTGTATGCCAAAAGCACAGCATCACAGATGCCCTGTGCCACTTTTTCTGTATATGCATCTTTTTGCAGCAGCTTACGTTCCTGCTGGTTACTCAAAAAGCCCATGTCAAGCTGTGCGACCGGAATCATGGCATCCCTGATCACCGCATTGTCATCCTGACCCGATATAATATCCAGTGCCTTTTCATTGGTCGTTTCCGCAACCTTGGTAAGCAGCAGATAAGCAAGATCCGCGCTGGAGAAATCCGGTATAAAATACTGTGCATTGTATTCTGTCTGGATTCCGTAAACCGTCGTATCCTCCGTCGACGTTACATGGACGCTGATCAGCATATCTGCCTGCAGTGCATTGGCAAAGTCCACTCTGTCCTGTCCGCTGCGGTCGCTGTCATCTTCTCTTGTATAATAAATCTGTATGCCCTGCGCCGAAAGCAGTTCTCCTGCTTTCTTTACAGTTGCAAGCGTTATATCTTTTTCCTGCAGGCTCACATCCTGTGCCATGGCAGTTTCTCCCGCATCGCTTCCGCCATGCCCGGCATCTAGAACGACAATCCTGTCATAAAGCGTGACCGGTGCCTGCAATGTAATCTCTGCCTCTGTTCCCACAGTTTCCTGCTGCAAATGCACAGAAGCCTCCTGCGGCTGATTTAAAACAAATGTAAAAAGGATCGTATCCTGTTCTTCTTTTACTTCACTTTCCACAAAAGAAATATTCTGCAGGATCGGACGTTTCTGAAAATACTGTCTGTCCAGCTGCTTGCCGCCCGCTTCTTTCCGTAGACGGATCGTCACCTTTTTTGCCATACAGTCGCTCTGCACTTCTATATCCTGCTCTGCCACACCATCCGGCAACTGCAGCAGAAGTGTATTCTCTGCCAGTGATGCATCGTACTGCATGCAGTTTTCCTGCCCTGTTATTTCGGTCGGCAGATTTGCCGTTTCTTCTGCCTGCACGCCTTTTCTGCCCTGATATACGAGCAGACACAGGCTGACCGCAAATACCAGAAGACAGGCTGTCACATAGGCTTTTGCTGCTTTTCCTGTCATGATCTGCTCCCCGGCTTCGGCCCCATAAACTGATAATAATAGGTTTTTAACATACCATTATAGATCTTGCGGTTTTTATCTGCCTTTCTGCCGATCATCTGCTGTGCATCCTCATAGGAGGTGATCACATAAAGCGACCAGGAATCAAGCTGTCTGTAGCGTTCGCCCAGTGTACGGTAAATGGACGCGATCGTATTTTTATCTTCCAGTCGTTCTCCATACGGCGGATTTGTAATGATAAACCCGTATTTTTTCGGATGGCTGAGCGCCTCTACGCCTCTGCGCTGGAAGTGGATATACTGCTCCACGCCTGCCAGTTTTGCATTTTCTCTTGCAATTCTTACCATCTCATCATCAATATCATAGCCCTGAATATCCGGCATCTGGCTGAAATCAACCAGCTCCGCTGCCTCATCCATGCAGGCGTACCACTCTTTTTTCGGAATGATGTGTGTCCAGCTTTCTGCCAGAAAGCTGCGGTTCATGCCCGGTGCCATATTGGCAGCCATCATAGCTGCTTCGATCGGGATCGTACCGCTTCCGCAGAAAGGATCCACCAGAATCCTTGTCCTATTCCATGGTGTCAGCATAATCAGTGCCGCTGCAAGATTTTCTGCAATCGGGGCTTTTGCCGTCAGCTTTCTGTAGCCTCTCTTATGCAGTGATTCTCCGGTTGTATCCAGAGAAACCGTCACTTCATCCTTATGCAGAAAAACACGCACCGGAAAAGCATCTCCGTCCTCCGGGAACCAGTTCACCCGATAAACCTTGCGCATCCGCTCTACCATGGCTTTTTTCATGATCGACTGGATATCCGATGGGCTGAACAGCTTACTTTTGACGCTTGCAGCCTTGGTGACCCAGAATTTGGCATTCTGTGGCAGATATTCTTCCCACGGAAGTGCCTTTGTTCCCTCAAACAGCTCATCAAACGTTTCCGCATGGAACTGTCCTACTTTAATCAGTATTCTTTCTGCTGTACGCAAAAAAACATTGGCACGACAGACTGCCTCAGCGTCACCGATAAATGTGACACGGCCATCTTCGACCGATGTTATTTCATACCCTAATTCTATAATTTCTCTTTTTAACACTGCTTCCAGCCCGAAATGGCATGGTGCAATACACTCAAATGTTTTCATACGCTTATCTTAAAATGATTTTTCCGGGCTGTCAATATAAATGATGCTATGTAAAGCAGGACATGCCTGCTTTTGATTACTGATCGTTTTTATTAGACTGTTTATCCTTGTAGTCAGAAGTGCAGGATTTTGTGTCACTTGCATTTTTGTATGCCTGTTTTGCACTGTTCTTAGACTGTTCATCCTGACTGTTCTGTGCACTGTTCTTTGCGTTTGTTTCATTCTTTGCCATAACTGTTTCCTCCTTCATTTTGTGTTGCAGTACTAGTATTCGGAGGATTTTAATTTTTATGCATATTCGGTCTTATTTTTTTCATAAATGGTCACTCAGGCAAAATAATTCTTGATAATTTTTCTAAAATATCCTATAATCTAATCATACAACAGCAATCCCCAATTGCTCTGTTGTAAGAATAGTATTTTTATTTATACTCCCCAAAAAAGCCTATCACCCCTGATAGGCTTTTTAATTTTGTTTCTTTATCGATTATTTTTAAAAAAGGAAAAAATCAGAAAAACAAATGCCAGAACAAATAAGAATGGCAGAAGTGCACTGACAACAGAAAAGATCAGTCCGATGATCGCACACAGCACGACCAGAACCGCTACGATCACAAGTGGGACGAGCAGCCTGCCACTTTGGAATCCCCGGTGCTGCTTTTGCATGCCCTGCTCGATCTCCGGCTCTGCCGATTCTCCCTTACTGCCCTCCGCCGCAAGAATACTTTTTGCAAGCAACGCAGGATCTCCCAGCTTCTGTATCGTCTCTTCCTCCAAAATCCCCTTTGCAGCTTCCATTGCAAAATAATCTTTATAATAAGAAATGATGTCTCTCAGTTGA
The DNA here is from genome assembly GCF_018917935.1 of Kineothrix sp. MSJ-39. Lineage (GTDB taxonomy): Bacteria > Bacillota > Clostridia > Lachnospirales > Lachnospiraceae > CAG-194. The sequence continues at coordinate 47,250 of NZ_JAHLPN010000009.1, read as the reverse complement.
TCAGGATCCAGTCGATCCCACAATTTCCGCTCCAACGCGTCGATATATTCTTCTTTACTCATCTGTAATGCCTCACTCCTTTCCCGCTGTCTGTGCCTCTTCCAGCTTATCAAACACCTTCTGCAGGATCATAGATGTTGCATACGCCTGCACAGCAAACATGACCAGAAGCCACAAGTACCATGTATATGCCAAAAGCAACGCACTTGCAGCCAGCGCAAGCGCCGGTACAAACCAGATGATAAATACAACCAGCCACGTCTTAAAGTTTGACACAGAAATAATCAGTGTATTCTTGATGTAATTGCCGATCGTATTTTCATATCTTGCAATGATCGGGAACAGAAACGGCAGTAAAAAGGATAACAGCACCATTTCAAAGCCAATCAGAACCACCATAAAACTGGTTGTCTGTCCTGCGGACTGTATCATATACGCGTATTCCGCATATACAACGCCGAGATACACAAGGATGACCGCCCACATTTTGGTGCCCACCTTGAAATTCTGCCTGAATGCCTTCCAGAAGCCTTTCCACATCGTACCGTCTTCATTTCTGACCATTTTGTTAGTCATGGTAAACAGCGCTGTCACAGAAGCACCTATTGTGATAACCGGAATACAGGACAGCAAAAAGGTCAGATTCAATGCAAACAGATCTCCAAACCGTTCCAGCGCTTTGATAATCGGATTTCTGGTATCCGTTCCCTTTTCCATCCGATTCAGTGGATTGTTTTCCCCTGTCAGTTCTTCCTCTTCTTCCATCTGCGCAGCAATCTCAGAGATCGTACGTCTTTCTTCTGTTTCCTGCACTTTATCATTCTGCAAAATATCGCTCATTTTCATATCCCTTTCCGGATCATTTGCATGACCCAGTTCTTATTTTACCATCTTTCCCCCAAAAAGACTATTAAATAAGCATAAAATAAGAGTTTTGCCCATTTTGCAAATAAAAAAGCACATACCCGAAGGTATGTGCTTTTAATTTGCAAATATCAACCTTTAACAGCACCAACTGCAAGACCAGATACGATGTTCTTAGAAAGGATGAGGTATACGATGATAACAGGTAAAATAGAGAATGTGATCATCATGTAAACCTGACCCATATCAAACTTCAAATAGTCAGCAGAACGAAGTGTTGCGATCAAAATAGGAAGTGTCTTCTTATTGTCATCTGTCAAAATTAAGGCAGGTGTGAAGTAGTTATTCCAGCTTCCTACGAATGAGAAGATTGCCTGAACCGCAATAGCCGGTTTCATAAGTGGAAGTGCAATCTGGTTAAATGTTCTGAACTCGCCGGCACCATCGATACGAGCTGCTTCTAACAGTTCCAGAGGAAGTGTACTTTCCATGTACTGCTTCATGTAGAAGAATACGGCCGGAGCTGCGATTGCCGGTATGATCAGCGGAATGAAAGAGTTCATTAAGTGCATTTTTCTCATTAACTGGATGAAACCAAGTGCAGTTACCTGTGTAGGGATCATCATAATACCGAGAATAAATGTGAACATAAATTTCTTTAATTTGAAATCATATGCATGGATTGCATATGCAGTCATTGTTGAGAAGTATGTACTCAATAATGCTGTAAAACCAGCTACGATAACACTGTTAAGCAGACCGGAAAGAATCGGGATGTTACTGCTGTGTAACAAGCTGTTTACGTTCTTCAGCGCGTTTGTACTTGGCAGGGCACTGAAACCCTTTGTTAAATCTGCATGTGAACGTGTTGAGTTTACAAATAATACATAGAACCAGAACAGACACATAATAGTTACAATAACGAGAACTACATATGAAATGACTCTTCTAGTCTTTACATTTAAACCTTTAGATGATGCATTCATATTTTCGCCTCCTATTTCTCTGATGCCTGGTTCATCTTAAATACGATGACACTCAAAATACCGGTTACAATAAACAGGATAACTGAAAGCGCACCACCAAGACCGTAGTTCTTAGAATATAAGTGCTTATTCAGATACATGATCAGTGTCATTGTTGTACGAGCCGGATTACCCTGACCATTTGTTAAGATCTGTGGTACATCGTACATCTGCAGACCACCGATCAGAGATGTAACCATTACGTATACCAGAATAGGTCTTAAAAGTGGTAATGTGATCTTGAAGAATACCTGTGTAGAAGTAGCACCGTCAACTTCGGCTGCTTCATATAAGGATGTATCAATACCTAACATACCTGCCAGTAATAAGATTGTCGTATTACCAAACCACATTAAGAAGTTCATGAATCCAACTAAGGATCTTGCGCTTCCTGCGTGTGACAGGAACTTGTAAGGCTCGCTCAGAATGCCCATCTGCATCAACAAAGAGTTGATCGGACCACCATCTGAGAACAATGTAAAGAATAACATGGCAAAAGCTGATGCCATGATTAAGTTCGGTAAGTAAATAACAGTTTTAAAGAACTGCTGATGTTTTAATCTCAGGCTCGGATCTGAGAACCAAGCACCAAGAAGTAATGAAAGAAGGATCTGAGGAACAAATCCGATGATCCACATGATCATTGTGTTGCCTAAGTATTTAGGCAGGTCACCCGTTGTAAACAGGGTCGCATAATTCTGGATACCAATAAATGTAGGTCCAACTTCTGTTAAACCATTTTTAAAATAGTGTTCAAAGAAACTATTATAGATCGTGCTAATCAGAGGAATCAACTGAAAGATAATAAATACTACAATAAAAGGAATTAAGAAAATGTAGCCCCACCGATTATAACGAAGAACAGTTCCGCTTTTCTTTTTAGCCATACTGTACCACACCTCCGCATGTTATTTTTCCAAACCTGTCTGTTAAAAAAGTGCGCCTGTCCGGCTGACCGCCAAACAGGCGCACTAGCTATTTCGCTATCTTACTATGCGATTCCTAAATCTTAGTATGTAAGTTCAGGATATTTTTCAGTAATAGCTGTGTAGAATGCATCAAGTGCTTCATCATATGTAGCGTAGTTGCCATCGAAGTAGCCTGTCATAGCATTCTGGAACTCTTCGTTACATCCCTGATCGTACTCTGTGATGTTAGAAAGAGAAATCTTATCAGCACCTGCACAGAACATAGCCAGTGGATTCTGTCCGCCTAATACAGGGAATGCATAAGAATCATCCTGAGCTGCTGCTTCCATAGCTGGCTTGTTGTTTACGAAGTCGCTATCTGCTTTAACGATGTCTGTCATGATTGTTTCATCTGTTGTAAGTTTTCTCATGATATCTGCAACAAGGTTAGCATTGTCTGTACCTGTAGCTGCTGCGATCCATGTACCACCCCAGTAGAAGCCCTGAGGACCTTCACAAGCACCCCAGCCACCTGCGTTAGCGATAGAACCTTCTGTATCAGCTGCCATAGAGAAGTTGATTAACCAAGCTGGTCCAAAGTAGCAGAATACTTTTCCGTCTGGATAGAAGCCTTTGCTCCAGTCATCTGACCAAAGAGCCTGTGTTCCACAGTATCCGTTGTCAGCCATTTCCTTAGAAGCGTCAACCCATGCTTTGATGTTGTCATCGATCTGGATCTTTCCATCAACAACCCAAGGAGTTGTTACGTTGTTAGAGTATGTACGGAATGTATCGTTTGTTGTAGCTGTCATCTTGTAGCCAGCATCTTTCATTTCTGCTGCTGTAGCATTGAATGTAGCCCAGTCAGAAACCTTAGCCTGTACTGTATCTGGATCATCAGAACCGAAAACTTCTTTAGCTGCTTCACGGTTGTAGATCAGAACACCAGGACATCCCTGCCATGAAAGACCCTTTAAGTTTCCGTCAGAATCTGTCATGATATCTTTTGTATACTGATACTGGTTAGCTAATTCAGAATCTTTGATTCCAAGATCAGCTACTGGCATACAAAGATCTGTGTTAACATACTTTAATGCGTAGTCAGCTTCTACTAAGAACATATCAACCTTGTCATCTGCTGCTGCATCTGCGTTTCCAGGAAGAGTAGCATCCAGGTTGTTCTGGTAAGCGTTGTCTGTAGATGGTGTAGATGTGAACTTAACTTCAACATCACCGATCTTACCACCTGCTAAAGCATCATCAGGATCATTTGCTTCGTATCCCGGATAGTGATCTTTCAGACGGTTAGCGAACTCGTCGTTCCAGCAGTAAATGTTAAGAACTTTACCTGTATCTTCTGGAAGCTCTACATCTGCTTCTTCATCTGTTGCAGCATCAGTTGCGTCTGTTGCATCTGTTGCTTCATCTGTTGCAGCGTCTGTTGCTTCATCTGTTGCTGCGTCTGTTGCTGCAGAATCATCTGCTGCATCGTTGCTGCTACCGCATCCTACTAAAAGAGATGCTACCATAGCTGTTGAAAGAACTACACTTAATAATTTCTTTTTCATTCTTTTTTTGTCCTCCTCTAAAAAATGTTTGAAATAAAGTGTTGGTTAATAGTACCTTGCATTTATTAAAGTATCACTTGCGTGATATAAATGCCTTTATTGGCTTGCAACTGTCGCCCCCGGTAAAAGGATGCCCGGCACGGTGATGGATGTAATCTCCGTCGTACTCGGTCTCTCGATCAGAGCGATCAGTTTTTCCGCTGCCAGCATTCCCATCGTCTTGGTGTCCTGCTTGATCGTCGTCATCTTCGGCTCTATCTTAGTCGCCAGTGAGATGCCATCATATCCTGCTACCGAAACATCTTCCGGAATGCGGAGCCCTGCGGCTTTTATTACATTGATGCCACCATATGCAGCATAGTCATCCGGGAACAAAATACAGGTAGGCGGATCCGGCAATTTTAAAAGTTCTGCCGTTGCGATCGCCGTTCTCTGGATATCCCGATAATCGGTCTCCCGGATATATTCTTCCGGAACAACAATATCATGTTGTTCCATCACTTCCCGGAAGCCTGTCAGACGCTGCCTTGTGACTGCGGAATCACGGCCGTGTATGTATGCGATCTTTGTATGCCCCTTTTTAATAATGTAGGAAACCAGATCTGTGATCCCTTTCTTATTATCGGAAGCAATACTGATGCGGTTGGGGAATACCCTGTCGATCGTCACGACCGGAAGATTACTTTCGATCAGTTCGATCACTTCGGGATCTTCAAAGTTGACACATGCAATGACAACTCCATCGAAGCCCCTGTAGCGGCTGTGTTCCAGATAAGACATTCTGTCTTTTCTCTGCTTATTGCAATTAAGGAATGTGATATCGTATCCCTGCGCCTCTGCCGTGACCTTAAAGCTGTCAAGCAGATGTGAAAAGTAGTTATGTGTCAGACCACTGTGTGCTTCTTCCACAAACAGGACACCGATGTTAAATGTCTTATTTGTTTTTAATGCTCTGGCAACTGAATTGGGGAAGTACCCCATATCCTTCGCTACCTTCTTAATATGTAGCTTCGTCTCCTCGCTGATATCTCTGTGCCCATTCAGTGCTTTACTGACTGTGGCAACGGAAACGTGGCAAGCAGCAGCTATATCTTTCATGGATACCATGTCTTCTCCTCTCAAGGAAAACATGAAAATTACTTAATCGTTTTCGCCTTTTTAATATATTACAATTTGGATAATTTGGCAATGGTTTTTTACTTTTTTTTGTATAGTTTCTATATTTTTGGTACTATTTCACAATTTTGGCGATCCGTTTTTGAACAGTTCATACACAGTTCGTTTACATTTTGTTCATATTTATAATAAACCCTTTTCTTCTATATTACAACTATTAAAATAAGTTTGTTTTTGCCAGCTTTTGCTTGCTTTTATTCCGGGCATTGAGTATAATTTTGTCTGTAAAGATTTCAAAATCTTGTCTTACTTAATCGTTTTCTAAGTTTTCGCAAATTTAAATTACGAAAGGACATAGAATTATGAAATTTGGTTATTTCGATGATGACAGAAGAGAATATGTCATCACATCTCCAAGAACTCCATATCCATGGATCAACTACTTAGGAACACAGGGGTTCTTCTCTCTGATCTCCAATACAGCAGGCGGCTACAGCTTCTACAAGGATGCACGTCTTCGCCGTATCACACGTTATCGTTATAATAATGTACCGATCGATATGGGAGGCCGTTACTTCTATATTAATGAAAACGGTACGATCTGGAATCCGGGCTGGTCTCCGGTCAAGACAGAGCTTGACTCTTATGAATGCCGTCATGGTATGGGCTACACTGTTATCACAGGTAAGAAAAACGATCTGAAAGCAGAAGTTACTTTCTTCGTACCACAGAACTACGACGGTGAAGTACAGCAGGTTGTCCTGACAAACGAGGGCTCCCAGGATAAAGAATTCACACTGTATTCTTTCGCTGAGTGGTGTTTATGGGATGCACAGGATGACTGTACAAACTTCCAGAGAAACTTCTCTACAGGACGTGTTGAAGTAGTTGGATCTACTGTATATCACAAGACAGAGTACAGAGACAGACGTAATCACTTCGCTTTCTATACTGTAAATGACGAGATCGACGGTTTTGATACAGACAGAGATGCTTTCATCGGTATGTACAACGGCTTCGGCGATCCACAGGTTGTTACAAACAACGCACCGACTAACTCCATCGCAGACGGCTGGTCTCCGATCGCTTCCCACTGCAAGAAGATCAAACTTGCACCGGGTGAAAGCAAGACACTCGTATTCGTACTCGGTTATGTAGAAATGCCGGAAGATCAGAAATTCGAGGCAGACGGCAAGACGATCAACAAAGTAAAAGCACTTGCCATGATCGACCAGTACAACACACCCGAAAAGGTTGCTGCCGGAATGGCAGAGCTGAAAGCATACTGGGATCACCTGCTTGGCATCTTAAATGTCAACACACCGGATGAAAAAGTAAACCGTATGGTAAACATCTGGAACCAGTACCAGTGTATGGTAACCTTCAACCTTTCCCGTTCCGCTTCCTACTTTGAGTCAGGTATCGGACGTGGTATGGGCTTCCGTGATTCCAACCAGGACGTTCTCGGATTCGTTCATCAGATCCCGGATCGTGCAAGAGAAAGAATCATTGATATTGCTTCTACACAGTTCCCGGATGGCGGATGCTACCATCAGTATCAGCCACTGACAAAGAAAGGTAACGCAGATATCGGCGGAGACTTCTCAGATGATCCGTTATGGCTGATCCTTTCCGTTTCCGCATATATTAAGGAAACAGGCGACTGGACAATCCTGGATGAGATGGTTCCTTATGATAATGATATGTCTATCGCACAGACAATGCTGGAGCACTTAAAAGTTTCCTTCTACCACATTGTAGACAACTTAGGACCGCATGGTCTTCCACTTGCAATGCGTGCTGACTGGAACGACTGTATCAACCTTTCCTGCTTCTCCGATACACCGGGTGAAAGCTTCCAGACTTACACAAATCCGAAGTTCGCTGCTGAAGGCGGTTACTCAAAGGTTGCTGAGTCTGTTATGGTTGCTACTTTATTTACCTATGCAGGTCCAAACTACGTTGCTATCTTAAAGCACCTTGACAAAGACGACGAAGCTGCAAAAGCACAGGCTGAGATCGATAAGATGAAAGCAAACGTTATGGAATCCGCATGGGACGGCGACTGGTTCCTGCGTGCATACGATGCAAACGGCGAAAAGATGGGATCTAAGGAATGTGAAGAAGGTCAGATCTTCATCGAGCCACAGGGCTTCGCTATCATGTCAGAGATCGGTAAAGATCAGGGCGCTGATCTGAAGACTCTGAAAGCGATTGACGAGAGATTAAATACAAAGCACGGTCTTGTTCTGAACAACCCTGCTTATACAAAATACTATGTACAGTACGGCGAAATCTCCACATATCCGGGCGGATATAAAGAAAATGCCGGTATCTTCACTCACAACAATGCATGGATCATCTGTGCTGCCGCTTACGCAGGCCAGGGTGATCAGGCATTTAAGTATTATTCAGAGATCGCTCCTGCCTTTACAGAAGAGACTTCAGATCTGCACAAGACTGAGCCATATGTATACGGTCAGATGATCGGTGGTAAGGACGCTGGTTCTGATATCGGGCAGACCGGTAAGAACTTCGGTCAGGGCAAGAACTCATGGCTGACAGGTACTGCTGCATGGAACATGGTTGCTATTTCCCAGTACATCCTTGGTATCTCAGCAGACTTCGATGGTCTGAAGATTGATCCATCTATCCCTGCTGCATGGGATGGTCTTACTGCAACACGTCAGTTCCGCGGTGCTACTTATGACATCAGGGTTTCCAATCCTTCTCATGTCAACAAGGGTATCAAGAGCGTAACAGTTGACGGTAATGCGATTGAAGGCAATGTCATTCCTGCATTCGGCGACGGTAAGACTCATACAGTAGAAGTTGTTATGGGCTAATCCATTACAAATATTAAGGGCTTCGGCATTTGCCGAAGCCCCTTTCTTTTTCTTCCTATAATTTTATACAAGCGGTCCGAACAGCCTGAACACATGACCGCCAATCCGGTACCAAAGCGGCAGATCCACGCAAAACTGCATATCGATTTTCCTGCACTTCTTAAGCGTTTCCTGATAGTCCTTTTCTATATCCAGAATGACCGGATTCTTATAAATAAAGGTTGCACATTCAAAATGCTCATACAGACTTCTGAAATCCAGATTGATACTGCCAACCACCGCCTTCTTATCGTCTGAAACAAATTCCTTTGCATGTACAAAGCCCGGCGTGTATTCGTAAATCTTTACGCCTGCTTCCAGAAGCTGTGGATAATACGTCCTTGCAATTGCAAAGATGATCTTTTTATCCGGTATATGGGGCAGGATCAGCTTCACATCCACGCCTCTTCTCGCCGCATAAGTCAATGCTGTAACGAGCTCGTTGTCTATGATCAGATAAGGCGTCATTATATGCACATATTTCTTTGCCTTATACAGGATATCCAGATAAACACTCTCTGCAATATCAAGGCGGTTAATCGGATCGTCATTGAACGGGATCACATAGCCCGGTGCCATGGGCGCACCATAGCGCGGCAGATATGTTTCATACTCACCCTCCCCCGTTTCTGTCATATACCACATCTGTAAAAACATGATTGTAAAGCTTCTGACTGCCTCACCTTCCAGCTTGACCGCCGTATCCTTCCAGTGCCCGAAACGTTTTTTCAGATTCATATATTCATCTGCCAGATTGATTCCGCCGTTATATGCCACCCTGCCATCGATCACGGCGATCTTGCGGTGATCTCTGTTATTCTGATGCGTGGACAGAAGCGGTTTGATCGGCGAAAACATCTTTGCCCGGATTCCCTTTTCCCGAAGTTGCTGCGGATAACGGTATGGAAGGGATACAAGTGCACACATACCGTCGTACATGACGCGTACTTCCACGCCTTCTTTTACTTTCCGTTCCAGTATTTCCAGCACATGATCCCAGACTTCTCCCTGATTGATGATAAAATATTCCAGAAAGATAAAATGCTCTGCCCGCTCCAATTCCTTTAAAAGATCTGCGTATTTTTCTTCTCCCGTGGAGAAAAACGTTACATTCGTATGATCGTAAGTCGGAAAACCATTCTGATTCTGAATATAATGCCCCAGATTACGGATTCCGGTACTTTCTTTTTTCAGTTTTTCCACAACATGATATTCTGTCCGCAGATACGGCTTTGTCTCATCCTTTCTGCGATTTAGCAGCTTTTGCAGTCCCCGATTTCCGGGATTCAGCATGATAAAGAAATAGAATCCGATCCCGAAAACCGGCACAAGACAAATCGGAAGCACCCATGCCAGCTTAAACGCAGGGTTATCCTCACTGTTGATGATATAAACGATTGCAGCCATACCAACCAGGTTACTGAGTGTGATCAGTTCTTTGGATAGTCTGACCATACGAAAAATGCCGCCCAGACATAATATCTGCAACAGCAAAAGCAGAATTGTGACCATAGTCCGGCTGAATATCAGACGGAACAGCACCCTGCCACCACTCTGCTTTACCTTTTTTGTTTTCTGGCGGATCCGTGACATTGACCCCTGTTGCATAAGCGCCTCCCACATTCCACTCTCATTTTTATTCCCGCATCATCATTCCACGATCGTGATCACATCATCTAAAATATAGGAAAATGTCGGTGATGAAGATGTTTCATTTTCTATATACGGTGTATTCAGGTCGATCCGTTTTGTACTATCATACGGGTCAACACCTGTCAGGTTTCCTGAAAATACCTGTTTTTTTCCGCTGACCAGCTCATTGATCGTATCTTCAACGATCTGATCCGTTTCCTTTGGTACAATTGCTTCATTGATATCCAGAATACGTACCCAGTTCTTATCCAGCCCTGCCATGGCATCCTGTCCGTATGTCTTACCGTCTATGCAGTCTTCGATCTTTTTGTCATGCAAAAGCGCATAGATCGACTGCTCAAAATAATAGGAATAATCCACACAGCTGCTTACCAGTGATCTTGTCGGCGCAACATCCGTCATACTCTGATTATAGCCAACATGATACACCGGAATACTGCCTCCTGCATTTTCGCAGGCCGTTGCCGGTCCTATTGTGTCGGAATGCTGCGAAATGAGTACGCAATCCTGTTCGATCAGTTCCGTTGCCACCTGTTTTTCCATGGAATAATTTGACCATGTATCCGTATATTTGACAAGCATCGTTGCCTCGGGCACAACCGATCTGACACCCAGATAAAATGCCGTATAACCGGATATGACCTCTGCATACGGAAATGCCGCAACATAACCGATCTTTGCCTGCTCCGGCGTAATGATCCCATTTTCTATCATTTCTTTTAATTTCACACCCGCCACAACACCACAGACATAACGTCCCTGATAAATCGTGCCATAACAGTTGTGGTAATTGGAAAGAACCGGTTCCTGATTGGCATTGTCCCCCGTTGGAACGCAAAACTGGATCTCCGGATGCTTTTCCGCCACCTCTTTCACAACCGGACCATAACCGTAGCTTGCTGCGATGATATAATCACATTTTTCAGCAACCAGCTCCTGCAGCGGTTCCTCGATCTGATCTTCCGTTACATTATATTTGGTAACACATTCGATCTGATCTCCGTACACTTCCATCACATGATTTCTTGCTTTGATAAAATTCTCTGTATATGGTGTGATCTCATCACCGACAAAGATAAATCCGACTTTCAGATGCTTTTCTTCCGTTCTCGTGATACGATGCACGCCAACTGCCAGGATACACATGATCAGAGAAGTGATAATACATAAAGTGTATGTCCGTTTCATCCTACTTATCCTCCTTAGACTTTGCATACAGTTTTTCCACATCAATCGTTCCATCTTCGATCAGGGACAGTAAAATATCTACCAGCTTCGGATCAAACTGTGTTCCGCTGCAACGCTTCAGTTCGCCAATCACAAAATCAATATCCAGTTGTTTTCGATAAACACGGTTTGCCGTCATGGCATCAAACGCATCGGCAATACCGATGATCCTTGCATCTAACGGGATCTCTTCTCCCTTCAGTCCCGCACAGTATCCTGTTCCGTCATATCGTTCATGGTGATACAACGCACCAACGCTCACATTGTCGATCATTGTAAAATCCTTTAAGATTTCACCACCTCGTGTTACGTGTGTTTTCATGATCGCATATTCTTCATCCGTCAGTCTGCCCGGCTTATTCAGAATTGCATCCGGAATACCGATCTTACCGATATCATGCAATAGTGCCATCTGACGGAGATTTTCACATTTTTCCTTTGTGTAATGCAACCGTTTTGCGATTGCCACAGAATACTCCGATACACGGAAGGAATGCTCACTTGTATTGGAATCCTTCGCATCAACTGTCCGGGCAATGGAAAGAATGGTTTCATTCCCCATCTGGATCTGTTTCTTTGCGTATTCCAACTCATATTTCTGCTTCAGCAGCGTTCTCTGTGCCTGTGTTCTTGTAATGAACCATGTGATCCAGATCAGTACAAGTCCCGCAATAAAGATAACGTATAACCGGAACCACCAGTTCTGGTACATCTCGGTTTCTTTTTCTATCTTATAGTTTGCCGATTCCACAACCGCACCATCCGCACTGTCCAGGATCGCGATCCGGAATGTATAAATACCGGGTTTTAGTTTCTGATAGGTCAGCTTGTCCAGCTCACTTAACAGACAGACAGAAGCCTTTGTATCATAGCCTTCCAGATAAACGCTGACATATGGATCATTCATGGAATAATTTAATACTTCCGGTTCCAGCACGATCGTATCCGCCTGTGGAGAAAGCCGGAATGTATCCACACGGTCAATATCAAATTTTTCACCATCCACATAAATATAATCCAGAATCATACGATAGGATTTTGCCGTCATATCATACTGTGACATATTGACCTTTACTACACCGCTGTCACAGCACAGATACAGTTCATCCCCCTCCCGGTACATCCATGCATTGGCAACCAGCGAAGAACGGAATCCCCGTTTTGCATTGATCAGCAGATAATCCGTTTTCTTATCTGCCATCAGATCCTTTGTTTCCGCCACATAAATGCCGGCGCTGCTCAAAATCCAGCAGGTTCCGTCCGCATCGCAGATCATATCAAAATTATTACTGTATGGGAAATTCTTCAGATACTTTATGCTTCCGTCCGGCGATCTGTAACACAGACCGTTACTGGTCACAATGTAAATACCGCCGGATACCGGATCCGCAACCATACGCAGAATCACGTTCGAAGACAGTCCATCCTCTCTTCCGATATGCGCCACGATCCTGTCATTTCTGATCTGTGTGATCCCACCACCGTCAGAACCAATATAAAAGCTGTCACCGTCCGCCAGCAGACAGAGCGATTTTTCATTCACCAGACCGTTTTCTGCCGTAAAAACCTGTATGACCTCATTTTCAGAAAGGACTGCCACACCATAATCTCCCGCAGTCACGATCCTGCCATCCGAAAGCTCACAGATATTTCGGAAACGTGTACCAGGCATACCATCTTCTTCCGTAAAATTACGGATCCGGTATGTACCGTTTGCCGCAGAAACCTGATAGATTCCCATTCCGGTCGTTGCGATCCATAACCGATCCTGGCTGTCTACCGTCAGGCAGCGCACTCTTGTATTCTGCAGCAGTTCACTGAGTTCATTTTCTACCCTGCTCTTTTCATCCCCTCCCAGAATGACAAGTCCCTGATCCGTTCCGCAGAAAAGCAGCCCCTGCCACTTCTGTGTGGTATTGACAACAGCCGTTTCTCCGATTTCCCGGAACAGCTCCGTAAAAGGCGACTGACACAGCTCCATCAATCCGAGACGCGAAGAACTGAGCCAGAGGTTCCCCTGATAATCTATCAGCATATTATCGATAGAACTCGTAAATTTACCGGTACTCATCTTTTCATAAGTGCCGTTTTTCTGTAATATGGCAACGCCTGTATCAGAACAGACAAAAATTTGATTTTCGTCTGTCATATAAAAAGAATTGATTGCCTCAATCCCATCCATGGCAGTTGTCTGAAGCAGCTTCAGCTGCTCATTTTCCGTCTGATAAAGCAGAACCTGATCGTCTTCTGTTGCGGTCAGCAGCAGGTCATCTGCAAAGCAGGCTGTACTTAGCGGCTTGTTCTGCACAAATCCCTGCGGTGCCTGTGCAATTTCGCCGTCTTTCAGCCAATAGGTCTTTCCTCTTTCTGTCACGATCACGACATTTCCATTCCCGTCTGCTGACATATCCATCACATTTTTGATCTGCCTGTAAGACTTGGTTACCTTTACGCCACTGCTTAAAGATACCTGTGAAAGCCCCTCTGTTGTGCCTATATAATAATTGCCGTTGGAATCACAGACAATGCTTTTTACGGAATTGGATAAAAGTCCGTTTTCATCATCCAACACATTCATCACATGCTCATTGATCAGAATCGTCACACCGTCGTCATTTGTCCCGACCCACAGTCTGCCTTCTTCATCCACATATAAGCAGTTTACATTTTTAATGGATTCTATATCCTGAAACAGCTTGAACCTGGTACCATCATAGCTGAACAGACCCGCATAAGTACCAATCCAGAGCTTTCCATCCTTTGTCTGCGCGATATCATTGGCTTCTCCGGATAACAGGCCTTCTTCCTTTCCATATTCCATTTGAATATAGGCATCATAATCAGCTGCTTCCCCTGCCTGTGCAGTTTCATTCTGCAGAAGAACACCTGCCATAACAAGCAGCAGAACAAGCAGTGTATCGACCCGTTTTCTCGTCCTTCGGAACCTGCTCAATCTGATACACAGATACACAATCTCCACGCAGAGCAGCTTATCTAAAAATTCCACGCAGAACTGCCCGAGCAGATTTGCAAGATAGATAGGGAACCCATTGTCGATACAGAGCTCTATCACCTGGTTTCCCCAGATATTTCCACTTTGTCCGTCATATAATGCTGTGTTGAGCACAACCGCAACGCCTGTTGAAAACAATGCCAGACCCATACCAAGTGTCATTGTCCTGAACTGGCTTTCAAATACCTTCTTCTTTGCGAAATAACCGACCACTACGCCAAGAAGCGCCCCGACAATACAATACACGGATTGCTGATCGACAAAAATACCGTAAATGATATTATTGGCAAATCCCACAATACCACCGCAAATCGGTCCTGCCATATAAGCGATCAAAAAAGTACCTATCGAATCGCACCAGATTGGCAATGTCAGTCTGTCTGCCACTGTACGTCCCAACAGATCGACTGCCAGTGCAACTATCGTCCATAGAATGATCCTGTGCTCTTTTTTATTTTTCATTTGTATTTCCCCTTACCACTCTTTTTCCTCTTACACAATACATAAATCCATTCAAAGTAAATTATATCATACTTTGCGTATCATGAAAATATGCAGATGTCACAGAAGAGTGCCATAAAATGCAGAAACCGAGTAATCTATTGACAGAAAAATATGATTGAAATAAAATAAACTTGTTTATTGATAAATATATTTATTTTATTATCGGGAGGTTTTATATGCCGGCAAAAAAACAGATCACACACGATATGATCCTAGAAGTTTCTTTAAAAATCTTAAAGGAAAAAGGCTTTGAAGCCATTACGGTCAAGGAACTCGCAAAATCCCTGCACTGTTCCACACAGCCCATTTATTTATCATTTACGGGAATGGATGAACTGCGGAATGAACTGATCCCACTGGCTGTCAGAGAATTCAGAACCGTCATGGAAAAAGGAAGTCCGGACGGCGCTATCCGCCTTTATGACAGGACATACATTCGTTTTGCACAAAACGAACCCAGACTCTTCTGCTTTTTATTCATGCGTGCAAACGCATTTACCCAGACAAAGCGCCTGCTTTTTCCCATTATCGACCAGTCCGTAAAGGAATTTATAACGCTTTACGGAATCAGTTATGAGGAAGCAGATAACCTGCATGATCATCTGTGGATGCACACACATGGTATCGCATCCATGATCGCTACAGATTTCTGCGACTGGAATATGGAAAAAGCAGAACATATGCTGACAGAATGTAAGGAGGCTTTTTTGAAGAAATATGAAAAATGAAATGTTTTCCAATAAGGATCTGAAAAATCTGATCCTTCCACTTTTTGTGGAACAGTTTCTTCTGATGTTTGTCGGAATTGCCGACACCTTTGTAGTCAGCTTTTCCGGCGAAGCAGATGTATCCGGTGTTTCTCTGGTAACGTCTTTCAATACGGTTCTGATCTTCTTATTTACAGCCCTGTCATCGGGCGGTGCAGTGATCATCAGCCAGTATATCGGGAAACAGGACAAAAAAGAAGCTTCCCGGTCAGCCAGTCAGCTTTTATTAATATCCATACTGATCTCGATCGCATTGTCCGCTCTGATCCTTTTATTTAAAGATCAGCTGCTACATCTGCTGTTTGGAAAAATTGAACCGGACGTAATGCACGCCTGCGAAAGCTATCTTATAATCACAACCTTTTCTCTTCCGGCGCTGGCTGTCTATGATGCAGGTGCCGCACTTTGCAGAAGCATTGAGAAAACGAACGCGACCATGTATATTTCGGCTGTCACAAATCTGCTGAATATCATCGGAAACTGTATCGGCGTATTTGTATTTCATCTAGGAGCTGCAGGTGTGGCATATCCCTCACTGATCACCAGAATGCTTTCCGCCGTTGCTGTTACTGCTTACTGTTTTTATCCAAAACTCCCCGTTACTTACCGGCTGGCTTCTCTGATCAGATGGGATGGTTCACTGCAAAAGAAGATCATGGGCATCGCATTGCCAAACGGAATAGAGAACGGTATCCACCAGCTTGTCAAAGTTGCGCTTTCCAGCATGGTAGCTTTATTTGGGACTTATCAGATCGCTGCAAACGGTGTAGCACAGAGCATTTGGTCGTTGGCTTCTATTATGGGACTTGCCATGGCTCCCGTCTATACAACCGTGATCGGACAATGTATGGGGGCCCGTGATATTGATGCGGCAAATGATTATTTTAAAAAGCTGAACAAGATCACGCTTGTTCTGTCTATTATATGGAATATCTTTGTCTTTGCAATCACACCGCTGATCATCCGCTATTCCGCAATTTCGGCTGAAGCAAAATCTCTGGTGATATGGCTTGTCCTGATCAACAACATTTTTAACGGACTGGCATATCCGTTTGCCGGGTCACTCGGTAATGGGCTGCGGGCTGCGGGAGATGTCAAATTTACAATGCTCACCTCTATTTCGCTGACCATTGCCGCAAGACTCTTCTTCTCTGCATTGTTCGGACTCGTATTTGGCTGGGGCGTTATCGGCGTTGCACTCGGTATGAGCATGGATCTTGTTTTCCGTGGTATCATTTTTATACACAGATATCATTCACAAAAATGGACACAGTTCCACTTAATTTAAAAAGGATATAAAAAAGGCATCCTGAATCTTCGGGATGCCTTTTGCAGCGTGCGTGAAAGGATTCGAACCCTCGACCTTCTGGTCCGTAGCCAGACGCTCTATCCAGCTGAGCTACACGCACATATGCTTTGTTACGTCACTCGCAACATCATGTATTTTATATGATTCTGTATTCTTTGTCAACTGTTTTCGTATATTTTTTCATATATTTTTTCACATAATCCGCACATATTTTACACATATATTATCACATATTTAAGGGGCGGAAGTTTCCGCCCCGTCTTATCCTTATTCTGCGTCTGATGCTTCGTCAGTTACTGCCTCCGCTGCATCATCCGTTTCCGCACTGTTATCGGAAACAACCGATTCGAGCTTGATCAGATCGTCTGCCGTTTCCTGAAAGCTGCCACAGAGCCCGCTTGTCATCGTATAAACCACATCCGGCTGCTGATCGGTCATAAAGTAATAGCAGTTTGCTGTCGCATTGTGATCGCCGACCGTAAAGGTATACGTCTGATCCGCTGTTGTGACGGTAATGACGTTTGCCGGATCCTCCAGCCCATATTCGGACAGATCTGTCACACCATCGATTTCTTCGTCCGCTTCTACCTTTGTCACATTGGCAAGCATACTCGTGATCCGGTCATTATCCATATGAAGTTCTGTATTCTGATCATAGCTCCAGTTACCATCTATTTTGGTGAAAGATAAAGTCTCTCCATTGAGCTGATAGGAAAATGCCTCTATCGCATCCGCATCGATCTGCGCCACCTGGATCTTATCTGCATCTTCCTTTTCCTCCTGCTTCTTATTATAGCTTTGCAGGAAGAAATAACCACCGATCAGAAGAACAAGCACAACCAGTAAAATGATCATCTGTATTTTCTGTTTTTTCATCGTCTTCTCCTCCTTACCCAGATCACAATACCGGCTACAAGGAGTAATACCGGCAGAAGGATCACGGTAGTCAGTCCGAGGAATACGAACTGATTCTGCGGAACCGTAATATTTTCCTGTGTATACTCTTTTACAGGAATGGAAACAGAACTCTGTTCGTCTGACAGATCATTGATCACACGTGTAAACAGCTGCAGGTTGGAACCGCCGACCATCTGGCTGGACGCATCCGTAAAAAGGTTCTCGGAAGAGAATACAAACAATGTACTTGTTGTATCATCTGCTGTTTTCTCTACTTTTGCGCCCAAAGTAAACTGTCCTGTTTCATCGCCATCTTCTGCTTCATAACTCGTCATGCTCTGCGGATCATCCTTTACAACCGCATTTTCACTTGTCACAAGCATCTGTGTCACGGAAAGGGCATCGTTTTCGGAAACAGTCAGTCCCTGTGCATACGGAGCAAATACATACTTAGAATCTGCGAAATCGGAAGTATAAGTGTTGCTCTTGACTTCCGGAATCAGATAAAACGGATTCTGATAATAATGTCCGTTATCGATTTCTGCCAGAATACCTTTTGTCACAGATACCCCATATTCATCCAGAATAGATTTAAAATTCGTCATATCTTTATCCGTATAGGTCGTCACAACAATGGCTTTCCCGCCTGCTGCCATATAATCTTTTACTTTCTTGGCATCATCCGTGGAAAAATCACTGAGCGGAGCCAGAATCATGATGGCATCCGCATCATCCGGGATCGCATCCTGATCCATCAGGTTTAGATCTTCTACGGTCAGATTTGCCTTTTCCATCGCTGTCTGGAAGGAACTGTCAAGTTCCTGTTCATCATGTCCTGTGATCCGGTAAACAACAGGCATCTCTGCTGCCGTCACATAATCGAGCGCACTTGTGATCCTGCCTTCTCCGTCATATCCGGTCGTCTGCTGGGAATAGGTGTTATAATCAAGCTGCGTTTCATACATATCCGCATAGGAGATCACTTTGTTTCTCTTTTCTCCCACTACGATCAGACTGTTTTCCTGCAACGTATCACTTGTATAATCCGATGCAAAATTCGGATATTTAACCGGATCCTTATATTCTACTTTAATATGAGAAGATTCACTTTCATACTTGGAAAGTGTCTGGGAAATCGTTTCGTCCAGTGTACTCTTCTTTCCATATACATAGATCGTAACATCTTCCTGCATGTTCTTTAAGAACTGCACCGTATCATCCGTCAGGGAATACAGATGATTACTCGTCATATCAATGCTGGATACAGAAAGTGGAAGCTGATCCGCAACCAGATTGACAAGTACCGTTACCGCGATCGCGACGGCGATCATTCCGCTGCTGAATACGCCTGTTTTCAGACTCTTGACGGAAATGCTCCATCTTCTCTTCTGGATGGACTGACAGGTCAAAAACATAAGCAACAGGATAACGGTTACAAAGTAGATCACAGCTTTCAGATCCAGTGTTCCTGTCAGAAAAGCTGAAAATCTTGTGTAAAAATCAAAGCATCCAAGAATCTTTGTCAGTATATTGCCTTCTGAAGAAATCATATTGCAAAGCCCGCTCATGATATAGCAGACAAAGAGAGCAGCAAAGGATAGTACTGCCGCGATCACCTGACTTTCCGTCAGAGAGGAAATAAACACACCGACTGCCATACAGGCCAACCCATATAAATAAAAGCCCAGAATCGCTGTATACGCTTCTGCCAGCGGAACATTACCGAACCTTGTCAGGATCAGCGGATACAGACAGATCACCAGCATCGGGATCGTAAAGATGGAAACCAGTGCCAGAAACTTTCCCGCAATGATCTTGCCCAGAGAAACCGGTGCTGTCAAAATGAGCTGATCGGTTTTATTTTTTCGTTCTTCCGCAAGACAGCGCATGGTCAGAATCGGAACTGCCAGAAGCAGGATAAAACCGCATGCACTGATCACGTTTGAAAAATAAGCACTACCGTATAACAGGTTGGTTGCTGTAAAATACAATCCGACAAAAAAGAGGATCGCTGCCATGAACAGCCAGCCTATCACCGTATGTAAATAACTCTTAAATTCCCTTTTCCATATCGCCAGCATTGTCTGTCTCCTCCTTCTGCTCTGTTTCTGCCGTCTGCGTATTCTCTGTCGCAGCAGTCTCTGCTGCATCCTGTCCGGATGCTTTTCCGCTCTCCTGTTCCTTCGTCAGTTCCAGGAATACGTCCTCTAAGGATTTACTCGTCATCTTCATCTCATAAATTGGAAGTTTATGCTCTGCCATATAATAGAAGATCTCTTCCCGCAGATCTTCTTCCTTTTTATAATGAAGCTCCATCTGCCACAGATCATTTTCCGCATTCTGCGAAATATGAACTTCTTCAATCGCCGTATAGCGTTCTTTCAGTTCATTTTCCGCAGCCCTGACTGCATCCTCTGCGCCGCGAAGCTGCATGGAAAGTACGTTGTCGCCGCTCATCAGCCGGCTCAGATTTTCCGGTGTATCACTTGCCACCAGTTTGCCGTGTGCAATGATCATGATATGATCACAGACTGCACTGACTTCCGGTAAAATGTGTGAACTCAGTATTACTGTATGTTTCTTGCCCAGACTCTTAATCAGCTGTCTGATCTCTATGATCTGCATCGG
Source organism: Kineothrix sp. MSJ-39 (assembly GCF_018917935.1). GTDB lineage: Bacteria > Bacillota > Clostridia > Lachnospirales > Lachnospiraceae > CAG-194. The sequence continues at coordinate 26,886 of NZ_JAHLPN010000009.1, read as the reverse complement.
ATCCAGTCCGACTGTCGGCTCATCTAAAATAATGATCTTCGGATAGCCTAAAATTGCCTGCGCCAGACCGACTCTCTGCTTATAGCCTTTGGAAAGGTTCTGGATCAGTCTGTCCTGCATGGATGTGATCTTCGTCAGCTCCATAACCTCTTCGATCTGCTTCTGTCGTTCCTTTTTGTCGATCTTCTTCAGTTCTGCCACAAATGCCAGATATTCTTTTACGGTCATGGCATCATAGACAGGTGGAAGCTCCGGCAGATAACCAATATTCTTCTTGGCTTCCTCCGGTTCCTTATAAATATCATGTCCGTCAATTTTGATTTCTCCGCTGGTTGCTCCCAAGTAACCGGTCAGCATGTTCATCGTGGTTGATTTTCCTGCCCCGTTCGGGCCCAAAAAGCCATATATCTGCCCTTCTTCTACCTGAAAGGACAAATCATCCACTGCCACATGATTCCCATATTTTTTCGTCAGATGATTTACTTCTATCATGGTCTGCCTCCCTGTACCATCTTATATTTGCCCCTATCATAATTTGAAATTGTGAAAAAAAGGATATGATTTTGTGAAAAAAGTGTGTAGAAATTGTGATATGCTATTTGACACAGACTGTATGCTATGATAACTTATTATCTATGGGTAACCACTCTGGAGAGTCTCTCGCCCGTTTCGGGAAGAGAGCGCCGAAGGTGTAAGGCTTAGCAGCCAATCTCTCAGGCACAAAGGACAGAGCATTACATATCTAATACGTATTGCATGTTCTTCTCTTTAGAGTCAAATCATGACTAAGAGAGGAAGGAACACAAAAATGTTAGAAACTATCAACAATCTACTTGGCGCGATCGATGACTTCGTATGGGGCGTTCCCCTGATCGTCATTATCCTCGCCACAGGCATCTATCTGACAATTCGTGTCAGATGTCTCCAAATCACCAAACTTCCACGCGCGATCCATTATATGTTTCATTCGGAGTCCGAGGATCTGGACGGTGAAGTATCCAGCTTTGCTGCACTTTGTACCGCATTATCCGCAACGATCGGAACCGGTAACATCGTCGGTGTTGCAACTGCTATCGTAGCCGGCGGTCCTGGCGCATTATTCTGGATGTGGATTGCAGCCTTTTTAGGAACAGCCACCAAATATGCAGAAGGTCTTCTTGCTGTAAAATATCGTACAGTTGCAGAGGACGGCCATATCGTGGGCGGTCCATTCTACTATATTGAAAAAGGTATGGGAGAAAAATGGAAATGGCTTGCAAAGCTTTTTGCTTTCTTTGGCGTTGGCGTTGGTCTTTTCGGTATCGGTACTTTTACCCAGGTAAACGGTATCACAAGTGCAGCCAACAACTTCTTTGATCCAAACAACACACACCTGATCTCCTTATTCGGTCGTGATTATTCCTGGTCCGTTGTGATCACAGGCCTGATCCTTGCCATCTGCGTCGGTCTTGTTGTCATCGGCGGTTTAAAGAGAATTTCACAGGTTTCACAGATTGTCGTACCATTCATGGCTGTGATCTATGTGATCGCTGCTATTGCCATCCTGATCTGCAATGTCACAAAAATCCCTGCTGCTTTTGTTACGATCGTACAGAGCGCATTTGGTCTGCGTGCTGCTGCAGGTGGTGCACTCGGTGCAGTCCTGCTTGCTATGCAGAAGGGTATTGCCCGTGGTATCTTCTCCAATGAGGCCGGTCTTGGTAGCGCACCCATCGCTGCAGCCGCTGCTCATACAGAAGAGCCTGTAAGACAGGGACTTGTTTCCATGATGGGAACCATTATCGATACACTGATCATCTGTACGATGACAGGTCTTGCCATCGTCATCACTGATACATGGAACATCGGTCTGGAAGGTGTTGCCGTTACAACAGCAGCATTCCAGCGTGGACTTCCGCTTCCTGATGAGGTATGCTCCTTTATTTTAATGCTTTGCCTGATCTTCTTTGCCTTCACTACGATCCTTGGCTGGGATTACTATTCTGAGCGTTGTCTTGAATATCTCTGCCATGGCAATCAGAAGGTTGTACATATATATCGCTGGATCTACATTCTGGCAGTTCTGATCGGGCCTTTCATGACGATCTCCGCTGTCTGGACGATCGCCGATATCTTCAACGGTCTTATGGCTCTGCCGAACCTGGTAGCACTGCTTGCATTATCCGGTGTGATCGTGGCTGAGACAAAGTCTTACTTTGAGAGAATTCCGAAGTATAAATAAGAAAAAGAAGAATGCGATAAAAGCCTGGGCTTAATTGCCCAGGCTTTTCCATTTGAGATATGCATTGATAAATTTATCGAGATCGCCGTCTAAGACTGCATCTACATTGCCTGTCTCAGCACCGGTTCTTGTATCTTTTACCATGGTATATGGCTGCATGACATAGGATCTGATCTGATTGCCCCATCCGATCTCCGTCACCTCACCACGGATATCCGACAGCTTTTCCGCATTTGCTTCCTGCTTGAGCATATACAGCTTTGCACGCAGCATCTGCATTGCCTTGTCCTTGTTCATATGCTGGCTTCGTTCATTCTGACACTGTACCACGATGCCTGTCGGCAGATGCGTGATACGGATTGCAGAAGACGTCTTGTTGATGTGCTGTCCGCCGGCTCCGGAGCTTCGGTAGGTATCGATACGAAGATCTTCATCGCGGATCTCCACATCCACATCTTCTTCAATGTCCGGCATTACATCCAGCGACACAAACGAAGTCTGACGCTTGCCCTGTGCATTGAACGGAGAAATACGCACCAGTCTGTGCACACCCTTTTCTGATTTCAGATAACCGTAAGCGTTCTCGCCGTTTACCTGGAATGTGACCGATTTGATACCGGCTTCTTCTCCTTCCAGAAAATCCAGCTCTTCTACCGTAAAGCCCTTGCGCTCTGCCCATCTTGTATACATACGATAAAGCATCTGCGCCCAGTCACAGCTTTCCGTTCCGCCTGCGCCCGCATTCAGCTTCAAGATCGCATTACATTTGTCATACTCACCTGAAAGCAGGGTACGGATCTTGATATTGTCCAGCGTCTGCACGAAGCTGTCAAATTCTTCTCTCGCTTCCTGTGCAAGCTCTTCGTCATTTTCTTCATAGCCCATCTGGATCAGCGTCTCGATATCTTCGTACTGCTGGTACAGATGTGCACATGTTTCTACATCATCTTTTAATCCTTTGAGAAGCTTTGACTTTTCCTGTGCTGCTTCCGCATCATCCCAAAAGCCCGGGGCTTCCATTTCCCGCTCTAATTCTTCGATTCGCTTTTCTTTATTAGCGATGTCAAAGTGAATCCCTTACTTCCGCAAGTGGAGATTCGTAGGATAAAAGTTCCTGTTTTAACTGATCGAGTTCGACCACTCTGCTCACCACCTTTATAGCCGCTACAGCTTTGATTATAACTTTCTGCCGCAGCAGTTCTTATATTTCTTTCCGCTTCCGCATGGACACGGATCATTTGGATAGATCTTTTCGCTTTCTCTTCTGACAGGTCCCTTCGGTGCAGAATCATCTTTGTTTGTTCCTGTTACCTTTGCAACCTGCTCACGCTCTACCTTCTGCTCAATCCGGACATTGAACAGCAGTCTGACCGTATCTTCCTGAATTGCTACTGTCATGGCATCAAACATATCATAGCCGGCGAGCTTGTATTCTACGAGCGGATCTCTCTGTCCGTAAGCCTGCAGACCGACACCCTGACGAAGCTGCTCCATATCATCGATATGGGACATCCACTTCTGGTCGATCACCTTCAGAAGGATCACACGCTCTACTTCACGGATTGCCTCCGGCTGCGGGAATTCTGTTTCTTTGCTTTCATACAGCTTGACTGCTTCTTCCTTCAGGGAGTGCTTCAGTTCGTTCTTCTTCATACCCTTGATATCCGGATGGATCACCGGCTTTAACGGAATGATCGGCAGGAGGAACTGATTCAGCTCTGCCAGATCCCAGTCATCACTGCTTCTGTCATCGGAAATGCAGGAATCTACCGCATTTTCCACGATATCTGTGATCATCTTATAGATCACATCACGCATACTTTCTCCATTCAATACACGGAGACGCTCTGCATAGATGATCTCTCTCTGCTCATTCATAACCTGATCGTATTCCAGAAGCGTTTTTCTGATACCGTAGTTATTACTTTCAATCTTCTTCTGGGCTGTCTCGATCGCCTTTGTCAGCATCTTATGCTCGATCTGCTGTCCTTCCTCGATACCGAGTGCATTGAACATTGTCATCATACGGTCTGAACCGAACAGACGCATCAGATCATCCTCTAGGGATATATAGAAACGGGATTCACCCGGATCTCCCTGTCGACCTGCACGACCGCGGAGCTGGTTATCGATACGTCTTGACTCATGACGTTCTGTACCGATGATACGCAGGCCACCTGCTGCTTTGGATTCATCATCCAGCTTGATATCCGTACCACGACCTGCCATGTTGGTAGCGATCGTAACGGAACCGTGGATACCTGCATCTGCAACAATCTCAGCCTCCAGCTCATGGAACTTGGCATTTAATACCTTATGCTGGATACCTTCTCTCTTTAAAAGTCTACTGATTTCTTCGGATGCTTCAATCGTGATCGTACCGACCAGAACCGGCTGATTTCTGTCATGTGCTTCCTTGACAGCTTCCACAACCGCATGCAGCTTTTCTTTCTTTGTCTTATAGACTGCATCCTCCCAGTCCTTACGGATAACAGGGCGGTTTGTCGGGATCTCGATAACGTCCATTCCGTAAATATCACGGAATTCCTTTTCTTCTGTTAAAGCAGTACCTGTCATACCTGACTTCTTTTCAAACTTATTAAAGAAGTTCTGGAAGGTAATGGTTGCAAGCGTCTTGCTTTCTCTCTTGATCTTTACATGTTCCTTTGCTTCGATCGCCTGATGCAGACCGTCTGAGAAACGACGTCCCGGCATAATACGACCGGTAAATTCATCTACGATGAAGACCTGATCGTCTTTTACAACGTAATCCTGATCACGGAACATCAGATTGTGGGCACGCAGTGCCAGAATAATATTATGCTGGATCTCCAGATTTTCCGGATCAGCCAGATTTTCAATCTGGAAGAATTTCTCAACCTTCTCCACACCTTCTGCTGTCAGGTTGACCAGCTTATCCTTTTCGTTGACGATGAAATCACCGTCCTCTTCCTGCTCGATACCCATCATGATATCCAGCTTGGACTGCTCTTCCTGATCTTTACCACGCTTGAGCTGGCGAGCCAGGATATCGCATGCCTCATACAGCTTTGTGGATTTGCCGCTCTGTCCGGAAATGATCAGTGGGGTACGCGCCTCATCGATCAGAACGGAGTCAACCTCATCGATGATCGCATAATGCAGATCGCGAAGTACAAGCTGTTCCTTATAAATAACCATGTTGTCACGCAGATAATCGAATCCGAGCTCGTTATTCGTGACATAAGTGATATCACAGTTATAAGCGGCCCGTCTTTCCTCCGGCTTTAAGTCATTGAGTACAACACCGACCGTCAGTCCCAAGAACTCATGGATCTGTCCCATCCACTCCGCATCACGCTTTGCCAGATAGTCATTGACCGTAACGATATGTACGCCCTTTCCTTCCAGCGCATTCAGATAAGCCGGCAGTGTGGAAACAAGTGTCTTACCTTCACCGGTACGCATTTCAGCGATACGTCCCTGGTGCAGGATAATACCACCAATGAGCTGTACCCGGTAATGCTCCATATTCAGAACACGTTTACCAGCCTCACGGACTGTCGCAAATGCCTCCGGCAGAAGATCATCGAGTGTCTCGCCTTCCGCAAGACGTTTTTTATACTCTTTTGTTTTGCCTTTTAATTCTTCATCTGACAGTGCACGCATCGTATCGCGATAAGATTCGATCTTCTCCACGATTGGCTCAATACGCTTCAGTTCCCGCTCGCTGTGGGTTCCGAATACCTTTTCTATCATTTTCATAATTTGCCTTAACTCCTACTGTTCTCTGCATAAAGCAGAGTTATTCAGGATAAAACCTAAAGTACATTGTAACAGATTTACATAGATGATTCAACCTGAAAGGCTGGTTAAGAAAGTTAAATTTTTATGAATAGAAAGAGGCTGAATCATTGCTTTTTCGCTCTTTTAGTGTTAGAATTTTAACAAATGGGGTTTCCCCAGAAGAATAAGACAAATGAGGTGTAAAAAAATGGCAAAAAATTTTGATGAATTATTGTCAAAGGTTTCTTCTTGTTCAAAGAAGAAATTATCTGTAGCCTGCGCACAGGACAAGGCTGTTCTGGAAGCTGTCAAGGCTGCTAAGGAACGTGGCATTGCTGATTCCATTCTTGTCGGTGACGAAGCAAAGATCAGAGAGATCGCAGCTACGATCGATATGGATTTAGCCGATTATGAAATCATCAATGTAGAAGACACTGTTGAAGCTTCTCTTGCAGCAGTTAAGCTGGTACATGATAAAAAAGCAGATATGTACCTGAAAGGTCTTCTTGACACAAAGACATTCTTAAAGAGTGTTCTGAACAAAGAATGTGGTCTTCGTACAGGCAAACCATTATCTCATGTCTGTGTATTTGAAATTCCGGGGATCGACCGTCTGTTATTCTTTACCGACGTAGCATTCATCCCATATCCTACACTGGAAGATAAAGTCAATATCATCAACTATACAGTTGAAGTTGCAAATGCCTGCGGCGTTGAGAATCCAAAGGTTGCTCCGCTTGCAGCAGTTGAAGTTGTCAATCCGAAGATGCCTGTTACAGTAGATGCACAGCAGCTTACGGAAATGAACGAAAAGGGTGAGATCACAGGCTGTATCGTTGACGGTCCTCTTTCTCTTGATATCGCGCTTTACAAAGAGGCCGCTGCAGAAAAGGGTGCACTTGACCGCAAGGTAGCAGGCGATGCAGATATTCTTCTGTTCCCTGATATCCATGCAGGTAACCTTGTATACAAAGCAATCGTACATATGGTACCTGTTAAAAACGGTAACATCTTAACAGGTACACAGGCACCGGTTATCCTGACATCCCGTTCCGATACATGCGAGACAAAGGTAAACTCCATTGCACTTGCAGCCGTTATGGCAGAAGAAATGATGAAATAATGTATTTTCATAAAGAAAGGAAACAGTTATGTCTAAGAAGAGTTTAATTATCAATCCAGGTTCTACTTCTACAAAGATCGGTGTTTTTGAAGATGAAACATTATTATTCGAAGAAACACTGCGTCATTCCACAGAAGAGATCGCTAAATATGCAACTATTTTCGATCAGAAAGACTTCCGTAAGGAAATTATCGTAAATCTGTTAAAGGAAAAAGATTTCGACATCAATTCCCTTGATTTCGTTGTTGGCCGCGGCGGTATGTTAAAACCAATCCCGGGCGGCACTTATGCAGTAACAGACGATCTTTTAAATGACTTAAAGATCGGTAAACAGGGACAGCATGCTTCCAACCTTGGCGGTATCCTTGCAAGAGAGATCGGTGATTCCATCGGTGTTCCTTCTTTCATCGTTGATCCGGTCGTTGTAGACGAGCTGATCCCAACATCCCGTTATTCAGGTGTTCCAGAGCTTCCGAGAACTTCTGTCTTCCACGCACTGAACCAGAAGGCTGTTGCAAAGAGATATGCAAAGGAAATCGGCAAGTCTTATGACTCCCTGAATCTGATCGTTGTCCACATGGGCGGCGGTGTTTCCGTAGGTCCCCACAAGCAGGGCAAGGTCATTGATATCTTCAACGCCCTTGACGGTGACGGCGCATTCTCTCCGGAGCGTGCAGGCGCAGTTCCTGTTGGTGCACTTGTAAAGATGTGCTTCTCCGGCAAATATACAGAAGCAGAAGTTTACAAGAAATTAGTCGGTAACGGCGGTTTCAATGCTTATCTTGGTACAAACGATATGCGTGACGTAGAAAAGATGGTTGACGAAGGCGATGCAAAAGCAGCTGAAGTACGTGATGCATTCATCCAGCAGATGTCTAAGAACATCGGTGCTATGGCTACTGTACTCGAAGGCAAGGTTGACCAGATCATCGTAACAGGTGGTATTGCTTACGATAAGGGTGTTGTAGACGGTCTGAAAGCCCGCTGCGAATGGATCGCTCCATTTACTGTATATCCGGGCGAAGATGAGCTTCTTGCACTTGCACAGGGCGGACTTCGCGTTGTGAACGGAGAAGAAGAGGCTATGCAGTACTAAGTCCTTTTTCAATAAAATTAGAATTATTATAATATGTAATAATACGAAGAAAACCATATACCAGTCAATCACGCTTGACTACCCTGCGATTTGCTATGAGCACATATTGCCGCGCTCCGGCCGCAAAAAAGCGTTGCGGTCTCTCCGCTGCAGCAAGTGCTTCGCAAATCTCGGTCGTCTACGCTATCGATTGTCCGGCATATGGTTTTCTTCTATATTTCTACAAAATAAAATAGCTCCGGCATTATATTGCTATGCGATAGCTACAAATGCGTCTTTCTACTTGGCTAAGTACTGACAATGGATATGGTGCCACGACAAGGATGTCGTGGCAGCGAACCTGAGACATGGATGTCGAATGTTCGCGTGCCATATTCATGTTAGTACGTGCCTTAGTAGAAAAGCATGCGTAGCGTGCATAAAATATAATGCAGGAGCTATTGTTTTTTCGATAATTAGTGGTGGAACAGGCGGATTCCTGTGAAGCACATTGCCATATTGTACTTGTTGCAGGTCTCGATGACATGGTCATCGCGGATAGAGCCGCCCGGCTGTGCCACATATTTCACACCGCTCTTGTGTGCTCTTTCGATGTTATCACCGAATGGGAAGAATGCATCGGAGCCAAGTGCCACATCTGTATTCTGATCCAGCCATGCTCTCTTTTCCTCACGGGTAAATACAGGCGGTTTTTCCTTGAAGAACTTCTGCCATTCGCCTTCAGCCAGAACATCCATGTAATCTTCCCCGATATAGAGGTCGATCGTGTTATCACGGTCTGCTCTGCGGATATTGTCTACAAACGGAAGGTTCATAACCTGTGGTGACTGACGCAGGAACCAGTTATCAGCCTTAGAGCCTGCCAGTCTTGTACAGTGGATACGGGACTGCTGTCCTGCTCCGATACCGATTGCCTGTCCGCCTTTTGCGAAGCAGACGGAATTGGACTGTGTATATTTCAGTGTGATCAGCGCAATCGCAAGATCGATCTTTGCAGATTCCGGAATTTCTTTGTTGTCTGTGACTACATTGGAAAGCAGCTCATCATTGATCTTAAGCTCATTTCTGCCCTGTTCAAATGTAATGCCGAATACCTGCTTGTGCTCGATCGGAGCCGGTACATAATCAGGATCGATCTGAATCACATTGTAATTTCCGTTTTTCTTTGCCTTTAAGATCGCAAGTGCCTCGTCTGTATAGCCCGGTGCAATGACACCATCGGAAACTTCTCTTTTGATGATCCTTGCTGTGGATTCATCACAGACATCGGAAAGAGAAATAAAATCACCGAAAGAAGACATTCTGTCTGCGCCTCTTGCTCTTGCATATGCACAAGCCAGCGGAGAAAGCTCGCCGAGATCATCTACCCAGTAGATCTTGCTCTCTACTTCACTCAGCGGAAGTCCGACAGCCGCACCTGCAGGAGATACGTGTTTAAAAGAAGTTGCAGCAGGAAGCCCTGTTGCTGCCTTCAGCTCCTTTACAAGCTGCCAGCCATTAAAAGCATCCAGAAAATTGATATAACCCGGCTTTCCGTTCAGTACTGTGACCGGCAGATCACTGCCATCTTCCATATAAATGCGGGAAGGCTTCTGATTTGGGTTACAACCGTATTTCAGTTCTAATTCGTTCATTTGTATTCTCCCTTTTTGTTTGATTTTATTTTACTGGTTCTTATTCACGATCTTAGAGGTATACTTACCTGTCTCGATCTCAATGTATCTGACAAATAAAGATACTTTATTATCTGCGTTTAAGCTGTTCCACAGAAGCTCTGTGAATGCATCCATATCATCCGGAATAGAGATCAGCTCAGGTTCTCCTTCAAAGCTCGGAAGCGGATTGCCATCACCCATATATGTATGAATAAAATGTCCTTCGCCTGCTACCGGATTTTCGTAGGCAAATGTGTAACGGTTGCAAGCCGCCGGATTGCCATTATTACTCTTTAAAATAGACATTGCATAATTGAAGCCGCCGTTTTCAAGATGCATGATACCTGAAATACGAGGTGTGTAGTTTGGTGCATCCGGTTCAAACTCTCTGGTGCGCAGTGCCTGTTCAAATGTCTGCTGCTTGTCTATCAGTTCATAGATCGTATCTGTCTGATCGCCGTTCGTCACGATCGTCTTATTGCCCAGCACACGTACCGGTGCGTAGATGATCAGACTCGGATCACTTAATTTACTTGGATCAAATGCCTGTGTGCGGATGCCCTCTCCGTCCTCTACAAAAACACGGTTACGGCTGTTCTCACTTCTGCCCATGATAAAATATGCTGTTACCGCATACTTACCGTTTGCACTCTTTCCAATGATAATACCTCTGCCCGGATATGCATTTTGCTGCAATTCCTTTTCAATCGACTTCATCTGCATGCTATAAATCCTCCTAAAATGATTGTAGTTTGATTTTCTATCGACCATACAAATCTACTATAGCATAGTTATATACAATTTTGTATCTTTTTTTATACCTATACGCCTTGGATATTCTCTGCTATAATTTGGGAAAGGAGAAAACAAATGACAATTTTGATTTTTTGTATTTTAATGTTATTGCTATATCTGGATGCGGTCAAAAAGATCGACCTGCTGACCGGTCCGATGCGGTTTCTGTATTTTCTGATCGTACCGCATTTTCCATTTATTTTTTACTGCTGTCTGATCTCGGATCTTTCCTTGATTCCTTTGATATTCCTTGCCCTTGGGCTGGCAGCATTTCATCTGTATTCCACGATCCGAATGCATTTTGTGCCCTTCCGCAGGGACGAATCCGGCAATACACGGATCCGCATCGAATACGGTGGCATGCTTCTGTTAAAGGCTGGTATTCTCGGCATTTTTCTGCAGATCTTCCTGTATCTTATCCTATATCTGACAAGCCAGTTCTTTCTACCGTCTTTGTTCGACAGGCTTGACTATGGCATCAGCTTTGCAACTGCGCTGTTCTTTACGTTTGATATTATTTACACATGCGTATTTATCCTGCTGTTTCTGCTGAATGGTGGCATCCGTGTGATCTGCACCTGCAGGCGGCTCGGCATTGTAAAGCGGGTTCTGCTCTGTCTCAACCTCTGGATCCCCGTGGTCAATCTATTTCTTGCCCATGCTATGTGCAGAGCTGTTAAGGATGAATATGCCATTGCAGTCACCAGACGGCAAAACGCAGAGCTTCGTCCCTCTTCCAATGCCTGCAAGACAAAATATCCGCTTATCATGGTGCATGGTATCGGATTCCGTGATCTGAAATATTTTAATTACTGGGGACGTATTCCGCGGATCTTGCAGAAAAATGGCGCCTGTGTCTATTATGGACATCAGAAAGCCTGGGGAACCATCGAAGAAAATGCCGCTGCCATCGCACAGACGATTGACAAAGCACTGCAGGAGACCGATGCAGATAAAGTCAATATCATTGCCCATTCAAAGGGAGGGCTGGACAGCCGTTATCTGATCAGCCACCTTGGGTACGCAGACAAGGTCGCCAGCCTGACAACAATGTCAACGCCGCACCGCGGTTCCGAGCTGATCCCGTTTTTAAACAAACTGCCGGATGGCATCTATCGATGGATCGCCGGTCTTCTGGATCGTTCTTCCACTCAGCTTGGCGACGAACATCCGGACTGCTACCATTCCAGCAAACAGCTTGATCCTGCATTCTGCAGCCGGTTTAATGAGACAACACCGGACAGCCCGCAGGTCTATTATCAAAGCTATGCTTCTGTTATGAAAAACTGCTTCAGTGACTCGCTTTTGTCAGTGCCTTACTTCTTTATGAAGCTGCTTTCCCATGAGCCAAACGATGGTCTTGTGACAGAAAGCTCCGCCAAATGGGGACAGTTTCAGGAGACGCTGCAAAGCAGAAAGCGCGGCATTTCGCACGGCGATATGATCGATCTGAAAAGAGAAGATATCAAGGGATTTGATGTGTTAGAATGTTACATACAGCTTGTGGAAAACTTGAAGGAGGAGGGATTTTAACCCTCCTCCTTTTTACTCCAGCCCAAACTTCTTAGCGATCATCTCGTAATTCGGCATTGCAATGCCTGCCTTACGTCCCATGCGGACCGGCTCAAATACAAGGCCTTCCAGCTCGGAATCCTTACCTGCCCAGATATCACGCTGCATAGAGGTGGAAGCCTCCGGGGACAGGGTATCCAGAATATCCAGATTGGTCTTTACGATATCCACGAGGAATGGGATCTCCATTGCTGTCGCAAGCGCATCCATTTCCTGCATACATTTCACGAAAAGCTCACGTTCTTCACCAGCCTGCTGAAATACATCAGCCTTGGCATCATAGTACAGTCCGCAGGCTGCCATCGGTGCCACATAGGCATATTTCTGGAATGCATCTCTTGCAATATTATCGGAGATGACTGCTTCAATTCCTGCCTGTCGCAGATCCTTTGCAATGTCAAACATTTCCTTATTCGGCTCCTGCTCTTTTCTTGCGCCGTATACAATACGGAAGATGCTGCCTTTTTGCAGGATCACACCCGGCTCTTTGATCTCTGCTGCAATGTAGATACAGCCGTCAAGCACTGTCGGTTCCGGTAAAAGTGCCTGCAGCTTACTGCCTGTTCCATAGATATTCAGAATAGGAATGATCACTGTATGAGCATCACTATGCGCCTGCAGAAATGGTACGATATCCATAACGGAATAGCCTTTCACACAGACAAAGATCACGTCAGCGATCCCTTCATAGTCATCTGCCACCATCGCATGTACCGGAACGGTAAAATCACCCAGATGAGGTGTTTCCATTTTAATGCCGTCCTTCTGCATCTTCTCTAAATGCTTTCCTCTCGCGATCACTGTCACATCTTTTCCTGCTCTTGCCAGATATGCGGCGATGCTTCCGCCGCACCCACCGGCTCCTACTATTACATAATTCATTCTGATTACCCTTCCTTCTTTCTTCTTCATTTATATAATAATGCCATGGCCAAAAATCAAAAAACATGTTGAACTTGCACTCTCACAATCCGTATGGCATCTTTTGACTCCCATATCATACCAATATATCCGCATAGCTTCCGCCGCTTGCTTTGCATAGATCATCCGGTGCAAGGTTCATCTGACAGCCAATCCTGCCACCGCTGACATACACATCCGAAAGCGTCTTGGCACTGTCGCTGATAAATGTTTTGTACTGCTTCTTCATTCCGATCGCTGTGCAGCCGCCGCGCACATATCCTGTTACCTGCGTGATATCCTTCACATGAAGCATGGAAACAGACTTTACACCTGCTGCCTTTGCCGCTTTCTTCAGATCCAGCTCTGCTTCGATCGGCAGAACAAACACATAATACTGTTTGTCGTTTCCCTGCGTAACAAGCGTCTTATACACCTTTTCGTGAGGCAGCCCCAGATTATCCGCTGTCTGAATGCCATCTACAAACTCGTCACATTCATATGCCTGATGCGTATATGGGATCTTCATCCTGTCGAGTATTCTCATGGCATTTGTTTTCACTTCTTTCTTTGCCATATGATTACCTTCTTTCTTATATTACTTTGTACTGCATCCACTCGTAGATCAGCCGTGTACCTTCCATGATCGTATCCGGCAAAAGTGCACGCGCTACCAATTTTGTTTCTTCTCCTTCAATGCGTTCGCCCGCTTCTGTTGTGCGTGCAAGATGCGCATAATCGCCATCAATGCTGTCTACGATATAATAAAATGTATTCATTTCTCGCTTCTCCTTTTCTTACTTACACAAGTACCCTGCTTTTCAAAATATTTTTTGATCATGCATTATCTTTTTTGCAGCATCGTAATCTTTTTTATGTACATATATTTTATATTGCAATGGTCTTTGCGGACTGCTTCCAAACTTTCCCTGCGAACCTATCGCATTGCCTGCCAGCTTGTAGGTATATTCGATATTATTTTGTGCCAGGAGCTGTCTGAGCGTTCCTTGCTTTCCCATATCGTACGTATCAAACAAAAGTTTTCTGTTCCATATTGTAATCATATGCTTTCCCTCCTTATATCAAAAAACACACTGAATTAAAACCATATAACAAATTGTTCCGCCCAATATAGACAACAGGGTATTGTGTTTCCACTTATGTAAACCAACTGTCAAAAGAACTGCTGCAAGCTCCGGAATCCCATGATTGCCGGAAAGCGGCGTCATACCTTTCAGACAGTATACAACCAGCATGCCCATAATTGCAAAGGGAAGCACCTCTCCCAGATACAAAACGATCGCCGGCGTATGCTTTTTAAATATCACAAACGGAGAGAACCGGATCGCCATTGTAACAAGTGCTGCAACCGCCACGATACCGGCTGCATGTCCCTGACTGATCGTACTGCCGGCCATACATCCTAAATATATCATGCCTTTGTCTCTCCCTTCTCCATCCATTTTTTACCGATCAACAATGCGATCGTAATGCCGATCATGGCAGGAATCAGGAAATCATCCGCTCCGAACAAAAGCAGACTGAGCAGCGAAAGCAAAACACCGCAAAGTGCCGGAAAATGCTGCTTTGTCTTTTCCCACTGTTCTACAAAAATAACAACAAACAATGCTGTCATGGAAAATTCCACACCTGCTGAATTAAATGGGAGCGTGCTGCCAATGATACTGCCAAGCAGACTGCCCAATACCCAGTAAAACTGATCCATCAGAGAGATCCAGAAATAATATTCGTTCTCCTCTACTCCCTCAGGCAGATCCACATCGCAGACAACCGAAAAGGTTTCATCTGTGAGTGCAAAGATCAGATACGGCTTTTTCCTGCCTGCTTTCTGATATTTTGTCAGCATCGTGATGCCATAAAATACATGGCGGATATTTACCATCAATGTCATGATCGCCGTGGCAACCAAAGAGGCTCCGCTTCCCAGCAGATCGATCGTCACATACTGCATGGAGCCTGCGTAAATACAAAGACTCATAAGGAACGCCCATAGAAGCCCATAGCCCTGCTTTTGCAGCAGAATACCAAATCCCATCCCAAGTACAATATAGCCTGTCATGATCGGGATTGATTTTTGAAATGCATATTGTATTGTTTTCTTTCTGTTATTCATCTGTTTATTTATTTTTCATAAGATCCTTCAGGCTTTCCATCAAAGCCAGATCGGAATCTTTTACTTTCAAATTCGTTGTGACCGGTTCTTCTCCCGGACGTGTTACAGTCAGCTCCAAAATAGTCCCTTCCTCGATCGGACGGGAAAACACGGTCTTTAAAAAAGAAATTACCTTTGGATGATTTTGTTCAAACTGCGCCTTTGCGCTCATCAGTTTCATCAGTACTGCAGGATTCATCTATCATATACTCCTATAAACTATTAGCGTTAAAACGGGAGATCTTTCGATCTCCCGCCTTTTATTTCATCTTTTCACAGATCACTTACAACTATTTGTTAGCAAGTTCTGCTTTGATCTGCTCTGTAAGCAGTGGAACGATCTTATTCAGATCTCCTACAATACCGTAGTCAGCTACATCGAAGATTGGAGCATCTTCATCTTTGTTGATAGCGATGATGATGTCTGATTCTTCCATACCGGCTACGTGCTGGATAGCACCTGAAATACCGATTGCGAAGTATACGTTAGGACGAACTGTCTTACCTGTCTGTCCAACCTGTAACTCCGGAGCCATTCCATAGCTTTCAACAGCAGCACGTGAACAAGAAATCTGTCCACCAAGTACTTCTGCAAGATCTTCCAGAATCTTGAAGTTTTCTGCAGATCCAACACCACGACCACCAGATACTAAGATCTTAGCATCCATGATATCTTTGATGTTTGAAACAGCTTTGGAAATCTCAAGGATTTCTACATATCTGTTGTTTGGAGTAAATCCAGGATTGTAGTTGATTACTTCTGCTTTCTTTCCAGCTACTCTGTCAAGCTTCTGCATAACACCCGGACGAACTGTAGCCATCTGTGGACGGTTGTCAGGACATGCGATAGTAGCGATTGTGTTACCACCGAATGCAGGACGAGTCATTAATAACTGGTTGTGTTTCTGTTCTTTTCCAGGAATTGGATTAACAGGGAAATCACCGATCTCCAGTAATGTACAGTCAGCAGTAAGACCTGTCTTAACTCTTGCTGATACTGTAGGGCCAAGGTCACGACCGATAGCTGTTGCACCAACTAACATGATCTCTGGCTTGTACTCATTGATAACAGATGCAAGTGCATGTGCATATGGCTCTGTTCTGTAATCCTTTAATTCAGGATCGTCAACAACGATAACTTTGTCAGCACCGTACTCAGCAAGTTCATCTGCAAGACCAGCAACTCCTGAGCCAAGTAAAACTGCAGTTACTTCTGTTCCTAACTTTTCTGCAAGTCTTGAACCTTCGCCGACAAGTTCGAATGCGATACCGCTTAATTTATTATCTACCTGCTGTGCAAAGACGAATACGCCTTTGTACTTTGCTAATTCTTCTGCGTTCATTGCGCCCATTTTATTCACCTCTTAAATTAGATAATGTGCTTTGTTTTTAATGCGTCTACAATAATCTTAGCTGCTTCATCAGCTGTGTCTGGAGTAAATTTCTCACCAGCACCCTTACGTACCTTATCAGAAGCTCTTGCGATCTTTGTTGGAGATCCCATCAGACCGATGTTAGAATCATCAACATCAATCAGATCTGCTCTGCCAAGTGTTGTAATTTCTGCATCACAAGCATCGAAGATTCCGCCTGGAGTCATGTAACGAGCTTCATTTAACTCAGAAAGAGCTGTGATCAGACATGGCATTTTAGCTTTCAGCATATGGAATCCGTCTTCATACTGACGTTTTACGATAACGCTGTCGCCTTCAACCTTGATATCTTCTGCATAAGAGATGATCGGAAGATTTAAGTGCTCTGCGATCTGTGGACCAACCTGAGCTGTATCACCATCGATAGCCTGACGACCTGTGATGATCAGATCATATTCCATTCCTCTAAGTGCACCTGCGATAGTTGTAGATGTTGCCCATGTGTCAGCACCACCTAATACTCTATCTGTGATCAGGACGCCTTTGTCAGCTCCCATAGCCATTGCTTCACGAAGAACGTCAGCAGCCTTTGGAAGACCCATTGTTACAACAGTAACTTCAGCGCCTGTCTGATCCTTGATTCTAAGAGCAGCCTCAAGACCTGCCTTATCATCTGGGTTCATGATTGTGAGCATTGCAGCTCTATTTAATGTACCGTCTGGGTTGAACTGTACGCCACCCTTTGTATCAGGTACCTGTTTAATACAAACAACGATTTTCACAGTATGTTCCTCCTTATTTCAAAAGATTAGCTGAAATTACCATACGCTGAACTTCTGAAGTTCCTTCGTAGATCTCGGTAATCTTAGCATCACGCATCATACGCTCTACATCGTACTCTTTGATGTAACCGTAACCACCATGTAACTGAACACATTTTGTTGTTACTTCCATAGCAACTTCTGCTGCACATAACTTAGCCATAGCAGCTTCTACAGAATAAGAAGTCTTGTGATCCTGCTGATACTGCGCTTTCTTCATAGCAGCCTTGTATACTAATAACTTAGCAGCTTCTACCTTTGTAGCCATATCTGCTAACTGGAACTGTGTATTCTGGAACTGTGCAATGGAACGACCGAACTGCTTTCTTTCCTTTACATAGTTGATTGTTGTCTCAAGAGCACCTTCTGCAAGACCAAGAGCCTGAGCAGCGATACCGATACGTCCACCATCCAGTGTATGCATTGCGATACCAAAGCCTTTGCCCTTTGCGCCTAAGATAGCATCTGCCGGGATACGGCAGTCTGTGAAGATCAGCTCGTATGTGGAAGAAGCACAGATACCCATCTTGTTCTCTTTTGTACCGAATGTAAATCCAGGTGTTCCTTTTTCTACGAGGAATGCAGAAATCTCTTTCTGAACACGACCACGTTTCTCGATCTTACCTGTTACAGCGATGATTACATAAACATCAGCTTCTTTACCGTTTGTAATGAAGCACTTAGAACCGTTTAATACCCATTCGTTTGTTGCTTCATCAAATACAGCCTTTGTCTGCTGACCCTGTGCATCTGTACCGGCACCTGGCTCTGTTAAACCGAAAGCACCAAGCTTCTTGCCTGAGCAAAGATCCGGTAAATATTTTGCTTTCTGAGCGTCTGTACCAAATGTCTGGATCGGATCTACACAAAGAGATGTATGAGCAGATACGATAACACCAGTTGTACCGCAAACTTTTGAAAGCTCTTCAACACACATAGCATATGTTAAAGGATCGCAGCCCTGTCCGCCTAATTCCTTCGGAACAGGAATACCCATAAAGCCTGCTTTAGCCATTTTTTCTACTGTTTCTCTTGGAAATCTGTGTTCTTCATCGATTTCCTGAGCAAGTGGCTTAACTTCATTTTCGGCAAAATCTTTAAATAACTGTCTTGCCATTTCATGTTTCTTACTTAAAGTGAAATCCATTTTTTAATTCCTCCATATTTATAGTTCAGCGCAAAGCTTACTGTGCGTCTACAGGTGTCTTTGTACGATCTGCGTTGTATACATAGAAACCTTTTCCGCTCTTAACACCAAGATTGCCGCCACGTACCATCTTGCGGATCAGTGGACATGCACGATACTTGCTGTCGCCTGTCTCATTGTAGAGAACATCCATGATAGCAAGGCAGATATCCAGACCTACGAAATCACCAAGTTCAAGAGGTCCCATTGGATGATTAGCACCAAGCTTCATAGCTGCATCGATACCAGCGATATCTGAAACACCTTCCATCTTGATGAAAGCAGCTTCGTTGATCATTGGGATCAGGATACGGTTTACTACGAAACCGGCAGCTTCATTTACCTGTACAGGAGTCTTGCCGATCTCTTCAGCGATCTTCTTGATAGCATCTACTGTTTCAACCGGTGTGTTTACACCTGCGATCACTTCTACAAGTTTCATTCTGTCAGCAGGATTGAAGAAATGCATACCGATCATAGGACGTGTTAAGCCATTTCCGATCTCTGTGATAGAAAGAGAAGATGTATTGGAAGCGAAAATACATTCCGGCTTAGCGATCTTGTCAAGCTCAGCAAATGTTGTCTTCTTAACTTCCATATTTTCAAATGCAGCTTCTACGATCAGGTCGCAGTCTGCACACAGGTTTTCCTTTAAACCAGGTGTGATGCTGTTTAAGATAGCATCTACCTTATCCTGTGTCATTTTTCCTTTTTCTACAAGTCTTGCATAGCCTTTAGCGATCTTATCCTTGCCGCCTTCAGCCCACTCCTGCTTGATATCGCAGAGAGCTACTTCATAACCGTCAACCTGGGCAAATGCTTTTGCAATACCCTGACCCATGGTTCCTGCACCAATAACGCCAACTTTCATTGTTGTGCCTCCTTTAAATATTTGTTTATCTTTACCCACACATGGCTGGCAGAAATTCTGCCAGCCCGGTGTGTATATTACCTGAATAAATTAGCAGTTTTTGAATGGCTCTTTTACTTTTTCTTTGTTCTTGTCAAGGAAGAAAGCCATACCATACTTCTGATCTTCTGTCTCGAAGCAGTCACCGAATAATTTCTCTTCGATCACAACTGCCTGATCCATATCTACCTGAAGACCTTCGTTAATTGCCTTCTTGCAGTTACGAACTGCGATCGGTGCGTTCTTTGCAATGCCTGCTGCCATCTTCTGTGCAGCCGGAAGAAGTTCTTCCTGTGTATATACGGCATTTACAAGACCGATTCTGTATGCTTCGTCTGCTTTGATATTTCTTGCTGTGTAGATAAGCTGTTTTGCCATACCAGGGCTGACAAGTCTTGCCAGTCTCTGTGTTCCGCCAAAGCCAGGTGTGATACCAAGACCAACTTCCGGCTGACCGAATACAGCGTTATCAGAACAGATTCTGATATCACAGCTCATAGAGATCTCACAGCCGCCGCCAAGTGCAAAGCCGTTTACAGCAGCGATAACAGGGATTGGGAATGTTTCCAGCTTGCGGAATACATCATTACCCTTCTTGCCGAATGCTTCGCCTTCTGCCTTTGTCAGTGTGCTCATTTCTCCGATATCTGCGCCTGCAACAAATGATTTCTGGCCTGCGCCTGTCAGGATCAGACATCTTACTGTATTCAGATCTACAGCGTCAAGAGTCTCATTCAGTTCATCAAGAACCTGTGAATTTAAAGCGTTTAATGCTTTTTCACGGTTGATCGTAATAGTGCCGACTGCACCATTTACTTCATATAAAATATAATCCATTGTTGTTCTCCTTATTGACTATTCAGGCAGGCAGATTACTCACGCTCAACGATTGTTGCGCATCCCATACCGCCACCGATACATAATGTAGCAAGACCCTTCTTAGCATCCTTTGCTTCCATCTCATGAAGCAGAGTAACAAGGATACGAGCGCCTGAAGCTCCAACCGGATGACCAAGTGCGATTGCACCACCGTTTGGATTCAGCTGCTTATCTACATCAATACCAAGCTCTTTACCTACTGCAACAGACTGTGCTGCGAAAGCTTCGTTTGCTTCGATGATATCGAAGTCTTCGATCTTCATGCCAGCTTTTGCCATAGCCTTCTTTGTTGCCGGAACAGGACCAATACCCATAACTTCCGGTCTGCAGCCTGCAAGTGCGCCAGCTACGAATGTAGCCATTGGCTTAACACCAAGCTCTTTTGCTTTTTCTTCGCTCATAACAACGATTGCTGCTGCACCATCATTGATACCGGATGCATTACCGGCTGTAACGAATCCGCCCGGATTGATTGTACGAAGTTTTGCAAGACCTTCGATTGTAGAACCTGGTCTTGGACCTTCATCCTTCTTGAATTCGATTGTTTCTTTTTTCTTCTTAACCATTACAGGAACGATTTCCTTATCGAAAGCACCGTTTTCCTGTGCTGCGCAAGCCTTTAACTGGCTCTTTAATGCGAACTCATCAAGCTCTTCTCTTGTCAGTCCCCATTCTTCGCAGATATTATCAGCAGTCTTGATCATATGGTAGTCATTAAATGCATCCCAAAGAGCATCATTTACCATTGTATCAACAAGTTTAGCATTGCCCATTCTGTAGCCGTAACGTCCCTGCATCATAGCGTATGGAGCCATAGACATATTTTCCATACCACCGGCAACAACGATATCAGCATCTCCTGCCATGATCATCTGTGCTGCCATGTTGACACAGTTCAGACCTGAACCACATACAACGTTGATTGTAACAGCCGGTACTTCATTTGGAAGACCTGCTTTGATACTTGCCTGACGAGCTACATTCTGTCCCTGTCCGGCCTGGATTACACACCCCATGTAAACCTGATCTACATCTTCCGGCTTAACGCCAGCTCTGTTTAAAGCTTCTTTAATAACGATAGCACCCAGTTCCGGAGCTGGAGTTGTGCTAAGAGATCCACCCATTGTACCGATTGCTGTACGGCAGGCGCCTGCTAAAACTACTTTTTTTGCCATTTTTCTTTCCTCCATATAATTGTTTCCCGCCCTTATTTTTCGGGCTTGGCAATGATTGTTATTTTTTTGTCATTGCCCACTGCACTTATTTTAACATAGCAAAAGTGCAAAAACAAGAGGGAGAATCGCTTTTCCCACAATTCTCCCTGTTTTTTGACATCCTATATTTAATTTTCAGGTTCGATCAGTCCGTATGTACCGCCTTTTCTCTTATAAACAACGTTTACTTCGTCTGTTTCCGCATTGCAGAATACGAAGAAATTATGTCCCAGAAGCTCCATCTGTACACATGCATCTTCCGGATACATCGGCTTGATGTCGAACTTCTTTGTACGGATGATCTTCACATCCTCTTCATCCATATAATCTTTCTCAATGAATTCCTGTTTGAAGAAGCTGCCTGCCTGCTGCTTGTCCACCAGTTTATTCTTATACTTCTTCAGCTGTCTCTCGATGATCTCTTCCACAAGATCAATAGAAACATACATGTCGTTGCTTACCTGCTCGGAACGGATGATGTTGCCTTTTACAGGAATTGTTACTTCGATCTTCTGTCTGTCTTTCTCTACACTCAAAGTAACATGTACTTCTGTCTCCGGCGTAAAGTATTTCTCCAGCTTACCAATCTTGTCCTCCACTGCTGTCTTTAAACCAGGAGTCACTTCAATGTTTTTGCCAATAATGATATATTTCATACGGCTCACCCTTTCTGTCTTTAATTTATGTGATAATTATAGCACATTTGCATATATATTTGCAATATTTATTCAAATTGTCTGTAATATTTGTACACCAGAAAAGTCAAGCCCTTTTTCGACGTTTTTCACCAAAAATCTGTTTTTTATGATTATCCAACAAAACAAACGTTCTGAAAGTTACCATAAAATCCCTTTATTTTTAACCCCATTTTATGTGGATAATGTGGATAACCTCGTTTATAAGTCACTTTTTGCCTTAAAACCGTTCTTTCTTATGTGGATAACTTTTTTCGACCTTACCCGTACTTTTTCTGCAATTTGGTCTTGCATTCTCAGATCTTTGTGCATTTTGTCCTACAGCGATTTAAAAGTTGTCAGGCAGGTCATCAAAGAAATACTGCCGGTTGATATGCCCGACAGTATTTTTTGTTCTTGTATCAATATCCTACTTCACTGTGATACTTCCTGCAGATAAATCCTGTCGGAATCTCAACACAGAATAAGGATCCGTAATGCTCTTACAATACTTTGTATTTTCTATTGAAAAACGACCCAGTTTACCATCATCAAAACTAATAGCTGCAAGTGTCCATTTACCAGACGGCATAGACTCCACTGTATGGAAGGTTCCTTCCCATACAGACCCTTTGCCATGCTTTAAGCGTACGCACCTTGTATATCCTCCATATGGGGACTCATAATACGCTTCTATTTTTTTCATTTTATAGTTATTTTTCACCTTCAGTTTTACACTTATCTTAACATCTTGTCCCTTATCTACCTTCTTTTGTGACACCTTCAGATCACTTGCCTTTGGTTTTACACTTGCATACTTCTGATTGCTTCCTTTGGTTATTTCCCCATTTGAATAGGCAAATGCTGATTGATTTCCCGCCTGATCGACTGCGTAGATCTGGATTTGTTCATTTTCTTCATCATATGTTTCGGATAACACATATGTGTATGTATTGCTTTTTCCTTTTACCTTTTTCGTTTTTAAAAGATGGCTGCCTCCATAATACTCCGCATAACACTTCTTCAGGTTTTTGTCCTCTATCTTCCAGGAAATCTGTTTCTTCCCATTGTCCAGTCTTTCTATCTTGATATCATATACCTTTGGCGCACTTGAATCCTTTTTGGTTCCGGTCACCTTAAAATCACCCCATGACAGATCAGGCATTGCAGGATTTGCATATACCGCTCTGTTACCATAGAGCATTGCCATTCCGTATTCTTCCGGGGAATCATCATAATTAACATACAGATCTTTTATTTTCCACTTTCCGAAAGTCATATATGCACCTATTTTCATTTTTCCCGTAAATCTGCTGGTTCCGTCTGCATTATCCCTGCTTTTGTTCAGAACAA
This sequence comes from Kineothrix sp. MSJ-39, assembly GCF_018917935.1. Classification (GTDB taxonomy): domain Bacteria; phylum Bacillota; class Clostridia; order Lachnospirales; family Lachnospiraceae; genus CAG-194. The sequence goes on along the minus strand of NZ_JAHLPN010000009.1, from coordinate 3,176 downwards.
CAATTTCACTTTTATCTGCTTTCTCGGGCACCAGTACAAGTGCAATGTTTCGGACACCATCTCCATCAAAATAATGTTGTGCATCAAAATACTTCCAATACTGGTCTTCCAACTCACTACATTTTTTGGATTTGAGAACAGAATCATCCACATCCACATAAAATCTGACCGTGTCACCACTTGTAAGCACATTCTTATTCACACGCTGATTGGAGAACTTAACCAGCTCATCATACAATTTATACCGTTCAATACTTTGGATCTTATCGTCTCTTCCCCAGCTATTATCCTGGAAATCAGTATGTCTATAGATATCATATGCACTTGCAGTTTGTGCCGGTATCAGCGACACAGTAAGTATGACTGCAGCCAAAGCAACCAGTTTATTTTGTTTTCTTCTCATATCTACTTCCTCCTTTTTAATATCTTTCCGGTGTTGAGATCTTTGCCCATTCCGCATCAGTATGTACACTGATGTTTTCACCCGCATCTTTTGCGAAATTCTTAAAATTATTTAATTTTACATATTTTTCAGTAGGTTCAAAAATATAAATACCATCATATTTTTCTTTTCCGTGATATGCATCAAACAATACCGTACAATTCATTTTCGCATCTTTGTACCGTTCCGCACAGAACTGATTATCATCCTCGTATGTATACTTCTTTTCCAGTGTATAGTATTTAATATCTTTAAACTCCATTACACCTAATCTGACCGTACGCTGAAAACACTTCCAATGCTTACAGCCCGTTCCTTTGTCTGCTGCTTTTGCCCAGCTCTTTAATGTTGCATCCGTGACATCATGACCACTGCTTGGTGTTTTATCAAAATCTCCTGTACCAAACCTTGCCTCTCCGACCTTTGGGGACTTAATCATAGTCTTTGGATTGGTTCCGGCTACTGTATAATCAGGTACGATCGTTCTGTGTGCAAACGTATCTCCTACCAGATGCATTGCAAACCCCAATACCTTATAGCTTTTGGCTGCAGCAGTAGTGTAATCAACAATTCCATAGTTTTTACCCAGTAAACTTTTCGTCTGATTTATTAATTCTGCATCGTGTGTATTGTTTTTATCGAATCCCGCATCCTTAGCTGCCGTATCAATTGCTGTTTTCTCACTCTTTCCAGCCCTCAGATAGCCTGCACATTGATATAAAAATTTCAGACCTTTCACATAATTTTGCAAGCCATGCAGATAATTCGCTGCTTTATAGGTATAATCTGCCTCATATACCACCTTCTGCATCAATGATATGTAAGATGCATTTACTTTATAATCCGGATCAACTGCTCCGCTTACCAGTTTCTGATGATCACCTGCTGACCACGATCCATTAACCAGCTCCACATCTTCATAAGCCTGTGGCTCTTTATCATTCAGATCTGCATATTCTTTTTGCTGTTCTGTATACATACCTGCAAATACGTCATATTGTCTGAACGCTTCTTCCACATCAATAAGTCCTGCTTCTGATGCTCCATTATCACCAACATTCATCTGTGCAGTTGTTTCTAATAGACGACGTACAAAATTCGCCGTTTTACCCTTATCCTTAGACCAGATCAGGGAAGCTGCTCCACTGACCTGAGCTGCTGCAATACTGGTGCCTTCAGCTACCAGATATCCACCATACAGACCTGTTGTAATGATCTGACTGCCCGGTGCCAGAATATCAATCTCTCCTCCATCACAGGTATCTGTCATTTTGTGTCCCATTGCGTCAGTGCCACCTACTGCCATTACTTCATCATAAGCCGCCGGATATTCTACCGGATTACCTGCTTTATTACCTGCTGCTGCGATCAATAATATTCCCTGTTTATATGCATCTATAACCGCCTGATGCAGTATTTCAGAATCTACACGCGTACCAAAGCTCATGTTAATGATATCGCAGTTCTGATTCATCGCATAATAGATACCTGCCACCACCTGACTTAAAGTGGTCTGGTTATCACAATTCAAAATCTTCACTGAATAAAGTTCCACATTTGGATTCACACCCGTAATGCATTCCCCGTTATCTTTGGCTGCAATCACACCTGCCATTGCAGTACCATGTCCTGTTGCATCGTCAAACAGAGGATTCTCCATCTGATTTTCCGGATTTACAGTAATCTGCCCTGCAAGCTCTATATCCGGATCAAAAGAAACTCCACTATCCAGAAGCGCTATCTTAATAGGTGCTTCATCGCTTCCACGTACAATATGCATTGCATCCATATTCCACTGCAATGCACTCATATCTGCATTCCGGAATTCTTTTTCGAAATGCTCATTTCCGGATACAGTTTCCACATCCTCTAATACATCTGTCGCCTCAATAATTTCCTGTTCCATCTGTATATCAGATGATGATATGCTACTTTTGGCGTCTACCTCCTCTACTGCAAGACTTGCATCCAGAATAATATCTTCTTCCACTAAGATAATATTTCTGTCTCTTTCCAGTCTTTCCGCTTCCGTCTCTGTCATTTGTGCAACCACAACATGATTGTCTGACATTTCCTCCGCAAGCTCCTCTGTTACCTCAACTGCTCTTTCTCCGCACAGCCTGTCTACCTTATCACATCCCTTCTCATTCTTTGCCAACACAACATACTGTTGCATCGGTTCCTCTGCCCTTACCGGAATCTGTGGAGCAACCAATGATGCTGCTGTCACAACAGATAAGATGAAAGCTGTCGCTCTTTTGTAAGACTTCAATTTTTTGCCCTCTCTTAATTGATTGTATTTTATTTACAGTGTAATTGTACTAATTATATTGTAAAGTGTCAATCAATAACGCAACAGCTTTTATAATATTATTAAAAAAATACCGGAAAGCACTCTGAAAACTGTTTTTCTTCAGGGTTCTTCCCGGCATTTCGTTCATCGCCTCATAATCCACCTTTTATACGCACGTACTTCTCCAGGTTATCCCTATTGCCCCCGCATAGTATGTAATTTCACACAAACGCACGATTCTATTGTGTTTTAATTGCAATTTCATTGTACTAAGCAGTTTCTTGTTTGTCAATTCGTTTCTTGTTATCTTCCTGTTTTTATTTGTAGGATTACAATACATGTGTTACAACTGAATAATTAAAAAGCAGAGATACTCTCTTTGTGTTATATTTTAGTCACCACAACAAAAATTAACTTAAAAGGAGTTCTCTGCTATGGCTA
>NZ_JAHLPN010000008.1 GCF_018917935.1 Kineothrix sp. MSJ-39 | reverse complement strand
CCGATTGCCCGAATAGTAACTTTAAAGCTTGTTTTACAGGCGGAAATTTTCGCCTGCTCTTGACATGCTCGAATCGACACTGTTATATATAAAGCAAGGGCTGAATGCTCATTTGAGAGCCTTCAGCCCAATCATTATCATAGAAGATTACATTTACAGAGTTTTATTCACACACTCATTTGAGAGCCTTCAGCCCAATCATTATCATAGAAGATTACATTTACAGAGTTTTATTCACACACTCGCGAGCTCCTTTTTAGTTCTTCCTGAATTCCTGGAAACAGAATTATTTCCATACTGTTATCACCAAATCAGTCTTTCTATATGCATTTTTATAACCGTCCTGCCGTTCCACAATTTTGAAATCTGTCCTTAACCTGCCTATCGTTTTAATTTTCGATATTCGCTCGGAGTAATTCTATAGCGTTCCTTAAACACTCTATTAAATGTTCTCGGGCTGTCAAAACCGCTATCCAAACAGATATCAAGAATTGTATCTCTCGAATTCACTAACCTTGTACATGCATAACTCAATCTGGCATCATTGAGATACTGATTGAAATTACAATGAAATGTTTTAGAAAATACTCGTGACAAAACATACTTGCTTACGCTGAGATCATATGCCATCTCCTCTAGAGAAAATTTCTTTCTAAAATTTCCCGATACATATGATACCGTTCGGTATATCAAATCATCACTTCCTACACAGCTTTTTTCCACCAATTCCATTTTCCCTATACATCTTGCCAGAATAATTTGAACATAAGCTTGCATAATCACAGGTTCTTTTTCGTCCATTTGGATAATCGTCTGAAGTGCATTGTAAACATCCGGCTCAATCTGTCTCGCACTAATAACCGGATATTTAGGAGCATATCCTTGTATTTTATCTTCAAATACTCCTGCAAAAGAAGACGGAACCAAGATATAATCTGCCCGGCTTGTTTCTTCTGAAAACACTTGATAATGATGAATAATATCGGAAAAAACAAATCCGATATCACCCTTTTCCATATGATATAGTTCCTGCCCCACTCCCATCTCAAGTGTTCCTTCCGTTACGCACACAATCTCCAATGCATTATGTAAATGTGGAGATACATGTTTTGACACTCTTTGAGACGCATATATCTCTTCCTTTGTTTCCTTTAGTGTCAAATGCATTGATACATCTCCCCTTTACTACTTAAATTTTGATTTTCTCTGCAACATTTGTCTACATTTTCTTTTAAATTGGCAAGCATTCTTATCCAGCCTGTCCTATAATGAACTTACAAACAAGGAAAGGAGGAATACAAAATGAGCAGATTCAAAAAATATATGAACAACCTTTTAGCTTTCTACGAAGGATACTTTGAGCATGTATATCATGCATAATCTGGCTAAAAGGACTATTTGTGAAAACTGAATACTGAAAAGCAGACCACTTCACAAATGTGAAATGGTCCTTTTTTATATGCACTCCAAAAATTTTTTGAAGGCAGCTTGTCCTTCCGGTGTTCTTTTGTAAACACCTGCACATCCCAGCACTTTTGCAAACACAAATCCTATTTCTTTCTGCACAATCGCATGAAGATTCTCTTCTGTGATTTCATAGTTTGGCAGCCATTTTTCTGCCCAATCTGCATGTATTTTGGTTAAATCGCTTTCCCGCAGATCCTCATTCTGCAGAATTCTGCGTTCCAGCTCCGTCATTTCCTTTTGCAATCTAGCCGGGAGAACTGCCAGTCCCATCACTTCAATCAAACCAATATTTTCTTTTTTTATATGATGATATTCCGGATGTGGATGATACACACCTAACGGAAACTCTTCTGTGGTAATATTATTTCGTAACACCAGATCTAATTCAAACAGATCTTCTCTCTTTCTTGCAATTGGTGTGATCGTGTTATGCGATACTCCTTGCGTTTCGCTGAAAATAAATGCTTTTTCATCTGTATATTCACGCCAGCAAGACAGAATGCAGTCAGCAGCGCCTACCAATGACTCTGTGTTATGCCCCTGTAGACGAATAACAGACATAGGCCATTTCACAGTTCCGGCATGAACATCTGGAAATTTTTTTAATGAAATTTCTGTCTCATAAGGTGCTTTAGCCATTGCAAACTCATATTCTCCACCTTGAAAATGATCATGACTTAATATGGATCCACCTACAATTGGCAAATCTGCATTTGATCCCACTGTATAATGCGGAAACTGTTTTACAAAATCCAATAATTTGGAAAAAACTGCCTTATTTATTTTCATTGGAATATGACGATCATTGAAAACAATACAATGTTCGTTATAGTACACATACGGCGAATACTGTAAATTATATCGTTCTCCACACAATGTAATCGGAATAATTCTATGATTTTGCCTTGCCGGATGGGAAATATGTCCGGCGTAACCTTCATTTTCTTTACATAGCAAACAACTCGGATACCCAGATTTCTTTGCTTTTCCCGCCTTTGCAATATCACGAGGATCTTTTTCCGGTTTTGATAAATTGATGGTTATATCCATTGCACCAAATTCTGTATTTGCTGTCCATTTCTCATCCTTTACAATTCGATCTTTTCTGATATAATTTGTTGCCTGGCTAAACTGATAATAAAAATCTGTTGCAGCTTTAGGAGATATATTGTATTTATCCCAAAACTGCCTGCGAACCACAGAAGGGTATGGTGTCAATATTCCCATAATCTTTGTATCAAATAAGTCCTTTTCCGTAATTGTTTCTTCCTCCAGCATTCCCTGCCGACATGCATATTCCAACATATCGTTTAAGATCTGTGACAATTCTCTTTCTGATCTAACCTCTTTCGCAGTCCCTTCATGCTCTGTCAATTGAAATAATTCCAGAAGGCGATTCGTCACATATACTTCATCTTCCGGGTCAACCAATCCATGGTTCAATCCATATGCTACAAGTTCATTGATATACTCATTAATCATAAAAACACCCCCATTTACACATTCTAATATCCATTTGGATGACTTTTATGCCATTTCCATGCTGTACCGATAATTGTTTCCAAATCTGCATATTGTGGATTCCATCCTAATACTTCCTTTGCTTTTGCACTGGATGCGATCAACATAGATGGATCTCCTGCCCGACGTGGTTCTTCCTTTGCCGGAATTGGATGTCCTGTTACTTTTCTTGCAGTTTCCACAACCTCTTTTACCGTAAAACCAACTCCATTTCCAAGATTAAATATATTGCTGTCATTTCCATCACAAAGATACTTCATTGCAAGAATATGAGCCTGTGCAAGATCATTTACATGAATATAGTCTCTAACACAAGTACCATCCTTTGTGTCATAGTCCGTTCCAAAAATAGAAATATACTCTCTCTTTTCATTTGGTACCTGCAAAATTAAAGGAATAAGATGTGTTTCCGGATTGTGAGCCTCTCCAATCTTTCCATTAGGATGAGCCCCGCAAGCGTTAAAATAACGCAAAGACACAAATCTTAAGTTATATGCATTTGCCGTCCATTTAAACATTTTCTCCATAGACAATTTTGTTTCACCATAACAATTTGTCGGAAGTGTACGATCCGATTCCATAATAGGAATTCGCTCCGGTTCTCCATAAGTTGCCGCTGTAGAAGAAAACACAATCTTATCTACACCATGCGCAACCATGCTCTCCAACAGTACTTCTGTACCACAAAGATTATTACTATAATATTTCAATGGCTTTATCATACTTTCGCCTACTTGCGAACTAGCTGCAAAATGAATAACTCCATCTATATTTTCTTTATCAAATACAGAGTCAATAAAAGCTCGGTTACGAATATCTCCTTCATAAAACTTCGCTTTCGGATGAACCGCTGCCCGAAAACCTGTTTCAAGATTATCTACAACCACCACATCCTTTCCTGCATCAATCAACTCATAAACAGTATGCGAGCCAATATATCCGGCTCCGCCTAATACTAAAATGCTGCCCATAACTATTCCTCCTTGTTTTTTTGTGTACCTTACATTACTTGAATTCCGCCATATTTACGAATTTTAAGTACATCACAAGCACCATCTCCAAATACCTTTTCCATCTCTGTTTTATATAATGTGACAATATCATTTGGTACGAATGCCTGTATTGTTCCGGCAAAGCCACCACCATGCACTCTGTTTGCCCCCTGCCCGCCTAAAATCATATCGCTGACAGCCAATGCAATAGAAACATTTTGATGTTCCACATCATGGCACACATACACATTTTGCAAATACTTATAAGAAGAATCACCTGACTCTTTAACTAATCTCAAAAAATCTCCAAATCTGTTCTCTCTCAATGCTGCCACTTCTTTTTGCACTCGCTCATTTTCACACACATAGTGAATCGCTCTAAGCGCTGCCCGATCTCCTGCCTGTTCTCTGATGCGTGGAAGATTAGCAAGTACTTCTTTTTTCGTAACCTGTCCAAGCACTTCTTTTCCCAAACAAGCCGCTGCTCTTTTCATTTCTTCCGGAATTGCTGCATAATCCGATGTCAAATCTGCATGTGAGCCTTTTGTATCGGTAATACAAAGACTATATCCATATCCATCCAGATCAAACTCAATCCGCTCCACCAATGGTGCCACTGGATCCTGAAAATCAATATGTGCCAAACTTCCAATGGAACACGCCATCTGATCCATCAATCCACATGGTTTCCCAAAATATACATTTTCTGCAAATTGCCCAATCATGGCTATTTCAACAGGAGAAATCTTTCCATCATTAAACAGCTCTGACAGAATTGTTCCCATCAATGTTTCAAACGCTGCTGAAGAAGACAATCCAGCTCCTATCAACACATCACTGGTAACAAAAGCCTGAAATCCGCCTATCTGATATCCATATTCTTTTGTTTTTGCCAACACCCCTCGAATTAATGCATTTGTTGTTGCTTCCTCATCCTCTCTCATACCTAGATCATCCAGATATATCGTGATCATCTCATATCCGGCAGATATCACTCTGACACACGGCTCTTCCAAATTGTGTACAACAGCTATTGCATCATTATTAATGGAGGCTGCCAACACCTCTCCGCATTGATGATCTGTATGATTTCCACCTATTTCACTTCTGCCCGGTGCACTAAAGACAAAGATTTCTCCCTCTCCAAAATTTTCTGTATAACTCTCTATCGCCTTAATATAACGCTCTCTTTCATACGATATTTTTTTCTCATCCACATAAACATCTTTCAATGTTTCATCATACATTCCATTTTTTATTTTTTTTATCAAATCATGTGTTATCATAAACCCATCTCCTTTTCTTTTTCAATCTTAGCATTTGTCTCCTCTACATTCATTACGGAAAGGATAAACATAATAAGCACATCAAAGATCAGTGGCAGCCAGAGATACATAAACTGCATCATATTCAACGCTGACTGTGGCTGAACAGCATACGTTCCCACATAGCCACTAAGTTCCAAAAGCCAGCCTACAACCGCCGTTCCAATACCTCCGCCAATCTTAACACCGAGCGAGGTGCAGGAATACATCGTACCATCCACACGCTTTCCTTGTGTCAGGTAAGTATACTCGGAGCATGAAGCAATCACTGCATTCATATCTCCCTGCCAAGGGCCCTGTCCCAATGCTGCTAATGCTGTAAATGCCATCATCAAAGGAATACTTCCCATATATCCGGCAACAACGACGAGAGCTCTGCCAATCACAGCAAGGATGTAACCTCTCAAATTCAGCTTATACATACCATTCCACTTTCCAACCAGTGTTGGTGTAAAAACCAATGCAATAATAAGAGGAATGTTTACCGCCCAGGCAAATTGTCCAAACAGGTTTTTGTTTTTCAAAACCCATGTCATATAATAAATACCGGCACCGATCATTGCACTGTATAACTGCTGTAAAATATAAGTACCACAGATCATCAGGTAAAATTTATTCTTTACCAACAGCTTGAATGCCTGAACCAGCCCATATTTTTCCTCTTCATCTGTTGTGTCTCTTTCATTTAATTCCTCTTCCGGAAGTTCTTTGACAGATAATACGGAAATAGTATTCACAACCAATCCGATCATGGCATAAATAATCGCAACCAGTCGCCATGCAGCTGCATCTCCACCACATTTTTCAACAAATCCAACGGTAACCGCCTGAATCAGAAGGCTGGTTGAAAAAGCAAAAATGAAACGGTAAGAACCCATCTGCACACGCTCTTTACTGTTCTTGGTAACAAGTGATGTCAGAGCAGAATAAGCAATGTTATTTGCCGTATAAAACACACCATTCAACAGCGTATACGCGATAAAAAACCACGCATACTGTGCCGTCCTGCCAAGACTTGTTGGAACTGCAAAACATGCTACCAATGTAATCACACAACCAATGTAACCATACAGCATCCATGGTCTTGCCTTTCCCATCTTACTATGCGTTTTATCAATCATTGATCCAAAAAAGATGTCTGTAAATCCGTCAAATAATTTTGAAACAGCAATCAGTGTTCCCACTATTCCGGATGCCAATCCAATCGTATCTGTCAGATATACCATCACAAACGATGTCAGAAATGCATACACTACATTTCCTGCAATATCACCAGATCCATATCCTATCTTGTTGTACCATTTTAAGCATTTCTTTTCCTCCATCAGAATCCTCCTTCACTATTTGTTATTCAGAAAAAATTTTATCCTTTTACAAACGGAATTAATTCGAACTGAAACTGAAATGCTTCCTCAGCAAACCGATATTTATCCAAAACATCCGGTCCGCAGCTATTTGAACCAATTCCATTCATTGCATAATCCATACAGAATACGATGCTATCCGATTCTTTCAATTCGTAATTGTGTGATACCCGTTCTAACTCCTCCTGTGTATAAACAGAAGCATTAAACGAAAATTGATTCTTTGAAACTGCTGCAATTCCACATTGACCATTTGTAAGCTCTACATAATCGCAGTCATAATGGCTTCCATTCTCCTGTGGACGAATATAATCCTCATGCATCTGAGCCACCTTAGAGCGGAATAATCCATGACAGGAAGCCTGATGTTTATCCCGGTAGCTTTCCTGTGGTCCCATTCCAAAATAAGTAATCTCATCCATTTTCTTATTCAAAAACATCCGGATTCCAAACCTTGGCAGATCTGGGAATTCTTTATCTTTTATTGCCTCTATAACTGCCTCTATTTTCCCGTCTTCATTGATTTTCCATGTCATTTTCACATCCAGAATCTTTTGTACGGTATCAGCTACTACTGCCACATGCTCCATGATCAACACCCCGTGCTTGTTCTGAAGTACTTCTATGCGGTATGCTCTGGTATAGGCAGCATCATAATGTGCCTTTTTCCATTCCTGTTTTATATACATATCGTTATCCGTCGGAGCCCGCCAAATATTCAATTCCATTGGATGGTTAATATAGCTTCTTCCGGCAAACTGCATGTCCTCAAACAATCCGGTACGCTTATCTAAAACGTAAGTAAAATCCTTTGCCTGTAATACGATCTGCCTATCGTTTTCCTTGACATTAATGGTTCCGATTGCTTCTTCCTGCTCCATCCACTTTACAGCCTGTCTGTTTCTATCATCCTCATTTGCAAGCTTCATTTCATCAAAACCTAATTCATACCCCTGTTCAAGCAACGGCATTTGCTTTTTCAACCGGTAAATAAGCTTCAGATAAATCTTACCGGTATTCGGAACCTGCAGCTTCAACTCCACCTCCGCATCACTATGGGGTGCTGCAACAACATTTGCCAGCTTTCCTTTTTCCACAGTCAAGCCATCCTGTGTCATTTCATAAGAAATATCCACATAATCCTTCAAATTGTCAAAATCCATATAATTGTGAAGAACTATCTGTCCGTTTTTCTGATCATAGGACACAACCCTAACCGGACGATAGACATTTTTATACTCCAGCAGTCCTGTATGCGGTGTACGATCCGGATAAACCAGCCCATCCACACAGAAATTTCCATCATGAATGGTTTCTCCATGATCCCCTCCATAATAATATCTGGTCTTTCCATTTTCTGCCGTTCCATGTGCGATCGCATGATCACACCACTCCCAGACAAACCCGCCACACATTCGGTCATCCTTATGAATCATCTGAAAATAATCTTCAAAATCTCCCGGTCCGTTTCCCATACTATGGCAGTATTCCACCAGCAGAAATGGTTTGCTTCCATCATTTTTCAGATAATCCTCTATCTCCTGTAATGACGGATACATCCGGCTGTAAAGATCCAGATTTTCATAATCATAGGTAATATCATAATTACGGTATCTTGCACTTTCGTACTGTGTGATCCTGTCCGGATCAAACTTCTTTGTCCAGGCAAGTGCCTTTTCAAAATTGCATCCATACGCACTTTCATTTCCCATAGACCACATTATAATGCTGGGACGGTTTTTGTCTCTCTGTACCATAAGCTGGACACGATCCACAATTGCCTTTTCCCATGCCGGATCATCTGCAATCTTTTCATTCCAATGTTGAAAACGGTTCTGGTCTGTGTCCTCCTTCCGGTACAGCATAAATGGTCCATGCGCCTCAATATCCGCCTCGTCAATCACCATAAATCCATATTCATCACACATCTGATAAAAATATGGTGCATTTGGATAATGACTGGAACGAATAGCGTTAAAGTTATGCTGCTTCATTAACATTAAATCCTTTTTGATCTGCCGGGCATCGATCACAAATCCTGTCTCCGGATCAGAATCATGACGATTGACTCCACGGAATTTAATCTTTTCTCCATTGAAATAAACAACCTTGTCCTTAATTTCAATCGTCCGGAAACCAATCCGATCCACGATCACTTCATCCGGCATTGTCAAAATAACCTGATACAAATAAGGATTCTCTGCATTCCATAAAACCGGATTTAACACGGTCAGTTCTAATACACCATTCTCTGCTGCTTCCCCTCTTGCTACGACGGCTCCATATTTATCTTCTATAGTAACTTTTGTTTCCACCGGTTCTGAAAAATGCATATCCAATTTCACAGCAACGCTGTCTTTTTCTACATCTGTCGTAATGTAATAATCTCTGATTGTCTTTTCCGGTCTTTTCAGCAAATAAACATCTCTGAAAATACCACTCATCCGAAACTTATCCTGATCCTCCAAATACGACCCATCACACCATTTGAGCACAAGAACCGCTAATGTATTTTCCCCCTCATTCAACAAGTCTGTTACATCAAATTCACTGGTAGCGTGGGGTACCTGACTGTATCCGGCATAAGCACCATTTACCCATACATAAAAACAGCTATCGACGCCTTCAAAATTCAAAAATGCTTTTGGTGCCTTTTTTTCTCTGTGATATTCAAAGTTATGAACATATGCTCCACATGGAATATCCTGTGGCACATATGGTGGATCAAACGGAAACGGATAACGAATATTCGTATACTGATGCGTGTCATAACCATCCATCTGCCATACACCCGGAACCGTTACCTGATCAAACCCGGAAACATCATAGCCTTTCTCGTAAAATGATTCCGTTACGTCATAAATACTGCTATAATACCGAAACTTCCACTCTCCGTTTAACAACTGAAAACGATCCGATCTTTCCCGATACTCCACCAGATCATTCATACGAACTGATGCCGGAATGTAATATGCCCTCGCCGACATTGTCTTATCGTGCATAACATTCAAATCTTCATAAAAGCGTGGTACAATCATTGCAAAAACCTCCTTTGACATATATTTTTTTATTCACTACAATAAGTAGTCAATAAAATCCCGTCTGTGTGTCATTACCTTCCGTCCTTTTATTACCTTGAAACTATCATACATTTTTATGAAAAAAGTGTCTATAAACAGAAATAGACAAAATATGCACAAAATGATACACTAAAGTGAATGCAGTTTTAGTTGTATCCCAATATTGACTGCTTGCAGTCAAATATTGGGATACGGCTAAAACTATATGAGCGCAGCTCTCACCGAAAAACCGCAGGTTTTGAGGTGGCATTCACTTTATAACTCCAGCTCATCATGAACTGCTTGCAGTCAGATATTCCACTTTCCAAAGGAGGATTCATAATGTATATAAATTCCGGTTATCACAACCACTCCCTTATAGACTTCAAAGACAAAAGCCGGCCACTTATTGTAGGAAGCTGTGGCACCTATCGTCTATCCTCACACCAAAAGCTTCCCACTTATCGTCCCAGAGGAAGACTTGACTTTCAAATCATCTATATAGCAGCCGGACGAGCGCATTTTCATTTTGACAACACAGATGACGATACTCTCGTTACAGCAGGCAACATAGTACTTTACCGCCCCAAGGAATTTCAGAAATATGAATACTATGGCATTGATAAAACAGAAGTTTACTGGGTACATTTTACCGGAAATGATGTAAAGAATATTTTAAGAAGTTATGGTTTCCCGAATGGCCAGCGCATCTTCCATGTTGGAACATCCCTGGAATATGAACGTATTTTTAAACGAATTATTTTAGAATTGCAAAGATGCCAGGATGACTACGAAGAAATGCTGGCACTATTACTGCGTCATTTACTGATCGTCTTTCACCGGGAGCTTACCCACAAACATGTACTAAAAAATGAATACCTCGATCATGAAATGGATACTGCAGCGTCCTATTTTAACGAAAACTATAACCGTGATATCAACATTGAAGAATATGCAGCTTCCAGAGGAATGAGTGTCAGTTGGTTTATTCGGAATTTCAAAAAATCTACCGGTACAACACCAATGCAGTTCATCACCTCCATCCGAATCACGAATGCCCAGATGTTATTGGAAACCACAAATTACGCCGTAAATGAAATTGCACGCATTGTCGGTTACGATAACCCACTGTATTTTAGTCGACTGTTTCATAAACTAAAAGGCTGTTCGCCATCCGAATATCGAAAACTTTTAAAATAAAGCAACAAAAAGAGGCTCTTTATGCGACGAATCTCTTTAGAGCCTCTTTTAATCCTATACTTTTATTTACTTTCCTTCTATCTCCAATCATTTAATGGTACATGACACCCCGCACCTATGCAATTATCTGGATAAAAAACAGGGGTTACCGCATAGAAACGCAATCACGTTTGCCTACCCTGCGATTTCATAGTTTTATTTACACGTGTTCCCCTGCCACAAGGAACCTCTGCGTATGCAGAATCGGCTTTGCCGATACGCAGAGGCTGCATAATGGAGTTACAAAAGTAACTCCATTACATTTAATAAAAGCGTCTGTGGCGGGAACCCGGTAAAAAAATATGAAATCTCGGTCGGCTACACTATCGATTGCTTATTCTATGCGGTAACCCCATTATTTGTTGTTTTTTGTTATTGGTTACTTGTTATTTATTCTGTATCATCTATTTACTTCTCTTCTTCCTCCGACTTCCAATGCAGCCTGTGCAGATTGCCTGCCAGTTCCATGCTCTCAAAATTGTTCTGGCGGAGTGCTTCGTAAAGCACGATCGCAACAGAGTTGGAGAGGTTCAGCGAACGGATCTGTGGCAGCATCGGAATACGGATACAGGTCGGCTCATACTCAACCAGTATTTCTTCCGGAATCCCCGCACTTTCCTTCCCGAACATGATGAAATCATCCGGTCCGAAGGATACGTCCGTATAACTGTGCTTTGCCTTTGTTGTCGCCATCCAGATCTTAGCGCCCGGATGCTTTTCCTTGAATTCCTCAAAATTCACATATCTTGTCACATCCAGATGCTCCCAGTAATCCATACCGGCGCGTTTGATCTCTTTTTCATTCAGGCGGAAGCCCAAGGGCTCGATCAGATGCAGGCTTGTTCCTGTCGCAACACAGGTTCTTCCGATATTTCCCGTATTTGCCGGTATTTCCGGCTGATGTAATATAATATGCATATCTGTTCCTTTTCCATCTATGATTATTTCTGACGAAGTCTTGTAATGAAATGCTGGATTCTTCCGATCGCAAGCTTCAGATCTTCCAGTGAATATGCATAGGAAATACGAAGGAATCCTTCACCGCAGTCACCAAATGCCGTGCCCGGAACAACCGCAACCTTTTCCTCCTGCAGAAGTCTTGTCGCAAATTCCTCACTCGTCATACCAAATTCCTTGATACATGGGAAGACATAGAAGGCACCGAACGGTTCAAAACATTCCAGTCCCATTTCCTTAAATGCATGCATCAGATATCTTCTTCTCTGGTTGTATGCCTCACGCATCATGAGCACATCTTCTTCTCCGTTTTTCAGTGCTTCTACAGCTGCATACTGGCTTGTGGTCGGTGCACACATGATGGCAAACTGATGGATCTTTGTCATCTGCTGGATAATTGCTGCTGGACCTGTTGCATAACCAAGTCTCCAGCCTGTCATGGCAAATGCCTTGGAAAAGCCGTTGATCAGGATTGTTCTTTCCTTCATGCCCGGCAGACAGACGATCGATACATGCTCACCGTTATAATTCAGTTCTGAATAAATCTCATCGGAGATCACGAACAGATCGTGCTTCTCAATAACTTCTGCGATCGCTTCAAGATCTTTGCGTTCCATGATCGCACCTGTCGGGTTGTTCGGGAATGGCAGGATCAGAATCTTGCTGTTTTCTGTAATGGCTGCTTCCAGCTCCTCTGCGGTCAGACGGAACTCGTTTTCATGCTTCAGCTCTATGATGACCGGTTTTGCTCCGGCTAAGATTGCACACGGCTCATAAGAAACATAGCTTGGCTGCGGGATCAGCACTTCTTCGCCTTTACCCGGATTGATCATGGCACGCAGTCCGATATCGATCGCTTCGGAACCACCAACTGTGATCAGTACCTCATGATCCGCATCATACGTTACGCCCAGCTTACGATTTAAGTAATTGCAGATCTCCTGTCTGAGCTCTTTCAGACCTGCATTGGATGTATAAAACGTTCTTCCCTTTTCCAGAGAATAAATACCCTCATCACGGATATGCCACGGTGTATCAAAATCAGGCTCACCTACACCAAGTGAAATAGCATCCGGCATTTCAGCCACCAGATCAAAAAACTTCCGGATACCGGATGGTTTCAAAGAAACAACCTGCTCTGCTAACGGATTTCTCATGGTGTCACCTTAATCCTTTCATCTTCATATTTCTTTGTCAGGATCGTTCCGTGATCCTTGTATTTCTTCAGGATAAAGTGTGTTGCTGTGCTCAGTACGGAATCCAGTGTGGAAAGCTTATCTGATACAAACTTGGAAACTTCCTTTAAAGTACGGCCTTCCAGCGTCACAAGCAGGTCATAACCGCCGGAGATCAGATATACGGAATTTACTTCCGGGTACTTGTAAATGCGCTCTGCAATATTGTCAAAGCCCTGTCCTCTCTGTGGTGTTACACGTACTTCGATCAGAGCAGATACCTTTTCGATGTTGGTCTTTTCCCAGTCGATCAGGGTATGATAGCCACAGATAATGCCTTCTTCTTCCATTCTTTTCAGCTCGTTAGCGACCTCGATCTCAGGCTCGCCCATGATGACTGCCAGCTCATGCAGATCAATGCGGCTGTTTTTTTCAATTATAGATAAAATTCTTTCTCTCATTTTTATTCTCCCTTACTTGCCATTTTTGCAGTATAATTTAATATTTTTCTGATCTGATCCGGTTTTGGCAGATCCAGATAGCGGATCTCCTCTCCGTTCTGAATGATCCTGTCATTCCCGTCCGTTGTCTGTCCGATCACCGCCGCAGGAATGCCAAGTGCTTCCAGTTTCTCACAAAGCTGCTGTCCCTGCTCCGCAAACAGAAGTGCCGATCCGGATGACAAGATCTCGTATGGATTCAGATCGTAATAGTTGCAGATTTCCACAACGGTCTGATCCATCGGAATTTTCATCAGATCTATATGTAGTCCAACGCCTGCTCTTTCTGCGAGTTCCCAGAGGGAAGCGAAAATACCGCCTTCTCTGACCGCCTGCATAAAGGAAACGCCGGACTTACCGGCGGTTGCAGCCTCCGGAAGGATAGAAAGATACTTTTCAAAGCCTTTCGCCTTTTCTACCATGACCTTCGGAAAACGTGCAAGCAGCTGTGCTTCCTTCTCCTGTGCCAGAAGCGCCGCCGCTTCCATTCCGATATATTTCGTTACAACAATATCCAGTCCCGCCGCTTTTTGCTCCGCCAGACCCGCGCCTGTTCCGATTGCTGTAACGCTCAAAACAGGTGTGGATACTGCATCAGAAACTTCTGTATGACCACCCAGGATCTGTAAATTCTCCTGTGTGCAGACATCCTGCGCCGCTTCCATCATGGCTTTCAGCTTGATCTCCCGCATGCGTTCCGGGATAGAAATGCCCAGCAGGATATTCTGCGGCGTATAACCCGCCGCCGCCAGTGCATTGACCGCCGCATAAATGCCATGGCGCATCAATACATCGCCCGCTACAGGCAGGGAGATCGTCTGCATTTTATATGCCAAAAAGGCGCAGTCTGATCCTGTCACTGCGCCATTTGCTTTTTTCTCAGTATGCGATTGGATTGGTTTTAAAACAGAACGCTTTAAGACATTCTCTGCGATCTTTCCCTGTTTCAATACTGTCCACCTGCCACGTTTTCAACAATTTACTGTGCCTGCTGTTGTGCCTGCTCAATTGCAGCCTGCTGTGCTGCGATTGCTTCCTGCTGCTGACGGATCGCTTCCTGCTGCGCCTGCTGTGCTGCAAGAGCTGCTGCCTGTGCAGGATCATTGTAAGTACCTGCATTGATCGCTGCTGCTGTTGCTCTGCACTGATCGATGCTTCCTGTTGCGATCGCCGCATTGATCGCCGCCGCCGCTGCTGGATTTGCTGTTGCGGTTCCGACCGTTGCGGTACGTGGTGTGGCTGCGTATGTACTCTTGTTGACCTGTGTACGGCTTTCTTCCTCACCATCCACAGTAACAACCTTCCAAAGCTCAGCGACGTAGCCTGTATGTGCGGACTGTACACTGACGGAACCTGCTGCCATAGAACCGTCTGCTACAATCTTTTCGCCTGTCGGCTCTGTTTTGCTGATCACTTCACTCTCATATCTGATCTTACGATTGGACGGTCTTGTCTCCTGTCCGTAAATCGTAAATGTAATATGCTTATCGGATGTGGTATATCCTTCGATATATACCGGACAATCCAGATTATTTGTAAATTTCAGATCCTTTGCGGTTCCTGAGATCGCTGCATCTGCGGACGGATCCACATAGTTAACGATCATGGAATGATTGAAACGTTCTGTCACATCAAGCTCTGCTAAAAGGACAGCATTGTATAATGTTGTGGATACCTGACAGATACCGCCGCCTAAGGACTCTACAACCATACCATTGCTGTAAGAACCGGCGAGATAATATCCGTTTTCTTCCGTAAACGGGCTGACTGTCTCATATGCGGAAAAGCTGTCTCCCGGATATAATAAAGTACCGTTGATCTTGCTGCAGCCGTTCTTTACGTTACCGCTTCTGTTTGCACCGGATGTAGAATAACTCGTCGTAAAAGTGCCAAGCACATCCTTGACCTTGGAAAGTTCTTCCTCCGTACCACGCGGCTGTGTTGTCTCTGCTACCAGATCAATGGAAGCTGCTTCCTTGTCCCAGTCGTTTGTCAGATAAGACTCGATCGCATCTACGGATTCATCTACATTGATCTCAACACCGGTCTGACCCGGCTCATAAACGAATGCACCGTTTTCTCTTGTCAGCGTGCCATCTACTGCTTCTACATTATACTGCAGACATTTTTCCTCAATGACAGATTTGACTGCCGTCTCATCAAAGGAAATAGAAAGCGGAAAGATCTCGTTCTGATGCTCCAGATCCTTCAGTGCCTTATAACGCTGTACAATATTCCCTGCTTTTCCAAGCTCTCCTGCTTCATCAACGACTTCCTTGTTATCCCATTCGATTCCAAGATCTTCAGCCGTTACGGTAACGGTATTGCCGTTTAAGGCATTTAAGGTGATCTCTTTTTCCTTCAGTCCGTCCACATAGGAATTGACTGCGTCCTCAGCCTCCAGCGTTGTCATACCGGAAACATCGATATCTCCGATAAATACACCATTTTCAATCGTATTAAAGGTTCCTGCTGCCTCTGCATCCATACCTGTCATAACAAGTGCAGCCAGTATAACTGCAGGCAGTAAGCTGATAAATTTTTTCATAACTCTTCTCCTAGAAAATACCCACTGCTGAAATAGCGAGCGGTACGACCATTGCAAGCACCAGAATGATAACAATAATAGTTGCTACAATGCGCCTTTTTTTGCTATTATTAAACATAGAATTTCACCTCGTCTTTACGAAAGGATATTATAAATGAACTTAATTGTTTTTGCAAGTTTTATCATCGTTGTACTCTGGCTTACCGTAAACCTGAAAAAAACGGAAAAAACCAATAAACAGATCGAAGAAGAATTCTGGGAACGGGAATCCAAGGCAAATTCTGTCAGAAAGAAAAGTCTGGATCATCTTCCTTATATTTCCTTTGATTTTGATGCGCTTCCCACCGCTGAATCCTTTACGGAAAGCGGCGCTCAGCTTCCGGAAAGTCTGGAAATTCTGCAGAATCTCCGTGATAAAAAGATGCTGAACTTAAATGGGATCTCCAATACCGATCTGAAGCTGAAATACGGAGCACCCAATATCACGCGCCTGTCCGAATATGAAGAAAACTTTACTGTCTTTTCCATTCATATCGTCAGACTTGCACAGGCACTTTATGATGCGGGGCGAAAATCCGAAGCCAGAACGCTTCTGGAAAAGACGATCGTGACCGGAACGGATATCAGTGAACACTACCTGCTGCTTGCCCGGCTCTATCTGGAGGAAGGCAGGCCCGGTAAGATCAATGACCTCATCCTGCTCGCCGAAAAGCTGCCAACCATGATGAAGGATACGATCCTCACTCGTCTGCAGGAGCTTTTATAACGCCGCTTCTGATCTGATCCGCCAGACGGCTTGCTTCGTTTTTGGTAAGCTGTGAAAGATCTCTGTCGCATGGAATTCCCCGTTCTTCTAAAAGACGACGGATCTGCTCGATCTGCTTTGGCATGACAGGCACTTCTCTTTTGATCTGATAATGCAGCGGAAAAGGGGCAAAAGCCGACGGTGTCTCTGCCTCATACAGATCCCACAGCTTTTCATATAGCAGAAAGGTCGCCTGTGCGTCCGCAAGTGCCCTGTGCGGCTCATGCGGGATCTGATAATAGGCAGTCAGCGCAGGAAGTGCTTTTTTCTGCTCCGCAGGCAGAAACCGCCTTGCAAGCTTCAGTGTATCCAGCCCATTTCGCTCAAAAGTAAAGCCCTTCGGCTGTTCATTGACAAGAGCCTTTTTCAGAAAGGCATAATCTGACAGGATACTGTGTCCCAGAAGCACATACTCTCCCAGAAACGCCAGCAGCTTCTCTGCAATGTCTGAAAAGACCGGTGCATTTTCCAGCATTTCATCCGTAATGCCTGTGATCTCCGTTGTCTGTGGCAAAAGTCTTCTGCCCGGACTGACAAGCGTTGAGAAAGTATCCCTGATCTCCCCATCTTCAACCAGAAGGGCTCCTATTTCTATGATCTTATCTGTTCTCGGGTTCAGACCTGTCGTTTCCAGATCCAGAACCACTGCTTTTCCTCTACTCATGCTTTTCCCTGCAAAATTCCTGTAAAAAACATTCCTCACATTTCGGGCTTCTTGCAAAGCAGATCTGCCTGCCAAATGTGATGATCTGGATATTGAATAAGATCCAGTGATCCTTCGGCAGAACCTTCTCCAGATCATGCTCGATCTTTTCCGGATCTGTTTCCTTCGTCAGTCCCAGTCTGTTGGAAATGCGTTTTACATGTGTATCCACGACAATGCTCGGCTCGTGGTAAATATTGCCGCGGATCACATTGGCTGTCTTTCTGCCCACGCCCGGAAGGGACGTCAGCTCCTCGATACTGCGCGGTACTTCCCCGTGAAATTCGTATACAAGCTTTCTACAGCAGCCTATGATATTTCTCGCTTTATTATGATAAAAACCGGTTGATTTGATATCCTGCTCCAGTTCATTCACATCTGCCCCGGCAAAAGCCTCAATGGTCGGATATTTCCGAAACAGATCCTTTGTTACGATATTGACGCGGGCATCCGTACACTGTGCACTCAGGATCGTGGCGATCAGAAGCTGCCACGCACTGTCATGCTCCAGATAACATTTGTATTCGGTTGTGTACACCTCGTCCAGTCTTCGTAAAATTTCTTTTGTTCGCTTTGTAGCCATCTACTCTGCCTCCGAAAGAGCCGTCACATCGATCACGGAAACTTCGCCCGTGAGCGGACTCTTCTTTGTATAATCATACAGGAAAAATGCTTCCTGTCCTCGTTTTTCTCCTGTTACCAGATCATAAAAATACGGTTCTATATGTGTCATTCTTGCGATCGATCTTGCATCACAGCCCTCGTAGCTTTCCGAAAGCTGCGCCGGATCCTTCGCTGCCCGCTGGCAGATCCTGCGGATCTCTTCCTTATATAACGCCGGATCTTTTGCAAATGCCGGTCTTGTCTTGCAGTTTTCACGCAGATACAGATCCTGCGTCAGTGTTTCCCGGAACAGCTCTGCAGACAGTCCCTTTTCTCTGATAAAATCATACAATACCTGATACCGGTAGCTTCTTGCCGGTGCTTTCAGGAAATAACCCTGTCCGGCAAAATAATCCGCCAGCTGCTCAAAAAAGGCAAACGGAGAAGCAAACTGCGGAACAAGCAGCTTTAAGGTTGTCACAAACTGATTGCTGTTATAATACAGCTCCACCATTTCCTCGATCTGTTTGAGCCTGCGTACTTCTTCATAACTGAGCCAGTTTGTATACAAAACCTCATAAGGCGGCTCATCCAGATAGACAAGCCCATATGTTTCACAGTTATCATGCATTTTAGAGCCCTTCAGCACTTTTAAAAAGCCAAGCTGCAGCTGCTCAGGCTCCATGGCATACACATCGTCAAAGGAATGTCCGAAGGAAGTATACCCCTCCAGTGGCAGTCCGGCGATCAGATCCAGATGAATATGGATATTATGACCTGCATGGATCTTTTGCACGATCTGTCTGAGCAGCCCGACATCCATATGCCTGTCAATTTCCCGGATTGTCTCCTCATTGGTCGACTGTACGCCGATCTCCAGCTGCACAGCGCCCGGTCTGAACTTATTTAAAAGCCGGATCTGCTCCTCATCCAAAATATCCGCCGCGATCTCAAAATGGAAATTGGTAATGCCATTGTCATGTGCCAGCAGATATTCCCAGATCTCCATGGCATGTTTTTTATTACAGTTAAAGGTACGATCTACGAATTTTACCTGTGCCACCTTCTGATCAAGGAAAAACTGCAGCTCCCGCTTCACAATGGAAAGATCCCGCAGCCTGACCTTCTTATCAATGGAAGATAAGCAATAGCTGCAGCGGAACGGACAGCCACGGCTCGACTCATAATACAGGATCTTATTTTCAAATTTCTGCAGATCGTCATATAAAAATGGAATGGCAGACAGATCGGTCAGCTCACGCGGTCTGGTCAGCATGGCTTTTCCGTCCTTTCTGATGGCAAGCCCTGCGATCCGGGATAACATATCTTCGCCGCTCTCACCGTTTCTGTAATGCTGTGCGAGCTCTAAAAAGGTCTGTTCTCCTTCACCGAGCATAATACCGGTAAGCTGTGGATAATCTTCCAGAACCTTTTCCGCATCAAAGGATACCTCAGGTCCGCCCAGCCAGATCTGCACCTGTGGCAGGAGCTTCTTCAACTCCCTGACGAGCTTTTTAATATACGAAATGTTCCAGATATAGCAGGAAAAGCCGATCACATCCGGTCTGTGCTCATACAGATCCGCCAGCACATCTTCCATCTGTTGGTTGATCGTATACTCTGCCACAAATATCTGTCCCTTCAGCGTCGGATCCTCCTGACAGGCATATGCCTGCAGGGAATACACCGCCGGATTTGAATGAATATACTTTGCATTAACTGCCGTCAGTAAAAATCGCATGTCTGCCTCTCTTATAAGAACTTTTCAATCTCTTCCTTTGTCGGAAGTGCAGGGATTCCGCCCATCTTCTGTACACAAAGACCGCCTGCTGCATTTCCGTAGGCAAGTGCTGTCTTTACCATATCCTCCGTCACTTCTTCCGGCTTTGTGATGCCAAACATCAGCATACGGGATAAAAAGCCACCCCAAAACGCATCGCCTGCGCCTGTCGCATCGACCGCATTTACCTTTCTGCCTGCTACGACATCACTGTTTCCATGAAAGAAATAACGTGCGCCCTTGCTGCCAAGTGTCTCTATTAAAACGGTGATCCCATGTTCCTTCATAAAGGCTTCGATATTGTCCTCTCCGCCTACAAAGTACAGCTCTTCGTCTGAGATCTTCATAAAATCAATGTAAGGCAGAAGCTTTTCCACTTCCTGTTTGCAGCGATCCATATCGTGCCAGATCATATCTCTGTAATTGACATCGAAGCTGACCAGCTTTCCATGCTTCTTTGCCAGAGAAAGGGCATATCCGATCGCTTCCCTGCTCGGATCATCAGAAAGAGAAACACTACCCGCATGGAGCATTCTGCAATCTGCGATGTCCGCTTCCTTCACATCTTCTTTGGAGAGCAGGATATCCGCACCCGGCTTTCTGGCAAACGTAAAGGATCTTTCCCCGCCTTCGTATAAGGTAACAAATGCCAGTGTTGTGATCGCCCGATCTGTCAGATCAGGACAGAGCATCTTCACATGATCCTCTTCCAGAACGCCCTGCAGCTTCTTTCCAAAATCATCATTTCCCAGAATACCGAGAAATGCCGTATCAAGCCCATTTCTTGCCGTTGCGATCGCCACATTTGCAGGCGCTCCGCCCGGATTTGCCATATAAGCTCCCGGCTGTTCCATCGGTGTAAAATCAATCAACATTTCTCCTGCACAAATAATATCCATAGGTTACCTCCTCTGTTGTATTTTCATCTACTTTACCATTTAGTATAACGACAACTCATTTTTTTCACAATAGAATATTGAAAAAAATGTGAAACAATTTTATACTATATATGATATCGTTTTCATATAGATCTATTGCATAACATTTGGAGGTAAGGGTAAAGCATGAATATCAGTGACATCGCAAAAATGGCAGGCGTTTCACCTGCTGCCGTTTCACGTTATCTGAATCAGGGATACATCAGTGAAGAAAAGAAAGAAGCGATCCGCCGCGTGATCGCACAGACCGGGTATACGCCGTCGCAGCAGGCACAGACACTGCGGACAAAACGCACCAAGGTCATCGGGGTTGTGATCCCCAAGATTGATTCGGAGTCTATTTCGCGTATTGTCGCCGGTATCAGCTCCGAGCTCAATGAAGCAGGCTATCAGCTTCTGCTTGCAAATACGGAAAACAATACCGATCAGGAGCTGACCTATCTCAAAACCTTCCGCCAGAACAATGTGGATGGGATCATTCTCATTGCAACCATGCTGACGCCGAAGCATAAGGCTCTTTTAAAATCCCTGACCATTCCGGTTGTTGTCCTCGGACAGAAAACAGATCTTGCCTCCTGCATTTATCATGATGATTACCATGCAGCCTACGATCTGACAAAGTACCTGATCGAAAAGGGGCATACACATATCGGTTTCATCGGTGTTACTTTGAAGGATATTGCTGTCGGAACGGACAGACGAAACGGTTTTCTGGACTGTATGAAGGATCATGATCTGCCGGTTTCCGAAGATCAGCTTGCAATCGGGGCTTTTGATATGGAAAACGGCTATGACAATGCCCGCCAGATCCGCAAAAAACATCCCGAGACAGACGCACTTTTGTGTGCGACCGACACGATCGCTGTTGGTGCCATGAAATACCTGCATGAATGTGATGTCAAGATTCCGGATGAGATTGCAGTCTGCGGCTTCGGAAACGGCAAAACCGCTGCTGTTGTGACGCCATCCCTGACTACGATCCACTATTATTACCGGACAAGCGGTATAGAAGGTGCCCGAATGCTGCTTGAAAAACTGCAGAAGAAAAATGTACCGTTGAAAACAACCATGCTCGGCTATGAAATCATGGAACATGCTTCCGTTTGATATGATATATCACAATAAAACAGGCATTTGCACCTTTCTTTCCAAGACCGGAAAGAAAGGTGCAAATGCCTGTTTTACTTTTATTTAATTCCCTCTCGATTATCCCCATCGAATGCATATTCAATATATGCATCTCTTTACATAGATTGCAATACTTTATGCACAAAACGACGCGAATCATGTATATAACGACCTGAATCAACGAAATACTTGTAGCCACATGTCGATTTTGCTATAATAATATCATTATATTGAGAATGCGAATATGAAAAGGAAATTTACACTCGATGCAAAAAATACTAATCGTTGAAGATGACCCGATCCAGCTTGAAATGCTTTACGAAACCATTCATACCCGGTATCCGGGCTGGGAGATCAAAAAGGGATCCTCTTTTGAAGCCGCACATGCATTTTTGCAGGACTCTATTACAGCAAATGAATATTTTACCCTGTTTTTACTGGATATCCAGCTGCGCAAAGATCCAGAAGACCGGAGCGGTTTTCAACTGGCACAGAAGATCCGTGAAATCAGCGTATATTATAAAACACCGATTCTCTTCCTGACATCTGTCTCAGAAGAATTGTCCAGGGCATTGACACAATTTCATTGCTACAATTTTATTACCAAGCCTTATCAGCGCGAAACAGTGCTTGAACAACTCAGACAAATGCTTCTGACCGGCTATTTACAGGATGTACTGGACATTGCGGACACACAGCGGATCCGTCACAGGATACAACCACAGGATATCCGTTATGTCGAATCCAGATCACATACTATTTTTATTTATACGGTCTATGGCTGTATCCAGACAAGAGAATATTCCCTTTCTGCCATAGCACAGCAGCTCGGAACATCCTTTGTCCGCTGCCACCGGCGCTATCTGATCAATCCTGATCATATAACAGGCTTTGACAGATCCGCCCGTTATCTGCTGACCGGAAAAGATACGATCCCTGTCAGCCAGAGTGGCATTGCACTATTGGAAGATTACCTATAACAAACAAATAGAAGGCATATAATTATGAACAGCATACTTACTATTATCATTACATATATCCTTAACCCGATTCTGGAAGCTTCTGCAGGAATCTTCGTGATCAAAATGCAAAGTCACCGGTCTCTGCGTCTTCGGTTCAGTGACCTTATTTTCTATCTATGTACAATACTGACACTGCTCCTGTTTCCTTCCGGCCATCCGGTTTTCAGATGGGTGTTTGGTCTTTTGTTATATCTTGTTTATATTTTTACAACAGTCAAAGATACGGCACTGAACCGTTTTCTGCTTTTCATGCTTGTTCATGGAAGTATCTTTCTTTTACAATGTGTGATTCTGGGCGTTATGTATTTTGTATTCCGGATCACGTCTTTCCATACAGTCAGTGTCAGCCTGCTCGGCAATTTCCTGACGGTTGTTTCTGCTGTCCTATTTTTCCGGCTGCCTTTTGCCAAGCATCTGTTTGACTATGTAAAACAGGCTTCTTTTCTACTCCGTATTCTGATAC
Organism: Kineothrix sp. MSJ-39; assembly: GCF_018917935.1. GTDB lineage: Bacteria > Bacillota > Clostridia > Lachnospirales > Lachnospiraceae > CAG-194. Next base: position 96,846 of record NZ_JAHLPN010000008.1, on the reverse strand, counting down.
TGAATACCTATCTGGTTGTTTTATTTTGTTTGGCATTTTTTAAAATCTACCCCAAACAGATTTATGAAATACTGTCTCTTGTCATCACACTATTGACATTGCTTGCAGCCATCAATATCTGGATTCTTTACTACGACCAGCGCACCAGACTTCAGCAGCAGGAAATCGACAGCTATCAGAAAAATATGCCGATCTACGATTCCCTGATCCATGAGATCCGCGCCAACCAGCATGAGTATGTAAACCGCCTGCAAAGCCTTGCCAATCTTCCTGTCATATACAAGGACTATGATGCGCTTTCCAGAGCACTGCAGTCTTACGCACAGGAGTTTGTCAATCCCATGGCAAATTACCCGCTTCTACAGATCAATATGCCATTGCTCGCAGCTTCTCTCTACAGCCTTGCAAGCCACGCACAGGGAAAAGGGATCACGCTGCAGTTTGATATTGTTTCCGCAGTGCTGAAAAGCCATGTACCAGAGCATGAACTGACCGATTATATCTCCATTCTGACACAGAATGCGATCGAAGCCTGCAAAGAGGGCGATACGATTTATGCTTTGTTGGATTCTAAAGACGGAGCAGTACATTACGAGATCCGCAATCCTGTTCCTGCCATGATCTCACCGGAAGAAATCGGCAATTTCTTCAGACATGGATATTCTACGAAACAGCTACAGACAGATCATGATACTGCCACTTCTGATCCGCTGGATGGCAAACGCGGCCTTGGACTGTATTACTTACAGACGAATGTCACAAAAGCCGGTGGCTCTGTTGGAGCTGATTGTGTATGCCATGATGGAACTTATTATATGATATTTAGATTAATGTTATAAAAAATTAAATCTATATATAACAAATAGACAAGAGGTGCTTCACACAATGGAACTGGCAGTTACTATGTTTGACACGATATGTGAATTTTTTATTGCCTGCTATATCACAAAAACTTATCTGCATAAATCATATAAGCCACAGCTTCGGGATTTCGTTACCTGTTGTTGTCTGTATCCTTATTCCGGATCATAAAGGCATTCTGACCTGGGCATGTGCACATATCATTTATCTGACTTATGTGTGTACACAGCAAAAACGTGATGAGGTCTCTTTGCAGGATCGCTATCTGCTTTTTTGTCTGATGCACAACTCAATGCTTATCATAGAAGGCGTGTTTTCTATCCCGCTTACTCTGCTGATCCGTCTCATTCCAATGCCGGAGCTGCTGTTTATGCTGATCGCCAATATTGCTCTGACTATTATGACTCCCGTGCTCTTTCTGATTCCTGCCCTGCGCAACATGTATGACAACATCAGATATGCTGCACTTCCGTTCAGACTGATTTTGATCAACAGTTATATGATTCTTCTTTTTCTTCTTTTATCTTTTAGATTGAACTTTCTGACACTGTACAGCAGTTCCGTCTCAGCTCTTATCTATTGCTGTACAGCTCTCTTTCTTGTTGCACTCAATTTATGGCTTTTATACTATGACCAACGTAACAGACTTCAACAGCAGGCGATCAACAGCTATCATAAAAATATGCCGATCTACGATTCCCTGATACAGGAAATTCGTGCTAACCAGCATGAATACGTAAACCGCCTGCAAAGCCTTGCCAATCTTCCTGTTATGTATAAGGACTACGATTCCCTTTCCAAAGCGCTGCAGTCTTACGCACAGGGGTTTGCCAATCCGATGGCAAATTATCCGCTTCTGCAGATCAATATGCCGCTGCTTGCAGCTTCTCTGTACAATCTGGCAGGTCATGCACAGGAAAAGGGCATCACAATGCAGTTTGATATTGTTTCCACCACACTGGAAAGCCACGTCCCGGAGCATGAACTGACCGACTATATTACCATTTTGACGCAGAACGCAATCGAAGCCTGCAAACAGGGCGATACGATCTATGCCCTGCTGAATTCCAAAGATGGCTATGTGCATTTCGAGATCCGCAATCCGGTTCCTGCCATGATTTCTCCCGAAGAAACCGGCAACTTTTTTAAGCGCGGCTATTCTACCAAACAGATACAGACAGATCCCGATACTTCCAAATCGAATCAGGCAGGCAACAGGCGGGGACTTGGGCTGTATTATTTACAGACAAATGTTATAAAAACGGGAGGTTCCGTCGGTGCTGACTGTATAGCCTATGATAAAACCTATTATATGATTTTCAGACTGATGTCATGAATATAGTTCCCGTCCTGTCGTGAACCGTCATATTCCACAATTCTCCCTCAGATAATTTATTCATTTTTGACAATTTACAAGTGACATTTGCACTCTTATAATACAAGTATGAAATGAAATCGATTTCATATCTTGTTTCAATCATTTTCACATAATCAGTCGATTATATTGTTATAATCATATTTATAAATGTGATAACGATTGCATTTGATATGAACCACTACTTACAATTATTGGGAGGTGCCACATGGATTATAAGATCTGTGCCAAAGAAATTTATGAAGCAATCGGCAAAAAAGAGAATCTGATCTCTGCAGCACATTGTGCCACAAGACTTCGTCTTGTCATTGCCGATAACGAAAAAGCGGACGTCACAAAACTGGAAGCGATCGATGGTGTAAAGGGCGTGTTCAACGCTTCCGGCCAGTTACAGATTATCATCGGAACCGGAACTGTGAATAAGGTATATGATGAATTCATTGCCATTGCAGGAATCCAGGCAGCCACAAAAGAAGACGTTAAACAGGCTGCCAGTGCAAAAACATCCGTTTTCAAACGTATGATCAAAACACTCGGTGATGTATTTGTTCCGATCATTCCGGCGATCGTTGCCAGCGGTCTTCTGATGGGACTTTTGGAAGGTCTCTGCAATGTCTTTCCACAGATGGCAGATTCCCCTACTTATACGATCATCCACTTGTTCAGCAATGCAGCTTTCGTCTTTTTACCGATCCTGATCGCATTCAGTGCAGCAAGGGTATTCGGCGGTAATCCATATCTCGGTGCTGTCATTGGCATGATCATGATCCACTCCGATCTGATGAATGCCTGGAGCGTTGCGGGCGCAACCGATATTCCGACCGCAGATGTCTGGTTCGGTCTTTACAAGATCAATCTGGTCGGTTATCAGGGTCACGTCATTCCTGTTGTCATTGCGGTCTGGTTCATGAGTATTCTTGAAAAGAAGCTGCACAAGATCGTACCGGAGATCATAGATCTTTTTGTAACGCCGCTCGTTACCGTACTGGTAACCGGTTATTTGACACTTACCATTTTCGGACCTATCTTCTCTACACTTGAGAACTGGATCTTAAATGGTGTGCAGTATCTGATCACCCTTCCGTTTGGTATCGGTTCCTTTATCATCGGCGGTATTTACGCTCCGACCGTTGTAGCAGGTATCCACCATATGTATAATGCAGTAGAAGCAGGTATGCTTTCCGCAAACGGTATCAATACCTGGATGCCAATCGCAACTGCCGCAAATGTGGCGCAGGGCGCTGCTGCTCTGGCACTTGCTTTAAAGACGAAAAACCAGAAAACAAAATCCATGGCACTTCCGGCTTCTCTTTCTGCCTTCCTTGGCATTACAGAGCCTGCCATCTTCGGTGTCAATATGCGTTACTTCAAATGCTTTATCGCAGGCTGCATCGGTGGTGCGTGCGGCGGTCTTGTAGCAGGTCTGACACATGTCGGCGCGACTGCTTACGGAATTACCGGTTTATTTGGTTACCTGATCACAACACATTATACCCTGCAGTATACACTGATCATGCTTGTTGCCTTCGCAGTTGCTTTCCTCTGCTCCTGGATCATGTACAAGGAAGCTCCTGCTAACGCCGGAAATACTACAGTAGAAAATGCAGTTACAACAAAAACTGCCGAAACAGAAACTATTGATCCTGCAGTTACTTCTGATGCAGAAACCGCAGAAAAGCTTGTTTTCGCTCCATTAAACGGCAGCGTTGTCCCACTTGCCGAAGTTGCAGATGAGACCTTTGCCAGTGGTGCGCTGGGACAGGGATCCGCAATCCTGCCAAGCAGCAATACAGTATGTGCTCCGTTTGACGGAACAGTCACCATGGTATTTGATACAAAGCATGCCATCGGGCTGGAAAGCAAGGACGGCGTAGAGCTTCTGATCCACATCGGTATCAATACCGTAGAACTGAACGGAGACGGCTTTACCGCCTTAGTGGAAAGCGGACAGGAGGTCACAAAAGGACAGGAACTGATCCGTTTCGATGCAGAAAAGATCAAAAATGCAGGCTATGACCTGACAACACCGGTCATTGTCACAAACAGCGATGACTTTACATCTGTCAATAACTGCAAATACGGCGAAATCCGGATCGGTGAGCAGCAGCTTACGATCTCATAAGATCTGCCAGACCTAAACAATACAAAAGGAGTTTATCTATCATGGTTCACGATACATTACAGGACAACAAAAAGATCAAAGAACTGGAACAGGCTCACATGGCTAAGGTTTCCCATACAGATTCCGCACTTTCCTTTCATCTGATGCCACCATCCGGCTGGCTGAATGATCCAAACGGACTCTGCCAGCTGCATGGTACTTACCATATTTTCTTCCAGTATTCTCCTTACTCCGCCATCGGCGAAGGAGATAAATACTGGGGACACTATGAAACAAAAGATTTTGTAAACTATACTTATACAGGCATCTTTTTATCACCGGACTGCGATCTGGATAAAGATGGTGTATATTCAGGCAGCGCGCTTGTGGAAGACGATACCATGTATCTTTATTATACAGGCAATACAAAGGAAGACGGTGATTTCGACTTTACCTATGAAGGACGTGGCTCCAATACAACACTGGTCACATCCAAAGACGGCATCACAGCTTCTGCCAAGAAATGTCTTTTAACAAGCGCAGATTACCCGCATACCTTATCCTGCCATGTCAGGGATCCTAAGGTTTTTAAAGAAAACGGGAAATACTATATGGTACTCGGTGCCAGAACAAAAGATGATGTCGGCTGTGTTCTTCTTTATGAAGCTGCGGATAAAGAACATTTTCATTTTAAGCAGTACATCGGATCCGAAAAGCCTTTTGGCTATATGTGGGAATGCCCGGATCTGTTCCAGATCGACGGAAAACGTTTCCTCTCCATTTCTCCACAGGGTATTGCAGCAGAGGAATATCGGTATCAGAACGTTTATCAGTCCGGCTATTACCGCATCCTCGGAGATCTGGAAAATTACACCTTATCTCCTTTCACAGAATGGGATATGGGATTTGATTTTTACGCACCGCAGAGTTTCGTTGATGAAGCAGGCAGAAGAATCCTGATCGGCTGGATGGGCATCGGCGATATCGAATATGAAAATCCGACTGTTGCAGAAGGCTGGCAGCATACACTGACTGTTCCGAGAGAACTGACGCTTGATGCATCCGGCGACATCTGCCAGAATCCGGTAAAAGAATTATCCGCCCTGCGCAAAGAAGAAATCATCGTTCCTTCAGATCGTTTTCTGACAGAAGGTGCCTTTGAAATGCTGGCAGATATGACGGGAAATGAAGATTTTTCCATTATCATTGACAAAGGAATGCGCCTTCAGTATGATGCAGCTTCCGCTGTTTTCTCTCTTTCCTTCTTACCGGATCAGGAATGCAGCGCGGAAGATGCAAAAGGCTGTGGCCGTTGTATACGAAAGGCAAAAATCAGAGAAAATAAAGTGAGCAGTCTGCAGATCCTGGTCGATCATTCTACTATTGAAATCTTTGTCAATAACGGGCATTATGTATTTAGCAGCAGATATTACAAGACCGGGCATGCACATACAGTAGAGTTTGCAGGTGATATGAAAGTCAACGCTTACACACTCTCCGGCTTTGACTGCAAAGTGACAGACAGATAAAATACGAAACCATTTTTATTCAAATAATCTCAAGGAGGTAAAAGAAATGAAAGAATTTCAGTACACAATCAAAGACGAGATCGGAATCCATGCAAGACCTGCTGGACTGATCGTAAAGAAAGCAAAGGAATTTTCTTCCAAATTTACACTGACAAAGGACGGAAAGACAGCAGAGCTTACAAAACTCATGGCACTGATGTCCCTTGGTGTCAAATGCGGTGATACCGTTACTGTTGCAGTAGAAGGTCCTGATGAAGATGCAGCCGCTGCTGCTATGCAGGCATTTTTCGCTGAAACTTTATAAAACCAAAGCATCGATGTGCCTTACACGGGAGTTACTTTATGGTATAGCAAGGAGGATATGATATGGAAACCTATCAGGGAAAATCAATCTTTAATGGGATTGCGATCGGAAAGATCTGCAAATATGAAAAAGAACAACAGCAGGTTAAGAGAACAAAGATCACTGATCCGGAAGCTGAGATCAGCCGTTTCGACCGTGCGCGTGAAGAAGCAGGTGCCCAGTTACAGGCTCTTTATGACAAAGCACTTGCCCAGGTCGGTGAATCCGGTGCTATGATCTTTGAGATCCATATGATGATGCTCGATGATGATGATTACCTCGACAGCGTGTACCATATCATCCGCTCCCAGCAGGTAAATGCAGAATTTGCGGTTGCAAGCACCGGCGATAACTTCTCCCAGTTATTTGCATCCATGGATGATGAATATATGCAGGGACGTGCAGCCGATGTCAAAGATATCTCCGACCGCCTGATCCGCGTTCTTATGGGACAGTCCGGCGAGTCCGAGATCAAGGAGCCGGTTATTATCATGGCAGAAGATCTTGCACCCAGCGAAACTGTACAGATGGATAAAGATAACCTGCTTGCTTTTGTGACAACACTCGGCTCTTCCAATTCCCATACCGCTATCTTAGCCCGCACCATGGGGATTCCCGCTCTTGTGGGGATTCCGGTCAAAGACGAATGGAACGGCAAAATGGCGATCGTAGACGGGCATAACGGAACACTGATCATCGAGCCTGATGAAGTACTTCTTGCCCAGATGCAGGCAAAAAAAGAAGAAGAACTACGGCAGAAACAGCTTTTAGCGGAACTGAAAGGAAAAGAAACCGTTACAAAAAGCGGCAAAAAGATCAACCTTTACGCCAATATCGGTAACGTATCCGATGTTGCAGCCGCCCTTGCCAACGATGCAGGCGGAATCGGACTGTTCCGCAGCGAATTTTTATATCTGGAAGCACAGGATTATCCGACCGAGGAAGAACAGTTCCACGCTTACAAGACTGTTGCGGAAAATATGGCAGGCAAAAAGGTCATCATCCGCACACTTGATATCGGTGCAGATAAGCAGGTTGCTTATTTCGACCTGCCAAAAGAAGAAAATCCTGCAATGGGCTTTCGTGCGATCCGTATCTGTCTGGAAAGACCCGAGATCTTCAAGGTGCAGCTCCGTGCGATCTTACGGGCCAGTGCCTATGGTACGATCTCGATCATGTTCCCAATGATCACTTCTGTGGAAGAGGTCAGACAGATCAAAGAAATCCTTGCCCAGGTTCGCGATGAACTGACCACGCAGCAGATTCCGTTCGGAGAAGTTGAGATCGGTATTATGATCGAAACCCCTGCAGCCGTTATGATCAGTGATCTTCTGGCAAAGGAAGTTGATTTCTTCAGCATTGGTACGAATGACCTGACCCAGTATACACTGGCGATCGACAGGCAGAACGAAGCACTGGATACCTTTTATAACCCTCACCACGAAGCTATCCTGCGCATGATCCGGATGGTCATCGACAACGGCCATAAGGAAAACTGCTGGGTTGGTATCTGTGGTGAACTTGGCAGTGACACTGCTTTGACAAAACGTTTTATTGAGATGGGAATTGACGAATTATCCGTTTCTCCCGCTTATATTTTAACAATCCGTAATCTGATCAGAGAACTTCCGTAAGGGAGTTCTCTTTTCATTGACACGCATTCCAATTTCTTCTATGATATAGATAGTAATATTTCTGCAAAGAGGTGGGAATGCGTATGAGAAAACTTCTTGTAAAAGATCTACATCCCGGTATGATCACTGCGGAAGACATTTTTTCCATAGATGGACAACTGATCCTTCCGAAAAAGATCATCCTCACGCAAAACGGAATCGAAAAGCTGGAAGCCTTCGCAATTTACTCTGTCCGCATTGAGGACGAAGAAGTTGCGCCGCCGCAGACCAGTTTTTTTGACACGCCTTCTTATAGTGAACGTATCAAATCAAATCCCGATTTTATCAATTTCAAAAAGAGCTTTGAAGATCATGTGGAATCTCTGCAGACAGGGCTGAACCAGATCGCAGAATCCAATTCCAGCTTTGATGCGGAAAATCTGCTGTCCCAGACGCTTGCCCTGATCGGAGAAGGCAATGCTTCCTCCATCAGCATGATGGATATGCTGCTGAATATGCGGGATTACGACGATTCCACATATGCGCACAGTATCAATTCTGCCATTATCTGCAATATTTTTGCCGGATGGCTGAACCTGAGTAAGGATGAGCGTGTCCTTGCCACATCCTGTGGATTATTCCATGATGTCGGTAAGCTGAAAGTACCGGAAGCGATTCTGAAAAAGCCGGGCACTCTTACCAAGACCGAGTTCGAAGCGATCAAGCGTCATCCGCTTGACGGTTATAACCTGCTCGACCAGTATAATCTGCCTGAAGAAGTTAAGAATGCAGCTCTGATGCATCATGAGAAATGTGATGGCAGTGGCTATCCGTATGGTTTTACTGCCGATAAGATATCGTTCTTTGCCAAAATGGTCACGATCGTTGATATTTACGATGCCATGACGAGTAACAGATGCTATCGTAATCCGCTCTGTCCGTTCTCCGTGATCGAGTCATTTGAGCAGGACGGTTTTCAGAAATATGATCCGGAGCTGTTTCTGGAATTTCTGAGACATATCAGCAACAGCTTTATTGGCGAACGTATTTTATTAAACAATGGACTGGAAGGGGAAGTTGTATTTATGAATCCTTCTTATCTTTCCAAGCCGACGATCAAATGTTGTAATAAATTTCTGGATCTGGCAGCCAATCAAAATATTAAAATTGCATCAATCATATAATGCATACATATAAAGGAGGAAATTATGGGATTAATTAAAGCAACCGGAAATGCAATCGGATCTGCACTCGGAGATCAGTGGCGTGAGTATTTTTACTGTGACTCCATGGCGGCAGATGTACTGGTAACAAAAGGGGAAAAGCGCACCAGCAATAAGCGGTCAAGCAGCAACACAAAGGGCGAGGATAATATTATTTCCAACGGCTCTATTATTGCTGTCAATGACGGACAGTGTATGCTGATCGTGGATCAGGGTAAGATCGTGGAAGTTTGTGCTGAACCGGGTGAATTTGTTTATGATACATCATCCGAACCGAGTATTTTCTATGGTTCTCTGGGTGACAGCATCAAACAGACCTTCGCCATAATCGGAAAACGTATTTCCATGGGTGGTGATCCGGCTAAGGATCAGCGTGTGTACTTCATCAATACGAAGGAGATCCTCGGCAATAAATACGGTACAATGAATCCGGTACCGTTCCGTGTCGTAGACAATAATATCGGACTGGATATCGATATCGCGCTTCGCTGCAACGGTGAATATTCGTATAAGATCGTAGATCCGCTTCTGTTCTACACCAATGTCTGCGGTAATGTGACAGACGACTACACCAGAGACAACATCGACAGTATGCTGAAAACAGAGCTTCTGACAGCACTCCAGCCTGCTTTTGCAAAGATTTCCGAGCTTGGTGTCCGTTACAGCAACATTCCTGCTCATACTATGGAGCTTGCAGATGCATTAAATGAAGTTCTTTCCGAGAAATGGACCAATCTTCGTGGTATTAAAGTTGCTTCTTTCGGTGTCAATACAGTTACTGCTTCTCCGGAAGACGAAAAGATGATCAAAGATCTGCAGAAGACTGCAGTACTTCGCAATACAAGCATGGCTGCTGCCACTCTGACAAGTGCACAGGCAGAAGCAATGAAAGCCGCTGCCAGCAATACAAGCACAGGTCCTATGATGGCTTTTGCAGGCATGAATATGGCAAACGCTGCAGGCGGTTTAAATGCCAATACATTATTTAACATGGCTGCACAGGAACAGGCGCAGGCAGCACAAGCCCAGCCTCAGCAGGCAGCTCCGGCTCCACAGCAGAGTGCTCCCGCAGCAGGCGAATGGATCTGCAGCTGCGGTGCAAAGAACAGCGGTAAGTTCTGTACCGAGTGTGGTGCCAAGAAACCGGAAGAACCTGTGAAAATGCAGTGGTTCTGCCCGGAATGCGGTACAAAGAATGAAGGCAAGTTCTGTACCGAATGTGGAACGAAGAAGCCGATGTAATAGGCTTCGCCGTAAATAAAAAGAAAAAAGGAACTTTCCTCTGCCGGGAATGTTCCTTTTTTATATCGTAGACTCGCAAACCCACACCTTCGGTGCTCTATCGTCTGCTCCGCAGACGGTTTGACACTTGTAACAAACCGAGAGTACATTCGCAAAATCGCCTCTTCGAGGCTTCTCGCTACTACGTAGCTCATTTTGCTCATGTATGGCTTCGAAAAGAAAAAGGAACATTCCTCTGCCGGGAATGTTCCTTTTTTATACTGTAGACTCGCAAACCCGCACCTTCGGTGCTCTATCGTCTGCTCCGCAGACGGTTTGATATCTATAACAAACTGCGAGTACATTCGCAAAATCGCCTCTTCGAGGCTTCTCGCTACTACGTAGCTCATTTTGCTCATGTATGGCTTCGCCAAAAAAAGAAAAAGTGGAGTAATCCTCTGCAAGCAAGCTTGCTCGGATTATTCCACTTTTTCTTTTTCCTCTCAGTTTGTTACATCTTAAAAATCGCGAGGGCTTCGTCGAGTTTGCCGGCGAGCTGGCGAAGGTTTTCGGATGAAACCTCAAGGTTGTTCATCGTATCGCTCATGCCCTGCGCAGAGTTCATTGTACTTGTTGTAGAAGCCTCATTCTGCTCGGAAATAGATGCCAGGTTATGTACCACATCCTGGATAGCGTCTCCTGAATCACTCAGAACACTGACCTTTCCGCGGATATTTTCAATATTATCAAGTGAGTTGCTGACACCAACAGCCACTGCATTGGATTTCTCCATTGTCTCATCCAGTTTTTGCTGCTGCTGATCCATCTTCACTTTCACTTCTTCCATTACCTCAACCATACGGTTAGATTCGGAAATGATCTCTGCAATGATCTTTTCTACTTCCTCTGCCGTCGTATTGGACTGCTCAGCCAGCTTACTGATCTGCTGTGCAACGACTGCAAATCCACGACCTGCATCTCCTGCTCTGGCAGCTTCGATACTTGCATTTAAGGAAAGAAGATCTGTTTCATCCGCAATATTCTGGATCATTGTGATCGCGGACTGGATGGATGCAATGGAATCATGCAGTGTATTGATCTGCTCCGCAATCTTTGTTACTGAAGTACTTGCTTCCTCATTGGAAGCGTTTAATTCACCGATGATCACCTCAGAAGCCTTTTCTGCATCTGACATCTGTTCCGCATGTCTTGTCAGTGCATCTACCTCATCTGTAATGTAGGTGATCTGCTCGCCGATACGGTCAACATTATGCTTTGCAACACCTGTTTCGTCAGCCTGCGTTGCAGAACCCTTGGTAATTTCCTCCAGTGACTGGTATACTACATCTACAGTTCCTCTTGTATTGACCGCCATATTTGTCAGCTGATCTGCTGATGTGATCAGGTCTGAAGAGGATTTTTTAATATCTGATACGATACGTCTCAGCTCATTCTGCAACTGAATGGAAATATTGTAAATATCTCCCAGCTCGTCGTTTCGCTTTGTGATCTTCTTATTCACATTGGTAGAAAGCTCACCCTTTACGATCTGTCCCAGGAACTTTCTTGTCTCTTCCATAACAGATACCATCTTGGATGCCAGAAGTACAATGATGATCGATACAATACCCATCAGAACCACAGACATGATGATGATCTTTGTCGTCTGCTCCTTGATATTAGCCTGTACATCTTCTGCCTCTTTTGCAACACCGATCGCACCTGCCACCGAACCATCCGCATTTAAGAGCGGCTGATAATAGGCATAATATACATTTCCTTCGATCTCCGCATTTTCCACGAAAACGGATTCTCCGTTCTTGATCTTTTCGGCGATCTCTTTATCCAGTCTCGTTCCGGTAGATCTGCCGCCTTTTTCTCTCTTAACGGTTGTGATCAGTCTCATATTGTTGAAATACAGAGTCATTTCAAATCCGGTTCTTTCCTTCAGTGCATCAAGCAGCTTGTTATCACCCGTAATGAGCACTTCGCCCTTGGTCACACGTCCTGTCAGATCCTGCTTATAATCGCCCTCATACAGATTGCTGTATGTTTCGTCCAGAGAAGTTGCCACGATCTGAAGAGATTTCTCTATCTCCGCTTCCAGACCGGATTGCAATGATTTTGTGCTGAACATGGTGATCATGATACAGATTGCCAGCATCGGAACAAGTGCCAGAAGTAACATTCTGCGTGAGAAAGTGAAAAATCTCTTTTTCGTACCGATATCTGCAACCGGAACATATTCTTCCTGCCCACTTTCTTCTGCAGCTGCTTCCTCTGCTATATCTGAGCCCTCCTCCGGGAACGCATCTTCTGTGGCAATGTCTGCTTCCGGTACGGACTGCTCTTCCGCTTCTGTATCTGCCGGCGCTGCATCCTCCACAGCTTCTGTAATCTCTGCATCCGCAGGTTCTGCTTCTTCTGCCTCTATATCGTCTGCAGACTCTTGTGAAGGATTTTCTTCTGCCGTATCTGCAAGTGTCTCTTCCGCTTCCGCAGCTTCAACCGGCTCTTCTTCAGCCTGCTTGATCTCTTCTCCGCTGGCTGCTTTATCGGCCATCATTTTTGCAAAGAGCGCATCAATATCGATGTCCTCTTCCTGCTGATTCTTGTCTAATTCTTTATCTGCCATAGTAACTCCTTATAACAGCGCCTTCTCACACTGTTCCCATATTACATTCTGCCGTTTGTTATTACGGTTTATTTCAGATTATTATATCACACAATGATATTTCTGTCTTCACCTTTCAGGAAGGCTTCTACATTTTTATAAACCTCATTGACCAGTCTTTCACGTGCTTCTACGGAAGCCCATGCCATATGCGGTGTAATGATCAGTTTGTTGCTGTCCCAGATCTTTCCGAGCGGGTTGTCTGCCGCGATCGGCTCTTTTTCCAGTACATCCAGTCCTGCTGCCGCAATTTCTCCGCTTTCCAGCGCTTCATACAGATCCGTATTGTTGACAACCGGACCTCTTGCCACGTTGATCAGAAGAGCGGACTTCTTCATCCTGGAAAGTGCCTCTTTATCGATAAAGTCTCTCGTCAGGTCAGAAAGCGGGCAGTGCAGGGATAAAATATCGGACTGCGCCAGCAGCTCATCCTTGGATACCTGCTCATATTCCGTACAGGTGCTCTTTCCTGTTACGGAATGGAAAATAACTTTACAGCCGAAAGCTGTTGCGATCTTTGCAACCATTCTGCCGATATTGCCCATTCCGATAATGCCCCATGTCTTGCCTGCAAGCTCTGTGAAAGGCAGATCAAAATTGCTGAACCGATCCTGCGCTCCATAAGCACCGTCCTTTACATAGGTATCATAATGTGGCAGATGCTCCAATAAGTAAAGTGCCAGGGCAAATGTATGCTGTGCCACTGCGGCTGTGGAATAGTCTTTTACATTGGCAACCTTGATTCCTCTTTTTTTACAGTATTCCAGATCAATATTGTCAAATCCGGTCGCGAATTCACAGATCAGCTTTACATTCGGTGCATCTTTTAATGTCTCTTCGTTCATTGGCGCCTTGTTGGCGATGATAATATCAACATCTTTTACCTTTTCAGCCGTATCTGCCGCTACAGTATTTCTATAATAAGCAACCTCTCCAAAATCTTCAAAACAGGTTACGTCAATGTCTGTTCCGACACTGTTTCTCTCTAAAACCGCTATTTTCATTTATCAGTTTCCTCCTCATGTCATTTAATTTCCATATTCTTCTTTATTATAAACAAGACAGCAATATATTACAAGAAAAACTCCTGATACATGCCACTATCACTGCTGTCCGAAATCCATACACGGAATTTACCCGGTTCGCTTCCATAGCTTCCGTCCGAACGCACAAACCGGAGCATTTCTTCGGTGATTCGGAAGCTGATCTCTTTCTTCTCGCCCGGCTTCAGACTGACCTTTTCGATCCCTTTCAATTCTTTTACAGGGCGGGCAACAGAAGCTGTCACATCACGGATATAAAGCTGCAGTACATCGCTGCCTTCCCGTTCTCCCGTATTTTGTATGCATACGGATGCTGTTATCTCTCCGTCCTCTGTCAGTTTATCTGCAGAAAGGGTAACATCCGATACTGTAAACCTTGTATAGGAAAGCCCGTATCCAAATGGATATAGCGGCTCGTTGGGAATATCCAGATATTTTGACAGATACCGTTCTTTTTTCTGTGGATCATTCGGTCTTCCCGTTTCCAAATGATTATAGTAAACAGGAATCTGCCCTACACAGTAAGGGAAACTCATCGGCAGTTTTCCCGCCGGATTTACTTTTCCCGTCAGTACGTCTACGATGGCATGACCGCCTTCTGTTCCCGGAAGCCATACTTCCAGCACTGCTTTCGCATTTTCCTGCACTTCCCGCAGGTCAAGCGGTCTTCCGTTAAACAGCACGACCACAATGTTATCATTGACCTTTGCGATCTCCCGCAAAAGCACAAGCTGCGGCTCCGGAATCCGGATGTCCCCCCGGCTTGTTGCCTCGCCGCTCTGCAGATAATATTCTCCGATCGGCATTACAACGATCTCTGCCTGCTTTGCTGCTTCTATCGCTTCCCGCAGCATCTGCTCTCTTTCTGCTTCCGTATATTCCACAGGCAGCACGTTCCCTGCCTGATCAAATCCTTCAAATACATAGCCCTGTGGCATAAAAGCACTTCCCTGCACATATGTGGTTCTGGTGCTGTCAAATACTTCTTCTGCCGCCTCACGGATCGTCACACAGTCCTTTACATCGCCGGAGATCGCCCATGTACTGATCAGGCACTTGCTGTCTGTATAAGGTCCGATAAAGGCAATTTTCTTTTCCGTTGATAACGGAAGCAGTCCGCCTTCGTTTTTCAGAAGTACAAAGGTCTGTGCTGCTGCCTTTCTGGCAAGTGCTCTGTTCGCCTCTGTCAGCTGCACCTGCGCTTCTTTTTCAGCGCCCATGCCCTGATAAGGATCTTCAAACAGCCCGAGCTTGTTTTTGAGTGTCAGAATACGGAGCACACTTTCATCGATCAGTGCTTCCGGAATCGTTCCGTCTTCTACCAGTCTGACCAGCTCACTTCTGTAGCACTCTGTCATCATATCAATATCCACACCCGCAAGTGCTGCTTTATGCGCTGCGTCTTTGGCATCCTCCGAGCAGCCATGCGCGATCGTTTCATAAATAGCCGCAAAATCTGAGATCAATACCCCATTAAATCCCATTTCTTCCCGGAGCACTTTTTTCATCAGCCACTGATTGATCGTCGCCGGAACACCGTTTACCGTATTAAATGATGTCATCACCATACCGGCCCCTGCTTTGATCCCTTTTTCATAAGCAGGCAGATATTCATTGCGGAAGGAATTTTCAGATACTTCTACCGTATTGTAGTCACGTCCGCCTATCGCACCGCCGTATCCCGCGAAATGCTTCACACAGGCACAGACCTTTCCTTCCCGGCTCATGTCGTCTCCCTGCAGTCCCTGTACCATGGCTTCCGCAAACAGTCCGTTTAAATACGGATCTTCCCCGGTCGATTCCATCACACGTCCCCATCTGGGATCACGCACCAGATCTACCATCGGCGAAAATGCCACGTGGATTCCGCCGGCTGCAGCCTCCTTTGCAGCTACAGATGCACATTCCTTTGAAAGCGCCGGATCAAAGCTGGCTCCCTGTGCAAGCGGAACCGGAAAGATTGTCTTCATGCCGTGGATCACATCATACATAAACATCTGTGGAATATGATGCGGCTGATTTTCCATATAGCTTTTCTGGATCCTGGCAAGTTTTTCCCCGCCATATAAAAGGAGACTGGAACCTGCCATCTTCAGGTCTTCCTCCGTTACCTTCATATCCGCCATCATAGGTCCGGTTACAATTCCCTGCTCCTTTGCATCATAGAGCATTCCGACCATCTGTACCATCTGTCCGATCTTTTCTGTCAGCCACATATCCTGCAGTAGTGCAAGTATCTGTTCCTGCTTCATAAAACACCTCCGTGTCCGTTCTTATTCTTTCTTTATTGTAACTTGTCCCACCTGTATTTTCAATCTTTTCCCATCTGCAATCGCGCCGGGATTTTTTCCCTGTAATCTTAACTGGAATCCTATTGAAATCAGAAAAACAGGAGCATATAATGAAGCAGGATAAAATGCACGAAAGGAGGAGTCTATATGAAACAGGTATCTTACAGACGTGGCAGAACTGCCTGCCTGCTTCTTCTTGTTCTGCTCCTTCTTTCTGTTCTGGACAAAAATCCCGAAATGCCTTCTGCGGATGAAGTGCCCTATCTTGGTTATACACAGGCCGCTTCTGTTCCCTGTGTTCTGGAAGAAGATACGGGGATCATTCCGGATTTCATCAACGCGGAAGAAACCTTTTATGCAAGTCATGCGGTCGTTTTAAACCGCTCTACGGTAAGACGTCTTACCAATACCAAAGCCGATCTTACCTGTCATGAAGCAACAGTCTATGGTGCATTCTGCATCCTGATGACGCTCATGCTCTTTTATCTGGCAGCGGCATTTCTGTGCAGCCGTCAGTTTATCATCCGCTATATTCATGATCAGGACGGGCAGAAAAACAAACTCCTTTACTCTCAAATCTAACATACCAAAATAAAGAGAATAAAGGAGATTATTAAAAATGGGAACAGGATTAACAGGTGTATTACTTTGTGCAGGCATTACGGTAGCTTTGGCAGTTGCATGTATTTTGATCGGAAAGGGCTTATCCCTGATCACCGATAAAATGTTACCGGATAACAAATAAGACCTGCCAAACCTTTACCGGTTCTTTGCCGGCTTGTGGTTGACTTCCTGATACTCCTGCCATAGGATATTTACTATAAAAGGGAGTAGTTTGCATCTGCTGATGTCATAATGATCGTCATCACGCCGAAAGGCCGGTTATTGTGGGTAAGTAACGAGACTTTTATCGACTATTTTGTATGCGATAAAAGTCTCGTTTTTTATGCTTTTGTCGCGGAAAGGATGGAATTATGGAATATGTATGGTTAGTTGTAGGTTTTGTGCTCCTGATCAAGGGAGCGGATTTCTTCGTGGATGGCAGTTCTTCCCTCGCCCGGCTTCTGCGTGTCCCAAGCGTGATCATCGGACTGACGATCGTTGCCATGGGAACCAGTGCACCGGAAGCCTCCGTCAGCATGAGTGCAGCGCTGAGCGGAAGCAATGAGATCGCCCTCAGCAATGTCATCGGATCCAATATTTTTAACGGTCTGGTCGTTGTCGGCGTGTGCGCCTTTATGTGCGCTTTTTCTACCAACAAAGACATTTTAAAGCGTGATCTTCCTCTGAATATCCTGATCACTTTTCTTCTGTGTATCATGCTTGTAAACGGAACGCTCAGCCGCCTGGAAGGGATCCTGCTCCTGATTGGTATGGCAGCTTATCTGATCAGCATGGTCGTATCTGCCCTGAAAAACAGACAGGGCGAAGAAAATGGCAGGGTGTTATCCCTGCCAAAAAGTCTTCTGTATATTGCCGGTGGTCTGATCGCGGTTATCGCAGGCGGAAATCTCGTCGTGGATAATGCCTGCATCATTGCGGAAAGCTTCGGCGTCAGCCAGAATTTCATCGGTCTGACGATCATTGCGATCGGCACTTCCCTGCCCGAGCTTGTCACTTCTATCGTCGCCACCAGAAAGGGGGACAGCGGTCTTGCACTCGGCAATGCGATCGGATCGAATATTTTCAATATTCTGTTTATTCTGGGCATTTCCGCAGCGATCACACCACTTGCTGTCCTGCCCGAATCTGTGATCGACTGCATTCTGCTCCTGTTCAGTGCCATTCTGCTGTACATCTTTGCCCGCAGCAAAAAATCCATGTGCAGATGGGAAGGCGCAGTGTGTATCCTTTTATATATCGCTTATACGGGATATCTGCTCGTGCGATGATCTACTCTGCTTTCTGACCGCCGCAGGACTTTACAAAGTCCTGCAAAGCGGTATCTGTGTCTGCATATTTTCCGGTTGCATATCCATTGACACAAGTATACCAGTTTGTGACCAGATCAGCCGTGATCTTACCTTCATTTACACATTCTTTTTCCACTTTTTCCGGATTCATCACATTCCGGTAAATTTCCACGCCGTTTTCAGATGCAGCGACAGACGGAACCCCTTTAATGTCCGCCATTTCATTGATCTCATCCCTTGTCGTCAGAAATCTGATAAATTCAACTGCATAATCATATTCCGCACTGTTTTGATTGACTGCCATTCCGTACCATGGCTCCCTGTAAGCATACGCTCCTTTTTCGCCAAGCGGTGCATAAATAAAAGTATATGTAAACGGAGACGCTGTAAAAGCTTCTGATTTTGACTCTCTCTTCTTCATTCCACTGACTTTTTCCGTATTGCATACCCAGAACGGAACATCACCCTCAAAAAACTTCAGGATCGCCTCGTCATAATTATCTTGCGGGTAGGTCTGATTGAGTGCCAGATCTGTATAACCGTTATCTATGATCGTTTTCAGTTTATCCATCACCGGGGCAAGTTTTTCCGCCGCGCTGTCCCTGCCAGCCATCAGATCCTCATACAGTGCTTCATCCGACAGAAGCAGATCAAACAGCATGCTCTGTGTCAGTTCCGCATACACTTTGCTGTCCGGTCCCTGAATCGGCGTATACCCCTTTTCTTTTAATACGGAAAGGGCATGCAGAAATTCATCATATGTGCCCGGAACCTGCAGCCCTTCCTTTTCCAGCAATGATTCATTGACTACGATTCCATAAATATTCTGCCCGATCGGAATCGATGTCAGCTTTCCATCGTGATATTCCAGTTTCAGCATCTTCTCGTCTATATCACTTAAATTGATATCTGCCTTTGACAGATCAGCATAAACATCCGTCAGCTGATCTCCGAAATTGTGAAAGACCTGCTCGGAAGTCATCAGAATACTGACATCCGGATTAGCCTGTAAATATTCATCATAGCCTTCCATACTGATCTGTTCATAACTGAACTCTGCATTTGGATAATATGTGTTAAAATCAGCGGTCACCTGGTCAAGCGCTTCAAAATTCCCGAAAAATCCGGCCACGGATAACGTAACATCCTTCTCTGTATCCAGCCTCGGCTGAAATACATTTTCTTCTTTTTTCCCACAGCCTGAAAGTACCAGCAGACTTGCTGCCATACATACAAATATTCCCACTCTGCTATGTTTCTTCATATGGTATCCCTCCTATATTGGCATATCTGCCTGTTTACAATTGTCCTCTTTTGATTCTGGTCAGATATGCGATCAGTTTTTTCATATCGATCGGTTTGGCAATATGTCCATTCATACCAGCATCTGTACATGCCTGTACATCTTCTGCAAAAGCGTCGGCAGTCATGGCAATTATGATCGTATTTCGCTTCTTTTCATCCGAAAGCCGGCGGATCTTTCTGGCCGCTTCATACCCATTCATCACAGGCATCTGGATATCCATCAGAATCGCCTGATAGGTTCCCGCCGGTGCTTTCAGCAGCATATCAATACATTCCCTGCCATTTTCCGCGCGATCACATGTAACGCCCTGTCCTGCAAGCATTTCACAGGCAATTTCCCAGTTCAGCTCATTATCCTCCGCAACAAGCAGATGCATATTTTCCACTGCTTCTGGCGCGATCTGCTCTTCGCTGTCTTTTTTGCAGCCTTCCAGCACAGGGAAATCTACCGTCACAGTAAATGTTGTTCCTTTTCCCGGTGCACTTTCACAAGTGATCTCACCATTCATCAGTTCCACCATCTGTTTTACGATGGAAAGTCCCAGTCCGCTTCCCTGTGTGGTGTTTACCTGCGTTTTCACTTCCCGTGTAAAGGTACTGTACATCTGTGTCTGGAATTCTTCTGTCATTCCGATTCCCGTATCCTCTACACAAAATACAAGTCTTGTATATCCTACGCGTTCCGGTAATGCCTCTTCATAAAGCTGCAGTCTGATCTGACCGCCTTTTTCCGTATATTTTACAGCATTTGTCAACAGATTCATGTAGATCTGGCTCAGCCGCATTTTATCTGCACGGATGTATTTATCGGGCAGACGGCTGAAATCACTTGCAAACCGGATTTCCTTCTGCTCCATGACAGGCAGGATCATTTCCGTCAGATCATGTATCATTTCATCCAGAGAAACCTGTTCTTCATTCAGTGTTACCATACCGCTTTCGATCTTGGAAATATCCAGAACGTCATTGATCAGCGTCAGGAGCTGTCTACCCGCATGTTTTCCTTTATCCATACATTCCCTGACTGCTTCCGGATCATCCGCCTTTTTCTCCGCGATCGTCATCATACCAAGAACCGCATTGAGCGGCGTCCGGATGTCGTGGGACATGGCTGACAAAAACTGTGTTTTGGCTTTGCTTGCCTGTTCTGATGCTTTGGCAGCTTCCCGTAATCTGCGGTTCATACTGATCAGATATACACCGTCTATCACTGCCAGAATGATCAATATCCCACAAACGATTCCTATAATATACCATGCATCCAGCGTCGTTTTCAGTTGTTCCGTGCTCACCATACCAAGAATATCAAGCGCAGAATTTTCTCCAAAAGAAGAATAGTACCACAGGCAGTCTGTTCCTCTGAAATTTTTATATTCCAAAAGTCCGTTGTCAGTTGTCTGCAGCTTCTTTTTCAGTTCTTCCACTTTGGTATAATCATCCTGAAAATTATAACCACGGATATATTCCCGGAAATTCTGTGATTTCATGGAAGCTGACTGGATCACATAATCTCCTGTGTTGGTAATGATGCCTACTTCTGCAGAAGCATAATCCGTCGGAAATACCCATGTTTTTTTCAGATTATCCGTCGGAATAATACGCAGCAGCAGATATGCCTTTTCGCCGGCCTCTGTGGCGAGTGTTACTCTGGCTCCAATCCCGACAGCCATTGCATGTGTCTCCTGCAGGCGGTACTTTCCAAGCACAGTGAAATCTTCATCCGTTTCATTGAACATGCTTTCCATGATCTCGCCAAACGGTACATCCGCTTCTATATTTTTTTCTTTATACTGCACATAAGTATCGATCTTTTCTTCGCCCTTTGGATAAAAAGCAGAGTACGCTTCATAGGTATCCATATCCACAATATGTACATACCGGTCTTTATTTGTATTAATTTCCCGCAAAAAATCAAGAGCATCCTCCATAGTCATATGATGCTCTGTTATATAGGAAGCCCAGTTTTTCGCATATCCTCTTTCGCTGTCCAGATAATTACGGGAAACCTGCTTCATTGTTTCAATTGTTCTGACAAATTCTGCCGTCTTTGCTTCCTTCTGCACCTGATCCATATGGCTGGAATAGGCCCATGTGGCTGCTATTGTCGTAACGATCAGAAAAATGTTACAAACGAGTAGAATTACTTTTCGTTTTCTGTCTTTTTCTTTCAATTTCTTATCCCTGTAAATCCCGTTAAATTGCTATATTTTATCTTATCAACAATCCATTGTACCGTCAATATCGCAGCAGTGCAAATCAAAAAAAAGACCGCCAATGATTTTTCAATCGGCGATCCTTTTGCTTCGATGCAGCATACATCATATGACCATACAACATGTGTTATTGATGGAATATTCTCAAAAACCGTGGCAGAACTGTTAGTTACCTGCCTCTAATAATTCTCCTGCGGAATGATCCAGTTCCAGATCCTTTAATAAAATGGTATTGCCCTTCTGTACCATTGCAAGCGGCAATGCTGCGAGCAGTGCACAGACGATCGCATACAGATACAGATAACGATAACCGATAAATTCCATAACCGCACCGGAAAGGATCGGTGTAATGATCTGTGCTGACATACTGGCTGTATAATAGTATCCGGTATAACGACCGGTCGTTTTCTCGCTGGCAACCTCCATGATCATCGGATAGATTGTGGTAGCAACAGTTCCCATACCAACACCGGATATCGAAACAAATACATAGATCAGCGGACTATACCCCGGTGTCATAAAAATACAGAATCCGCCCAGGCACATCAGCCCGATTCCGATATAGGTAGTGAGTTTTCTGCCAATCCTGCAGGAAATGTTTGCCATAGGCATATAGGAGATCAAAGTTACCATTGTCGCAACAAGCTGGAAATTCGCAAAGCTTCCACCGCCTGCACCCCATACCTGACTGGCATATTTACTGAAGGCAGAGGTAACTGCATTGGATGCCATAAAGTAGAAGAATACGCAAAGCAAAATACCCAGAAGTGACCTGCGGACAACTGCATCTGTCTCCTTTTCCTTTCCGCCTTCATCACTTGCATCCATATCTGCTTCGGAAATCCCCATGGCAAGACTTTCCGCATGCATCTTTTCCACCGCCTGCTTTTCCCGGAAGAATACCGCAAACAGGACGGTACAAAGGACAATGATAGCTGATATGATCAGGAAAACCGGCATATAATTGGGATGTTCCACATCCGGAACCGCAAGGGAAATACTGATCAGGATCACAACACCGGAAGCTGCTGCCATCAGGGAATTGAACGCATCCGCTTTTGCACGGATCGGACGCGGTGTTACATCAGGCATCAGTGCCACACAAGGACTTCTGTAGCTGGAAAGTACCACCAGAAGCAAGCACAGAACCGTAAAGAAAAATGGCAGGCTCTGCATCTGATCCGCAACAGCCAGAAGTGGTATTAACAATGCTGCAAGCAGTGATCCGACCAGAATAAACGGTGTACGTCGCCCCAGACGGCTGTGACAGCGGTCACTGATACTGCCAAAAAACGGAAGCAAAAACAGGGCACACACATTATCAAGTGCCATAACAGCCCCGGCAAGTGTATCTCCCAGATGAAAGGTATCACGCAGGATCAGCGGAATAATACCGTCATATGCCTGCCAGAATGCCAGTGCTCCGGCAAAAGGAAGCGTTACCAGTAAGGTACGACGCATATCCAGACTTCGTAAGTTTCTCTCTTTTTTACGCATTTTCCAAATTCTCCTCATCTATCAATTCTGTTCTGCCCGGCCAACAGGTCGGTGTATGGGTATCGAAAAATTCCTTGATCCGATTCCCCGTATGCGGTGCTACAATGTCACAATAGCGGAGCAGCTTTGTTTCATAGTGCATCGGTCGATCCACATGGAAAGTCAGCAATCTTCCGCCGCGTTCTGCGCCCGGTCCATAGCAGGCAAAGCCGCCCGACGGTGTATACCCCAGATCAATACCGTCTACCTGTCCCACAAAATCATTTTTATGATCGTGTCCGCAAAATACTGCCATGACCTGCCCGCTGTCACGCAGCAGTTCAAACTCTCCCGCATTTTTCTCAGGACTGCAAATCCGTTCCTTCAAAGTAACATTCCTGCATTTTTTATATTCCGGCAGTGGAATATGCTGAAATACCATGGATGGAACCTGATCCTGGGAAAGTTTCTCTTTTAACCAGTCCAAAACTGTTGCAGTAGGCGGTGCATACTGCCCGTGCACAGTCTTATTTCCACTGTCGACCAGATAAAAACGAAGTACCTCTGCTCCGCTGCTGTTCCTGATCTTCAGATAAAATGTACCTGCATCCTGTTCTTCTGCCGGGCAGATACAATAAGGATAACTACGATAAATAGCAGCCTGCTCCTCATTAGACAGACCACACTGCAGATCATGATTTCCAAATGTGACCGCATAGGGAATACCACGTTTTTCCATCGGTTCTGTCAGCATATGTAATGTATTTTGAACACTTTCCTTTCCCAGAAGACGAAATGCCGGCGAATATCCTTTTAACTGATCTCCCGTCAGAATGACAAGATCCGGTTTCGCCGTATCCAGAAGTGCATGTAGCAGACGCAGCGTGTCCTTTTTCGGATGCACGCCCTCCTGCAGATCCGTAATATGTAAAACATGAAAGGTACCGTCTTCCCGAAATTCAAGATATGGTTTTCCGTTCATACACTATCCTCCTTTTCCTGTAGGATACTGCCTGCTATGAATTGATAAAATCAAGATAAGGTAAAAGATTTGTCTGGTTTTTGTAAAATTATTGCATAAAAAAGAAACCCTTTGTTTCCAAAAGGTTTCTACGTTCTTCACAATTAAAAATATCCCTCTTTCCTACATCAGGTTCTTTACATATTCCTCTGATCTGTCCAGATCCTCTGCAATCTCGGCAATTGTTTTTCCCTTTTGCAGCCACTTAGCGATCAGTTCCCTATCCCGGTTTTGCTCGCCTTCATTTTTCCCCTGTTCATATCTCTGATCCATTTTCATTTCTATCGTCATATAATTCTCCCTCCACTTGGAACATCAGCCCATGCAAATTTGCCTTTGGCAAATGGGCTGATGCTGCATATCAAGTTTTCATAGAAAACTTGATACATTTATCATCATCATTTCGAATAATCTGCACTTGCTTTTGAATATCTTTTGTATAATGATCTGTTGGTTGCCCGGTTTTGAAATAATCAAGCAGTTTCGTTGTATCTTCGCTGATTCCCTCTCTATTCCCATTCACATTTACAAAATACGTTTGCCGCTTATCTGCAAGCGCCAGCTCTTTATTTTCCTTACATGTCGTCTCAAACGTATAAATGCTCCTATCATCTGCAAAAGGATCAAAAGTACAAATAAATATCACAACCGACTGTTTCAGATTAAAATACTTCTGTCCTGC
Source organism: Kineothrix sp. MSJ-39 (assembly GCF_018917935.1). Taxonomy (GTDB): domain Bacteria; phylum Bacillota; class Clostridia; order Lachnospirales; family Lachnospiraceae; genus CAG-194. The sequence goes on along the minus strand of NZ_JAHLPN010000008.1, from coordinate 71,962 downwards.
ACGAATCTAGTAGCTGTCCATTTCACTGTGATAATACCGCGTTCTCAGGTGCAGATCTGTTTCTTCTGTCGTCTGCATTTCGATATCATACACATTACCTTCACTATCTTTTGCATAAATATCAATGCGGATTCCTTTTCCAATAAGAGTGGTTTTCATTATCTTCTGCGGCTCTACAACTTCAATCTCAACCAGTCTGATCTTCAATATTCTCTGGAGCAGTTCTTTACATTTTTCCTTATCCCGGAATACCGTACCAAACATGAAATCATTGGTAATACCAATTTCATCAAAATTGATCGTTTCCGTCTTGCCTTTTACTGTTCCCTTATCCGATACGACAGTTTTTCGTTTCTGTGTCATATGACCTCCTTTTCTGTAAGCCATGCTTACCCAGAGAGGTCTGTTATACTTTAAAACCTCCCTGCTATTTATTTTTGTGGAATTTAAGCAGTGAAGTTTCTTGAAACATTTAGATATATCATAGTAACTATTCAGAGCTACCTATAATAAATAGAAAATGGGATGGCAAGCCATCCCATGTAAAATATGATTTTGACTTTCTGCTTGTAATCAGTTTAACATAGATAACAGGCAGAAACAACCGATAATATTTCCTCTCCCTAATATTCTTTAAAAGAATGTACAGATCCAGCCGATCACAGCACAGATCGGGATATAGATAATAAAGTGCATGATATGTGTCTTCTTATTATAGCCAAACAAATACGGCTCCATGATGCCATCCACTTCCGGATAAAAGTGCGGGAAGAAATTGGAGTGACAAAGAAGTACCCAGTCAAAGAAGCATATATCATAAATTTCCATGACATAAAGTATAATCAGAAATCTTGCAAAGAAATTCCAAAAGCTGAAGCCATTTCTAATGCCATCCCAGACGCTCAGAACAGCCGCACCAATAAACAAAAGTACTGCGATTCCTGCAATGATCCAGCCAATTACATGCGCACCAGGAAATCTTTCCTTATGGTCAGGCACTGCATCCAAAACTTCCTTTGGCGCAGAAGAGAAGAATTTCTTGTCCTGAATAAACCCAACACCGCCATACAAAACAAGAAAATATGCTACCATAACCATAACTGCTGCAATAATTGTTATCAACATTTTAAGTATAACCTCCTATAAAGCATTCTCCGTATCATCATATATAAAGTTATAATCTTCAGATGTGATGATGTTTCCCTGAAAATCCAGCTCAAAATAAACATGCGTCATATAGAGTCTTTTCAGTTGATCTGCTGGCAAAGGCAATAATACCACATGTTCCCCATCCTTAATGCTTTTTGTGACAAGCAGCTCCGTTTCTTCCATTGTTTCGCTACCACTGGGAGTAGCAAACATTTTGATCGTATCGGGAGTTCCCACTTCCCATTGGATCATGATTCCAACAATGTCCGCCGCAGGATACCACAATGCCTCATCAAAGACATCATTCATATCTGCATCAAAAAATCTGATACTGATATCAGACGGTTCTTCCGTCTTAATCATTTCATTCTGTGATTTACATAGCAGAATCACCAGAACAGAAATGAATACCAACAAAATCACTATTCCGATTATTATAATGAACTTTCTCTTGCTGCCAGTCCCTTGTCCATTTTTTTGATGTTCCAGATCAACAGAAATATCCAAAACAGAATTGAGGCACTCCCTGTTAATTCCTGTCGGTATGGCTTTATTGCTTTCCCACTTTGATATTGCCTGTCTGGATACGCCGACCTCATTTGCCAGATCTTCCTGCGACATATTTTTTGCCATTCTCGCTTGCTTTATTGTTTCACCCAAAGTCATTTTCCCATCTCCTCAACTGAATTGATAGGCAGATTATATCCCGCAACCCCGGTTGCGTACCACCATTTTTATGCAACTCATGCAGTTGCTCTCTACATGATGCCAACTTACCATTGTACAAAATGCAGAATCGCGTTATTCTTTTACCAGACAATTAGCAAGGAGTAATAAACAATGCGGATCAAACAGCAAAAACAAATCAAAGCATTTCTGATCGGAGAATTCGGAAAAAGCAGAGGAGGTTCACTATTCAACAAACAGTCATCCATACTCCGCTCTCTGATTGAAAACACCCGGAATAAATCAAAAAACCAGATGAAAACGCTTATCGGCACCATTCTTCCGGGCATAGCCCTGTATAAAGCTCTGTCAGAAGAAAATCTCTCCAAAGAAGCGGTAACTACTTATATGGAGAAATACATGTTTGATCACGTTGCTGCAAATATGCATTCTTCTATGAAAAAAATGGAAATCATACCCGGCTTTTACTTCCTTTACAGCACAATATTCCTTCATGTCATGCAACACACAGATCTGCAGGAAAGTGTGCAAACCCACGGCAAAGATTACTTTGACGTAACGATCACAAAATGCCTCTGGCACACAGCATGCGCAGAAAACGGATGTCCCCAGTTATGCCATATATTCTGCGATGCTGATAATGTGACCTATGGCAGTCTCAAAAAGCTGGCTTTTTCACGAACAAAAACATTAGGGCACGGCAAAGACTGCTGCGATTTCCATTTTTATAAAAAACAGGGCTGACCTGTTATGATTCCTTCCATGCCTTAATTGCGGCAGAAAGCTTTTTATCAATATCTTTTCTGGTTGCTTCGCACTCATTCGGATAGTCTTTTGCAGCTTTGAAAATAAAGCGCAGTACGAATTTAAGCCCTACAGGTAATGCTTTTCGGAGCAGTGATTCCGGCAGAACAAAATGCGTTCCGTGCTCATATACCAGAATCTCATAGTCACAGCTATGCGGATGCTCTTTCAGACGCTGATCCATACGGCGGATATATTTTGCTGTTTCCCAGAAGGAATCATCCTCTGCACCGACAAGAATCAGTTTCCCTTTGATATTTTCAACCTTGATCATCTCTTCTTCCGTGTGTTCTCTTGCTTTTTCAGAATCAATGAACAGGCATGTACTACGTTCAAAATCACCGGAACCTTTCGTTTCTTCCATAATCTTCTGCCAGTAAACCGGATGTTCATACACAAATGGCATATAAGCGAGTGGTTCTCCCTTCCAGGAAAGAGTAGATGCGCCCGGAATCGGCCATTCACCGCAGCCATCCTTTTTTCCCTGTTCAAAGCCCTGCCATACAAAGTCACTCGGTGTCAGTCCAAAGGTCAATGTAATGTCAGGAAAATAAGAAGCAGCAACAATCGAATCCATACCTGCTGTACTCATTCCCATAATTCCGACCTTACGATTTCCATTGTTTTTCAGCCACTTGATCGCTGTTTCTATTCTCTCCAGTGGATAATTTACATGACTGTAATTCTTCTTTCCGGGAGACATACAAAGCACGTTTACACCGTTTTTATGTAACCATTTTGCACCACATTTTGCCATATAGTCATTCGGATCATCTCCGAATAATCCAATGACTGCACAATCCGAACCTTGTGGATTTTCATAATAAGTCCCATAAAAACCGTCTTTTTCCGTTTCAAAAAATAATTTTTTCATAGTTTTCCTCCAGTTTCTGCCCTCATCGCCTTTAGGTTAGTACAGTCTAACTGGATTGTCAACTTAAAATTTTATCTATTTGTCCGCCAGAGTCGCCTGCAATTTATCGTAATTCACAGTAAGTCTATCGAGCGTAATGATCTTCTTTCCATTTTGAGAAAGGATCATTTCAGATTTTGAACCATAGGCAACTTCAAGTCCTACAATAGGAACGATCTGCACTTTATGTAACATACGATGGATCTCCAGTTGCCCTTCTTTTACGATGATCTCCCATTTATCCGCATAAAGCTTAACATATAACCCAATCAGCGCAACAATGATCGCAAATACAAAAGTACCTATTGAAATATCAGGATTCTTACATATCTTAACCCATGCAAAGAGGATAAAAAGCAGAATCCCCACTACACACAAACATACATATACAGCTCCCAGTTCCTTAGGGAATTTCAAAACATAACTTTCCTGATGATTGTTTTCTTTTGTTTCATTCATTTTTATTTACTCCTTTATTTTTCTTCAAACGAAGCGAAGACCTTCATGCACTCATCACAATAATAGCCTTCCGCTTTTAATCTCAGATTTACCGTATTCTTTTTGAACATTTTGTTTTTATATTCCTCCGGATACCAGAATACCATTGTCAGCGACTGCGTCAGACTTCCTGCATCCTTTGCCTCAATGATTCCCTTTTCCAGCTCCCTTCCACATTCCGGACAGATCATGTTTTTCTCCTTTCCTCTTTATTTCTGAGAACAGATCAGACTTTTCACATATTCCTCTGATTGATCCAGATCCTCTGCGATTTCAGCAAGTGATTTACCCTTTTGCAGCCATTTGGTGATCAGTTCTCTTTCTTTACTGATTTCGCCTTCACTTCTTCCAAGTTGTATTCCCTCATTTTTACCCTGTTCATATTTCTGATCCATTTTCATCTCGATTGTCATATAATTCTCCCTCCAATCGTCATCATTTCGAATAATCTGCACTTGCTCTTGAATATCCTCTGTATAACGATCTGTTGGCTGCCCGGTTTTGAAATAATCAAGCAGTTTCGTCGTATCTTCGCTGATCCCTTCTCTATTCCCGTTTATATTTACAAAATACGTTCGCCGTTTATCCGCAAGCACAAGTTCTTTATTCTCTTTACATACTGACTCAAATGTGTAAATACTTCTATCATCTGCAAAAGGATCAAAGGTACAGATAAAAATCACAACCGACTGTTTCAGGTTAAAATATTTCTGTCCTGCACGGATCTGGTAACTGTCCATCTCACTATGATAATAACGCGTTCTTAAATGCAGATCTATTTCTTCCGTCGTCTGCATTTCGATATCATACACATTGCCCTCGCTATCTTTGGCATAAACGTCAATACGAATTCCTTTTCCGATAAGAGTGGTTTTCATCATCTTCTGCGGCTCTACAACCTCAATCTCAGTCAGTTTAATCTTCAGTATTCTTTGCAGAAGTTCCTTACATTTTACCTTATCCCGGAATACTGTTCCAAACATAAAATCGTTGGTAATTCCAATTTCATCAAAATTGATTGCTTCCGTCTTGCCTTTTGCAGTCCCCTTATCTGGTGTAACTTTTCTTTGTGTCATATGACCTCCTTTTCTGTAAGCCATGCTTACCCAGAGAGGTCCATATTCTTTGAAACCTCCCTGCTATTTATTTGTCTGTGAAATTAAGCAGTGAAGTTTCTTGAAATATTTAGATATATCATAGTAACTGTTCAAAGCTACCTATAATAAATAGAAAATGGGATGGCAAGCCATCCCATGTAAAATATGATTTTGACTTTCTGCTTGTAATCAGTTTAACATAGATAACATGCAGAAACAACCGGAATATACACGAAAAAAGGATATCCACATGGATATCCTTTTCGTGTAAAAAATAAGAGCGCGAGACGGGACTCGAACCCGCGGCCTCGACCTTGGCAAGGTCGCGCTCCACCAACTGAGCCACTCGCGCATGTTTTTGCATGTTGCCATGCATTGAAGGTATTAAGTTAATAATATGTTCTTCTCTGAGTTATTTCAGAGAAGCGGGTGATGGGAATCGAACCCACGTATCCAGCTTGGAAGGCTGGTGTTCTACCATTGAACTACACCCGCATATCTTTTGTCCTGTCTGGATAACCCGAACAAATAAGATAATAACAGAGAACTTGTTTCGTGTCAAGACACATTATCAATTTTCTGTTATAATGCCCAGAACCGGAATCGAACCAGTGACACGAGGATTTTCAGTCCTCTGCTCTACCGACTGAGCTATCTGGGCGAATCAATTTGCTTGCGCAAATTCAGAAAAATAATTTCAGATTCGATCGTGCAAATTTATTTGCTAAGATCGGAGATGAAATTATTTTACGTTTATTTGCATTTGCAAATAAACGGACATCGAGAATACGTAGTATTCGAGATGGGCTGAATTTCATACCTTTTCACGATGGGCTGAATTTCATGCCTTTTCACGATAGGCTGAATTTCATATCTGCCGAAAGCCAAAGTTATTTTATCCTGTTTTCCCCCTTCTGTCAACACTTTTGTGCGTTAAATTTTCACAGTGTTTTTCTTCCGCAACACAGGACATTTTTTAAATTATGGTAATAAATGGTCAGTTTATTACGGATTTGCATGGCTCTGAATAGTTATAAATTATGAAGTTTTATTTAAGATTCTCCGCACCCCCTTGTCCAAATTTTTCGACCATGTATACTGTTAAGTACCACACCAATGAAAAGAGGAAATTTCATGTCTGACAGCTTTTACAAACAACCGAATCGCTTCTCCTCCCGGCAGAATAAACGGAAAAGGCGCTCACAGAAGATCAAGATGCTCTGTGTGCTCCTTTTCGTCCTTTTTGCGATTTCCTTCCTGCTTTTTACCATCTGGAAGGTGAGCTCCGATTTCCGGAAAAGCGGAGATATGCAGACTGCGGATGCAGCTTCCAGTATGGCACCTGCTGAAATTGAAATTGCCGGGCAGGAAGAGGAAGATACCTCCCTGTTTACGGTCTGCATTGATGCAGGACATGGCGGAAAGGATATCGGCTGTGACAGCAAGGGGCGTATCGAAAAAGATGATACGCTGAAACTGGCAAAAGCGCTGTCAGACGCCCTCTCAGAAAGGCAGATCCGTGTTGTGATGACGCGTGAGGATGACAGTTTTCTTTATCTGTCACAGAGGTGCAAGGCTGCAACAGATGCGGGCGCACGCTACCTGCTCTCTCTCCACCGCAATAAAGGAAAGGGAAATGGTGCAGAAGCATGGATCAACAGCCGGGCTTCCGAGGAAACAACCTCTCTTGCCTCCAATATCCTGACTTCTCTGGAAAAAGTAGGCATTTCCCGGAACCGCGGTATCAAACAGGGCAGCTATAACAGTGACGAAGAGGATTATTATATTACTGCAAATGCTGAAATGCCTGCCTGCATTTTAGAGCTCGGCTTTATCAACGACAGCGATGATAACAGACTGTACGACTCCAATCTGACAGACTATGCAAATGCCATCGCAGATGCAGTTATGACGACCTATGAAGGCTATAAGGATCAGGAAACCAGCACAAATACAATTCCTGTCGCAGTACCTGACCAGAACGGAATGCAGATTACCAATGCTGTCATTGAAAATATAGAAACACTGGATACAGAATGTATCGGATATGGGCAGGGCGTAAATGTGGACGAAGAAAACCGTCCTGTCACCAGCGTACAATATGAAGAAAAGTACAAAGATTATCATGCCCACTTTGTCAATATGGACACGCCTTTGACAGACGATGGTGCAAAAAAGATCTATCTGACGATTGATGAAGGTTACGAATATGGTACAACAGCTTCTATGCTGGATACGCTGCAGGAGAAAGGCGTCAAAGCAACCTTTTTCGTGACGCTTCCGTATGCCCAGAGTGAACCGGATCTGATCCACCGGATGATCTCCGAAGGGCATGTGATCGGTAATCACTCCACCACGCATCCTTCTGCCGGCCTACCTTCTCAGGATATCGAAACACAGAAAAATGAAATCCTGCAGACAGATGCCTATGTAAAGGAACAATATGGCTACTCCATGTATCTGTTCCGCTTCCCAGCAGGAAAATTCAGTGAACAGTCTCTGGCAATCGTCAATAACTGTAATTATGAAAGTATTTTCTGGAGTTTTGCTCATCTGGATTATGACGTGGACAATCAGCCCGATCAGGCGGAAAGCCTTCAGAAAATGATAAGCAGACTGCATCCGGGCGCAATCTATCTGCTCCACGGTCAGTCTGCTACAAATGCTGCAGTGCTCGGTGATTTTATTGATCAGGCAAGAGAACTCGGATATGAATTCTGTCTGATCGAACCGGATGTACAATAGCGCTTTATACAAAAGTCACCTTAATTTCAGTTCCTTTGCCTTCTTTACTTTTTATATCCAGCTTTGCATGATGCTCCGCTACGATATGTTTTACGATCGCAAGCCCCAGACCGGTTCCGCCGGTCTGCTTGGAGCGGCTCTTATCGACACGGTAGAAACGTTCAAACACACGCTCCTGATTTTCCTTACTGATTCCGATTCCCGTATCACGGACTGACAAAAAGACATTATCGTCTTCCTCCCCGACCGTTACGCAGACAAGCCCATTTTCCACGTTATAACGGATCGCATTATCGCAAAGGTTATAGATCAAATCTTCCAGCATCTGCTTATTGCCATATACATAACATTTCTCACCCTCTAACTGCAGAGAAACATGGTGCTGCTGTGCACTCATGGCGAGCATATCGACGTTTACCTGTGCGGCCTCATAAAGATCCACCTTTTCAAAGGTCGTTTCAGGCGTACTGTCAAGCTGTGACAAACGAATAATATCATTGATCAGTGTGAGCAGTCTGTTGGCACTCTTGTGGATCTCCTTTGCGAAACGAATGGTATCATCCCCGGAAGCCATTCCATTCTCGATCAGCTCTGCATATCCCGAAATAGAGGTCAGCGGCGTTTTCAGCTCGTGCGATACATTCGCGGTAAATTCCTGCCGCATATTGGCATTTTTCATAATATCCTGATGCTGTGTATGGATCGTCTTTACAAATGGCTCAAGCTCCTCATACACCGGAATGGTATCCATATGATCCATATCCTGCGCCATCTGCTCGATCGGTTCCACCAGATGCCTTGTCAAAAGCAGCGAGATCGGTGCACAGATAATCAGCAAAAATGCACAGACGACCAACAGAAGTGGAAGGGAGCGCAGCAGAACCTGCAGAACATTTCCCGCGTCCTTGGAAACACGCAGTACACTGCCATCTTCCAGTCTGAGTGCATAATAATAGGTATTGTGGGAAAACGTATTGGATATACGGACTGTCTGCCCCTCTCCTGTTTCCATTGCCTGCGCAATCTCCGGTCTGTTTTTATGATTTTCCATCTCCCGGTAATCTGTCATATTATCATAGATCACACTGCCATCTGCATTTACAAGTGTGATTCTGATCTTATCCGATTTCAGAAGATCAGCTTCCTTTTCTTCCAGTTGTAATATATCACTGTTTTGTAAAATGTTGGCATAACCTTTCAGATCATCAATCACCTGCTCCTGCAAAAGATGATATACGATCACCAGAAGAGCGCAGACTGTCAGAAGCAGGGTCAGCGCAACCATCTGCATCATTTTGGCATTGATCTTCTTTTTCATTATTCTTCTCCTGTCAGAATATAACCGACATTTCGTACTGTCTTGATATACGCTCCTGCATCACCCAGCTTCTTGCGAAGTGTTTTGATATGCATGTCCAACGTTCTGGATTCGCCTTCAAAATCCGTTCCCCAGACTTTTTCCAGTATCGTATCTCTGCCGACTACGATGCCCGCATTGACCAAAAGGAGTTTCAGAAGCTCATATTCTTTAAAAGTCAGTTCACATGGTCTTTCACTTACACTGACAAGATGCTTGTCTTCTTCCATCTTAATATTCTGAAAGGTAAGCACAGGTGATGAAGCTGTCCGTCCACTACGGCGGAGAAGTGCCTTCACACGAGAGATCAATTCCATAACACCAAACGGTTTTGTCATGTAATCATCCGCTCCGATATCCAGACCTTTTACCTTATCAATCTCTGTTGTTTTTGCCGTGACCAGAATAATCGGCTGCATATTGGTCTTTTTATCCAGCTTCAGCTTTTTCACGATCTGCAGACCATCCTCATCCGGAAGCATGATATCCAAAAGAAACAGATCCGGGATCTGTTCCTTCAGTCCTTCATAAAAATCCTTCGCGCAGTAAAATTCCTTTGTTTCATATCCGGCATTTTTCAGTGCATAGCTTTCAATCTCGGATATGTTCTTATCATCCTCTACAATATATATGAGTGCCATAGAAACCGCCTTCCTTTCACTTACGGTAACATATATTTCTCTTTCAGTTTCTTAAAGCTCATTTCAAAATCTTCTTTGTTTTCAATACCAAGCTTGTATTCATGAATATCGAATGCATCATCATTGACTTCCATCAGACAGGCCGCAATGTTGGAACAATGATCTGCCACACGTTCATAGCTTGTGAGCACATCCGATAAAATAAATCCCATCTCGATCGTACACTTTCCTTTGCGCAGACGTTTGATATGGCGTCTCTTAAGTTCTGCCTGTAAATAATCGATCTCTTCCTCCAATGGTTCTACCTGTGCGGCTCTTGTCAGATCTTCTGTCTTAAACACATCAAAAGTAAGATCTACCACTTCCTTTAATGCATTTGTAAAAATTTCCAGCTCAACCAGTGCCTTATTGGAGAAATGCTGATCTTTTTTGGTCATTTCTTCAGCTGATTCTTTAATATTGATGGCATGATCACTGATCCGCTCAAAATCGCCAATGCTGTGGAGCAGGATAGAAAGGGAATGGGAGTCCTTTTCCGTCAGATTTTTGGATGACAGCTTGACCAGATAACTTCCCAGTTCATCCTCATATTTGTCTACCTTATCCTCCAGATCAAGCACCCTCTGTGCTTTCTCCTCATCATAATGCGCAAGCAGTGACATGGCGTCATATAATGCTTTTTTGGAAAGATCCGACATTTCAATCGTTGCAGTACGACACTGCTCCATGGCAACAGCCGGCGTCTCTAAGAAACGGCTGTCAAGCACGAGCACACGATCTTCCTCCGGCTGCTGTTCCGCATCTTCCGGAATAGTAAGGATCGCAAGCTTTTCCAATAGTTTTGCAAATGGAAGCAGTACGATCGTCGCAGCAATATTAAATGCACTGTGGATTACTGCAATCCCTGCTGCATTGGCACTGTCTGCAAGAAATGCAAAATGCACAAATTCATTAATCGAATAAAAGACCACCATGAAAAGAACGGTTCCGATCAGGTTAAAATACAAATGTACAACAGCTGCACGTTTTGCGTTTTTCTTTGCACCGATTGCAGAAAGCAGTGCTGTGATACAGGTTCCGATATTCTGTCCCATGATGATCGGAATGGCTGTGGCATAGCTGACTGCACCGGTTTTACAAAGTGCCTGTAAAATACCGACAGATGCAGAAGAACTCTGGATTACGGCCGTCAGAATTGTTCCTGCCAGCATACCAAGAACCGGATTGGAGAATTTTGTCAGCATTCCGGTAAATGCCGGTACATTTGCAAGCGGTTTCACTGCTTCTGACATGGCATCCATACCATACATCAACACTGCAAAGCCGATCAGGATCGTTCCGATATTGTGTTTTTTCTCTTTCTTGGAAAAAAGCAGCATACAGACACCAACCAGTGCCAGAACCGGCGAAAATGAGGTTGGTTTTAATAAGCGAACAAAGAAATTGGTGCTTTCGATACCACTCAGACTTAAGATCCAGGAAGTTACGGTTGTACCGATATTGGCACCCATGATGATACCAACTGCCTGGGAAAGCTTCATAATACCGGAGTTTACAAAACCGACAACCATAACGGTTGTGGCAGAAGAACTCTGGATCAGTGCAGTCACGCCCGCACCAAGTGCAACAGCTTTGATCGGATTATTGGTCATGCGTTCCAGGATTTTTTCCAGACGACCGCCGGATACGCTCGATAATCCCTCTCCAAGCAGGTGCATTCCATATAAAAACAGGGCAAGTCCACCTACCATTGATAATATTCCGAAAAAGTCCATAATAGCCTCCTCTTATGCTATAAATAGGTTTCCACGGAATTATTTTATAATACAATTCTCAATAACACCACAGGAATTTACATATTTTACTTACATTTTACATTCAGAGAATGCGTCATAACAATGAGGATTGTCTTATATATAGGAAGATTTTACCCAAATATCAGAGGGCATTTCTGCATAGTTATGTGTTTCAGATATATGAATGAAATAAAAATAAATACAAAATCCCGGGGCTGACAGATACATGCAATCACGTTTGCCTACCCTGCGATTTGCTATGAGCATATTTTGCTGCGCTTCGGTCGCAAAAAAGCGTTGCGATCTCTCCGCTGCAGCAAATGCTCCGCAAATCTCGGTCGGCTACACTATCGATTGCTTAGTATCTATCAGCCCCGGGATTTGGTTGATTGCCTGTCCGGCTATATATTTATTGGATTCCAAGCATTTGTTTTGCCTCAGTCTCTGTGATATTTTGAGATTTCATCAAGTTTTGAAGTAATCTCTTTTTCGTATCCTCTACTCTTTTTTCGCCCTCGGCCCTGCCAATTTCAAGTCCTTCACGCTTTCCATCCTCATATTCTTCTGCACGAATCAACTTCTCACGCCGTTCCCATGTATAATCAAGTACCATGCTTTTGGTCACCCCATTTCTGTTTTCCCTGAAAAAATTTTCCATGATGTGATGTTTTATACAATAATCAATTGCTTCATTAATCGAGACTTCCAAATCTTCCTCATACACAGCCACATCAAATATCAATGCATTCTGTGCAATCTCCCTCCGGTGTTCCAAATTTTCCCGCACACGATTCACAAAGATCATATAGCCATTCAAAACCTTACTTTTTGCAAGAAGCTGCGTATTATTATCCAAATTAATATTATACACTGTAACCGTCAGCTCAACCTCCGGCGTGTCCGTCTGATTAATAAATGCATCTGAAAGCTTCAATACTTCTCTCTCCGGTCTTTTCTCTGCTCCATTATAAAATACCGCAAAATGTGGTGTCGCAATCTGCATATGCTTTCTGCCATAAAGATCTCTCTTTCCAATGGTTTTCTCAAGCAGACTCGTTAAATAGATCAGAAAACGCAGAGGCGCATTCGGACTGTATGTAGACTGATGTTCATACAGATTCAGATAATTGCTGATGAAAAATGAAGCATCATTTCGTACAGATAATGAAATTCCATTTTCCAGCCGCATGATCTGAATCATGTCAGAATCTGTATAAGCCGAGTCGTTCATTGCATTGTAAACATCCAGCGCATACTCCGGTATTTGCAACATCATGGAAATCACGTCACTCTTGTATTCCCTGTTGCCATTGCTATGATAGTTTCTTTTTTTGTCTTTCTGTGCCATAAATATCCTCCTTTGGTATACTGCAGGAAGTTGCTTTGCTATGGCATTTTTCAGACATACTGCCTATCCTTTACAGACCAGATACTCTCATATATATCTTTTTCTGCCCTGTAAGCTGTCTTGTTATCTTTCACAAATCCCTGCTCTTATTTAGTTTCAAGCATGGATTTTCTAAAAGATGAACAGATATGCCACACATGGCATCATAAAGATATGGTTCACGAAAGCAGAAAGCTTCCGAAAAGAAAATATGCTTTGTAATAACTATATCATTATCGCAAAGCATTAACAATTACTAATAAACTTTTTTACATAATTCTCTGTCCGATTCCAATACGTTATAGTAATGGGGATCGTCTTATATATAGGAAGATTTTACCCAAATATCAGAGGGCATTTCTGCATAGTTATGTGTTTCAGATATATGAATAAAATAACAATAAATACAAAATCCCGGGGCTGACAGATACTAAGCAATCGATAGTGTAGCCGACCGAGATTTGCGGAGCATTTGCTGCAGCTGAGAGACCGCAACGCTTTTTTGCGGCCGAAGCGCAGCAAGATATGCTCATAGCAAATCGCAGGGTAGGCAAACGTGATTGCGTGTATCTATCAGCCCCGGGATTTAATTGATCCATTTAATTATTCATTGCTTCTATACAAACTCTTTTACTTTCTTGTAAACGCCTTCCGCATCTAAGCCGTATTTTGCAACAAGTGCTGCTGCAGGGCCGGATTCGCCGAATTTGTCATACATACCGATCTTGCAAACCTTTGTCGGAGCCTTTTCGCTGAGTACGTCACATACTGCGCTGCCAAGACCGCCGATCACGGAGTGCTCTTCTACGGTAACCACTTTGCCTGTCTTCTTTGCCGAAGCAAGTACAAGCTCTTCATCCAGTGGCTTGATCGTGTGGATATTGATAACTTCTGCATCGATGCCGTCTGCTGCCAGCTTTTCTGCTGCGCCCAGTGCGGAATCTACACAGATACCGGTTGCGATGATCGTTACATCCTTGCCTTCTTTTAAGACAACACCCTTACCGATCTCAAACTTGTAGTCCGGCTTGTCGTTGATCACCGGAACTGCTGCACGACCGAAACGAAGGTAAACAGGACCGTTCATTTCCAGTGCTGCACGAACTGCTGCTCTTGCTTCGATATCATCAGAAGGAACAATAACTGTCATGCCCGGAATCGTGCGCATCAGAGCGATATCTTCGTTACACTGATGTGTTGCGCCGTCTTCTCCGACTGTAATACCGGCGTGTGTTGCACCGATCTTTACATTCAGATGCGGATAACCGATTGAGTTACGAACCTGCTCAAAGTTTCTTCCTGCTGCAAACATTGCAAAGGAAGAAATAAATGGGATCTTACCGCAGGTAGCAAGTCCTGCTGCGATTCCTGTCATATTACATTCTGCAATACCACAATCGATGTGACGATCCGGATATGCTTTTTTGAAAATACCTGTTTTGGTAGCACCTGCAAGGTCTGCGTCAAGAACAACTAACTGCGGGAAGTCTTCTGCGCAGTCAACAAGTGCGTTACCATAGCTTTCTCTGGTTGCAATTTTCTTTACATCTGCCATTATACTTCACCTGCTTTCTCTAATTGCTCATCAATTTTCTTAAGATCTGCCATTGCGATTTCATATTCTTCATCGTTTGGTGCCTTGCCATGCCAGCCTGCCTGATCTTCCATGAAGGAAACACCTTTTCCTTTGACTGTATGCATGATGATCGCTGTAGGCATACCCTTTGTTTCTCTTGCTTTCTGCATAGCAGCACGGATCTCATCAAAATTATGACCGTCAATGTTGATCGCCTGGAAATTGAATGCTTCAAACTTCTTATCGATCGGATATACGGAACATACGTCTTCTACTTTACCGTCGATCTGCAGACCGTTGTTATCTACGATCACAACAAGGTTGTCAAGCTTTCTGGCGCCTGCAAACATGGCAGCCTCCCATACCTGACCTTCCTGGATCTCGCCGTCACCCAGCAATGTGTATACACGGTAATCCTTATTATCAAGCTTTCCGGCAAGTGCCATACCAACTGCTGCGGAAATGCCCTGTCCCAGGGAACCTGAGCTCATGTCAACACCCGGTGTTTCCTGCATACAAGGATGTCCCTGCAGGTAAGAACCAAGGTGACGCAGTGTCTTTAAATCTTCTACCGGGAAATATCCTCTGTTTGCAAGTGCTGCATAATAGCCCGGTGCTGTATGACCCTTTGATAAAACAAAACGGTCTCTGTCTTCCATTTTTGGATTCTTAGGATCAATATTCATTTCTTCAAAGTAAAGGTATGTGAACATATCTGCTGCAGATAAAGATCCGCCCGGATGACCGGCCTTTGCGCTGTGAACACTTGTGACGATACCTTTACGAACTTCGTTTGCCATTTTCTGAAGCTCTAAATTTGTCATGTGCTTTCTCCTTTTTCATTCTATATGGTTGCAATATACTGCTTTTGCGAAACACCGATACCTTTCTGCCCTGTCTGCGGTTTATTCGTAGACAGACAGAAGTGCTCCGCAGCAGCTGTTCCGATAAGAGCCAGGAGCGAAAGACTACCGTTTCTCCTTACCCTATGATAGCAACCGATCAACTATATGACCGGTTGCTACCCCTATAAACATTCTGATTGTATCATTCTCCATGCTTTTGGTCAAAGCATTTTGCATAACTGCTTATGCAAATGGATTTTCTGTCGGATATCTGACACCCTTAGGCTGGTTGTATCCGATCTCATCTACATCTACACCGATGTACTTGAATACTTCATAAATTGCTTTTCCGTAATGTCCGAAAGCAACTGCTCCATGATGCGGGAAGTTCTTCTCGATCAGTACATGACGGTAGAATCTGCCCATTTCAGGAATTGCGAATACACCGATCGCACCGAAGGATTTTGTTGCAACAGGAAGTACTTCACCATTTGCAATGTAAGCACGGAGCTTTGCATCTGCTGTAGACTGCAGACGGAAGAATGTGATGTCGCCAGGAGCGATATCGCCTTCAAGTGTTCCCTGTGTTACTTCTTCCGGAAGGCTTCTTGCCATGATCATCTGGTGCTGCATAGAGCAGAATGCCAGTTTCTTGCTGCATGTATTACCACAATGGAAGCCCATGAATGTATCTTTATGTGTGTAATCAAATTTGCCCTTGATGGATTCTTCGTACATATCTGCCGGTACAGAGTTGTTGATATCAAGCAGTGTAACGATATCTTCGCTGACTGTATATCCGATGAACTCACTGAGTGCACCATAAATATCAACTTCGCAAGATACAGGAATACCCATACCTGTTAAACGGCTGTTGACATAGCAAGGAACGAATCCGAACTGTGTCTGGAATGCAGGCCAGCATTTTCCGGCGATCGCTACATATTTACGATAGCCTCTGTGCTCCTCTACCCAGTCAAGTAATGTCAGCTCGTACTGTGCAAGTTTAGGAAGGATGCCAGGTTTGTTGTTACCCTTTCCTAATTCTTCTTCCATTTCTTTTACTTTAGCAGGGATTCTTTCATCGCCTTCATGCTTCTTGAATGCTTCGAAAAGGTCAAGCTCTGAGTTCTCTTCGATCTCAACATTTAAGTTGTAGAGCTGTTTGATCGGTGCATTACAAGCAAGGAAGTTCAGTGGTCTTGGACCAAAGCTGATGATCTTTAAGTTTGCAAGTGCATCAACTGTACGTGCGATCGGAACGAATTCATGAATCATATCTGCACATTCTTCTGCAGTTCCAACAGGATATTCCGGAATATAAGCCTTTACATTACGAAGCTTTAAGTTGTAGCTTGCATTCAGCATACCACAGTAAGCATCGCCACGTCCCTGTACCAGATCATTCTGGGATTCTTCTGCTGCTGCACAGAACATAACAGGTCCGTCAAAATGTTTAGCCAGTAATGTTTCAGCGATTTCAGGTCCGAAGTTACCAAGATATACGCAAAGTGCGTTACAGCCTGCTTTCTTGATGTCTTCCAGAGCCTGTACCATATGGATCTCGCTCTCTACGATACAGATCGGACATTCATAGATCTGAGAAGCGTCATATTTCTTTGTGTAAGCCTCTACCAGGGCTTTTCTTCTGTTTACGGAAAGTGATTCCGGGAAGCAGTCACGGGAAACTGCTACGATACCAATTTTTACATCAGGTGCATTGTACATATTTTTTTCCTCCATTTTCTTTCATACTTAAAGTTCATTTTATTTTCTTTATTCCAACAGGTCTGACCTGTTTATCACGTATCGCTTATTCGTTGATATTTAAGTTCTTTCCGACCAGTCCGATGAAAGCTGCCGGATCCTGACCGCCTTCTGCATGTGCGATCAGCCATTTGTTCTTTGCTGTGATGAGCTTATCCTCACCATCTTTGTGTGCTTCGTCAAGCGGTTCGTTTGTGCCCTTTGGCAGAACAACCGTTACCTTGAAGCCTTCATTATTGAGATCGCATGGTGCATAGTGAAGCGTTGTGCCATAAATCTCAACTGCTGTTCCTTTCGGGATCTTGAACGCTTCCATCAGGGATGTATCATAATGGAAATCATCTGTAATATCCTGCTCGGAGCCTAAGATCAGCACTGCATCTGTTGCAGCTACGTTGATCTCTGAACTTCTGTGGTATTCTACTGCATTCAGCAGTATGTTATGACCATTGCAGTAACCGATCTGAATAGGAAGCTCACCGTAAGTCACCTTCTGAAGCTCCTGCATTACAGGAAGTGCTTCCAGTTCCGGAACAGAGGCAACATACTCTACGCCATCCGGGAGAGGTGTGCTCTGCATTGCTTCCACAAGGCCTGTAAAATCAACATTTTTTACGATTCGTCCATACTTTTTAAAACGTGCGTCTGTAACATCTAAAATCTGCATTGGTTTGTCCTCCTTTTACTACATTATTTTGTAATGATATCGAAAAGTGGTTTGCAGGCAGGATAGATTTCCTTGAACTGCTGATACTTCTCTTCATATTTTGCAACAAGTGCCGGATCAGGCTCTACCGTATCGACAACCTTTACGATCTTTGCTGCTGCATCTTCTACAGAAGCGAATTCACCGTTTGCAACAGCAGCGAGCATTGCACCGCCGAGCGCAGGTCCTTCTTCACTTTCGATGACATCTACTTTTAAGTTCATGATATTGGCGATCATCTTCTTCCACAGCGGGCTCTTTGCACCACCACCGCAGATCTTTGTACGTTTGATATCAATACCAAGGCTTCTTGCAACTTCCAGAGAATCACGCAGTGCGAAGGCAACACCCTCTAATACTGCCTGTGTCATATCTTCTCTCGTGGTATCCATTGTCATACCGATGAAAGTGCCTCTTGCATTCGGATTGTTGTGCGGAGAACGCTCTCCCATTAAATATGGAAGGAAGAATACATGGTTTTCACCAAGTTTTGTGATACCCTTCTGTTCTGCCGGATAATCCTTTGTGCGGATGATCTCATCCATCCACCATTTATTACAGCTTGCTGCGGAAAGCATACAGCCCATCAAATGATAATGTCCATCCGCATGTGCAAATGCATGCAGCGCATTGTTCTTATCTACACCAAATTTCTCAGAGGAGATAAAGATCGTGCCACTTGTACCAAGTGAAATATTGCACATGCCGTCTCCGACTGTTCCTGTACCGACTGCTGCGGCTGCATTATCGCCTGCACCGGCAACTACCTTACAGCTTTCCGGAATACCGAGCTCTTTTGCGATCTCCGGTAAAACAGTTCCGACTGTCTCATAGGATTCATAGATCTTGGCGAGCTGTTCTTCTTTCACGCCACAGATCTCGCACATTTCCTTAGACCAGCATCTGTTCTTTACATCAAAGAGCAGCATACCTGATGCATCGGAAACATCTGTGCAATGTACGCCTGAAAGCTTGTATGCGATGTAATCCTTTGGCAGCATGATCTTTTCGATCTTAGCAAAATTCTCAGGTTCTTTATTTTTTACCCATAAAACCTTCGGTGCTGTAAAGCCCGTGAAGGAAATATTGGCTGTGTACTGGGAAAGCTTATCCTTTCCGATCACATTATTTAAGTAATCACATTCCTCTGTGGTTCTGCCGTCATTCCAAAGGATCGCCGGACGGATCACATTGTCATCCTTATCCAATATAACAAGTCCGTGCATCTGACCGCCGAAGCTGATGCCTGCAACCTGCGATTTATCAGCATCTTTGATCAGTTCCTTGATGCCTGCCATAACCTGCTCATACCAATCCTCAGGCTTCTGTTCACTCCAGCCCGGATGTGGGAAATAAAGCGGATATTCTTTCGATACGATATTCCGGATCTTACCTTCTCCATCCATTAACAGCAGCTTTACTGCGGATGTTCCTAAATCTACCCCGATATATAACATATCCATCCTCCTGTTTTATTTTCTTTTGCGTGATCCCTTCCCGGATCATTTGTCATTTACGTTTTTTTCTTCGTCACACGAGTCTCAAACACAAATGCCGTGCTTTCTTGTGCCCGTGCACATTTATACTATAATATGCCCGTTTCAAAAAAGCAATATCTAGTTGAAAAATTATTTCAATTCGTCATTCTTACCAATGATATCCTCTGTTTTTTCACTTCCAGACGTTCTCTTTTGTTACTTTTTTATAAATCATGTGCACGTATCACATAAAGACACTTATTTCATTGACATTACACGTGGAGTATGATAATTTTGAAAGAAGAAGGGGCGTTTTTGCCCGTGAAAGGAGATCGTTATGGCAACGATTAAAGAAATCGCCGATCTTGCAGGCGTATCGCGCGGTACGGTAGACCGTGTTTTAAATAAAAGAGGCTCTGTCAATCCACAGACCGCACAAAAGATCATGGAAATCGTGCATGCACTTGACTATAAGCCAAATCGTGCAGGACTTGTGCTTGCTGCACAGAAGAAGAACTTAAAGCTTGGTGTGATCTTATTTGGAGAGGGAAATCCTTTCTTTGATGAAGTGATCGCGGGAATCCGCCAGAAAGAGGAGGATCTTGCCTGCTACAACTGTACCGTACAGATCAAGCGCGTCAATGTTGATACACTGGAACAGCTTCAGGCGATTGATGAGTTTGTAAAGGAAGGCATCAATGGCATTGCCATTTCACCGACCAACGATCCACGTCTTGCCAAGCGTATCGACGAGCTGTTTGAGCAGGGCATTCCGGTAGTTGCCCTGAATACAGATATTAAAAATTGTAAGCGTATCGCTTTTGTCGGCAGTAATTATTATCAGTCCGGTGCTACAGCCGCAGGTCTGATGCGCCTGATGGCAAAGAACGAATCCACGAAAATCGGTATTATTACCGGTTCCGAAGAGATCCTGTGTCATACAGAGCGTATTGCCGGCTTTACAAATGCGATCCAGTCATATCCGAATATCGATGTTGTCGAAACGATCACAAATGATGATGATGATTTTATCAGCTATGATCGGACAACCCAGCTTCTGAAGGACCATCCTGAGATCAATGCCCTTTTCTTTGCTGCAGGCGGTGTTTACGGTGGCTGCCGTGCAGCCCTTGCCATGCGCGGACAGAAAAAGGACATGACGATCATTACTTTTGACAAGGTTGCTACCACTAAGGAAATGGTCGCAAAGGATGTGATCTCTGCCACGATCTGTCAGGAACCGTTCGTACAGGGAAGCAAACCGCTCGATATTCTGTTTTCTTACCTTGCAACGGGTGATCTGCCAAAATCAGAGTACAATTACACAGCGGTAGATATCCGGATCAAGGAAAATATGGATTAGTTTTGCCACGCATTCCGAAAAACCGCATATTTACTGCATTTTCTGTATTTATCTATTGAAAAAATATATTATATCGTGCTAAAATATTTTTAACACGCAAATCGCCTGTTCATCCCTCTTTTTTACTAGGGTTGAGCGGGTAGGATTTCATGAAAAAAGCCCGAGATATCGGGCATTAACGGTAGAAACTGATTGTTACGTTATTTTTGGTCCCAATTTCATGAAAAAAGCCCGAGATATCGGGCATTAACGTATTTGAACAGAATTCTTTACACATAACTTTGCTGTTATTTCATGAAAAAAGCCCGAGATATCGGGCATTAACTGGTAGATCCTGTTCAAACTATTTCTGTGCAGGAAATTTCATGAAAAAAGCCCGAGATATCGGGCATTAACGTGATGCATTACTCCAGTTTATTTTCTTTTTGTTATTTCATGAAAAAAGCCCGAGATATCGGGCATTAACTCAACTTTGCGACCTTTAAAGAACATACGAACAAATTTCATGAAAAAAGCCCGAGATATCGGGCATTAACTTTGCTGTGCCAGCATTCATAGTATCTTTTTCTACGAATTTCATGAAAAAAGCCCGAGATATCGGGCATTAACGCACTGCTCTTTTTTGAGAGCAAAGATTTAGCAGATTTCATGAAAAAAGCCCGAGATATCGGGCATTAACATTCTTCTAGAAAGGTCTCATCGGTTCCCCACATATATTTCATGAAAAAAGCCCGAGATATCGGGCATTAACATTTGTCGGTATTTTTAAAGTTAATAGTTGTCAATTTCATGAAAAAAGCCCGAGATATCGGGCATTAACCCTACGTAAGTTTTGTTGATAGTTACTTTCTTTGATTTCATGAAAAAAGCCCGAGATATCGGGCATTAACTGTTGGTAGAATCTTCGACGACTTCTGCTTCGTATTTCATGAAAAAAGCCCGAGATATCGGGCATTAACTTGTAGGAATACCGAATGCCCAAATTTCTGTAGGATTTCATGAAAAAAGCCCGAGATATCGGGCATTAACCATTAACGATAATTTTCTGTCCATAAACAGGCATTTTGTAAATTTCATGAAAAAAGCCCGAGATATCGGGCATTAACACCAGGATTCTGGTAGACTCTGCGCAAACTATCTCTGATTTCATGAAAAAAGCCCGAGATATCGGGCATTAACAGGAATTTCAGCATCCGACGGAACCATTGAAATATATTTCATGAAAAAAGCCCGAGATATCGGACTTTTGCTTTTTTATACAGCTCCGAACCAATTTCATAAAAATAGAAAAGACAGACTGTCTACGCTTTTAACAAATGTAGTCAGTCTGTCTTTTTCAGGAAAAATAACAACTAATCATACATGATACTCTTTTTATATAGAAAACAAGTAACCGGTATTGGTCTATGAGAGGAGGGCTCTGTATGAGCTTATTGTATGTAGTTGAAAATGGTACAACACTCGGAGTCAATGGTGGATGTTTTGTTTTAAAACATACTGATCAGCACGAAGAAGCTATCCCTAAGGAAACGATCAGTAGCATCTGTATCTTTGGCAAGACACAGATCACAACACAATGCACGGAGTTCTGTCTCAAAAAAGGAATACGTATCAGCTACTTTTCACAAAGTGGCTCCTTCTATGGCACACTTCTGTCTCCCGGTCAGACAAATATCAAAAGATTGCGCAAACAGCTTCAACTAACTGACGATCCTGCCTTTTCTCTCGCTATGGCAAAAAAGATAATTGATGCCAAGATACACAATCAATTTGTCATTGCCAATCGTTACCAGAAAAATCATTCTATCGAAGCCGGGAAACAATTCTTTCAGATGAAAAATGCCAGAAAACATGTCCAGCAATCCCTTACTACTGAAGAACTGATGGGATACGAGGGAATTGCTTCCAGAAACTACTTCGAAATACTCGCCATGCTCATTGATCCGGCATTCACATTTTCTTCCCGTAACCGCAGACCGGCTCAGGATCCTTTTAACTGTATGCTTAATCTTGGATACTCTATCCTGAATAAAGAACTCTATGGGCAGATAGAAAACCGCAGTCTGTCCCCCTACGCCGGTTTTCTACACAAGGACAGGAAAAATCATCCCTCCCTTGCCAGTGATATGATTGAAGAATGGCGTCCGGTCCTTATAGACTCCTGTGTTTTATCTTTAATACAAGGGCATGAAATATCACTTTCCCATTTTTGCAGACAGGGCAATGCAACCTGTATGACAAAAGAAGGTATTAAGCTATTTCTGACTAAACTCGAACAAAAAATGTATGTACAGACGAAATATCTTCCCGACATTGTTTCTCCCATTGATTTTCGTCACGCAATCTGGCACCAGGCAGAAGCTATGACGCAGGCAATCGAAAAAGAATCTACTTCTCTCTATAATCCTATCCGTATCCGATAAGGAGGCATTTTATGTTACGGTATACTTTTCACAACAATAAAGAAACAAAACATATTTTACTGATTTACGATATTCATAATGACATCAGACGCAGAAATCTCGCAAAGCTACTGGAATCATATGGGGAACGAATACAGGAATCCGCTTTTGAGTTCCACATTACTGCTGCACAATACAATCAATTGTCGCAAAAAATAAATACTATTATGAATGAATCAGAAGACAATATCCGTATTTATATGCTTCATCCTGATCAGGTGATTATTCAAAAAGGAATTTCCATCCAGACACTATCCGATTGTGATCTACTCATTTGTTGATTTCACTTTCAGAGCATGTTACTATAACCATAAACAGTAATGGAGAAAAAGTGTATGACAAACGAAATGCAGAACAAAACCATTGAAATAGTCTTAGAACGTACAAAAAATAATGCAAAAGTATATGAATGGGATTTGGAAAGGGAATTTTATATTTCCAATAAAACCTTTCAAAATCACACTGCTGCCATCCGTTCAGGCAATGACTCTCCGGCTTTGATTACAAGTGGCTGCGACGTGGGTCTGTACTGGCATCTGGACTATAATGCTGCCATGAATCTGTTCTTAACAAAAGAATCTATTCTGGAGGATAAATCACAAAGAAAAAAATCGCAAAAAAATGAGGCTTCTCTTTTTTCGCTCTATTTGCAGGATTATTTCTTTACAACCGGCTATATCCAAGAACTGACTTCTCATTTATATCCCCATGTCAAGTCTGTACTTTCCATGTCAGATTTACGAAAAATATTGTCAGATTTGCTATCCGATAAATCTATTACTTTGTCTGAATATTCTCTCCCTAAAAATATCTGGAAAAAAATCCGTCAAGAATTGGATCAAGTATATATTCTTCCTATCCGCCAGCAGATACCGGACAGTGAAAAGAGAAAAGATTCCCATCCTTGGAAATTGGATTTTCTTTCGTTGCAAAAGAATACAATTTTCCCAAAGTTTTTGCTTGCACAGGGAGAAAAAGGGCAGGAATTTCTTTTTTACTATTTATCAAAAGCTTTTGATGATAATTATCAAAAAGAGCTTGCCTCAGAAATAGAAAGCTATATAAAACAGAAAAAAATAAGCGCATTTTCCGCCACAGATTTCACAAAAACGGTTATCTCTGCTCTGAATCACGGTGAAGACATCTTACTTGATGCAATACCGGGCAAAAATGCAGAGAATCTGTGCAGTCAATATGCTGTTTCGCTCAAAACACTTCGTGACCTGAAAAAAATCATCCTACAGAGTAAATATCCGCTTTCTGTTTCAAATCAGCGCATTTACTGGACCCGCCTGCAGGAGGAATCTACTGCAGCCACATCAGTATTTGAGCAGAGTGACGACCGCAGTGTCCGGTCTGCCTTTATTCTTTTAATACTCAGCGCTGAAGGAAAAAAAATAACGCAATCCAGTCTATATCAAAAATATCGGGAACTACTGTCGAACGCTGAACAGACCTCGTTAAGAGCGTCTCAGGATAATACGTTCAAGGCATGCTTACAACAGCTTTTAGATCTTAGATATATTGATTCCCAAACACGGCAAAAAACTGTCTTTTATCGTATAACAAATAAGGCTCCCCTTCTTTTAGAGAAAAAAGAAGAAGAATTATTGGATATCATGCATTATCTGGAATTATTTAGGAGCAGCACTATGACACACACAAGCTTACGTAAATTAGCGGATTATATGAATAACCTTTTTATCGATCCATCAAAGGAATTCTGTGAATGGGACACTGATAAAGACATGTCTATTCATTTAGGCAAGCAGCCTGCTGATTCCAGAGAATATCAGCATGTCAAAAAACTATTCCACAATATTGACTATAAAAATTATGCTATCCGTGTGAACTATTCCGGTAAAGATCCGTCCCGGAGCCGAAGCGATATTATTTTTACAGTTTCTCTATATTATACAGATGAGAAGAATCAGTTTTATCTGTTTGGTATAAGATGGAAGTCAAATATGAAGAACAGCATAGAATACAAAGCAATACCGGTTAACCGGATTTCTTCTGTGGAAATATGCCAGGATATTCCAAATACAACCCAGGCTGCCCGGCTATATGTACCGGAAAATAAGGAAAATAAACCACCCAAAAAACACCTTACTTTCCAAACAGCTTCTCTTTATCATAACCCTCAATACATGCAGGTTTATTATGAAATGATATCCGGTTCTCCAGGTGCAAAGGATGGTTTTTTGACCAAACTTCGTTTTCCCGGTCTGGCAAATACCGAAAATACACCTGAACAGGAAAAAACGTATCAGGAACTGAACCATCTGGTGGAAAGCCGTAATCATAATGCCCCGGATCAGAATATTGCATCACTGGAGAAACAGGAGAATGATATTATCTATTCAGATACCATACGGGACTTATCTGAATTTAATTATTATATGCGTAAGTTTCTTCATCAATATGAGATTATAGAACCGGAATCTCTAAAGAAAATACAACGTGATTCTGCCCGGCGAATTTTAACAAGATATGGAGACTATCATGAATCAAGAGAATAAAATTAACCGACTTTTTCAATTGATCAGCATACTGTCAAATCAGCTCGGATCATCTGATTCGGAAGATAACAAAGATAACAAAGATAACGAAAATTATAATTATTTTTTGCAATACTACTCCATCTTCCGTCTGCAACGGATCACACACATTCCCATTAATATTTTACGGGAAGATCTTTACCAGCTTTCTCTGCATCCATGTGGATTGCTGCCACTTGATACGGACGATATAAAAATAAATGACAGCTATAGAGATTTCCTGGCATCAGATCTGTTTCTTCAGAATTTTCTTGACAGAAACGATTATCCTGACATTGACACACTAAATGACCTTTATAATTTATATGACACTATCAACGACACCCCAAACGGAAGTACGGCTGAACGGCGGAAGTTATTTCACTCCGGAAAAATCGATGCTTTACCCTTTTGCCTAAGTAACCTTACTATATTTTCCAAAAAATACGTCCACATTGCACTTTCCAGAAAAGAATATGATATTCTGGACGATTTTCTGATCATCCACAGAATTTCTTCTGTTCAAGAATCAGATTCCTTCACATACGATGAAAAGCTTATGGAAGGCTATATTTCAGATGAAGAGAGGGAAGCAGTATCTACCAAGTTACCTAAACTTTATGGCAACATTATTATGGGTTATGATATCAAGTTTCACTATAAGTCCTATAAAAGATCCAACTGCCCTGATACAGAACGCCAACAGAACATAGAAACACATTACATATGCCTTATTTTCTTCCCACATACCGGAAAATATTACATGGCAGGCATTGCAGATGAAAAAATATCTCTCTATGATCTTCAGAAAATGGAAAACATAGATACTGGCTATCTTTCTCCTATTTCAACCGAAGAAGAACAAATAAAAAATGATTTTATGGATCATGTTCTGCCGCATCTTTTCGGTCCTTCCTATGAAGATAAGCCAACCACCGTAGAAATTGATTTTTATGACGATCATGATGGACGGCTTTTTCAAAAAGTCAACCGTGTTTTAAACCAGTATCCTTTGCTGAAAGACGAAACATCAGAAGTAGATGATCTCGTCTATCATAAGGGTATCATTAAAAAGCGCCATGTGGAAATGCTTGTATATGACCGGGAAAGCTTTTTTGACTGGATCGTCATGCTTGGACAATCTGCTGTTCTTCTACAACCCCAGGATTTACGAGATCGTATTATTTCTTATTATACTCAGATTCTAAATTCTGATTCTTAAAGAAAGAGGGGGGTTCTCCTATGGGAAACACCCTCTTTACGTTATTTTACTCTTTTTTATAAGCAAGCAGCGCTTCTACTTCTTCTAAAAATCTCTTTTCTCTTGCCGCTAACTGATACGGATTGCCTTGCTCTGTCCGATCTGCTCCCATCCTGTTTTGCTTTTTCTGGATTGCTCTTTTATCTTCCTCTTTTATAGCACCACCCATCATTGAATTTGCCAGACATGTAATATCGATTGATCCCGGCTTATCTGTTTCTTTCTCAATCTTTACAGCCTGTCCCGGCTTGTAAGTAAAGTAGTCTGATTTTATATCTTTCACACCAAGGCAAACTGTTGTATGACTCCCATTTTTCCCGGGTACTTCTCTTCTGCCAAATTCCAGCTGTACATTAACAAAATAAGAAAGCAGTATATTAGGCAGTATATAAGAAACACTCTTTTTCAGCTTTGTATCATAAGAGAAAAATCCACCATACATGCTTCCATACATTTCCAGAAGACTCTTCTCATGATTCGCAAAGTATTTGAAATGATCAATATAATTACGAAGCAGGATATATTCACCATGTCTGCCATCTACATCCTCAAAAAAACAAAGTCCATTATCATATTCTTCTGCACTGTCACAATAGGATTCGGTAAATACATTTATCTTTCCTGAAATCTGTCGTTCAGAAGATTCTGTTGCTTTTCCTTCCTTCCATTTATAAACCGGCTGATCATAGTTATATAAAGCCATCAGCTGGTATAGAACCGCCCCATCTCTTATATCACAATCTCCCTGTAAGACACGCAGCTTATCCTGTGCAGGAATGGAGTCTGTATAAAACAGTTTTGTGTAGTAAAAACCAAGCTGCATAAACATCAGATCTCTTTCCCGCAGACAGGAATAGCTGACAAGCTGTCCATACAAATCATTCATAAGTTCCGTCATGATCAGCACATCAACAAATTCCAGTCTGTTTTTCATATTCTGAAATTGTTTCAGCTTTTGCTGATCTTCTTTATTTTCGCAAACTCCTTTTTCAAAAAGTCCGGACAATTCTTTTTTCTTTTTGCTGAACTGTTTAAAATCCTTTTCTGTGATCTTCTGCATTGTATTTTCCAGTATTTCCCGATTGCCATACATAGTTGACAATACAATGTTTCTGTTTGGAACCGGATTCTGTCCATCGTAATAGTTTGCTTCCGGTACCTCGGCACAGAATGCCTGCAGCCCGGCAATTCCCGGATTTCCATAATCCACGAAGCAGGAAATATATTTGGCATAAGCTTCTTTATCTTCAAAATAATCATCTATACAATTCGACACTTGTCCACAGTACAGCTTGACAAATTCAAGTATTTCCACCAGCTTTGTGTATTTCTCTGTTTCTTCCATATAGGTATCACAGGTTCTATTGCCTGTGATTCTGGCTCTTTTCTCTATATCTGTCCTGAACTGGATATAATTTTTGAATGTACCGATCAGATGATTTAGATTTTTCGGATCCAGAAAATGTGCTGTTACATACCATGAAGAAAACAGCATATCAGTTAATAAATGCTCCCGCAAAGGAAGGAATACATCTGTATGCCAGTTCTGACAAAAGCTCTCTTCCGATACTATCCTGTCCATTCTATCTTCCGGTTTCTTTAAAAATCCATAATCTGCTATGTTTTCTCTGATAAATGTAAAGAAGGCTTCCCGGATTCCAAGGTACAGCAATGTCCTGTAATGCTTATAAATCTGCGTATTATCCTCTATTGCTTTTATAACCTGTTCTTCTGTTCCATCCTTTTTCTTTATCTTAACTTTCACGCCGGACGGTTTTTTTGCTTTCTGATTATTCTGCAGGTTATATTCTGTCATGATCTCCTGACAGAATTCTCCGAAAGAAAGTCCTGCTTCCTGTAGCAAATCCGCTCTTCCACAAAAGCTTTCATATGCATTTTTCCTTGCTTCCTGCTCATGACGGGAAGCACGTTTGAGCTCTCTTATATGTGCAGTATCCAACGCGCTTCTGAAGCGTTTCATCATGTCAGACTGTCTTAAGAAATCATAATAATAAATTTCCTTTAAGAGAAAATACAGCGTACTTCTGTAAATATCCGCAGTCTCTGCCTTTAAAACGCTGCTTCTGCTTTTTGTATCCAGAAATGCTCCCACAAACTCAAGATAAGGATTCCCTTTTCTGGCAATTACTTTATTAAAAGACGGAATCTGTGTCATATTCGGCTTTTGTGCTGTATACAGGCGATCCATCAGCATATTAATATCTGTTTCAGCATAAAACCCCGGTACATTGTTAGAGTAATACCTTTTCCGATAAACAGCACCTACTGAAGCGTATTCTTTCCGAAGTAATATTTCTACAACCTCGCGGCCGACTGCTTTCGATTCTCCTGCCATAAAATGAAAACAGCTGTTTCTGGCTGCATATAGCTGTTCCTTGAGTGCAAAGATCATTGCTATATCATCCATGCTTTCTATTTCTGATCCTGCATAGCCCGATGCACCGCCAAAATATCTCAATATATTCTTTTTTACATTTTTATTGGCAATAATCTCATTCTCATTTAAAGTTAAAATATCTTCTTTTCTTTTTTTCTGCCTTTCTTCACTGCTTCTGACAGATTCATCAAAATGATTTACAGCAAATGAAACATAACGGGAAAGCGCTCGTTTCATCGCTTCCTCTGCTTTATTTCGCTCATAATCAAAGCTTGAAATACCGTCCCGATACTGATCTGCTGCCTGCCCGATATTTGCCGGTTCATTCCTCGTTACCTTATCCACATCATCCATGGCAAAGTAATAAACACCCTTTCCAAGATCTATGTATTTCCGGGCAATATAGGCTGTCCATTCCTCCCATATTTTTTTGCACAGATAGGACTTGCATAGTTTTTCCTCTGTAAGGCGCTTTCCTTTCAGGACAGCAGCAACACGATCTGAAATAAAATTGATCCATCTTCTGTCTGTATCAGAAATGCCTTCAGTGTTTACAGCTTGTTGATAATGCTGTACCAGAATATCTTTACATTCTATTGCAATCTGGTCATTATACCCTCTGATTTCCGTTTTAAATCTGCTTGGCGTATTATCTCTTGTCCGTATCAGATCCAGAAGCGTTTCCGATATAACCCCGTCATTTTCTTTTAACGAGATACCAAAACTGAACGGCCTTAAATCCGTCTCTCTGGCTTCATCCGCAATCTGTTCTCCATATACATACAACAGAATCAGATAGCGCATATGTTTTAATAACTCTTTCTGCTGTTCCTTTTCGCATCCTGCATATTCCTTCATAAACTCAAAAATATATTTTTTCTTATCATTATATGCACTGGAAAGTACCAGATGTTTCCCATCCTCTCCTATCTGGACAGGAACATTCTGGTTTTCTATAGATTTTGCAATTTTTGCAATCTGTTCTTCCTTTGTATAATCAGCACGAATCCCCTTTATTGCAAATAACAGATCTGTCCTGTCGATTTGTCCAATCTCCCTGTCACATTCTTCACCGGATAAAGCGGCTATGCAGATCTGCTTTATGACATCTGGAATATAAACGGATTTTTCCTCTTTATTCCCCTTATAACTACGCCTAAGGCTCTGTCTCAGGTAACCATTAACAACTCTGTCTGCCTTATCCACCGGATCTGTAATCCTCCAGAAAGTTTTCCACTCCCTGACAGCTTTTTCCTCTTTTTGAAAAGGTTTTGTATTTGTTTTTACAAGTATCTGCTTTTGCATGATACGTTTTATATTATCTACAATCTGCTCGTCTGTCCTGCCTTCCGATATCGGCTTGATCAGTATTTTTCTGAAAAGTACAGTAAATGCATCTGTGATTGATTTATCTTTATCAGTACAGGGGGTAAAAAGATTGTATAGATTCTGTGCTTTTTTGTTCAGATTCCTGATATAATCTGTCAGTTCTGCCTCTTTTCTCTTTTCTTCTGCCTTCCCCGGATATGAATACAGCATTCCACCTGCTTCTACCGGTTGTCCTGATATTCCTGCTTTTTTGTGATTTACTTTTGATACTTTCATATTTTTGTCCCCTTCTTTTTCCTATGTGTGATTTAATGATACATAAATGTAAATTTATTTGCAAAATACTGATATTTTCTTTCAGGATCTGTCGGGATATCTCCGGCTTCCGCTATACTTATAAAATAATGATCCGGATTTTTCAGATAAGCTTCCAGCTGGTCTATATAAGCATCTCTACTCTTTGTATCATTAGTTATATGGCAAATCTCCGCTTCTCCAAAGATCTCTATCGCATTGACTATCTTTTCATGACCCTTATGTGATTCTTTATCATATTTTCTGTAAAGTTTTTCTGCCTGTTCATCTGACCGCTCTTTTGCCAAAAGTCTCATATATTTACAGATCAGATAGCTTGGATGTCCTTTAAGTGTATCCCATCGTTCTACATATGGATTATTCTTCCCGTTCTCTTTTATGTAAGTCACGATATCTGCAAGAATTTCCCATAAATCGTCCTCTATCTGATCTTTTTCAAACAGATATAGACCTCTGACAAACACATAGAACCCAAATGTAAAATGATAAGCTGCATTTTCGCAAAAGCTGTGTGAAATCAGATATTCTAATCTCTCCAATGGTTTATCATAATTACCAAAATATTTTGTTGCCCAAAGCTCATATTTTTCCTGCCATCCCATATCCATGTAAAAATGCAGCAAATAGGATAATGTTATATTATAATCTGCAATATTTCCCTGCATACCTTCCAGGGCAGATAGATAATAGGTCTCCGCCTTTGCATTCCGATATAAACTCAAAACCTGTGCCATCTGACTCTTTGCTTTTTGATGCGGCAAATAACTCTTGTTAGGTGATGTACATGCTATTTCATACCTGACTTCTTTTAAGGAAATATAACCATTTAATACCTGTTCTGCCTGTTCTCTGGCCTTTTCCCACTGGAAAGAATCTGTCAATATGACAACTGACTGATTTTTACAACGCAGAATATCTTCTGTACTGACCGCTCCGAAATAGTCCTGACATTTTTCATAACATTCCCATGCCTTTTTTGTATCTCCTACATGTGAGTATAAGGAAATTCCCAGATTGTAAAACCAATATAACAATCTTCTCTTCTCGTCAGGGCATTCTTCTGTTGTATATTTCTGCATAACCTGCTCTATAAAATGATAGATAAAAAGTTCTCTTTTCTGCTCCAGTTCATTACTGAAAATATTACTCTTTATATGGGATATTGCCTGCTTCCATGCATTTAGGTCATCTGCCTGCTTCATTTTATTTTCCAGAAGCAGAAACCATTTATTCTGATAATACCTGGCAAAGGCTCCTTTTTGCTCCTTTGCTTTATAAGAAATTGTCAAAGCTGTATGATAGTCTCCTTTTTCATATGCCTTCCATGCATTGGAAAAAAGAATGTCTATACGATCATATGCAAACAAAAGTACATGATCTTCTCCTACCACCATATCATTTGCCAGTGTATTGATTTCTCCGATCCACTGAGATGGCTCATGCTGTCTGACCGTTCCATGCACCGGATGGGTATCCCCCAGATAAGAACAGATGCTATCTGCCAGATACAGGTATTCCATGTTTGCTTTTTCATTATTATAATTAATGGAACATATATTAAATTCGCCTTCTTTTATTTGCGGATAACACGGGGTATACATCATCTTCTGGGTAAAGAGTGTTCTGTAAACATCTCCATTCATAAAAGAAAACTGCGTTTTTTCTTCATTATTCCTTTGTTTCTGCGTCTGGTTTCGACGATATCCAAGTCTGGAATATGTTTCATAAGCTGCATCCTGATGACTGATCCATCCGGAAGAACGCGTTGCAATGTATGGATGTAATCTTTCTATTTTTCCAAGAACAGGATTATGAAAAATAATATGTTCCAACACTTCGTCTGCCATATGATAATATAGATTATCCCCCTCCTCTTCCCTTAATAAAAACTGTGGTTCTATCTCATTCTCATCCTGCATACCGCCTTCGCTCTTCAAAACAAGCCAGATGTAATATTCGCCCTCTCTTTTCGGCTCTTTTATTGTATTTCCAAATAGCGTAGAACTAAATTCCTTTCCGTAACATGTTCCCTTTTTCAGAAACTCCGGTAAGGTTTTTACCACTTCGGCTTTCACACCCGGAACCAATTCATCTGCTCCCTGTCCACTATGTAGACCTTTTGGATAACGTTGATCAGCATTTTTACCGCCTGATTTTTCAAACAATTGCTTATAATACCATTTAATTCTGGCTCTTTCCTTTTCACCTTCCTCTTGTATACCATGATCATCATATAAAATACCACCGATAAATACAGGACTGTTTGTGTTTGCAAAACCTGCTGATTCGTCTAATGACATTATAATCATGTGAATCCCCTCCTTGGTTTTATTTTTATTACAGATTCGTACTTAACAAATTATGTTTTTATTGTACCACATATCTCCGAAAATGACCTTTTTATCTTAACATTTATTTCCGCTTTTATATATTAATCTATAATTCGCCGTCGCTTGGCACAATATGGGCACCATATGTATCCTTTTTCCAAACTTACAATATAAAATTTATGGCATAACGGACATTGTATTTTTCTTCTGTGTTCTTTTTTCATGATTTTTCCTCCTTTGCAAATCTATTGGCAATATTCCACCCAATCGTCTCAGTCAATGCCGCTGCCGTTGATGCATTTACCACATTAGAAGCACCCGGCAAAAAGCTGATCAACATCTGGGATATACATCTGCCCGCAGCTGCCGCATTAGCACTGGCTACAACTCCCTTGGCTGTACTCTTATCAAGCTCAATATGAAATACTCTGCCTAACGATATTGCCATCGCAATCTGGATAGGGGTAATTACCACATTGTCGCTGCATGGTATCTGTGCCAGTCCTGCTCCCACTGCTCCCGCTGAAACACTTGCTGAATGAATGATACTATTACATAATGCTATCTCTTTATTTGTCATACTCTATTCCTCCATTCTGTCGCTGGATGACTCTGACTCAGCCAGTTCCTCTCCTATAATCATCAATATGTTACCAATTACCTTAGCCAACTGCGATGTATCAAGTTTCATTACAATTCCTCCTTCTGGTTTTCCATGATTTTCTCTGCAACATACACCAAAACTTCACCTACAATTTTTACTACCTTTCCTACATTTACATTCATTTCGTTTCCTCCTTCTGGCTTTCCATAATTAACTCTGCAACACGCACCAAAACTTCACCTACAATTTTTACTACCTTTCCTGTATTTACATTCATTTCGTTTCCTCCTTCTGGTTTTTCATGATTTCCTCTGCAACATACACCAAAACTTCACCTACAATTTTTACTACCTTTCCTGCATTTACATTCATTTCGTTTCCTCCTTCTGGTTTTTCATGATTTCCTCTGCAACATACACCAAAACTTCACCTACAATTTTTACTACCTTTCCTACATTTACATTCATTTCGTTTCCTCCTTTTCTTTTTTCCCATTTTCCATAACAATGTCTCCAATCAGTACTAAAATTCTTCCAGCAACTTTAATCCAACAGCTTACATCTTTATTCATATCAGTTCCTCCTTTAAAATTGTTTTTATCTTATATAATCAGTATCGTATATGTATTTAGCTTACATTTTTCTTGATTTACATTCATTTCTTGTTTGTTTCTAATACTAATTATGTATTTTTAATTTAGTTTGCATTTTTCTTAGTATATACACTCCTTCATTTCCTTTTTTCCCATTTTCCATAACAATGTCTCCAATCAGTACTAAAATTCTTCCAGCAACTTTAATCCAACAGCTTACATCTTTATTCATATCAGTTTCCTCCTTTAAAATTGTTTTTATCTTATGTAATTATTATCGTTTATACATTTAGCTTACATTTTTCTTGATTTACATTCGTTTCTTGTTTGTTTCTAATACTAATTATGTATTTTTAATTTAGTTTGCATTTTTCTCAAAATACATATTTACTATAATTTTCATGTTTTATCACAATAAAAAAGAGATGCACTCCTTCCGAATGCATCTCAAGTTGTTATTTATATTAACTCATTCTTCTAAACTCTCTGCTCATAAAACAGAAATTCCATATCCTCATAGCCACGGATAGACAGATGTCCGGTATCACAAAATACAAAGCCCTGTGAGGGATATAGTTTTTTAGCTACGGTATTGGTTCCGATCACATCGAGACGCAATACCTTTTTTCCGTTTTCTTTGCATAAGCGGAGTGCTTCGTGGACCAGCTGCCTGGCAATGCCCTTTCCCTGATAGTCTGGGTTTACGCCAAGGACGTGCAGCTCTGCAGCTTCCGTATCTGCGGCTTTTGTGATCCAGTTTATGGTCCGGTAAGTTTCGCTGATGCCATTGGCAAGAGCCATCATACCGGCGATGGCTTCATGATCCCAAAGAATATAAAATTCGCCTTTATTTATGTAGGATAAGATTGTTTCTTCAGTTGGATGCTGTCCCTTCCGCCACATGGCGAGGTGCTCGATATCCGGTGTTTTGTCAATGATTTCTTCATAGCACTGCATTGCCTTTGGAAGATCTGCAGCGGTTGCTTTTTGTATATGCATGGTGCGCCTTCTTTCTGTAATTCCCGATTCTTTAGCAAGTTCGTCAGCATCAATCCAGCCTTCTCTTTGTGCCCTTATTTCAGCATTCTGTAACTTTAACATTAAACTTTCCACTAGAGACCCCATCTCCCTAACTACAAGAACCGTGCGACCTGCTTCGAGCGAAACCCCCATACGTTACCTTAACAGTTAACTCGGCCCAGGCACCCTCACGGCACACAGGAGCTTCTGCTTAGTGCTGCTTTGTTCCCAACCTGACACGGTTCACAGATTCCTGTTGCGCAAGACCCAGACGTCATCGCCACTTATTAAGGGCAGCTATGAAAGCCAAAACCCTCTGCCGGCCATCACCCCTACTAGAGCGGATTGTAGGTACAGGGCGCCGCTACTGCCCCGGCTGCACGGTTCTTTATAGTATATCGAATTTTCCCTTATCTGTCAAACGCCATATAGCACCAAAATTATTTCTGTTTTACATATTTACGCATTGATATAACTGCCACAATACGGACACTTACTGGAATAACCCGTTGCAGCCTGGAAACTGGAACCACAGTTCGGGCAGGAAACAGCCACCATTTTCAGCTGCATCGGATCTACCGGCTTGTCATCCATCAGTTCTTCCTCTCCCGGCAGATATTCACTCCTGACAGATTTTGGATCATAGTCATATTTATCCCGGTAGCAATAAATGTCAACGGTCATTCCAATGGGAAGCATTTTAGAGGAACCTTTCTCAAAACAGGTCGGAATGACAGCCTCCCTTTCCACATGCGTTTCATCAAAATAGTGTACCACTGTATTGACCGTATAAGATTCATTCACCATAAAAGAGGTATTTTCCACATAGCTGTACACTTTCGCCGCATATTTTTTCCCCTTTTTCCGAATTTTCCCTTTGATACTCTTATGTATTACAATTCCCGCCAGAAATCCAATGCCCAGCACAACAAAAATAAGCGGGATAAAAATCGCTCCTCCTGCCTCAGACAGACCTTCAGATGTCACAAACACCAAGAAGATACTGCCACCAATTACCACATACATCCCTCCCAGAAGTCCCAGAATCAAATACACCACACTCATCTTGTTGTTTCCTTTCCCACATCACATATCTGAATAAACATCATCATTTCTTTTCGTAGATACCACTACCATCCGTTTCATGCAGACGTTTTCTAAGTCCGGCAAAAAACTGCTTCAAAATCCGGCTGCATTCCGCTTCGCAGACACCATAGGTTGTCTGCACCTGATGGTTGAACTGCTTCATCGTAAACAGATTCAGAATTGAACCGGCACAGCCTGCTTTCGGATTCATCGCTCCGATCACAACCTCTTTGACCCGCGCCTGCACGATCGCGCCCGCGCACATCTGGCAGGGTTCCAATGTCACATAAAGTACGCAATCCTCCAGCCGCCAGTCATTCAATTTTTTACTTGCTTTCCGAATGGCCGTGATTTCCGCATGCGATAACGTGCTCTTATCGGTATTGCGTCTGTTATAGCCGCGTCCGATCACCTTTCCGTCATGTACGATCACACAGCCGATCGGTACTTCACCAAGCTCTTTTGCTTTTTTTGCCTGCAAAAGAGCCTGTTTCATAAACTTTTCATCCGTTTTTTGTTTCAGTATAAGTGCCTGCTGCCTTGCTTCTTCTTCCCTGCGCAGCTTCTCTTCTTTTACGCGGAGCCGGTTTTCCCGGCGTTTTAATTGCTTTTCTGTCAATTCATGCATATCTGTTTTCCCATTTTCACTTCTTTCTGTTCTGCCAGAGTACTTATAGAAAGCTCAGTACATGAACCATCAATGCCGCAGATATCAGAAGGGAGACTACCATAACTTTTCCCCATACAGGCTTTCTATTCTCGTCCTGCTCCTTTATCCCTGCAAAAATACAAAGCAGTGTCAATAGAAAAGCAAATACGCAGACCAGTTTTTTCACCGCAAAGGTTTTATAGTCTGTATCCAGATATGACGAAGTACCTGTGACTAACTGAAGCCCTGTCATATCCATATTGGAAAATGAATCATTAAACTCACGCTCTACCTTATAATCCAGCTTCCGTTTTTTTGCCTTCAATGTATAGCTTCCGCCTATTGCCTTGCCATCTGCATCAAAATTTTGATCCAGCCACTTTTTCGTTGCACGTACAATATAGATATTACCTTCCTCAGAATTAACACCTATATAGTAATACTCATTTCCTATCGGAATAAGTCCATTGATGGAATGCTCGACCGTAAGGTTTCCACCTGCCATGTCAATCTCTGCTTCCACATAATCACTCTTGCTTGTCAGATCTGTAATCCCTGTGATCAGTAAATACAGACCAAAGCCGATAAATAACACAGCCACAAAAATCTTCGCTAATTTCTCTTTCATCTTTTTCCC
This sequence comes from Kineothrix sp. MSJ-39, assembly GCF_018917935.1. Taxonomy (GTDB): domain Bacteria; phylum Bacillota; class Clostridia; order Lachnospirales; family Lachnospiraceae; genus CAG-194. The sequence continues at coordinate 33,930 of NZ_JAHLPN010000008.1, read as the reverse complement.
TCACTATTCTCTTTTCTGTTTTCTTTTTGTATTGACCGCCTTAGCGTGTTCTTCCGGTTATTCTTATCGCAGATATTCCTCCGGAACAGGATAACCCGCCTGTTTCAGCTTCCATGCATAATCAGGATTTCGCAGACGCGCTACCGACTGTTGTCTCTTCTGTTCCCATTTTCTGGCTTTACTTCCACTTATGATACGGATCAGTTCAATGATTCCACCAATGATCAGGACCAGTCCCATCACAGTAAATACAACCGGTAATAACCATCTGCTGACTACAGTATCCGACATACCAAGCTCCCTGTATCCCATCAGGTGAATTCCTCTATACAGTACAAAAACACCCAGTGCAATCAGAAACAGATACGATCCTTTAGAAAACTCACTGCCCGGCAATCCCTCAATCGCCAGTTCATGATATCTTTTATCGATATAACTGCCTCCGCATTTTCTGCACGTTCTGATCGGACTTCCACAAAAATACTGTCTGCTGTCATAATAAAAAAACTTCTTATTACAACACGGACATCTGTCTGTTGCTACCTGCATTTTTTCCCTCACTTTTTCCTTTGAAATAAAATAAACCACCTGCCTCTATCATACGGGGTATGTACAAAAATAACAAGCATTTCTGCATAAATTGTCCAGATCTGCTATACCCTCAGGCCTTTAAAGTGTTATACTGTTTATCTAGGACATCGCATCCCCGCGGAGCGTTTCTTTATGTAATAAGAAAGAAGGAAGCTTATGTTATTTTGTGGTTTACAAAAGACAACTTTATTAGATTATCCCGAGCACGTGGCAGCTACTGTTTTTCTCGGTGGCTGTAATTTCCGCTGCCCATATTGCCAGAACAGTGACCTGTTATTAGACCCTGCTTCGTATGCTGCATACACAAAACAAGATATCCTTTCTTATTTACAAAAAAGAAAGAATATCCTGACAGGTGTCTGTATTACCGGCGGTGAACCGACGATCTATCATGATCTGCCTGATTTTCTAGCTGAGGTCAAAGAACTGGACTATCTGGTCAAACTTGACTCAAATGGCAGCAATCCTTTCATGCTGCAGACGCTTTATGAGCAGAAGCTGATCGACTATGTGGCAATGGATATCAAATCCGGCCCATCCGATTATCTAAAGGTTGCAGGACTGACTGATCCGGCAGATCACAGCACTTCTTATGCTTTTTCCGATGAAATGCTTGCCCGCATCCGGGAAAGTGTATATTTTCTGATGCATGAAACAGACGAAAAACGTTTTACCTATGAATTCCGCACCACTGTCGTACGCGAGCTGCACAGCGCAGACACTTTCCGTGAGATCGGCGACTGGATCAAAGGTGCAAAAAGATACTTCCTGCAGTCCTACAAAGAAAGCGAGCAGGTTCTATGCCCCGGCTTTTCTGCCTATTCCCGCATGGAACTGGAGAAATTTATAGAAATATTGAAGCCCAATATTCCTTCGGTCGCACTGCGGGGCGTAGACTGAACTATCCGACTTTACACAGGAAATAGCCATACGTCCCCATCTGCGGCATTTCCGTTCTGGTTTCTTCTCCAAACTCACAATTTTGCAGATTTTCAGCCTCAATGAAAAGCGGAAAACCCATCATTTTTGCAGCGATCGCCTCCCGCTGGCTGAAATTGCCCGGAACACCGATAAATCCTTTTCCTGCTACCACATGTCTGTACTGATAATAGCCGTGCAGCAGAAAACTGTTATAATACAGCTCTCGCTGCTTTTCTCCCATGGAAAGAAGCTGTGTCAGATCCTGAATATAGAGCACTTGATTTTCCGGTATTTCAAGTTCCTTCCTGCTTTCTTTTCCTTCTATCCGGCTCTCGTTTTGACTCGCTGATAATAGCTCCTCATTTCTTGGCATTACTTCTGATTTTGATTCCGGTTTCTTTATCTGTTGTTCCTCTGCTTCTGATTTCTGCTTTGTTTCCTGTATCTTCACAGCCGCCTCTTCCACATTCTGTTTTTCTTTTGTGACAGCATCCGCTTCTCCGCGGATTTCCTTCCCACCTGGCAGGAAGATCCTACAATCCGCAATTCCTTCAATTTCTCCCGCTTCCTCCAGCTTTTGTAGAAACTGCATCTGCCCTCCGCCGGATACAAACGGAATCTCCCAGCTTTTTTCCTTCTCCTTTCCGCCCAGAAGATAACGCAGCCTGCATTTTCCTTTTCCGCCTACAACCGGCAGATCCTGCAGCAGAAATTCCACCTTCACCTTGCGCTCCATGACCGTCAGCTTCCGCAGTCCTGCCTCGGACAGCTTCTGCTCTCCTTTATACACATAAACATAATCTCTATTCTGCGTAAACAAAAAAGCACTTCCTTATATTGAACCGTTTAGTCCAATATATGAAAGTGCTTATAATGTCATGCATTACTTGTCGCATATTTGCGTAGCAAATGTGTGACCGGGAATGCATGATGCAGCCTCAGCCCATCACCGAAGGTGATTATGCATGGGCTGAGGTTCCCGTAATGTCATGCCTATTTAATAATCCATACTCTCCAGATAACGCATATACCGCACCACCATAAGTGCGATCTTCAGTGTCAGCGCATCATCGAAAATACGGATATCCAGTCCTGTATATTTTTCCAATTTTTCCAGACGGTACAACAATGTATTTCGATGGACATATAATTGTCTGGAGGTTTCCGATACATTTAAGTTGTTTTCCAGGAATGTATTGATCGTGGTAAGTGTTTCTTCATCCAGTTCTTCCGGAACCTTTCCGCCAAAGATCTCCTCAATGAACATTTCGCAGAGATTGATCGGCAGCTGATAGATCAGTCGTCCGATTCCGAGTGTGCTGTATGCAGTGACCGTCTTTTCCGCATAGAAGATCTTGCCGACATCCAGCGCCATTTTGGCTTCCTTATAGCTCTTGGAAACGTCCTTCAGTTCTTCTACGATCGTACCATATGCCACACGCACATTGATCATTGCTTCTGTATTCATCATTGCAACAGTCGTTTCCGCTACTTCTGCCACTTCCGCATAGGAATCCTTAGCCTCTACCTGCTTGATGACGATCAGTGTATTTTCATCTACCGCTGTCACATAATCGCCTGACTGTGCAGAAAACATGCTCTTTAAAAATTCCATGGCATAATTTTCTTTTCCCGCCGGGATTTCCAAAAGCAGAACCACTCTCGGCTTCTGGATCTCAATATGCAGCTTCTTGGCACGATTATAGATATCTACCAGAAGCAGATTGTCCAGGATCAGATTCTGGAAGAAATTATTACGGTCAAACCGCTCCTTATAGGCTGTGATCAGATTCTGGATATTGGATACCGCAACCTTTCCGATCATATATTCCTCACTGGAATCGCCGCAGAGCAGTACATAAGCCGGATCTTCCTCATCATAGATCTTCAGATACTGGCAGCCCTGAAGCACCTGGCTTCCCGCCGGAGAAGCGGCAAATTCCGTTACAAATTCCACATTCTGATCAAATCTGTCCGAGTTCTTTGCCACCATAACGCCTTCTACGTCAACGACTGCAAGATCTACCTTTGTAATTGTCTTTAAATCATCCAGACAGCTCTGTATTACCTGTGCTGTTATCAAATGCACACATCCTTTCTATCTCGATACAAAGAAAGGGAGATACATACAATGTATCTCCCCAAGTAAACTTGTTTGGATTAGTTGGTAATTACTAATTCTGTTTCTTTATCAAAGATATGAATCTTCTCAACATCAATAGCGAATTTAACAACATCACCTGGTCTGGCTGTTGTACGAGGATCAACTCTTGCTGTCATCTGGAACTCATCAAGATCGAAGTATAAGTAAACTTCTGCACCAAGTAACTCGTAAACCTTAACTGTAGCTTCGAATGTGCTCTGTGGTGAAGCTTCTACCATCATTTCTGAATCATATACATCTTCCGGACGGATACCAAATGTAACAGTCTTTCCGTTGTAACCACCTTCGATCAGCTTTTTAGATTTTGCAGGTGGAAGTGGAATGAAGTGACCAGCAACCTTTAATACTGCTGTATCATCAACTACTTCTACGATTGCATCTAAGAAGTTCATCTGTGGAGATCCCATGAATCCTGCAACGAACAGGTTCTGTGGCTTCTCATATAAGTTCTGAGGTGTATCTACCTGCTGGATGATACCGTCCTTCATAACTACGATTCTTGTACCAAGTGTCATAGCCTCTGTCTGGTCATGTGTTACGTAGATGATTGTTGTACCTAATCTCTGATGTAATTTAGCGATCTCGATACGCATCTGTACACGAAGTTTTGCATCCAGGTTTGATAAAGGCTCATCCATAAGGAATACCTTAGGATTACGAACGATTGCACGACCCATGGCAACACGCTGTCTCTGACCACCTGATAAAGCTCTTGGCTTACGATCAAGGAGTGGAGTCAGGTCAAGGATCTTAGCTGCTTCTTTAACCATCTTGTCGATTTCTTCTTTTGGAACTTTTCTTAACTTAAGACCAAAAGCCATGTTATCATATACTGTCATATGAGGATACAGAGCGTAGCTCTGGAATACCATGGCGATATCTCTGTCCTTTGGTTCTACGTCGTTTACTAATTTCTCACCGATTCTTAATTCACCGGAAGAGATATCTTCCAGACCTGCGATCATACGAAGTGTAGTAGATTTACCACATCCTGAAGGTCCTACGAAGATGATGAATTCCTGATCTGCGATCTCAAGATTGAAATCTTTAACTGCTTCAAATCCGTTAGGATATACTTTACATACGTCTTTTAATGATAAGTTAGCCATTAAATTTTCCTCCTAAAATTATGTTTGGTGTTATTCTGTCACCCGATAATGGTATTATATAATACACTTCTGATTTTTCCTATAACACAAGTACACAAAGATTTTAACCTTTCCTATACATGTTGCCTAATCTGTCGGATTCCCTGTAAAAGATGCGAAAGTCCACTCCATCGGAGTGTAGGAAATCCCTTCTTTTGTGCACATCCGATCCGTGTCCGTAAACCCGATCTTATGGTAAAATTCCGTCGCATACGGTGCTGCATTCACGGTCAGGGATGTCCGTCTTCCGTCTGCAGCAACCAGCTCTTTCAGACTGTGCACCAGCTCTGTTCCGATCCCTTTTTTGTGATAATCGCTGTCCACAAACAAAAGTGAAATATGGTTGATGCTCCGCATGGATGCCACACCGACCATCTTCTGATCACAAAAAGCTGCCATGACAGGATATTCTCCTATCATATGCAGCTTCTTTAACCGTTCATCCGTGATAAAATCCAGAAAGCTGCGGACACCCTCTTCTTCATAATCGCACGCTTCATATTTCAGAAATGTGCGCCAGACGAGTGCCATCGCATCTTCCCATTCTTCTGTTCTGATATTACGGATCTGATATGTCATTTACTGAAACAATCCTGCAAAAAATCCCTTGATCGCATCACCGATCTTTGCAAAAAAGCCGGATGCCGCACTTTTGGCAACTTCCTTGGCGATCGCGTCCGTATCAAGATTTTTCAGGAAATCCTTTCCAAATTTGCTGTACAGATCTTCTGCCTGCGAAACCAGCACATTCGGATCCAGTCCGAGCTGGTTGATCTTCTGCATGATGGCGATGATCTGATTGATCTCATCTTCTGTCAGTGTCACACCGAATTTATCTTCGCCTTCTTCAATGGCACTTCTGATCTGGTCATCGCTGTCGAGTCCGCCTGCTGCCACTTTTGCTTTGACAAAAGCGATCAGCTCTTCAATATCCTGGCTGTCCGCATCCTGCATGGCAATCTCACCGGTCGTGATCAGCTCATTCATCGCTGTATCGAGTGTCGTATCGGAAACGGATTCTCCCGACATGGCTTCATAGCCCTTGATCGCACCGATCAGCGCTGCGGTTCCGGAAATTTCCGTCGGGCCTACGACCAGGATATCCGCATCGGAAACGCCTGCTGTCAGAAGCGCATTCCGATACATACCGGTCGTACAGTAATTGATATTTTTCGTAGTGACAAGTACACCATGTCCGCTTTCCGCCGGCGTAATCTTTACGCTGGAAAGCGATTTGGAACCGATCACGGATGCATCCATATAAGCATCCAGATACTGATGTTCCATATCATTGGTGATCGTAATGACCTGATAATTAGCAAGATCTGCCTCCGTTACATCCATGAGCGATAATACGGTCGCTCTCTGCTCTGCGGAAAGATCTGCACCAAGTGCGATGATCGACTTGGAAGCATCAATATTGACGATCTTGCTCTGGTCGACTTCTGCTGCCATAACAGGCATGGAAAGCAGTAAAACTGCGGAAACCAGCAGTGTGATAAATTTTTTCATATGATTCAAACCTCCTGTGAAATAACCTGCTGCATCTACTGCAGCTCATTTAACACAATTTCCATCCAGTTGTACAGTTCGTAATAAACGGTCTCTTTGATCTTTTCATTTAACAACTCATGACGTGCGCCATTATACAGCTTCAGAGTTGTTTTGGTAATGTCCAGATGCAGGAGCGTATCGTAAAGTGCCTTCGGTGCTTCTCCTCTGTCACCAACCGGATCTTCTGTACCTGATACGATCAGAATCGGTAATTTTTTTGGTATTTTCGCAAGATTCTCTTTCTTCTGCATGCGATGTGCCAGCTCATACAGGGTATGATAGCCATTGACAGTAAAGGTAAAACCGGAGCAAAGCGGATCCTTTGCATAAGCCTCCTGCACTGCCCGGTCAGAGCAGAGCCAGTCAAGCTCCGTTTCCATTCCTTCGCCGCTCATGTAAGCCTTTGTGCTCATCTCATTGACCAGCTTGCTGACATACGTTTCGCCTTTCAGCCTGCCAAGGATTGCCGTCAGCAGCTTGCCACCTATAAGCTGGCTCTTTTTCGGCGTTCCGGTACCACAAATGATCGCACCGCTGATGCCCGTTCCGTATCTGGTGATATAATTACGCAGGATAAAAGAACCCATGCTGTGTCCCAGAATGAGATAAGGCAGTGTCGGATAGTCCTGCTGTGTCAGCTTCTTTAATCTGTGCACATCCCTGACTATGACTGTCGCCGGATCATTTTCACAGAAATAACCGTAAGTGCCCCCTTCCGGAACACTTTCGCCATGGCCGAGGTGGTCTTCTCCCACTACGGCAAAGCCTCTTTCCGCCATATAGGTTGCAAATGCATCGTAGCGGCGGATGTATTCATTCATCCCATGAATGATCTGCAATACAGCAACAGGCTCCCCTTCGGGAAGCCAGCGCATTGCATGTAATTTTGTTTTCCCGTCACGGGAATCAAATGTAAATTCTTCAGTCCGGATCAAATTTATCCCCTTTCGGTTAGCAGATCTCTGCGCCTGCAGGCATCGGTTTTTCAGGTGTCACAAGTGCCAGATTGCCTTCTGCATCTTCTGCACACAGAAGCATACCTTCACTTAATACGCCGGCAAGTTTTGCAGGCTTTAAGTTCACAAGAACCATAACCTTCTTACCAACCATTTCTTCCGGTGTGTAATGTGCTCTGATACCGGATACGATCTGTTTTGTCGCAGAACCGATCTTTACCTGTGAGCAGAGCAGCTTTTTGCTCTTTGGAACAGCTTCGCAGGAAATGATCTCTCCTACCTGGAACTGCATTTTTCCGAAATCATCAAATGTGATCTCCGGCTTTGCTTCGATATCGATTACAGCCTCTTCCTCTTTTGCTTCTTCTGCAGGAATTCCGGCTTCTTTTCTTCTCTGTTCAAACATTTCGTCAGCCTTTGCAACAACTTCTGCCACATCCTGACGGGCAAATAAGATCTCCGGTTTTTCCGTTACTTTATTGCCGCTTGGATACAGACCGAATTTCTCAATATCATCAAAGCTTCTGATCTGAGTATTCAGCTGTGCCACGATCTTTTCTGCTGTTTCAGGCATATATGGCTCGAGCAGGGAAGCGCCGATCGTAATGCCTTCTACCAGATTGTAAAGAACGGTCGCAAGACGATCCTTCTTTGCCTCATCCTTGGCAAGTACCCATGGCTCTGTTTCATCAATATATTTATTGCATCTCTTAAAGAGAACAAAGATCTCTGTGATCGCATCTGCAACACGCAGATCGTCCATCTTCTTTGCAACTCTCTTGTAAGTATCTGTTACAACTGCCTTCAGATCCGCATCGATCGCAGCCTGCGCCGGATCATCGGATTCACCCTTGTTTTCCACAACGCCGCCAAAGTATTTGTTGCTCATGGAAATGGTTCTGTTTACAAGGTTTCCGAGTGTATTGGCCAGATCGGAATTCAGACGTTCTACCATCAGCTCCCAGCTGATCACGCCATCATTTTCAAATGGCATCTCATGCAATACAAAGTAACGGACTGCATCTACACCGAAGAATTTGATCAGATCCTCTGCGTAAATGACATTGCCCTTTGATTTACTCATCTTGCCATCGCCCTGCAGAAGCCACGGATGTCCGAATACCTGCTTTGGCAGCGGCTCACCGAGTGCCATCAGGAAAATAGGCCAGTAGATCGTATGGAAACGGATGATGTCCTTTCCAATCAGATGGAGATCAGCCGGCCAGAGCTTCTTGTACTGCTCTGTGCTGTTTCCGTCCGCATCATAACCGATACCTGTGATATAGTTTGTAAGGGCATCCAGCCATACATATACGACATGCTTGTCATCAAAATCTACCGGAATACCCCATTTGAAAGAAGTACGGGATACGCACAGATCCTGCAGGCCCGGCAGAAGGAAATTGTTCATCATTTCATTCTTACGGCTGACAGGCTGGATAAATTCCGGATGTGTATTGATATGCTCGATCAGACGATCCGCATATTTGCTCATCTTGAAGAAGTATGCTTCTTCCTTTGCAGGCTTACATTCTCTGCCACAGTCCGGGCATTTGCCGTCTACAAGCTGTGACTCTGTCCAGAAGGATTCACAAGGTGTACAGTACATACCTTCATAAGCACCTTTGTAAATATCTCCCTGCTCATATAATCTCTTAAAGATTTTCTGTACCTGTTTTTCATGATAATCATCTGTTGTACGGATGAATTTGTCATAAGAAGTATTCAGCATATCGCAGATCTCTCTAATCTGACCTGCTACCTTATCCACAAATTCCTTTGGAGATACGCCTGCTTCCTCTGCTTTGAGCTCTATCTTCTGACCATGCTCATCTGTACCTGTCTGGAAGAATACATCGTATCCGTCCGCTCTTTTAAAACGTGCGATTGCATCTGCCAGCACGATCTCATAGCTGTTTCCGATATGCGGTTTGCCTGAGGTGTAGGCGATCGCCGTTGTCATATAATATTTGCCTTTGTTCATCTTTTTCTCTCCTTTTCCTTCCTCACTACAAAGAAACGCCTTCTGAAGGTTTCCCTCCAGAAGGCGAATAAACGCGTTACCACTTCTGTTTTATTCCGGGCTCACGCCCGAAACCTCAGCAAGTATCGATCAATTCGATACTCCTCCGCTATAACAGGCGGAACCTGTCGCAGCCTAAGCCCTGCGGCCTCGGTGCGCTGCTCAAAAGCCATCTTCCAAGTGCATTCCATCCATCCCTCACAGCCCGGACATTTCCGCGGATCAGAACCGTTTCTGCTTTTCTGCCCGTAGGACGTTCTCTGAAAACTTCCTGCAAATGTACTCTCTTTCTCACTGCCTTTTTATGAGTATACCCGATATGTAATAAATGTAACACAGCAGATATTAGATGTCAAACCCTATCAATGATCAGAGGAATCTCCAGTTTGGAAGCCATGGGATCACCTGCCTGATATAGGATGCAGGCACGATAAGCCCCGATATGACCGGGTAAAAAAGCAGGAATAAAAGAACCGAACCTGCAAACAGCCCCCAATAAGTTCTCTTTTCATGCCTGCCTTCTTTTTGACAAACACTGTGGCAGAGCAGCAGGATAAGTACAACCGAGCAGACGTAATACTGATAGATAAAAACCGTCCGCCTGATAAAGATCCACGGAAGCAGCATGACCGTATAATACAACACAAGCACCGCCGCATTTTTATCTTTATTGCGGAACATGCGCCAAACTTCCCTTCCATATGCAAAAAGCCCTGCAAAATACAAGACAGGATTGCCAAAAGTCGCGATCACGCTGACACGGTCTCCCGACAGATATTCCCTGCTGTCAAGCAGCGGTTTCCAGTCAAACAGCCAGCTATACCACGGTGAAGCATACGGATGATCAAAAATCGTAGCTTTATGATAGGAAAGCATCAGCTCCCCGTTGGAAAACACATGTTGCAGCAGATTCTGATCCGGATATACACGGACAAACGGAATATAGGACAGCGTATAGATTGCAAAAGGCAGGAGCACAAAACAGCCGATACACTGCAGGCAGAGCATAATCCAGTAACGTCTTGTTTCCTTCTTTACACCGATCTCCCTGATTTTTCCGATCATCCAGAGAAGAAAAACGACAAAGAGTCCGCACAGCGCATAGATCCCCGTCCACTTTGTTGCACAGCCAAGTCCCGTAAACAGACCGGCAAGCAGCAGATACCGCCGGTTTTCCGACGATATAAATGCATACATAAAATAGAACATACCCAGAATAAAAAACGCTACAATGATGTCGATCGTGGCAATTCTGGAAAGCGTAAAATGCATAAAATCAGTTCCGAGCAGGACTGCTGCCAGACAGGCATATCTTGTTTTTCCCGTCAGACGCAGACCGAACAGATAAATAAATGGCATCATCAGACTTCCGAAAACAACACACATAAACCGCCAGCCAAACGGATTCATGCCAAAGACAGCGATCCCGACAGAGATCAGTGTCTTTCCGAGCGGTGGATGCGTATTTTCATAAATAGGCAGTCCATGCAAAAATTCATAAGCTGTTCTGCCATGATAAATTTCATCAAAAATCGTCTGATCCTGATAGGTAATACCGCCTTTATAAAGCTCCTGTTCGTCGAAGAGCTCCGGATACTGCATGGCATTCACCGGCAAAACAGGCTCCCCATCCTCATCCAGACAGACCAACTCCATTAAATTCACTGTTGTATCCGAAAACACCAGCCCCAGACAGGATGTCCGGTACGAGACCGGAATCTCATTCCATGCAAATACAGAATCAAGTTCTTCTCCGCTTTGTACAATCTGCCAGTCCGTTCCCGCCGCAACAGATACTGTCACTTCCCCTGCTGCCCGATATCCCGTAAACAACAAAAGATTTGAAAGCTGCTGCCCATCTTCAAAATAGAGCACAACCTCCTTTGCGCCGTCATCGCGCGGCGTCAGCTCCTGCTCTGTCTGCGGAATGCAGTGGCTTCCAAGCCCCCAAAGTGCAATACAGAAAAAGCCGATTGTGAAAAGAAAGAGAAATATCATATCTTTTCTGCGGATTTCCATTTCCATTCCGGTATATTCTCCCTTCGTGTCCCTTTTTATAATGTAAGTATATCAAAAATATTTGTGCTTTGACAGTCCTTTCAGTTCATGATACAGTTTTTAAGGAGGATTTTTCTGATGAAATTACAAAAAACAGAGTTAAAATCGAATATAAAAGCATTCTTTTCTCCCCGTATGATTTGTCTGATGCTCCTGCTTCTTGGTGCAGCTGCACGCTTTTTCTATGCTTATGCCGTCCCTTACTATAATACAAATCATGATCTTGGCGACCCGTCCGACTGGCAGTCTGTTACCTATGGGCATCTTGGCTATATCCAGTACTTATATCAATATCAACATCTGCCGGATTTCTCACCTGAATTTATGGGGCAATATTATCATCCGCCCTTGTTTTATATCATAGGAGCCATTGTCCTGCGGCTCTTTTTCTACCCTACAGGTGATCTGACATATGCATTTGAAATGTTGCAATATGTCAATATGGCATTTTCGGTTCTGATCTCTGTTTTCCTCTATCTTATTCTGAAACAGCTTAAAGTTCCGGAAAAACTGCTATGCTGTCTGACTGCCCTTGTATCCTTTTTCCCGACTTTATTTTTTCTGGGTGCGCAGCTGAACAACGATTGTCTGATGACACTTTTCTGTGTAATGGCTCTTTTTTACACTCTACGCTGGCATATTGATCCTGATATCGGAAATATTCTGAAAATTGCCGCCGCAGTCATTCTTGCTACCTTGTCCAAAACATCGGGCGTCCTCATCGCACCCGGTATCGGTGTTGTTTTTCTGTACCATCTGATCAAAACAAAGGACAAAAAGGCATTACTCAAACAATACATTCTGTTTGCCGTAATCTGCATTCCGCTTTCTCTTTCCTGGGTAATCCGGAACCGGCTCCTGTATGGTCTTCCCTTTTCTTATGTTGTAGACGCAACAGGCTATGCCACCTGGCAGAATGTGGCCGGCTACGGCTTTGCCTATCGCATGGGCTTTCCCACACTCCGCATTTTCACAGCACATACGATCGACTGGTGGGATCTTTCAAACAGTGCCAATATCTGGGGACAGACGATCCTGACACTGCTTTATGATGAAGGGATCCTTGTATTCCGCACGCCTTTTATGGAAATGCTTGCATCTGTTTTCACACTGCTTGGCTTTGCCCTGTCCCTGATCCTGTTCTGCACAAGCGTTTCTTACTGCTTTTCCAAAGAAGGAGATCCTGCCATCAGGCTCCTGATCGGGATTGGAAATGGTGCACTTCTGCTCAGCTACGTGATCTTCTGCTTCCGCTATCCACTTATCTGTACCATGAACGCACGCTATATTTTCAGCGGCTATGCTCTTTTGTTTCCGGGCTATGCGCTGTGGCGGATGCAGCATCCTGACAGAAAATACATCCTGTTTGAGGTGCTGATGCCCTTCTTCGGTTTTTTGTCTCTGCTTCTCTACCTCTTTTGTCCGGTATAATTTCAGTAAGCTCCTGCATAAGATAAAATAACGTTTCCTGCAGGAGCTTTTCATGTATCCCAAGAAAAAACTACGTTCTTCCCTGTTTTTGATCGCTCTGACCTTTGCCTTTCTGCTTTCCCTGTATCTCATCCGAAACAATGCACCGCAGGAGCAGTTTGCCCGTTTTTCGGACAGCTATCTCCAAAGCGCCTATGAAAATGACAGCCTGAGCCTCCATTTTACGCTGACAGATCCTTCCGCATTTGGGATCGATCCGGCTGTGTGCAGCCTGCCCTGCTATGACCGGGAAACCTATCTTGCCGAAGGGGAAAATCTGCAAAATCTCCGCCGGACGCTTTCCGGTATTTCACCGGCGCATCTGCCCGCCAATACACGGGAAACTTATGAAATCCTGACTGCCTATCTGGAAAAAAGGCAGGAAGGCACAAACTTTCCTTATTTTGATGAACCCCTCAGTCCAACCAGTGGAATTCACACCTCCCTTCCTGTTCTGCTCGCAGAATACAGCATGGAAGAGGAAAAGGATGTCAAATCCTATCTGGCACTTCTGTCGCTGATCCCTTCTTATTTTGACAGTCTCGCTGCTTATGAAGCGGATAAAGCGGCTGCTGGCATGTTTATGGCTTCCGAGGACGCTTCCATGGTTATTTCCCAGTGTGATTTTATGGCATCGGACAGCGGAGAAGCCCTTTTTACGGACTGCTTTTTACAAAATCTGAAGCATGTCTATGAAACAGATTCCGACCAATATGCCTACTATGCTTCCGATCACGCCCGTATCCTGCATACGCTTGTTCTGCCGGCTTATGAAAAGCTGGGGGACTCTTTGTTACTGCTGAAAGAAGAGGGAAAAGAGCAGCGCGGACTCTGCCGGTATCAAAACGGAAAAGCCTATTACACCTATCTGGTGCAGCAGCAGATAGGCTGTGATCTGACAACCGAAGAGCTTGCAAAGCAACTTTCCGAAAGATTGCAGACACTCTATGCGGAGCTTGCGGCGTATCGGCAGAAATATCCGATAGACACTCTGTCTGATCTTTCCGATACCTCTGCCAAACTGCCTGCTGCAGATGCCTACTTATCCACCTTACAGAAGCAGATGGCGGCTCTTTTTCCACCACTGCCGGCTTCTTCCCCCGTTACGGTAAAGGAAATCCCCACAGCACTTGCGCCGTATACCGCACCTGCCTACTATTTTACACCGCGTCTTTCCCTTTGCAGACCGGGTGAGATCAACAACATCAACAATGTGATCTATGTCAATCCCGAAACCGATTATCTGACAATGTACACCACCTTGGCACATGAAGGATTTCCCGGTCATATGTTCCAGAATGTCTATTTTCTTGCCTCGCAGGGTGTTACGCGGGAAAATATCCTGCGCTATGTTATGAATTTTCCGGGCTACAGCGAAGGCTGGGCGATGTATGTGGAGCTTTTGTCCTTCGATCGCGCCTATGAAAAGGAAGAACAGAAAGCATATGCCCATATGCTCCGGCTTTCCCGTGAGATCCAGATCTGTCTGCTCTGCTATCTGGATATCCGGATCCATGCAGAAGCCGCTTCTCTTCCCGACATTGCCCCTTATCTGGCAAAGATCGGTATTACCGAGCCACAGGCTCTTGCGGATGTTTACACTTACCTCATCAATGAACCGGGCACATATTTGAAATACTACGTCGGCTATTTACAGCTCCTTGCCTGCAAAGAGCAGTATCAAAAAAAATGCGAGAAAGAGCAGATTCCCTACTCAGATCTCGCATTCCACACCTTCTTCCTGTCACATGGACCCGACAGTTATACACGTCTTTCCTCGATCATACTGTCCAGATAGCCTCTGTCCCAGAGGAGGATCTTCAGCTTTTTGGCTGCTGCGACCGCAGGAGCGGTAAAATACTGGTTCGTCAGAACCGCTCCTACCATACGGTCATAATATTCCCTGCCCGCAAATGCTTCCTGCACTGCCTTCACGCCGACCGGATCCGCATATCGCTTGCATTGGATGGCATAAGTCACGCCATCCTTTTCTGCCAGGATATCCACTCCAAAATCACCGCTTGCCTTCGTAAGCTTCACATCGATAAATCCTCTGTTTCGTAAAAGTTCTGCACAATACTGCTCAAATTCCACGCCTTCCATTTCATCCAGGGGCGTTTCCTTTTTACGCAGAATCCACCAGAGGATCCATCCAAACAATACTGCTGCCACAAAGGCAGCAATGACGATTCCCAGTATCTGTATATTTTCTGCCTGCATTTCTGTTTCCTTTCCTGATATACGCCCATCTTTACAAATAAATGTATTTGTACTAAAATCGCATAGGTACTTGACATATTATAGCTTATTTCATAGAGATTTGTAACCGGGAAATCCCGGTTCTGCTGTTTAGAAAGGAAATCCAGACCTGTCATGGAAAATTTAATCTTCAGTTTGAATGTAACTTTACCTATCTTTTTAACGATCGTCATTGGCTACGTGCTCAAACAGATTCATATGCTGAATGACAGTTTTGTGACTGTCGCCAATAAATTCAACTTCAAAGTGACACTGCCCGCCCTTCTGTTTCTGGATCTTTATCAGGCAGACTTTTTCAGTGTCTGGGACACAGGCTATGTTCTGTACTGCTTTTTTGCCACACTGATCTGCTTTACCGTGATTATGATCGGTGCTTCTCTTTTCCTGAAAGATAAGGATATCATCGGTGAATTTGTACAAGGCAGCTATCGTGGCAGTGCTGCTGTCCTCGGACTTGCCTTTATCCAGAATATCTATGGCAAAGCAACGATCGCACCACTCATGATCATCGGAAGTGTGCCACTTTACAATATTCTTGCTGTCCTGATCCTGTCCTTTACAGGTCCGGGCGAACACAAACTCGATAAAAAAGGACTTGCCAGATCCCTCCGGGGGATTGCGACAAATCCTATCATTTTAGGTATTCTGTTCGGTCTGCTGGCTTCTGTTTCCCATATCAAGCTGCCATTCCTTGTGACAAAAACGATTTCCAATCTGTCTGTCATGGCAACACCGCTCGCCCTGATCGCACTTGGTGCGGGCTTTGAGGTCAAAGCAGCCTGCGGACGGATCAAGCCTGCACTTGCAGCTTCTTTTATCCGCCTCTTTGTGCAGTGTGCGGTCTTTCTGCCGATTGCTGCTCATTTCTCCTTTACAGGCGAAAAGATGGTATCCCTGCTCATCATGCTCGGTGCTCCAACAACACCAAGCTGCTATATCATGGCAAAAAATATGGGACATGAAGGCGTTCTCACCTCCAGCGTGATCGTTCTGACAACGCTGCTCAGCTCCGTTTCCCTGACCTTCTGGCTGTTTATCCTGAAAACAATGGGGCTGATCTAGTCCATTTTTATGCCTTTTCAAATACCAGAATTTTCTGTGACATTTTCTTCATGACCGGAAGCCAAGTCACCAGCTTAAACGCCGGATTTAACACCCACATACCACGCAGGATGTTGTCATTCTTTACCTTGCAAAAGCCCTTTGCCACATCTCCCAGCTCCTCAAAGCTGTTTGCGCCCCAGGTAAAGACTGCGCCGGTGGACTGGATGGATTTTTCCACCTTCTCTTTATTCACAAATTTCGGACACAGACATTCCATGATCACATAGGCATTGTCAAAGTTATCCCGGATGATCGCAAGCATCTGCGTCACCTGCTCCTTTGTCAGATACATGGTCAATCCCTCTATGATAAAGAGCATTTTTCCTCTTTTTGCCACCTTTTCCGGCCATGCAGGATTAAAACAGGAACAGCCGATCGTTGAAACACGCCCTTCCTCTCTGTATACGGAATCCCGCACCTGTATCGTTTCAGGCAGATCCAGATTGTACCAGGTAATCCTGCCATTATCCATCCGGTAAAACCGTGTATCCAGACCACAGGCAATATTCACAACCGTGCAGTCAGGATTTTTTTGGATAAAATCAGATACAAGTTCATCCAAAACTGCAGTTCTGGCAATGACACCGCCACTCATTGTCTGATCCTTTCCTGCTTTGGAAAAATCGTAGTCCAGCTTTGCCACGATCTCCTCTGCCTTCTTATCCTTAAAACGATGTTTCGGATTTTTACTGTACATCGCCCTCGCATAAAAGCTTTGCAGCATAGTCTCCGCTGCTCCGTTTAATACCGGTTTAATCTTTTCTTCCTGCATTTTCTTTTCTCCTCTTTGAATAGTCTTACTTTTGTTAGTTTATTCTAACTCTTATATATGGATTTTGTCGACTATTATTTTTATAGTGTCTTATTTTTCTCGTCGCCATAACAGAGACGAGATGCGCTCTGCGAATCTCGCTCTGATTAGCGGTCGTCAAATGCACCGCATAAATGCGTGCATTTTCCTCGTCGCCATAACAAAAAATCTGTATCCTTCTGAAAAGAAAGATACAGATTCTTCAGTCCACATTATGTTATTTATTGCTCATTTCGCAAAGCTCAGCCAGCATCTTCGGAAGCTCTGTTTCCATTGTCTCATCCGTAAACTGACAGGTTCCGACTGCTTTATGTCCGCCGCCGTTGTATTTCAGCATCAGGCTTCCGACATTGACATCGGATGTTCTGTTCAAAATGCTGTAACCAACTGCTGCACTGCAGCCATGTCCGCCCTTACCGTTTACGATCCATGCAGAAATATTCTGCTCCGGATACATGGAATAGATCATGAAACGATTACCGGAGTAGATCGGATCTACACCGCGCAGATCGGAAATAATGACCTTTCCGTCTACTTTTGTATGCGCCTTGACCATTTCTTTGAACTTTTCTGTCTGCTCAAAGTATACTTCGATACGTTCCTTCACATCCGGCAGATTTAAGATCTCGTCTGTTGTCATAGTACGACAGGCATCAATCAGTTTTTCCATAAGCTGATAATTGCTGATCGTGAAATCTCTCCAGCGTCCAAGTCCTGTACGTGGATCCATTAAGAAGCCGATGAGCACCCAGCCCTTTGGATTCTGTACATCATCGATCGTCAGATTACCGCTGTCTACCTTATCAACAGCTTCCATCATATCGTCAAACTGCGGAAACTTTTCTTTTCCGCCGTAATATTCATAAATAATACGTGCACAGGAAGGTGTCACACGGCTTTCGCCTTTATATTTACCCTCAAGCTGCATTCTCTCATGTTCACTGGAATGATGGTCGAACCAAAGACCGCAGCCTTCTACAAATGGCACATTGGCAAGGCAGTCATCCTCTGTTACCTCTACAAGTCCATCCTGCAGATCCTTTGGATGTGCAAATTTCCAATGATCGATAATCCCTGCTTCCTTTAAAAGTGCACCACATGCAAGTCCATCAAAATCCGAACGTGTAATCAGTCTCATTTTGCTATTCTCCTTTTCTTTCATCACGATACCTATTTAGAACCCCTGTATAAAAGATTATAGATGATGAAGCAAAGTTTTTCAACATTCCATGCAGAATTTAAGCGAAAAGTACCTGATGCCATAAGCAGCCTGTTTTTCTTTTATGTCAGTTACTTAGCAAATATGTCATAATATTCCTGCGCTTTTTCTTTTGTCAAGTCAAATTTCTTTATAAGTCTGGCAATTGTTTCTTCCTTTGGTCTGTCAAATTCGACAGCCGATTCTATTGCTTCTTGAATTACTTTCTCTCTTGCATATTCCTCAACTAATGAACACATTTTCTCTGCCTCCTTTGAATCATGTTTCATTTCCTGTACCCTTTTGGATTGTTTCGGGAACTCCGGATTATTCATATCCGGATTCTTATATTCCTTCATCAGCCTTGCAATCTTGCTGTTATCTTTTCCAATAGTTGTAACGAATATCTCATGTAGTCCGTCATTCAATGTTACACCTGTTTCCATACATGTCATTTCCGCATGACTGATCGTCCTTCCATTGCGTATTACATCGAAATCCGCAATGTATATAACAAACAGTTCCTGCACCTGTTCAAACAAATCTCCCGGTTCCGAACGGTTTACCGTTATCACGGAAGCATTGTACCTTACTCTCTTCACATGATTTTCATTATCAGCCCTTTGGATTTCAATATTAAATATCGTATCCTCATTACCTTCCGCATAAGCATCCACTCGAATAGAACGCTTTCCGATGATCCGGATACTCTTCTGACCTGAAACAGTTTCTTTCTTTATTCTTAACAACGGATTTTCCAAAACGACCTGCAATAATTCCTCACAGGCTTCCGGATCCTCCATCATTACTTCAAAAAAGCAATCATCTATCGGTCGAAGCTGCCTGACGATTTCCAACTGTCTTTTCTCGGTTTTTCTTGGTTTTTTCTGATCCATTCCTCTTTCCTTTCTCTGTCTGTTTATGGTTACCTCTATATAAAAACAGAGAAAAACATAGACGAAATAGGGTTTACCCTATTATATGTCATTCCAGCATCCTTATCAACATGACAATTCAAGTCCATTTATGGCATTTACTGTTGATTTCCCTGTTGTATTTTAAAATTAAAAACCCGGGCGAAATGCCCTTTTCAGATGAGCTAAAGCTCTGAGATAATCGTTGCCGGAAAGGCGGCGGTGAATATGGTTATGATAGCAGAGGAAAATCTTGAGCTCAACTGTAGAAATGCAGAAAATAAAACAGGAACAGCATATAGCCAAACGTGATTGCGGCTATATACTGTTCCTGTTTTTATATCAACTTTCTATTTTGTGATCTTCACAGATTTCTTCTGCCCTTTTCCCTTGAACAGGCTCTTGTAAGACTTCAACTGTTTCTTCGGTACTTTAATGACACATTTCTTATTGATACCTGTGAATGCACCTTTTCCAACTGTCTTTATCCTGGCACCCTTGACAGTTATCTTTTTGAGGTTTTTACAATTCTTAAAAGCACTCTTACCGATGGAGGTTACATTCTTTCCAATCGTAATGCTCTTTAAGTTTTTGCAGCCTTCAAAACTGCCGGTTCCGATTTTTGTGATCGTATCCGGAATAACAACGCTCTGCAGCTTCTTGTTGTTCTTAAATGCTTTTGCCGCAATACCTGTTACCTGATATTCCACATTGTCGATCGTAACTGTTTTCGGAACTGTAACCTTCTTTGCCTTCTTATCTTTGGCAGACAGCTTTGTAAGCATGACAGATGGCTTACTTTCAGAAGAACCGGATTTAATCACCTGAAACTCTCTACCTGTTTTCTCTTTCAGTTTTGTTCCTGCAGCAGCTGTAGTCTCTGTTTTCTTCGCTACAGACTCTGTCTTTGTCTTGCCACATGTCGTGCAGGTATATGTCTTGATGCCTTCCGCCTCTACGGTCGGCTCTTTTGTTATTTTTCCTGCATCCCATGTATGTCCCAAGGCATTTGTTTCTGTCTTTTCCATGACCTCTCCACAGATCTTACACTTGTAAGTTGTAGAGCCTTTTTCTTCACAGGTCGCAGCTACTGTCGTGCCCGCGTCTTTTACATGCGTATGGATCCCATCAGGCATTGTCGCATTATAATGTATTGTAACGGTATCGCCAAAATCATAGAGAGCTGCTGCCTCATACTGCTCCTTGCTTCCTCCGTAATAAACATCCTTTAACTTGGAACAAAAGGTAAATGCTATGGGATCTATACTTGTCAGGCTGGCTGGCAGACCAACATACTCTAAAGACTCACATTGTGAAAACGTATCTTTCTCAATCTGAGTCACACCTTCCGGGATTTTGATACTTGTTAAGCTGCTGCATTTGTGAAAAGCACTGTACCTAATACTCGTTACACTTGCAGGGATCTTTATATCTGTTAAGCTGCTGCATCTATCAAAGGCTACGATTCCTATGCTGGTTACGCCGTCCGGTATTGTGACACCTTCCAGATTTTCACAGCTTCTAAACAGACCACTCGGTATATTTGTCATACCGCTTGGAATGACAATCTTTTTCAGACCGCTGAGGCAAAATGCCTCATAGCCAAGCTCTGTGATACTGTCCGGAAGTACAATTTCCTCCAGACTGCTGCAGCCGGTGAATGTTTCATCCAAAAGTCTGGTCAGTCCATCCGGTAATTCCACATGTGACAGATCTTTACATTGCTTAAATGTACATGGTCCTATATATTCTACGCTGTCCGGAATTTTGATGCTTGTCAGCCCGCTTTCACTGAATGAATCATTATAGATATATTTGAGACTGTCCGGTAATGTGATCTCCTTTAGACCACTGCAGCCATAAAATGCATATGGCTCTATGCTTGTCACATCATTCGGAATAACTGTATTTTTACAGCCGGCGATCAGTTTCACATCGCTTTTACCGTCTTCTTTTTTTCGGATAATTGCATTTCCGCGGCTTTCAAATACGGTATTTCCCTCTGCCACTACAAATGTCTCAATTTTATTACAGCCGTGAAATGCTGTCTGTGTTTTTATTTCTGTTACCGGAATACCATTGATCTCACTCGGAATTGTCACAGAAGTAGCGTTCTCATCACAGCCCGTGATCCTGATGTACTGCTCCGTTTCCGATGTTATGATGACATATGTCAGACCATCCGCTGTCTGAAGGTCATCGGATACCTGCTGCTCTGCCTCCAATGTATTCTCCGATAATGTCTCTGCACTTACCGGTATCTGTGTAACAGACATTGCTGCCATCAGACACAATGCCAGTCCCTTTCCCAAGCTGCTTTTCTTCATCTCGCCTCTCCTTTTTTCATGTTCTCTCCTGCATGGTGATTCTATTTTATACAATATTGCTCCGGAAACTTTATACCGGATGTTTCAATCATACACTTTCCAGTGTTTTCGGTAAAGAGTTTGTCCAAAAGTATTTCCCAAAATCAGCAGTATTTTGCCCATGCCCTGCCTCATATACTGAAATAGCAGAACGTGCAGGAAAGGAATTTTTATGCTGAATTATATCTGGGCATTTATGATCATCATTGGCATTATTTACGGATCGCTGACAGGACATATGGCAGAACTCAGTAATGCGGCACTTGACAGCGCAAGAGAAGCCGTAACACTCTGTATTACAATGCTCGGTGTCATGGCACTCTGGGTCGGGCTCATGCAGATCGCCCAAAAGGCAGGTATTATTGCATCCATGACAAAAAAGCTCCGTCCGTTTCTTTTGTTTCTGTTTCCGCGCCTGCGTTATGAAGATATTGCTCTCGAATACATTTCGACCAATGTGGTCGCCAACATTTTAGGACTGGGCTGGGCATGTACCCCCGCGGGACTGAAAGCCATGGAGGAGCTTGGCAAAATACAGCGAAACAACAAAACCTGTAAGGATCCGACTGCTGCCAGCAATGAAATGTGTAACTTTCTGATCCTGAATATCTCGTCTTTGCAGCTCATTCCGGTCAATATCATCGTCTACCGGAGCCAGTATGGCAGCGTAACACCGACTTCTATTATCATGCCCGCCATACTTGCCACGACCTGCTCCACCCTTGCAGGTATTTTGTTTATTAAATTTGCCGACAAAAGTCCTTCTTAAATGCAGCCTGATATGCCAATCATGCAGTACATAGCAGTCTTTTCAGTAAAAATCTGTCGTCTGCTTTTCATGCATAAATATATAAAACGGAAAGGACCTGAGCCATGAACATTCTCGCCAATCTCTCCAACATCATCATTCCACTTCTCATTTTCTATATCGTAGCATATGGGATCAGTGCACATGTCAATGTCTATGATGAATTTTTAGAAGGTGCCAGGTCTGGTATGCAGACTGTTATCTCGATCGCGCCTACCATGATCGGACTGATGATCGCGGTCGGTGTCCTGCGTGCTTCCGGCTTTCTGGATTTTGTGGGTAATCTGTGCAACCGGCTGTTTTCCGGTGCTGATATCCCAGCTCCCATCATGCCCCTTCTGCTCATCAAAATGTTCTCCTCTTCTGCTGCAACAGGGCTTGTCCTCGATATCTTCAAGGAATATGGCCCGGACAGCCAGACAGGACTTCTGACCTCCCTCATCATGAGTTCAACCGAAACCATCTTTTACACCATGTCCGTTTATTTTATGGCGGCAAAAATAAAGAAAACCCGCTACACGCTGCCCGGTGCACTTGTTGCAACCTTAGCAGGCGTGATAGCGAGTTTCCTGATCGTTCGCTTTTTATAAGAAAACAGAGAATTAAACTTCTACACCCTTAGACTTCATATATTCTACGATATCTCCGACTGTTGCGATCTTTTCCAGATCTTCAGATGGGATCTCAACACCGTATTCTTCTTCAAATGCCATAACAAGTTCAAATAAATCTAAGGAATCAGCTCCTAAGTCATCTTTGAAAGAAGAATCTTCTGTAATTTCCACTCCGTCCAGATTTAGCTGTTCTCTGATGATTTCAATAACTCTTTCTAACATATTTTCGTTCTCCTTTAAATTCGTAAAATAAGTATTGCATTATCATATTTGCGCTCTTTGCTACATGATTATAATATGCACTGATTGCATTGTAAATAGAATTCCCTATTTTTTTACATTTATTAAATAATTGTATACCTCACGTTTGCTGATCCCACGGTCTTTTGCAACCGCTTTCATCGCTTCCTTGTGATCCATTCCCTGCTCTTCATAACGTGCCATATGTTCCTCGATCGACATTTCCTCGTAAACAGCCCGTTGATCCGCTAAAACCGCTTCTTGGCTCTTGCCCTCGATCACCAGCACATACTCACCGCGTGGTTCATTTGCTTCATAATAGGAAAGTGCCTCTGCAAGTGTCGTTGGCATAACTGTCTCAAATTTCTTTGTCAGTTCCCTGCAGATCGTAATGCGCCTGTCACCCAGTGTATCAAACAAAAGCTGCAGTGTTTTGATCAGATGATGCGGTGCTTCATATAAAATGATCGTTCTTTTTTCTGTTTTCAGATCTTCTAAAATAAGCTGTCTTTCTTTTTTATCCGCCGGCAAAAAAGCTTCAAAACAGAATCTTCTCGTTGGCAGCCCTGACAGAGTAAGCGCCGTGATGCACGCGGCAGGACCTGGCAGGGAAGTTACGGTAATGCCTGCTTCCTGACACATCTTTACTAAAACTTCTCCCGGATCGGAGATCGCAGGCGTTCCTGCATCTGTGATCAGTGCAATATCCGCCCCCTCTTTCATTTTTTCTATTAAAGCATATGCCTTTTCCACCTTATTATACTCATGATAGCTTGTCATCGGCGTATGAATTTCAAAATGATTCAAAAGCCTGATGCTGTTTCTCGTATCTTCAGCAGCGATCAGATCAACTTGTGATAATGTCTCCCTGATACGGGGCGACATATCTCCCAGATTTCCGATCGGCGTTGCACACAAATATAAAGTTCCCTGTGCCATGTTGTTCCTCTCTGTTTCTCCCGGATTTATTATTTCTGCTTTTCACCAGATTCTTGCCCGTCATGATTTCTTTTATCATACACTTCCGGCTTATAAATATCGTAGATCTCATCCGTATACTCACCCACTGCTTTGTATACGATCAGCGGTTTTTCCACCGTCACACGGGAATTTGCTCCCTTTTTTGCCTCAATCAGTACCATATTCGGCTCTTTATCCACATATGGATATACAAAACGCATCCGCTTCGGCTCTAACTGGTATTTTGTCATTGCTGTGATGATCTCTGCCAGACGGAACGGTCTGTGTACCATGTAAAAATAACCGCCCGGTACTAAGACCGTTGATGCAGCCCTGACCACATCCTCCAGATTACAAAGCACTTCGTGTCTTGCGATCGTTTTGGGCATGGATGGATTCTGCAGCCCATGTCCGCCGATCATGTACGGCGGATTCGAGGTCACAACGTCAAAAGAAGCAGCGCCAAACAGGCTTCCTGCTTCTTTGATATCACCCGTTACAATGGAAATCTTATCCTCCAGATCATTGTAGCGCACACTGCGCCTTGCCATATCCGCACTTTTTTCCTGAATCTCCAGTCCCGTCAGATGGGAAGCCTCTGTTTTTGCTTCCAGCAGGATCGGAATGATTCCCGTTCCGGTTCCGAGATCCAAAACACGCTGCCCTTTTTTGACTTTCGCATAGCCTGACAACAGCACTGCATCCATGCCAAAACAAAAACCATCCGGATTTTGGATTATTTTGTAATTTTTTCTACCCAGATCATCAAGCCTTTCGTTTTCTAAAAGCTCAATCTTCATCAAGTTTTGATTTTCCTTCCTTTTTCTCCAGGTTTTCCAGTTCCTTTAATGCCTTATCTTCCGCACTCTGTTTTTTATCACCGCGCTCTTCCTTGTCACGTCTTCCTCGTCTGCGGAATTTCAACTGTTCTACTTTATATTCGCGGATCTCTTTTTCTTCTCCGTCATCTACTAAAACCTTCACAAGCTGACGCAGTACATTGACACTATGTACTTCACCCTTCATACCATCATCTGTTGTGACACGGTCACCCACATTCGGAAGTCTTCTGTTCAGCTCCTCGTAAGTCTCTTCTTCATTTTTCAGACAGCACATCAGTCTGCCGCAGACACCGGATATCTTTGTCGGATTCAGGGAAAGATTCTGTTCCTTTGCCATCTTGATGGAAACCGGTGCAAATTCATCCAGAAATGTATGACAGCAGAGTGGACGACCACAAATACCGATCCCGCCTACAATCTTTGTCTCATCTCTCACACCGATCTGACGAAGCTCAATTCTGGTCTTAAAGACTGCTGCCAGATCTTTTACAAGCTCACGGAAATCCACACGACCGTCTGCAGTAAAATAAAATAACACTTTATTATTGTCAAATGTGTACTCCGCGTCGATCAGCTTCATATCCAGCTTATGTTTTTTGATCTTTTCCAGACAGACTGCCATTGCACTTTTTTCTTTCTCGCGATTGGCAGCTTCCTGTTTGTCATCCTTTGGTGTCGCAATGCGGATCACCGGCTTGAGCGGTGCTGTGATATCATCATCCACTATTTCCTTGATGCCAAGTACCACTGTTCCGTATTCCACGCCACGGGCAGTTTCCACAATAACATGCTCCCCTTTTTTGATATCAAACTTCTGGGGATCAAAGTAATAAATCTTTCCTGCGCTGCGGAATCTGACTCCTACAACTTTTATCATGCTTAATTCTCCTTTATTGTCAGTAAAAGCAATTCCATTGTCAGATCAAAATTAACGTTCGCACGTAATCTTGATTTTGCCTTTTCCAGTGCATCCAAAATGATCTCAATGCCTTCATAGGCACTCTGGTTTGCTATTTTTTTAATATACTGCAACTCGTCTTTAAAAATCAACTGATTTGCATCATTCGTCGCTTTAAAGAGCAGTACATCACGATACCAGACAGATAAAATGTCCAGATAATCGTTGATATCTATTTTATAGTCGTTGATCTTTTTGATCGCTGACATGATATCCGTAATTTCCATATCATGGATATATTTGAGCAGGCTGACAGCCTCTGTTTTGATATTGTCAAATTCTTCACTGGCTGCAAGTGCCTTGGCTTTGCCGAGATTGCCTCTTGCAAAAGCGGTGCAGACATCTGCCTTATAATCCGGTACGTGGATCTCTTCCATCAGATATTTTTTGATGATCTCGTCCTTTACAGGCTTCATATTTAAAACCACGCATCTGCTCAGGATCGTAGACAGCATGGAATCGATATTGGAAGTCAGCAAAATGATCACTGCATATGCAGGCGGCTCTTCGAGTGTTTTTAACAGTGCATTCTGCGCCTGCACGGTCATCTTCTCCGCCTCACTGATGATATAGATTTTCCAGTCGCTGCTGTACGGCTTAATGATGATATCGTCATTGACGCCTGTACGGATATCCTCTACACCGATCGTTGCAGGCTTTTCATGTGTGACTCTGATAATATCCGGATGATTACCGGAAAGAGCCTGCTTGCAGGAATGGCATTCATTACATGGCTTTTCCTGCCCGGTGCTTTCACACTGCAATGCCATGGCAAACACATTGGCAATAAATTCCTTACCGCTGCTGCGCTCTCCATTGATAATATAAGCATGTGAGATCTTGCCCGATGCAATCGCATTCTGTAAATGATCTACGATCTGTTCCTGTCCGTAAATATCTTTAAAGTTAGGCATATCCTTACCCCTTTTCATTTCGCACATTATGATATTCGTTTTCGCTTATGAGTTTCTCTCTTGCGACCACCGGATGATCATTCTTACGTAAAAATATCTAACAATAATCCCCGGATCTCACCGATCTTATTCAGGATCGCAATGTGATCCTTTTCGTCCTTTACCAGCTCTCTTGTAAGCTCATCCAGTGTATCATCCACCTGCTTGATGATCCCGTAAACACGGTGTCTGCCGCGCCTGTCCAGAAAATTTTCTCTGGAAAACTTATGGCTTCTTGTGACCACTTCATTTAGGAAAGATTTCACCAGCGAACGGTACTTCCGCATATCTTTGATATCCATCTTTTTGGAAATACGGTCACCCTGTCTGGTGATCTCCTCCATCATGGCAGTCAGACGAACCTGCAGATCCTGCTCTTCAATGTGGCTGGCCAGTGTGAACTTAAAGCTGCCATCGGTCTGCTGCGTCTGGCTGACTGCATCTGTCTGCGCCACGGGCATCGTCTGATTTACTTTAATGTCCATCTGTCCACCCCCTTATGCCTTAGCATAGTTATATGCTATCTACGCTATATTTTAGTATACCATGAAATGCATCTGCAAGATAGATATTTCTATGCACAATAGTTGTTAATTCAGGCTCTTTTTCCCATATGCGCCAAAATATATTCTTTGAGCTCTGCAATACAGGCTTCCAGATCATTATTTTCAAATTCCTTTTCTATACCTGCTTCTTTTTTCTTTTCCGGTGAAAAATCTGCCGCATCCGCCAGATAACGTCTGCACATTTCATCGTATTTCGGCTGATCCTGCGCCATTTCCCGATCAAGTGCGCGGCGCAGTCTGATCCCGTCGTCCAGCTCTATCATAAGCGGGATTACCTTTTCTTCTCCGTAAAATGCTTTTGTTTTGCAGAAGGATTCGATCGTTCCGATGATCAGATAATTTTCCCTGTCTAAATCGATATGTGCATCTACTGTACAGTATTTCCAAATACCAAAGCAGGTATCATAGGCGCGAAGCTCTATGATCCTGCCCTCTTTTTCCAGATTTGCTAGCTGCTCTTCTGTTATGAAATGATACTCGATACCTTCCTGTTCTCCCTGCCTGATCGGCCTTGTCGTGTACAGTACGATGTTTTTCAGATGCAGATCTTCATCTGCCATTAGCTGTTTGTATATTGTATCTTTGCCTGAGGAGCTTTTGCCCATCAGATAAAATATTTTACCCATGTCTGTTCCTATACTTCAATGACTCTGATCATATTGGTTCTGCCGGAAATACCGAGCGGAACACCTGCTGTCAGAACAACGATATCACCTTTCTTGATGTATCCTGCTTTTTCTGCTGCTCTTGTTGCTTCTTCAAACAGAACATCTGCTTTGTCCTCTTTTTCGATCAGGATCGGTGCTACGCCCCAGGAAAGAGACAACTGTCTGCAGACTCTCGGATTAACGCTGCAGCCAATGATCGGACAACCCGGTTTGTATCTGGAGATCATACCGGCTGTAAAACCTGACATTGTTACTGTGATGATCGCGCTGGCATTCAGATCCATTGCTGTTGTACAGCATGCGTGTGAAATAGCTGTTGTGATGTCTGTATTGTCTTCGTTTTCCACCTTTTTCAGTCTGCTCTTATAATCGATATCCTGCTCTGTACGTTCTGCAATTCTTGCCATCGTCTTTACTGCCTCGATCGGATATGCACCTGCAGCACTTTCGCCGGAAAGCATGATCGCTGTAGTACCATCGTAAATGGCATTGGCAACGTCGGCTGTTTCTGCTCTTGTCGGTCTTGGATTTGTGATCATGGATTCAAGCATCTGTGTTGCAGTAATAACGTGTTTACCCTGTGCAACTGCCTTTTTGATCATCTGCTTCTGCAGAACAGGTACTTCTTCCAGCGGGATCTCAACACCCATGTCACCTCTGGCTACCATGATACCATCGGAAACTTCAAGGATCTCATCCAGATTCTGGATACCCTGCATATTTTCAATCTTTGCGATTACCTTTGCTTTGCTGTTATATTCGTCTAAGATCTTTCTGACCTCTAAAATATCCTCTTTTGTTCTGACAAAGGAAGCTGCCAGGAAATCATAACCCATTTCTGCACAGAATTTGATATCTGCATAATCCACTTCTGAAATGTATGGCATGGAAAGAACTGCGCCCGGTACATTGATTCCTTTATGGTTGGATACTTTACCGCCATTGACAACACGGCACTGGATCTCTGTATCTGTGATCTTTTCTACACGCATTTCAATCTTTCCATCGTCGATCAGGATCATGCTGCCTGTACTGACATCATTTTTCAGCCCTTTATAGCTGATTGCAGCCTTCTCACTTGTACCCATGATCTCTTCTGTTGTCAGTGTAAATATCTGACCCGGCTCAAGCATTGCTTTTCCGCCTTCAAAATCACGTAATCTGATTTCCGGTCCTTTTGTATCTAATAAAGTTGCAACAGGAAGTCCCAGCTCATTGCTGACCTTCAGTACTCTTGCAAACTTTGCTTTCTGTTCTTCATGTGTTCCATGGGAAAAATTAAATCTCGCCACATTCATTCCGGCAAGCATCAATTCCCTTAACTTGTCCTCTCCCTCACTGGCCGGTCCGATTGTACAGATTATTTTTGTTTTTCTCATTTATATTTTTCCACCTTTCGCTTTTTCCTGTATTATCTCATTTTTAATAAGGGATTGCAATGCGTATTTACCCTGCTGCATGTAAATAAACGGCAAAGATACGGTAAAGTTTTTTCTATTCCGTAACGATACGGATTCTTTGCAATGCCCTGTCCTGCATTCCCTGCAGATTCAGTCCCAATGCATGATAATGCTTTACCTTCTCATACAAAGCCTGTGTGATCACTTCTCCCGGAACCAAAAGAGGCGCGCCCGGCGGATATACGATCACAAATTCCGCACTGATCCGTCCGACAGCTTCCTCCCAGCCAACAGCCTTCTGCACATGGTCCATTGCCTGACGAATTGTGTATATTGTCTGTATGCTGTCAGCTCTGTGTTCTGCTTCCTGTTCCTCGTCATTCAACATACTATTCTGTCCTGCCGATTGACCTGCATCATTTTTCACAATTTTTTCCGTTTTGCAGGAGAAATCTCTATTTTTTTCTTCATCTGATGTTCTCCGGGCAGACAACTCTGTCCCTCTGTAACCTGACGGTGTTATCTCAATTTCCTCATTTTCAGTTACTGACAACCTACTGTCAATTTCCAATAACGCTGCTTTCAGCCGGTCAAAGCCCTCCTGCGTATCCATCACAGAAGTCATTGCGATCACATACTGCTCTGCTGTCATTTCCGTTTCGATATGATATGTCCGCAAAAGCTCCGCTGACAACATTTTCCCTGTGTAGATACTGCCATCTCTCATGCAGCCTGCAACACAAATATTGATCTTTGACGGATCCATATAAGCATGATAGGTATTCCATGCCCATGCAGCATCCAGTATCATAATATGTTTTAATTGTTCCCTGATTTTATAAAAATCCTGCAGCTTCTCATAAAAATTTGCAAATAAACAGTCTTTCTCTTCATCGATCAGATGCAGGCACTTACTCATGGAAGCCATCATGACATAAGATGGACTGCTTGTTTCATAGATATCCAGATATTGCTGCACACGCCGCGGATCCACTCTGTTTCCGCATACATGAAGAAGCGCGGTCTGTGTCATCGCCGGTAGTGTCTTATGCAGGCTCTGCACAACAAGATCCGCTCCCTGTCTGACCGCCGACTGCGGAAACTCTGCCGAAAATCCAAGATGTGCACCATGCGCTTCATCCACAATCAGCACCGCATGATGCGCATGTACTATTTCTGCGATCGCCGGAATATCGGAAAACACCCCTTCATAAGTGGGTGACGTCAGAATCACTGCCCTGGCAGCCTGTTTTTGCGCCGCGTGTTGCAGTGCATTTTCAATCTCTTCTGTCAGCACAGGTCCTGCAGGATAGTCTTCCGCACTTCTTAGCGGCTCTACATATTCTATTTGCAAGTTCTGAAGATATGCGGCATGATAAGCCGATTTATGACAATTTCTCGCCATAACGATCGTATCGCCCCAGCGACATACTGCACTGACCGCAGTCAGAATACCGCAGGTACTTCCGTTTACAATATAATACGTATGGTCTGCCCCATATAACGCAGCAGCAAATTCCTGTTCTTCCTTCAGAATCCCTTCCGGTTCATGCAGATCATCAAAATCCGTGATTTCTGTAATATCAATCTTTGTGATTTCATCAAACGGCTTTTCCCGTAATTGTCTTTTATGCCCCGGCATATGAAAAGGATAGATATCCGATTTTGCCAGTTCATTCAGTTTTTCATATAAATTCTGCTTCATCTTGTATACAAAATCCAGTCAAATTTATTTTCTCGTTTTCTTCCCATGCAGATGCAGGGTTTCCATCAGAGAGCAATATTTATCCGCAGCCGTCACAATCCATGCTTCCCTGCACATCGGTGGAATGACTGTCAACGGCCACATATGCTTCTTTATGATATCCTGCTCTCTCTTGGTCAGCCTGAAATCCTTTTTTGCATTTTCCAGTGCTGTGCCCGGATGGGTAAAGCCATGCATCTCATAAAATTTATAAAATCTGCTTGGCCTGATCTTATTTTTATGCCAGTCATACAGGAAATAATCATGCAGAAGCGCACCTCTGACAATGGCTTTATCGTTTGTGTGAAATGGCAGCATATGACTGATCCGCAAGGCAGTCAATGCTACACTGATACTGTGTTTTCTTACGGATACATCCCCATGCTGGACGAATTTGGCTGTCTTTTTAAAATTAGGCTTTTGAAAGATATCACTGCCATAATGTTTTGTTCTGTTCATTAGCCCATGTTGCAACATTTTCAAATATTTTTTTCTTTTCGTACGCCAGTTTTTCCATTTATTTATATAATCATATCCCATACTATCCGCGTCCTTTTGCCATAACTTATCATACCTATTTCAATCTCATTTTATAGTTATCTCACCATTTCTCACATATATACAGGCACTATTGATCTTATCATATTCTCATATATAGGCATTACAAATCCTATCGACACTGTCTATCGATAATCGGATCTTACTATATCAGTATACCATACGCTCCTATAAACAAAAAGCACACGCAAAGAATATTTCGCATTCATCCAATATCCTATGCATGTGCCCTCACTTCTGTTTCTATACTATTGAATTGCCTTTAACAGATCCGGGTAATATCCAACCGTTTTCTCCGTTCTGTTTCCAATCTTAACACTGCCCGTATCATCTATTGTGACCGGATATTCATATGCCTTGGCATTTTCATAATCCTTGTCCTTGATCAGTACAAATATAAGTTCATCTTCATTGCCCTTTGATACATTATATGTATAAGAGTACTTTTGAATATAAGTATTACTGAAAATATTATTTTCAAATCTGGATGCGGATTCGGAAAGTGCACCATTCATAATGAGATATTTCCATTCATATCCCTGACTCTGATCCGCTTTCAATATAGCTTTTACCGTTTTCCCGTCTGTATCTACAGATACCTGTATCGTCGTTTCTGCCTTTGCGAAAGAACATCCTGTCAGTAAACACAATGTCACCATGATCAGTGCAATTGATACGCCTTTTTTCATCCTTTTCATTATAATTCCCCTTTCTTTTCTGCTCTATTTCACTACTTTATTTTCATTTCCCTATTTTTCTTAAGTAAAATAGCTTTTTCCTTTTCATTCCCCAAAGTATAACTATACTTATTTACCCTTTCTAATTGTCAGTTATTTTATTTGTTTTTCTATTATAATATATTTATTTTGTATAGAATAGTATTTTTTGAAAATTTTTATAATTATTATGTAATTTAGACAAACAAAAAAGCTTACTTCTTTTCAGAAATAAGCTTCCAATGAGCCACCGGGGACTCGAACCCCGGACAACTTGATTAAAAGTCAAGTGCTCTACCACCTGAGCTAGTGGCCCATATATATAATTTGCATTTCCTATGCTTTTATTATAAACATAAGAGAATGCCCAGAACCGGAATCGAACCAGTGACACGAGGATTTTCAGTCCTCTGCTCTACCGACTGAGCTATCTGGGCATGAGTAGCGGGGACAGGATTTGAACCTATGACCTCCGGGTTATGAGCCCGGCGAGCTTCCAGACTGCTCCACCCCGCGATATACGATTGTAACAGTACTAAATCTCTTAGTACAATGGGCGGAGAAGGATTCGAACCTTCGAAGGCATTGCCAGCAGATTTACAGTCTGTCCCCTTTGGCCACTCGGGAATCCACCCATATGAAAAACAAGATAAATCAAGCTTTTCACAAAGCCGATGATCGGACTCGAACCGATAACCTGCTGATTACAAATCAGCTGCTCTGCCAATTGAGCCACATCGGCATATTCAATTGATACATAATAAAATGGGACCTACAGGGCTCGAACCTGTGACCCTCTGCTTGTAAGGCAGATGCTCTCCCAGCTGAGCTAAGATCCCTCATTCGTGATATAAACGACCCAGATCGGACTCGAACCGACGACCTCCGCCGTGACAGGGCGGCGCTCTAACCAACTGAGCCACTAGGCCTAATGAAGATATTGTTCATACCTTCAAAACCGAATACTGAAATCTTTCTTTACATCGTATGCAAACTCTTTTGACTAATTCATCGATCTTTCATTTCTTACTGGATCATTTCTGTCCACACTCTCATCATTTCTTGATGATTTCTGTTCTGTAACAGGCTTCGCCTATTACCTGGCGGCAAGATCACTTCCCACTTCCGTGGGCCCCTTCTTGTCGCAAAGGATAAGCCCTCGACCTATTAGTACTTATCAGCTGAACACATTACTGTGCTTACACCTTAAGCCTATCTACCTCATACTCTCTAAGGGGTCTTACTTATTGGGATATCTCATCTTGAGGGGGGCTTCACGCTTAGATGCCTTCAGCGTTTATCCCTGCCAGACTTGGCTACTCTGCCATGGTGTTGGTCACCAACAGATACACCAGCGGTCTGTCCA